>NZ_JBMHFF010000009.1:0-11249 GCF_049166575.1 Chryseobacterium sp. GP-SGM7 | reverse complement strand
ATATTGATAACTCAACAAATCTTTAAAATACACGTCATAAAATCAACAGATACCACATATGTTACAATAATATTTATTTTTTTAACTTTTTTTATAAATTTTAATTTTTTTTAAGAATTATAACTTTTTTTTCATATGTTTGTGAAAAATAATACCAAAAAACTCTTGATATGAAAAAACCACTTCTCAAAATTCCATAGTTCTCAAAATTTTTGTGACCTCAGATATCACTGACCTTATTTAAAAACTATACCCTTTTTACATGATTTTCAAAAACATATACTGCAGAATTGCGGCAGGTATTGCTGTATTCTGCTCTGCACAATTCCATTCCCAGTTAATCGGCTCAGATCCCCAAATCTGGGAAAAAGCAAACACCACAATCAGAGAGGCTTCCAATGTGAAGGAAGATCGATTACTCAATTTCCATGACGGCATAAAAAACCGTTTCCTTAAAAAATATATAAGACATAGCCGCGATAAGAGTCATACGCTAAGTCTTGTACATACTTCCAAAGAGGAAGAAAAGATATGGGAAAACGATTCTAAGAAGATTATTCTTAATAATAATGTTTTTGAGAAAGGAGATCAAACCAAAATAAAACTACGGAAAAAACCAAGTATATTCACCTATGCAGGAGTGGGTGATTCAAAATCGGGTAAACCCGACAGTATCAAAATCAAGTTTGATGATCAGAATCTCTACGAGATGATATTCATTCCTAAGAAGGCAACAAAGACGGATATCAGTAAAATCCACAGTTATCTTTCCATAAAATACGGAATATCTCTTACCAAAGGAAAGTACATTTCCTCCGACGGTACATTGATTTGGGATCCCGAAAAGCATAAAGATTTTAAATACAGACCTACCGGATTAGGCAGGGATGATGGTAACGAATTGTACCAGAAACAGTCTTCAAATCAGGAAGATCAATTTCTTACGATTGGAAAAGGCAATATTTTTAAAATGAATGTGGAGAACCCAAGCCTGTTTGATCACAATAACTTTGTGATGTGGTCTGATGACAACAAGGAGATGGGTTTTAAAAATGAAGAAAATTTGAGAGTTCTTGAAAGAAACTGGGAAATCAGTTTTATAGGATCTACCATTCCAAAGAAAGATTACCAGGTTCGTATAGATAAAAACAAAATCAACCCCAGTTCACTTCCTTTAGCTTATTGGATGCTTTTAAAAGACTCTGCGGGAGAAATGATAAAAATTCAGGGTGTAGAGAGTGAAAACTTCATTCTTTTCAGCAAGGTGAATTTCATCAAGGAAAAAAACTCGCAACCTCTTGAATATTTTACATTTGCAACAGGACCGATCCCTAAAACCAGAGAAAGTGAAACAAATCAATCGGGGCCTGATTCTTTAAGCAACGAATTGATTTCCCTTAATCTTGAAGATATTAAATTGTACCCTAATCCTGTCAAAAAAGGACAAGAGTTCACCGTAACTTTCCCCGCAATGGAAAACCTTCGCATTTCTATTTATGATGGAGGCGGAAGATTGGTGACCATGGAAAAAATCGACCACAAATCTAAATCATACCACGGTTCGCTCCATACTCAAAGTTCCTATTTGGTATCACTTACACTCAACGGCAAAATAATCAAGACCTTTAAATTAATCGTAGACTAATAAACCGGATCATGAAAATAAAATCTATAAAACTTCCTTTTACAAAGAAGTCTGCACTACTTGCGTGCTTCTTTGCCTGTATGTTTGTTTTTGCATCTTTCACCAGAGAAGACATTCTCAACATCAGAAAATGGAAAACAAACTGGAAAAACGAAAAATACCCGAAACAGGATAATCTTCTGGTTCAGTCTACAGATTTTCCTCTATTAAAGGGTTTATCTAATTTCAATCCGGCATCGGTTTCTGAAGCTGAAATCAATAAGGATTTACATTTAAACCCGGGCTCAATTTCTGATGGGAACTTCATTCTGAAAGAAAAGGATGATAACATATCTGATGCAGATATTGCAACAGAAAACAGAAATTCTTTTTCTGCAATTGAAAAAGAAGGAATTATAGGGGTTTTTTCAGATCAGGAAGAAGATCGTGCTAAGGATAATTTCTTTACCGTAAATCTTCCAAAGCTGAATGAGAGTTCCCGGGTATTTTTGACTTATGAACTTTACGGATTAGCATCACATGAGTCAGTGTCCCGATCAGTAAATCATCAGCTTTCAATCGGAGGCGAGATCATTATGCCCTCTGCTGCGTGGAGTTCACAAAAAGAAGAATTAGGGATTTCAGTATTAAAAGAAGGAGTAAATACAATACTTTTCACCTCTCCTGCTTCAGGAGTAAAATATAAAGTAAGAAACCTGAAAATTGTTTTTGAAAAAAACAGAAAAGACATTCAGGATTTTCAGATCAATTCTGTTTTTTCGGGTGATTATCTTTATGTAAAAGGAATAAGCACAGATAAAAATATCAGAATTAACAATTCTGATATTTCGTGGAATAACGGAGAATTTGAAAAAGTAATTAAATTATCTGCAGAAGAGAAAAAATCGGGTCATTTTTCTGTCACCCAGAATGGCAGTAATCAACTTTTCAAATTACCTGCTGATGAAAAATCATTTAAAGTGATTGGTAATAATGTATATCACTCCAGGAGAATTGATATTATTAAAGATCAGGAATATGATGTTAATCACGAAGACTTGAATTTGAAAGTCGAAAAAGAGGCAGCAGAATCAGCAACCATAGAAATTATAAAATTAAGAGAGAAAGATATTCCTGCAGTGTCGGGAGGTCTTAAGAATATAACATTACATAATTCCGGATACCGTTTCTCACTCTTATCCGGAAAACTGAATAAAAAAGTAAAAATCACGATTCCTTATGATGATAAAAAGCTGGGTCTTTTTTCTCCAAAAGACATCAAGGTTTTTTCTTTTGATTACTCTATAAAAAAGTGGAAAGTTGTAGCATCGACAGATGTGGACCAGAAGAACAAAACAATCACCTTTGAAGGAGATGGTGACGGCGATTACATCAATGGAATTATTTCTGTGCCGGAATCACCACAATTAAATTCTTTTGCTCCGACAACAATCAGCGGTCTGAAAGCTGCAAATCCTGTTTCTGCACCTTTAATGCAAGCTCCTGCTGCAACCCAGTCCGGAGATGCCAATATCAATTATCCGTTAATCCTTCCTGCCGGTGTATCCGGTATGCAACCATCATTATCGGTAAATTACAGCAGTGATAATGGAAATGGATGGATGGGAGAAGGCTGGAGCATCGGAGGTTTGTCATCCATATCAGTAGACATGAAATGGGGAACTCCTACTTTCACAGCGGGCCAGGAAACAGAACTCTATTCTATGGATGGAGAAATGCTGGTTTATCCTGACGGATATTTACCTCACAGACACAATAAGGTCAACCCCGACGGAACATTTGATACGACAAGGCAGACAAGAAACGGCTCTGGTTTCAAAACATTTTACTTAAGAAGAAACCACGATTTTACAAAAATTGAAAGATTTGGAAGCAGTCCGGCAGATTACAGATGGATCGTTACTTCCACCGATGGGACAAAAACCTATTACGGAGGCGACCAATCCACACTCGTTTCCAATGCAGTTCTGAGAAATTACAATGGAAACATCCTTCAATGGGGTATATGGAAGACAGAAGATGTTCACGGAAACAACATCATTTACGAATATAAAAACCAATCTATTACGAATTTTACAGGAGATGACCAGAATCTGAATTCAGGATGGGTATTTCATATTGATAAAATCTTTTATTCAGGAAGAAATGGCCAGAGAGGTCCGTATGTGGTAACATTTTTCAATGATACGACAAGACCGGATAAGCAGATCAATGCAAAAGGTGTCCTAAAAAGAATCGAACCGTATTTACTTACTAAAATAAATGTTGCTTACACCAACGGATCAGGTCAGCAGCAAAACATAAGATCCTATGACTTCACCTACATGACAGGAATATTTCAGAAAAGTCTTTTAAGAAAGATGAAATTGAAATTACCCAATGTAAAAGTTCGTGATGCGGGGTTCGAATATAACTTTGAATATCATGACAACGGAACTGTCTTTGGAGCCGCCACCAATATGGTAACCCCGGGAACCGATGCGTTTTCTGATGTCGTGAGTTCTATTACTACACCTTCCAAGATCAGTGCAGACAACAATTTTGAGTGGGGTTGGTCTCTAAGAACAGGAGGCGGTTTGGCTATCTTAAGACCACAACTCGGAGGAGTGAAAAATTTCATGCTATCATTATTTGGTGGAGCATCTTATCCCCGCATAAAAAAAGGACAGGAATTGGTCGACTTTAATGGAGATGGAATTGCAGATATTTTGTACCGCAAAAGAAATGGTGATAACGGGATCAAACTAATTCCGGGAAGCTTAGACAATAATGGACAATTGGTATTTAACAGTGCATATCAGTCAGTAGGAAATTTGAACAGCAACTTTAATCATTCAAAGGGTACAACCTGGAATCTGGGTGGTAGTGTTGGTTTCAATTGGTTTAAAATGGGATTTGAATTTTCTTATGTTAATTCAGAAAGTGAGAATGAAACACCTATCTATATGATGGATGCCAATTCAGATGGTTTACCAGATGTCATAAAAGATGACAAAGTTTGGTTTAACAGAAGAAATGGTAATTCGCAGGAAATGGTAATCACCAGTGATCTGACAGAAAATATGGTCATCACAGGAAATGCGGTTCAGCCCTACACAGAGCCTGAAGAACCGGATGATATCGATCCTGTAAAACCTAAGAACGATGTGGTAAAAGTTTGGATTGCACCAAAGAACGGCTTCATAGAGATTTCGGATGAGATTGCTATTCAGCAAGGGCAGGATAATAATGCGAGAGCTGTTTATTCAATAGAAATTAAAAATCCAAATGACGTATCAAAAAATTGTCGTTTATTTTTAACTGAGCTCAATAATACATCTGGTCAAAGCGTGGGTATCCGCAACTACAACAGTTATCCGGGAACACCTCTTGGAGTAGCAAATTCATCCAGGTTATTTGTAAAATCAGGCGAAAAAGTATACTTCAGATTACATAAGAGAGCCGGAACCAATTATATTGTGGATACCAATCCGGTAGTAACCTATACAGACAACGCCGGGCATCCTTTACCCGATAAATTTATCGAGGAGCAAGATGGATATATGCCCAATCAGACCAACTATGATGAAAAGTTTTTCTTAAATAATTTAACGAAGTCATTCAAATTTACAGAACCGGCAAATATTCATATTACCATTCCGGAATTTACAATACCAACATTGTCAGACAGAGTAAAATACTCCATAGTTCTGATTAAGGAAGATGTGAGTGTAGCTCAAAACCAGCAAACAGTTCAAAATCTTATTTACGAAGAAATCGTAGGCCCGGCTCCGGGACAACCTACCCTGGTTTCACCGGTAAACATTAATTATTCCGTTCCCGCTCTTTCTAATCCTGACGAATCTTGGCATTTGAAATTTTTAGTGGAAACCGATTCTCATATCAATAAAGAAATTGAATGGAACGATATCGTAGTGGAAGGTTATCCCACTGCATCTTACCAACATTATGCCGTTGCTCAATACCCATCTTATCATATCAGAAACCTTAAGGATAAATTTGACGTTTCAACTTTAAATAATGTACCCTCAGGAAGTGATGATTACTCGATTTCTATCAACAAAAACTTTAGTTTCACTCCTTCTGTATCCGGTAAATTTATGTACGTCATCAAGAAAAAAGGGATTTTCCTTGATAAGAGAATTGTGGAAATATCCGGCGGTACATTGAAAGAATACACAATAGATCATAATTTAATTACAGGAAATGATCCGATACCTTTTTATCAGGGAGATCCTACAGCGGGAGTACTTCATGATGAAGAAAAACTAAACATTCTTATTTTCTGTGATACCAATAAGGATAGACTTGCCTATGAAGCACTAAAATTACAGCTGAATAATAATATATTTAATATTTATAATCAGTCAGGAAATTCTCTATTAAACCATACCGTTGAAACATCAATAAATACAGGAGAATACAACGGAGTAAGTGCAGTTTATCACAACTGGGGACAGTTTCTTTACAATGAAGCCAAAGATATTGTTCCGGTAAGTACCAATCAGCAACCTCCTTTGATTCCCGGCTGTGAGCCTCGGAAAGAAAATGACTGTATTTCAATTCCCACGGGACCAAGTGGTAATAATACTCCTGCCTATACCACTAACCCTAATACGCCAAAGGATCTGTATGGTGCGTTGATCAATGATCAAACGCTTGAAAACCCATTTCAGTTTAATCTGGATTTTCCGGCTTGTGCGGGAATTACCAATGCCCAACAATACGGGGAATGTATGGGAGACCAACTATCCAATGATTTTCAGAACAACTATGCCAATAATCAGGTTTTTGGCGCAGCAACACCTTTCACTCCTCTGAATCCATCTAAAACGAGAGATGTACGTGAACATAAATGGCTGAATCAGATATTTAAAGAACAATACTCAAAAAGAGGAAGCTTCAGAGATGACGAAACGCCGACCTCTCCGTTTATTGATGATGATCAGGATTCTGATGATATAGAAGTGGCTAACAATCCCAATACAAGAATGTTTGCGATTTCTAAAAAACAGAAAAGTAAATCAAAGACAAAAAATGCAGGAATTGGTTTCGGGCTTAACCTCAGTAATTCTATTTCAGAATTAAGAAATATCGGAAATATACAGACTCAGGACTTTTTCGACGTGAACGGGGATAATTATCCCGATATGCTGTATCGCGGACAGTCTCAGCAAACCAGTATTTTAGGCGGTTTGAAGGGAGCACAGAGTGGAATTGAAGGAACCGACAGAGTGATTACGAGAACGGAAGACTTTATGAATTCAAAATCAAAAGCATTTGGTCCGTCCGGAAGCAAATCTGTGGGAAGACTACTAAGTGATAAAGGCAGCGATGCAACAGGAGATACTTCAGTATCATGGTCTATGAGCATAGGCAACTCTAATTATCCGAACTCATATAACAAGACCACCGAATACTGGATGGATATCAATGGGGATGGCTTACCTGATAAAATTGACGGAACATCCTATAAACTAAATTTCGGAACAGGATTGGTGAATGGAGGTATTCCGGGATCTACAGGAACTTTTGCAGGGTTCGAACAGCAGGTATCAAAACCTGTACACTCTTCATCTTTCGGAATTGGTGGCGGAATCAATGGGGTGATTGATGCTGTGCAGGGTGTTGAATTGGGAATTGCCGTTTCCGGAGGTGTTGGTGGAGGATCTTCAACCGCTACATCAAAAAGATTATTCCTTGATGTGAATGGTGATGGTCTTGTTGACATCGTTCAGGTAGATGAAAACAACGGGCAAACCAATGTCAAATATAATCTGGGGAATCGTTTTGGAGGTTCTCAAAGCTTGGGTTATAGTCTTGCAGAAGAAACAAAGACACACAGCGGCTATGCGAACTTAAATGGCGGATTCTACATCAATATTCCTATGATTACGATTTTTGGAATTACCCTTCTATATCTGAAGCCATTTGGGGCGGATCTTACAGCCAACGTAGGATTATCAGTGTCAGAAATTAATAAAGGTCTAAGAGATGTCAATGGAGACGGTTTCCCTGACCTTGTAATTAATACTAACAGCGGATTAAAAATTCATTATTCTCAATTGGCTAAGACCAACAAGCTTAAAAAGGTTTCCTACGCAGAATCATACGATACTTTTAATACTGTAAATATAGGTACTGCTTTTACCATCAATTATGGTACCTCTAAACCATCATACAATGATCCGAATGCAAAATTAGTGATGACCGAGGTGGTGATGCCAAATCCTGATGCATTTACGGATACTTATACTTTAAGTACATATAATAAAGACATCATTACCCGTTTCGAGTATGAAAATTCAAAATACAATAGAAGAGAACGTGAAAAATATGGATTTGCCATGGTAAAAACATATGAAATGTCGAATACCTCTTCCGTTTACCGTACAACAGTACAGAACTTCTATAATCAAAATTATTTTGTGCGTGGATTATTACACTCAACACAAGCCTATGCCGGAACAGGAACATCTAATATATTGTCTTCTTCTGCAAACAATTATAAACTTTACAACTTTAATCCGGCTGTTACAGAAATAACTGAACTTCCTTCAGCACAGTTTGAAACCTATGATGTTGGTGGGACTGAAGGTAAAAAAATGGGAAGGGTTTTAATGTCCGGCTCAACAAAAACAAGTTATGAAAACGGAAACTCCATCTCCACACAGAGCCAGTTGTTCTATAATAACAAAGGCCAGCTTACGAAGTACCAGTATACCAGTCCGTCTTCGAGCTACAACAGTGTGATAGGTTATCATACAGGTCTTAACAATAATATTCTGAATGTTCCGAGTATCATTACAGTATATCCGGGAACAGGTGCCACAAATCCGCTGCGTAAACGTGCGACAGAAATCACCAACTTTAATACCGGAGATATTTCCAAAGTTAAAAATTGGTTAACAGCTAGTGACATCGCGGAAACAAACCTTACCTACGACGCCTTTGGAAATATTAAAACCGTTGAATCTCCCCCTAATGAATTCAACCAAAAATCTAAGCTTGAATATTTTTATGATCCGATGGGTAAATATGTCACTCAGGTAAAAGATCTTATTTTTAATCTGTCTTCCTATGCTACCTATGATCCTATGATGGATACCGTTTTGGAAGCTACTGATGTTACAGGCAACAAAATGGGATATGAGTATGATCAGTACGGAAGACCGGTAAGGGTAATCAGTCCTAATGACTGGCAATCTCAGGCAAGCACCATTAGACATGAGTATTTCGGAACACCGGTAACGCTTAGTAATGGAAGCAAACTATATCTTTTCACAGCAAAAACAACGCATCTTGATCCTTATCAAGCAAACAACAATATTGAAACTCTTTCTTTTGCTGATATTACCGGGCAAGTGATACAGGTGAAAAAAGATATAGAGATTAATAATGAAGAAAAAATGTCGGTTTCAGGAAGAGTGATTAATGATAATTTAGGAAGAGCGGTTACGCAGTTTCATCCTGTTTTTGAAAACAAAGGGGTCTCTGTTAACAATAAGCTGACTTTAAATCTATCCCAGTACTACACTTCGGCAGAATATGATTACAAAGACAGAAATGTTTCTTCAACTGATGAAGCAGGAAATTCTGTTGACAACAGATTCTTCATCGAAAATGGTATGTTTAAAACAGAAACGACCCAAATGCAGAATGCTTCTTCACAGATCAAAACAGAAGTCTTTGCCAATGCAGAAGGAAAAACTGTGGAAACTAAAAATTATTTACCTTCACAGGTATTAAGCACTTTATTTTCATACAGCCAGATCGGGGAAATAATGAATGTTACAGATCCGGAAGGACTCCAGACAAGCTTCACTTATGATATGGGAGGAAGAAAATTAAGCCAAAATCATCCTGACCGAGGGGAAACTACATATGAATACAGTAAGGTAGGACAACTCATTAATGTGCTGAATAACAATCTGAATAATAACGGCGGTATTCCTATTCATTATAAATATTTCTACAACCGTTTGACTAATATTAATTTACCGGATATCCCATCTGGTGTAAATCCTGCTAATGTTTCTTATAACTATGGTTCGTCAGGAAATAGTGCAGGAAGAATTACAGAAAAACAGGATGGTACTGGTATATCGTATTATCAATACGGTAAAATGGGTGAACTACTTAATGAATATCGTGGGATATATGGTTTTTATATGCCGTATCTCGGTTTCAATACATCATATCAGTATGATAACTGGAACAGGATAAGAGATATTATATATCCTGACAACGAAGTGGTTCACTATGAATACGATTTAGGTGGAAATCTCAAAAAGATATTCAATGAAGCAGGATACGAATATGTTAAATCTATCAAATACGATCATTATGAGCAGCGTAAACAAATTGATTTTGGCAATGATACGTCGTCTACATTTACATATGAGCCAAATATGAGAAGGCTGAAAAACCATATTCTAAATGATGCTAACAGTAATGTACTTCTCAACGGTACTTACAGCTATGATTACGCAAGTAATATTACAGGAATAGTTAATACAAGCCAGACTACTAATACCGGTTTTGGAGGAGATTATACCCTCAATTATCAATATGATACCCTAAACAGACTTGTGAGATCTTCAGGTAATGCAGAACCGGGAAGAAAAGAAGGTCTGCCTCCTACACCGATTGTAGGTACAATTACTTCATCATACGATACACGATTATCTTATAATTTGAGTAGCGGAATAGATACCAAAAGACAGGATCATGTACAAGACGGTATTGTAAATACTGATAATTCATATGATCACAGATACAGATATTTTAAAGGTACTCATATGGTGGAAAGAGTTACAAATACAGCAACCGGTAATGAAGAATATTTTAGGTATGACAGTAATGGAAATGTAACAGATTATTCTACCTCTGACGGAAGTTTTGCCGATTATTTCTACTGGGATGAACAAGATAGGATGAGGGCAGTTCGCAGGGAAACTCCGGGAACGTTCCAATATTATGTTTATGATTACAAAGGAGAGCGTACTATCAAAGCCAACCTGACCAATGACTCTGAACTGTACCAAAACGGCGAAATGGTAAATAACGGATTGATGTTTGACAGCTTCAAAGTCTATCCTAATCCTTATATTGTATATACGTCAGATGGTATGTATACCAAACACTATTTTGCCGGAGACCAGCGTATAGCAAGCAGATTAGGTAATGCAGGCAATCTGTTTACCTACAGACAGGCGGCCCCTTCAAATACAAAAGAGAATAATGATTCGCAATCTAACGCCGAGAATGATTTCAAAAATTATTTATCAAAAGCCGGCTACAAAACTTCTGACGTAGAAAAAGAACTTGCAAAAAATTCCGCTCCATTAGGAGGAGTATATTATCTGCACAGCGATCATTTAGGTACTGCAACCTATGTTACCAATGAAATTGCTGAACCTACCCAATTTTTCCTAAATTTACCTTTTGGAGAAACAATGGTAGAGCAACAAGAACCAACTGCCTACGTCAATCCATATAAGTTTAATGCCAAAGAATTAGACAGCGAAACAGGTCTTTATTATTATGGAGCAAGATATTACAACCCAAGGATAAGTGTGTGGTATGGAGTAGATCCGTTGGC
>NZ_JBMHFF010000008.1:0-26898 GCF_049166575.1 Chryseobacterium sp. GP-SGM7 | reverse complement strand
TGAAGGAGATTTGGCGATCAACAAAACGAGAACCGGCAAACTTTTATCAAAGATGACATAAGTGCCGCTCCTAAGGAGCTCTGGTTGTTTTGAAATATCTTTCTACAAAGGTTTAGCTCCTACGGAGCTGTAGATAAAACTGCTTTAATGATTCTGTTAAGATTAAGCTCAATGGGAGCTGCCATAAATATTATGATGTCTTGCTATTACACAAAGAGTAAACTCTTACAGAACTAATTTCCATGAAAATTGTTCCTTATATTAATAATGAAGGTATGATAAGTGTGAGAAATAAAAAAAATTTTGGTTAATAGATTTAGCAAAGCTTTAAAACATAGTTTTTAGCTGTTTCCTTATTTGAAACTTAAAGAAAAAGAAATAATTCATATATATGCGAATGCTGAGACTTAAATAATGAACAATTTTCTAAGCAATATATTGCATCATAGGATTTTCATCAAAATATGGAAAACCGAAGCAATAATTTGATGATTTCCCATATCCTAGTAATTTTTTATCGTAAAAATTAGTAAAAATAAAAACTGCATTGCCAAATGTACCTAAAAGTAGATGATATTACAATGATTTGACAAACTTTGAATATTCATAAAATAAATTCAGAAATAATGATTGATATGACTAATTTTTCGGGAGGAAAATTTCAGCCAGCATACAACGCGCACTTCCGCCACCGTTCACTTCAATTGTATTTAAATCTGAATAGATAATCTCGCAATAGTTTTCAATGTTTGAAATTTGTTCAGGGTTTAATGACTGATAGGCAGTCTGGCTCATTACTAAAAATTTTTCATTGTTCTTATTCCGAACCTGCAGCATATTCCCTGCAAATTGCTGCATTTGCTCTTCAGAAATTTCAATGATTTCTTTTCCTGAATTTTTAATGGTTTCAATAACTTTGGCTCTTTCCAAATCCTTGTCGATACAATCTAAGCAAATTACTACAAATTTATCTGCGACACACATCATGACGTTGGTATGATAAATCGGAAGCCTTTCTTCACCCACCGTCTGAAATGAATGAAAAACAACCGGTGTAAAATCATATTTTAAACAAAATTCTCTAAAAAGATTCTCATCTAATCTTAAAGAAACCGAACCGTAAGCAATTTTATGATCATGATCGAAAATCATACTTCCTGTTCCTTCCAAATAGTGTCCCTGAATTTCCGGCAACGACCAATCGTCTATTTCACTAACCTGAAAACCTTGGTTTTTGATGCTTTCAATAATATCTTCTCTACGCTCAACTCTTCTGTTTGAGGCAAACATCGGATATAAAACCACTTTTCCGTCTTTGTGGAAACTCACCCAATTATTTGGAAAAATAGAATCCGGAGTATGCGGATCGATGGTATCTTTTATGGTGATAACATTAATTCCTTTAATCTTAAGTTTTTCAACAAAAATTCTGAATTCTGCCAAAGCTTTTGACTGAATATCTGCATCTTTTTGTTCGATTTGAAAATAATTATTTTCTGCTGTCTCTGCATTATATCCGAACGCAATTGGCTCTATCATTAATACTGTATCTGTTGTCTGCATTTTTGTTGAATTTTATTTTGAAAAATATGCGTGAATTTGTCATTCTGAAAAAACTTTAAACCAGTTACTGATCCTTTCAGAATAATGAACCAGCGCAAAAAAGATGATTACTTTGAACCAATTAAGTATTGCGTAAATTTTAATCTCTTACTAATGGCATTGTAGAACATCTCAACAAACCACCCATCTTAGAAATTTCCCTGTACGGAATTTCTTCCACCGTCATTCCCCATTCTTTTCTCAAATGGTCATTCATTCTTGTAAAAGCTTTGTCTGAAACTACAACTTCAGGAGAAATGGAGAAAATATTCGGGAACATTTCAAACATTTCTTCGGCAGTTACATGGAAACAATTTTCTTCTCCGAAAATATCAATAATTAAATTATAATCACTTTCGTCAACAAAACCATCTTTATAAATAATACATTTATCTTTTCCGATCGGGTTGAATGTACAATCCAAATGTAAAATTCCTTCGTATGGAATTCTGTCATTTTTCTTTAATTCAAGGTCGATAATTCTCTTTTTAGGAAAATATTCTTTAAGAATTTCTATGGCGTATTCGTTCGTTCTAGCCGTTTTATAACTTCTATAATCTTCACTGAAACAAGTTCCGATAAAAATAAAATCATTCCAGACAATCACATCACCGCCTTCGATATGAGCTGTTTCAGGGAGATTGATAATATCTCTCCATTTCACTTTCTCATATACCGTTTTGTAAGCTTCCTGTTCGTCGGCTCTGTCAGCAATTACATTTGAGATAATCATTTTATCATCAATTACAAATGCAACGTCTCTTGCAAAAACCTGATTGTAATCTTCAATAATATCCGGACGGAAAACTTCTACATCATATTTTTTCAAAACAGCTTCAAAAGCGTTCATTTCGTCGATAATATCAGCTTCTTTTGGATACAAATTATGCTCTATGGTGTGATATGATTTTGCATCATAGCTTTCTTCCAAAGTGGGAACTCCACCCATAGAATTGGGTTGTCCTAATACGACCGATCTCAGTCTTCCGGTTTCGTTTTTTATATTTAATTTCATTTGTAGAAATTTTTATCCTAAAGATCAAATGCAATCGCTTTATATTATTGAGTATTTATATTTAAAAATATACAGATGCGATTTTATTAATCATGAGAATTGCGCAAATATAATCAAACGTTTGTGAAGAGAAAAGCTTTTTGCTGAAGTGCTATTCAACACTTTTTTAATAGTTTTGAGGATTGTAGATTAATTACTAATTTCATCTGATGAATCTAAATTTTTCAGATATAATTAATTATAATCAGCTCTAATTTACACACAAAATCTTTTTTTAAATTTTAAAATAAATATTTTCATGAATGTCTATTTTTAATTACAAAGCTAAATCAACAGTCATTTTCTCATTTCGCAGAAATCCAAACCGCTGTATTTTCAGTGTGCAGATTACTGCAGAACAAATCTTTAAAACCAATTTATTCTTATTCACGGAATTCATAAATATTTTTTATGTACATCCGTAATTTGTAATAATTTAATTTTTAGCTTCATTTTTGTCATTCTGAAAGAATCTCATCACGTTGAAATAAAATGATTTAGATTCCTTCGGAAAGACAAAAAGACTGTCGATTTTGTTATTATGATTAAAAACGGACATTAATTATATTTTTAATTTAAAACCAAAAAATCCCAAAGCAAGAACTTTGGGATTTCAAATTGATATGAGACAACATATTATCTGTTTGCAATATCGATATAGTCTCTTTTTTTAGCTCCTTGGTAAACCTGTCTTGGTCTTCCGATCGGGTCTCCTTTTAATCTCATTTCTTTCCATTGAGCAATCCATCCCGGAAGTCTTCCTAATGCGAACATTACGGTAAACATTTCTGTAGGAATTCCTAATGCTCTGTAGATGATTCCAGAATAGAAATCTACGTTTGGATATAATTTTCTTTCGATGAAGTACTCGTCTTCAAGAGCAACTTTTTCTAATTGCATTGCAATATCAAGCGCTTTATCTTCAATTCCTAAAGCAGCTAATAAATCATCAGCAGCTTTTTTGATAATTTTTGCTCTCGGATCGAAGTTTTTGTAAACTCTGTGACCGAATCCCATCAAACGGAAACTGTCATTCTTATCTTTAGCTTTAGCAACCCATTTGTTGACATCACCACCATCTTTTTCAATCAGTTCTAGCATTTCTATAACTGCCTGGTTTGCACCACCGTGAAGCGGCCCCCAAAGTGCAGAAATACCCGCAGAAACTGAAGCAAAAAGACCAGTATGAGCAGAACCCACCATTCTTACTGTAGATGTAGAACAGTTTTGCTCATGATCAGCGTGAAGGATTAACAATTTATTTAAAGCAGCAGTTACTACAGGGTTGATCACAAACTCTTCGTTTGGTAATCTGAAAGCCATTTTGTAGAAGTTTTCTACATAATCAAGACTGTTGTCTCCGTGGTTTAATGGTAAACCAAGAGTTTTTCTGTACGTCCAAGCAGCAAGATGAGCAAATTTAGCAATCAACAATTCTGCTGCATGATCCATCTCTTCTTTTGAATTTACGTTAACAGATTTAGGGTTAAATGCCGTTAAAGCAGAAGTAAGAGTAGATAAAACTCCCATCGGGTGTGCAGAACGAGGGAAAGCATCGATGATTTTTTTCATCTCCTCCGCTACGAAGTTATATTTTTTGATGTTACCTTCGAAGGTATTAAACTGATCTTCTGTAGGTAATTCTCCGTGCAATAAAAGATACATTACCTCAGTAAAATTTGATTTTTCAGCGATTTGCTCGATAGGATAACCTCTGTAGAACAATTCTCCCTGGTCTCCATCAAGATAGGTGATTTCGCTTAATGTAGCGCCTGTGTTTTTGTACCCTAAATCTAAGGTAATAAGACCTGTCTGGTCTCTTAATTTTGAAATATCTATTCCTCTGTCTCCGATTGTACTATCCACGATTGGATATTCATATGAATTACCGTCGTAATTCAATATAACTTTGTTGTCTGACATTATTTTAATTTATTTTTTTTAAATATACTATTTATTATAAAATACGGCAAACAAAAAATTTCGTTCGCCGTTATTTATAAATTCAATGAATTATCTTTTGATTTTAAAAGCATCCAACCCCGGGAAATAAGCAGTATCGCCTAAAGCTTCTTCAATTCTTAATAACTGGTTGTATTTCGCCATTCTGTCTGATCTTGAAGCAGAACCTGTTTTAATTTGTCCGCAATTCATTGCTACAGCCAGATCTGCAATTGTAGAATCTTCTGTTTCACCAGATCTGTGAGACATTACAGATGTAAACTTATTATGCTGAGCCATCTGTACTGCTGCCATTGTTTCAGAAAGAGAACCGATTTGGTTTACTTTTACAAGAATTGAATTCGCAATACCTTCATCAACTCCTCTTTTTAATCTCTCAACATTCGTTACGAATAAATCGTCACCCACCAATTGTACTCTGTCACCTATTTTATCCGTTAACATTTTCCAACCTTCCCAGTCATTTTCCTGCATACCGTCTTCGATAGAGATAATCGGGTATTTGTTTGCCAATTCAGCCAAATAAGAAACCTGCTCACTGCTTGAGAACTGAGGCGCATCTGCAGTCTGGAACTTTCTGTAATCGTAAATTCCGTCTTTGTAGAATTCTGAAGCGGCACAGTCTAATGCAATCATTACATCATCTCCAGGTTTGTAACCCGCTTTTTCGATTGCCTGAAGCAAAGTATCCAAAGCATCTTCCGTTCCTTTGAAAGTTGGTGCAAAACCACCTTCGTCACCTACCGCAGTAGAAAGACCTCTTGAATGAAGAATAGACTTAAGATTATGGAAAATTTCAGTTCCTTTTCTCAAAGCATGAGAGAAAGAATCTGCTTTTACCGGCATTACCATAAATTCCTGGAAAGCAATCGGCGCATCTGAATGAGAACCACCATTGATTACATTCATCATCGGAACAGGAAGTGTATTTGCATTTACACCGCCCACATATTTATATAAAGGCATTTTTAATTCAGCAGCAGCAGCTTTTGCAGCAGCCAGAGAAACACCAAGAATTGCATTTGCACCTAAATTTCCTTTATTGTTGGTACCATCCAATTCAATCATAATCTGATCAATCAAATTCTGATCAAAAACCGGAAGACCAACTAATTCCGGAGAAATAACGTCTCTTACATTTTCTACAGCTTTAGAAACGCCTTTCCCCATCCATTCAGAACCGCCATCACGCAATTCTACTGCTTCATGTTCCCCGGTTGACGCTCCAGAAGGAACTGCAGCACGACCCATCGCGCCACTTTCTGTAAATACATCAACTTCCACTGTAGGATTCCCTCTAGAATCCAAAATTTGTCTCGCTTCTATGTAAGAAATGTAACTCATTTTCTGTTTATTTTATAGTTTAGACAAATTTAGTCAAAATTTAATTTTTAACATTATATTGATGGCTTCATTTGAGTTTTTGTGAGTTAAATTTTAGTTAATATTAAATTTTTACTTTAAAAATATATTAATAAAAATTCTCCACACGTAAATTAGTATGGAGAATTAGGGCTTTCAATAATTTATTTATCTTTCAAAATCAGGTTTTCCACCCCTTCTGATAATGCTACGGCTCTTACTCCGTTTCCTAGTTGAATCTCTTTCACAAGATGTCGGTCTTTAAGTTCCTCAATTTTCTGTTGAATTTTATCATTTTCAATGGAAGATATATTATCATAAACTTTCTCTACCGGTGTAAACTTTTTTTCAGGATTATATATTGTTTTCATAAGTTCTTTGGTTTCTGCGTCATCAACGATGGCAGACTGTTTTAGTGTTTCGAGCTGAGAATTTTCATCATATACTAAAACTGTTTTCTGTACATCATTTATTCTTTCTACTTCTTCCTTCATTTTTTTGTTTTCCACTTTCAAATTCGCATAATCTTCCTTTAGATTTTGTACGACTCTGCTTGATATTAAATTGAGATATTGAATGGAAGAATATGCTACAATTACACAAAAGCCAGAAAAAATAAAGTAATTGATATCATGAATTCCTTTTTCATTCCCTATTAAAATATTTTTCAGAATATCGCTGGATACCAAGTTTAAAAATAATGGTACGGTAATAGAGGCCAAAATTCCGAACACTATATTTCTGAGAAAAAAACGACCTCCGTTATCTTTCATTTCTTTCAATGAGCTTCCGATGCCACCAATTATTCCGCAGAATATGATGACGCCAATTATTATAAAAATATTTTCTGTTTTCACGTTTTATCGTTTTAAATTATGCTGCATCTTCAAATTTTTCAATTTCGTCTAAAGCTTTTTTTCTTTCTTCGTTTAGCATTTCTAAAGTTTGTTGGTATGGCTGAAGTATTTTTTGAAGATCTGCAATCAATTTGTTTAGTTTATCTTCTTCAATTTTCAATTGTTCTGTAGCTCCATTATTTTTCAGTTCAGTAATTGTTCCTTTACATTCTTCAATAGATTTTTCAATATTATTTTTCACGGGTTCTACCTCTCTTAAAATTTCATTTTGTGCATTATCAAACTGTTCATTTATAAGATCTGTCTGCATATATTTCATCTTACCTTCATATGCAACCGTAAGATCATTGAGCTTTTGCTGAATCTTTGTAATTTCTTGATTGCTGTTTTCAATATCTTCTTCAGATTCATTATAGTTAATACTTGTAATAACCAACGTATTGAAAGATATATTTTTTGAGATCATCGTTACTTCGGGAATTTTAAAGATCATTTCTTTAGTTTTCATACTAACTTCAGGAATCTTCGTTGACATACATTTTCTTTCTATAATAATTTCAGGAACAGAGATAATAATGGGCGTCCATTTTGTCGTACAATCCCAAAATTTAGTTTTAATACCCAAACGCCATTTAACTTGCCATTTGCATGTTGTTTCCGGTTTCTCACCAACTTTTTTAGGAACCATTTTTGTTTTCACCCAATCAAAACATATTTCTTTAAGATCCATTGTTACTTCCGGAATATCAAAAGAGAACTTTTGAATTTTCATGGTGAATTGAGGAATTGGCAAATCGAAGATTACTTTTTTCCATTCAAAATTATACTGATAATTCCCATTCTTAACTTTAAATAATGTCTCATTATCTTGTAAAATTTCGCTGTCATCCTGAATGTTAGAAACTTCTTTTGAAATTTCATTCGTAAGAGCTTTTAATTCAGCTTCAAACTCTTGTGTTAGTTTTTGAATTGATTCTTCGGTGTTCATTGTAATTTATTTTTAGTATTAATAATGATTAAAATGGTTATCAGTTTTGTTATGTCAAATTTCTTACATAAAATTTTCATAATCAATTACACAAACGGGTGATTCTTGAAACAAAAAACGGCACCATGAAATGATGCCGTTTTTTATAAGGTTAAAAACTAATTATAATTCTATCTTAAAAAATAAGTGCGTTCCGTTTTCTATAGTAACTTCACAATGCCCTTTCTGCTCTTGCATTCTCCGTTTCATATTTCGGAGACCGTTTCCTTCCGTTTTATCCTGATTTATTCCTATCCCGTTATCTGAAATTTTCATCAGGAATTCTTTATTTTTCTGAATAAACGATAACTTTAGTTGATCAGACTGACTGTGTTTGTAGGCATTATTCAAAGCTTCTTTTAGACATAAGAACAGATTTCGTCTTTGTTCTGTAGAAATGATTGTTTCAGAATTTACATTATCTATTTCTGTAAACAGTTTGATTTTAGTTTTTTTAAGAAAATTCTCTGCATATATTATTGAATAATCTATAAAACCTCCTAAAGTGTCATTCCCTGAGTTTAAGCTCCAAAGCATTTCCCTCATAGAAATATTCATTTCTTCGGAGGTCTTGAGAAGTTCATTGATATCTGTTTTTAAATCTTCATCCTCTGCTTTTTGCTTTAAAAATTCTGCCTGAAGTTTTAAAGCAGAAATCCCTGCACCGAGATCATCGTGCATATCGTGAGAAATACGTTCACGCTCGAGTTCTATCAGTTTTTGTTTTTCGAGTTCTTTTTGAAGGAGCTGGTTTTGGTATTCTGATTCTTTGAGTTGTTGTTCTTTGAGGTAGAGAAGCTGCTTTCTATTATAGACTATGACAACAAAAACAACGAACAGAATAATCAAAATTAATATGCAAAAAAAGATGGCATATGTGAGCTTGACTTCATACGGCAGACTTTTCATCAAGTATTTTTTTTGATTTTAAAAGAGCAATGAAAAATAAAATGTAAAATGCAATATTTATAATATAGAATATTGTACGCAGCATATTTTGAAATTCTTCGTCAATTTTTTCAAAAAGGTACATTGGAATTGATCTTAATATAAAAAAGGAACTCCATAGAATAAGCCCTACAGATACCCAAAATTTAGGGTGACTCGTAATTTTTCTATTGTCGACATTTACAATTCGATAGCCCATCCAAAACAAAGCTGAACACATATAAAACATAGCGAGGATAATACCTATTTTATAGTCATACTCAAACTTTAAGAAATCAATAAAAAAAACCGTACATGCTATAGCTAAACAGTAAAGACCTAAAAAAATCAATTTACTTTTCTTTACAAATGATCCCGCATAAAAGAAATAAAAAAAAGAAAGACAAAACAAAGAATAAAAATTATAAATAATTCCATTAGTTGGCAAATTAAGATAAGATTTTCCAATTAATGATAATATTTCAATAGCATTGGTAACAAAAAGGTATATAAAAAGATATTTTTGGATAGCATTTTTATTTTTGCCACCCAAAAATATACTGTATAGAAATAATAATGTTATTTCTATCTGATAAATTATTGCTAATATTTCCATTTCTTATGGATACATGTGCCCCATATTAAAATAGTAACTTCCTAAATCCGGATCATATGGACGCTGATTTGTAATTACAAGATCTTTATGGATTTTAGCAATAAGGTTGGGTCTAAGATTTATTGAATAAGGTAAAGCACCTACAAATAACTCTGAAATATTATCGAAGTTACTAAAATTTGTATCTATCAAATCCATAGTAAAAATTATATATTTAGTGAATTTAAAATTGGCGTAATTTCCTTGGAAAAATTCTTTAAAATTTACAATTGAATTTTTAATATTTTGATAGTCATCTTGTTCAACATGTACCAAATTTTCATTTTTTAATACATATAATTCATCATCGGTATTAACAATAAATTCCTCTCCTCTGTAAAAGTCGTTTTTAAACAAAAAAGCAATATTTACATTACCATTTTCATATAAAAAATAAATATACATAAATTCCTTTTTTTTCCTATATAAATTTACTGTATCACTAAATTGATTTATTATAAACTTTTCAGGAAATAAAGTAAAATATTTTCTAGCATTTGAAACTTGACTTTCCTTAACTTCTTTGGGAATAGGGTGTTCATACTCCCAAGCTAATTGTCTATAAATAAATTCTTTATTAAAATTCATTTTCTTTCCTGCTACAAAGCTTAATGTTTCACAATTCAGACCTCTGATCTGTTCAATTAATATTTCTTTAATCTCTTCACAATTCAAATTTTCTTCTAATTTTGTTTTCATAGCTCTAGTTTTTAAAATGGTTAAATTTATTTATAGCTTCAACTTTATTATTTACCTGAAGCTTTCTGTATATATTTCCGACGTGTTTTTTTACAGTGTCGATGCTTACAAATATTTTCTCGGCAATCTCTTTGTATAAAAGACCATGAGACAAAAGTTCCACAATTTCCGTTTCGCGTCTTGTGAGTTCTTCAAAATCTTTCACTTCGATTGTTTTTCTTTCGAAATGAGTTAAAACTTTTCTGGCAATTGAAAAACTCATCGGAGCACCACCGTTGTAAACATCACGAATGGATGAGAGAATTTTATCCATGCTTTCACCTTTTACGAGATAGCCCATTGCCCCGGCTTTTAACGAATTAAAAATCATTTCGTCATCTTCAAAGCTTGTACACATGATAAATTGTGTTGATGGTAAATCTTTTTTCAATTTTGTGATGATTTCTATACCAAGCATATCCTGAAGTTGGATATCCATCATTACGACATCCGGAGAAATATCTGATAAATTTTTTAGAGCCGTATTTCCATCAAAAAACTGTGCAATTACCTTCATATCAGTTTGGTAATCGATCACTTTCTTCAACGCATTGTTGTAGTTTTTTTCGTCTTCTACGATGGCGATGGAAATGCTCATGTTTGTTTTTTCTTTAAGACAAAGTTCAACAGAAAACAAAGGAAAATCAATTACACCTTTGGGTAATTTTTAAAGTTTTGAGTTTTCAGTACCTGGTTTATTTTTAGTTTTATTAAATTTAAAGAAAATTCTACATATAGAAAATTAATTTAAATTAATAATAAAATAAACTGAATGAAAAAAGCATTTATTCTATCAACTGGTATTTTGATTCTTTCTCTCTCAAGCTGCAAAAAGTCTGAAGAAGGAAATAAAGGAATTATAAAATCTGATTCTGCAAACACAGAAATTTTTGCCGATAACGGAGCTATAGATTCTACGATTGCTTATAATACCGACATTAATGGTAAGAAAAGTATAAAGACAGATTATGTTTATAAAGCAACTGATGGAACTTTAGTGAAAGTTGTATTCAATTATGATCTAAAAAACAGAAATGTTTCGATTACGAATAACAAAAAAACGTTTGTGCTAGAAAAGTCGGAAGCCAAAGTAAATGAAACGATTTACAAAAAAGATGATATGGAGGCAACTGTAAAAGGTGACAGTTTGATTATTCATCAAGGAAATAATATTATCGAACTTGTAAAAACCAAAATTTAGAACATAAAAAGAGTCCATCTCACAACTAGTGAAAACGGACTTTTTTTACGATTTTTCGACCTCCTGTCGGAGAATGATTTCCCTACAGTCGATTCTCACCCACATCATTGATTTGTGAGAATAACTCTTTATATATACTGCAAAAAAAAAGATTAAATAGCCACTCCTTAAAAAGCATTTAAATTACTGATTATTAATATTTAAAATTACTAGTGTTTTCTTGCAGGATTTTGTATATTAGAGCTTTAAAACCTCCCAAATATGTTGGGAAAAAATCCAGAAAAGAAGCAAGAATTATTCCTTCCAATGCTGGTTGATTTTACTGATCAAAATCACGAACTGGCTTTGCTTCTGCAATGACCTATGATTTTGAGGTTTGGAGTGTCGCTCAGGAAAAATGGCTGGAAGTAAGTTCAGTTTCAAACTTTGAAACGTTTCTGGCAAACCGATTGAAATGCCGTTACAAAGCAGACGGTAAGTCTCAGCTGGTACTTTAAACGGGTTCGCAATGGCATTGCCAAGAATTATGGCGGGTTTGCTGGAGAATAATCAGACTTCGGAAGGCATCAAGCTTCCTAAGAAAATCGTTGAATACGCGAGATTTGAATTGATTGATTAAATTTTAATCTTATATAAATAAACCCACCGAAGTTCGGTGGGTTTTGTCATTTTTACACATTATTTTGATGGTGTATCGCTCCATCTCTGTCGTTCCATCTTCAAAATAAATTGACGTTTAAAAATGTCAATAGTAATAACCTGATTTTAACGGTTTGTCTGTTATTGACTTCGTCGAATCTTCGGTTTCTGCAGGAAACCTAACGAAGTGGTTCGATAATGTCCATCTCAACATTGAAAATAAAGCGGTCTAGATTTCTGCGAAATGACAAAATGAATGCTCATTTTAGTTTTATAATTAAAAACAGATATTATTAATTTGATTTTTTTACACCAATTGTAATATTTTAGAAATTAAAAATTAAGTGTTTTTAATATAAAAAAGATAATCGTAAAGAAATTATACGACAGGTTTTGTCGTCATACGCTAATATATTTGTGGTATTGATACAGAAGTGTCTTTATTAATTCTTATTCATCAGAAAATATAATCAGTTAAAATAAGTTAAATTCGTACAAATTTTAATAACCAAATTATGAAAAAACTCTACATGAGTGCATTTCTGATAAGCACTGCAGCAGGATTTCATGCTCAGAATGTGGTTTGGCAGAAAGACATTCAATCTTCAACACAGGATTTTCTTTCGCAGGTGACCACCACAATCGATCAGCAATACCTGATTACGGGAAGCAGTATACAGGCAGGAAGCGGGAAGTTGGGTGCCGGAAGTTCAACTGCAAAATCACAACAAAATAACGGCTACGATTTTCATTTAGTCAAACTCAACCAACAGGGTGAGGAAGTCTGGGAAAAATATTTCTCGGGACAAAACCACGATTTTCTTTCGGCAACAGTGGCTACGCAGGAAGGAGGATTTCTATTGGCAGGAACTTCTTATTCAGGAAAAGGCTTAGACAAAAAAGAAGATTCTAAAGGCGGATCTGATATTTGGCTCATTCGAATTAACGAATTTGGAGATCAACTCTGGCAGAAAACTTTGGGAACATCACAGGATGAAGAAGCCAAATCTGTGATTCAAACCACGAATTTCGGATTTATGGTGGCAGGAAATGTTCAGAATTCTTCCAACGGTTTTGGCTCTAAAGATGTCACAGTGACCACACTGGATAAAAACGGGAAAGTACTTTCAGAATTAATTTTAGGCGGAAAAGGACTGGATGAAGTGGAAAAAATAATTCCAACTTCCGACGGAGGAGCGTTACTTGGAATGTATTCGAGAAGTTCCGAATATGTTGGAAGCAGGAAGATGGAAGCAGGAAGTTCGACCATCAACTATCAACCAAAAACCACCAACAATTTTGGCGAGGGTGATTTTTGGATTGTTAAACTTAACAAAGACGGAAAAGTAGAATGGGAGAAGAATTTCGGAGGAAAAGGTGACGATCATTTAAGATCGATGGCATTTACTTCGTCGGGATATATAATTGGTGGTGAATCGAGATCTGAACGATCAGGAAATAAAACGGTAGGAATTGAAGAAGGAACGGATGTCTGGTTGATCTCTTTAAACGAAAGAGGCGAAGAACAATGGCAAAAATCCTATAATTTCAAAAATCGGGATATTCTGATGGGAATGAATGTCATCAGTACTGGTGATAACAAAAACTCAAAAGGCGTTTTGCTTGGAGGTTATACTCAGGCTGAAGGAAGAATAGAAGCTGATGATGAAACTTTTTGGATGCTGTACGTTGACAATAACGGGAATGAACAATGGAGAAAACATGTAAAAGGAGAATCGAGAAAGAAAGAGGAAAGGCTTTCTGATTTGAAGATGAATAAAGACGGTTCTATTGTATTGGCAGGAACGAGTGCTGAAGAATTAGGTAAGGAAAACTGGAAGATTGTGAAACTAGGAGAAAGCCAGATTGATCAGCTGATTGAGAAACAAAATATCAAAATCTATCCGAATCCTGTATCAGATTACTGTTATGTAGAAGTTGGGTTTGATTTTAAAGAAGCGGATATTATCCTTTATGATATGGGAGGAAGACAACTTCAGAGTCTGAAAACGAAGAATAAAGTAACTAAAATTAATACGCAGAATCTGATTCAGGGAGCGTACCTGATTGTGGTGAAAACTGATGACGAGAAAACTGCGAATGCGAAAATTATTAAAAAATAAACAAATTATGAATAAAATATTAATTGCTCTTTTATTTTCAATAGCTGTAAATTTTACAGCACAAGACTTTGGTAACAAAGATATAGGGGATATTAACAGGATATTTTTACCACCACCTACCGCAAATAATTTAATGAAGTTTGAAGAAGTACCAATAAGTTATTACACTGGTATTCCCGATATTTCAATACCACTTTTTAACATTCCTACAAACAGTAAGGATATTAATTTAAATGCTCAACTTAAATATCATCCTTTAAGCGCTAAACCGAAAGATAAAGCGGGAGAACAGGGATTAGGCTGGAATTTAGTCGTCGGTGGGTCAATTACACGTACTGTCAGAGGAGGAGCTCCAGATGAAAAAAATATCAGCAAAAATGATTTGACATCCCAAAAAACTAAGTATGGGATCTATAATCAAAATAATAACCCAACCTATCAAATAATTGATAATAATGCTGTTGGATTGAATACATCTGAGTATGCTTTTAATGCTGCCATGGGAAGATATGATACAGAATATGATTTGTATCAATATAATTTTATGGGATATACAGGTCGCTTTTATGTAAAAAAAGAGGGGGCTGGGAGAATTGTTGAAAAATTGGATAAGAATAACTTAAAAATAACTTGTAAGGTAGATAATTTGTCTCAAGAAATTACCGAATTTGTAGTTATTGATGATAAAGGCGTGAAGTATACTTTTAATGTAATTGAAAAGTCATCACAGACTGTTACAACTATAAAAATAGGACTTCATAATCAAACTCCTATGATGACGTCTAATTTTGATCCAGGAAATTATCCTGTTTCCTATTTGCTCGGCAAAGTTGACAGTCCATCAGATGATAATTTGCTATTATTTACCTATGATTTAAATGCAAACATAAACTATGAAGAAGCCCCAAATTTAGTGCGTAGAAATGCTTATAATATTTTTTATAATGATGATGATCCTATATTAAACTTTAACGTTGATACATCAATTCCGGGAAGTTTGGAATCTTCAACAGTTCATAATATTTCACAAACAAAAATACTTACAAGCATTATTGTAAAGGATAGAGCAAAAATAATTTTAACATATGAGAAAGGAAGAGAAGATTCTAATTATCAAAACCCACAAGACTTATATAAACTTAAGACCATAGAATCACAATTTTTAGGTGTTAGTAATAATTCTGCGATTAAAAAATACGAATTCAACTATAAATATTCTCCGCAAATAGAGCTTTTACCAATCGATGGACCTTCCAAGCAATTAAAAAAACTTCTGTTAGATAAAGTGACGGAAATAAATTTTAATGGTCAAAATAATGAATATAAAATTGAATATTTTGATACCTCTATTTTTTCAACATCAGTAAAAGAAGACAGATGGGGATACTTTGAAAGTCCTTATACATTTACAAACATAGTAAAATCAATACAGTATCCTACTAAAGGAAAAGTTGAATTTAATTTTGAAGAAAACGATTACAGTAGCTATCCTACTATTGACGACGAAGTAGGTGATATAAATACAAATATGCAAAGTGTGAAAGACTACATTAAACTCACACCTATTGAAAATAGCCTTGGCTACTCAGATTTTAGTATTACTAAAAAAGAATTTTTTACCATTTCATCATCTCAAACAGTAAGAATTAGCTGTTATTATGGAAATTTAATTTATTACCCATGGACTTTAAATATTTTTAAGAAAAATAATTTAAATCAATATGTTGAAGTCCATCGATTTGATGAACATCAGCAACAGCCAACTAGTCCTGGAGGGTTAGTTAGCAACCCTTACCCATCAGGAACACCCTTAATAACAGAAAAAGAATTATATATACCGCTTCTAGAACCTGGGATTTATTACATGACATTGAATAGTCCTTCTATATTTAGTTCATCAAATTTAAACAGTACCTTCGTTGCACATACTTCAGAAAATACTCTTATTGAACAAAAAAAGAAAAAAGGGGGAGGTATAAGAATTAGCGAAATATTATATTATAATGATGTAAATAATCATAACCCTGCAAAAAAGAAAGTTTTTAATTATCAAAACATAACGAATCCTTTATTGAGTAGTGGGTCGTTGGTTTTTCCTGAACCTTTATATTTCTATAATGACAATTTCAATTTACTTTATACTCAAGACAACCAATATGGATTTACTCATCATAATGTTCAATACAACGCACAATTGATAGTAACTACAAATTATAATCTATTACCAATTCAAAAGACACAAGGTTCTGATGTAGGATATCAATATGTTACAATTGAAGATATTGATTTACAAAATAATAAAAAAGGAAAAACGGTACATAAATTCAGATCACCCCTAGATTTTCCTAATCAATCGCATATGTTCACCGTTATGCCGATTGTACCTATCGCTAATCAAGATTATTTAAGGGGACAATTGTTCTCAACAAAAGTTTATGATGCAAACAATAATATTTTATCTGAAATTGAAAATCAATATACTTCAACAGAATACGAAAGGAATGATGGTATAAAAATTAAGGATAATTTTTATAATAATATAATTACTAAAAACTACAAATACGATACCTATCAAGAATTTGTAAATCATATAGGTTCAAATGTAATATTAATATCTCCTTATAAAAATTTTGAAAAATTTGGAGTTACTCTACCTATTCAAAAAATTGAAAAATCTTACTTTTATAAAAATGGTGTACAGAGTTCTGTCTCAGCGACAACGAATACATTATATAACAGTTTAGATTATCCAACATCTGTGACGCAACTTTTTTCAGATGGGGATTCTAATGTAGCCTCTTACAAATATGCTTATGAAAAAGGTAATACCAGACTTATCAATGCCAATATGGTTGGTGTTCCTTTAGAAAAGGAAAATAAAAAGAATAATAATGTTATCACTAAGGTTGAGACATTTTACAATGATGTAAATCATTATCTTCCTACATCATTGGCTACAACTGATCTTTCTGGTGTTGTTATAACTGAGGTTATCTACGACAAGTATGATAGTAATGGTAATCTATTGCAATACACCACAAAGGATGGTGTTGTCACATCAATTATCTGGGGATATAATTTTACCCAGCCTATCGCAAAAATTGTAGGAGCCAGTTATGATGAAGTGTCTCCATTAGCATCAGAAATTATTTCGGCATCGGATACAGATATTAATACGGCTACGGAGCAGATCTTAATTGATAAATTAGATATTTTCAGAAATTCTGTTCACTCAATACCGAGACAATATTCTCAAGTGGCAACCTACACTTACGATCCATTAATTGGCGTAACAAGTATCACCCCACCATCCGGAATCAGAGAGATTTATAAATATGATTCTGCCAACAGGCTTGAGAAAATAGTTGATGAAGAAGGGAAGATTTTAAAAGAATTCAAATACAACTACAAACCATAAAACTCAAATATGAAAAAAATATTAATCCCGGTTGGAGCACTATTTCTTGCAGGCTTTTCGCAGGCTCAGCTGACCAATACCGAAAATTATGTTTATACCAAAACCTACCTCGATTATAACGGAACTACTCCAACTAAAACAGCAGAAACCGTTCAGTATTTTGATGGATTAGGAAGACCGAAGCAGGTAGTTAACGTAAAAGCATCTCCACTGGGAAAAGATGTGGTCACTCATATAGAATATGATGGTTTTGGAAGACAGGTGAAAGACTTTCTTCCTGTTCCTCAATCTTCAACTCAGAATGGAGCGATTATTCCGTCGCCGCTCGGAAATACTTCTTCTATTTACGGTTCAGAAAAGATTTATTCAGAAAAGATTTTAGAAAATTCTCCTTTAGACAGAATTCAACAGCAGATCCAGGTTGGTAACGATTGGAGCAATAAACCTGTAAAATTCGACTATGATGCCAATATTGCAGGAGAGGTTATCAAATTTACTACAACTACTGTTTGGGAGAACAACGCAACGAAATCCACAGTAAACAGTACCGGAACTTACGCCTCGTCTCAACTTTACAAAAATACGGTGACCGACGAGGACGGCAACAAAACCATTGAATTTAAAAACGGACAGGGGCAGACATTACTCGTAAGAAAAATGCTTGATGCCACTACAAAAGTTGATACCTATTATGTTTATAACGAATACAATCAATTGGCATTTGTTATTCCGCCTTTGGCTTCGATTGCGACACTTGATGAAACAACCCTTAATAATCTTTGCTACCAATACCGTTACGACGGCGAAAACCGCTTGGTAGAAAAGAAGCTACCCGGAAAAGGCTGGGAATATATGGTGTATGATAAAGCAGATCGTTTGATATTCACTCAGGACGCAGTAATGCAACCCACTGGTAAATGGCTTTTCACAAAATATGACAGGTTCGGGAGGATAATTTATACAGGAATTGTATCGGGCAGTGACAGAGCAGGGATGCAGAATATGATAGGAAATCTGGTAATTACAGAAAACAGAGATACAGGAGGCTTTGCAAAGAACGGAATGCAGATTTATTATTCTAACGGAATGTTTCCTTATCTTGAAACGGTACTGTCAGTTAATTATTACGACACTTATCCTTCTTACAGCTTCAATCCTGCTTTTCCTTCTACGATTTACGGAAAAACGATTTTGACGGATAATGCTGCCACATTGGGGAAAAGCACAAAAAGTCTTCCCGTAATGACATTGGTAAAGAATATAGAAGATGATAACTGGACGAAAAGCTACTCTTATTACGATACCAAAGGAAGACCTGTCGGAAGTTATGCGATCAATCATTTGGGAGGCTACACCAAAACAGAATCTGATCTTGATTTTTCGGGAGCGGTACTGCAGACCAAAACCTATCACAAAAGATTGTCAACCGACACCGAAAAAGTAATCACCGAGACTTTCTCTTACGATCATCAGAATCGGTTGCTGACCCATAAACATAAAGTAGACAACAATACGGAAGAGATATTGGCTCAGAACGAGTACAACGAATTGTCTCAGCTTAAAACCAAAAAAGTTGGTGGAACGAATATTGCAACACCTTTGCAAACCATTGATTACAGCTACAACATCCGAGGATGGATGACTAAAATTAATGATCCGAATAATTTAAACGGCAAGCTTTTCGGGTATGAAATAAAATACCAAAACCCAGTCAACACTTCGCTTTCTCCTGCAAAATACAACGGCAACATTGCTGAGATCGACTGGAAAACTGTCAACGATGGGGTAATAAGAAGATATGGATATCAATATGATTCACTCAACAGATTGTTAAAAGGAATTTATCAGGAACCCCAATCTTCCGTTCCGCAGAATAATTTCTACAATGAGGAATTATCTTATGACCTGAACGGAAATATTACCTCTCTCCAAAGGAAAAGCAAGGCTGCATCGGGCTTGGCAGAGCAGATCGATAATCTTGCTTATTCATACACAGGAAATAGACTCAATACCGTTACAGACACCTCGTCTAATTACCTTGGCTATCCCGATATCTCGGGAAATACGATCGCATATGACGACAACGGAAACATGAAAGACCAGAAAGATAAAGGAATCTTGCAGATTGATTATAATTTTCTGAATCTTCCCAACTATACCAAGTTTGACCAGCTGTATTTCACAAGAGGCCGCTGGCTCAATAATAACATTACTTACTTATACAGAGCTGATGGTACCAAATTAAAGAAAATATATAAATACAGTGAAGTATCTGTTTTTAAACAAAAAACAACAGAATATCTGGATGGTTTTCAATATGAGATAATCTCTACCTCGGCTGACCCGCTGATCAAGTTTGTTCCTACATCAGAAGGTTATTTCAATTTCGAAAATAATAAGTATATTTACAACTATGCAGATCATTTAGGAAATGTGAGATTAAGTTATTTTCACAATGGAAGCAGCGTAGAAGTTCTTGAAGAAAATAACTATTACCCGTTTGGTTTAAGGCATGAAGGATATAATCCTACTGCTGGAAACCCGAGTTACCAATACAAGTACAACGGAAAGGAGCTTCAGGAAACAGGAATGTATGATTATGGCGCGAGGTTTTATATGCCGGATATTGGACGATGGGGAGTCATAGACAACAAAGCTGAAAAACATTTTCCTTTTTCAGGATATAATTATGCTATAAATAACCCCATAAAGTATTTAGATCCCGATGGTAATGATATTATTATTTGGTATAAAGCGTCTAATGGTAAAATGGAGTCATATGATTATAAATATGGTTCTAATTACACAGGAAAAAATAAATATGTAATTGCTTTCCATAACGCAGCAAATTATTTAATTAAAAATGGAGCGGGAGAAAATCTTAAAGCTCTGGATTCTAGAAAAGAGAAGGTAAAAGTTACAAATATGGGCTATACTGATAATGTTGGAGCTCAATTTGATAATGTAGATACAATTATATGGAATCCAATAAAGGGAATAGAATCTAAGAATACAGGCAAGAGACTTTCACCTGTTGCAGTTTTAGATCACGAGATGGATCATGCAGAAGATTATTTCAAAGATCCAGAAAAGCATATGCTTAATGTATTAAAACCTACAGGAGATGCTTATCATAATGCTGAAGAGATGAGAGTTATTCAAGGGAGTGAACAATCTACTGCAAAGAAACTTAAACTTACTAAAGGAAAAGAGGTAACAAGAAATGATCATGAAGGAGATATCATAACAACAGTAGGTGTAACATCAACTAGAAAACCAAATGAAATACAAGAAGTAGTATTAACACCAAAAAAGAAAAATGATTAAAATGTATAAATTCTTGATTATATTTATTTTTTTATTTCTTTATAATTGTAAAAAAAACATTCCAGAGATAAATTTTATAAATTTATATACCACCACAATAACGTCAGTGAAATGTGAAAATCTAAGAAAGGCATCGAATTTAAAAAGTGTTATTTTATCCGATGAAGAAAATGATAATTTATTAAGTAGTTTTTCAAAATTAAAACCTGCTTCAAAAGATTTAAGTATTGATGCCAGAGTATATGGTTCAATTTATGATGGTTCTAAAAAATTAGATTTTTGTTCTGGTATCGGAGTTATTGAAATAAATAATAAAAAATATTTAGTTGATAAAAATTTAAGGGATAATCTACTGATGCTAACCCAAGGAAAAAGATAAAATTCCCTCGCTACCCTACGATTTATAGTGGGGTGAATAAATAATAACCTCGCATTTTGCAGGGTTGTTATAATTACAAGTACCAAGGACAAGAATTGCAGGAGACTGGTTTTTATTCGTTTAAGTGGCGAAATTACATGCCTGATGTGGGAAGGTTCTTTAATATTGATCCGCTTGCTGAAAAGTTTACATATAATAGTCCTTATGCATTTGCAGAAAACAGGGTTATTGATGGCAGAGAATTGGAAGGACTGGAATGGGTATCAAGCCGAAACTTAGAAACAAAAACTATTAATTTACATCTTACCTATAAACCTGTAAATAATACAATGGGCGCTCTTTCTAATGCTCAAATGTCTGCGCTTATTAAAGATCGTGAAGCTCAAATTGTTTCTTCTTTTGGAGGTAAGGATTCTGCTGGAAATCAGGTTAATATTACTTTTAGCCAAAGTGATAAATCTACTATGGTCTGGGATTATAACATTGCTTATGACACTAATAATGTTGATGACTTTAAAGGGAAAAGTCAAGAATTTATTGATAATGCTGTAGTCCGTACTGATGGAATGACTGATACTAATAACAATACGCAGACAAATAGAACTCAAATTAATGTCTATACCACAAAAGGACTTGGTGCTGATGATGCAGGATATGTAAAATCTGATAATAAAGGTAGATCTGATGTGGCTAAAACAGGTGCTCACGAAACTGGTCACACATTAGGAATCAAACATGATGATAAAGCAACATTAAAATCATCTCCAGATAATTTAATGCGAGCCGGAGGTCCGGGTACGAAAATAACTCCGGAACAAAGAACTAATGCTATAAACTTAGTAGAACAACAACAACCAAAAACGAGATAATGAAGGCTTTTAATAGAATAATAGTTTGTTTTTCATTTGCTTTTATAAGCTGTTCTGCTGTAAAGACAACTGAAGTATATGGTACAGAGATGGAGATTGTCGATAATGTACGATCAAGAGTTATGATTAAAAAATTTAACGCTCAGGATAAAAATAAATCATTTTTAGATTTTACATCGCAGTTTGATAATCTTATCACAGTCAAAAACGGGGATAGTATAGTTATCAATGAAAAAAGCAAAACATTACCAATGTTAGGGTTTACAACGGGTTGCGTTATATTTAACAATAAAGAGGTTACAATTACTATTGATAATAAGCAAACCATAAAATTAAATAAAGAACAGTTGCCTAAATATAAGTTTATATACATTGAAAAAAATAAAAATCATTACAAAATAGAATATACAAACGGAGCAAAGTCTTTTCTGTAAAATATTTACTTCTCCCCGCTGCGCAAAGTCTGTGACTTTGATCGGAATAAATAAAGAACCCCCCGCTCCTGCACGATTGTATCGTGTGGAAGATAATAAAAAAACCTTGCAAATTGCAAGGTTTTGTGTTTTATAAAGCGGTAGCGTTTTTAGCAAAAAAATCTTTAAATTTTTTATTGGTAAGCATTTTGTCCGGCACAGAACGAATACAACGAATTGTCTCAGCTTAAAACAAAAAAGTTGGTGGTACAAATACCGCAACACCTTTACAAACCATCGATTACAGCTACAACATCCGAGGTTGGATGACGCAGGTCAACAATCCCAATGACTTAACTGGCGGAGATTTATTTGGATATAAAATAAAGTATAATCAGGTGGAAGGACTGGAAAACCCCAACACCGATTTTTTAAACCTTCAAGTAAAGCCAAAATACAACGGTAATATTGCTGAAATAGACTGGAGAACAAACACAACAACAGGCGATAATCTCAGAAGATATGGCTATGTTTATGATGGTCTCAACCGTTTGAAAGCAGGTTTTTATCAACGTGATGACAATCCTACGGCAAAAGAATATTTCGAGAAAATAGATTATGATCTTAACGGAAATATTACAAACTTAAAAAGGTCAGCATCTAAAGACGGAAATGCTTTTGCTACAGCTATTGACAATCTTGATTATGTATATGAAAATAATAATCAAAGCAACAGATTAAGCACCGTTACCGATACTTCCCAAAACTACAAAGGATATCCCGATACATCAGGAAATGCGATAACGTATGATCTTAACGGAAATATGAAGAGCCATAAGGATAAAAATATTCTGGAAATACGTTACAATTATCTGAATTTACCTAATTATATAAAATCAGATCAATTTGTGGCTACGGGAGGAAGACAGGCAGAGATTTATCTCAGCACCACCAATACTTACCGAGCAGACGGTATCAAGCTCAAAAAAATATACACCTATAAAGACTGGATTGTAACGAACTTCATTGCTAAGACGGAAACCGATTATCTGGATGGTTTTCAGTACGAAAAAAGTATTACTTTTTCTTACTCAGGAAATCCGGAACTCAAGTTTGTTCCCACATCGGAAGGATATTTTAATTTCGAAAATAATAAGTATATTTACAATTATACAGACCATTTGGGAAATGTGAGATTAAGCTATTTTAACAATGGTACAAGCGCAGAAGTTCTTGAAGAAAATAACTATTACCCGTTTGGTTTAAAGCATGAAGGATATAATCCTACTGCTGGAAACCCGAGTTATCAATACAAGTATAACGGTAAAGAGTTGCAAGAGACAGGAATGTATGATTACGGTGCAAGATTTTATATGCCGGATATTGGAAGATGGGGTGTTGTTGATCCGCTGGCGGAGAAAAATAGAAGATTTACACCTTATAATTATGCTATAAATAATCCGATACGTTTTATCGACCCGGATGGAAGATCAGAAAGCGATTGGATCAGGAAAGATGGAAAGTGGCAATATGATGCTAGTGTCACAACTTTAGAACAGGCTCAAAAAGTACCTGGTGCAGATGGTTTTGCTAAAAATGGGACAATATTATCAAATGTAAGTGTAGACGGGGGAACTGAATCTGCTTATGCGCAACTAAATGAAGGAGGTTCAATTTCAAAGCTTGATACGGATGAAGTTGGTATTACTGACATACTAAAAATAAACTCGTTCACAACCTTTACAGAAAGTGATATAATGCAAAGTTTTAGTGGAGGAGCAAATGAGACAGATCCTTCAACAGCAAGTAAGGCAAGGGGAAGAGATAAACTTGAAACAAACAATATGTTTGAGTATATATTGAACGGATTTAATAGATCCAGAACATTTAAGGGAGAAGATGGTCTTTATCAATTTGGTATTGATATACAATCGCTTAATCCTTTTGGGGATTCTTCAAAAAAATCAAATGATACAGTTATCAATGCTACATTTTTTAATAATGAAAAAGATACGACAATGCAATTTAAAGTTCCTAAAGTTGGTGATGTGTATCAAAATTGGCACACGGGAAGTAATTATGATAATCTTACAAACCCTTATATTAAGGCAAAAATTGATAGTGTAAAAAAGTCTCAAAAATAATATGAAAAACTTAAGCTTGATATTGGTATGTTTTATTATCTTATTACATTCTTGCAAAAAAGAAGATTATACAGAAATAAGTAAAGCTAATGGAGTCACAACAAAAGCAACATATAAAAAAGGAAAGTTAGTTGAGTCAGAAGTATATAATAAATTGGGACAATTAGATAACAAATGTCTATATAAAAATGGAAATGTCGTTAAAATATACCAATATTACACTGACGAAAAAGTACGATCATATTCTTACTTATTCAAAGCTCCTCACAATTATACAACTACAGAGTATCATAAAAATGGCAAAGTTGCAAGTGAGGGAGAGGGTGATTATTTTAAAGATAAGAATTTGTATTTAAAAAGAGGTGAATGGATTTTTTATACTAAGAATGGTAAGCTATTTTCGATATATGGTTTTATGCACGATGGTAAAAAACAATATATAAAAAGTGAAATGCTTTTTGATACAATTAAAGGAAAAATTAAAAAAGATACAATCTTCAATCCTCCTTTTTTGTTTGAAAATGGAGGTTTTGTACCTATAGATTAAGTCTCGCTCCCGCTCTGCGAAGTTTGTAACTTCGTAGCAGATAATAAAAAAGACCTCGCATTTTGCGAGGTCTTTTGTGTTTTATAGCCCCCGCTACCCCCGCTACCGCACGATTATATCGTGTGGCAGATAATAAAGAAACCCATCGCAATTGCGATGGGTTTTTATTTTATAAAGCGGCTGCGTTTTTAGCAAAAAAATCTTTAAACTTTTTATTGGTAAGCATTTTTTCCACGAGTCGGAAAATGGTTTGCTTGTCTTCTTCTTCGAGCTGTTGTATTAATCTAATCTGTTCGAGTTCTGTTTTATCTTCCAAGATAACTTCTTTAGGAATAGAACCATCATGATTAATGATTTGATCGGTATTCATGTCAAAAAGCTGCGCCATCTTCTGTAGTTCTTCTACGGCTAAACTTCTTGTTCCCTTTTCAATTTTAGAATACGCAGATTTATCAACGCCAATATAATTGGCTACCTCAATTTGTTTAAGGTTTTTCTGCTCTCTTATATCTTTAATGTTATCTGCTAAACTCATAAGACAAAAGTATTGAAAATGACAATTATTTACAAATAGTTGTAAAATTAAAAACATTTAAGTTGTTAAAATAAAAACTTTATTTTATTTTTGTAGTAGTGAAATTAACCACAAAATAGTAAAAGTCTTTATTCATGGAGATTACAGCAATCAAAGAACGTTTAAGTTTATCCGAAGTCCTGAAGCATTATAATCTGCAACCTAAAAACTCAATGCTTAAATGTTTTATGCATGATGATAAAACTGCAAGTCTTCAGGTGAATCTAGAAAAGAACTTTTACAAATGCCATGCTTGCGGAAAAACTGGAGACGTGATACAATTTATAGAAGACTTTGAGAAACTATCAAAACACGAAGCGATTTTAAAAGCTGAAAGCTTTGTAAAAAGTACAATGTATAATGTACAACGTACTGAAAGCAAAGAAAAAAGTACATCCGACATTGTACAAAATACAAAAATACAGTTCCTTGAGAAAGTATATTTAAGCTTTAGGAAAGGAATTTTCAATTGTGTTCCTGCGAAAGACTATGTAAAAAGCAGAGCGTTATTGGTAGAAGAATTAGAAATAGGATTTAACAGCGGACAATTGCATTATGCAGAAAGAAGAGGCGGAGAAAAAGGATTGATACAAAATTTATTAGATGTAGGATTATTGTCATTAGCAGGAACCAACAGCAGAACAGGAGGACAAGCGTATAAAACCTTCGGCATCAAAAGCATTGTTTTTCCATTGAAAAATAAAGAAAATCAAATCGTGAGCTTTTATTTTAGAAGCATTGTAAATAATAAAGAAGCAAAACATTTTTACTTAAAAAACCGCAGCGGAATTTATCCCAATTATCCAAAAAAGGAAACTAAAAAACTGATTTTAACGGAGGCGATTATCGATTGTGCAAGTTTACTCCAGATAAAAGAAATACGAGACAATTACAGTTTGATAAGTTGTTTTGGAACGAATGGATTGAATGAGGAAATTTTAAAAGCGATAAAGGAACTCAAAGAATTAGAAGAAATTATTTTCTGTTTTGACCAGGATAAAGCAGGAAAAGAAGCGGTTAAAAAATATGCAGAAGAATTTAAAAATTATAAAGTCTCAACGGTCGAACTTCCTAATAATG
>NZ_JBMHFF010000007.1:0-38721 GCF_049166575.1 Chryseobacterium sp. GP-SGM7 | reverse complement strand
AAAGTTATAATTCTTAAAAAAAATTAAAATTTATAAAAAAAGTTAAAAAAATAAATATTATTGTAACATATGTGGTATCTGTTGATTTTATGACGTGTATTTTAAAGATTTGTTGAGTTATCAATATTCTATTTAGAAACCCTAAATGAAAGCTGTAAAAACCTTTAAAATTAATATATACATCTTTGCAATCATAATATCTTGTTCTCTGGGTTGAAGTGTGATTTCATCTTTCAGCACAAAGTGGACCGCCTCCAAAAGTCAGACACTTTTTAGGGGACTTTTTTATTGATCGGGAATATAAAATACCGTGAGAATTTAAGAAAAATTATGTAGAAACAATTATCAGGGATTTCCATTCCGCATCAGTAACACATGATCTCAAATTAGGTGTAGCAATGGTTTGTAAAATTGTGCCCTAATAAAGTTAGCAACTCCAGAATAACAAAAAAGCACCTACAAATCTGTAAGTGCTTGATTTAAAAAGTGGTCCCACTTGGGCTCGAACCAAGGACAACCTGATTATGAGTCAGGGACTCTAACCAACTGAGCTATAGGACCTCAAAAATTTGGTTAAATTTTGTGATTGCAAAAATAGTAAAATTTCTGTGTTTACAAAATTTTTTATTTCTTTTCTTGGCAAAGTTCCACTAAAACACCATTGGTAGATTTTGGGTGCAGAAAGACAACTAATTTATTATCAGCACCTTCTTTAGGTTCTTCTGAAATAAAAATAAATCCTTCTTTTTTTAATCTTTCCACTTCATTTAAGATATTTTCTACACCAAATGCTAAATGATGAATACCTTCCCCCTTTTTATCGATAAATTTTGAAATTGGACTTTCCGGATTACTTGCCTCCAAAAGTTCAATTTTACTTTCTCCGGTTTCGTAGAATGAAGTAATAACTCCTTCCCTTTCTACAGTTTCTTTTTTATAGGATTCTTTTCCTAATAGCTTTGTAAAAAGTTCATCCGAAAATCCTAAAGATTTTACGGCAATACCGATATGTTCTAATTTCATAAAAATGTAAAATATAAATTATTTGATCGTTCAGTCAAATTTTCAAATTAGCAATTCAAACAAAAGTAGTAAATTTGCATAAATTATGGAAAGTAACAGACAAAGAAAAGTAGCACAGATTATACAGGAAGATTTCGCAGAACTTTTCCGCAAACAGTCATCAGAAAGCAAACAAAACTTTTTGGTTTCGGTTTCGGATGTAAAAGTAACACCGGATTTGGGGATTGCAAAAATTTATTTAAGCATTTTCCCTCAAGAGTTCCGTTCTTCAATCATGAAAGAAATCGAGGTTAATAAGGCTCAATACAGAAATTTCATCGGTCAGAAAATGGCAAAACAGGTACGTATTATTCCACAATTAAGTTTTTATTTGGATACTACGTTGGATGACGTGGAAAAAATTGAAAAAGAACTACGAGGCGAAGGCGACAATCCTGTATTGTAAAAAAACTTGAAGAACATTGCATTTTATATAGCTTCACGCTATCTTTTATCTAAAAAAGGAAGTACGGCGGTAACTTTCATCACTTGGCTTGCTGCCGTTGCGATGAGTGTTGCTGTTGCTGCAATGTTTGTCATTATTTCTGTTTTTTCAGGTCTTGAAGATTTTAATAAGACTCTTATTGCTAATCTTCATGCAGACTTAACAATAAAAAACACTTCGGGAAAAACCATCAAAAATTTTGAAAAGATTAATAAAATTTTAAAAAACAATAAAGAAATTTCAAATTTTTCAAGATTAATAGAAGAAAAAACTTACATCAATTACAACGGAAAAGGAGATATTGCCTATTTAAGAGGCGTAGATTCTGCTTATACAAAAGTAAATCCTGTTGATAAAACTATCTTTTACGGAACTTATCCTGCATTTCAGTACACCAATGAAGTGATTATGGAGCACTCGCTTCAAAACAGATTGGGAATTCCTGTAGCTTCAGATAAAGACTTCGCAACGCTTTTCATGCCTAAACCAGGAACAGGAATCATTAATAAAGAAGAAGATATTTATAACAAAAAAGAGATTGTGGTTACAGGCATCTTTCCCGGAAGTGACCAACTCAACAATTATATTATAGCACCTATAGAATTGACTGAGGAATTATTAAATCTTCCAAAAAATTCCGCATATGAAATTGTTATTAAGCTGAAAAACCCCGATAATACAGAATCTGTTAGACAAAATTTACAGAAAACTCTGGGAAAAGATATTGAAATTAAAACCAAAGAAGAGGAAAATGCAGCCTTCTGGAAAATGATTAATACAGAAAAACTTTTTATTTATCTGATTTTCGCTTTGGTGATTTTTATTACAACTTTCAATTTGGCGGGAGCAATTATTATTTTACAGCTTGATAAAAAGCAACAGGCAAAATCTCTGATTTCTTTAGGCTTTCCTTTATCACATTTAAGGATGACCTATTTTTACACAGGACTCTTAATTGTTTTACTAGGTGTAATTTCAGGACTTCTTCTAGGAACAGCACTATGCTATTTCCAAATTTATACCGAATTATTTAAAGCAGTAGAAGACTTACCGTTTCCGGTAAAAATTGTTGGTAAAAATTATTTAATCGTTGCAGCCATCGCTTCTCTCTTTGGGATAACGATTTCTTGGTTCTTTTCAAAAATCAGCAAAGACTATATTACTAAAAATTAATATTTTATATATTTAATTATTCGTAGATTTGCCGTCCAATTTAGAAAAAATGAGACGACTTTTACATTCATTTTTGCTAACCCTGATCACAATCAGTGCTTTAGCTCAAGCTCCCGCAAATTACTACAACGGTACAGCAGGACTTACAGGTGCCACTTTAAAAACAAAACTTAAAGAAATTATTACAGCCGGGCATATAGACCATGGTTATGGTGGTTTATGGACTGGTTACCAAACTACCGATCGTGATAATATTGCAGGAATTGCAGGACTTGAAAACGACGGATCAATTTTAGATATTTATTCTGAAAATCCAAATGGAACAGATCCTTATTCTTACACTTACGGAACAGGTCAGTGCGGATCTTACAATGCAGAAGGAAATTGCTACAACAGAGAGCACATTGTTCCTCAAAGTTTATTCAGCAGCAATTCTCCGATGGTTGCAGACATTCATTTCATAAGACCTACAGACGGAAAAGTAAACGGAATGAGATCAAACTATCCTTTTGGAAAAGTGGGTTCAGCCAGTTTTACTTCTTTAAATGGTTCTAAATTAGGAACTTCAGTTTCTCCAGGATATTCAGGAATAGTTTTTGAACCTGTCGACGCGTTTAAAGGAGACGTCGCAAGAATGATTCTTTATTTTGTAACTAGATATGAAAGCCAATTGGCTGGTTTCTCCACAGGAAATATGTTGGGAGGTTCTGCATTTCCAGGATTACAAACTTGGGAACTTAATCAATTATTAGCATGGAATACTGCAGATCCGGTTTCTGCAACAGAAATTGCAAGAAATAACGCTTCCTACACATATCAGGGAAACAGAAACCCTTACATCGACAACCCTGGTTTTGTTGATCTTATCTGGGGAACTCAAACTGTGGACACACAAGCTCCAACAGTTCCAACAAATTTAGTGGCAAATAATCCTACTTCAAGCACTGTTGCATTAAGCTGGACAGCTTCTACAGATAACGTTGGAGTTACAGGATATGATGTTTATGCAAATAACGTTTTGAAAGCTACCGTTACAGGAACTTCTACAACAGTACAAGCTTTAGCTTCTTCTACACTATATAATTTTTATGTTGTTGCTAAAGATGCTGCAGGAAATTTATCTGCTCAAAGTAATATTGCTACTGAAACCACACTCGCAGGAACAGGTGGCGGAACCGGAACTTGCGGAACTGAAGATTTTTCAAATATTCCGGCATCTTCTTCGAGCTACTCTACAAGAACATGGACAAACAATGGTATTGATTGGACAGCAACTGACTCCAGAACTGATGAAACAATCAATGGAAAAGCAATTACTTTAAGAGTCGGAAGCTTGAGCAGTTCTACTCTTTCGGGAGGAATTCAGGATTTAACCGTTAAAACTTCTTTAAAATACGGAAGCGGAGCAGGGGTTTTAAATGTAGAAATAAATGGAGTTCAGGTAGGAACAATTCCTTACAGCGGAACAGCCAATGCAATTACAACGACAACACTGAGCAATATCAATGTAAACGGAAATATTGTTATTAAGATCATCAATCCAATTACATCAACAAGTGGTCAAAGAGTTGCTGTCGATGATTTAAGCTGGACTTGTGCGGCTTCATTATCAACTGGTGAAAATTCAAAAGACAGAGGATTCACCATTTATCCGAATCCGGTAAAAAACCATGAATTATTTGTAAAAGGTGAAAATCTAAATAAAATTACAAAGGCTGAAATCTATGATCTTTCTGGAAAACTGATTAAAAACATTTCAAATCCTTTCAAGAGTTCAAATAAAATTGACCTCCACGGATTATCAAAAGGAGTTTATATTTTGAAAACAGACAATAACTCTGCAAAATTCATTGTAGATTAAGACTTAAAATATTTTCAGTACTAAAGACCGGTTTTTATCGGTCTTTTTTCTATTTTTGATATATGGATTCCAGCAACAAATTAGGATTGATCGGTAAAAACATCTCCTATTCTTTTTCTAAAAAATATTTTGAAGATAAATTCAAAAAGAAAAAACTTAACAATTTTTCTTACGAGATATTTGATCTACAGGAAATTGATGAAATTGAAAACATTTTTTTGAAACCCAACCTTCTAGGTTTTAATGTCACAATTCCTTTTAAAGAAAAGATTATTGATTTTTTGGATGAATTGAGTGATGAAGCACAAAAAATAGGTGCTGTAAACTGTGTTTTAATAGCTGACGGAAAAAAAATTGGCTACAATACTGATGCCTTCGGTTTCGAAAAAACATTGAAAGCTCATAAAAAACCACATCACGAATCTGCATTGGTTTTAGGAAATGGCGGTGCTGCAAAAGCGGTGCAATATGTTTTAGATAAAAATCAAATTCCATATAAAACGATTTCCAGAAAATCTGAACTGAATTTCGATAATTTAGATCAAAAAACGGTTTCAGAAAACAAATTAATCATACAATGCACTCCAGTTGGAACTTTTCCAGATACTGAAGATTGTTTGAACTTCCCTTTTCAAGCACTTACAAATCAGCATTTGGTTATTGATTTGATTTACAATCCGGATTACAGTAAATTTATTTTAAATTCATCACAAAACGGTGCAAAAACCGTGAATGGATATTATATGCTCGAACAACAGGCAGAAAAAGCCTGGGAAATTTGGTCGTTTAAAAAAAAATAACATAAATTAGTAACTTAATTGGCTTATATTAGCTTGTTTTAAGAAATTAACGCCAATATATCATAAATGATTTGCTATGACAACAGAAAATAATCTTTCTGAAAACGAAGAAAACAAACCTTCTACAGAACAACTTCAGGAAACAGTAGAAAATATCGAAAACAAAGAGGAAAATCATCACGAAGAAGATTCTGATGCTTCTCATCATGACTCGGTTGCCAACCTTTCCTTAACTGATGTTTTGAAGGAAATGGAAAAAATCATCAATTCTAATAATGCAGGTGAAAGATTCCGGGAATTTAATGCATTAAAGGAAAAAGCAAATCATTCGATCCATGATGAAATTGAGGATAAAAAGCACGAATATACAGATGCCGGAAACGCACCTGAAAATTTCAGTTTCGAACATCCTTCACAATCTAAGCTTTCTGGTTTGATTCATATTTTCAGAGAAAAACATGATCATTTTCAGAAAAACCAGGAAGAAGAGCAGAAAAAAAACCTGGATCAACGCCAGAATATTATCGACCGGCTTAAAAATCTTTACACGAATTCCGAACCCGGAGTTAATCTTTTCAAATCGATCAGAGAAATCAAGGAAGAATGGTCTCATGCAGGTCAGGTTGCAAAATCTGAGTTTAAAATTTTAAACAATAATTATTTCCATCATTTGAACCAGTTTTATCAGATGTTGGATCTGAATAAGGAGTTTCTTGAGCAGGAATACAGCCACAACTTAGAAAAAAGACAGCACATCATTGCAAGAGCAAAAGAGCTTGAAAATGAGCCGGTGGTACAGAAAGCTTTAAATGAACTTCAATATCTTCACAAGCTATGGAAAGAAGAGGCAGAACCTGTATCTGAAGAATTCCGTGAAAAAACCTGGGAAGAATTTAAAGACATATCCAATAAAATTCACGAGAGAAAAACTGAACTGTCTGCAGCAATTGAAACTGAACAGAACGAAAATCTTGAGAAGAAAAACGCAATCATAGAAGAAATCAAGAAACTTTCTGAACCAAAAGACAATCCGAATCATACGTACTGGCAAAACTCAATCAAAAGAGTTGAAGAATTGCGTACTGAATTTTTGAAAACCGGTAGTGTTCCAAGAAAGCTATCTAACAATAACTGGAATGACTTTAAAACCATTTTAAGGACTTTCAACACAACAAAAAACAATTATTATAAATCTCTGAAAGGTTCTCAACAGCAGAATCTGGATGAGAAAATGAAATTGATTCAGACTGCAAAAGACAATATGCATTCTGAAGATTGGGAAATTGCCGTTGCATTATTCAAAAAACTTCAGGAAGACTGGAAAAAAATAGGTCATGTTCCGAAAAGTATGACCAATAAGATTTGGGACGAATTCCGTGAAGCCTGTAACACTTTCTTCAACAATTACAGAGAAAAAAGCAGCGCTTCTACTGATAACTGGAAAGAAAATTATAAGCTTAAAAAAGATATTCTTGAAGAACTGAAAGAAATTTCAAACGACGAAGGAAGCATTGAAAAAATTGAAGCAATTAAAAGTTCATGGAATAATATTGGAAAAGTTCCGAGAGACAAAATGGCCATCAATTCTGAGTTCAATAAAACGTTGAGAGAAAAATTAAAGCTTAACAAAATCAACGAGCTTGAATTAAAAGAAGAAGGTTTATCTGAAAATCAGTTGACAGACAAAGCAAGAAAAATCAAGAGCCAGATTTCTGATCTTGAAGCTGAGATTGTAAAACTGGAAAACAATTTGGCATTCTTTAAAAATCCGACAAGAGAAAACCCGCTTTTGCGAGATACTTACAATACGATTGATGATAAAAAAGCTCATCTTGAGACTTTAAAACAGAATCTTCACAGTATTATCGCGGGAGAATAAATAAAAATTAAAGTAAAATATAGAGCGGAACAAAGAAATTTGTATTCGCTTTTTTTATCTTATGCAAGACGAATTTTACATCAGAAGATGCATTGAGCTCGCTCAGAAAGCCATCGGAAATACTTATCCAAATCCTTTAGTAGGAAGTGTGATTGTTCACAACGGAAAAATTATCGGTGAAGGTTACCATCATAAAGCCGGAGAAAATCACGCTGAAATTAACGCCATCAATTCCGTAGAAGATAAAAGCCTCATTCCGGAATCTACAATTTATGTTTCTTTGGAACCGTGTGCACATTACGGAAAAACTCCGCCATGTGCTTTAAAAATCGTTGAATTGAGATTTAAAAAAGTCGTTATCGGCGCAATGGATTCGCACGACAAAGTGAACGGAAAAGGCAAAAAACTCATTCAGGATGCAGGAATCGAGGTTGTTTCCGGAATTCTAGAGAAAGAATGCATTGATTTGAATAAAAGATTCTTCACCTATCACGAAAAGAAAAGACCTTTTATTGTTTTAAAATGGGCAGAATCGGGCGATCATTTTATGGATAAAGATTTTAAGCCAACTCAAATCAGTAATTCTCTTACAAAACAGTTCGTCCATCAATTAAGAAATAATGAACATTCGATTTTAATCGGAACGATGACCGCTTTACGTGATAACCCAAGTCTTACGACGAGGGAAATTGTCGGCAGAAATCCCATTAGAATTTTAATTGATATTGATTTAAAAGTCCCCACTGATTTTAATATTTACAATAATGAAGCAGAAACTCTGGTTTTCAATTCTATAAAAGAAAATGAGGAAGGCAATATTAAATTCATTAAAACTTCAAGGGAAAATTTCATCGAGAATATGCTGAAAAAACTCTACGAATTCCAGATTCAGTCGATTATCGTGGAAGGCGGAAGTTTAGTTTTACAACAGTTTATTGACTCAAATTTATGGGATGAAACGATTGTGATTAAAAATAAAAATCTGACATTAGAAAACGGAACAAAAGCTCCAAGATTTGAACATACTCCTCTTGAAACCAAAGAATTCAGGAATAATTGGATTGAATTTCATAAAAACTCAAATTAAGAAAGCGAATAAATGCTGCACGAATACAAAACCATAGAAAAACCAATCGAAAACACTTTGCTTAAAGAAAAAGGAAGCAAGTTTATCGGTTTTGCTTTTCCGGTAAATAATGAAGCTGAACTTAAAAACGCTTTAGATAAAACCAGAACTGAACATCCCAAAGCAACGCATCATTGTTATGCTTTCAGAATAGGCTTAAATGGAGAAAATTATCGTGCAAATGATGACGGAGAACCTTCCGGAAGTGCCGGTTTGCCAATTTACAATCAGCTTTTAGCGAATGAAATAACGAATGTTTTAGTGATAAGTGTTCGGTATTATGGCGGAACAAAACTGGGAGTTTCAGGTTTGGTAAAAGCATATAAAGAGTCTGCAAAACTGACTTTAGAAGAAGCCAATATTATTACAAAAGAATTAGAAACTGAGATTGAAATTCATTTTCAGTTTAATCAGCAGAATGTAATTTTCACATTGCTATCGAAATATGATGCAAAAGTTTTGAATTTTGATGCTAATGAAAATTGTATTTTAACTGCTTCATTGAAAACTGCACAAAAAGAAAGCATCTCAGAAAAGTTATCTGAGATGCAAAATATCTCTTTCAATTTTACAGACTAATTATCTCCTGCTTCCCATTAGCAAAGAAGCCCAATATAAAAGCTGTGCCAAAGATCCGATTGCCGCAACAAGATAGGTTCTTGCCGCCCATTTCAGACTATCCTGAACGCCAACAAATTCTTCAGCGGTAACTGTTCCTGTATCTTTCAGCCACTTCATTGCACGATTACTCGCATCATATTCTACAGGCAAAGTTATAAATGCAAAAAGAGTTGTTAGCGCAAACATAATTACGCCAATTAATAAAATTAAGGTGTTTCCGTTTGGGTTTTCAATAGATCGTGTAGCATACATCACCCCAATTCCTGCAATAATCACAAACTGCATTAAGTTTGAACTGATATTAACAACCGGTACCAATTTTGATCTCAACTGCAACATAGAATATCCTACTGCATGTTGAACCGCATGACCACATTCATGCGCTGCAACTGCTGCAGCCGCTGCGTTCCTCTGCATGTAAACTCCTTCCGAAAGATTAACCGTTTTATCTGCAGGATTATAGTGATCTGTTAATTGTCCGGGAACTGAGATAACCTGTACGTCGTGAATATTGTTATCTCTCAGCATTTTTTCTGCCACTTCTTTACCAGACATTCCGTTGCTGAGATGTAGATTGGAATAATATTCGAATTTAGATTTTAATCTTGAGGAAACCAGCCAGCTTATCAGCATTGAAATCCCTATAATAAGATAATAACCTGTCATTTTACTTTAAATTTAGATATAATAATTCTATAATCTGCTGTAAAAATTGTGCCAAAGTTTACGCTTAAATTAATTATATTTGTGCTTCTATTTACCCGAAAACTATGTCTGAAGTTTCCATTTTTGAAGTAAAAACTCCCGAAGATTTAAAGCAGTTTGTAAAGTTCCCGATGGATTTATACAAAAACAATCCTTATTATGTCCCTTCTTTTATCAAAGATGAATTGAATGTCTGGAATCCAAAAGAAAACCCAGCCTTAAGTTATTCTGACGCAAAACAGTTTTTAGCTAAAAAAGACGGTAAAATTGTTGGCAGAATTGCAGCTATCATCAACAGCAAAGAAGAAAAAGAACTTGGCATAAAAAAAGTACGTTTCGGGTGGATTGATTTTATTGATGACAGAGAAGTTTCAAAATCTTTGATTGATACTGTGATTGATTATGCGAAGTCAAACCAAATAGACAAAATTGAAGGACCTATGGGTTTTACCAATCTGGACAAAGCAGGAATGCTGACTTTTGGTTTCGAAAAAATCGCCACGATGATCGGTATTTATAACCATGAATATTATCATCAACACATTGAAGCTCTGGGTTTGGTAAAAGAAAAAGAATGGGTAGAGTTTGAAATGAATTTCCCAAAGATTCTGCCTCCAAAAGTAGAAAAATTCAGTTCGCTTATTGCCGAAAAATATAATTTAAGAGTTTTAGATTTTCAAAGCAAAGAAGAGATTTTACCTTATGTAAAACCCATGTTTAAGTTACTTGATGAAACGTATAAACATCTTTCAACCTACACTCCGATCACAGAAGAACAAATTCAGACGTACAAAGAAAAATTCTTCCCGATGATTGCCAAAAACTATGTGATTTGCGTAGTTGATGAGCATGATGAGTTGGTTTCTTTTGCGGTTACGATGCCTTCCTACTCCAAAGCTTTACAAAAATCGAAAGGAAAACTCTTTCCATTTGGGTGGTGGCATTTTATGCAGGCTCAAAAGAAAAATGATCGTGCCAATTTTTATCTTATCGGAATTCATCCGGAATATCAGAGACGTGGTGTAACCGCTATTATTTTCAAAGAAATTTTCGTCCGTTTCAACAGTATGGGAATCGATTTCGCAGAAACTAATCCGGAACTGGAAGAAAACAAAAGCGTACAGGTTTTATGGCAAGACTATAATCCTACCAATCATAAAAGAAGAAGAACATATTCTTTAAAATTTTAATATGAAAATACACCTTATTATTTTCGCTGTTTTGATTGCAGGTTTTGCAGTTTACAATTTCTTTTTTGCATTAGAAGATGACAGACTGAATACTTTGATAAACATTGTTTATACGAGTCTGCTTTTTGGTTACATTTCATTTATGGCGTTTACAGTACTCAGAAAACTGAAGAAATAACACTATTTTTAATAATTCTAAATTACCGCTTTTTCCTATTTTAAAGAGACTTTTAAGTTGATTAATTTCACCCTTTATTCTTTATTGTCTAAATTTGCACCTTGAGATAATAATGTAAAAATGAATTTACCTGAAAGTTATATTCCGATTCTTATCCAAGCTGGTGTTGCAGTAGGTTTTGTTGCCATTTCTTTGCTTGGAGCTCATTTCTTAGGTCCGAAACAGAAAAAAGGAAATTCTGTCAAAAACCAAAGCTGGGAATGCGGTGTACCCGTTGAAGGAAACGCCAGAACGCCTTTCTCAATTAAATATTTCTTAACTGCAGTACTTTTTGTACTCTTCGATATTGAAATCGTATTTTTTTATCCTTACGCTGTAAACTTCAGAGAATTTGGTCTTGAAGGCTTCTTTGCTGTACTTACATTCGTTGCGATTTTCTTCCTTGCATTTTTCTATGTTTGGAAACGCGGCGCATTAGACTGGGATAAATAAGGTATCAATTTTAAATAAGACTTTTAGATTAACTCTATCAAATCTAAGTTAACATAATAACGGATTTGGAATCTAAATTAAAATCTTAAAAATCAAAAAAATGTCAGATCAAAAACCAATTATAAGAACAGATGCACCGGCTCCTGAAGGATTTGAAGGAGAAGGATTTTTTGCAACTAAACTGAGCAGTGTCATCGGGATGGCCAGAAAGTTTTCGCTTTGGCCGTTACCTTTCGCTACTTCTTGTTGCGGCATCGAGTTCATGGCTACTCTAAACCCAACATATGACGCTTCCAGATTTGGTATGGAAAGAAACTCTTTCTCACCAAGACAGGCAGATATGTTGATGGTTTGTGGAACTATTTCTAAAAAATTAGGCCCTATTTTAAAAGAAGTTTATACGCAAATGGCAGAACCGAAATGGGTTGTTGCTGTAGGAGCTTGTGCTTCAAGCGGTGGTATTTTTGATACGTACTCGGTTTTACAGGGAATTGATAAAATTATTCCCGTAGACGTTTATGTTCCTGGATGTCCTCCAAGACCGGAACAGATTATTGAAGGCGTAATGCAGGTTCAGGCTTTAGCAGAAAGCGAAAGCATCAGAAGAAGAGATATGCCTGAATATCAGCATTTATTAGATTCTTACAACATCGACAACTAAGGAAAATGACGAACGAATTTGTATTAGAAGCCATCACGAGAGAATTTCCGGAATCTGTAGTTTCAAACTCAGAATCTTACGGGATGCTGAATGTTGAGATTAAAAAAGAGGATATCAAAAAAGTTATTCATTATCTGAAAGATTCATCATTGGAAATTAATTTCCTTACGGATGTTTGTGGAATCCATTACCCGGAATTTCCTGATAAAGAAATCGGAGTTGTGTATCATTTACAGAACATGATGACGAATTTCAGAATCCGTTTGAAAGTTTTCATGTCCAGAGAAAATATAGAGGTAGATTCTTTGACCGAATTATATGCAGGAGCTAACTGGATGGAAAGAGAAACTTTTGATTTCTTCGGAATTAAATTTAAAGGTCATCCAGATTTAAGACCAATTCTGAACATGGAAGATCTTGGTTATCATCCCATGCTGAAAGAATATCGTCTGGAAGATGGAACAAGAACCGATAAAGACGACGCGATGTTCGGAAGATAATTTGGTGAATGGCAAATGGCATTTAGCCAATAGCAAATAGCTAAAAGCAATTATTTTATTATGAAAGACAACTCATTATCTAATATACTTAACCAACACGACAGTAACGAGCAGATTGACGGGCAGTTATACACCCTGAATCTGGGACCTACTCACCCTGCAACGCACGGAATTTTCCAGAACGTTCTTACGATGGACGGTGAGAGAATTCTTCATTCTGAGCAAACAGTTGGTTATATCCACAGAGCATTCGAGAAAATTTCTGAAAGAAGAAATTATGCTCAGATTACAACGCTTACCGACCGTATGAACTATTGTTCTGCACCTATCAACAATATAGGATGGCACATGACGGTAGAAAAGCTGATTGGTGTAAAAGTTCCAAAACGTGTAGATTATATGCGTGTTATTTTAATGGAACTGGCAAGAATCGGTGATCACTTGATCTGTAATGGGGTAACCGGGATGGATGCAGGTGCAATCACAGGTCTTACCTACATGTTCATCGAAAGAGAGCGTATTTATGATATGTATGAGCAGATTTGTGGAGCGAGAATGACAACAAATATGGGAAGAATCGGAGGTTTTGAAAGAGATTTCACTCCAAAATTCCATGAGTTGCTGAAGGATTTCTTAAAAACATTCCCTGCAAGATTCCAGGAATTCTGTAATCTTTTGGAGAGAAACAGAATATTCATGGACAGAACGATTGGTGCAGGAGCAATTTCAGCAGAAAGAGCTTTGAGCTATGGTTTTACCGGTCCAAATTTACGTGCAACAGGTGTAGATTATGATGTAAGAGTTGCAGAACCTTATTCTTCTTACGAAGATTTCGATTTTATTATTCCCGTAGGAACTTCCGGTGATACTTACGACCGTTTTATGGTTCGTCAGCAGGAAATCTGGGAATCTCTTAAAATCATCAATCAAGCCTATGACAATTTGCCGGAAGGACCTTTCCACGCAGATGTCCCAGAATTTTATCTTCCGGAAAAAGCTGACGTTTACAAAAAAATGGAAGCTTTAATATACCATTTCAAAATTGTAATGGGAGAAACTGACGTTCCTAAAGGAGAAGTTTACCATGCAGTAGAAGGTGGAAACGGAGAATTAGGTTTCTATTTAGTCAGTGACGGAGGAAGAAGCCCTTACAGACTTCACTTCAGAAGACCGTGTTTTATCTACTATCAAGCATATCCGGAAATGATTACAGGTTCTGTAATTTCAGATGCGATTGTGACGATGTGTAGTATGAACGTGATTGCAGGAGAATTAGACGCATAAAATATAAGTTCTATCGGGACTTTTTAAATTAAATAAATTTAGAATTGAGATTTGAATATCAAAAAAATGTCAAACCTCAAATTTCAAATCAGATAAAGATGAGCGAAACAATAGCTTTTAAACCGGAAAGTTTACAGCAGGTACACAAAATCATGGCAAGATATCCTGAAGGAAGACAAAAGTCTGCCCTTCTTCCTGTGCTTCACATGGCGCAGAAAGAATTTGGAGGATGGCTTGATGTTCCTGTGATGGATTATGTTGCTGAATTATTGAGTATTAAACCAATCGAAGTGTATGAAGTAGCTACTTTTTATACAATGTTTAATATGAAACCGGTGGGTAAATATGTTTTGGAAGTTTGCAGAACCGGACCTTGCATGGTTCGTGGAAGCGAAAAAATTCTTGATCATATAAGAACGAAATTAAACATAAAAGACGGACAAACTACTGAAGATGGTATGTTTACCCTAAAACCAGCTGAATGTCTTGGAGCTTGCGGATACGCACCGATGATGCAGCTTGGAAAGTTCTTTCACGAAAATTTAACCATAGAAAAAGTTGACGAAATCCTTGATCTTTGCAGAGAAGGACAGGTTGATTTGGGCTAAATAAATTTTAAACTAATTAAAAAAGCGCACAGCCAAAAGCCAAAAGCTAGAAGCCAATCGCTAAAAGCATATTAAAATGAGTAAAAAACTTTTACTTAAAGACGCACACGTTGAAGGAATACGCTACTTCGAAACATACCGCAAACAGGGAGGTTACGGAGCAGCCGAGAAAGCTTTCAAAATGACACCCGAAGAAATTCTTGAAGAAGTAAAAGTTTCAGGTCTTCGTGGTCGTGGTGGTGCAGGTTTCCCAACGGGAATGAAGTGGAGCTTTCTGGCAAAACCGGAGGGAGTTCCAAGACACTTAGTGGTAAATGCAGACGAATCTGAACCGGGAACGTTTAAAGACAGATATTTAATGGAATTTATTCCTCATCTATTGATTGAAGGAATGTTGATTTCATCTTTCGTTTTAGGTTCAAATGTTTCTTACATCTACATCCGTGGAGAATATTCATGGATTCCGGATATTTTGGAAGAAGCGATTGAGGAAGCCAAAGCGGCAGGATTTTTAGGTAAAAACATCTTAGGAACAGGTTTCGATTGCGAAATTTATGTTCAGAGAGGTGGTGGAGCTTATATCTGCGGTGAAGAAACGGCTTTACTTGAATCTCTTGAAGGTAAAAGAGGAAACCCAAGATTAAAACCACCTTTCCCTGCTGTAAAAGGACTTTGGGAAAGACCAACAGTTGTAAATAATGTTGAATCGATTGCGGCAATTGTTCCGATTATTGATATAACCGGTGCAGAATATGCTAAAATTGGTGTTGGAAGATCTACAGGTACAAAATTAATTTCTGCTTGTGGAAACATTAATAAGCCAGGAGTTTATGAAATCGACATGACCATCACGGTGGAAGAATTTATTTATTCTGATGAATATTGTGGTGGAATTCCAAACGGTAAAAAACTGAAGGCTTGTATTCCCGGAGGAAGCTCAGTTCCGATTGTTCCGGCAAATTTATTATTGAAAACGGTAAATGGTGAACCAAGATATATGAACTATGAATCTCTTGCGGACGGTGGTTTTGCTACCGGAACGATGATGGGTTCTGGAGGTTTTATTGTTTTGGATGAAGACCAGTGCATCGTGGAACATACCATGACTTTAGCGAGATTTTACAATCATGAAAGTTGCGGACAATGTACTCCCTGCCGTGAAGGAACGGGATGGATGTACAAGATTTTAAAGAAAATTGAGAAAGGAGAAGGAAAAATGGAAGACATCGATTTACTTTGGGACATTCAGAGAAAAATCGAAGGAAATACGATTTGTCCGTTGGGTGATGCAGCAGCTTGGCCTGTTGCAGCAGCGATTCGTCATTTCAGAGATGAATTTGAATGGCACATTAAAAACCCTGAACTGTCTCAGACTCAGAATTACGGTCTGGCAAATTATGCAGACCCGATTCCCGCCGCAGCAACTAATTAATAGAGATTGAAGTTTTGAAAAAGTTAATTGCTGTAGGATTATTATTGTCGAATTTTGTTTTTGGTCAGAATATTAAAGATACTATCCAAACCCAAGAACATGATGACGGGCTTATTGTAGACGGACGTACAAAAATTTTCAAAAAAGGAGCAATGTTCGTTTTTTGGGGTTGGAACAGATCAGGATTTAGTAATTCTGATATCAGATTTAAAGGAAATGGTTATGATTTTACATTAAATAATGTTGTAGCGCATGACAGACCTTCAGAATTAAGTATGGCGTATATAGATCCAACAAGGCTTTCTATACCTCAATTTAATTTTAGATTAGCGTATTTTTTTAAAGATAATTTAGCTTTAGTGGTAGGAACAGATCACATGAAATATGTGATGGATCAGGATCAGACTGTGGGTTTTAAAGGAAATATTTCAGATCCGAAATATGCAGGAATGGTTCAGAACGGAGAAGTTAATCTAACAGATGAGCAATTTCTTACTTTTGAGCATACAGACGGTCTTAATTATGTGAATGCAGGTCTTGAGAAATATAAAAATTTAGTAAATAAGAAGAATTTTGATATTTTTTGGGCTTATGGAGGCGGAGCGGGAGTTTTATTTCCAAAAAGTAATGTGAAATTATTCGGGAACGAAAGAAGTGACAGATACCATGTAGCAGGTTTTGGGTTGGATGCAAGAACCAACATCAATTTTGTTTTCTGGAATCATATTATGGCAAGAGTTGAAGGAAAATTCGGTTACATCAATATGCCCGATATTAAAACAACTCTTAACAATAAACCTGATAAAGCCAGTCAGGATTTTGTATTCTATCAGATTAATTTCGGGATCGGATATACATTTAATACAAGAAAATATAAATAAGATGCATATTCAAATATATTCAACATTAGGAAAACATGAGTTAGATCTTTCTGACAAAATTTCTTCATGGGAATTATTGAAACAGAAATTAAAACAAATTGGTGTTTTTATTGAAGGTATGCAGCTTTTTATCGGTGAAAAAAAATTAAGAGAAATCTATAAAGAACAGCTTCCGAACGAGGACTTTACACTTTTCATTCTACCCGAATCAACCAAAAGTGGTTTAGGTGAAGAAGCTTGGAAACCTTTTTTAGGAAGTGTAAATTTTGAAAAAAACGGTATAGACTATCAAAACGAAATACGAAATGAGTGGTAAAAATATTTTAGCAGATAGTAATGTTCTTATCAATTTTCTAAATGGAGAACATAAAAATTTGAAAATATTTTCAGACAATATCATTTTTATTTCGGTAATTACGAAAATAGAACTATTGTCAGCACCATTAAATGAAGAAGAATTATTAAAGATTAAAAACTTTCTTGAAAATAACTTTAATTTAATTTTCATTGATGAAACAATCGCAGAAAAATCTGCCTATTTAAGAAGACAATTTAAACTGAAAACTCCTGATGCAATTATTTCTGCTACAGCGATTGAGAATAAGTTTGAATTTTTGACAGAAGACATAGAGCTGGTCAAAAAATTAGGAAAAGAAATTAATTTTATTTAATTATAATTAAAAGCGATTTGCCAAAAGCAAAAAGCCAATTGCGAAGAATATGAGCGAAGAAGTTAAAAAATTCAAAATAACGATAGACGGACAGACTGCTGAAGTTTTGCCCGGGACTTCTATTTTGGAAGCTGCAAGACAAATCGGTGGAAAATCTGTTCCTCCGGCAATGTGTTACTACAGCAAATTGGAAACCAGCGGTGGAAGATGTAGAACGTGTTTGGTGGAAGTTTCTAAAGGGTCAGAAGCAGATCCGCGTCCTATGCCAAAATTGGTGGCAAGCTGCCGAACCAATGTGATGGACGGAATGGAAGTAAAAAACCTTTCTTCCGAAAAAGCTCAGGAAGGCAGAAAAGCGGTTACCGAATTTTTATTGGTCAATCACCCTCTGGATTGCCCTGTTTGTGATCAGGCTGGAGAATGTCATCTTCAGGATTTAGGTTACGAACACGGAAATCTTGAAACCAGAACTGAATTTGAAAGAAATACTTATGAAGCAGACGATTTAGGTCCGCATATCAAGTTGAATATGAACCGTTGTATCTTATGTGCAAGATGCGTTTTGGCAGCCAATCAACTGACTGGCGAAAGAGAACACGGAATCCTTTTCAGAGGGGATCATGCTGAAATTTCTACGTATTTAAACAAAGCTTTAGACAATGATTTCATCGGTAACGTCATCGACGTTTGTCCGGTTGGTGCATTAACAGACAGAACTGCACGTTTCACAAGCAGAGTTTGGTTTACAAAGCCAATGAACGGTTCTTGCAAATGTGATAAATGTTCTGGAAAAGCTACGGTCTATCTGAAAGGTGACGAAGTGGTAAGAGTAACTGCAAGAAAAGATCAGTGGGGAGAAGTTGAAGAGTTTATCTGCGATACCTGTCGTTTCGAAAGAAAATCTCTTTCAGACTGGAATATTGAAGGACCAAGACATATCGACAGACATTCGGTTATTTCATTAAACCATTACGAGAAACCTAAAGACGAATTGAGAGTTTTAGACAATCCGATGGCGAAGGAAATCAGCGAAAAAGACGAAAAATAATGAAGCTGGATGTCTGAAGCTGGATGATTGAAATTTTTTAACTATTAAAAATTAAAACATCTTTAAAGTTCAAACATTTAGATTAAAAAATAAAATTTGATTATATGATGATAAGCTGTGCGACGAATTGCAAAACTTCCAACACTCAGCTTCCATCTTCAAACAATAAAAGAAATGGATTTAATTACATTTAAATTAATACTTGTACTTGCACTTTTCCTGCTTTCATTAACGATAGCAGCCTACTCTACCTGGGCAGAAAGAAAAGTTGCAGCCATTATGCAGGACAGAATCGGACCAAACAGATCAGGACCTTTCGGTTTGTTGCAGCCACTTGCAGATGGTGGTAAATTTTTCTTTAAAGAAGACTTTACTCCTGCCAATGCAGAAAAGTTTCTTTTCATATTGGGACCTGCGTTGGTGATGTTTATTTCATTAATTACGGGAGCGGTTATTCCTTGGGGGAAAACGTTGAACTTAGGTGGAATTTCTTATGATTTACAGGTTGCCAACATCGATGTTGGTGTACTTTTCATCATCGGAATGGCTTCTATCGGAGTGTACGGAATTATGATCGGAGGTTGGGCTTCTAATAACAAGTATTCATTATTAGGCGCAATCCGTGCTTCGTCGCAGATGATTTCTTACGAATTGGCGATGGGTCTTGCATTACTTTCTATCATTATGATGACAGGAAGTTTAGATTTAAAAGTAATTACAGAAAACCAGACGGAAGGAAAACTTTGGGGAATTATCCCAATCGGTTCCGGAATGAACTGGAATATTTTCTACCAGCCTTTAGCATTTTTAATATTCTTTGTAGCTGCTTTGGCAGAAACAAACCGTCATCCTTTTGATTTACCTGAATGTGAATCTGAATTGGTAACTGGTTATACAACCGAATATTCATCAATGAAATTAGGTTTATACATGTTCGGTGAATACGTAAATATGTTTATTTCTAATGCGTTCATGGTAGTTCTTTTCTTCGGAGGTTATAACTACCCCGGAATTGAATGGGTAACTGATAACTGGGGAGAAAACACGGCAGGAATTTTAAGTATCGTAGCATTTTTAACTAAAACAGTAATCGGAATTTTGATTTTTATGTGGATCAGATGGACGCTTCCAAGATTTAGATACGACCAATTGATGCATTTAGGATGGAAAACATTAATTCCATTGGCACTGGTCAACTTAATGATTACAGGAGCAGTGATTCTTGCTTTCGGTAATTAATTTGAAAATGAAATAATTTGAGAATTTGAAATTGGATTGACTCCGCTTCAATATTCTACAAAAAATATAAATTTGAAAATGAGCTGATGAGAAAGCAGCGTTGGAATAACTTCCATCATCGAGCTTCCATCTTCTAACATTTAAACAATAAAAAATGAAATTAACCAACAGATCAAAAGTTGTTTCAAATAAAGAAATGACCTTTTCTGAGAAAATCTATTTACCGGCGATTTTCAAAGGGATGGGGATTACTTTTAAGCATGCTGTGAGAACCGTTGTAAAACGTGCTCCCAATGTTTATTCTTATCCGGAAGTACAAAAACCGAGAGCAGATATCTGGAGAGGACAACATGTTTTGAAAAGAGATGAAGAAGGCAGAGAAAGATGTACAGCTTGTGGATTGTGTGCAGTAGCATGCCCTGCAGAAGCAATTACAATGACTGCTTCTGAAAGAACCAGAGAAGAAAAAGATCTTTACAGAGAAGAAAAATATGCATCAGTATATGAAATCAATATGTTGAGATGTATTTTCTGCGGAATGTGCGAAGAGGCTTGTCCGAAATCTGCAATTTATCTTACAGACAGATTGGTGGATGTAGAAACCAACAGAGGTTCTTTCATTTACGGTAAAGATAAATTAGTTGAAAAAATAAATGAAAGGATTGATATCACAGAAAGACAATCCGAGAAACAAAAAAATGCGGTAAAATAATGGATCAGTTTTTATTTTTCTTGGTGGCGTTTTTAGCAGTGGCAAGTGCGGTTTACTTCGTATTTGCAAAAAATCCTTTATATGCTGTTTTGTCATTAATTGTTACAATGTTTTCAATTGCGGGAATGTACGTTCTTCTGAATGCACAGTTTCTTGCCATTATCCAGATTATTGTTTACGCAGGTGCTATCATGGTACTTTTCCTTTATATTTTAATGATGCTTAATCTTAATAAGGAAGACGAAAGTAAGAAGAACAATACTTTAAAGTTTGTTGGAGTTTTTACTGCAGGTCTTCTTTTGATTGGAGTTTTAGGTGTTTTCAGAGGAGTACAGGATAATCATGTAGTCATTGAAAACGTAGACAGAGGTGTAGGTCTTACAAAGAATCTGGGAAGACTTTTATTTAATGAATATGTTTTGCCGTTTGAGCTTGCTTCCATCCTGATTTTGGCAGGTATTGTAGGTGCGGTACTAATCGGTAAAAAAGATTTATAAAATTATGGGAGAAGTAAATACATTTATGCAAAGCATCCCTCTGGAATATTTCATCACTCTTTGTTCAGTATTATTCTGTCTTGGAGTTTGTGGGGTATTGCTTAGAAAAAATGCGATTGTAATTTTAGGTTGTGTAGAGCTTATGCTAAATTCTGTAAACCTTTTATTAGCTGCATTTGCGGCATACAACGGGAACAGCGACGGACAGCTTTTGGTATTCTTCATCATGGTAGTTGCAGCAGCCGAAGTAGCGGTTGGTTTGGCAATTATTGCGATGTTATATAGAAACACCCGTTCTGTAGATGTAGGTATATTTAATAAATTAAAAGGATAAGAATGGAGAATTTAATATATGCAATAGTACTTTTACCACTTATAGGCTTTCTTATCAACGGACTTTTCGGAAAAAATCTTCCTAAGATGGTAGTCGGAAGTTTGGCAACAGCTGCAGTTTTTGCATCTTTTTGTATTGCGGTAAGTTTATTTTTAAATTTTGATTCAGAAAGTCCGGCGGTTGTCGTTAAGGCTTTTGAATGGTTCAGAGTAAACGGAATTCAGATTAACTTCGGTTTCCAGATAGACCAATTATCATTAATGATGGTCATGATCATCACAGGGATCGGATCTTTAATTCACCTGTACTCTATCGGATACATGAGCCACGACAAAGGTTTCTATAAGTTTTTTACTTATTTAAATCTTTTCATCTTCTCCATGTTACTTTTGGTAATGGGAAGCAACTATATGATTTTATTCATCGGTTGGGAAGGTGTAGGTCTTTGTTCTTATTTATTGATCGGATTCTGGTACACCAACGAAGAATACGGGAAAGCTGCAAGAAAGGCTTTCATTATGAACAGAATCGGTGACCTTGGTTTATTGATCGGTATTTTCATGATTGCGTCTCAGACCAACTCTCTAGATTATATTTCGGTAGCACAAAATGCTTCTAAATTTGAATTAGACGGAACAATCATCATCTTTATCACGGCGAGTTTATTCATCGGAGCTGTTGGTAAATCTGCACAGGTTCCTTTATATACATGGTTACCGGATGCGATGGCAGGTCCAACTCCTGTTTCAGCATTGATTCACGCGGCAACAATGGTTACTGCAGGTATTTATTTAGTGGTAAGATCTAATTTTTTATTCACTTTAGCTCCAACTGTTCAGGGCGGAATTTTATTAATAGGATTTTTAACGGCTGCTTTGGCTGGTTTCTACGCACTGCGTCAGAACGATATCAAAAAAGTATTGGCATATTCTACAGTTTCACAGCTTGGTTTTATGTTTATTGCTTTAGGTTTGGGAGCTTATTCTACCGCAATGTTCCACGTAATGACACACGCATTCTTCAAAGCATTGTTATTCTTGGGAGCAGGGTCTGTAATCCACGCAATGAGCAACGAACAGGATATGCGTTTTATGGGAGGTTTAAAAAAATACATTCCAGTTACTCACATCACTTTCTTAATAGGAACATTGGCAATCTCAGGATTCCCTTTATTATCAGGGATGATTTCAAAAGACGAAATTCTGGTTGCAGCATTTGCTAAAAACCCTATTTACTGGGTGATGCTATTCATTTTAGCAGCAACAACTGCAGCATATATGTTCAGACTGTATTATTTGACTTTCTACGGAGAGTTCAGAGGTACGGAAGAGCAGAAACACCATTTACACGAAAGCCCGATGAACATGACGTTACCATTGATCGTTTTGGCAATACTTTCAGTAGTTGGAGGATTTATTAATTTACCACACTTTATCGGTCACGGTCATTATGCTAAATTAATGGAATGGCTGAAACCAGTTTTGACACCGGAAAGCTTTAAGCAAATGGAAGCCACTCTTTCCGGAGTTGATTTTAATACGGAAATGATTCTTCTGGGAGCAACAGTTCTAATGTTCTTCTCAGTTTGGTTTATTGTTAAAAACATGTACGTCAACAAAAAGAAAATGGCGAAAGCTGAAGGAGATTATACCGGTTGGGAAAAACTTTCTGCCAAGAAATTATACGTAGACGAACTTTACAATGCTTTAATTGTAAAAACTTTTGAAGGACTTGGACGTGGTGGAAAAATGTTTGACAAAGGTGTTTTAGACCGTTTTGTAGACTACGTAGGTGAAGGTGCTGAAGACAGCGGTAAATCTATGAAGCGTATTCAGAACGGAAACGTTGAAAGTTATGTTTTAATCATGACTTTAGCTGTGGGAATTATATTGATTGTTAACTTTATATTACAATAATGTCTTATTTACTATTAACATTATTACTTTTACCTCTTGTAGGTTCGGGATTAGTTTTTGCGTGGAAAAATGCTTCCAGCAAATATTTGGCGCTGGGAATTGCTTTGATTCAGATGTTGCTTTCATTTTACATACTATCGGATTTCAATTTTGAACCGACCGTTGACAGTGTATTGCAATATGAGATCAATTATCCTTGGTCGCAGTTTATAAAAAGTAATCTCCACTTCGGAATCGACGGGATGAGTTTGCTTCTTTTATTGCTGACCAATATTCTTTCGCCGTTAATCATTTTATCATCATTTAACGAAAACGTAAGCTACAAAAACTCATTTTATGGATTGATTTTGCTGATGCAGTTTGGTCTTGTAGGAGTTTTCACCGCTTTAGACGGTTTGTTATTCTATATTTTCTGGGAAGTAACGCTGATTCCAATCTGGTTTATAGCAGCTCTTTGGGGACAGGAAAACAAAAGAATGGAATTCACCACAAAATTCTTCGTGTATACCTTCGTAGGATCTTTGTTTATGCTGGCTGGTTTAATCTATGTTTACACGCATTCCGCTTCCTTCGCTTTAACAGATTTGTATAATGCAGATTTAGGAGAAACACAGCAGATTGTTGTATTCTGGTTTATCTTCTTTGCTTTTGCAGTGAAACTTCCGGTTTTCCCTTTCCACACTTGGCAACCCGATACGTATACCTACTCTCCTACTCAGGGATCAATGCTTTTATCAGGAATTATGCTGAAAATGGCGATCTACGGAGTGATCAGATATTTATTACCAATCACACCAAGTGCTATTCTCGGAATTTCAGGACAAATTGTAATTATTTTGGCCATTATCGGAATTGTACACGGTGCTTTAATTGCTATTATTCAGACAGATATGAAGAGAATCATTGCATACTCATCTTTCTCACATGTTGGTTTGATGGTTGCAGGTATTTTTGCTTCAGCAGTACTTACTGTAAGAGGAACTTTAACGATTGAAGGAGCCGAAGGAGCTTTAGTTCAAACTTTTGCTCATGGTATCAACGTTGCCGGTTTGTTCTATTGTGCAGATATTTTATACAAGAGATTCAAAACAAGAGACATCAGACAAATGGGAGGTTTGGCAAAAGTAGCGCCCAAATTTGCGGTATTGTTCTTACTCATCATTTTAGGATCAATGGGAGTACCTTTGACGAATGGTTTCATCGGTGAGTTTATTTTGATTAAATCTATTTTTGATTTCAATGTATTGGCTTCAGTTATTGCAGGTTTAACGATCATTCTTTGTGCGGTTTATCTATTAAGATTCTACGGAAAAGCAATGTTTGGTGAAGGTAATGCATCAGTTTTAAGCACAGCCAAAGATTTATCAGCAGTTGAATTTTCGGTATTGGCAAGTATTGCCGTTTTTGTGGTTCTTTTGGGTATTTTCCCTCAACCGATTATTGATATGGTGGGAAGTTCATTGAAGTTTGTATATTCATCGATGATCAATTAAGATTCAAGAATTGAAAGATTAATAAATAATTTAAAAAATAAGAGACTATGAAATTGAGAAACAGGTATTTCAACCTCAAATCTCAAATCTCGAATCTCGAATCTATAGTATGAGTGTTTTAATTATTGTTTTCCTGACGGCAGTTGCTGCATTATTCACGGGAGTTTTTGAAAAAGGAAAATTCGCAAGATACATTGGGATTTTCGGGTTAATCGTTGCATTGTATGTAAGCTTTTTACCTGAAGCATCTTTCTTCGAAAAATACAGATTAATGTATGAATACGGAGCAAATACCGCTTTATTTACAAAAATATCGATTGTAATAACTTTGCTTCTATTCTTTCTGGGAGGTTTTGCCTTCAGCAACCACAGAAATCACCAGTCAGAATTATATGCATTGATGCTTTTCGCATTGTGTGGTGGTTTTGTATTGTTCGGATACCAGAATTTAGTGACTTTATTCTTAGGAGTTGAAATTTTGTCTATTCCGTTGTACGTAATGGCGGGTTCAAACAAAACAGATTTAAGATCAAACGAAGCTTCATTAAAATATTTCCTGATGGGAGCCTTTGCAACGGGTTTCTTATTACTAGGAATTGCATTCATCTACGGAAGCACAGGAACATTTGATTTATACAGAATTCACGATTTCAGCACCGTAAATCCTACCAACGGAATGTTTATTCTTGGAGTGGTTTTAATGCTTTGTGCGATGTCATTTAAAGTAGCTTTGGCACCTTTCCACATGTGGAGTCCGGACGTTTATCAAGGTTCACCTTCATTGATTACGGCTTTCATGGCGAGTGTTGTGAAAATCTCAGGATTTTATGCATTATTCAGATTAATGACGATAGGATTCTCTGGAGTTACTCACGAATGGATCAATATTTTAGGCGTATTTTTAATCATCACTCTATTGTTAGCAAACGCAATGGGACTTGCTCAGACGAATGCTAAAAGAATGTTGGCATATTCATCAGTTTCGCACGCAGGATATATAGGGTTGGTATTCTTCGGAATGAACGCACTTTCAACATACACATTGGCATTTTACTTATTTGCTTATTCGCTGTCGACAGTGGGAGTTTTTATGTGCTTAATCTGGGTTGAAAAACTAAAAAGAGAAACTTCTTACGGAGCTTTCAAAGGTTTAGCCAAATCAGAACCATTATTGGCTGTCGTTGCAACCATCTCTCTGTTATCAATGGCAGGAATTCCTTTAACGGCTGGCTTTATGGGTAAATTCTCATTATTTGCTCAGGCTTTAACGAAAGATAATAATGCATTTCTTGTTATTGTAGCAGTTTTAGGTTCGGCAGTATCAATTGCTTATTATTTAAGATTGATCATTGCGATGTTCTTCTTCAAAGAAACCACCTTTAAAACATCAGAAAGAGTAACGGTTACGTACAATATTGTTGCCGTATTTATCATTCTTTCACTTGTTGCACTGGGAGTTTTCCCAGATTTGTTTGCAAAGCAATTCGGACTGTAATTTTTACATCGTTTATTAAAATACAAAACCTTTCAAGATAATCCTGAAAGGTTTTTTTATTGGAACACTATTCTCTAGCAAGCAATTTTTTGTTATTTAACACATTATTGTGATGGTGTATTGCTTCGTCTCTGTCGTTCCATCTTCAAAATAAATTGACGTTTAAAGATGTCAATAGTAATAGCTTTATTTTAACGGTTTGTCTGTTATTGACTTCGTCGAATCTTCGATTTCTGCAGGAAACCTAACGAAGTGGTTCGATAATGTCCATCTCAACAAAAATAAAGCGGTCTAGATTTCTGCGAAATGACAAAATGAATGCTCATTTTAGTTTTATAATTAAAAACGGATATTCATTAATTTGAATTTTTTTACACCAATTGTAATATTTTAGAAATAAAAATTAAGCGTTTTTAATACAAAAAAGATAATCGTAAAGAAATTATACGACAGGTTTTGTCGTCATACGCTATTATATTTGTGGTATTGATACAGAAATATCTTTATTAATTCTTATTCATCAGAAAATATAATCAGTTAAAATAAGTTAAATTCGTGCAAATTTTAATAACCAAATTATGAAAAAACTCTACATGAGTGCATTTCTGATAAGCACTGCAGCAGGATTTCATGCTCAGAATGTGGTTTGGCAGAAAGACATTAAATCTTCTACTCAGGATTTTCTTTCGCAAGTCACTACAACCATCGACCAGCAATACCTGATTACGGGAAGCAGCATACAGGCAGGAAGCGGGAAGCTGGGTGCCGGAAGTTCAACTGCAAAATCACAACAAAATAACGGCTACGATTTTCATCTCGTCAAACTCAACCAACAGGGTGAGGAAGTCTGGGAAAAATATTTCTCGGGACAGAACCATGATTTTCTATCTGCAACGGTGGCTACGCAGGAAGGTGGCTTTTTATTGGCAGGAACTTCTTATTCAGGGAAAGGCTTAGACAAGAAAGAAGAATCTAAAGGCGGATCTGATATCTGGCTGATCAGAATCAATGAATTTGGGGATGAACTCTGGCAGAAAACTTTGGGAACATCACAGGATGAAGAAGCCAGATCTGTGATTCAGACAACCAATTTAGGTTTCATAGTGGCAGGAAATGTTCAGAATTCTCCTAACGGTTTTGGATCTAAAGATGTCACAGTGACCACATTGGATAAAAACGGGAAAGTACTTTCAGAATTAATTTTAGGCGGAAAAGGACTGGATGAAGTGGAAAAGATCATTCCAACTCCGGACGGAGGAGCGTTACTTGGAATGTATTCGAGAAGTTCCGAATATGTTGGAAGCAGGAAGATGGAAGCAGGAAGTTCGACCATCAACTATCAACCAAAAACCACCAATAATTTCGGCGAGGGTGATTTTTGGATTGTTAAACTTAACAAAGACGGAAAAGTAGAATGGGAGAAGAATTTCGGAGGAAAAGGTGACGATCATTTAAGAACGATGGCTTTTACTTCATCGGGATATATCATTGGTGGCGAATCGAGATCTGAACGATCGGGAAACAAAACGGTTGGAATTGAAGAAGGAACGGATGTTTGGTTGATTTCTTTAAATGCAAGAGGCGAAGAGCAATGGCAGAAATCTTATAATTTCAAAAACCGTGATATTCTGATGGGCATGAATGTGATTAATGGGAGACCATCAACCAACAACCAACAACCATCAACCAAAGGCATTTTGCTGGGCGGTTACACTCAGGCAGAAGGAAGAATAGAAGCAGATGACGAGACATTCTGGATGCTGTACGTTGATGATAATGGGAATGAACAGTGGAGAAAACACGTAAAAGGAGAATCGAGAAAGAAAGAGGAAAGGCTTTCTGATCTGAAGATGAATAAAGACGGTTCGATTGTTTTGGCAGGAACGAGTGCGGAGGAATTAGGCAAAGAGAACTGGAAAATTGTGAAGCTGGGAGACAGCCAGATTGACCAACTGATCGAGAAGCAGGATATTAAGATTTATCCTAATCCTGTATCAGATTATTGTTATGTAGAAGTTGGGTTTGATTTTAAAGAAGCTGATATTATTCTTTATGATATGGGTGGAAGACAACTTCAGAGTCTGAAAACGAAGAATAAAGTGACTAAAATTAATACGCAGAATCTGATTCAGGGAGCGTATCTGATTGTAGTGAAAACTGATACTGAGAAAACTGCGAATGCGAAAATTATTAAAAAATAAAAACACATGAGAAAATATAAATTACTATTATTGGTTATCTGCTTTATTGGCAATTATTACCAGACGCAAACAGGAAGCCCAAGTCTTGGTCCAATGAGTAATACGATAGATAATATCAAGCAACTATTTCCGGCGGCACCAACAGTTAATAGTCTTATGAAGTTTGAAGAAATTCCTGTTAGCAATTACACAGGAATTCCCGATATTAAAATTCCGATTACTAGTATCTCTACTTCAAATTCTCAGATTACAATGAATATATCTTTGAATTATCATCCTCTTAATGCGAAACCGGATGATAAATCTAGTGAAGTAGGTTTAGGCTGGAGTTTATTTGCGGGTGGCAGCATTACAAGAACCGTCAGGGGAACACCAGATGATCAGGCTGTTTTAGCAGCTATGGGAGGTATACCGTCTATTGGAATTTATTTTGATGAGTTTACTTCCAACTATTCAACAAAAAACTATACCCGAAAATATTTAGATGCAATATCAGGGATAGGCATAAATAATGCTGATCTTGATAATTATAGAAAGTTATTTTATGAAGCAGGTTTTCTAAACAAGTTTGATACAGAGTATGACCTTTATCAATATAACTTTATGGGTTATACAGGTAGATTTATTATTAAAAAGAATTCTAGTAATGAATTATATGTTGATAAATTAGATAAAAATAATCTGGACATCTCTATAAACTCTTATAGTCCAACCAACAATTTTGAAGCTACAGGGTTTATTATTAAAGATGAAAATGGAAATAAGTTTTTATTTGATGTATTAGAAAAATCTAACAGGTCAGGATTTACTAACAAACAGAGTTTTGGTGGCGATATCAGTACAAATATTCTTAATTATGGATTTACAACTTCTGCTTTTCATCTTAGCAAAATATCTGATGCTTCAAATGCTGATCTGGTAGAGTTTGATTATTATCCTTCACAACAAATATTTTATACTGATAATTCGGAGATCAACAGAAGCAAAGAGTTTCCTGATGATGATTCTACATTACTGCCCTATCCTGTAAGAATACAATTTGATAAGGAAATCCCAAGTACGAAAGAAACAAACATTATATCAACAGTTGCATCAGTAAGAAATTTGCAAAATATCAGAATACCCAATAAAGGAACCATTAATTTTGCCTACATACAGGGTAGATCAGATACCAATTATACTCATCCGCAACAGCTGTCAAAATTAGATAAGATAAAACTTGTAGATATTTCCGGAAAAACCCTTGAAACTTATGAGCTTTCATATAATTCTTTTGATTTCTTATTATTTGGAGGTGGACTTAATAACAGCAGATTGGCTTTGTCTAAAATAACTAAGTACAAATCTAATTCAATAAAAGATTTTGATTATATTTTTAAATATACTGAAAATACAGACAATGCTATATTAGCAAAAGACCATTGGGGATGGTTTAATTGTCCTCGTCCTTATGCGAGTTCTTTGCTTGCAAAAGATACATCTCCAAATTGTATTAAAATCAATATTTTAGAAAGCATTAGGCTTCCGAGCGGAGGAGTAAGATTGTTTGATTTTGGTACTAATACATATTCTTTCGATCATACCGGATCATTATTAAATGATTTTGATGAAAATGTTGAGAACTGGACATACACTGCTACTTCAAACGTTAATTTACAAAGTACATTTCCTGTAAATGCATATCATAATTTAGGATCAGATTCACAAAACAGAACATTAGTGGTAGAAAAAGCTGAAATTTTAAATAATGACGGAGCAATAGGATTTTTGTATTTAGAAAAATTGGGAGCTAATAATCAGATTATTCAAAGTAGCAGTTTAGACAATGTATACAATAAAGAATTTATATTGGATGCAGGATATTCTTATCGGTTTAAATTTATATGGACGAACATGAATGATCAGGGTACAGCCAACATTGATTTTGCTTATAAATCAAAAAATCCTGTACAAAAACAATGGTTAAATGGAGGAGGTATAAGAATTAACAGCATCAGCTATTTTGACAAGCCAACCGATGTTTTACCAGCGAGAAAAACCAACTTTTCTTATAGTGATCCAAATAATACCGGAAAAAGTAGTGGTGCTTTGGTTTTTCCTAAACCCATACATCATTATGATTATAATTATTACAACGATTTTGTTTATGTCTGCGGTGCTAATAACAATTTATGTAAATATCATTATAACAATAATTTTACGATCTATTCATCCGAAAATTTCATCCCAGTTCAAAAAACACAGGGTGCAGATGTAGGCTATCAAAACGTTAGAGTTTCAGAAACGGATAAAGGTTTTGTGCAGTATACTTACAAATCTCCTATTGATGAACCTAATCCGGACCATGTTACAGGAGCTCCATTTGTTCCGGTAGCTAATTACGATTATAAAAGAGGATTATTAATGATGGAACAAAAAAGAGATAATAGCAGCAATTTAATATATACAAAAAGTAACCAATACTCTATTTATGATATAGATAAGCTTACAGGTATCAGTTTAAGAAGCAAAAACTCTCCTTCGACCGAATATTTATATGCAAGCACATTTCCGACGTATCAGGCTTATGTAAGTACATGTATTTACAATAATAATCCTAATGTGTTAAATAGCGCCTATTGCGGTAACACTGATCCGATTACTATGATTTCAATTACTAATAATACTGAAATTGTAGGGAAAACTAATTTGAACTACTCCGAAACTATGCAATATCTTAACGGGAAGACTTTAAAAACCGTTGAAGATATCACTTTCAATACGAGAGATTACCCTACCAAGCAGGTGACCCTTCATTCTGATTCTAAAGTTACAGAGAGCAATTACCAGTACGCCCACGAAAAAGGAAATACAAAGCTCATCAATGCAAACATGATCGGTATTCCTCTGGAAACTTCTGTGGTGGAAAAAGAAAACGCTTTGGCTACTGAAACGCTCATCTCTAAAACAGAGACCAGATATGAAGATGCATCGCATCTGTTTCCGACTTCGGTATCATCTTATAATCTTCAAAACGGGAATGCCTCTACACAAGTAACATTTAATCAGTATGACAGTAAAGGCAATCTTCTTCAGTACACCGCCAAAGACGGAATTCCCACTTCAATTATCTGGGGATACAACGCAACACAGCCGATTGCTAAGATTGAAGGGGCGGTCTATAATAATATTAAAAATAATTCTTTAATTACGGCAATCATCAATGCATCCAATTCAGACGCTGCCAATCCTGCTACAGAAAGCAGTTTGATCACAGCGCTGGATAACCTTCGAAATGATGTCAGTTTTAAAGATTTTCAGATGGCAACCTACACTTACGATCCATTAATCGGCGTAACAAGCATCACGCCACCATCCGGAATCAGAGAGATTTATAAATATGATTCTGCCAACAGGCTTGAGAAAATAGTTGATGAAGAAGGGAAGATTTTAAAAGAATTCAAATACAACTACAAACCATAAAAACAGATGAAAAAAATATTAATCCCGGTTGGAGCACTATTTCTTGCAGGCTTTTCGCAGGCTCAGCTGACCAATACCGAAAATTATGTTTATACCAAAACCTACCTCGATTATAACGGAACTACTCCAACTAAAACAGCAGAAACCGTTCAGTATTTCGATGGATTAGGAAGACCGAAACAAATAGTGAATATAAAAGCATCTCCACTGGGAAAAGATGTGGTCACTCATATAGAATATGATGGTTTTGGAAGACAGGTGAAAGACTTTCTTCCTGTTCCTCAATCTTCAACTCAGAATGGAGCTATAGTTTCGAATCCGCTTTCGAATGCCACACAAAACTCAATCTACGGTTCAGAAAAGATTTATTCAGAAAAGATTTTAGAAAATTCTCCTTTAGACAGAATTCAACAGCAGATCCAGGTTGGTAACGATTGGAGCAATAAACCTGTGAAATTTGATTATGATGCCAATATTGCAGGAGAAGTTATCAAATTTACTACAACTACTGTTTGGGAGAACAACGCAACGAAATCCACAGTAAACAGTACCGGAACTTACGCCTCGTCTCAACTTTACAAAAATACGGTGACCGACGAGGACGGCAACAAAACCATTGAATTTAAAAACGGACAGGGGCAGACATTACTCGTAAGAAAAATGCTTGATGCCACTACAAAAGTTGATACCTATTATGTTTATAACGAATACAATCAATTGGCATTTGTTATTCCGCCTTTGGCTTCGATTGCGACACTTGATGAAACAACCCTTAATAATCTTTGCTACCAATACCGTTACGACGGCGAAAACCGCTTGGTAGAAAAGAAGCTACCCGGAAAAGGCTGGGAATATATGGTGTATGATAAAGCAGATCGTTTGATATTCACTCAGGACGCAGTAATGCAACCCACTGGTAAATGGCTTTTCACAAAATATGACAGGTTCGGGAGGATAATTTATACAGGAATTGTATCGGGCAGTGACAGAGCAGGGATGCAGAATATGATAGGAAATCTGGTAATTACAGAAAACAGAGATACAGGAGGCTTTGCAAAGAACGGAATGCAGATTTATTATTCTAACGGAATGTTTCCTTATCTTGAAACGGTACTGTCAGTTAATTATTACGACACTTATCCTTCTTACAGCTTCAATCCTGCTTTTCCTTCTACGATTTACGGAAAAACGATTTTGACGGATAATGCTGCCACATTGGGGAAAAGCACAAAAAGTCTTCCCGTAATGACTCTGGTAAAAAATATTGAAAATGATAACTGGACGAAAAGCTACTCTTACTACGATACCAAAGGAAGACCTGTCGGAAGTTACGCGATCAATCATTTGGAAGGGTACACCAAAACAGAATCTGAGCTTGATTTTTCGGGAACGGTACTGCAGACCAAAACTTATCACAAAAGACTGTCAGCCGACACCGAAAAAGTAATCACCGAGACTTTCTCTTACGATCATCAGAATCGGTTGCTGACCCATAAACATAAAGTAGATAACAATACGGAAGAGATTTTAGCCCAAAACGAATACAATGAATTGTCTCAGCTTAAAACCAAGAAAGTAGGCGGAACGAATATCGCAACACCTTTACAAACCATTGATTACAGCTACAACATCCGAGGATGGATGACAAAAATTAATGATCCTGCAAATCTTGGAAGTGATCTTTTCGGGTATGAAATGAAATACCAAAACCCTGTCAATACTTCGCTTTCTCCTGCAAAATACAACGGCAACATTGCTGAGATCGACTGGAAAACTGTCAACGATGGGGTAATAAGAAGATATGGATATCAATATGATTCACTCAACAGATTGTTAAAAGGAATTTATCAGGAACCCCAATCTTCCGTTCCGCAGAATAATTTCTACAATGAGGAATTATCTTATGACCTGAACGGAAATATTACCTCTCTCCAAAGGAAAAGCAAGGCTGCATCGGGCTTGGCAGAGCAGATCGATAATCTTGCTTATTCATACACAGGAAATAGACTCAATACCGTTACAGACACCTCGTCTAATTACCTTGGCTATCCCGATATCTCGGGAAATACGATCGCATATGACGACAACGGAAACATGAAAGACCAGAAAGATAAAGGAATCTTGCAGATTGATTATAATTTTCTGAATCTTCCCAACTATACCAAGTTTGACCAGCTGTATTTCACAAGAGGCCGCTGGCTCAATAATAACATTACTTACTTATACAGAGCTGATGGTACCAAATTAAAGAAAATATATAAATACAGTGAAGTATCTGTTTTTAAACAAAAAACAACAGAATATCTGGATGGTTTTCAATATGAGATAATCTCTACCTCGGCTGACCCGCTGATCAAGTTTGTTCCTACATCAGAAGGTTATTTCAATTTCGAAAATAATAAGTATATTTACAATTATGCAGATCATTTAGGAAATATGAGATTAAGTTATTTTCATAATGGAAGCAGCGTAGAAGTTCTTGAAGAAAATAACTATTACCCTTTTGGTTTAAAGCATGAAGGATATAATGCTTTGGCAGGAAACCCAAGTTACCAATACAAGTACAACGGGAAGGAACTTCAAGAGACGGGGATGTATGATTATGGAGCTAGGTTTTATATGCCGGATATTGGAAGATGGGGGGTTGTAGATCCATTGGCGGAGAAAACAAGAAGGTGGACACCGTATGTTTATGCAGCAGATAATCCAATAAGATTTATTGATCCTGATGGAAGAACCTGGGGAGATCCGAAAGATCAAGAAAAATTAACAAAAAATGTTAATAGCAGAGTTGAAAAGCTAACTAAAAGTAATGCTGAGATTCAAACTAAAATTGATAAAGGAGGATTAAATGAAAAAAAACTCGCCAAACTTAATGCTCAAATGGCTGATAACACATCAATGTTAGGTAAAATGGAACAATCTCTTAAGGACATCAAAACAATTGCAGATGCCAAAGAAGTATTTTATTTGACTAAACCTAGCGAATCTGATGGTACACATGGTGTTGTTAAGACAACTGGCAAAGATGGTAAAGAAAGAATAAACATAGAAGGAACTGACACTTCATTACATTTACACGAAATACGCCATGTTGGTCAGAGTTACGAAGCTGGAGGAATGAAATTTAATAATAAAGGGCGGTTGAAAATAAGTGCAACAAGCTTTAGTGACGGAAGAGAAAAAGAAGTCGAAGCATATAAAGTAGGATATTCTTATGATACAGGTAGCTATCCTGTTCCTGTAAATTCTGTAAATGATATTAATGAGAAAAATTTAATGGATATTAAAACGAGTGATGGAACTCAGGTCTATAAATCGTTAGATGTTAAAGATAAATAAATGAAAAAATATTTAATAATATTGATACTGCAATTTTTTGTATGGAACTTTGGAAGCTGTCAATCCTTTAGTGATTATTCAGGAATTTATGTAATAAAAGGTTCTGGACAAAAGTTGGAATTGGACTCTAGGGGTTTATATGTATTATATAACCCAGAATCTTTTGGTCATCTCGCTACTGATTTTTGTGATTACTCTTCTAAAGGGCGATGGACTAAAATAAGCTCTGATGTTATAGATTTGGTTAGTGAAAATTATTATTTGAAGCAAGAAGGCTTTAAATATGATTTAAAACAAGAGGTTAAACTCTCACAGGATAGTGTTTACATTAATATAATATTACCAAAAGAGTTTGAAGATATTGCAACTCCTGACTTTAGCCTCTTATTTAATTATAATACATCTAAAAAAATTGAGACTGTAAATAGAGAAATAAAATTATCAAAAAAAGATTATTCATTACTAGGAGTTAAAAATCAAGTGTCTTTAAATATAAAATTTACCGCAAAAGGGGAGCGTTTTTTTAATAACAGATTAAATTATAATATTCTACAAGACTACCCTTTAGATATAGATAAATACAACTATTTTACAATTAATCTTCCTTATTTTGACCAATGTTTTTATGAATTTGAACCTTATTATCATAGTAACGTTTTTATAAAAGATAGAAAGACCTTAATCTGGAAAGGAGAAGAATGGGTTAAACAATAGACTTCACTACCCGCTGCGCAAAGTCTGTGACTTTGAGCAGATAAATAAAGAAACTCATCGCAATTGCGATGGGTTTTTGTGTTTTTATATACCTTGCAAAACGTTTGCAAGATTGTCTTTTAATCATTTTCTACTGATGGCAATATCAATGATATTGAAGATGGATTTTTTTTCTGTTTCGTCGAGTTCTTCTAAAAGCCATACTTTATCAATTACATTTCTATCATAAGAATTAATATCCAAAATCTGTTCTTCCTCGCTCCCGCACTATTTTATTGTGTGGCAGATAGAAATAAACCTACCGCATTGCGGTGGGTTTTATTTACATTATCGATTGCAGTTTAGTTTGCTTTAAAAAAAGACGTGTTGTTGTAAGTCTCCCAAAAAACACAACAACAAGCGATAATCTCAGAAGATATGGCTATGTTTATGACGGTCTCAACCGTTTGAAAGCAGGGTTTTATCAACGTGATGACAATCCTACGGCAAAAGAATATTTCGAGAAAATAGATTATGATCTTAACGGAAATATTACAAACTTAAAAAGGTCAGCATCTAAAGACGGAAATGCTTTTGCTACAGCTATTGACAATCTTGATTATGTATATGAAAATAATAATCAAAGCAACAGATTAAGCACCGTTACCGATACTTCCCAAAACTACAAAGGATATCCCGATACATCAGGAAATGCGATAACGTATGATCTTAACGGAAATATGAAGAGCCATAAGGATAAAAATATTCTGGAAATACGTTACAATTATCTGAATTTACCTAATTATATAAAATCAGATCAATTTGTGGCTACGGGAGGAAGACAGGCAGAGATTTATCTCAGCACCACCAATACTTACCGAGCAGACGGTATCAAGCTCAAAAAAATATACACCTATAAAGACTGGATTGTAACGAACTTCATTGCTAAGACGGAAACCGATTATCTGGATGGTTTTCAGTACGAAAAAAGTATTACTTTTTCTTATTCCGGAAATCCGGAACTCAAGTTTGTTCCTACATCAGAAGGTTATTTCAATTTCGAAAATAATAAGTATATTTACAATTATACAGACCATTTGGGAAATGTGAGATTAAGTTATTTTCATAATGGAAGCAGCGTAGAAGTTCTTGAAGAAAATAACTATTACCCGTTTGGTTTAAAGCATGAAGGATATAATCCTACTGCTGGAAACCCGAGTTACAAATACAAGTACAACGGGAAGGAACTGCAAGAGACCGGAATGTATGATTATGGTGCGAGATTCTATATGCCGGATATTGGAAGATGGGGTGTTGTTGACCCACTGGCGGAGAAGTATCCAAGTTGGAGTCCATATAATTATACGCTTGATAATCCTATAAGGTATATTGATCCTGATGGACGTGGAGTAAATGATTTCGTGCAAAGAAAAGACGGTTCTATTTATTGGGACAAAAACGCAAACTCACAAGCCACGACTAAGGCTGGTTCTGGAGATACTTGGTTAGGGAAACAATTAACATTCAAATTCAATAGTTACATTGATGCAAAAAGATGGGATGGTCCTAATAGTAAAGCACCCGGAGATAAACTTACAAGTACAATTACTTTAACCGCTAGAGAAAATAGTGCCGGAGAATTAACGAGCTTAGTTGGAAAAGCTTCTCACGAAGTGGGTTCTACGCCAATTGGAACTGCGCGAGATTATTATCCTGGTAAAGGAGGAAGCAATAATGTATTTGATTTAACAAATACTTCCACTGGAATGAATGTTAATTATGAACAACACGCAAGCGTTTCTTGGCAAGAAGAAGCAGGGATGAATTTGATGGGCTTTAAAATTGTAGACGTTGCTCAAAAATTAGATATCAATTATAACAATAGTAATGGCAATCTTTCTGTAGAAGCCTCAACAAATATATTCCCTTCGGCTAATTTAACGGTTTCTGGTAGCGGAAATACTTCTACACTAATGCAGTATAACCAGCCTTCATTCCCAGGAACACACACGGCGCCTAATTCAAAAACAGAAAGAAATTATGGAAGAGGCGGTATATCTGCCCCTAGAAAAGATTTTTCATATTATCCTTCGCGTTTTTATAAAAGAAATTAATATGATAAAGCCTACTTTTTCAAATATTCTGCTGTATATATTCATAAAATATTTATTGTTCTATATTTTTATGATGTTTAAAAATGACAATTATTACCTTGTGAATCCCGGGATTAGAGATAGTGCTGATTTATTTTATTATTTATGGCTATTCTTGTCGTTTCCAGTCTTAGCAATTGTTTTATTTTCTACACCAATTTATTTTTCATTTAGATTAAAAAGGTTAATGTATTTTGCACTTATTAATAGTTTGATTTTAGTAATTGAATATTTATTATACACTTACTTAGCGTCTCAATTAGATTTATTGGGGGGTATTTATAATATTTTTATTAGTGTTATTTTATTTATTATATTTTTCTACAAAACATTGCGTTTGAAATTCACCTAATTATAAAAGGAATCCCGCTAAAAGCGGGATTTTCTATTTTACATCTTGTAGCACGTTTGAGAGTGCATCTTTCAATTTACGTTTACCAATAAAAGCATCGAGCATTGTGTAGATGGTTTGTTTTTCTTCGGGTGAAAGACTTTCCATTAAGGCTACTTTTTCCATCAGAGATTTATCTAAAGAATTAATTTCTTTGAGTTCATCGGTCGAAGCAA
>NZ_JBMHFF010000006.1:0-47165 GCF_049166575.1 Chryseobacterium sp. GP-SGM7 | reverse complement strand
AGATTAGAGGAGTTTTTTGTTTTTAAGTTTTACAGTCTCATACAGTCTCATAAAGTTTCATACAGTCTCATACATCTTTGTATCAGACTTTTTTTGGATCTAAACTAAAGGATATGCAAAAAGAATTTAAATTAACAAGTTAAAAGGCAAAATTCAAAAAGCAAAAGCCAAAATTCAAAAAGCAAAAAGCAAAATGCAAAATGCAAAATTCAAAAAGCAAAAGGCAAATGCAAAAAGAAAGCAAAACAACATGCAAAATGCAAGTTTTAATATTCTTAGTTCAATATTTATAGTTCAAAACTGAAACACCAATATCAAAATTAAAACTTCAGAGCTCAAAGTGAAAATTCTAAATTTTCGGCTGCAAATTTAAGATTGATCTCAATGTGTTGATCTGTACTTAAAATACAAATCTTTAAACTTTACATCAATCAAGAATTATCATTTTACGCCTAATTACCCAGCCAGGATAATAACGACTACCTCACAACAAGCAATAGGAAAGGAATAGATTTGGTATGACAAAAATTGAAGTGAGGAGGAAGTATAGCCGGAGAGGTATAGGAAACTCCTGATATGTTGAAGTTTAATCGCCACAAATTCTAAAAAAAACAAATAAGATTTTGTTAAAAAAAAAAGACCAAAACATTTGTTTTGGTCTTCTAAACTTATTACTACAAAAATCGTGCTAAAATCATGATTTTATGAAAAAAAATTATTAAATTCGTAGATGTTATGTTTAACAAACACAAAGTAGAATATGCTAAAACAACATTTACAACTTAAATTAGGACAGAAACTTGCACCACAGCAAATTCAGCTGATGAAGTTGATTCAGCTTCATACTTTGGAATTTGAGGAAGAACTTGAAAGAGAGCTTGAAGAAAATCCGGCACTTGAAGTCGCAAAAGATGAAACTAAAGAAGATGAATATTCTTCTCTGGAAGATAATTATGAAGGTGAAGGTACAGAAAGTATCGAAACAGATTTTGATGTCAATGAATATATATATGATGATGAGCCAAGTTATAAAACGGCTTCAAGTAATTATTCTGCGGACGATGAAGATTTCGACAATGAAAGCTTGCTTACAGAAGGGCAATCGTTGTATGACTACTTAATGGAACAAATTAATCTTATAAATATCAATGAAGAAGATCTGAAAATTGCAGAATATATTATAGGAAATTTAGATACTGATGGATATTTAAGAAGGGAAATTAAGGCAATTGTAGATGATTTAGCATTCTCACAGGGAATTTATACGACCAAAGAAAAGGTAGAGGATATTCTTGAAAATTATATCCAGAAACTAGATCCTTCGGGAGTAGGAGCAAGAGGTTTGCAGGAATGTCTTTTGCTTCAAATTGAAAAAAAAGTTAGCTCTGACAAAGCCGTTTCTCTGGCTGCTAATATTCTGAGATTTCAGTTTGATGCGCTTACGAATAAACATTACAGCAAGATTATTCAAAAATATGATATTGAGGAAGAAGATTTGAAGGATGCTTTGGAAGAAATTGCAAAATTGTCTCCGAAAGTTGGCGGCAACTTTGATACCCAAACCATTACTATCAATCAGGAGATTATTCCCGATTTTGTTATTCAGGTGAAAGAAGGGCAGGTTATTCCGATGCTGAATAGCAAAAATGCACCGACTTTAAGAGTTTCTGAGGAATACAAAGATATTTTAACAACATATTCCCACGATAAGAAATCTTCGGAACACAAACAAGCTGCTTTATTTATTAAACAAAAACTGGACGCTGCAAAATGGTACATTGATGCAATTAATCAACGCCAGAATACTTTGCTGCAGACCATTACTGCTATTGTAAAATTCCAGTATAATTATTTTATTACTGGTGACGAGAAGTCGTTAAAACCAATGATTCTAAAAGATATTGCCGATATTACCGGTTTTGATATTTCTACCATTTCAAGGGTTGTAAAAAGTAAATATGCAGATACACCAAACGGTATTCTTTATCTTAAAGATTTGTTTTCTGACAGTTTAACTAATGATGATGGTGAAGAAGTTTCAACAAAGGAAATTAAAAATCATCTCCAGGAAGTAATAAGTAAAGAAAACAAGAGAAAACCTTTAACGGACGATGCTTTGGTCGTTATTCTGAAAGAACAGGGTTATAATATTGCCCGAAGAACAATTGCAAAATACCGCGAACAGCTAAATATTCCGGTTGCAAGATTGAGAAAAGAACTTTAAAATAGAAAAGCATTTCGTATTTGAAATGCTTTTTTTTATACAAAATATTTAATATCATTCTTAATCTTCCTGAGATTCTATTTCTTTTAACTGATTTAAGTTTTTATCGAGTCTGCTCATAATAATTCCGTAAACTAAACGATAGTAGATCCAAATAAGAATAACACATAAAATTGTACTTACAACGATTCCGACAATAAATCCGGTAAAAGATGAGCTGTTGAGTTCAATGTTTTGAGCATTCAGGATATAAAAAGTAAATCCTATTAATGCGGTTATTAAAATTAATAATAATCCTATGTTGGTTAGGATAAATGCATTTACTGTTTTTTTGAAAGTAATTATTCTTAAAATAAACAGTTTAAGATCTTCCTCGATTTTAATTTTACGATAGTTTTGATAGAATTTAAATACAAAAAAACCTGTAACCAAGAGGCTTACAATTTTTATAATTAAATAAATATTGTCAAGCTTATTAACAAGCTGACTATCTTTCTGAACGCCCATTTTTTCTAAAATATTCAGAAAGCTGTCTGATTCGTTACTTTGTATCAGATAAAATACACCCAAAATGCTAAAAAATAAAAATTCTACCACACTAATCCAGAAAATGTATTTCATATAATTGCGTGACTTTTTATTGAGCATTTTCAGAATCTCATTATTATCGTATTTCGGTTGAACCGGTTGTTCCTGCCAGGTTTTCTTAAAGCTGTCTAAATCAAATTCAGGCATGTTTTTCCATTTTTTCTTTAAGGATTTTTTTTAATCTGTTCATTTTTACACGCGCATTCACTTCAGTGATGCCTAAATTTTCAGCAATATCTTTATAAGGCAAATCATCAAGGTACATCATTACAATGGCTCTTTCTACGTTCGGCAAAGTTTTGATTACGGTGTAAAGAAGTGAAATTTGCTGCTGCTTGTCATCGTCATCCTCAATAAAATCTCTGTGATTAATGTCGAGCTCGTTGGTTTGTAAACTTTTACTTTTTTTCCTGAAAAGAGTGATTGCTGTATTAAGCGCTACACGGTACATCCATGTAGAAATTTTTGAATTTCCTTTAAAAGAATCATAGCTTCGCCAAAGCTGTAAAACAATTTCCTGAAAAAGATCTTCCTCATCTTCCAGAGAATTGGTATAAAGACGCGAAACCTTGATAATCAATCCCTGATTATCTTTTACAAGCTGCGCAAATTCTTTCTCTTTAGAAATCAAAATAAATGTATAACGGCACGAAGATAATAATTATTAGTCAATTGTGAATTTTACTTTGTAAGTCAAATGTGAATTTTATTTTTTGAAAGTTTAATTACAAAGTTTCAAAAATTAACAACGAAGAGAATTGACCACTCACAGTTCACTTTTTATATATGTAATTCCTTATCTTTGCAGCCATGAGAAAATCGGCTTGTTGATTCTTATTTCGGTAAGGGTAGGAAAGTCCGGACACCATAGAGCAGCAAAGCGGATAACATCCGTCATCCGTGAGGATAGGACAAGTGCAACAGAAAGCAGGTACAGTTCGGCTGTAGTGAAACCAGGTAAACTCTTTGCGGTGCAATGATAAGTATATCGGTTCTTTTCAGCAATGAAAATAGGGGCGGCTCGTCCTGAAAACCGAGGGGTAATCAGCTCAAGTTTTGCAGCAATGTAAAGCGTAGATAAATAACAGGCATCCCGAATTTTCGGGAAACAAAATCCGGCTTATAGATTTTCTCGTGTTTTTTTCCAAGTTGGAAGCTAGAGGCTGGAAGAGGGAAGATTTTTTAACGCAATGATTGTAAATCTCCATCTTCAAGCTCCCGTCTTCCATCAAAATTTATTCACTTTCCAATTGTTTTTTGGCATCATCCAAACCAGCTTTGTCTTCTTTGGAAAGTTCCGGAAATTTCAAATCCATTTTTTCTAAAGTATCAATGATGATTTGAATTGCCGAAAGTCTTGCAAACCATTTATTGTCAGCAGGTATTACATACCAAGGTGCTTCATCTTTTGAAGTTTCATTAATAGCAGTTTCATAGCAATTCATGTATTCATCAAACAAAGCTCTTTCCGGAAGATCTGAAGCAGAGAATTTCCAGTTTTTTTCTTGTTCGTTAATCCTGTCTAAGAGCCTTTTCTTTTGCTCGTCTTTTGAAACATGAAGAAATATTTTCACAATCGTAGTTCCGTTTTGAGCCAAATGTTTTTCAAAATTTCTGATGCTTTCGTATCGGTTTTCCCAGAATTTTTTATCGAAATCTTTTACAGAGCTCCAGGTTTTTTCGCTTAAATTATATTCGGGATGCACTTTACAAACTAAAACACTTTCATAATGCGAACGGTTGAAAATCCCAATCATTCCTTTTTGTGGTAAAGCTAAATAATGTCTCCATAGAAAATCATGCGAATATTCTTTAGAACTTGGTGTTTTAAAACTTGTCACATTACAGCCTTGCGGATTTACGCCACCAAAAACATGTTCTATTAAACTATCTTTTCCTGCTGCATCCATTGCCTGAAGTACAACCAAAAGAGATTTACTTCCATCTGCATACAATTTCTCCTGAAGTTTACGAAGTTTTTCTTTTTCCTGAATTAATATTTGTATACCTTCCTCTTTAGTAAGTTTTCCTTTATATTCTGTCGAAGTTTTTTTTATTGAAAATTTTCCTTTTATCTGAAAGTCGTCAGAGAAATTATTACTCATGTTTTTTATATTAAAGTTTAGAATTAAATTTTTAATGTTTACAGATGCCATCAGCTGAAATCGATCAACCATCAACTAAATCAAACATAAATGTAACAAAAAAACCGCCTCGATTGAGACGGTTTAAGATTTTTTTGAGTAAAAATTATTTTTTAGCTGCAAGTTTCGCTGCTTTTTTATCAGCCTTTGCTTTAGCTTTTTGTTCTGCAGCAGTTAATGGCTTTGGTTCTGGAGCATTAGCGTTTACATCCCCTTTAATGTAGATTACGCTTCTGCTGTTTACCGGGTCATTAGAAAATACTTCAATCATTTTGTTGAATGCTCCAGGATTAGCTGTGTTGTATCCAACTTTAATTTTAGCAGATTTTCCAGGTGCAATAGGATCTTGGCTAAATTCAGGAGTAGTACATCCGCAAGATGGTTTTACGTTTGAAAGAATCAAAGGCTTATCACCCGTATTCGTTACTGTAAAGAATCTTGTACCGTCAGCGTTTGGCTTAATTGTACCGTATTCATAAGTAGTTCTGTCGAATGTAATCGTCTGCGCAGTTGCTAATGCAAATGTTCCGAATAATGCAATTCCTGCAAATAAGTTTTTCATATTCTTGAATGTTAATATGTTTGTTAGATAAATTTTGAGAAACAAAGTTAAAAATTATTTTAATTAATGCTTACATTTTTTTACTTTAAACTATTTTTGCAAATTATAAGTTAAAGAAACCAGAATTTATGCAGATTTCAGAAAAGTATAATCCACAGGAAACAGAACAAAAATGGTACAGTTACTGGCTGGAAAACAAATATTTCCACTCAGAGCCCAACGAAAAGCCACCTTATACGATTGTAATTCCGCCGCCAAACGTCACAGGAATTCTTCACATGGGGCATATGTTGAATAATACCATTCAGGATATTCTGATTCGTCGTGCAAGAATGCAGGGTTTCAATGCTTGTTGGGTTCCGGGAACAGATCACGCTTCTATTGCTACAGAAGCGAAAGTTGTTGCTAAACTGAAGTCTGAAGGAATCAATAAATCTGATATTACAAGAGAAGATTTTTTGAAGCACGCTTGGGAATGGACAGATAAATACGGCGGAACCATCCTTGAACAATTGAAAAAGTTAGGATGTTCTTGTGATTGGGACAGAACCCGTTTCACCATGGAGGAATCTCTTTCTCAACAGGTAATTAAGTCTTTTGTTGATCTTTATAATAAAGGATTAATTTATCGTGGATACAGAATGGTCAACTGGGATCCGGAAGCAAAAACCAATATTTCTGATGAAGAAGTAATCTTCAAAGAACAAAACGGAAAATTATATTTCCTTAAATATAAAATAGAGGGAACGGAAGAGTTTCTTTCTGTTGCTACAACGCGTCCTGAAACAATTTTCGGTGATACCGCAGTATGTATCAATCCTAATGATGAGAGATATGCTCATCTGAAGGGTAAAAATGTTATTGTTCCGATTGTAAATAGAGTAGTTCCGATTATTGAAGACGAATATGTGGATATTGAATTCGGAACAGGTGCTTTAAAAATTACACCGGCTCACGATATCAATGACTATGAAATCGGAAAGAAACATCAGTTGCCCATGATTGATTCTTTGGATGATGACGGAAATTTGAATGATCACGGTCAACATTACACCGGAAAAAACAGGTTTGATGTTAGAAAGCAAATTGCAAAAGAACTAGAAGAAAAAGGACTTTTGCTAAAGGCAGAAGAGTATGTAAATAAAGTAGGAACTTCAGAAAGAACAGGTGCAGTAATTGAGCCTAAAGTTTCTGTTCAGTGGTTTTTAAAGATGTCTGAAATAGCAAAACCTGCTTTAGATGTTGTAATGGATGATGAAGTAAAATTCTACCCTGAAAAGTTCAAAAATACCTATAAATATTGGATGGAAAACATCCGTGACTGGAATATTTCCCGTCAGCTTTGGTGGGGACAGCAAATTCCAGCTTTCTATTACGATGAGGGAGAAAATGATTTTGTAGTCGCTGAAAACATAGAGGAAGCTTTAAAATTAGCCAGAGAAAAAGCTTCCAACTCCGAACTTCCAGCTTCCAGCTTAAGGCAAGACGAAGACGCTCTTGACACATGGTTCTCATCATGGTTGTGGCCAATGTCAGTTTTTGATGGATTGAATGATCCTGAAAATAAAGACATCAATTATTATTACCCAACTTCAGACCTAGTAACAGGTCCTGATATTATTTTCTTCTGGGTTGCCAGAATGATTATGGCAGGATTGGAGTACAGAAAAGAAGTTCCGTTCAAAAATGTATATTTCACAGGAATTGTAAGAGATAGAATTGGCAGAAAAATGTCTAAATCTCTTGGGAATTCACCAGATCCGTTAGATTTAATTGAACGTTACGGAGCTGATGCAGTAAGAGTAGGTATTATGATGAGCTCTGCAGCCGGAAACGATTTGAAATTTGATTCTGAGCAGATTGATGAAGAAGGAAATGTTTTAACTGAAAAGCAGGTAAAACAGAGAATGGAAGAAGGTAAAGAAGCTATTTATACTTCGCCTCTTTGCGATCTGGGAAGGAATTTCGGCACAAAAATCTGGAATGCCTTCCGATTGATCAACATGTGGAATCATGAAGATAAATCTGCAAACCAAACTGAAATTCAGACGATAGAGTGGTTTGAAAACCAATTGGATAAAACGATTGCTGAAGTGAATGACCAATTCAGTAAATTTAGAATTTCTGATGCTTTAAATTTACTTCAAAAATTAGTTAAGGATGATTTCTGTGGTTGGTATCTGGAAGCCATTAAGCCTAATTATGGTGAAGGTATTTCCAAAGAAGTTTATACAAAGACTATTTATTTATTTGAAGAACTAATGAAGTTGCTTCATCCATTTATGCCTTTCTTGACGGAGGAATTGTGGCAGGCGATTTCAGAAAGAAAAATTGAAGATGCATTGATGATTTCTCAGCAAAAGAAGTCTGAAGCTTTTAATGAAGAAGTGATCAGGAAATTTGAAACTGCTCAGGAATTTATCTCCGGAATAAGAAATTACCGTCAGACGAAAGGAATTTCTCCAAAAGAAGCTGCGGAAATTTACACCAATGCTACAGAATTAGCCAACGAATCTGTTATCAGAAAACTGGCAAATGTTTCAGAAATTCACTTCGGAACAAAAACAGACAAGCCAAGCTTCACATTTTTGGTAGGTTCAACAGAAATTTCAATTCCATTAAGTGAAAACTTAGATTTAGGAGAAGAAAAAACGAAAACAGAAGAAGAATTAAAATATCTAAAAGGATTTTTAATTTCTGTTGATAAAAAACTTTCCAACGAAAAATTTGTTGCCAATGCAAAGCCTGAAATTGTAGAATCTGAGCGCAAAAAACAAAAAGATGCTCAGGACAAGATTGCTATTCTGGAAGAAAAATTAAAGACATTGTAGGATGATGGAAGCTGGATGTCAGATGATTTTAAGTCATAATCAAAACATCCAGCTTCCATCATCAAACACCCAGCAAAAAATAATGATACACTTAGAAAATATACAAAAACTCTTCTCAAAAGACTTTGTTGAAAGTCCGTTGTTGGAGAGTTTTGAAGTCGGGAAAATATATCTTTCCACTGGGAAATTGGTTGCTTGCGATCCTTTGATTACAAATGATATGCAGCCGTTTTCTACTGAATTTCCAAAAGGAGATTTTCAGGTTTTACTTCATAAAGAAAGAGAAAGCAACTGTGTTGCGTATGCTGAAATTATCTTTAGCAATTCAAAAATTTCGTCATGGAAATTGGCAACAACAAAAGAACAAAATATAAAAGATCTTGCCGAAGGTGAAGTTTACGGTTATCCCGTAGAAAGCGGAATGGGGTGTTTTATGGATGTTCAGACTCAAGAACAGCTTAATCTTTTAGAACAAAAACTTTTCCAGAGAAAAGGGGATGATTTTATGGGGATTTATGAAGAATTTTTTCATGAGCATTTCTTTGATGAAAACGGCGCCATAGATCAGTTCTCATTTTTGAAGCCTAATGAAGAAAATCCAGGAAATATTTTTGCTTTCGAAACCGGTTACGGAGAAGGTTTTTACGCAAGTTACATCGGGTTTGACGAAAAAAACAATCCGGTAAAAATTATTACTGAATTTATTGAGATATTGGTGAACTAAAATTGCTTACTTTTAAAGCCTTGGTTTTTAATTGACAAGACTAAGATGATAAATTATGAATTTTTCTTCAGAGCATCCAAAAATTATAGTTGTAGGCAGTTGTTCGCTGGATTTGGTATTATATGCGAATAAAATCCCTTTGTGCAACGAAACGGTAATTGCAAATCACTCTGAAAATTTTTTTGGAGGAAAAGGTGCCAATCAGGCAGTTGGTACAGCAAGATTAGGGGCAAGCGTTTATTTTATCGGCTGTGTAGGAATTGATCCTTTAGGACAGCAGATCATGCGAAATCTGGTAACAGAAAATGTGAATGTTGGTTTTGTGTATGAAACTGATCAGCAATCGACCGGAATTGCATACGTTACGAGCTGCAACGGAGATTTTTCTATTGTTGTAGATCCTGCAGCAAACAAAACGGTGACTATTAAACAAATCAATGATGCCGAAAAATATATTCAAAGCTCGGATCTTGTTCTTTTGCAACTGGAAATACCGATGGAAGTGGTAGAATATACGGTAAAAAAATCAAAAGATTTAGGCAAAATGGTCGGTTTATATGCTTCACCGGGTAAAAAGCTCGACGAAGGGATTCTTGATCAGGTTAATTTTATTGTGGCGAAAAGTAATGAGCTTTCTATCATTTTCGGGGAAGATAAAAGAGAAGAAATTCTGAAAAAATATTTTAATAAGCTTTTTATAAGAGACGAAACCAATTCAACCATTTATTTTGACGGAACTGAAATGAAGTATTACCGAAATGAAAATGAGAGTATGGTCTACAAAATGGGAATGGGAGACGCTTTTACTTCAGGTTTTGCAGTCGCTTTATGTCATCAGAATACGATTGAAAACTGCGTAAAATTTGGCAATTTGGTTTCTTCAAAAGTTTCCACCGGAAAAGGGGCGCAATCTGCACTGCCTTATCTTAAAGATTTAATTTAAACTTTATTTAATGCATATTGAAATGTCTTTAAAATAAAGATTTATAATACTAAATAGTCCACATTTGATGTGGATTTTTTTATTTCTTATTATGGAAAAACTCATACTGATTACAAAAGATCAAACTCAAATTGCTGCACATTTATTTAAGCCTGAAAAATCTAACGGGAAAATCATTCTGATCAATTCAGCAACGGGTGTAAAACAACACGTGTACTTTTCTTTTGCTCAGTTTTTTGCTGAAAACGGATTTACTGTAATTACTTATGATTATCGTGGAATCGGGCTTTCAAAACCGCTGAAAATGAAAAATTTTAAGGCTTCCATGCGAACTTGGGGAAATGAAGATTTTAAAACGGTTACTGAATTTATCATTAAAAATTTTGCCGATTATGAGAAATTTTGTCTTGGGCATTCAGTTGGTGCTTTAATTATTGGAATGAATAAGCATTCTAAAATTTTTGAGAAATTCATCTTCGTTGCTACACAAAATGCCTACATCGGAAACCTAAAATGGAAGACAAGACTGGAAGCTTTTTTCGGTTTCGGAATTGCTCAGCCATTTTTCACGGAGTTATTTGGTTATTTTCCAGCACATTGGTTCGGATTGGGAGAAAGTCTTCCAAAAAATTGCGCTTATGACTGGAGAACCTTAATTTTGAACAGGAAATCTACCGGAAAATTACTGCTTAAAACTGCAGATTTTTCTAAAGATTTGGATCAAAAAGTTTTAGTTCTATATGCTGAAGATGATGTTTGGTTAACCGAAAAAGGGGTAAAAAATCTTCTTACCGAAACTTATCCTAATCTAAAACCAGATTATAGATTTTTAAAAACTTCAGAGTCTGAAAGAGGAGAAATCGGTCACATCAATTTCTTTAGAAGCTATAATAAAAAACTTTGGAGTGTTATTTTAAATGAAATTCTTTAGATGGATTTTCGCTGATTAAGATTTATTTAAAAAATCAGCCACGAATGCACGAATTTTAATGATATTAAAGTTGATTGTTTAAATAAATTCGTGCATTCGTGGCAAAAAAATAATTCAATATAATTTAAATTAAAAATGAACAATATCATACAAAACACTATACAATTTGTGAAAGAAAAGCTGGAAGGCGCCGAAGCAGGTCACGACTGGTTTCACATCGAAAGAGTGTGGAAAATATCTAAAAAAATTGCTCAGACTGAAGCATGTAATTTTGAAGTTGTAGAACTTGCAGCTTTGTTACACGATATTGCCGATCCGAAATTTCATGACGGAGACGAAACTTTAGCTTTAAAAATTTCTAGAGGATTTTTAGAAAATCAGAATGTAGATAAAGAAATTATTCAGCAGGTTTTATTTGTAATTCAGAATATTTCATTTAAAAATAGAGGAGAAGCACCTAAAGATGTACCAATTGAATTGAAAATAGTTCAGGATGCCGACAGAATCGATGCCATTGGTGCGATTGGAGTGGCAAGAACGTTCAATTTTGGTGGTTTTAAGAATAATTTAATGTATCATCCCGACATTCAGCCCAAGCTAAATATGTCGAAGGAAGAATACAAAAAGTCAAACGGAACGACGGTTAACCATTTCTACGAAAAATTATTGCTTTTGAAAGATTTAATGAACACCGATGAAGGCAAAAAATTAGCCGAAGAAAGACATCAGTTTATGCTGACTTTCCTCGACCAGTTTTTGAAAGAATGGAATGTAGATTAACGTTCTGAAAAACTCTCTCGAAATAAGTATCTTTGCGGTATGGGATTTATCATTTTTGTTATTTTTCTGTCACTTGTTTTCTCTCTCTTTTTTTCAAAACTGAAAAAAGGAAAGTTGGGTCAGTTGGCGAAGCTTTTCAGAATTGCGAGCGTGGTTTTTGCAGTTTCTGTTTTTACGTATTGGTTCATCCAAAAATCGGCGGTGAGAATTGTTAATAATTCCCTGTCTTTGCAGGTGATCAATAAACTTCCGCAACCTTTAGATTTCTATGTCATTAACATTAATAATCTCGATAAAAATACACCTTTAGAAACCCAGCATATCGGGAAAATACGCCCCGAATATTACAGAATTGAATATCTGAAAATGAATAAATCTGATGAATACTGGATTGCAGGATATTTAGGCAAAAAAAATCTCGTTTATTTTTCCCAGCATTCTGTTCCGAATAAAAACATGGATCAGATGATTGAAGTTCAGAATTATATTATTCAAAGCGAAAAACTATCCGCTATTGCAAAAAAAGAAATTGAGGAAGACGGTTATCAAAATATGTTGATGGGAATCTGGGTAACGCTTTGTTTTCTTTTGCTGTTCCTGAATTTTGTTTTACTAGTCAGAAAGAAATAAAGTTTAGAACAGACTTGGCATATTTTCCTGTCCCATTTTAGGAATTAAAAGCTCAGTTTTCCATTCTTTATTTAAATTTTCAATAAAATAAGCTGAAAGTAATGGTGATGCTTTTTCAATATTCTGGTGAACGAAAAAATAGAGATTCTGAAGACCTTCTTTTTTCCATGTTGTAAGATGTTTCAGCCAATCGTTTAATCTTTCGTAATCGCTTTCTGCGTTGGCTCCAACGTATCTTATGAACGCATTTGGCGTCGTCAGTCTCATGTGAAGCATATCTCTTCTTCCTGCGGTATCTACGATAATATTGGTGATATTATTGTCCTCAAAAAGCTGACAGGTTTTATCAAAAATTTCTTCATCCGTAAACCATTCCGTATTTCTGAGTTCGATGGCTAAAGGAACTTCTTTTGGCCATTTACTAACAAATTGCTCCAGTCTTTCATAATCTTTAGGTTTAAAGTTATCATGAAGCTGAAGGAAAACCATTCCCAGTTTTTCATCAAAATTCAAAACTGCCGTTGCAAATTGCGTAACAACATCATCAATATTTAAAAGTCTTCTGAAATGTGAAACCGTATTCGTAATTTTTGGAAAAAACTTGAAATCTGCCGGTGTTTTTTCTTTCCAGGTCAGAACCTGTTCTGAACTCGGCAAAGAGTAAAACGTAGCGTTTAATTCAATGGAATTGAACTGCGTTGCGTAATACGTTAATTCGTCTTTTGTACCTTTCGGGTAAAAGCCTTTCAAATCTGTTTTATTCCATTTTGCACATCCGATAGAAATATTTTCAAGTCCTTTTTTGTTCTGTTTTAAAACTTCTTTCGTTCTTGGATGATCTTTTGGTAGTGTAAAATCTATTTTTGAAGGGTCTTCTACTTGTCCGAATTTCATTTTATGATGGTTTTTCTAATAACAAAGATAGCAGAATTCTGTTATTTAAGTTTAAAAATTAAAAATAAAATCCTCCCAAATTAAAAGCTTGGGAGGTGAGTGAAAATGTTTTTAAAGTATCATAGCAGGATAAATATTTTACCTCAATTAAATTTCCTGAATGTTGTTATCCGTTATATATTTTTCAACTTCCATCAAAAGTTTATTACAGATTATTTTAATTTCGGCTTTGTATTTTTCGTTTTTAATAGGTCCCCAATGTGTGCTTGTATTTCTCATGGCAACGGCAGTAAATTCTACAGCAAAACCAGGACATTCTTTAGATAATTGCTGAAAATATCTTCCTTCGCCAACTCCGTAATTTGCCCAATTTGCAGCACTACAGCTTTGTTCTTTAGCAAAAACTTCTAAGAAACCTTTGGGATTCTGAATGTAATTTTTGAAAATTTGTGGAAGTATTGGGTGTACACTTCTTACGTTATAACTTGTCTGAAATAATCCTGCTTCTGTAGTATCTGCGCTGGTGTTGTTTGCTCCCGGATCTTTTCCGCAACAATGTCTGCCGCTGCTTTCTCTGAGTCCTAAACCAAACATAAGAACGAACAAATATCTTAATCTTTCAGTTTCATTTGCAGAAATAATATCAATATCTACAGAAGTGAATTCTGACTGAAATTTTTTCAAAGAATCTTTGCTGCTGTTTCCGGAAACAGGTTTTGCCATTTCTTTTACAATCACATCATTTTTTTTCAATCGACAGTATAATCTTCCGTACATCAATGCCATACCCTGATAATAGCCGAGCTTTGCAGTTCCGTTTGCCCAGTTTGTACCTGCAATTCCGGAATTTTGTACAATATCTAATACAGCATCATTGGGAAGATCTCTATATTTATCTAATAAAGGCTGAAGGATCTCAAATTTTAAATATTTTCCTGAAACCCAGGCCGAGGAATTTTCATTTTTAATTTCAAACCAATAGTATTTTTCATCTTTACTTTTTGTTTCAACAATTATTTTGTCTAAAAAAGTAAGCGAGTAGTTTTTGTTTAAAGTTCCTACGATTTCAGAATTTATAGAAGGTTTTTTTCTTATATTTAAGTTATCTACGGTTACCGTAAACTTTTGGGAATTGTCACTAATTGGAAGTTCAGATTTTCTGCTGTCTTTCAATTTATTTTCCAAAACGGCAAACCATTGAAAGCGTTGGTCTGTCAATTTACCATCTGTAATTTGCAGGTGTTTTTTAGAAACTGAATCATCAACGTTCCCTCCAATTACGATGATCTCGTTGGCATTTACTTCTACCACGATATCTGAATGAGAACGATACCAGTTTGGGCGGTTGTCATAATCTACTCCAGACTGTCTGGAGTAGCATACCAAATCACCAACTTTGGGTTTGTAATCTGAAATTTTGTGTCCCCAAAATGCAAATTCAGCATCATTCTGTTGTTTCGCTTTTATCGCCTTGTTGATATAATCGCAGTGTGCATCTGAGTATAAAAAGTGATTTTGTAAACCTGCCTTTTTCATAATGTAGGAAATAAATGCAGCAGACCATGCGTAATCAGTGTTTTTACCGGTAAGTTTTTTGTTGTTAACGCCAAAATCCCAATATCTTCCTACTCTTTGCCAATATCCTTCATCAGTTTCTGTTTTCCCTTTTTTTATAAAATGACCAGCCTGATTGATTTCCTGTTGATTGAAAAAAATCCATTCTTCAATTGCATACGTTGTAATTTGTTCTTTTAAGCTCATAGTTTTTATTTTTTAGGTTTTTATTTCACTACATTTTTTGATAATTATTTTGAATTGAAACTGTCTAATTACCTTTCAAAGTTGCTGTTTACTTTTAAACATCGCAATTACCTATTTGTGTAATTTTTAAAATCAAGCACAAAAAAACCGCAGAAATAATCTGCGGCTAAACATGTAAGGTTTTTAATTAAATTCAATCTCCTTCTTGCAGCTCAAAAATATCCTCCACCTTCTTCCCAAAATGCTTCGCAATTTTCAAAGCTAAAACTGTCGAAGGAACATATTTTCCGGCTTCCATAGCGTTGATGGTCTGTCGTGAAACGCCAATTACTTTTGCTAAATCTTCCTGCGTAATGCTTTTTAAAGCCCGTTCAATTTTAATGGTATTTTTCATTTTTTCAGCAATAAATAATTAAATCTGAAAATATACAAAACCAATGGCAGAAACATAATCAGAATCATCACGGTTAAAAATAGACTTCCAAAAACAGTCAGAAATAATAAAAGAACAATAGAGTAGGAGACAATTAAACTCCAGAAAACTGATTGTAAACGAAGACTTGAAATATATTCATCCTCAATTTTCTCTTTCGAAAATCCTACCAATATTCCGCCGATGATAATTAAAATCCCAAAAAGATTTGGAAATAAATCTATTTCAGTAGTTTTCAAAAAACCTTGATTTTTATCGCCAAAAAATCCTGAATTATAAACAACGGGCAATGAGATTTGAAAATCCATAATTCCTGAGAGGGAAATCATTCCCAAAATCATTGATGGGAGAAAAATAAACCAACCGATGATTTTAAAACGGTTCGGGAAAAGTTGTAATGTTTTCATGTTGTAAAATTTTATTTCAACAAATGTAAAAAATATTTTACAATATGTAAAGTTTATTTTACTTTTTGTATTTAACCACAAAAGTTTTAGAGAAATATTTATTGGTATTAAAGTTCAGATAAGCTAAATGCAGATATTTTCAAAAGATTTTTAATTCCCTTTTTGATTTTGTTAGTGAAAGATTTCAATCAAGAAGCTTACAAAAGCGACCTAAGAGATTGAATGGTCATTAAAATTTATAAAGTGTAATACGGTCAGCTTATTTGCTCTTTCAAAAGTCCTCATTTAAACTTCTCTTTTATGACTTTTGTGGTTAAGAATTTTGAGTTTAAATCAAAAAAAACCGCAGAAAAAATTTCTACGGTTTTTCTTATATTAATGAATGATTAATTATTACAAAATCTTTCCCATTCAACATCAATAAGATTTTTTATTGAATTAGGCAGTTTATTGTTTACTTCAGCAAGAAAAATTTTATTATTTAGAGAGGAAAATATACAACATTCATCGTAACTAACCATTGCCTCCTTAAAAATTTCTTTGTTATCTTCTTCGATTTTTTTTAAATTAAATCGAATTTTTCTGTTCCAGCAAATAAATCGAAATTATTGTTCATAATATTCTAAATTAAGCTTCACAAGCCGAACAGCTCACAAAATTCACCATCATTTCCTTAGAAACAGACGAACTTCTCTGGTAATACAAAGTTTTAACGCCTTTCTTCCAGGCCTCGATATAAAGATAATTTACGTCCTTCACAGGCATTGTAGAAGGAATCTGTAAGTTCAGTGACTGAGCCTGATCGATATACTGCTGTCTTTGTGCAGCCTGAGAAATAATCTCCATAGGAGAAATTTCTTTAAAGGTTTTGAATACCGCTTTCTCTTCGTCAGTAAGTTCAGTTAAATGCTGTACAGAACCGTGATTCAACATAATTGTTCTCCACGTTTCCTCGTTGTCAAGGCCTTTTTCTTCCAATAATTTAGCAAGATATTTATTCTTACGCATGAAATTACCTTTAGCCAAGCCAGCTTTGTAGTAATTCGATGCAAAAGGCTCAATTCCAGGAGAAGTCTGTCCCAAAATCGCCGAGCTTGAAGTGGTAGGAGCAATCGCCATTACCGTTGTATTTCTCATTCCGTAACCTTTCAGCAATTCAGGTTCACCGTAGATATTTGCCAGTTCTTTCGAAGCAATATCTGCCTGAGTTCTGATGTGTTTGAAAGCTCTTGCATTAAACTGCGTTGCCTCAAAACTCTCAAACGGAATCATATTTTTCTGCAGGTAAGAATGGTAGCCCAAAACTCCCAAACCAAGTGCTCTGTGACGCATGGCAAAGTCTCTCGCTCCTTTCAGGTAATAATTTCCTTCCGTTTTTTCGATAAATTCAGATAAAACAGCATCAAGGAAATAGATCGCCAATTGTACGGCATTCGTATCTTTCCACTCGTCATACAATTCTAAGTTCATCGAAGAAAGACAGCAGATAAAAGATTCTTCTCTTGTAGAAGGAAGCATAATTTCCGAACAAAGATTACTCGCATTAATGGTTAAACCAAGATCTTTATACACCTGAGGTTTGTTTCTGTTCACATTATCAGTAAACAAAATATATGGAAGACCTTTTTGCTGACGGCTTTCCAAAACTCTCGCCCATATTTTACGTTTGTCGGCGTCACCGTCGATCATATCCTGCATCCAGTAATCCGGCACACAAATTCCTGTAAACAGGTTCTGAATCGGACTACCAATATCTTTAATGGATAAAAATTCTTCAATATCACCGTGATCAACATCCAGATACGCTGCAAAGGCACCTCTTCTAACGCCACCTTGCGAAACAACGTCCATCGAAGTGTCAAAAAGCTTCATAAACGAAACCGCTCCTGAAGATTTTCCGTTATCGGTAACGGCAGTCCCTCTATTACGAAGTTCCCCGAAATAACCCGAAGTTCCACCCCCGATTTTCGTCTGCATAATCACCTCACCCATTTTGTGGGTAATTCCCTCAATACTGTCCGGAATATGCACATTAAAACAAGAGATTGGAAGACCTCTCTGCGTTCCCATATTCGCCCAAACAGGAGAAGAAAAACTGATCCAGCCTTTCATAATCATTTCCTTGAAAGCCGGTTGAAGCTCAGGTTTATACAATTTTTTTGCTGCTGCGGTGGTAATTCTGTCGATCGCTCCGTCTACGGTTTCCCCTTTCAGAAGGTAGCCTCTGTTAAGCATTTGTTCAGACTCTTCGTTGAGCCACCAGATATTGTTGTTTTGTTCTTCCATTTTTTATATTGTAAAATGCAACTTGTGCATTGTTATGTTAATTTTTTTAGGAGCAGAAAATTTTATCTTTCTGTTCGCTTGTCTACCTGCTTTCGCTACTCGCTTTTTTCTTTTGCAAAGAAAAAGAGCTCAGACATGCCGCTCAATCAGGGCTAATTTTCACTTTTCGTCCTTCTTTACCCTGCCATTGCGAGGAACGAAGCAATCTGTTGATAAGTTTTGGCTAAAGCCAAATGAATTTCTTCTTTTTACAAACGGGCTAAAGCCCGTTCCTATTGAATTGTCCCTCAAACCTCATAGGTTTCCAAAACCTATGAGGTTTTTTTTCAGGGCTATCAATCATTTCTGTCATTGCAAGGAATGAAGCAATCTCATCTTCACAAAGATGCTTCGACTTCGCTCAGCATGACATCTCTAATTATCGCTTGTACTCTAATTAATTTGAGCTTCTAACAATTTCTGTCTATAGTTTTCGTCAGTCCCTTCAAAAAAGATTTATAAAAATTATTATTAAATATTTTCAATAAATCAATAAACGTGTTTAGTTTTTTAATTTTATACTGCAAATGAATTAATGAATTAGCTTCATAATTTTCACTAAACATTATAGTTTGTAAATCAACTAAATCTTCTGTATTTTGATTATACCAGTTAGCTAAAAAGCTTCCAATTAATTTAGTCTGTTTAGGAGTGAAAATAAAGTCAGAATTATTTTTTTCAATTTGATCTACAATAACTCTCCCTTCTTCTTTTGTCTTTTCAGAATCATATTGCTGAATACCTAACAGACAAGATTCTTCAAGTAGACTGAATTGGTTATTACTTAGCTTCATTTTATTTAAAAAAGATCATTCGCCGTAATACTCTTATCATGCTTCGTATAATCCACTGGTCTTTTTGCGAAGAAATCATCCATAGAATTAGCGAAAACTTCCTCTTCAAACCACTTCATCGGGCTGTATTGTTCTGCCGTCGTGTTGTAACGTTTTTCCATGTTGATTTTGGTTAAACTTTCGTCCACACGGTATTTCATAAAGTTGATCAAATCCTGTTTTGAGAATTTATCAAGTTCACCTAATTCAAAAATCCAGTCCAGAATTTCTCCTTCCAGTTCGATAGATTGGTCTACCAAAGTATAAATATCTTCGATGTCAGAATCAGTTAAAAGATCAGGCTGCTCTTCACGGATTTTGTTGATCAAATAAATTCCACCGTTTGCATGAATCTGCTCATCAATTGAAGTCCAAGCAATAATATTGGAAACATTTTTCATGTAACCTTTAAATCTTGTAAACGAAAGAATAATGGCAAACTGAGAGAATAAAGACACATTTTCAATCAGAATACTGAACAATAAAAGAGAAGAAACATACTCTTTCGGAGTTGCAGAATTGGCGTGTTTCAGAACATTTCCTAAGAAATCAATTCTCTTTTTCAGAGCAGGAACTTCCACAACGTGCATAAATTCTTCATTGTACCCCAAAACCTCAAGTAAACGAGAATACGCCTCCGAATGACGGAACTCACATTCTGCAAAAGTAGATCCTAAACCGTTCAGTTCCGGCTTTGGAAGGTGGTTGTAAAGGTTTCCCCAAAATGATTTTACCGAAACTTCGATCTGAGCAATTGCCAAAAGTGCATTTTTCACTGCATTTTTTTCGTGCGGCTCCAGCTGCGACTGGAAATCCTGTACATCTGCCGTAAAATCTACTTCTGAGTGCACCCAGAACGACTTGTTGATGGCTTCTGTAAACTGAAGAACTTCAGGATACTCAAATGGCTTGTAGCTTACTCTTTTGTCGAAAATTCCCATATTGTAAATATTATGTCTTTTGTTTTTGTAAAAAATAGAATTTTGTAAACACTTTCAAATAATTGATAAATGTTTGATTTTTTGAAAGTTAATAATGTGATGAATTGATTTTAAATCCCCATTACTTTCTTTCAGAATATACCTACAAAGTTAGAAAATGAACACTGATTTTGAAAGGGGTAAAGACTAATTGGTTGACTTTTAACTCTAAAAGTTTTCCACATTTACATGAAACTCCCTTTACTATTGGATTAGAGGAACTTAACCACCTCAAACAAATTGCTTACGTGATTTTTAATTAAACATAAGTTTTTAAGTATTTGATTTATAATTGATAATGTATTAAACATGCTTAAAATAAAAAGAATTTTCCAAACTTGTAACAAAATGATTGTGATGGCTACTTATAGGGTATAAAAACATCCAAAGCTTAATGTTAGTAATTCAGGATCTACATAAATCATACGATACAGGGAAGAGTAAACTTCACGTTCTCAAAGGGATTAACCTCAATATTTCTGAGGGTGAATTTGTCTCTATTATGGGAAGTTCAGGCTCAGGAAAATCAACATTACTGAATATTATCGGAATTCTGGACGAGAAAGATTCAGGAGTGTATGAGCTGGACGGAATTCCTATTGAGCACCTTAATGAAGTGAAAGCTGCAGAATACCGTTCAAAATTTTTGGGTTTTGTGTTCCAGTCTTTCAATTTGATAGGATATAAAACAGCGATAGAAAATGTTGCGCTTCCTTTATACTATCAAAATGTTTCAAGAAAGGAGCGTAATATTAAGGCTATGGAATATCTTGAAAAAGTAGGTTTAGCACAATGGGCAAATCATTTACCCAATGAATTATCAGGTGGACAAAAACAAAGAGTTGCCATCGCAAGAGCTTTAATTACCAATCCGAAAGTGGTTTTGGCGGATGAGCCAACCGGCGCACTGGATTCCAAAACTACGCACGACATTATGAAATTGCTTCAGGATATCAATAACGAAGGCAAAACCATCATCGTGGTAACTCATGAAAACGACGTCGCAGCACAAACAAAAAGAAACGTCATTTTACGAGACGGAATTATTGAGAGTGACGAGTTTATAAAGCAGATTGTTTTGTAGGAGGAAGATGGAAGCTGGGTGTTGGAAGTTTTACGACTTCATTATTTTCAGAGTCTGTCAGAATAGCAAAGAAACGATGTAAAAAATAAAAAAATAAGCGGGAAGTTTGGAGACATTTATCACCAAACTTCCAGCATGAAGTTTAAATATCAGCGGTAAATTTGGAAACATCCAGCTTCCGGCTTCCCGCTACAAACCAAAAAATATGTTTGACCTAGATCGTTGGCAGGAGATATTCAGTTCGATTCGCAGTAATGTATTGCGGACGGTTCTTTCTGGCTTTACTGTAGCATTAGGACTGTTTATTTTTATCGTTCTTTTCGGGATTGGTAAAGGTTTGCAGAATGCTTTTACCGAAGGCTTCGCAAGAGACGCTCAAAACCTGATTACTATTGTCACTGGTAAAACGACGATTGCCTATAATGGTTTGCAATCTGACCGGGAAGTAACGATGAATAATGATGATTACGATTTTTTGGTTAATACGGATAAAGAAAAAGTGGGCTATGCAAGCCCAAGATACACAGCCAGTCTTTTGGTAAAGTATGGTAAAGAAAGCGGTAATTATCAAATCAACGGTGCAGTGCCCGATGAAAAATTCATTGAAAACAGGAAGCTTTTGGATGGAAGATATCTTTCACCAAATGATCTAAAAAATAAACAACAGGTTGCGGTAATCGGTAGAATGGTGCAGCGAGATTTAATTAAAAACGGAAATCCTGTAGGAAAAGATATCGACATAAACGGAACAATGTTCAAAGTGGTTGGCGTTTTTTCAGATGATGGTGGTGATTGGGATGAAAGGCATATTTCTATACCAATTTCCACATTACAGCAAATGAAAAAAGGTTCAGATACAGTAAGTACAGCTTTTATTGCCTATGATGAAAAACTGACCCCCGATCAAGCTATAAAATATGGAGACGAGCTAAAAGAGAGGTTAAAATCCAGAAAAAGTGTATCGCCAGATGACGAAAATGGAGTCCGTGTTTGGAATAACGCCCAGAACATGAGTGATACGTTTGTTTTTATGGCAGTTTTAACGGCAATTGTAGGGTTTATCGGTCTTGGAACTCTATTGGCAGGAATTATCGGAATCAGCAATATCATGGTTTATATTGTAAAAGAAAGAACCAAAGAAATTGGAGTACGAAAAGCTATCGGAGCCAAACCGGGAAGTATTGTCGGATTGATTGTTCAGGAAAGCGTTGTCATCACTGTAGTTTCTGGTTTAGTGGGAGTAGGAATCGGAATTTTAACATTGCATCTGATTGGAGACAGTCTTGAAACGTACTTTATAAAAAATCCAAGTGTTGGAACTACGGAAATCGTAATGGCATTTGTAGCATTGGTTTTTTCAGGCTTAATTGCAGGATTTGTTCCAGCTTACAGAGCTTCGAAAATTAAACCGATTGAAGCGTTGAGAACGGAATAGGAGAAAAGTGAATGGTGAATCTTCAATTTTGCTTCGCAAGTGAATTTTTATATAATTAATTCACAATTGACTTGAAGAAATTGACAATTGACTCATATTAATTCACATTAAAAATAATTGACAAGCGAAGCATATTCACTTTTACAAAGTAAAAAATTGACATTTTAAAGATGAACATTTTATTTAGCAAAGATACATGGCAGGAAATTTATTATTCTCTCCGGAATAATAAGCTTCGTACCTTTCTCACCATGATTGGTGTGGGATGGGGAATGTTCCTTTACGTAAGTCTTCTCGGAGCTGCCAAAGGAATGGAGAATGGTTTTGATAAACTGTTTTCAGGTTTTGCTACCAATACTATTTTTCTCTGGGCACAAAATACCTCAATTCCATATGACGGTTTTCCCAAAGGACGACAAATGAATTTACGTCTTTCTGATATTGAATTGTTAGAAAGAAAAGTTCCTCAGGTTGATTATATTTCACCCCAAAACTCACGCGGAAACTTCGGAAGTGCCGGTGAGCAAATGTCCAGAAACGGAAAATATGCAACTTATACCTTAACCGGAGATTCACCAATCGGAAATAAAATTTCAGAGAAAAAGCTGATTTTCGGGCGTTATTTAAATGATGCCGATATGTCGCAAAATAAAAATGTGGCAGTAATAGGTGAAGAGATTTATAAAAACTTTTTTGATGCTAAAAAGAAGGAAGATCCTCTCGGAAAATCAATCAATGTAAAAGGTGTTTTCTTTAATGTGATTGGGGTTTTCAGAGTGAAAAGAGGCGGTCCCATGGAAAATGACCGTACAGCGTACATTCCGCTTTCTTCATTTACCAGACTGTTTAATAACGGTGATAAGATCGATGTGTTTTCTGTAGTAAGTAAACCAGATGCTGAAGTGAGTGATGTTGAAGTTAAAGTGAAGGATGTTTTAAAAACTAAAAATAAAGTGTCACCAGACGATACCAATGCTTTCGGAAGTTTTAATCTCGGTAAAGAATTTAAAAAACTGACTGGTTTTCTTGATGGAATGCAGCTTCTTACGATTATTGTTGGAACATTAACGATTCTTGCCGGAGTAATTGCAATCTCAAATATTCTTTTGATTACGGTAAAAGAGAGAACCAAAGAAATAGGAATCAGAAGAGCTTTAGGTGCAAAACCTGCAGAGGTACGTAATCAGATTTTGCTGGAAAGTGTTGTCATTACGCTCTCGTCCGGTCTTTTAGGATTTTTGTTCGGAATTATGTTATTGATGGGATTAGATATGGCTACACAAGGACAGGATAATTTTCCGTTCTATAATCCTACAGTGAATTATGGGAATGTCTTCAGTGCAATGACGATTATGGTTATTTTAGGATTGATCATTGGGATGATTCCTGCACAGAGAGCGGTGAAAATTAGACCAATTGAGGCTTTAAGATCTGAATAGATTGGAAAGAGCCAAATAAAAAGTAAAAAGAATCAAGTAAAAACACAACCGTCTGAAAAATGGTTACGATTTAAATTAAAAAAATAAACTACATATGAAAAAGAAGTTCAGCTGGAAAAAAGCAATTTACATTATCCTTGGAGTTGTTTTCTTAGGTGTACTTGTGATGGGAATCAGCTACTTGGTGAAATCAAATTCGAAGCAGACTGAAGCTTTCCTTACAAGAAAAGCAACCATTCAGAATATGGAAGATAAGGTAATGGCAACCGGAAAAATTATTCCTAAAGAAGAAATTGAAATCAAACCCAACATTGCAGGAATTATTGATAAAATTTTGGTGGATGAAGGAGATAGAGTAGAGGCAGGACAATTGATAGCTACAGTAAGAATTATTCCAAATATTGCGGAGGTAAACAATGCAACGCAAAATGTTCAGAATGCACAGCTTCAAATCAATAATGCCAAAGCTAATGTTTCTAATATGCAGACTCAATTTGCAATGTCTGAGAAATTATATAAACAAGGTGTAATTTCAAAACAGGAGTATTTAACGGCTCAACAGCAATTATATACACAGCAACAGGCACTTAAAAATGCTAATCAGCAATTGGTCACTGCGCAAAAATCTTTACAGATTGTGAAAACCGGTGCTATTCCGGAGTTGCAAGGTTTAGCGACAACACAGATTCGGTCCAAAGCTGCAGGAACTGTTCTTGAAGTTCCGGTAAAAGTTGGAAGTCAGGTAATTGAAGCAAATTCATTCAATGCAGGAACAACAATTTGTTCGATTGCAGATTTGAATTCATTGATTTTCCAGGGAGAAATTGACGAAGCTCAGGCAGGAAAATTAAAGCAGGGAATGGATATGAAAATCGTAATTGGTGCTCTTCAAAACAAATCTTTCCCAGGCACGCTTACCATGATTGCTCCGAAAGGAAAAGATGAAAACGGAACAATAAAATTCCCTGTAGAAGGTGATGTAAAAAACCCAAACAACGAATATATCAGAGCCGGATTTTCTGCGAATGGCGAAATTGTTTTAAAATCTGAAAAAAATGCATTGCTTTTGGATGAATCTTTAATTCAGTATGAAAAGAAGAACGGAAAAGACGTTCCTTTCGTTGAAGTAAAACAAAAAGACGGGAAATTCAAAAAAGTGAATGTAAAGCTTGGCGCAAGTGACGGAATTAATGTTCAGATTCTTTCAGGAATCGATAAAAATGCAGATGTGAAAGTCTGGAATCCTTCCGATAAAGACAAAGAAGAATTGAAAGAAAAGGCTAAGAAGAAATAAGCAGTTTCTCTTTTAGATAAATCGAAAAGTCCCAAATTAATTGGGACTTTTTTATTGTTTTAGCTTTAAAAATGAAGTTGAGAATTAGCTTAAAAATTTGATTTCTTTATCTTTAAAATCATTTTTCTCCACAATTTTATTCATCGTGCTCATCATTTTTCTGCGAAGTTTAGCCAATTTTCTGATGTTTTTATCTTCGCTGTAATCAAAAATATTGTCTTTAAAACTGAAAGTGTCACCATCTTTAAACTCGATATTGTTTTTTTTCATTTCTCCCAAAAGCATGAGATTGGTCATACTTTCAAGAACGTAATGTTCAGAGTTTTCTAAAGATTTTAAGGTGTTAATCAGTTGTTTTTTATATTTTTTCTTTCCCATAATATCAAGTTCGTTATTTTTCTTTAATGATGCAAATATACTTTTTTCAAGATAATACTTTTTTTTAATATGATAATACTAAAAATTAATATTAAAATAAAATTTATATCGTAATATTGCAATATTAAATTAAATAAAATGGGCGCTACTAAAACAGAACATTTCACAGAACAGCAAAACAGAATCGCAATTATTGCCAAAGCGTTGGGGCATCCTGCAAGAATTGCTATCATAGAATATTTATTAAAAGTAAATGAATGTATCTGCGGCGATATTGTGAATGAACTTCCTCTCGCTCAGCCAACTGTTTCCCAACATTTGAAAGAACTTAAAAACGCAGGAATCATCAAAGGAAATATTGAAGGAAATTCTATTTGCTATTGTATCGACGAAAAAACCATAGAAATTCTTAATTCTTATTTTTCAAACATTATTGATACGGTTTCCAAATCGAAATGCTGTTAAAAAAAATTGGACTAGTTAATCGTAATATTGCGATTTTAATAAATTAAAAATACATAAAAATGAATCTTAATCAAATTAAAGAAATCCTGCAAACATTGGAAAATGTAGAATTTCAACTGGAAAACGGAACTTTTGTTCCTGAACATTTCCACGTGACAGAAGTGGGACAGATTACTAGAAACTTTATCGATTGTGGTGGGATCATTCGCAAAGAAAAAGTCGTGAATTTACAGCTTTGGAATGCAGATGATTTTGAACACCGCTTAAAACCATCAAAATTATTGAATATAATCAAACTTTCTGAAGAAAAACTAGGCATCGAAAATGCTGAGATCGAAGTAGAATATCAAACCGAAACAATAGGAAAATACGATTTGGAATTTAACGAAAAAAAATTCATTCTGAAAAATAAAAAAACTGCTTGTTTGGCTGAAGATGCTTGTGGAATTTCTGCAGAAAAACCGAAAATAAAATTATCCGAATTACAATCAAATTCTGCTGATTCTTGTTCACCGGGAAGCGGATGTTGCTAAAAAAAAATTTGAAAATGCTAAAAGACATATTGAAAACTGACAATTCAAAAGCGACCATTATTATTCGTTTGATGGTTGGTTTGGTATTTCTTTCGGAAGGTTTACAGAAATTTCTTCGCCCGGAATCAGTCGGAAGTGGAAGATTTGAAAAGATAGGTTTTGATGCTTTTGAGTTTTGGGCAAATTTCGTGGGAACTTTTGAAATTTTATTTGGATTATTGCTCATTCTCGGACTATTTACCAGAATATCCGCCTTTATTTTGGTAATCATAATGGCGGTTGCGTTGTTCACCACAAAAATTCCGATTTTATTGGAAAAAGGTTTCTGGGATTTTCTCCACGACAGCCGAACCGACTGGGCAATGATGATGGGAAGTTTGTTTTTACTTCTGAAAGGCAGTGAAAAAATGGGATTGGATCATTTGTTTTTTAATTCTAAAAGCTAAATATGATGGTTGGCGAAATTGCAAAACTTTTTCTGAAACTCGGAGTGATCGGTTTTGGCGGTCCTGCTGCACATATTGCGATGATGCAACGCGAAGTTGTGGTCAAAAGAAAATGGATGAGCGAACAGCATTTTTTGGATCTGCTGGGCGCAACCAATCTGATTCCCGGTCCCAACAGTACGGAAATGGCAATCCACATCGGTTATGACAAAGGTGGTTGGAAAGGGCTTTTGGTTGCCGGATTGTGTTTTATTTTGCCCGCCGTTTTCATTACCGGGATTTTTGCATGGCTTTATAAATTATACGGAAATCTCCCTGAAGTTCAGCCTTTTCTTTATGGTATAAAACCAGCGATTATTGCCATTATTCTTGGTGCAGTTTTTCCTTTGGCTAAAAAATCGATGAAAACAGTTTTTCTTGTTTTGATCGGGATTTCTGTTTTGGTCTTATCACTTTTCGGCATCAGCGAAATTATTTTGATGTTTGGATCAGGAGTTTTTGCGTTGATTTTATTCTATATTCAGAAAAGCAATCAGAATTCGGTTAAAAGTTTTGTTCCTTTTTTGTTTTTTACAAGCAATTCTAACGCACTTTTTTCCGAAACCAATTTAAAACTAATCGGTATTTTCCTCAAAATCGGAGCGATTTTATACGGAAGCGGTTACGTTCTGTTTGCTTTTCTGGATTCGGAGCTCGTTGCTCAAGGTCTGCTTTCCAGAAAACAGTTGATTGATGCTATTGCCGTAGGACAGTTTACGCCAGGTCCGGTTTTTTCTTCGGTGACATTTATTGGTTATCAGATTAATGGTTTTACGGGTGCGGTGGTTTCTACGGTTGCCATTTTTACACCTTCGTTTATTCTGGTTGCGCTCATCAATCCGCTGATGAAAAAACTTAGAAATTCTAAAAGTTTTTCGGCTTTTCTGGATGCGGTCAATGTAGCTTCTGTTGCCATTATTGCTTCCGTGTGTTTTACAATGGCAAAAGATTCACTTTCAGATTGGAAGACGGTTCTGATTGCTGTTTTGAGCGCAATTGTCGTTTTTAAATATCCGAAAATCAACAGTGCTTTTGTAGTTCTGGGTGGAGCTTTGCTGGGATATTTATTATTTCTGATTTAAACTAAAATTAAACAATAACAAATTAAATATTAAAACTAAAAATGAATCCGAAAATTAAAGAGCATTGCGAAATTCTCAGCAACAATTTTAAAGAAATCAATCCTGAAAGAAAAGCTTTGCTGGAAAAACTGGCGACTCATATTCAGGGAAAGATTGATGAGAAGAAAGAGATTAATCTGGTCTATGTCTGTACACACAACTCGCGAAGAAGTCATTTGGGACAGGTTTGGGCAAAAGTAGCAGCAGATTTTTATGGGTTTGATATACGAAGCTTTTCGGCAGGAACTGAAGCTACGGCTTTTAATCAAAATGCCATCAATGCTTTGATTGCTTCTGGTTTCGAGGTTAAAAAATCAAACGAAACAGACAATCCGAAATATGAAGTGTTATTTGGCGAAGGAAAATCTACTCTTTGTTTTTCTAAAACCATTGATGATGAAAGTCTTCCCAAAGAAAATTTTGTTGCGGTGATGACTTGTGGCGATGCAGATGAAAATTGCCCTTTCATTCCGGGATGTGAATTGCGCATCGGAACAACGTATTTCGATCCGAAATCTTACGATAATTCAATCCTTCAGAACGAAAAATATATTGAACGAAGCAACCAGATTGCAATGGAATGTCTTTACGTTTTTTCATTATTAAAAAAATAAAATGCAACCTAAACTAAAATTCCTCGACAGATATTTGACACTCTGGATTTTTCTGGCAATGGCAATCGGAGTCGGAATTGGATATTTTTTTCCAAGCCTATCGAAAGTTACAGAAGATCTTTCCGTAAGAAACACCAATATTCCTTTAGCGATTGGTTTGATCCTGATGATGTATCCGCCGCTTGCAAAAGTAGATTATTCACTGTTGCCAAAAGCTTTCAAGGATAAAAAAGTGCTTTCTATTTCGTTGATCCTTAACTGGATTATCGGTCCGGTTTTAATGTTTATTCTTGCGATTATTTTTCTCAAAGATGAACCAGATTATCTTGTCGGACTTATCTTAATCGGTCTTGCAAGATGCATCGCAATGGTCATCGTTTGGAATGATCTTGCAAAAGGAAACCGTGAATATGCTGCACTTCTGGTTGCTCTGAACAGTATTTTTCAGATTTTCTCATACAGTTTTTTCGTCTGGCTGTTCATTAATATATTGCCGCAAAAATTAGGCTTCGGAAATTTTAATGTTTCGGTGCCGATGCGTGATGTGACGCAAAGTGTTTTGATTTATCTTGGCATTCCCTTTTTAGCAGGATTTTTATCTAGATATTTTTTAATAAAAGCTAAAGGTATAGAATGGTACAACAGAAAATTTGTTCCGAAAATTTCACCGATTACCCTCTATGCTCTACTGTTTACGATTGTTTTAATGTTCAGTCTGAAAGGCGATAAAATTATAGAATTGCCGATGGACGTTGTAAAAGTTGCTGTGCCTCTCATCATTTATTTTGTGCTGATGTTTTTTGTCAGTTTTTTCGTTAATAAATCAATGAAAGTTCCTTACGATAAAAACGCTTCCATTGCTTTCACTGCAACCGGAAACAATTTTGAATTGGCGATTGCGGTTGCGATTTCAGTTTTCGGAATCAATTCGGCACAGGCTTTTGTGGGCGTTATTGGTCCTTTGGTGGAAGTTCCTGTTTTGATTGTTTTAGTTAAATTGAGTTTGTTTTTAAAGAAAAAATATTATCTAAAATAATGGAATTTATCATTTGGGTCATTAGTGAAATCCTCTGGGAAATTCCGTATATTTGGGCTTGAATTTTTAAAATCTAAAAGTAAATGGACATTATTTTTGACCTTATCGAAAAAGAAAGAGAAAGACAGTCTCACGGTTTAGAGCTTATTGCATCAGAAAATTTTGTTTCTGAAAATGTAATGAAAGCGATGGGAAGTGTGTTGACCAACAAATATGCAGAAGGGTATCCCGGAAAAAGATATTACGGAGGTTGTGAAGTGGTAGATGAGGTTGAAACTTTGGCTATTGACAGAGCAAAACAGCTTTTCGGAGTTGATTATGTAAATGTTCAGCCGCATTCCGGTTCTCAGGCAAATGCTGCAATTTACTTGGCTGTTTTAAAACCTGGAGACAAAATCATGGGAATGGATCTTTCAATGGGAGGTCACCTTACTCATGGTTCTGCCGTAAACTTCTCAGGAATCCAGTACGATGTGGTTTCTTACGGAGTACAGCAGGAAACTGGCTTGATTGATTATGATCAGATGAGAGAAGTGGCGTTGAGAGAAAAACCAAAAATGCTGATCGCTGGTTTCTCTGCATATTCAAGAGATTTGGATTATGCTAAATTCAGAGAAGTTGCAGACGAAATCGGAGCAACACTTTGGGCGGATATTGCACATCCTGCAGGTTTGGTTGCTAAAGGATTATTAAATTCTCCATTCGAGCACTGTCATGTTGTTACAACGACAACTCACAAGACTTTAAGAGGTCCAAGAGGAGGAATGATTATGATGGGGAAAGATTTTGAAAACACGTACGGACATAAAACTCCGAAAGGAGAAATCAAGCAGATGAGTCAGGTTCTTGACGGAGCTGTTTTCCCGGGAATTCAGGGTGGACCATTGGAACACGTCATTGCTGGTAAAGCAGTTGCTTTTGCTGAGGCGATTGACGATCAGTTCTTAACGTATGCTAAACAGGTGAAATCTAATGCTCAGGCTTTATCTAAAGCAATGATAAGTAACGGATTTGATATTGTAAGCGGCGGAACAGATAATCATTTGATGCTGGTTGATCTTAGAAACAAAGGCGTTAATGGTAAAGAAACTGAAAAGGCATTAGTGAAAGCAGATATTACCTGTAATAAAAATATGGTTCCTTTTGATGATAAATCTCCGTTTACCACTTCGGGTATCAGATTGGGAACTGCTGCTATTACGACAAGAGGTCTTAAAGAAAATGATATGGAAACTATCGCAGGATTAATTTCTGAAGTGGTTGATAATATTAAAAATGAAGAAGTAATCGCTGACGTTAGAAAGAAAGTTAACGGATTAATGGAAGGTAAGGCTTTATTCAATTATTAGTAAGCTTTAGATATTAGCAATTAGCTTTTAGCCTAAAAAAATAGATCAGAAAGAGGTGCAAATATTTTGTGCCTCTTTTTTGTAAATCGTAATTTTGACCTATCAACTATCAACTATCAACTATCAACTATCAACTATCAACTAAACAATGAATTCTGAGAAAAAATTGTTCACATTTGAAGAAACGAAGCAGAAACTGGTTAACTATTGCGTTTATCAGGATCGTTGTCATGCAGAAGTAGAACAAAAAATGAGAGAGTTTGTTTTAATTCCCGAAGCGAAAGAAGAAATTCTTCTTTATTTAATGAAAGAAAATTATCTGAATGAAGAGCGTTTCACCAGAAGCTATATTCGAGGAAAATTTTATATAAAAAACTGGGGTAAGACGAAAATAAAAATACATTTAAAGCAAAAAGGAATCACAGAAAAACTAATCTCAACCTGCTTTGATGAAATTGATGAAAATGATTATGTAAAGATAATAAATAAGATCTACGAAAATTACGAGAGTAAATTGAAAGGTTTGCAGAATTATCAAAAAAAAACAAAGACTATTAAATATCTTCTAAGCAGAGGCTTCGAATACGAAGTTATTTTGCAAGTAATTGAAAATTAACATATATGTAATTTTAACATTCATTAATATTTTTTAGATTTGTCAGACGAAAAAAATAATTTATATGAATTTAAAACTACAAAAATTTTCAAGAACGGTACTCTTACTGTCGACGTCCTTATTTTCCACTGCAAGTTGGGGACAGATTTTTCAGCAAGATTTCAACTCTTCTAATACAGTTAGTTCTTACGTGTCATCAAGTAATCCTAATGCTGGACAATTTAATTCAATTGGAAGCTCCGGCTCTGGGATGAATGTCTCAATCACAAACGGAAAACTAAGATTTGCAAGAACAGGAAATGCAGGAAGTTATGCAAGAACTACTGACTTTTCTCCTACACCCACATTTGTAATTTATCAATTTGATTTGGCAATTTCAGGTAATACTGCAAGTATTACAAATGGTGCTACTTGGCAGCTTGGCAGCGGTTTTGGTACTTCAAATAGTACTGAGTCTAATGCATCAACGCACTCTAGAATTGGATTGAATTTTACAACTACAAATGGCAATTTTGTATTAAGAGATATTGGTGGCTCAGAAAATTCGGCTGTTTTTAGCGGTGAGCAAAAGATATTTTGGGTGGTTAATAATTCAGGTGCTTCAAAAACCTACATGTCGCCAAATAATACAGTTGTCTCCTTAGCAAATGACAGAGCAGATTTATGGGTTGGAAATGTGAAAGCATTAGAAAATATAGCTGCAACAACTGCATCGCAATCCATTACAGATTTTAAATTTGCTTTTTCAGCTGGTAACGCAACTGTTGATATTGATAATTTGGTAATTTATGGAGAAACCAATTTGACAACTTGGGATGGAAGTAATTGGTCTGAAGGAGTTCCCAATTCTAATGTGAACGCAATTATCAATGGTAATTATACAACTACTTCTACAACACCTGGTTTTATTGCTAAGAATATCACTGTCAAAAGTGGTGCAGCTTTAGAAATTACAGATACATATGCAATTACAGGTGCAGAAGTAGTAGTGGAAGATGGTGGTAATCTTATCCAAAGAGATGGTTCTACTCTTACATCTTCTAGTTTCAATGTATTGAGAAACAGTGCAAGTGTTGCAGATAAATATGTTTTCTGGTCTTCACCGGTAGCTAATCAGAATATGTTTACTGCTTATGCAAACGGTTCTTCTGCAACTGCTCCGGCTTATGTAATGACTTACGATACGGCTACAAACCTTTATCCTGCTGTATCAAACACTGATGCAAACTTTACGGTTAATGCAGGAAAAGGATATTCAGTAAAGGTACCTGCAGTGAATGCAAGTGTTTCTTTTGGAGGTTCTGCTAAAGTTCCTAACAATGGAAATGTAGATGTTGCTCTGAGTACGGCAAGTTTCGGATATAATCTTATTGGTAATCCGTATCCTTCAAATATCAATCTGACATCTTTTTATAATGCAAACAATTCTTTAATATCACCGACAATGTGGTTCTGGGACAATACAACCGGGAACGTAACAACACAAAACGGTAATACGGCAGTAAATGTAGGATATGCTACATTCAACGGGCCATCTGGAACGTGGACTGAAGCTCCGAATACTTCCGGGCCAGGATATAATAGCGCAGCTCTTAATACCATTGGAGCATTTGCTAAAATTGGTCAGGGATTTATTGTAAAAGCTACTGCTGCAGGATCTGCTACATTTACCAATGCGATTCGTTCTTCAAATACAGCGGTTACCTTAAATAAAAACGTAAATGCAACAGAAGGTAAGTTCTGGATTAAGTTGACAACGTCTTATGGCAATACGGTTACTCAGGCAATTACTTACAATCAGGGTGCTTCAGATTCTTATGATGTATATGATTCAAAAGCAATGGGTATGGGTTCTGATGCATTCTATAGTGTAGTAGGAACTGAAAAATTAGTAATTCAGGGTAGAGCACCTTTCCATGTAAATGATATTGTCCCATTAGGAAATAAGCATTTTGAAAACGGAAACTTTGCAATCTCTTTATCTCACAAAGAAGGTTTGTTTACAAATGGCCAGGAGATCTACTTACACGATAAGCAATTAGGAACTTACACAAATCTTCAGACAGGTGCGTATAATTTCTCTGCAAATGCAGGAGACTTTACAAACAGATTTGAAATTGTATACAAATTAAACTTTTTGTCAACAACTGAAACTGAAAAAAGAAATTTTGAAGTGTATAGAGACGGTGAAGATTTTGTGGTAAGAAATCATAAAAATATCCAAGCTGTTGAAATTTTTGATGCTGCAGGTAGAAAAATTCAGGAAATTAAATCAAATTCAAAATCAGTTAATGTGAAAATTCAGACAAAAGGAATGTATATTCTAAAAGCAGTTTCTGAAGGCCAGGAATATTCTCAAAAAATAATTAAATAAGAAAATAATGAAAAAGATAATATTAATGTTTTCATTGATTGTTTCAGGGGTGGCTCTTGCACAATCAGATAATATTTACGTATATGATGAGCCTGAATTGACAACGATGGACGTCGGAGATAATCCTGCAGGACCAGGAGATCCGGTAAACTCATCTCCTATCGATCAGTATATCCCTGTTTTGTTACTTTTCGCAACTGCTTTGACATTTGCCTATGCTAACAAAAAAAGATTGACTGAGAATAATTAAAAAATAAAAGTCAATAATAAAATTTTCCCGAAGTGAACAGCTTCGGGATTTTTTTAAATACAATTGTTAAATAAAATTAATGTTGTTTAATATTATTCTTAATTGATCTCTGTATTTATTAATTATTTGTAATATTATAGTCTGAATATTTATGAAATATTTAAATTTTATATCTTTATGGCAAGAGGCAGATTATATCTTATGACCAATAACAAAATATAATCAAAATGAAATTTTTTTATAGATATATTATGATTACATTTGCAAAATAAAAGTAAAACACCCAAAATGTTGAATGAAAAAGCTTAATGACGCTTTTACTGCCCTTTATAACGGAGATAATATCGTGAAACTCACGGAGCTAAGGTATATACCGAGATGGATCGTTATTCTTTTAGATATCTCGATTATACTGCTATCGATTCTTCTTTCAGATTTTTTTCTCGAGAAGCTTCATGTGAAAGTAAACTTTCCACAGTATCTTTTGCAATTGAGAATTTTAGTTATTGCTGTAAATATTCTGTTTATGTTTGTTTTTAAAACATATGCGGGAATAATCAGGCATTCTACATTCTTTGATTTTTTTAAAATTATTCTTTCTTCTGGAACCACTTTATTTGCCTTACTTATAATCAATTTCGGAACAGAAATTTTGATGCGTAAATCTTTATTTTTGTATCCCAATTTATTTCTTTATTTCTTTATTTCGGTTTCTGCCATGTTTTTTTTCAGAATGTTTACCAAACAGTTTTTTAATATTCTGGTAGATTACAAAGGTTCGTCATCCAAAATAAGAATAGCAGTAGTAGGTGTCGGCGATGCCTCTGTTTCTTTAGCAAGGGCTATTTTGCACAATCCCAATTATCCTTACCGTTTAGAAGGCTTTCTTACAAAGAGATCAGACTCGCATAAAGCGCTTTTATTGGGGCATAAGATCTATAATATAGATAAGTTTTTTAGTGATAAAGCTTTAGTAGCACAATTTGATGCTGTTTTAATCATTAAAGAAATAATGACAAAGCAGGAATTGGAAGAATGGATGACCTGTGCGTTAGATAATGGCCTGAAAGTTCTTAAAGCACCTACGGTAAGCAAAATGCGTGATTCTGATTTGGTAGGCGGAATTCGTCAGCTTCAGATTGAAGATCTTTTAAACCGGAAACCTATCAAAATTGAAAATGAAGAGGTCACAAAAAGGCATGTTGAAAAAAATGTTTTAGTGACTGGCGGAGCAGGTTCTATAGGGAGTGAAATTGTACGACAGGTTGCGCAGTTTAATCCTTCTTTAATTGTTGTCTTAGATCAGGCAGAATCTCCATTATACGAATTGGAATTAGAATTATTAGAAAAATTCCCAGATCAAAAATTCAAGTTTATTTTAGCAGATATTTCAAATAGCTACAGGCTGGAAAAACTTTTTGAAGTATATCAGTTTTCAATGGTTTATCATGCTGCAGCTTACAAGCACGTTCCTTTAATTGAAGAAAATCCGCATGAAGCAATTTTTGTTAACGTTTTGGGGACGAAAAATGTCGCCATACTTTCTAAAAAGTATAAGGTAAACCGTTTTGTGATGGTTTCAACAGATAAAGCGGTTAATCCGACCAATGTAATGGGAGCATCCAAAAGAACTGCTGAGCTCTTCGTACAGTCTTTGCAGCATTCTGATGGCAATACGACAAAGTTTATCACAACGCGTTTTGGTAATGTTTTAGGTTCTAATGGCTCTGTTATCCCACATTTCAGAAAACAAATTGAAAAAGGAGGTCCTGTAACAATTACCCATCCTGATATCATCCGATATTTTATGACTATTCCTGAAGCGTGTGAATTGGTACTTCAAGCAGGAACAATGGGTGCTGGTGGAGAAATCTATGTATTTGATATGGGAGAACCAGTAAAGATTTTAGATTTGGCCAGAAGAATGATTAAACTGTCGGGATATACACCGGATGTTGATATAAAGATTAAATTTATAGGTTTAAGACCGGGAGAGAAGTTGTATGAAGAATTGTTGAGTAACAATGCGACAACAATTCCTACCCATCATGAAAAAATCATGATTTCTAAAGATCCGAATATAGGGTTTAATGAAATTGAAATATTGTGTAAACAAATAATCAAATCGGCTGTTAAAAGAGATAAAATACAGGTAGTAACCCTTCTAAAAGCTATTGTTCCTGAGTTTATAAGCAATAATTCAGAATTTGAGGTCTTAGATAAAAAAAATGATTCCCTGGATGTGATAGAGCTGTAAATCCAGTTTATATTAACAGATTGTAACAGTAGATTTTTAATATAATTAAAAACAAATTTTGTTTAGAAAATAATAATCCTATTTTTGTGAAAAAATTATCGAAAATGAATTTTAAGAAATATATGATGGGTGGAGCATTAGGAATAATGATATTCTCTTGCGCACCCCGACAGGAAATTAATTATATGAAGGATATTGAGAATATTTCTCTCGATAATTCAATCAAAAACAGTCGTAGCACTTTGCAGCCAGGAGATCAGTTGGTTATTACAGTTACTGCAAAAGATATGGATGTAGTAAAACCTTTTAATCAGAATTACTCTTCTACTATGACGGTAGCACAATACACAGCGCCTGCAGGAAATTCTCAATTTCAACCGGTACCAGCGTCGGGTCCTACTTATATTATAGATACAAATGGATCTATTGATTTTCCTCAAATTGGTAACATTGATACTAAAGGTGAAAATATTGAAACTTTGAAGAATAAATTAGTTGTTCTTATCTCTGATTATGTTAAGAACCCTATTGTTGATGTCAAACTAATTAATTTTAAAGTATCTGTTTTGGGTGAAGTTGCAAGACCGGGAACATACGTGATTCCGGACGGAAATGCTACCTTATTACAGACTCTAGGTTTAGCAGGTGATTTAACTACTTTTGGTCTTCGACATAATATTTTAATAGTAAGAAATGTTGATGGCAAATTTACACAAGAGAGAATAGATATCACGAGTGCACAATTTATCAATTCTCCCTTTTATTACGTAAAACAAAACGATATAATTTATGTACAGCCAAATAGCGTGAGAGAAAAATCAGCTAGAGTTGATCCTAATACAGGATTGTACATTTCTGTCGCTTCAGTAATTGCATCATTGGTTATTGGAGTTTTAGCACTGACAAAAAATTAATATCTTTAGAATAATCACAAAATAATGGATTATAATCAACAAGATGACACTTCGAAAGAGTCTTTAAATATACGAGAAATTCTAAAACCATATCTTTATAGATGGTACTGGTTTATTATAGCAGCAATTATAGCTCTCCTTTGTGCTTGGTTTTTTTTACGATATAGTGTACCCGTTTACAAAACAGAGTCAACAGTCCTAATTAAAGAAGTTAAAAAGTCAACCTCCTCTCAACCCGAAATGTCTGTGATTTCTGAGATCGGAGGTATTGGTGGCATGGGTACTAACTCTGTAGATAATGAAATAGAAATTTTCAAATCTAAAAAACTAATGCTTTCAGTGGTTAGGGAATTAGGTTTGGAAACAAACATATACTCAAAAGGTCAACTAAAAGATACAGAGCTTTATAAAGAATCTGCACCATTTACAGTAAGAGTTATCAGTGAAAAAATAAAAGGTCAATATCCTAATAAGCCAATTTTTGCGAAAATATATAAGAATCAAATTATACTAGAGTCTGAAAGCTTTCCTCAACCTATAAAAACTGTTTTTGGAAAATCTTTACAGATGCCTTTTGGAGTTATTATGTTTCAAAGAAATAATAATTTTAAAGTTACAGATGATAAGGCTATATATGGACTAAATTTTATGTCTGGAATGAATAGAGCAATATCACTGCTATCTCAATTAAATGTGAGTTTAGTACAGGAAAATGCTACTGTTTTAAGGTTAGGCTTAAATTATCCTTTACCAGAAAAGGCAGAAGATATATTAAATCGTTTAGCAGTTAATTATAATCGCGAAGCTATTATAGACAAAAATTCTGAAGCTCAAAAGACTGCGTCATTTATTAATGATAGAATAAATATAATTGGATCAGAACTGGGTAAGGTAGAAACTGAGAAAGAAGATTTTAAACTTAAGAATAATATCTCAGACATTCAAGCTGAAGCAGGATTATCATTGGAAGGTGTAATGGAAGTTCGGCAAAAGCAGGTCGAAAACGAATCTCAATTGGACTTAATTAATAGCTTAATTACTTACGTCAATAAACAAGGTGTTTATCAAGTACTGCCTTTAAATGTAGGGCTTTCAGATTCTGACACTTCTTCTAATATTTCGTTGTACAATCAATTAGTTGTTGAAAGAGGGCGTTTGCTGGAGAATTCTACGACAGCGAATCCTGTAGTGCAGGATATCACAAGGCAGATAAACAGCATGCGCAACGTTGTTCAGCAAAGTTTAAACAAAAGCAGAACAGCTTTAGAGATTAGCAGAAATGCAATTCGATCTGAACAAACTAGGTTGTCTGACAGGATTGCAAAAGTTCCTTTACAGGAAAAACTTTTTAGAAGCATTGAGAGACAGCAAAATATAAAAGAACAACTATATTTATTGTTACTACAAAAAAGAGAAGAGGCAGCAATATCCTTAGCAATTGCAGCCCCAAAAGCCAGAATCGTAGATGATGCATTAACAAATCTATCTCCGGTGTCACCCAAAAGAATGATGATTTATCTCGGGGCAATGATAGTTGGTTTGTTAATACCTTTTGCAATTATATATTTGGTTGAACTATTTAATAATAAAATTAAATCCAAAAATGATCTTGAAAAATTAGCTGAAGGTGCGGCAGTTATAGGTGAATTGCCTTCTCTACAGAAGGGGGATCCTGAAATTGTACAGGTTAACGATTTGTCGCCTTTAGCAGAAGCATTCAGAATTTTGATTACCAACATCAATTTCATGTTGCCGAAGAATAAAAAAGGGCATGTTTTATTTGTCACTTCTACAGTGAAGGGAGAAGGAAAAACATTTACATCTGTTAATTTAGCTCTTACATTAGCTACTCCCCGAAAAAAAGTAATAATTATAGGTTCGGATATTAGAAATCCACAGCTGCAAAGATATAATGAGAGTAGGAGAGGATTAATCGGATTATCGGAATTTATGTATGATTCTGAAATGAAGACCTCCGAAATTATTCATCCTACATCGTTTAATCCCTTTTGTGATGTAATTTATTCTGGGGCAATTACACCGAATCCTACTGAATTATTGTCTAACGGTCGTTATCAAGAGCTTATCGAAAGCCTAAAAGAAGATTATGATTATATAATTTTAGATACGGCACCTCTCATGTTAGTGACGGATTCTTTCTTAATTTCGGATGTGGCAGATATGACGATTTATGTGACGCGTTCTGGTTATACAGAAAAGGAATTGATAACTTTTATTAATAAACAGATTAGAGATAAAAAAATTAAAAATGTAGGTTTGGTACTTAATGATGTTGATAAGATGAACAGTGGATATGGTTACGGATATAAATATGGTTACGGATATTCAGCGGAAGAAAATCAATCTTTCTGGAAAAAACTTTTTAGTAAATAATTTTGAATGCTTCTGAGTTTGACCTTTGAAAATTCAAGATGAATAAAAATAATGGATAGTACGTATAAAATTTCTGTAATTGGCTTGGGATATGTGGGGTTACCACTCGCCAGATTATTTGCAACAAAATACGCAGTAGTTGGTTTTGACATTAATAAAAAAAGAATTTCAGAATTAAAAGACGCTGTTGATACGACTCAGGAATTGGAAAGTGACGTTTTGAGTGAGGTTACTGTAGACTCTAATCCTTTAATAGGTTCACAAGAAACAAAGAAGGGCTTATTTTGTACTTCGGACGTAAAAGATATTTGTGATGCTAATATCTACATCATCACTGTTCCTACACCAATAGACAGACACAACAGACCAGATTTAACTCCGTTGTATAAATCAAGCGAAACAGTCGCAAAATTTCTGAAAAAAGGTGATATTGTAATTTATGAATCTACCGTTTATCCAGGGGTAACAGAAGAAGAGTGTGTTCCAGTCTTAGAAAAAATTTCAGGACTCAGATTTAATGAAGATTTTTATGTAGGCTATTCACCGGAAAGAATCAATCCTGGAGATAAAGAACATACTGTAGAAAAAATATTAAAGGTTACTTCTGGTTCTACACCGGAAATAGGAAAAACAGTAGATAATTTATATAAATCTGTTATCACAGCAGGAACTCACTTAGCACCAACTATAAAAGTTGCTGAAGCATCTAAGGTTATTGAAAATTCTCAAAGAGATCTGAATATAGCCTTCATGAACGAACTGGCAAAAATTTTTTCGTTGATGGATATAGATACCCATGACGTGCTGGAAGCAGCAGGTACAAAATGGAACTTTCTGAAGTTTAAACCAGGCTTGGTTGGTGGTCATTGTATAGGGGTTGATCCATTTTACCTGGCTCAGAAAGCACAGGAAATAGGGTATTATTCAGAGCTTATTTTGGCAGCAAGAAGATTGAATGATTCTATGGGAGCATTTGTCGCCTCGCAGGTTGTTAAGCTAATGATCAAAAAAGACATTAAGGTAAAAGGAGCAAAAATTTTAAACTTAGGAATTACTTTTAAAGAAAACTGCACGGATATTAGAAATTCAAAAGCTATAGACGTTATTACAAATTTACAAGAGTATGGCGCTGATGTAACAACTTTTGATCCTTGGGCAAATCCTTCAGAAGTTTCTCATGAATATGGTATAAATTGTTATTCTGAACTACTGCTAAATGAATTGCAAGAAGATCAGAAATATGATGCTGTAATTGTTACAGTTGCTCATCAGGAGTTTCTTTCTCTTAACTTGAATCAGTTAATTAAAGAAAATGGGGTAGTTTATGATGTAAAAGGAGTGTTTTCAAAAGAAGACGTAGACAAAAGACTATAATTAAATTTTATTAATATAATTCCTGTAGAAATCGTGGTATATTTGCAGGTCAGGCATAAATAGAAAAAGAATGTTAGAACACGATGTAAGACCTTGGGGAGAATATTGGGTTTTGGAAGATACTGAAACTCACAAAGTAAAAAGAATTCTGGTTAATCCGGGAGGAAGACTTTCTCTTCAATACCATCATCACCGAGCTGAAGTTTGGACTATAGTTTCCGGTGTTGGTACCATTACAATTAATGATGAAATAAAGGATTACACAACAGGTGAAGTTGCGCAGATTCCTTTAGGTGCACATCATCGTATTGAAAATAAAACTAATGAACCGGTTATTTTCGTAGAAGTACAATATGGAACTTACTTTGGTGAGGACGATATTGTAAGAGTTGAAGATGATTACAATCGCGCATGAAACAATTATCATTGGTAAACTTTAAAATTAACATAATTGATAGTGGACAATTCCACGTGGCCTTAAAAAATAAACATCTCGTATGAAAATATACAACGTAATTTTATCAGGAGGTGTAGGAAGCAGACTTTGGCCTCTTTCACGTAAACAACATCCTAAACAGTTTCTGAAATTATTTTCTGGTAAAGCATTGTTTGAATTAACTGCTGAACGTAATCAGAAGGTTGTTGATCAGATTATGGTGGTGGGCAATACAGATCATATTGAATGGAGTAAACAGCTTCTAAGTGATATTGCTCTGCCAAAAACTTTTATTACAGAAACAGCCGCTCGAAATACAGCTGCCGCAATTGCATTTTCAGCTTTGGCAGTTGATCACGATGATATATTGATTATTACACCTTCAGATCACTTGATTCAGAATCAGGATGCTTATGAAAAAGCAATAAAAGAAGCTGTTGAATTAGCAAAAAAAGATTTTTTGGTAACTTTTGGAGTAGTGCCTTCAAAACCGGAAACAGGATATGGTTACATTGAATACGAAGGTAAAGATGTACTTTCATTCAGGGAAAAACCAAATACTGAGACTGCTCAGGAATTTTTAGAAAGAGGAACTTTCCTTTGGAATTCTGGTATGTTTTGCTTTAAAGCGGGCGTGCTTTTAGAAGAATTGAAAAATTATCAGTCTGAAATATTTGATAAATGTAATGAAGTATGGCAAACATCAGAAAATCAATGTCTGAATATTGATGCATCACTTCAGATACCTTCCATCAGTATTGATTATGCTGTGATGGAAAGATCAAAGAAAATAAAAGTTGTTCCGGCTCATTTCAGATGGAATGATTTGGGATCTTTCGAATCTTTATATGATTATTTGCGTTCTACAGGTCATCCTGTCGACGAAAATGGTAATATGGTCATCGGAACAGAGATTTTTACAGCTTTTGTAGGGCTTAAAGATTCTATTTTGGTTCATACACCAGATGCATTGTTGATTCTTCACAAAGAGAAATCGCAAGATGTAAAAAAGGTGTATAACCAACTTGAAAAATATAAATCTACTTTAAGATAAAAAACGGTGAGTAAATATTTTACTTATAAATTCATTGGTGAAATAATAAAATTGTTTATTTATAAAAACTGAGTAAAAAATAATTGATTTTTTAATTGTAAAAAGATTTAAAATACTTTGAAAGAAGTTCGGAATAATAAAACTATCGCGAAAAATACAATGATGCTGTATTTCCGTTTAATCCTAACAATGGGAGTATCTTTATATACTTCCCGGATCGTATTAAATTCTTTAGGTGTTGTGGATTTTGGAATATATAATGTTGTAGGGGGTATCGTCATTATGTTGGGATTTTTGAATAGTGCATTATCTGCTTCTACTTTACGATTTCTCAGTTTCGAAATGGGTACAGCCAATTTACAAAATGTCATCAAAGTTTTTAGAATCAGCTTTACAATCCACTTTATTATTGCTATATTAATATTGATTTTAGCCGAAACCATTGGTCTCTGGTTTCTTAATACACAATTGAATATTCCTTCAGACAGAATGATAGCTGCAAATTGGGTATATCAGTTTTCAGTCTTTAGTTTTATTGTATCTGTGCTAAATATTCCAAATAGCAGCATATTAATAGCGCATGAACGGATGAGTATTTATGCTTACATTAGTATTGTAGAAGCCATTTTTAAACTAATTATTGTTTTCATTCTAGGCTGGACAGAATTTGATAAACTAATTACTTATGCATTCCTTATCTTTTTTGTTACCACAATCGTTAGTCTTTTTTATACAATATACTGCATTAAAAACTTTAAAGAATGTAATTATCGTTTTTTGATGGATAAGGAAGAATTTTCTAAAATGTCTAGTTTTGCTTCGTGGAATCTTATTGGTGTCTTTGCTGGACTAGGGCTTAATCAAGGAGTGAGTGTTTTACTAAATATATTTTTTGGTCCTACAGTAAATGCTGCAAGAGGAATTGCATTTCAAATTCAGGGTTCAGTCAATGCATTTGTTTCAAATTTTCAGGTTGCAGTAAACCCGCAAATTACAAAATCTTATGCGGCTCGTGATACAGAGCATGTGCTTTCCCTTGTAATAAAATCATCAAAATATTCTTTCTTTTTATTACTATTACTATCATTACCAGTTTTGGTAGAAACAAAATATGTATTATTACTTTGGCTTAAGATAGTTCCTGATTACTCCGTAATTTTTACGCGGCTAACATTACTTGATGTTTTAATTTGTTCTCTTTCAGGATCTCTTCACACCTATGTTCAGGCAACTGGTAAAGTGAAAATTTACCAGATTGTAGTAAGTGGTATACTCTTACTCAATTTGCCTATAGCTTATTTATTTTTACATCTTGGTTTACAGCCGCAATCTGTCTTTATTGTCTCAATATTTATATCTTTTTTTGCGATGATCTCGCGTGTGGTAATCCTAAATATTTTAGCAAAATTTCCTTTTAAAATTTTCATTAAAGAGGTTTTGCTGCCTGTTGTATTGGTTTCTGTTATTTCTTTTTCGGCATCTTTTTTTATATCGTCATTAATGCATGATTCTTTAGAAAGATTTTTTATAGTTACTTTCTTATCAGTCCTTTTAGTAATTCTTACAACTTATTTTTTTGGAACTAATAAAGATGAACGAATTCAGCTAATGGAATTGATTTATAAAAAATTACCGTTTATAAAAAAATAAAAGACTGTTATTTATGAAGTTACTTGTAATAACACCCTGTGTCGGAAGAAATGCATCAGGATTTGTATTCGAGAAAATAATTAGAGAACTATCTCAATATAATGAGATCGATGTCTTAACATATGATTATGCTCCTCTGAATAATATGGATCAAGTTCATGAAGTTATTGTTTGTGAAAAAAAATATATTCATCCGAGAATTGTAAAGGGGCTTATTTCACTGTTTCATGCTAATCCTATCGATTTTATTTGGACACAAAATGCAAAAAAAAATCTTAAGGATAAGAACAAATCTTACGATCTCGTTTTTAGCTTTTTGCACAGCCACCAGTATACCCCTCTAATAGCAGGTATTGATTTGTCATCTCATTTTAATTCAAAGTTAGCTGTGTACGCGATAGATGCTTTACCCCCGCGTGGATGGGAAGAAAATAAGCTATACTTCAGGGCAGTAGAAAAAATAATGCATAAATATTTAAGTAAAGCTGATGCTCTGTTTTCTTCAAATGAGATTATGTTGGAATATCAATTGAACTTATTAAAGACAAATAAAAAAATTATGAATGGTGTAATTTATACGCCTGCAATAATTGATCATTTTACATATCTTCCAGAGAAAAAAGATCCGAATAATAATTTTGTTTTTACAGGTGGAATTTACGGTGTAAGAAAGGTAAATTATTTACTTGAAGGGTTCGAAAAACTACTATTAGAATTTCCTGAATCTAATTTAATTTTTGTTGGTTCTACTATCGATAGTTCTTTATTAAAAAACTATAAAAGTGAAACCCTAGAAAAAGTTAAAATTTATCCATTTACAAAAGATTTGTTTCCGTATTATGAATCGGCAACTGCCTTGATTGATATTGATGCTGACATAGAAAATGATCTTTTTCTTTCCAGTAAAATAGTTAATTATCTGAAGGTTGACAGAATTATTATTTCTGAAACAGGGAACAATAGTCCATCCCGTTTGTTATTTAAAGATATAAACTCGATAATACAGTGTCATCATAATTCCGAAGAATTATATTCAGCAATGAAATCTACAATTCTTCGTAATACAGAAATTAAATATGATGATAGAGCTTCTGTATCAGATTTATTTTCATTACCGAAAATAGTTCAAAAATTGAACAAATTTATTAACGAATTAATTATTAGTTAGTTATGAAAGTGTTACTTTGTACAGGAAGATATTATATGGGGGGCATAGAGAAGTATGTACACGATTTAGCCATAGAACTCTCAAAAAAAAAAATTGAAGTTAAAATTCTTGTTTTCTTTTACTTAAAAAGTAATGACATAGATGATTTTAAGTCTCATGGAATTGAGGTAATAGAACTTAAAGGAAATAATGGAAGAAGTTTGATGATGCTTTACAAATACTTTAAGACGTTAAGACAATTTAAACCTGATATTGTACATTTGAATATATTACCATTATTAGGAAGTATTGTTCATATGTTTTACAGAAAGCCTATTACAGTTTATACAATTCATCAAATGGATTATATTTCTGTATATGATTTATTCTATAAACCAATTATAAAGGGAGTTATTGCAGTAAGTGAAAAAGTAAAATCGCATTTGCAAAGCCATAATTTCCTGAATAAAAGTTGGTGGGAAGTTATTTACAATGGTATTCAAAATAATAATCTTCATAAAATAAAAGATTATATCAAAGGTGATTCGGTAAATTTAATAATGGTGAGTAGACTTGCACAAGATAAACAACCGCATTATGCAATTGAAATCTTGAATTACCTGAACACTAACTCAGATATAAATTATACTTTGACATTTGTAGGAGCCCCTGATGTTGATGATAAGGAATATATAGAAAAAATAAATAGCAAAATTTTAGAATATAACCTTTCAGATAAAGTTTTCTTTGAAGGATGGCAAAATGAAATTTTTAAATATCTTATAAATGCCCAGGGATTTTTGATGCTTTCACAAAAAGAATCTTTTGGATATAATGTACTAGAAGCCATGTCGGTTGGGTTGCCTATATTTAGTTTTAATGTTGAAGGGGGATTAAGTGAATTACATGAAAATAATTTTACTGGTATAATGATAGATGATCCTATATGCCTAGCAAAAAAAATTGACGATGTTTTTAAAACAGAACGGTGGAAAATCTACAGTGAAAATGCTTTTCAGAACTCAAAAAAGTTTTCTATTTCTTTAATGACAGATAAGACAGTAGAATTTTATCAAAAAGTTTTAATAAATAATAAAGTTTAATTTTCTAAATTTCCGATGATGTTTTTACTATCTGATTTATATAATATATCATTAAAAATAACAGAATTTTATTCTGGAATAGGAAAATTAGTGTGCATGATTGCTTGGTTTTTGTTAATACTTTATTTTGAAATTGAGTTGCGAAATTTTTAAAAAAAAGAGCTATATGAAATACATTGTAGTACATGCAGGCAGAAGAGATGACTATCAGGTTGCTTTGCTCTTCCAGCAGGTAAAATTGACCTTTGGGAAAGGCATTACTTTTTTAGACTTCGTCAAAGTATCCATTTCAGCATTTACCGCATCAATCATCCAAAGCGTTTTTCCACCGTTCATGATGTACTGATCCAAAATTACTTTTTCATTATCTGTG
>NZ_JBMHFF010000005.1:0-164760 GCF_049166575.1 Chryseobacterium sp. GP-SGM7 | reverse complement strand
TAAAGTTTCATACAGTCTTATACATCTTTGTATCAGACTTTTTTGGATATAAACTAAAGGATATGCAAAAAGAATTCAAATTAACAATTTAAAAAGGCAAAGGGCAAATTCAAATGCAAAAGGCAAATTTAAAACAAAAAGCAAAAGGCAAATGCAAAAAGAAAGCAAAACAACATGCAAGTTTTAATATTCTTAGTTCAATATTTATAGTTCAAAACTGAAACACCAATATTAAAATTAAAACTTCAGAGCTCAACATGAAAATTCTAAATTCTCTGTTGTGAATTTAAGATTGATCTCAATGTTTTGATCTGTATTTAATTCAATTATTTATAATTACCAACAGTTTTACATACACTCTTGATAGGAGAATGTCTTTCAATAATTTCAAAAGATATACATTTTGTATAAATTTCCTGGAGCATCAAAATCTTAAGGAGGACCTATTGTAAAGATGATTCTGCTGTTGTAATTTGCTGCGGGAATTGTTACTGAAACTCCTGTTAATTGTAATTGAATTGGTATATTAGAGTAAGAGGCCAATGCTAATACTGCAGTAATTCTGAATAATTCTAAATCTGTTGTGGTGACCGTTTGATACGCTGTTCCTCCTGTAATTGTGCATAAAACGCAAATTGTAGAGCCGTTCCCTGTTCTCCTTGCATGCAAAACCAAATTTGAATTCCATATAGGATTAGGCTCATAACGAACCGAAACTTTTGCATTTCCAAGTAGTAAAGGAACGCTTGCATTCATTAATATTTGATTACTGGAACTTTCATAAGTTCCTGCATAATCTGTTCCTGCTTCTGTGATCGAAGGAATGGTTACAACCCAGTTATTTCCGGCTAGTGTTAAGCTTTGTGCAAATAAATTATTTGAGAATAGAATATACAGAATCACTATAATTTTAAATAATACTAACCGTGGGGAGCTATAATAAAATTTCATGAGTATTAATTTTTATTCAGTGATTGTAAAAGTGATAACAATCGGAGTATTTGTAGTTGCAGATAAATTACCGTATGTATTTGAAGAAATACTTATCGTAAGTCTATGTCCGTTGTTTGATCCGTTTCCTGTAAAAGCTCCGCCAATTCCACTTATTAATGTTTTTGAAGTTGTATTTAAAGTTATTTGTGCCGCAGGTATTCCGAGTGTACCTCCGCCGGTTCCGGAAGCTGATGCAGCCTGAATTTTTATATCAATACCCGGTAAAACCTGATTGACAGATGCAGTAATTCGTCTTGCTAATCCTCCCAATGAAATTGCGGATGTATAATTGATCCATTTTGTTGTATTTGCAGCAGGAGCTAAGACAGGTTTTCCTGCTTCCGTAGGTGCAGTAAAATTCATTATTACAGTTCCGGCTGGCTCAATATCCATCAAAGTTACTACAGGCAGGGTTATTCCTACAGTTCGGTTTCCTGTAGTTTGTGAAAATAGACTGCAAGGAATAATAAAACTGATAAAAAAAGATATTTTTAGGCCACTCATCTTTGATTTTTGTTATCGTTATAGCTTACCTTTATTGATTCCTGCTGATATTTTATTTCTGATGATTGCTTAACAACATTGACGGTCATATTTTTTATTTCTGCTGATTTTAAATTAAATTCAAATTGATCAATAGGTATTTTATATCTTTTATCTAAACCGTTACGGTAAATTTTCACTTTCCAGTCTCCGGGACGCAGATAAGTAAAATCGAAAGATTCGCCAATAACAGCTATTTTTCTGAAAGTCTGTTGCCCGTTCGTAGTTTCTATAATGAGATTCTCTTTGCTTTTCTTTGTTTTTTTTGATGGAATTTGGGCAAAACTCAGTCTGTTTTCCTGCTCGGTATAATCAATTTTTCCCTGAATTTTTGCTGCACTGGTTAATCCGAAGTTGAATATATTTTCTTTATTCGTTAAGATTAACGAAACAGGTATATTTCGATTTGTAATATCATTCATTTCTGTTGTTGACCTGTCAATTTCTAAGACATACTCTCCGGGATTAATATTTTTAAATATAAAATTTCCGTTTTTATCGGTAATAGAAAGATGATTACCTAAAATTAATTTGATTCCACTCACTTTCTTTACCCCCAAATTTTCTATATTTCCCGATAGGGTCGTATATTCTGCAATTTTTTGGGTTGGGATATTCATTTTTAGAGTATAGCGTAACGAAAAAATAAAGTCTCTATTCCCCAATTCTCCCCTCTGTATATTGTATCTCGCAGAAAAATCAAATTCATGACTGCGAAGAAACTGCTGATGAAAAAGCAATTCAAAAAGATTCCTGTCTGTATAATAATCTTCAGGCATATAATTATTCTGGTAAAAAATGCTGAAAAATGTTTTTTCTGAAAACCGGCTTAAAATTCTTGTGCCATAGTAAAATTGTCTTTGATTTTGCAACTGGTAACGTGAAGTGTGCGCATAACTTCCATATAAATTGAATGAAGTTTTAAATTTTTCGAAAGCGATATTTGCTGTATAAAAACTTGATTTTCCCGAAAAGCCTGTTAAATAATTATCTGTTTTCCCGAATTGACCTTCAAGATTCAATTGAAAAATTCCGATTTGCTGATCTATTGATAATTTAAAAAAACGCTCACCATAATCAAATTCTTTTGGCATCAATCTGTCTTCGTACCGTTGTGAACCATTATTAATGATTAAGTTTCCGGTTTTAGAATATTTATACTGAATCCCGTATTGCAAAAATTTGCGGTAAGGTGCTGCCAGAAATAAAGTATCTCTCTGAAAATTTTTTGCATCCTGCACATAATTGGCAGTGAGGTGAATCTGCTTGGTTAATTGGTACTGAAAACTGCCGTTAAATGTACTTGTATTATTAAAATATCCTGCATATTCTGGGCTTGCTTTCATAAATATAGCATTTCCGCGTAGTCTTTCAAAGTTGGCAATTGTTTGGATCATATAAGCCGTGCCGTTTGTTTTTTCGGTTTTGCTGTACGATGTTTCTCCGGATATTTCAATATTTTTATTGAGTTTAAATTTTCCGGTGAGATAAGGCAAATGGGCATTAGAATCTAGACGAATATTCGTAAAACCAATATTTTCATTGTCTGTTCTTGGTATTTTATACAAATATCCTGCAGTGATTTCAGATTCTTTTGCAATCTTTAGTTTAGAATAAATGTTAAATTCATCTTTAATATCTTTAAAAAATCTGGGATGATTATAAAATCCGCCTAAACTTATATTTTTTAAGTCAAAACGAATTTCGGCTCCTCTTCCGTATCTTGCAAACTCCGTTAAATAGGAAGAAGAATAATTTTTATCGCCAAGATGAATAAATAGATTATCACGTTTATAGTTCACAAAATATTCTTCATAAAATGTAAAAGAATTAAATTCTACAGGATTTTTGTTCACAGCACGAAATTCCAAAAGATTTTTATTTTCTTCATCCAGACTTCCTTTTCCATAAATCTCACCCTGAAAACCGTCATCATATTTCCCCCGGTTTTTCATTCCTAGAAAAGAAAACGACGCAGAAACCGGAAATCTGTGAAAAATATCGTCCTCAATCTGGTGTACAGAAATAATTTTCACCACAGAATATGCTGTTTTGTTTTCCTGTGGTTTGTCTTTCGAATAAACTGTAAGACTTAGATTTTGATATTCGTTTTTTCCTAAGCTGGATGAAGTATTTTTGGTAATGGTAATAATTTTACCTTCTCCGGGAGCTAAAATTAAAGTTGCAGCTTCATTTATTACAGCATTTTGACTTTCCAATATTAAATTTTCAGAAATATTTCCGTTATTTTTTAATAGGAAGGTAGAAATGATCTTTTCTCCCGCTTTTACAAATTCTGGCGATTCTAAAGAAGTAAGAGATAATTTTCTGTTCCCTGAAATGAAAAAATCTGAACTTTGGCTGTATTTTTCACCAGTATTCTTTTCAATACTTTCTAATAAAACAGAATATTTTCCTTGTGGTGTTTCAGGGGCTATTTTTAGCGGAACAATATATGTTTTGCTCTCATGAGGAGAGATGGTTAATTTTCCATTTTTTAGAATCGGGATAATATGAGTATTTGAAGTTTCAACTTTCAAATCATACATTTTGGTCTCAGACGTTTTATTTTCTACTGTAAAAGAAATAGAAGTGAATGTTCCCGGCTGTAAACTATCTTTTTTCTGCGAAAAAGTAAGAACCGAGAAAAATAGTGTAAAATAAATAATCCATTTCTTAGTCATTCTTTATTTCTAGTTCAACATTCATCGCAAAAGCATTTTCCTCTTCGTCGGTTGCAATCAGTACGGCATTGTAGTGATCAGGTGGCATTTTGCTGATATCTATATGGAATGATTTTGAAGTCTGCGGTAATAGTCCCATCGCAAGACTTGAAAAAGTTCCTAATTTCTGACCATTTTTCTTATTGTAAATTTCAATAGTTGCCGTAGGTTTACAGTACAGGTTTCCTTTATTCGAAATGGCAATTTTTAAAATTTGTTTTGTGGCTTCCTTTTCTATTTTTACCTCTTCAAATTTCAAATCGGGTTTTGCTCTTTCAGCATCTACATCGGTAATGATCTGTATGGCATACCGTACTACTGAAGTGATACTTATTCCCTGTTTTTCGTTATTGGGTTTAATATTTTCTACGGGTTCCACAATCACGACACTCCAATAGCTTCCTGCATCTTCCGTCTTTGCAGGGATTGTAATTTCATAGAATACTTCAGTCTTCTCCTTTGCCTTTAAACTGATAAGATTTGTATTGAGTTTAATCCAGTTGGAATTCGTTTTTACATTGGTATTGGTTGTTGTATAATGTATAGATCGATCAGATTGATAAGTAAAATCCTGTAGAAAAAGTTTTACACTTTGAGGCTGACTGCTAATATTTTCAATGGATATTTTTCCTTTGTAGACTTTCCCGTTCTCTACTTTATAACTGTGGGAAAGACCGTTTAAAATAACAATATTAGCCTTCAGAAGCCAAAAAGGAAGAAGGAGAATAAGAAGTAAGGGGATGCGACTTATCATTTTTGATGTAAGTTTAAGTTGTAATAAAAGAGTAAGTAAAACCAGGGAGAAACTTTTATTAAAATTTCTCCTTGATTAGAAGATAAGTATTTTCAGATTTTAGTTATCCGAAATTGTGTATGTAACCTTTGCAACGGCAGTTGTAGTTGCCTGTAGATCTGCATAGTTTGCAATTCCGCCCACTGCAGCCAATGCATAGGTTAAATTGTGACCGTTGTTTGCACCATCTCCTGTGTAAGCGCTTCCGATTCCTGAAATAATTGTTTGGTCTGCTGCGCTCAAAGTCAAAAGAGGAGACGGAGATCCTAGAGTACCTCCACCGGCTCCGGTTGCTGTAGCCGCTGTTACATTAATGTTCACTCCCGGTATCAAAGCATCCAATTTCACCGAAACAGTACGGGTAGCATCGGTAACAGATTTTATGGAAGAATAATTCAGCCAGAGTGTATTATCAGATCCGGTCGGAGTTACAGGAAGGCCTGCTTCCGTTGGAGCTGTAAAGCCTAAAGTGATGTTTTTGCTTGCGGCGGGTTCTATATCCACTAGTGCAACTTCGGGAACGGAAATCGTAATATTATGATTATCTGCATTGGAATCCTGAGCGTTTAGATTTGCAGAGAAAGCAAATGCTGCTAATAACATAGCTAAACTAAATGTTGTTTTTCTCATAGTGTTAATTTAAGTTTTTGTGAAGGTAATAAAAAATTCAAAATAAAAGGAAATATTTGAGATAAATTTTTGTTATTACCTGTTCATTTCCAATGCTTTAAAATAATATTAACTTATTATTATGCATAATTATTAATTTTTTATAGAAAAATTTTATGACTAAAATCAAAAACAAAAAAAATCTTACATAAAAATTTACATAAGACCTTTTTATATTTTTTTATTAAAATTATTAGAATTATTCCCAGTGCGGATCAGTTACTGTAGGTTTTCCGGATTCTAATCTCCCGGCAAAATGCCAACTGTTGTCTTCGTTTTTTATTTTAATGTCATACCAGCCTTTGGTTTTGTCGAGGTTAAAAATTATTTTTTCCTCAGAAGAATCCAGGGTTATGTCTCGTTTCTTTCTTTCGTACAGATTTTCCAGGCCTACGGTAAGATTTTCTTTGACTAAACGGTTTATTCTCACCTCAACTTCATTTTTAGAAACATTATTGAACAAAGTAACTTCAATGAGAGGTTTTTTACTTCCTTTAAATTTTCGGATAAATCCGTTTGGGCCAATTATCTCATAGTTGTAATTCTCAGAAACGATCTTATGAGAAAGTTTCTTATCCGAATAAAGCGCATAAGAGAAATAATAATCAGGCGTATTAAATTTATTTTTGTCATAAATTATCAACGGAACTGCAGTGTCTCTGAGATTAGTCATCGTAATCTCATCATTTTCAAAATTGACGTTATAGTCATACGGTAATGGGTTTGATGGTTTCATGCCTCTTTCCTGAATTTCAAGTAATTTATTATTGAGATTTTTTTCAGAATACCATTTGAGATTGGGTGTAGGTTTATTTTTTGCTGAATTAATGGTCTTTAAGTACTCTTTTTGATCCAGATAATCCATTTTTGGGATTTTGCTTTCAGATGTGTTAAAGGCAGATGTCAAATCACTGCAGATGGCTCTTCGCCAATCGCTGATATTTTCAACGATTACATCTTTATTATATTTTTTATGAATGAATTTTTCTAAAAACTGTAAAACCGAAGTATGATCCGAAACCTGAGAATTTACAAAGCCACCCTTCGTCCACGGTGAAGCAATAATCATCGGAACTCGGAATCCTAAACCAACCGTTCCCTCAATTCTTTCGTTATCATCAAGGGTATGAAGTGACATATATTCCTGGTCTTTATTTACATATTCAGCTCCTTCTTTCCCATTCATATCTACTGGCTGATTCGGATTCACAGGTGGTGCGAAAGGTACAACATGATCAAAATAACCGTCGTTTTCATCATAATTAATAATGAAAATGGTTTTTTTCCACGTTTCAGGATCTTTAGTTAAAATATTTAAAACTTCAGAAATATACCACGCTCCGTACCATGGCGAACTTGGATGATCAGAAAAACGCTCCGGAGCAACCAGCCAGGAAACCAAAGGAAGCTTTTTTTCTTCAACATCTTTTCTGAACTGATGTAGAATATCTCCTTTTGGAACGACCAGTCTTTCGCCATTTTCATCGGTTTCAATTTCTACATTCCAATAATCGGGATCGTCGGAATTGATTGTAAATGCTTTTTCGTGAAGATTTTTTTCTTTTTTTGAGAGCTTTGCGAAATTATCAGGGTGATATTTTATTAAATCTTCTTCAAGATCTTTGATTATATTTTCAAAATGATCTTTTTGCTGCGGATTTTTTTCAATTTCAGATTTTAAACTATGTATAAGATTCGGAATGTTTTTGTGATACCCTTTAGAGAATTTCACATTAAAATTAGAAAACCATTCAATCGGATTATCGGTAAAATTCCCCAACCATGATTCTTCTTCACCCTGCATTCCTTTTGGAAGGCTTATTTCGTTCTGATAAATTTTCCAGGAAATATTCTGATCTTCTAAAATCTCAGGAAAACTTTTCCATTTTGCCTGTCTGTTTTTATCGTAATCAATATTATCATTATAAACATTGGCTTTTGCTTTACCATTCTGCTGTTCCCGAATGGTTCCTGACCAATGGAAAAGCCGGTTTGGGGTAGTTCCTGTTAAAGATGAACAAAAATATTGATCGAAAATCGTAAATGAATCTGCCAATTGATAATAAAAAGGTAAATCTTCACGGTTGTAATAGCCCAAAGTTAAAGGTATTTTTTTATACTCTTTGTTTCCGGAAGCTTTTGCCTGAAGCCATTTATCACACTTCATTCCATTCAAAGCATATTGCTGATCATGCCATGAATGTGGAAGCGAACTCATCCATGTTGATTTTGTGTTTTTTAAATCTAATCTTCCTGGAGCTGCATATTTTCCTTCATCATCTTTCTGGAAAAATACAGACAGACCATCTTCTTTCACAAATGCAGTCTGGTCTAAAAATCCGCGAACCCCTTTCAGAGCTCCGAAAGTATGATCAAATGATCTGTTTTCCTGCATTAAAATAACTACATGTTCTGCATCATAAAATGTAGATCCCGATGTTGCTTCAATCGTTAAAGCCTTTAAAATAGCAGGATGCAGCATGTTTGATGTGCCCAAACCTGCCATTAAAATACCCGATTTTTCTAAAAATTCTCTTCTGTTCATTCCAGTTATTCTGCGTTAGAAAAGAAGGGCAATATATCAAGAAATTTCTAGGCTCTGATTATAGAAATGTTAAGAAATTATTAGATTTCAGGTACTGTGGAAATTTACACAAATTGTTTTTGAAAAGATTTTACGTATAAACTAAAATCTGCTCAGAATTCCCCAGTGAATTTTTATGTCATTAAATTTAAAAGGATTTCCAAACTCGTTACCATTCGAGAGCTGGAAACTCATCAAACCAATGGGAATAAAGAAATTAAATCCAAGACCGACACTGTAAAGCTTTGGTTTTACATTGAGCGATTTGTTATTGAGCTGTCCGTATTGCCCGAAAACGTCGAAAAACGCCTGACTCCCGATGAGATAGCGATATTCTAATCCGCCATAGTAATAGAAATCGGCGGCGAGTGAGTTTTCATTGAAACCCCGGAGAGAATTCCAGCCTCCAAAACGATACAATTCGTTGGCGGAGAAATCAATTTTAGAATCCATCATTGCACCTTCTCCTTTGATATTCAGAAAATGATTTCCGTTGATATGATAATTGTATTCGCCAAAAAAATAAAACTGATTCTGATTGGCTTTTATATTTTCTTTGGTGTAATTGGTTGCTAAAAAGTCGTACCCAACATTTATCTTAGACTTGTAAAGAAAAAGATCGATATCAGTAGGTTCGGTCATGTCAAAGAAAATACCAATCCCTTTTTTGTTATAATCTTTCCCTTGAATATAAAGGCTGTCAATGATCGTAGAATTTTCAAAAGTTCCTCTCAAACCTATTTTTTGTCGGTTGTTGAGATGATAATAAAACGCAGGCAAAGCTTTTACGTTGGCAAAAGTAGAATCTTGTCTGAAGATATTTACTTTCATATTTAAACCTACGTTCGAGTTAAATAGATAGGGAATATCGGTCTGCAAATCAAAAGTCTGGCCTTTGTCCGGGTTTCTTTGCCAATATAAATTCACGGCTTCAAAACCGTTAAACATATTTTTAAAATTCACATTTAAAGTTCCGTTTAAGGTGAATTTATCTGTTTTATCGTTTCCAAAACCGATTACCCCGTCGAAAGTATTGGTTTTTTTCTTTTCCATAAAGAGATAAATCTGTGTGGAATCTTTAGTGAAAAGTGTTTGTGGCTGCCTTTCTAAAGTGATAAAAGGATGGCTCTGGAAATTTTTATTAATGGCAATCAGGTTTTTGTCATCGTAAGTTTTTCCTTTAAATTCTTTTTCTAAATTTTTGATAAATCTTTTCGGAATTCTCGTGTAACCTTTCGCTACAAAACCGTCGATCGTTCGTTTATTGTTTTTATTAATATCGAGTTCTACAATCGGATAGCCATTTTTCTGACCTTTAAACTGAGATTTTATTCTGCTGAAAGCAAAACCATCATCAATATATCTTTTATTTATTTTTTTCTTTACAGAATCTAAATTTTTAGTGAAGAATTCTTTTTCCAGTTTGAATCGGTCAACAATAGAATCGGAAAGATTCACATAGGTTTCATTGAAGTTTTTTCCTTTATCATAGAAAATCTCTGTAGAATCGCCTTTTACTTTTACTTCCTTTAAGTCGGTGAAAAAATAATTGCTTTGTGCCAAAGAATCTAGAAATTTCACTGCTGAAATTGAATCTTTTACCTTTTTTTTGACTTTTGTTTCCGTATCAATCAGAAAATAATGTTTCTTCTGCGCTTGTAAAAAAACGCAGAGTAGCAGAAAAAATATTTTTAAAAATAACTTCAACTTTATTTAAATTTTAAACCATTCAGTTTTATTTAAGAAGTTAAGATTTTTAAGTTCAGCTTTGCTGGTTCATAATCTATTTGATTATTTAATAAAACTTAACTGCTAAATTCTTCTTAAAGGTTCAAAAATATATTTAATTTTTAAAATAACTGAATTTAAGCCAGTTTATTATACTTCTTCATTAAGTTTTCATACGTTCCCTGCGGAAGAATCCACTTCAAAGGAACGCCGATTTTCTGCCCGAATTTACCGAAATAATAATGAGCCTTCCATTTATTTTTGTTTAAAAGTGAATCTACATATTCTGCAACTTCCAAAGGTTCGGTTCCGTCGCCGACGTGAGAATTCATCAAATTGTACACTTTATTGAACACGCTTTTATAGGGTTCGGAAACTTTTGTTTTAACTCTGTTTTCAGCGATATTGGTTTTGATATCTCCTAAATGAAGTGAACAAACATTCACATTCCAAGGATAAACTTCGTACCTCATCGCTTCGGTAACTTTGTCTAAAGCCGATTTTGAGGCAGAATAAAATCCACGGAAAGGTAATCCCATTTCACTTCCGATACTTGAAACATTGATAATTTGACCGAATTTATTTTCACGCATTTTCGGCATTACTGCGCTCATCATTTGTACAGCTCCGACAAGATTTAGATTAAATAATTTTAAAATATCTTCCTTGGAAGAATCTTCTACAGAACCCACCATTCCCATTCCTGCATTGTTGATCAGAACGTCGATTTTTGTTTCTGTTTTTAAAACTTCTGCAATTGCATTTTGTACAGCGTCATTATCTGTAACATCCGTTGGGATTGATTTGAAATACTGACTTTCGGTTTGTTTTCTGCTCAAGCCATAAACTCTATGACCTTTTTTTCCGAAATATTCTGCTAATACGAAACCTATTCCTGATGAAGTTCCTGTGATGATTATGGTTTTATTCAATTTTTTTAGTTTAAATTAATGAGTTTTCAAAATAAAACTTTGCCATGAAATTTGACAAAGTTTTTAGTTATCGTAAATTGTTTTTACTAAAATTCATACAAATCTTGAGTAGAAAATGTAAGCTCTGGAAAATTTATTGACGTTAAAATTTCACCGTCTGCAAAAGGTTTTCTGCTTATGTATTCGCCATTTTCGAGGCTGTAAATTAAAATGAATTTCTCACTTGGATCGACGACCCAATATTCAGAAATGCCTGATTCCTCATACAAACTGAATTTTAAATTCATCTCTTTTTTTGAATTTCCGGGTGATAAAATTTCAACAACCAAATCCGGTGCACCAAGGCAACCTTTGTCGTCAATTTTACTTCTGTCACAAATCACATATAAATCGGGCTGAACAACTGTTGAAATTTCTCCCGTTTTGTTTGGCAGACGCACGTCAAAGGGAGCATAAAATAATTCACACGATTTATTTTCAAAATAAGAATATAGAGCTTGATTTATTTTTTGTGATATTTTCTGGTGAACAGGAGATGGAGACGGACTCATTTTCAGAATTTTACCTTTGAAAAGCTCTACTCTTTCCTTAAGTTTCCACATAAGATAATCTGCATACGTATACGTTGCATTCATGTCGAGCTGGCTTAGACTGGTGATTTCCATGGGATTTAATTAAAGATTTTCAAAAATTTCTTTTGCCGGAAAAGTTAGTTCCGGGAAAATGTATGATTTCATCATTTCGTCTTCTGTGATCGGTTTTTTTCCGATGAAAATATCCTTCTCCAAAACAAAAATCTGTATTGTTTTTTCTAGAGGATGCACAACCCAATATTCCTGTACACCAAATTCTTCGTAAATGCTATATTTTAGGCTAAGTTCTTTCTTTGAGTTTCCCGGTGAAATAATTTCTATAATTAAATCTGGTGCTCCCAAACAACCTTTGTCGTCAATTTTTGAAGAATCACAAATCACACATAAATCAGGCTGAAAGACATTTTTTGTATCGCCATTTTTATTTTGAAATCTTACGTCAAATGGCGCCGAAAAAACATCACATTGGCGGTTTTTAAAAAAGTTGTAAAAAATTCCGGTGAAACGAAAAGATATTTTCTGGTGAACAGGAGACGGAGCCGGACTCATTTTCAGAATTTTACCTTTGAACAGCTCTACTCTTTCCTTAAGTTCCCACATAAGATAATCTGCATACGTATACGTTGCATTCATATCGAGCTGGCTTAGACTGGTGATTTCCATGGGTTTAAGATTGACAAATGATCAAACAAATTTAATCATTTTAAAATTAGCGATTCAGACAAATCTTCCCAAAACATCGGGTACGATTTTTCTACCACATTTTCATCTTCAATATTTAAATCTTTAATCAGACAAAACGGTGCAAAACTCATCGCCATTCTGTGATCCTGGTAGGTTTTAATGGAAATATTTTCCTGCGGTTTATTAAAACTCACTGATTTTATTGTAGAATCAGAAATTTCTGTTTCTGTTCCCAGTTTTTGCAATTCATTATATAAAGCTGATAATCTGTCGGTTTCTTTTACTCTCAAAGTTCCCAGTCCTGAAATTTCAAAGGAAATTTTCAAAGCTGAAGCCGTTACGCAAAGAGTCTGAGCAATATCCGGACAATTATTCATATCCAGGATAATTTTTTCAGGAAATTGGAAATCTTCAATCGGTTCAAGCGTTAATTGATGTTTGTTTTCTGTAAAAATGGTTTTAATTCCAAAAAAATCTTCATAAATTTTTGCAATCGCAGAATCTCCCTGGGTTGATTCTTTGTAAAAACTTTTCAGATGAATTGTTTCTCTTCCTAATGCCGCAAAAGAGTAAAAGTAGGATGCTGAACTCCAATCGCTTTCTACTTCATAGTTGATGGTTGATGGTTGATGGTTGGTTGATTCTACTTTTATGGTGTTGCCAACGAAACTGTTTTGAATTCCGAATTGGGTTAAAATATCCAAAGTCATTTCAATGTAAGACCTTGAAGTAACTTCACCAACCAAATTAATTTCCAATCCATTTTCAAGTTTTCCAGCAATCAACAGGAGAGAAGTGATAAACTGGCTTGAAATATTGGCAGGAACGTCAACTTTGGGCTGAGTAATTTTTCTACCCGTAATTTTCAAAGGCGGAAAACCTTCATTTTCTAAATATTCAATTTCAACACCCAAGTTTTGCAAAGCAGTGACCAGGTTTTTAATTGGTCGTTCTTTCATTCTTCCAGAACCTGTCAAAATTGTAGTTTTTCCTTCCTTCATCGAATAATATGAGGTCAAAAAACGCATGGCCGTTCCCGCATGATGAATGTCGACGGTTTCAGAATTTTCCGAAAGTGCTTTTTTCAGCAACTGCGTATCCTGAGAATTAGATAAATTCCCGATTTTTATATTTTTAAACAGACTTTCTAAAATCAACAAACGATTCGAAATACTTTTCGAACCGCTGATCTGTACGGTTTTGTTTTTTTTTAATTTTGATTTTTCTAGCTTCATATTCTTTGAGATGGAAGCTGGATGATGGAAGCTAGATGTCTAATGTAGTACCTTATTAAACTTCCGGCTTCCATCATCCGGCTTTCTTCATTATTTCAATTTCTCATTATTCTGATGACGATCTTTATCGCGATCTGTCTTCACTTTCATTTTTTTATCGAAAGCCTCTTGTAAATTCACTCCGGTCTGGTTGGCTAAACATAATGTCACAAACAGCACATCTGCCAATTCTTCGCCAAGATCTTTGCTTTTATCGCTTTCTTTTTCGCTTTGTTCACCATATCTTCGTGCGATAATTCTTGCAACTTCGCCAACTTCTTCCGTCAACATTGCCATATTGGTCAATTCATTGAAATAACGAACACCAATTGTTTTTATCCATTCATCGACTTGCTGTTGTAGGTTTGTGATTTCCATAATTTGTAAATTACCAAGACAAAAATTAAAATAATCAAGGTTTTAAATTAAATGTAATTTAGATTTAGAATCAAATATCAAATATCAAATATCAAATATTTATTGATACGCACCTAAAGTTGGATTGGTAATTCTTGAAGCATTCACAATATCTGTAGGAACCGAATTAGCAATGGTGAGATCACCTTTCCCTCTTGCCGGAGAATCTGCTTTTACACGCAAATTAAGTTTGGCGGTAAAATAGTTTACAAACTTCGGGTCTATATTTTTAAAGCTTTGAATCACACTGTTTGTAGGGTTGTTCTCAAACAAAAAACCGGCGCCGGAAAGATTGCTGTATTTTATGGAAGAGTTTTTAATTAAATAATTAAATTGGTTCGTACCCACTTGTTCTAAATTTACAGAATTATCTTTATCTGAATAAACAATACTGTTGAGGATATTCAAATTCTGAAGAGCTCCGTATTCTTTCTGCCCGTTGTCATTGGTCCATTCATTGGTTGCAAAAATTCCCATACGTTTAAGATTCTGCATGGTTTCAGAATAGTTGGCAATGGTTGAATGGGTGTAAGAATGATTTCCGCCTAAGAAAATTCCTATGGCAGATTCTCCACAGTTATTCATTACTAAATTTTCTGCATTTACTGTAGATGCAACTGCGTAAATTCCGTATTCCTGGAAAGTATGAATGAAAGAATTTTTAATTGTTGCATTCGCTTTTCTCATGTCTAAACCTCTTGTTCCTCCGAAAAGTCTCGTGTGATTCATCAATACATTAGAATTTTCAGCCATTCTGATAGAATTCCAGTTTCTCGGAATCGTATCATAATACGTGTCATTTCTGTCTCCGCGGAAAATTACCTGATCATCTTTTGTTCCGTTAATATTTAGTGTTGCTCCTGTGGAAACCTTCATTCCGCTGTTTTTATGGAAATAAACTTTTGTTCCCGGCTGGATATTAAGATTAATTCCCGGTTCAACTGTCAAATCGCCATAAATAATTTTCGCTTTATTATTAGACCAGGTGGTATTCGAACCGATTACATTCGGGTTTGTTGGCGTTTTGATGAAGAATTCTGCATCCTGAACAACAGAAAACAATGTAACGTGCTGTTGCCCTGCTCCCGTTGTAAACAAAACCCGGTCTTCAGCAATTGCTTCCGGTCCTGAAGCTTGAGGAGCAATTTCAACAAAAATATATAGACTGTCTTTTTTTCTCAAAGGCACGTTCTGGAAATCGTGACCTGGTTTTCCGTCAACATTGATTCTATATAAAGAAGCAGCGCCTTTTTCAAGGTTTATTCTCGGGATCATTACATCTTTATCTTCGTTATTGAATACTTTCACAACGTATGTTTCAGATCTTACCTGGTGATAAACAGTATCACAAAATACAGTGTCCCTTGAAAATCTCAGTTCCTGAGAAGGTGCATCAAAGGTAATGTCATCTTTATCACACGAAATTGCTAAAAACAGCATCCAAAAAGATAAAAAGAGTAATGATTTGAGTTTCATTATGTAAATATTTTTGTTTTTTTAAGATCGTATGCTATCGCTTACCTGATTAAATATAGTCTTAGCGGTTTTCATAGAAATTAAAACTGATATAAGTTTCAAATTTAACGAAAATACTTTAAAATTCTTATCTTTTAAAAAATGTTGATGTTGTATTTGTATATTTTAAAAATTATTGTATTTTTGCAACCTAAAATTTAGCAGAAGAAATACCATTACTATTTCGAAAGCAAACTTTAATTTTTTAAAAATTTATTATGAAAAACGGAATTCACCCAGAAAATTATAGACTTGTTGTTTTCAAAGATATGAGTAACGACGAGGTATTTTTATGTAAGTCTACTGCAGATACAAAAGACACAATCGAGTATGAAGGAACTGAGTACCCATTGATCAAAATGGAGATCTCTTCTACTTCTCACCCTTTCTACACAGGAAAAACTAAATTAGTTGATACTGCAGGTAGAGTAGATAAATTCATGAACAAATACAAAAAATTCGCTAAGTAATTTTTTGATTTTACAATATTTAAAGTCTTTCGGTTTTCCGGAAGACTTTTTTTTGCACTTTAATCAGATTTAAAATTTGAATACCAAAAAATCCTCAAAGGATTTGTATTTTTGTCAATAAGCAGATTTTGGAAATAAAGAGTGATTGTAAACCTCCATCTTCCATCATTCAGCTCCCAACCTAAAAAATTTTTACAGAAATGCAACTCGTATTCTCCGATGCACAATATTGGGAAGATTTTCTTCCGCTTACTTTTACCCGACCGATTGCAGAAATGCGTTGCGGAATTCTTACTTTCTCCGAAAGATGGCAGAAACTTTTAGATTCAACTGAAATTTCCTGGTTTACAGAAATGTATCTTCAGCAAAAATTCAGAGAGCCGGAAAAAAAGGAAAGTCTGTTTTTGGTTTCTAATTTTTTGCCAACGGAAACAGTTATTCAGCAAATTAAAGATTTAAAGCAAGGTGAAGCTTTGGTTTATGAAGACGAATTAGTCGCTGCAAAAATTAATATGGACGGTTTTTCTTTAAATCAGATTGAAAAAATGACTGATATTAAAGAAGAACTTGTTTTCTATAAAAAACCGACAGATTTATTTACATACAATAAAGAGGCGATTGATTTTGATTTTAAACTATTAACAAAAGGAAAATCTTCGCAAAAATTATCTTCCACCAACGGTTTTTTAGGAAATAAGGAAGATTTATTCATTGAAGAAGGTGCAGAAGTTGAATTTTCTACCATCAATACCAAAACCGGAAAAATTTATATAGGCAAAAATGCTGAAGTAATGGAAGGTTGCAATCTTCGTGGTCCGATTGCGCTTTGTGAAAGTTCAAAATTTAATTTAGGAGCAAAAATCTACGGTGCAACTACGGTTGGCCCACATTCCAAAGTGGGTGGTGAAGTGAGCAACATCGTTATTTTTGGATATTCAAATAAAGGTCACGACGGTTTTGTAGGAAATTCTGTAATTGGCGAATGGTGTAATCTCGGAGCAGATACCAATTCTTCCAACCTAAAAAACAATTACGGAAATGTGAAATTGTGGAATTACAGAACAAAAGATTTCAAGGACACAGGTTTACAATTTGCCGGTGTAATTATGGGAGATCATTCTAAAACAGCGATCAATACTCAACTAAATACAGGAACAGTAATTGGTGTGGCTTCTAATATTTTTAGAGAAGGTTTCCCTCCGAATCTGATTGAAAACTTTTCCTGGGGCGGATTTAAAGATGATGAACGTTTTAAATTAGACAAAGCCTACGAAGTTGCTGAAAAAGTAATGGCGAGAAGAAAATTACCTTTAACAGATGATGACAAGGCAATTTTTAAACATATTTTTGAAAACTATTAAAAATATTACTGAGAAAAATTGAATCTTTAAGATGATTTAATTTGTTAAGATTTTAAGTAAATATCTGAAGATATTCATTAAGCTGGTTTCTTAAAGCTAAGCTCAACTTAATAATTCTAAAAAACGTAATAGATCTTAATGGTTTAAAATTAAATGTATGTCCGTAATTTGTAATTATTTAATTTTTAGCTCCATTTTTGTCATTCTGAAAGAATTTCAATACACTGAAATAGAATGATTTAGATTCCTTCGGAAAGACAAAAAAGACTGTCTGTTTTAGTATTATGATTAAAATGGACATACATAAAATTAATTTTTTTTGTATAATAACAATGAAACTTCAAACTTTTTTGAAGTTTTTTTAATTTTAGTGTAATATATTTCGATTTCAGATTGTCTTATTAATAGAAACAAAACTTATGACCCACGAAATTTTTAAGAATACGGTATTTATTCTCAGAGATGAGATGTTCCGTTTTGCGAAAAGATTTGTGATGAGCAGCGATGAAGCCGAAGATATTGTTCAGGATTTGATGATTAAATTCTGGCAGAAAAAAGATGAGTTGGACCAGTTTGGGAATTTTAAATCCTATGCGTTGAAATCTGTAAGAAATGAATGTTTAAACCGGTTGAAGCATCATGATGTGAAATTAGGTTTCGCAGATTTACAACTTCATCGTTCGGAACTCTACAGTATGGATGTGAATAATTTGAAGGAACAGATCATTGGTTTTATCAATCTGCTTCCGGAAAAACAAAAAATGGTCATCCATTTGAAAGATGTAGAAGAGTATGATGTGTCTGAAATTTCTGAAATGCTGGAAATGGAAGAAAACGCAGTAAGAGTAAATCTGATGCGCGCAAGACAAAAAGTAAAAGAACAAATCTCACAATTGATGAGCTATGAGCAACGACAAATTTCAAGATAAATATAACGAAGTCTTCCAAAGTTTAAAGGAAGAAAAAATGAGCTGGGATTTTGAAGATTTCCTTAAAAAAGCTGAAGGAAACGAAAATGAAGTTTCTGAAATTCCTATTCAAGATAAAAAACCTTCGTTACCGAAGTGGTTTTGGATGGCGGCAAGTGTTGTGATACTTTTAAGTCTTGGTTTTATATTTAATTATAATCAAAATGGAGAAGTACGAAATAAAGCAAAATTAGTTGAAAACGAAATTCAGAAACAAAAATCTGCATTCATCAATGAAAATCATAATCACGAAGTGCAGGTTGCCGTTCATACTGTAGATTCAGTTTCGGGAGTAAAAAAGGATTCTATTTTTATAGAAAATTCTATTGCCGAGAAAGATGTTTTAGATGAAATTCTTTCTAAAAAAAGCAGAATTAAAAAAGAAACAAAACCGAGATATGTACAAAACTCAGTTTTTAAAAATAATAGCTTAAAAGATTCCACAGGGTATAAAGATTCATACGTTATCGTGAACGGTAAAAGAATCGAAAATATGGAGGAAGCTATAAACGTTACAAAATATTCATTTCAGGTAATGGCAACAAATGTTAATCAGGCGCTGAACACCAGAGTAATGGATAATGTAGAACAATAAACAGATTATTAACAATAAGATTATGCAACTGATCAGGCTTGTAATCAACTAAAATTAAATTTAACTCATGAAAAAGATACTCATTATATGCACACTTGTTCTTTCACATTTCTTTAATGTTTACGGACAGAAAAATAAACTGGACCAACTTTTTGATAAATATCAGGAAGTTGAAGGAGTGACCTCCATAAAAATTGCAAAACCGATGTTTGGAATGCTCAGTAATCTTAATATTGCAGACTCAGAATTAGACCAAATTAAACCTTTGCTTTCAAAAATCGATGGTCTTAAAGTTTTGATTACAGAAAATACAAGAGGGGAATTAGCAAATGTTAATAAGGAAATTTCATCGTATTTAAGTAAGCTGAATTACAATGAAATTATGTCGGTGAAAAATGCAGGAAGTAAAATTAAGTTTCTTTCATCGGAAGCTAAAAATGATGGAACGCTCGAAAATATGCTTTTAAGTATAGACAGCGGTGGCGGAGAAAATATTCTTGTGATGCTCGATGGAAAATTATCAATGGATGACGTAAATAAAATTATTAATTCCAGCGAAGCTAAAACAAATACGACCAGGACTACCATTACCAACAGCTTCACTTCAGATAATACCTCTTCTTATTTGAATGGTGAAAACAGAAATGTGGGGCAATTCTCAGGAGTTGAAGTCAGTTCAGGTGTAAAAGTAGTTTTTACACAGGAAAATAATACAAGCGTAAAAGTTTTTGCAGATGCGGATAAACTTCACAACATTATCACAAAAGTAGAAAACGGAATTTTAAAAATTTCTATTGATAACAAAGGAGCGAAAAATTTAAGGTTTAAAAATCTAAGTGTAAATGTTTCTTCTCCAAAATTGGACAGAATTAAAGCCTCTTCAGGTTCGAATTTTACTACAGTGAATGGGATTAATGGAAAAGAAATGACACTGGATGCATCTTCAGGTTCCGCAGTGACAGGGAAGTTTCAAATCTCAGGAACATCAAATGTTGAGGCTAGCTCAGGTTCGAATGTGAAAGCGTCTATTATTTCAGATAAAGTTTTAATAAAAAGTTCAAGTGGTTCAAGTATTACGGTAGAAGGAAATGCTGATTATGTGTCAATAGAAGCAAGTAGTGGTTCTTCTTGCAAAACAGAAGAACTGAAAGCAAACATTGGAGTTGTAGAATCTACTTCAGGAAGCAGCACTTCTGTGAACGCAAAAGATAAGTTAACTGTAAAAGCCTCTTCTGCAGGTTCTGTAAGATATAAAGGAAATCCTAAAATTGAATCCAGCATCAGCAAATCCTCTGCGGGAAGTTTAAAACAAATCAACTAAAAACCTAAAGCCATGAAAATTATCAAAAATGTATTTCTAGTTTGTTGTACTTTATTTTTATTGCAATCGTGTATTGTTTCCAGTAAGCCAAATATTGCTTTTTTTTCAAATTCAGATTATGATTATGAAAATGCACAATTTGCGAGTTTTAACGTTCCTTTGTTTTTAGCAAAACCTTTTATTAAAAAAGCTTTAAGAGAAGACGGTGAAAGTGAAGCAGCCATTGCAATGGTAAAGAAAGTTTCAAAAATTAAAATGATGACTGTCGCTAACGGAAGTGAGAAAATGCTGAAAGATTACGCCAAATATCTTAAGAATGAAAATTATGAAGATTGGGCAACGATAAGGCATGATGGTGATAATGTCAACATCAGAGTAAAGCAAAAAGGAGACGTAATTAAAAATATGCTCATCACTGTAAATTCTAAAAAAGATTTGGTATTTTTAGATGTTCGAGGCAGTTTTACGGCAGATGATATTTCCAGGATGATCAATATTGCAGCAGATAAATAACTTCATATTTAATATATTTAACATTTAAAAGTCACTCTGTGAGTGGCTTTTTTGCGATTTATAGAGTGAATGATTAAGTTTTGTTTAAACTATTGCAACCGATTTTCATATTCCGTTTAAAAGTCTTAATTTTGCAAGAAAGTAAAGATGTCTATTCATAACAAAATTGTAGAGACAGCCATCACTTTCGATGACGTGCTTCTAGTCCCTGCTTATTCTGAAGTTTTACCTAATCAGGTTTCATTAAAATCAAGACTTACCGACAAAATTACGCTTAATGTACCGATTGTTTCCGCTGCAATGGACACCGTTACAGAAGCTGATCTAGCGATTGCTTTGGCGAGAGTTGGTGGTTTAGGTTTTATTCACAAAAATATGACGATTGCCGAACAGGCAGCTCAGGTAAACCGAGTAAAGCGTTCTGAAAACGGAATGATCTCTGATCCTGTAACACTTTCCAAAGATCATACTTTAGGTGAAGCGAAAGGTTTAATGGCTAAATATAAAATCTCAGGTTTACCGGTTGTAGATGCAGAAAATGTTTTAATCGGAATTATCACCAACAGAGATGTAAAATACCAGGAAAACCTTGACGTAAAAGTGGAGGAATTCATGACGAAAGATAACCTTATCACGTCTGATAAAAATACCAACTTAGAAAAAGCAAAAGAAATTCTTCTGAAGAGCAGAGTTGAAAAACTTCCTATTGTTGACGCCGAAAATAAATTGGTCGGTTTAATTACCATTAAGGATATCGACAATCAATTAGAATATCCAAATGCCAATAAAGACGAAAAAGGTCGTTTAATTGTTGGAGCAGGAGTTGGAGTAGGTGAAGATACTTTAGACAGAATTGCTGCTTTGGTGGAAGCCGGAGTTGATATTATCGGTATTGATTCTGCTCACGGTCATTCAAAAGGTGTTTTAGATAAAATTTCTGAAATCAGAAGAGCATATCCTGATTTGGATATCGTTGGTGGAAATATCGTAACGGCAGAAGCTGCAGAAGATTTAATAAAAGCAGGAGCAAATGTTCTTAAAGTAGGTGTCGGTCCCGGTTCTATCTGTACAACGAGGGTTGTAGCGGGAGTTGGGGTTCCTCAGTTATCTGCGATTTACAATGTTTACGAATTTGCAAAGACTAAAAATGTTGCAGTCATTGCTGATGGTGGAATTAAACTTTCCGGAGACATCGTAAAAGCTATCGCAAGTGGAGCAGGAGCAGTAATGTTGGGTTCACTTTTAGCCGGTACTGATGAAGCTCCGGGTGAAGAAATTATTTTCCAGGGAAGAAAATTCAAAACATATCAGGGAATGGGAAGTCTTTCAGCCATGAAAAGGGGTGGAAAAGAAAGATATTTTCAAAGTGAGGCTAAAAAATTCGTTCCGGAAGGAATTGAAGGAAGAGTTCCAAGTAAAGGAAAGTTGGAAGATGTGATTTTCCAGTTGACAGGAGGTTTGAGAGCAGGAATGGGATATTGTGGAGCTAAAAATATTGAAGTTTTACAAAATGATGCCAAAATGGTGATGATTACAGGAAGCGGTTTGAAAGAATCTCATCCGCATGATGTAATTATAACTCAGGAAGCTCCGAATTATTCTTTGTAAGAATATATTTTAAGACATTGAAAACGGCGGTCAATTTTTGACCGCCGTTTTGTTTTATTTAAGCTTATCTTTAAAATCATCAATTCTGAAATCTGTAAGAGCATTTCCTTTTTCAGTTTTTTCTTTAGAATAAAGCCTGAAATCATTTTCAGTTTTTTCTAAAAGATAATCATAAGGTCCGACCGAAGAAATTAGTTTAACCAATACCGGTGAAATTTCCAGACAGATAAAAAGTCCCATAATGAAAGCTGCTGCAGTTGCAATAATGGCTGAGTTTTTCCCTAATTCATCCAAAGCCTGTAATCTTGCTGCAAATCCGTTGAATTTATCTTCAAATGTTTCCGTCGATTTTCTTTCTGTTTCAAGATTGGTGTAAACTTTTGAGATTTCTTTGTCTAAATATTCCAGTCTTGGAGCCATTTGTTTTTGGTAATTTTGAAGATCTTGTCTTCTCTGCTCTTTTAATTCCTGTTTTCTTTTGGCATTCGTACCAAATCCAACTTTACCGCTTGTTAATCCCGACTGTTTTCCTAAAATTTCCTTTTCCAGTTCTACAGCTGCTGAATCATATGACTTTTGGTATTGAGCAATTTTATCAGAAATTTGTTTTTTTTCGGTATCAAATGGCCCGCTTTGCTGAAGAATTCTGCCGCTCATCTTCTTTTGCAGTTCTGTTTTGTTTCGTTGAATAATTGTATTCAGTTGTTTGTTGACTTCTTTTTCAAAAATTTTAAGCTCTAAAGGTTTAGAAATAATAATTCCTAAAAAAGTTGCCAAAATTAATCTCGGAATCGACATCAAAATCTGATTCCACCACGTTCCTGTTTTTTTAATTGAAGAAACTATGTATCGGTCTAAATTGAAAATCATTAAACCCCAGAGAATTCCAAAACCTATTGAAGCCCAAATGTCATCGAAAATCGTATACATCGCATATGCCGCAGATAATGTTGCAAAAATAGCTGTGAAAAGTACAATTCCGCCTATTCCTGCAAATTTATTCCATTCGCTTGGGGTTTTTCTTAAAATATGAATATTTCCTCCCGAACAGACTAAGAGGAATTTCTGAAACCAGTTTATACTATGATTGGTGTGATTTATAGTTGCTTGTGCGTTTTTCATTATTGAAAATTTATACAAAATTAGTATTAAAAAACATACCAATGTTACAAATAGTAATATGTTTTACCAAGTAATTTTAAATTAGCTTAAACTAGGAGTTATTTGTGGCTTAATTTCTTTAATTAAAATTGCTTATCTTTAGAATCAATCAAATAAAATAATATTATGAAAAATGTATTAAAACTTTCTTTCGCTTCTGCCATTTTATTTCTTTTTTCTTGCTCTAAAGAAAAAACGGTAGATGATGAATTAAAAGAAGCTGCGGTAACAATGAATAAAATGATGCCGCAGGTTTTGGGTGAAGGAGTGAGATTAGATAGTGTTTCAGCAAAGGCTAATAAAACCTTGCAATACAATTATACTTTAACTGATGATGTGAAAGAAGAGCTGAAACCAGAAGAGATTAATAATTATAAATCTGCAGCGAAGGAAGAAGCTTTGAAAAGTATAAAAACTTCTCCCGATATGAAAAACTTCAGAGAAAATGAAGTTACATTAAACTATGTGTATTATGATAAAAACGGAAAACCAACTACAGATTTTTCAGTTGCGCCTTCTGAATATAAAGAAAAATAACTAAAACCTGTTGTGCATTTAAGGGGGAAATGTTAAATAAAGTAAAAATCAATCACTTGTATTTCTTTGATAAACGAAGTGCCCTTTTTTTACTTATTTCAGTATAGTTTTGGAGTTTCTTTCGCTTAACCTTGCGCTTATTTTATCACAAAGGAAAACAAAGAATTTTAATCAAAAAAGCTTTTTAAAGATAAACAAAGGTATTTCACTTACTGAAGTAAAACAAATTTGTAAATGCACGACAGGTAACTAAATTTTATTTTAAACGGTCAGGATTCTGTTTCAAAAAACTTTCCCATCCGGAAAAAGATTTTGCATTTGAAATTGTACCTGAATTAAAATAATGACAAACTGCAACCGCCAATCCGTCGGAAGCATCAAGATATTTTGTGGGAAATTCTTTGAGATTTAAAAGATTTTGGAGCATTCCCGCAACTTGCTCTTTACTGGCATTTCCGTTTCCGGTGATTGCCATTTTTACTGATTTTGGAGAATATTCTGAAATGGGAATATTCCGGTACAGGCTTGCCGCCATGGCTACACCTTGAGCTCTTCCCAATTTCAACATGGATTGTACGTTTTTTCCGAAAAAAGGAGCTTCGAGAGCCACTTCGTCAGGATGAAATTCGTCAATTAAAGCTAAAGTTTTGTCGAAAATATATTTAAGTTTGGTTTCATGGTTCGGATATTTTTTTAAAATCAATTCGTGAATGGAAATCATTTCCATTTTTCCTTTTTTTATAGATAGTAAACCAAATCCCATCACGGATGTTCCGGGGTCAATTCCTAAAATTATTTTCTCTGCTGAAACCATCTTGGCAAAGATACAGCTTTCTTTATTTTAGATTTGATTTATTCTTCAAACAGTTTTTTTTCATTAATCGGAATCCATTTTCCGTCGTGTCTTAAAAGTAAAATCTTATCAACGGTAAATTTAGTTTTGTAGCTTTTATCTTTATAAATTTCCCATGCTTTTAGGAAGTTTCTGTAAGTAAGATTTCTGAAACCCACCGTCATGTGAGGGTTAAAGGAATATTTTCCAAAACTAAATTTTTCTGTTACATTAAAATAAAGTTGCTTCAGATTTTCATTTTCTTCGGGATGAATAAAAAGTACCGGATTTTTCGGATTAGGAAAACTTCCAAAACCATTTAAAGTAATTTCAAAAGGAGAAATATTGGTATTGATTTTCTGAAATGCATTGTGGATGTCTTCTTCCAGTTCAAGTTCTCGTTCAAAAGGCGGAAATAGTGTAATGTGTGCATCATTATTCAATGCCTTTGAATTCTCAAAATTTAATGCTAAATCTTCCTTAAAAGCTCTTACTTCATCAATGATTTTCTGATCCGGGTAAATAGCAATGAAATACATTTTTTTCATTTTGTAATCTTAGTCAATATTTTCCAAAAAATCTGAAATTTTTTTAATTGTCAGATGAGGTCGGAAAGACGCAGATTTGCCTTTCTCTTCATCGGCAATATTTGATAAAATAATGACCGAAGTTTTAGTTTTTGGATAATAAATATTAAGCGAAGGCGCACCTTTCACATAGCCGCTGTGAAAATAAGAAACGGGTTTGTTGTTATTCATCATGATTCCCAATCCATAACCCATCGTTCCGAGAACGGGATGCTGCCTTTCAGTGCTTTTTGCCATGAATTTTTTTAAGGTTTCAGGTTTAATGATTTTTCCGTTGTATAAAGCATTATTCCAGATGTGTAAATCGTTAATAGTAGACAAAACTCCACCGGCTGGAATTCCTATTTCCTTGTTCCCTAATCTTTTCGGCATATTTTCAACTGCTTTTTGGCTTTTAGAATTTCCAACGTATGTTTTGGCAAAATTTTCGCCTTGAAATGAAGTTCCTGTCAATGAATTTTTCATTCCTGCTTTTTTGAATAATTCAAGCATATTTTCATCAAAAGATTTTCCTGAAATAGCCTCAACAATTTTTCCTAGAGCATTAAAACCATCATTTGAATAATTAAATCCACTTCCACTTTCAAACATCAGTTTTTCTCCGAAATTATTTAGACCTGAACTGTGATTTAGAAACTGTTGAATGGTAATGTTTTCATACTCTTTTTTTTGAAATTCTTTAAAATATTTGGAAGCCCTATCATTTAGATTTAATTTTCCTTGCTCCACTTGAAGTAAAATTAAAACGGCAGTAAACTGTTTGCTGATTGAGGCTATAGAAAAAACAGTTGAATTATTGATTTCAGTCTTGTTCTCAAAATCAGAATAGCCGTTATTTCTTCGATAAATTTCAATATTGTCTTTAAAAACAGCAACGCTCCCGTTAAAATGATATTGATTAAAAACTGAATCGATCTGAGTTTTGTACAGTTTTTTTTGAAATACAATTACGGCAGAATCTACAATCGCTTTTTTATCAACTGGTTTTGGTATTTCAACTTTTTGGCAGGAAAATAAAAATAGAAAAATAGAAGTTATAGTTAGCAAAAATTTCATAATGTGCTTTTGGTTTCTCTAATGTAAGAAAAAAGACTTTTTGATCAAACTTTAGAATATATTAATTTAAACCAATTACGAAAAACTATTTTGAAATCAAATCACAAAACCAAAAAACATATTCCCCGTCTTCATCATTATCATCAGTTTTTGGTTTGGGATAAGTCTTTTTCACAATTTCTCCAACTTTAAAATCAATTGGATTTTTAAAAAAGGGTCCGTCAAAGGTAAAAGTATGGAATTCTCCGTTTTCTCCACAAGGATCAATATTTTTCGGTAAATCTTTAATGAAATCCTTATCAATCATTCTTCCTGCGAAACTTTTATCAAGATAAGTTTCGTTCACGCAGGTTACAATAGTTTTAAAGCCTAAATCTAAAAATTCGTGGATGAGGTCTGTTGTGTTTTGTTTCCAAAGTGGAAAAACGGCTTTTATTCCGATGGTTTCTAGTTGATTTTCTCTGTATTTTCTTAAATCTTCCAGAAAAATATCCCCGAAAATAGAATGAGTAACGCCTTGAGATTTAATTTCGGTCATTGTTTTACTGATCATTTCACGGTATTCTTCCATTGATGGTTCTTTGGGAAGTTCCATTTTAATTAAATTTAAGCCTAAACTTTGTGCCTGCTTTTCCAATAAAGATACATGAACTCCGTGCATAGAAATTCTCTGAAATTCCTGATTAATGCTTGTTAGCAAAGAAGTGATTTCAAATTGGTCTTCTTTTAAAGTTTTATATAGTGAAAGTGCAGAATCTTTTCCGCTGCTCCAGTTGAAGATGGCTTTTGGTTTCATAAAAAGTGGGATGTAATAAATATTTTATTCAACTTGTATTATTTAAGTGATGAAGTTTTCGATAAACTTTTTAAATTTATACGAATTAAATCAAATTACGATGAAAAACTTTTTATTAGGTACAGCTGTCCTTTTCTTTATTGGAGTTGCCAATCCTGTTTCAGCACAGAAAACTGATGCTCCCAAATTTATCAGCAACACAGAAGGTGTAAAAGAATACAACCTGAACAACGGGATGAAGGTTCTATTAATTCCCGATAGTTCGCAAAGTAATATGGTTGTTAATATCATTTATAACGTAGGTTCTAAACATGAAGGTTACGGTGAAAAAGGAATGGCACATTTGCTGGAACACATGCTTTTTAAAAGTACTAAAAAACTAGGTGATATCAAGAAACAATTGTCGGATAAAGGTGGTGATGCAAACGGAACAACTTGGTACGACCGCACAAATTATTACGAAATTTTCCCTTCAAGTGACGAAAATCTGAAATGGGCACTCGAAATGGAAGCCGACAGAATGATTAATGCAACTATTTTGCAGACTGATCTTGATAAAGAATTTTCTGTGGTACGAAATGAGTTTGAAATCGGTGAAAACAGACCGGGAAGTGTATTGATGGAACGTATTGTTTCAACAGCGTATTTGTGGCACAATTACGGAAACAGCACAATAGGAAGCAAAGAAGATGTGGAAAGAGTGAAAGCTCCAACATTAAGAACTTTCTATGAAAAATTTTATCAGCCCGATAATGCAACGCTTGTTGTAGCCGGAAAATTTGATGAAAAACAGGCTTTGAATTATATTTCACAATATTTTTCAGTTATTCCGAGACCTTCGAGAGTTTTAGATCAGACTTATACTGTAGAACCAGCTCAAGATGGTGAGCGTTTTGTAGAATTGAAACGTTCCGGCGACAGTAAAATTGTAGGTGCGCTTTATCATACTGCGCCTTATGCAGATAAAGATTATGCAGCTTTGGATGCGCTTTCGGAAATTCTTACTTCAGATCCTTCAGGATATCTGTATAAAGCGATGATTGATTCTCACAAAGCGGCTTCGGTTTATTCTTATCAGCCGACGGTGAGAGATGCGGCATTTATGTATTTTGGGCTTGAAGTTCCTGCTGATAAAGATTTAAAAGCTGTTGAAAGTGATTTCAGAACAGAACTAGATAAAGTTTCGACCATAAAATATACAGAACAGGATGTTTCAAGAGCTAAAGCTAAAATTTTGAAGCAGATTGAAAACACAAAAAACAATACCATTAATTATGCAATCGGACTTACAGAAATTGTAGGAGCGGGAAGCTATAAACTGGGAATGATTTACCGGGATAATATCGAGAAGCTGACTCTAGCGGATGTGCAAAAAGTTGCCGAAAAATATTTTAAAACAAATAATAGAACAGTAGGTGTTTTTATTCCGACAAAAGATGAGGTTAGAGTAAAAAATATTGAATATTCTGATAACCAAATTGCTTCTATAACCAAAGATTACAAAGGAAAAGCTTTGGAAAAAGAAGTAGCACCTTTTGAAGCAAGTATTAAAAATCTGAAAGCGAATCTTTCTGAAGGAAAACTGAGCAACGGAATGAAATACGGCGTTATTAAAAAAGAAATAAAAGGAGGTAAAGTGATGGGAAGCTTTCGTTTTCCTGTGAGTAATGCAAAAGATCTGAGCGGAAAAGCTGTGGTGGGATCTTTAATGGCTCAGGTGATGAAAACGGGTACAAAATCTCATACAAAAGAGCAGATTCAGGATATGCTTGATCAATGGAAATCGAGCATCAATTTTTCTTTTGGCGGACAGGCATTGTATATTGGTGTAAGTACTTACAAAGAACATTTGCCGAAAGTAATGGGATTAATGAAAGAAATTCTTACGGAAGCCAATTTCCCTGAAGCTGAACTCGTAAAAACGGTAAACGAATACAATACTTATCTTGAAAGTTCACTTAACGATCCGGAATCTTTAGCGTTCACAGAAATTGAAAAGATTACTGAAAATTATCCTAAAGAAAGTATTTTTTACACGATGTCTTTCAAAGAGCAGATTGAAGCAAACAAATCAATCAAAAGACAGGAATTGGTAGATTTCTATAATAAAATTCTAGGCGGAAATAATGGAGTAGGAACCATGGTTGGAGATTTAGACTCTAAAACAGCATCGTCTTTAATGGAAAATACTTTTGCTAAATGGAATTCAAAATCAACTTATGAGCAAATAAAACCTGAGCTTTTTGCAACTAAAAAACAGGACAAAGAATATATAACTCCGGATAAAGAAAACGGAGCAGCGGTAGGAAAAATCAGTTTCACAATGGATACTAAAAGTCCGGATTACCCTGCTTTGTTGATTGCTAATGAAATGTTGGGAAGCGGAGGTTTTTTAACATCCAGAATTCCTACGAGACTTCGTGAAAAAGAAGGAATCAGTTATGGAGCAGGTTCTTATATGAGTATTCCTGTCTCAAATACGGTTGCTTCTTGGGGTTGGTACGCCTATTTCAATCCAACTAAAAAAGATGCGGTGAATAAAGCTTTAAAAGAAGAAATAAACAAAGCGGTAAAAGATGGTTTCACGGAAGATGAATTAAAATCTAACCTGAATTCCTGGCTGACTTCAAGAAAAACTGGCTTGGGAAATGAAAATACTTTAATGTCTTTAGTTAATAATAAATTACAGTACGGCGTTGCTTTGGAAGATTATGATACTTTGGAAGCGAAAGCGTCTGCTTTAAAGATCAACCAGGTAAATGATGCTCTTAGAAAATACATCAGCAAAGACAAGATGACGTCTATCTTTGCAGGAGATTTTAATAAGAAATAATCTTTATTGATTAACTTATAAATGAAATCGGCGCAAAATTTATTTTGCACCGATTTTTTATTTTCGAAGGTAGTATTTAATGTTATCGGGTTAAGAAATGTAGATTATAATATTTAATACAATAATTAATTATTTTTGCTGAAATTATTTCAATATGTGATTGATTTCATAATTAAGATATTTGTAATGTATTATTATTGTTGACTATTCGGTAATGTTATATATTTGCGGCGACTAATTTTAAAGTGATGAAAAATATATTTTTAATGGTTCTTGTTCTTTTAACAGGATTTATCAATGCCCAAAATGTGGGAATTAATACTTCGGCTCCTTTGACAACTCTTGACATCAATGGGGTACCTGCAACAGTTTCAGCTGTTGATGGTCTTCGTGCACCAAGAATAACGCTGGCTCAGCTTAATGCAAAAACAGGTTATAATTCTACTCACGAAGGTGCAATGGTTTATGTAACAAACGTTTCAGGATCCACAGTAACATCTACTGCAAAAGTAAGCGCACCAGGATATTATTATTTTGATGGAAGTGTCTGGAAATCTGTGGTTGCAAAAGCAGGTTCGGTAGTTTTTATAGCTTCTCTTGGAAATGGAAATGGTGGTGCTTCTAACGCACCAATTCCTGCCACAACTTTCTATACAGTTCCTTTACCCACAATTAATAAAAATACGGGTGGTGGAGTTTGGTCAACAACAGATAATACTTACACAGTACCGGTTTCAGGAACTTATCTTATAAAATCCAGCATTAGATTGGTAGATGGAAGCACAGGTAGGAATGTGTTTCAGGCAGTAAATACAGCCAACGCAGACATACCTGAAGGATTGTGGCAAACCAATACAGGAGGCAGATGGACAATGCTTTACAACAGAATTGCTTATTTTAATAGAAATGATGTATTAAGGCTTTACATGTATTCTGACGGAACAGCGGCAAATGTTTCAGATGCTTCGCTTAATATTGTTTTGCTGGGAGATAACTAAAGTACTTAAATTTAGGAAGATTTTTTAAACCATTTTTTTAAAAGTTATTTAGAAAAGATTAAAAATAATCCATCTTTTGAAGAACCATCACACAGAGCTTTTGCTGTTTTTCCATAAAACGTAAATATTTTAAAATCTTTTCTATTTAAATCTTGAAATTCTTCTTCAGTAATTTCTTCTCCGTCTAATAGTAAAGTAGGTTCTAACTTTCTTGATGAAATACCTCCGGTGATTACTACCATCTCATCAATTTCAGAGCTTTCAAAAGAAAATTCCTTATTTTTCAATTCCTCCTTTGTGAGGAGGATGAAATCTTTATCATTATAACCACCAAAATCAAAGTGTAACACATTATTATTTTTACGGATGTGAAAATCAGAAACACTCAGTTTGTATATTCCATCTTGATTGGTTTTTGTTTTGAAAATTTTTTCTTTTGTGATAAAAGTGACTTCAATATTTGGTAAAGGTTTTCCTGTGTCAGAATTAATCAGCTTGCCGGAAATGATAAAGCCAGGATCATCTGTTTTTTCTTTTTCTAAATCACTTTCTTCATAATTCTTATTTTCTGAAATTTGAATTAAAGGTTTTTCAAAAGTCACAGCGTGAGTCTGAATTCCGGTTAAGCTTGCTGCAATTACAAATCCTGCAACAAGTTTGGAATATCCTTTTCTTTTTTCGTGACTAATAATTTTTTTTTCAGAAACTATGGAGTTTCTACTAGATTGATATTTGAAAGTTCTTCCACAGATTTTTCCATTCGATTCATCTAAGATTTTAAGGATTTCTTCATCTGATTTCTGAGTTAAATCCAAAACAGTTTTAGAACATAAATCACAAAATTTCCCATCCGGAATATTTTGCATATTGTCCCATTTTTCTTCACAAGGATTTTCTATCTGAATAATTTTCATCACTAAAGCTTTATTTAAATCCAAGTTACGAAAAAACCTCAAAGAAAATCCTGAGGTTTGATTTACATATACAAATTTATTTTTATACAAACCTTCAAGGTTTCAAAAACCTTGAAGGTTTAAAATATTCGTTAGAATTCTATTGTAAATTCACTAATATCATCATAATCTTTATGTTCTGAGTGATATAGTTTGAATTCTTCTTGGTTTTTAAATAATTCAAGTACAAATTTCCGATTTAATTTTGTTGATTGATGAGAAATGATACTTCCATAAGAACTCCATGGATAATCCCATATTTCTTCCGAGAAATTATGTTTCACAGGATTGTAGTGAATATAATGAATAAGTTTTTTAAAATAATCTAAAGAATGAACTTCTTTTCTTTCGAAATTTTTCTCAAACAAACTTCCTGTTCGGTTATAATGTTTGTTAATCGCTTTTGCATAAGAATTAAAGAAATGACCAAACTGTAAATGGACGTCTATCTTTTTCGGAACTTCAGTGGCAGTATATTCTAATTTTTCAATATCAATCTCTTCAAAAGGTTTGATATAAACCAAAATATGAAAATGATTTCTTAATAAGACCCAAGCGATGGTGTTGCAAAACGGAGACATGTATTGGTCATACCGATTTAGGAAAAAGTTGTAATTTTTTGTGTCAAAGAAAATATTTTGACCATTATTTCCCCTATTGTAGATGTGGTAGTATTTGCCAGTTTCGAGAAGTGGTTTGTTGTTCATTTTTGATCATTTGTGTGTTTTGTTATATCAAATTAAACCTTCAAGGTTTTCAAAACCTTGAAGGTTTGTTTTTTATTACATATTTCTCCTGTACTTACCACCCACTTCAAACAAAGCATTGGTAATCTGACCAAGCGAACAATATTTCACAGCATCCATCATCACTGCAAATAAATTTTGCTGGTTGATAGCGGCGTGTTGTAAAGTCTTCAGAGCTTCTTCAGACTTATCTTCATTAGAATTCTGGAAATTATGAAGCATTTCGATTTGGAACTGTTTTTCTTCCTCAGTTGAACGGATAACTTCTCCCGGACGAACCGTTGGCGAACCGTCTTTTCCAAGGAAAGTATTTACTCCGATGATTGGATATTCTCCAGTATGTTTTAACCATTCATAATGCATCGATTCTTCCTGAATTTTCGAACGTTGGTACATCGTTTCCATCGCACCCAAAACGCCACCTCTTTCCGTAATTCTGTCGAATTCTGCGTAAACGGCTTCTTCCACCAAATCTGTCAATTCTTCAATAATAAATGAACCTTGTAGTGGATTTTCGTTTTTCGCCAATCCTAATTCTTTATTAATGATCAACTGGATCGCCATCGCTCTTCTTACAGATTGCTCAGTTGGAGTTGTAATTGCTTCGTCATAAGCATTCGTGTGCAATGAATTACAGTTATCATAAATTGCGTAAAGCGCTTGTAAAGTCGTTCTGATGTCGTTGAAATCAATTTCCTGAGCGTGAAGCGAACGTCCTGAAGTCTGGATGTGATATTTCAGCATCTGGCTTCTTTCGTCAGCGCCATATTTCAGTTTCATTGCTTTTGCCCAGATTCTTCTTGCCACACGTCCGATTACTGAATATTCAGGATCGATACCATTGGAAAAGAAGAAAGATAAGTTGGGTGCAAAATCGTTGATGTCCATTCCTCTTGAAAAATAATATTCCACATACGTGAAACCATTTGCTAACGTAAATGCCAATTGAGAAACCGGATTTGCCCCAGCTTCTGCAATATGATATCCTGAAATAGAAACAGAGTAGAAGTTTCTTACTTTTTCTTTAATGAAATATTCCTGAACGTCACCCATCAACCTCAAGGCAAATTCAGTCGAGAAAATACAGGTATTCTGAGCCTGGTCTTCTTTTAAAATATCTGCCTGAACCGTTCCACGAACTGTTGCGATGGTTTTAGCTTTAATTTCAGCATAAGCTTCGGCAGGAATAACTTCATCTCCCGTGATTCCTAATAATTTTAAACCTAAACCATTATTAGAAGGTGGCAATTCGCCATTATATTTCGGTCTTGCCAAACCTTTATTGTCGAATTTTGCTTTTAATACTTCCTCAACCTTAGCCTCAAGCTTATTCTCAGCAATATATTTTTCAACATTTTGGTCGATAGCAGCATTCATAAAGAAAGCCAATAACATCGGAGCTGGTCCGTTAATCGTCATTGAAACGGAAGTCATTGCATTCACCAAATCAAAACCGGAATACAGTTTTTTAGCATCATCCAAAGTCGCAATAGAAACTCCCGCATTTCCGATTTTACCGTAAATATCTGGTGGTAAAGCTGGATCTTGCCCATAAAGAGTTACTGAGTCAAAGGCTGTTGATAAACGTTTTGCGGGCATTTCCGCAGAAACATAATGGAATCTTCTGTTAGTTCTTTCAGGACCTCCTTCTCCGGCGAACATTCTCGTTGGATCTTCACCTGTTCTTTTGAAGGGATAAATTCCTGCCGTAAAAGGAAATCCTCCCGGAAGATTTTCCTGACCTTTCCATTTAATTAAATCACCCCAATCATTGTATTTTGGTAACGCGATTTTTGGAATTCTTAAATGAGATAAAGATTCTGTTGAGGTTTCAACTTTAATTTCTTTTCCTCTTACAAAATAAGAGTAAAATTCTTCGTGGAAAGCTTTTTTCGTATCATCCCAGGTTTTCAGAAAGTCGATATTTTCCTGTTGAAGTTCTTTTTCTGCTTTCTGATATTCAGCGTCTAAAGTTTCGTTGGAAAGGAAGTTTTTCACTCCTTCAATATGATACATTTTTCTTGCTAATTCTGCCTGTTTTTCAACATTAGCATCGTAGATTCTGTTGTTTTCAACGATTTCAGATAAATAACGGACTCTTTTTGGAGGAATAATCGTGATGTCTTCCGAAACTTCCTGTTCAACAAATCCTTTTAAGTTTAAATTTTCAAATTTAGCATTCACTTTTTCAACCAATCTGTTGTATAAATCGGTCGTTCCGTGATCGTTGAACTGCGAAGCTTTTGTGGCATAAACCGGCATTTCGTCCAATGGCTGTTCCCACAACAAATGATTTCTCTGAAACTGTTTTCTTACGGCTTGAAGTGCATCTAAAGCGCCTCTTTTATCAGATTTATTTAAAGCTACTAAGTCTGCATAATCCAACATGTCGATTTTTTCCAACTGCGTTGAAGCGCCGTATTCAGGAGTCATCACATACATTGAAACATCTGCAAAATCCGAAACTTCCGAACCTGATTGTCCGATACCCGAAGTTTCCAAGATGATAACGTCAGGCTGAGCTAATTTCAATACATTTAAAGCTGAATGAATGAACGGAGAAACCGAAACGTTGTTTTCTCTCGTTGCCATCGAACGCATATAAACTCTTGGATCATTGATTGCGTTCATACGGATTCTGTCTCCCAAAAGTGCACCTCCGGTTTTCTTTTTAGAAGGGTCAATTGAAATGATAGCAATTTTTTTATCAGTATTGGAACGTAAAAAACGTCTTACCAATTCGTCCGTTAAAGAAGATTTTCCGGCTCCACCAGTTCCTGTAATCCCGATGATCGGAATGTTTAAATCTTTTGATTTTTCGTCGATTGCTTTTACTAAATCAGGCTTTTCTTCGGAGAAATTTTCAACTGCAGAAATAATTTTTGCAATGCTTGTAGAATTTTCAAAAGAGATTGAATCTAAATCTCTTGCTTCAACTTCTTTTCCGGTTGCGAAATCGGATCTTTTCACCAAATCATCAATCATTCCCTGTAAACCAAGTTCACGACCGTCGTCCGGAGAATAAATTCTGTCGATTCCGTAAGACATGATATCTTCAATTTCCTCCGGTAGAATTACACCACCACCGCCACCAAAAATCTTGATTTGCGGGGAGTTTTTTTCTCTTAAAAGATCGTAAATGTATTTAAAGTATTCATTGTGACCGCCTTGATATGATGTTAAAGCAATGGCGTTCGCATCTTCCTGAATGGCTGTATTCACCACTTCTTCAGCAGATTTGTCGTGACCAAGGTGAATGACTTCGCATCCTGTTCCCTGGATGACACGGCGCATAATATTAATAGCAGCATCGTGACCGTCGAATAAGGATGCAGCGGTTACGATTCTTACTTTATTTGTTGGAGTATATTTTGGGTTTTCCATATAAGTTCTCGAAAATTTCTTGAATTTCCAAATATAATAATAAAATAACAACCTGATTTTTATATTTAATTTATTTTAAATCAGGTAATTAGACGTTATTAAAGAATTGAGTTTTCACCAACTTAACGAACATTCGTTCTGATGATTACAACTAAAATCATTGGTTGAAATTTCTTTAAAATTGAAGATCAATCTTTTTTATTTTCTGAGTATCAGATTTTTAAAGTCTAAAATTAAATTCTTTATTTTTGCATCATTATAATTAAGATATGAAAAGAGCGCTGATTTATTTTGTGTTGGGAACGGGAATTATTTTTCTAATCAATTATTTGTTTACGGAAACAAAAGATCTTGGTTTGGAATTATATTATTCCATTGCTTTCGGACTTGCATGGGGATTGGCGTATTTTTTAGATGACGTAAAATTTTCTCTTTTTCAAAAAATGGGATTATCTTTTGGTACAATGGCACTTCTGGTTGTTGTGGGGGCTTTAATTTTTAATTTAGAATTGGCAATTCCTTCTATTATAAAATTTTCCACAGTTTTCGTAGCTTATTATTTGTTTGCAAGTTTCAGGGGAAGTAAATCATTACGTAATTAATTTTTATAGGTAATTATTTAGCATAAATCTTCTTCATATTTCATTTTATCAGAATGTAATTTTTATAAACTGCTGCTTTTTCAGTTGTTTCAGAATTGGTAAGTTCCTTAAAATCATTATTTTCAAGACTTTAATTTGAAATATATTTCCAGATTAAAAAAATATGTTTACCTTTGCACACCCTTTTAGGGGCAAATTATGTTTAATCTTTAACTAAAACGTGTGAATACATTAAGTTACAAAACTGTTTCAGCGAACAAAGCTACTGCAAATAAAGAATGGGTTGTAGTAGACGCTGAAGGACAACCATTAGGAAGACTAGCTTCTACGGTTGCAAAGATTTTGAGAGGTAAGCACAAAGCAAACTTTACACCTCACGTAGATTGTGGTGATAATGTTATTGTTTTGAATGCTGGGAAAGTTACTCTTTCCGGAAACAAGTGGAACGATAAGACTTACATCTGGCATACAGGTTATCCTGGTGGACAGAAGTCTATGACAGCTCTTGAACTTCAGAAAAAAGATTCTTTAAAAGTATTGGAAAAATCTGTAAAAGGTATGCTTCCAAAAAACAGATTAGGATCTGCATTGCTTAAAAACCTTTATTTATATGAAGGAACTGAGCATAAGCATGAAGCTCAACAGCCGAAAACAATTAATGTTAACGAATTTAAATAATTAAATTATGTCTATAGTTCACAAAATCGGAAGAAGAAAAACTTCTGTAGCTAGAGTTTATGTAAAGCCAGGAACTGGTAACATTACAGTAAACGGTAAAGAAGCTGCAACTTATTTCTCTACAGACGTGATGGTTTACAAATTAAACCAACCGTTCATCCTTTCTGAAACTGTTGGTCAGTATGATGTTACCGTAAATGTTTTCGGTGGTGGAAATACAGGTCAGGCAGAAGCTATCAGATTAGGTATTTCCAGAGCGCTATGCGAAATCAATGCTGAATTCAGATTAGCATTGAAACCAGCTGGTTTACTTACAAGAGATGCAAGAATGGTGGAAAGAAAGAAACCAGGTCAGAAAAAAGCAAGAAAGAGATTCCAATTCTCAAAACGTTAAAAAAGCGTATGGCTATTGGCTTATGGCAGATAGCTTTAGAAAAATTTTTAAAAAATTATTTTTTAACCCACAGCTGGAAAGCCAGTTGCCAAAAGCAATCAGCCAACAGCAACTTTGCCCGTTACGTTTAGCATCCAAACGCTTCTCCCATCTAAAGAAGACGTTGATTGTTTAAAAAGCGGAAAGTAAACTAACAAAAAACAAAAACATGGCAAAAGCAAATGTAAAAGACCTTCTAGAGGCTGGTGTACACTTCGGTCACATGACTAGAAAGTGGAATCCAAATATGGCTCCATACATTTTTATGGAGAAAAATGGTATTCACATTGTAGACTTACATAAAACAGCAGTTAAATTGGATGAAGCTTGTAGTGCTTTAGAAAAATTAACTTCTGCAGGTAAAAAAGTTCTTTTCGTAGCGACTAAGAAGCAAGCGAAAGAAGTAGTTGCTAAGCACGCTGCTGAACTTAATATGCCTTATATTACAGAAAGATGGCCGGGAGGTATGTTAACGAATTTCGTTACGATCAGAAAGGCGGTAAAGAAAATGAACCATATCGACAAAATGAAAAAAGACGGTACGTTCGAAACTTTATCTAAAAAAGAAAGATTACAGGTTGACAGACAAAGAGCTAACTTAGAGAAAAACTTAGGTTCTATCTCAGACATGGTGCGTCTTCCTTCTGCAATCTTCGTTGTAGATATCATGAGAGAACACATCGCTGTAACTGAAGCTAAGAAATTAGGTATCCCAGTTTTCGGTATTGTTGATACAAACTCTGACCCAAGAAAAGTAGACTTCGTTATCCCAGGAAACGATGATGCTTCTAAATCTATCGATATGATCTTAAATGTAGTTTCAGATTCTATCAAAGATGGTCAGTCTCAGAGAAAAGCTGATAAAGAAAAATCTAAAGAAGAAGGTGAAGTAGTTTCTGCTGATAAAGATGCAGATTTCGATTCTGCTGAATAATCTGAAGATTATCTTTAAAATATTAAAACCGCTGAATTTATTCGGCGGTTTTTGTTTTTTATGTGTTAATTTTTTTAGCTTACAAAGAGTTTATATTTATCTAGTTGGATAACTTAATGCTAAAAGAACCAGAGACAAATTTTACTTTCTGATAAACTGAATTGCACAGCATTCCTGAAAGATTATAATTCTGATTTTTTGGAACCATTACCGAGCCAGTTTTGTTGATTCCGATCGGGATTTTTTTGAAATAATTATTTCCGCTAATACTCAAAACCATGTTACAGTTCGATTTGTTTTCTACTGAAATAGATACATTGGGGCTGTTTGACGAATCATTCAGTAAACTGTTTAAAACTTCTGCGGTTTCCGGTTGATAAGTCTTTATCAATGTCTGATATTCTATTTCTGTCTGTGTCGAAGAGACTGCGCTTGTTCCTGTTTTTGAGATGGCAGGCTTGGGTTTTTTTACTGCTTGTTTTATGTTGTTGTGGCTGCTCGTTCCGCAACTTTTCATAAATAAAGTTATAAAAACTGAAAGCAAAATAATTCTTTTCATATTGATTTTTTCAAGGCTTAATTTACACCTTTAAACTCTGAAATATTAGTTTTATTGCCATAAAAAGGCTGCAAAATCATTTTTGCAGCCTTTAGACTTAATATTTTAGTATTAATTAATCTTAAATTTAATATAAGTAATTGTTTTTCCTTTTGCTGAAAACAGCTCTTCATAATGAGTTCGAATGTCTCTTAAATGTGGCGTATTCGGATCATATTCCAAAGCTCCGTAAATGTCGTGATGAGCAGAAATAATCTCGTAACCAGCACCCTGTAAATAACCTAAAGTATAACCGTGGAGAAACTCAGAATCTGTTTTTAAGTGAACAATGCCGCCCGGTTTTAGAAATTTCTTGTACCTTTCAATAAAATCTGGGTGCGTTAATCGATGTTTTGTTCGTTTAAATTTTATCTGAGGATCAGGGAAAGTAATCCATATTTCATCCACTTCATTTTCGGCGAAAAAATAATCTACCAATTCAATTTGAGATCTTAAAAAGCCGACATTTGTCATTCCGTTTTCTACAGCTTCTTTAGCTCCGAACCAAAATCTGGCACCTTTAATATCGATTCCTATAAAATTTTTATCGGTAAAAGTTTTTGCAAGTCCTACTGTGTATTCTCCTTTTCCGCAACCTAATTCTAAAACAACAGGCTGATCATTTTTAAAGAAATCTTTTCTCCAGTTTCCTTTCAGTTCAAAACCGCTTATAGCCTGGTCTCTTGAAGGTTGAATAACGTTTGGAAGTATTTTATTTTCAGCGAATCTTTTTAATTTGTTTTTGCCCATGAAATATATATGAAATGCTGCAAAATTACGAAAATTATGCAGCATTCAAATTTTTAAACAGAAACGAAAATGCAATACTTTAAAATCTATTTTGAAGAGCTTCCCAATGCCACCATCAAAGGCTTTTGAATTGTTTTCTGCGATGCATATTGAGCTCCACAAACAATACTTGTCAAAAGATAATCTCCTTTTTCTACTACAATTGAATTATCTCCATGAGCAGGAACCGGAAGCCTGTATTTTGTATTTCCTACCCCTTCTATTCTTATGATAATATTACAGTCAGATTTATTTTCAATCATTACGATGCATTCTTTCGCATTGGGATCATTGTCAAATAATGAATTTAAAATTTTTACGGTTTTATTTTTGTGTTCTGTAGGGTTGTCTCCCATCAGCATATTAAACTCAGAAGCTTCGGTATCAGCTATTGCTTTGGTGTTTTTGGTAGAAGTGGTGTTTGTCACATAAACATTTTGTGCTGAGCTCGGTGTGTAAACAACGGCAGACTGGCCAACTTGTAACTGTTTTTCGTATTTTAGAATCTGTTTCTGCTTAATCATTGCATTCATTTCTTCAAAAGAAACTTTTGTAGAGGGCCCTCTTCTCAGTCTTGCAAGATTATCCTGCATTTCTCGCACTTTTTTGTCTCCGGGAACGGCATTTTTGATGTAGTCTTTCATAAAATCCATTACTCTAGGTTTGAGTACGGATCTTCGGGGGTCATCTGGGTGTGCATCTCTCAGGAATGCATTGATTTCGTAAATATTTTTGCTTTTAAGGATGTTGCTGTAATCTTTACCTTGCTTCTGTGCTGAAAAAGATACGAATAATAATGTGGTGAAAAGTAAAACTAACTTTTTCATTGAATAAATATTTGGTGATGCGTAATGAATCTATTTCTCAAATTTATTTAAAGCTTCGTGAATTATTAGTTCGAATAAATGTAAAGAAAATTTTAAAAAACATCACCGATTTAAGTGTTAAGATTTGTTTTTAATTAAATTTTTAAATCAAAAAGCTTCAAAAAGGTTAATTGATGACTTCCTGAAGATGAGAGTTTCTAAGTCTCCGTTGATAAATTGGAAGGTATTTTTCGATAGGTAATTTTACGGCATCAATATTTCCGGATTGTAAATAAACTTCGATGTTTTCTGACGTGTAGACAAACTGTAAGAAGTTGTCGATAAGGTTTTCAGGGATTTTAATTCTAGTGAAATAGTCTTTACCTAAATAATTTTTGATATTGGTCACAGAAGTGTGCATTCTTTCATAAGCAACCAACCTTTGTTTTTTCTTGCGCTCACCAGAAAGAATATCAAAAATACTTTCAAGGCTGAAAGTAAGACCTCCGTCTCTTAAGCCTGCAACCGGAAGTTCGGGTGGAGTTCCGTCACCTTTTGGTTCCGGTAAGCCAATTACTTTTTTTAAAGCATAGGCTTTATCTTCTTTACGGATAGAGTTTACATCATATCTTAAATTTCCGGTAGGACGGAATCTGCTGATCACAACTTCCTGGATATCATGATAGGCCACTTTTAATTCAACTAAATTTTTTGAATTAAACATTTGTGGAGTAAGTTTCAGGTCTTTTCTTTCTGTAACAATTGATGTAAAACGGATAATATCTCCCGGATCTGCTTTTATGGTGAAATCTCCATTATATGTTGTAAGAACGGTTTTAAGTGTAGTAAGATTGGTGACATACACCTGATTGAGATACAAAACAGAATTGTCTCTTAAAAATACCTCTCCCGATAAATTCTGCGCATTAATTTTACTTATAAAAACCAACAGCATTATAATAATAAGTTTCTTCATAGCTCGTGCAAAATTACATAAGAATTGTGTCAAACTTTATGTGAGATTTATCAACAGCAGGTTAAAATTATATTAAACTTTGAATGAAACTGTTAATGTATGTTATAGAAAGTATTTTTTAATAATATTTTCAGAATTATTTATCCCAAAGACTGTCGTTTCTGTGTTTTACCAAAAGCCAGCTCGAATATTTTACAGTGGTGATATTTCCAAGTTCTGTCCAGCTCAAGAAATACCAATACGTAGCTGTAGGAACCGGTCTGCCTTTCATATTTCCGTCCCAGGAAAATTTATTTGAAGGATTTCCTCTGAAAACCTCAGCACCATACCTGTCGAAAATTCTGAATTCAAGATTATTTTTATTCATTAATGATGAGTAATTAATTACATCATTTCTGCCGTCTCCGTTCGGTGTAATAGTATTAATGAGTTTTATAATGACAAAATCTTCCGTTACAACACCACAGCTGAGAGTATCTCTTACATAAACTGTGTATGTACCGATGGCAAGATTGGTAAATGTATTTGATGATTGCCATATAAAGCCGTCAAGCGAATATTCGTAGGCAGGGTTTCCTCCTGTGACTCCTATTGTTACTGTTGTTCCGTTAATTTCAATTGAGTTGATGACGGGTAGCGTTGCTTCCGATACGTTAACGAATTGTCTGTAGACACAACCGTCAAAAGTAAGATCAACCCAATAATTTCCTGCTGAAACATTAGAAATAGACGGAGTGGTAGCTCCTGTACTCCAAAGATAATCTGTAAACCCGGAACCTGCATCTAAAGTGGTTTTGGTTTTAGGGCAGATGTTTTTATTGGTAAGAATATCAGATTTTTTCGGAGTTTTAAGGGTAATTCTGATTGTGGCGACATCAGGGCAAAAACCATTTTTTTCAAATCTTATATAATAAGTCTGAATTCCGCTGAGTGTTACCGCTCCGCTTATTGGCGAAACATCATTCTGAGCATCTGCTAATGTTGAATGATAAGTTACTGTAACCAAAGGGTCTGTAGTAAATTCATTCAAAAATGTGGATAAGTTGACAGGTTTAATTCCATCTAAATCATCATCACAAAAAATGGTGGAAAAATTATTTTTAATCAGCGTTAACTTTGTTCCAATAGTAAAATTAACAGGTTGAATCACAGGAGCGCATCCGTCAGGAGATTCCACACGGATGTAAATGGTGGTATTTGCATTGTAGCTCCAGTTATTGGGTAATGTATTGGCGTTTCCCAAGTTGGCGTTTGCCAGCAAAGCATAATATCTTACATTGGTAAAATAGGTTGGATTATTTAAAATTAATGCTGTAATATCTGATAAAACAACATTTACGGTTCCATCAAGATTTTCATCGCACTGATTTCCCATATTTGCAGGTGTCACAATGGCTAGAGGAAAAAGATTTAAAGTAATTTGTGCTATACTTTTGCATCCCGTACTATTTTTTACCACAGCATAAACGATAGTGCCGTTAGGAGCAGAATAGTTTGTAGGAACAGTGATCAGTGCTGTTAAAGTTTCGTTTTGTGCAGTCGCTAAAGTTGGATAGTATGTTATCGTAACAGGAGTATTGTTTGTCACAACAGCCGTAGTAAGATTGAATGTTCCGAGACCATTTACATTACAAGCATTTAATGTTGCATTGTTTGTCGTTACAGGTTGAATGTTGATCGTCACTGTAATTGTTTCACAATCCGGAAACTCTATGTTGTTACCACAGAATGTATAAACAAAAGTATCCGTTCCTGCCGTATTAGGATTGGTGGCTGTGTAGGTTATAAGTCCGGTTGCAGTATTAACGGTTGCTGTTCCTAATGTTGGTGCTGTTATGATAGAAACCGTTGAAGCTACCGGGGTCTGAGTGGAAGTGGTGAAAGCCGGAGTAATTACTTTTGTGTCGCAGATATTATAACTTGCAGCACTTTGTTTTGTACAATTTAAAACTTTGAAAGGTGCGGTAATCAAAGGGGCACAAGTTCCCATTGTTACAGCACAGGTATAGTTACCGGATCCTGTAGGAATATAAGTGGGGGAAGTAGCGCCGGTAATAATTACTCCGCCGACATACCATTGATAAGATTCATAGATAATAGGATCTACGGTAAGAACAATCCCGGGAACACAATCACCTCCGGATTTTAAAATAATGGGTTGTGTTGGAAATCCTGCAAAAAAACCACCATAACCTACCGCATCACTTCCTGCTGTAATTCCTGCGGTGATCGCTTTTGTGGAAGTTACTGTAATGGTTCCTGTTGTATTGGGAATTCCATAAGTTACCCAATTGAGATTTCCCGTCATGTCGAAAGGCCCGGTTCCTGCGGGAGGAGGAGTTCCATTGACAAGAACAGATGCACCCCTTTCTGTAATTAGATTTAATTTTGTAGGATTTGTAAGTATTCCTGCAGGATTGGCATTGGTATGTACAAAGTTTTCATTAATAAACCCGAGTTCATCAATTTGTTTTGGTAGATAGCAGTTTAATCCCGGTATAAAATTGAAGCCACCTGTTGCTACTTCATTTCCTGTACTTGCTGCACCGGCGAGTAACTGGTAAACATAAGCATTTTTGCTTGTTACCACATAAAGATTGTAATGACCACTTCCCTGAAGCTGATATTTTGTATCGGGAATTACAAAATACTGGCCTGTATTCAAAGTGGCAATTGGTAATCCTTCATTATTTACATACACTAAAGTGTTATCCTGTGTCGCGACAACCAAAGCGCCTTCCATATTACTGCCAATATTTCCGTTGCCTTTTACGAGAGCAAAAGTATTTCCCAATTGGTTTACAGGTATCGATTGATCCATCAATATATCAGAACTTGTAGCATTATTTCCCGCATATTGCCCGTTGAAATTTCCGTTGGTAACGTTTATAGGCTTTGTTGCAACAATTTTAGCACCGATAAATCCGTCAAAATTTCCTGTAATATTTCCGATTCCATCAAGAATATAAGATTGCCCTTTATTTAAAGTAAAAGTAAGAGTTGGGCTTGTTGCCCCGCTTGTTCCGTTTGAAAACTGTACCGTATTTTTATATCCCGAAATTGTAACGGTTGTATTGTCTTCTGTAGCTAATACACTCGTCATAAAATTCAGAATGCTATTGTTTACAGTAATGGGAGCTGTTGCCACATAAAAAGTCGTTCCTGTGGATGCAATACCTTTAGAGGTAATAATTTCTGCATGGTTGTAAACTGAAAATCTTAAATTGGCATAGAAAGGAAAGTCTGCTTTTAAATATAAACCTTTTGTAGTAGGTGTGAAGAGATCTGTCTGTTGGGTTGTGATAATATACTCGCGAAGTACATCAAATTTCTGAGGATTATTTTTACTGATTGTCACTGTACCAATGACCACATTGTTATTGTAAATAGTAACTACGAATGGAGTCGTACGATTTGTAGAAAGATATAATCGCTGATACGGATTGGGGTTTCCTGTACGATCTACCATAGGTGCGAACCAATGATCTCTGTCTAATTGAGCGAACGTAGTAGAGAATATATAAAAAATAAGAAAAAAAGATATAATTTTCTTCATTTTGTACTTGATTTTATCACAAATTTAATAATAAAATACGTTAAAAGTTTTAAAAATAAACAAAAAACCACGATTTATGATCGTGGTTTTTATGATATGTAAGTAAATAATTATTATTCTCTGTTTTTAACTAAAATCCAGCCTGAGAATTTAATTGGTGTTTTGGCTTTTCCATTTTCATTCCAGCTGATGCTGAACCAGTAATTTCCTGTCGGAACTCTCTTTCTGCCATTGGTTGTTCCATCCCAGGTATAGCGGTTTTCTTTATTTCCCTGATGAATTCTGTTTCCGTACCTATCAAAAATATCGAATACTAAATTTTGTTTGTTGGCAAGAGCCGAGTAATCTAAAATATCGTTTACTCCGTCTGAGTTAGGGGTAATTACATTTATAATATTAGGAATTGTAATAGTCACCTCAATTGGCACACAATTGAATGTGTCTCTTACATACACTTTCACATCTCCTCTCGGAAGATTCGTAAATACATTGGATAGCTGCCAATCAATATTATTGATAGAATATTCATAAGGTGCCACTCCTCCAGCTACAGCTATAGTAATACTGTTGCTTGAAACGTCAATATTTGAAATTACCGGCTGTTCTGAAGCATATACTTTAACGTCCTGCTTTGTGATACAGTCTCCTGTTTTAAGTTTTACCCAGTAAGTACCCACTCCCACATTAGATATCGTTTGAGTTGTAGCTCCTGTGCTCCATTCGTATCCTGAAAAACCAGAACCCGCATCTAAAACTGTTTTGTCTTCAATACAAATTACCTTATCTACCAAAACGCTTGATGTGGTTGGAGGAAATACCACAAGTGTAACCTGAGCTACATTAAAACATCCATTTGCATTGCTAACCCTTACATACACTACACCATTCGGAGCAATATAATTTCCGGGGTTTAATATCTCATTAGTCTGGTTGTTGGCATCCGTCAATGAAGGATAATATTTTTTGGTAACACCAGATTGTAAGGTTACATTAGCAGTTGTCAGATTAAATAATCCGGTTGCAACATTCTCTTCTAAGAAGCAGCTTCTTAATGTTGCAGAGTAAACTTTCGGACCTGCTTCTACTGTTAACGTTAATGTTATTTGTTCGCAGTCTACAAATTCAGGGTCGTTTCCACAGAATTTATATACAATTTTATCGGTTCCGATAAAACCAGACGTTGGAGTGTAGCCTATAACTCCTGAAACAGGATTAATGATTGCTACACCGTTTACAGGAGGCGTGATGATCTGTACACTTCCCGGTGTGTAGGTTTGTGAAGAGGTTGTGAACTGTGGAGTTATATTTAAAAAGCCTTCACAAACTGTTTTTGTTTGTGCAGTTTCCTGTAAACATGTAAATACTTTGAAAACCGGCGTTACTTCCGGCGGACAAGATCCAATGGTTATTCTTACGGTATAATTTCCGGCAGTTGTCGGGGTATAAGTATTAGCATTTGCTCCTGGTATTACAACATTGTTTCTAAACCACTGGTAGGTTTCGTAGCTGTCATCAACTTCCAGAATCATCCCCGGAATACAATCTCCTGTTTTTTTAGCAATAAGAGGAATTGAAGAAAATCCTGCAAAATAACCTCCGTATCCTGCTGAACTGTAACCTCCGTTTATCCCGGCGGTCACAGCTTTAGTGGAAGTTATTGTCAGATTTCCTGTAACACCTGTGATTGCATAAGTTACCCAGCTAGAATTTCCTGTAAGCGGATACGGGCCTTGAGCTGCGGTAGGAGTAACATTATTAACAGTTACCACAGCTCCGGCTTCAGTTAAAATATTAAGTTTCAAAGTAATGTTACCTGTTGAGCCCGGCATTGCATTAACTAAACCGATTTCGTCAATTTTTCTAGGTAAAAAGCAATTCAACGGTGGTATATAGTTGTATCCGCCTGTATTGGTAGGTGATGTTGTGTTTGCACCAATAAGTTGATACAGATAAACATTTTTTGTAGTACGTACATAGATGTTATAATGACCATTACCTTGAGAAACATATCTGTTTTCTAATATTCTATAATAATCGCCCTCTCCCAATGTTGCTACAGGGACAAGACCATCATTCAGATATACTTCAGTATTGTTTTCGGTTGCAATGATAATACCTCCTTCCGTATTGTCTGACGGTATAGGTGAGGTACTTCGCACCATTGCAAACTCATTCCCTAAACGGTCTAAAGGAACTGATTGATCCATCACAAGGTCGGATCCTGCCGTAAGGTTACCAGTAGCATACATGGCATTAGAATTTCCATTTGTTACTGAAATAGGTTTGTTGGCAACAATTTTTGCCCCAATAAAACCTTCTCTGTTAGCAAGAATATTTCCCAGACCTGCAAAAATATATGATTGCCCTTTGTTTAAGGTAAAAGTTGTCGTTAAGGGCGGAGTAGTATTATTTATAAATTGTATGTTAGGATCATAGCCACTTACCGTTACTGTGGTATTGTTTTCTGTCGCTAAAATTCCTGTTGAGAAATTCATACCAGAAGAGCTGTACGTTATAGGTGCGGCGGCAGCATAAAACTGTGTTCCTATACCAGCTTTACCTTTAGACGTTATAATTTCACCATGTGCACTTACGGCGGCTCTTAATGATGCAAAATATGGTCTTTCTGCTTTAGTATAAAGACCTAAATTAATAACGCTTGAACTCATTCCTGCGCTGTTTGTTCTAATGAAATTTGTAGGTACGGTAAAAGGCTGTGGAGCACTTTTGCTTATAGTTACTGTTCCAATGACAACATTGTTGTTATAAATAGTGACAGGAAACGGTGTTGTAGAGTCGGTAGAAAAATACAGGGTATGGATATAGCTACTTGACGAAGAATCGTAATAAGGAGCAAACCAGTGTTCAGTATCTCTCTGGGCAAAAAGTAAATTACTATTGATAAAAATCAGCAGAAAAATAAGTAGAAGTTTTTTCATAGTTCGGAATTAAGGATTATGCAAAAATAGAAGAAAAATTCAAATACATTGTTAAAATATGCTAAAATAATCTAAACTATTAAAAAAACCACAACATTATGTTGTGGTTAAGTATTATCAGTATTTTGCTTATTCTCTGTTTTTTACAAGAATCCATCCTGTATATTTAATTGGAGTTTTTGCTGCATTAGGTTCATTCCAGTTAATATGATACCAGTATGTGCCGGTAACGATTTTTTTATTCGAATGAGTACCGTCCCATTTATAATTATTGAATTTATCGCCGGTAAATGTTTTGTTTCCATATCGGTCATAGATCATAAATGAAAGATTATCCTTATAAGCTAATTCGCTGTAATCGATATAGTCATTTTTATTATCTCCGTTTGGAGTAATGGCATTGAGTAAATTAGGAACTGTAACTTCTACTGTAGTAGGATTACAGTTATAAAAATCTTTTACCTGAAACGTGTGTTGACCTCTTGAAAGACCAGTGAAAATATTAGAATCCTGCCAAACTCCCGTTCCATCAACCGCATATTTGTATGGCGGAGTGCCTCCCGAAACGATAACAGTTGCCGTATTATTAGTAATTTGAATTTCACTGATAACAGGATCTTCTGCTTTACCCACTTTTACGCTCTGTAAGATGAAACATCCGTTTTTTTCAAGAATTACGGTATATTCTCCAACTCCGACTCCTGAAATGGAAGACGTTGTAGCACCTGTATTCCATTGATAAGAATCATATCCTGATCCTGCATTAAGGCTCGTTCTCGCATCTATGCAGATAAATTTGTCAACCAGAAGGGGTGATTTTTTTATTGGCTTGGTAATTAATGTGATTTTTGCTGTAGTCAAACATCCGTCTTCTGTTGTAATTTTTACATAAACAATACCTCCCGCAGACTGGTATTGTGTTGGATCTGCGATGGGATTAGTTTCAGAATTAAGATCAGATAATGTTCTGTAATACTTTTTAGTCACATTGCTGAAATTTGTAACGACAGCAGTCGTTAAATCAAATACCGCATATAAATCGGTATCATACTGGCATGAATACAGAGTAACATCTGTACCCACAAAAGGCACCATGGTAATAGTAAGGGTAACCTGTTCACAATCTACGAACTCTGGAGCATTTCCACAAAATTTATAAACAATAATGTCATTTCCTAAATATCCTGATTGTGGAATGTAAGTTATTGTACCATTAGCGTTTACTGTTGCTGTGCCGTATGTAGGAGCAGTAATGATGGTTACTGTACTCGGTACAGGTGTTTGTGTAGAAGCGGTAAATGTAGGTTGAATTGTTTTCTTTGCACAGGCTTCCAAAGTTTTTACGGTTTGATTTAGGCAAGAATAAACTTTATAAATAGGTGTAGTAACAGCAGGACACGTTCCCATTGTAACTCTTACCGTATAATTTCCTGCCACTAATGGTGAGTATGTATAGCTTGTAGCACCCGTAATAGCTACACCGTTTAAGAACCATTGATAAGTTTCAAAGCTTTCATCAACTTCCAATATTATTCCCGGAGCACATTCTCCTGTCTTTTTTGCAATAACAGGAACTGACGAAAATCCTGCAAAATATCCTCCAAATCCTGCTGCAGTACCATATCCGCCAGATACACCTGCTGTAACTGCTTTTGTGGAAGTTACCGTAACATTACCCGTAATTCCCGGGATAGAATAAGATACCCATGCTGTTGTTCCTGTAATAGGGAACGGGCCATTGGCAGCTGGTATAGGAATTGAATTGACCAAAACAGTAGCACCTGTTTCGGTAAGAATGTTTAGTTTAACGTTTGTAGTAGTTCCGGCCGGAAATTGATTTATTAATCCTATTTCTTCAATTTTTCTAGGCAGAAAACAGTTTAATGGAGGAATGTAATTGTACCCTCCGGTTGCGTTACTTGATGCTTGTCCCGCTAATGTTTGATATACATAAACATTTTTTGAGGTTCTGATATGCATATTGTAATGACCACTTGCTCCTGATTGTTCAATGAAATAACTTTCCGGTATTTGATAGTATTGCCCTTCGTTAATTGTGGCAATAGAAGTACCAACTCCATTGATGAAAATCTCAGTATTGTTTTCCGTTCCGATAACAATTGCGCCTTCCATTGTTCTGCCGATGTTACCATTTCCTTTAATAATGGCAAATTCACTTCCTAATCTGTCTACGGGAACAGCTTGATCCATTAAAATGTCTGATCCATCTGAGGCACTTACAGTGGCATATTGACCGTTTGAGTTACCATTCGTAACGGAAACCGGCTTGGTAGATTCTATTTTTGCACCGATAAAACCATTCGCATTGGCGCCAAGGTTTGCTCTGCCTGTTAAAAGATAAGATTGACCTTTATTAAGCACAAATGTGACACTTGCAGGAGTCGCACCTGTGTTGTTGGTGAAAGTTACACCACTGTTGTAACCAGATACAGTTACAGAAGTATTATCTTCAGTAGCTAAAACTCCTGTAGTGAAATTACAGATAGACTGATTTGCAGTTACTGGTGTTGCCGCTGCATAAAACTTTGTTCCTATTCCAGCTTTTCCTTTTGATGTTATGATTTCACCATGGCTTATTGAGTAGATCCTTAAATTCGCATAATATGGTTTGTCAGCTTTGGTATAAATTCCCATTGTGGTAGGAGTAAATGCCCTGCTTGCAGTACTTGTAATAATATATTGCGTCTGAACACTAAAAGCCTGTGGAGAATTTTTACTTATCGTTACAGAACCTATAAATGCATTGTTATTATAAATACTTACCACAAAAGGAGTTACAGAATCAGTCGAAAAATAGATAGATTGAGTAGTTGATGATGGCACATCATCAAAATAAGGAGCAAACCAATGCTCTGTATCTCTCTGTCCAAAAGCATGAGTATAAGTTAAAATAACCAATACTAAACTGAGTAGAAATCTTTTCATAAATTATGGAATTAGGATTTCTACAAAATTAAAATTTTATTTAATATATTATTAATAAATCATAAATAAAATTTAAAATCTATTCTCTATTTTTAATTAAAAGCCATCCTGAATGAGAAACTGGCAATTTTGTATCGGGTTCTATCCATCTTATAATGTACCAATATGTTCCTGTCGATAAATTTCTTCCGCCCATTTTTCCGTCCCATTTATAATTGTTTGAAGATGATTTATAAACTGCTGCACCATATCTGTCAACAACCTCAATATTCACCTGTTCTTTAATTTTTAAGTCAGAATAATCTAAAACATCATTTCTTCCGTCTCCATTTGGGGTAATGGTATTGATTAAATTTAAAATCAAGAAATCTTTAATCACAGGTTGGCATCTGTCTTTGCCTAAAACATAAACTTTATACGGACCTCTCGTTAATCCTGAGAATACATTTGAACTCTGGTAATCTGAGCCATTTAATGAATATTGATATGGCGCAGTTCCTCCGCTCACATTAATCGTGGCACTTGTTCCCGTAACGACAATACTTGTAATTGTCGGAGCTTGGGCGGCTGTTACGGTTACTGTTTGTCTGTAAACGCATCCGTTAAATCCTAAATCTACAAAATAGGTTCCAACACCAACAGTGATTGATGAAGTGGTAGCTCCTGTGTTCCATAGATAAGATGTAAAGCCGTCTCCTGCATTAAGAATGGCTTTTGCGTTTTCACAAATAGTCTGATCTTTTAAGGTGTCAGATTTTTTCGGGGATCTTAAGCTGATTGTTAAAGTTCCGATATTTGGACAAGCATTATTGCTTGTAAATCTAATGTAGAAAGTTGCTGAAGCTGTAATAATTTGAGTTGCAGGTATCGCATTAGTTCCTGCTTGTGCATTAGCCAAAGTAGAATAAAAAGTAAGTGTAACCGACGGATCTGCTGTAAATTGGTTTTTATAGTCACCAAGATTTACATTTTGAGAGCCATCTAAATCATTATCACAAACTTGTGTCGTTACATTGGTCGTTAAAAGAGTAAGTTTATTCCCTACAGCAAAATTAATTTGTCCAAAAGCAGTCGGGCAAGTTGGGCTTGTGCCGTCAACTCTTATGTAGACTGTTGTTGCTGAGGTGTATGTCCAGTTGGTTGGAAGTGTATTGGCATTTCCTGCATTTGCATCGGTTTGACTTAAATAATATCTTACGGTGAAATTTGCCGAATTGGTTACAATCTGCGGAGTTACAGTAGCAAAATTTACATTCACAATTCCGTCAAAATTATCATCACAAAGATTTCCGTTGAAATTCGCAATATTGATATTCGGAACAGCATTTACTTTGATCGCTAAATTGGCTGTATTAAAACATTGCGTCGCATTAGTAAATCTTAAATAAAAAGTTCCGGTCGTTCCGTTGTTGATGGTTTGTGTTGCAGAGATCGCGTTTGCTCCGGACTGTGCATCTACCAAACTGCTGTGGAAAGTAACGCTGGTTGCAGGATCTGTGGTGAAAATATTTTTATAATTATTTAAATTGACAGTTTCAGAACCGTTCATGTCTGTGTCACAAATTTCCAATACATGAGTAGAAGTCAATAAAGGAACTTTGTTTTTAATTACAAAATTAATTTGTCCAAAAGCTGGAAGACATCCGTTTGTACTTTCTACTCTTACATAAACCGTTGTGTTTGCACTATAACTCCAGTTTGTTGGAAGTGTATTAGTGTTTCCTGCGGTTGCGTCTGTTTGATTTAAATAATATTTTACAGTAAAACTTGCTGAATTAGTGACAATCTGAGGAGTAACCGTTGCAAAATTAATATTAATGACTCCTGTAGAATTATCATCACAAAACTCTGCATTATAAGCACTTGTATTGATGTTTGGAGATGGATTCATTACTAATGTAATCTGTGCAACTTTGGAACATCCGTAAGCTGAAGTTACATTGGCATAAACAATTCCTGCAGGTCCTGAATAATTGGTAGGATCAGTAATTTGACCCGTTAAATTTGAATTGGTAAAATAGGTAACTGTAGTTCCAACAGCCGAAGTTACATTTGCTGTCGTTAAATTATAAGTTCCATTTCCTGAAGTACTGTTGCAGATGCTTATTGAAGCATTATTTACCTGAAGAACATCTGTATTAATGATGATTTTAAAATATTCAAAAGCGAAAGGATTTCCGTTTCCCTGAATATAATAAATAAACTGATCTGTCGTATTTACGGTCGTTGCGTTTGGCGTGTAGGTAATTTGTCCTGTGGTTGGATTTATGGTTGCTGTTCCGTTGGTTGGCTGAGCAATAATTGCCGTCAATGAAGGAACGATGGTCTGTGTAGAATTTGTAAATACCGGAGTGATTACTTTTGTATTACAAGATCCGATGGTAAAAGTTGTTGTTGAAATTGGCGGGCATACTGTGTAATTATAAATCGTCGTCAATTTTGTTTCACAGTTGTTTTTGGTTACCGAGCAAGTATATGCTCCTGCTCCGTACAGTTCAGGATTGATAAAATAAGTTGTCGCTCCGGTAATGGCAATTCCGTTTAAAAACCATTGGTAAGTATCATAATTGTTGTCTACCTGAAGCTGAATTCCCGCATAACAGTCACCAGTTTTCGAGATTGCCGGTACAGAAGAAAAGCCTGAAAAATAACCACCGTATCCTACAGCACCACTTCCTGCAGCGATTCCCGCAGTCATTGCTTTTGTTGAATTCAATGTAATATTTCCGGTCACATTTTGAATAGAGTAGCTCACCCAGTTCGGATTTCCCGATACAGGATATGGCCCGTTTCCGGCTGCAATTGCGCCACCGTTTATGGTTACTGTTGCGCCGGTTTGCGTGATAATATTTAATCTTGTTGCAAAAGTCTGACCTCCAATTTGATTGATATAACCAATTTCGTCAATTTTATTAGGCATAAAACAGCTCAATGGCGGTATGAAGTTCATTCCTCCTGAAGCATATTCATTTCCGTTGGTTGCACCGGAAAGCAATTGATACACATAAACATTTTTAGTGGCAGAAATATTCATGTTGTAATGACCGTTACCCTGATTTTGATATCTTGCACTTGGAACCTGATAGTATTGTCCTTCATTGAGCGTTATTGCAGCTCCGGTTCCGTTAAATGTAATTTGCGTGTTATTTTCTGTAGCAATAATCAAAGCGGTTTCCATTTCAGAAGTTACCGTTCCGTTTCCTTTTACAACTACGAAATCTTTTCCTAAACGATCCACAGGTACAGCCTGATCCATCAGAATATCATTATTGGTAAGATTTTGAGTGGTATAAGCTCCATTAAAGTTTCCGTTGGTTACAGAAATTGCTTTTGTTGCAACAATTTTAGCACCTACCAATCCTGTCTTGTTTTCAGTTGACCATGAGCTTACTACATCCAGAATATAAGATTTTCCTTTATTAAGAGTGAAAGTTCTTGTCGGTGAAGAAACTCCGTCTGAAAAAGTAATGGCAGGATTGTAACCTGAAATCGTTACAACGGTATTGTCTTCAGTTGCGGTAACTCCGATGGTTGCACTCATATAATCTTGTGATCCTGTAATGGGGGCAACTCCTGCGTAAAATGTAGTTCCTAAACCTGCTGCACCTTTCGAAGTTAAAATTTCAGCATGATTGGTCATCGAAAATCTGTAGTTGGCAAAGAATTTTTTGGGACCTTTTACATTTAAGCCCATATTATTGGGTGTAAAAAGTTGAGATTGCGAGGAAGCAATCAAAAAGTTGTTGGGGATAATGACCTGTGCAGGATTGTTTTTACTAACCTGAACTGTAGAATACAACGTGTTGTTGTTATAAATCTGAACGGCAAAAGGAGTGGTTTCGTTCGTAGATAGATATAAATATCCTTCTAATCCTCCTGTTCCGGCTTTGGCAGACATCGGTGCAAACCAATGTTCAGTATCAAGTTGAGCATTAATGATTAAACACCAAAATGTGCAAATAATAAGTAGAAGTTTTTTCATGCCTCAGTTTTAGGGGCGACAAATTTACATATTAATAATCAATTTTTTACGTAATATTTTTAACATTTAATTATAATTTAATATACTTATGAATTTTCAAAAATTAACTTCATACTTTATTAATATCATAAAAGGCTTAAACAAGAAAAATCCCGATGATTTTTTCATCGGGATTACTATTTTAAATTTAAAAAAGTTATTATAAGCTAACTCTGATAAATCCTGTTACTTTAAGATCTCCGTTTACAGATTTTACATAGTCAGCAACAGAAATAGAGCTGTCTTTGATGAAATCTTGGTGTACTAAAGTGTTGTCTTTGTAGAATCTCTGCATTTTACCTTTCAGGATATTGTCGATAATGTTTGCTGGCTTACCTTCTTCAGTAAGTTTGTGTCTTTCGATCTCCAATTCTTTGTCGATAGTTTCCTGAGAAACAGCAGTTTCGTCAAGAGCAATTGGGTTCATAGCAGCAGCTTGCATAGAAACAGATTTAGCAGCTTCGTCAGCTCCGTCTACTTTAGCAGAAAGTGCAGTGATTGCAGCAATTTTGTTTCCGGCGTGGATGTAAGCTCCTAAGAAAGGCCCTGTAATTCTTTCGAATGCACCGATCTCGATTTTCTCACCGATAACTCCAGTTTGCTCGATTAATTTCTCAGCAACAGTCATTCCGTGGAAATCTGTAGCCAATAATTCTTCTTTGGTAGCAGCAAAAATAGCCATTTCAGCAATTTCGTAAGCTAGCTCGATGAACGCTTCGTTTTTAGCAACAAAGTCAGTCTCGCAGTTTAGAGAAATTACAACACCTAAAGTGTTATCTTCATTTACTCTAGCGATTACTGCACCTTCAGAAGAATCTCTGTCGGCTCTGTTAGCTGCAACCTTTTGTCCTTTTTTTCTAAGGATATCAACTGCTTTTTCGAAGTCTCCTTCTGCTTCCACTAAAGCTTTCTTGCAGTCCATCATACCTGCACCTGTTTGGTTTCTCAATTTTGCTACGTCTGCAGCAGCTGGTGAATAAGACATAATATTTATTATTTTTTATTTAAAATTATGATTAACTTTAATAGTTTATTTTAAAGATGTGCAAAGATAATGATTTTAATGATAAACTAAAAAATGACTTTTCACGTTATAGTATTTATTTAATAAATTTTTAAAGGTTTCTGCTACATGAAAAAATTATTTCTCATTATATTCCTATCTATTTTCAGTGTAGGGTTCGCTCAAAAGAAGAAAAAAGCCAAAGCCAAAGTCGTTGCAGAAAAAGAAACGGTTATCATCTACACACTGGAAGAAGCAGAAAGTACTGCTGAAGCAAGAATCATCGCAGGTTTTATTAAGCAAAATCCAGGACATCAAAAAAATGATGCATTAAAAAGAAAGTTAATGGATATCATCATGGCAGATAATTCTGTAGAAGCAAAACCTACCATAAGACCAATAAGTAAAGATAAAATTGAAAAAATAGTAAGCAATAATGAGCTTAATAAAGGAAAAGATTTAGCTTCAACTGCTAAAGCTGCAACTCCTACACGTACGGTAAATTATGCTGCGGTGGGAAGTTCAGGTAAAAAATCTGAACCAAGCGCTGAAGCAAAAAAAACAGCTTCTTACCTTACTCATCTTTTTAATACTGATCCTAATGATAATGAAGCTTACATTAATATCAAAAATAAATCTAAATGCAGATTGATTGTAAAAATCAGTGGAAAAAAATACTATAATCTTGATGTTCCTGCCAATGGACAGAATTTTGTAATGGTAGAAAAAGGGGAGTATGTTTTAACAACTTCTGTATGTGATGCAAAATATTCTTCTCTTAAAAAAGTGACACGAGATATTGAAATTGCACTGAATGTTGCCGACTAAATTTGTGTTAGATAAGATAAAAAAAGCGGTTAAGAATTATTTCTTAACCGCTTTTTTATTATCCTTTAAATTGCCCCATCGCAATAAACTTGTCTTGTCTGTGAGTCTCTAATTCCTTACCAGTAAATTTAGAGAAAGCTTTAATATTTTGTAAAATTGAAGCTTTTAAATTTAAATAAGCAACTTCCGGATTGTAATGCGCGCCACCAAGTGGTTCTTCTACAATTCCGTCGATGAATTTTTCTCTTAAAGCATCGTTTGGAGTAAGATTTAAAGCATTGGCAGCATCTTCTTTATGATCCCAGTTTCTCCAAAGAATTGAAGAACAGCTTTCCGGTGCAATTACCGTGTACCAGGTGTTTTCCAACATATAAACTTTGTTACCGACACCAATTCCCAATGCACCGCCACTCGCTCCTTCGCCAATAATGTACGTGAAAATAGGAGTTTTAAGCATGGTCATTTCGAAAATATTTCTTGCAATCGCCTCACCTTGTCCTCTTTCTTCAGCTTCCAGACCCGGGTAAGCTCCCGGAGTATCAACTAATGTTACTACAGGAATTTTAAATTTTTCGGCAAGCTTCATCAATCTTAAAGCTTTTCTGTATCCTTCAGGATTCGGCATTCCGAATCTTCTGTGCTGTCTTTCTTTTGTAGTTCTTCCTTTTTGAGTTCCAAGAATCATGATTCTTTGTCCGTCTAAAGTAGCTAAACCACCGATTAATGCAGGATCATCAGCAAAATTTCTGTCACCATGAAGTTCAAGAAAACTTCCCTTGTCAACCATTCCATTAATATAATCTAATGTATAAGGGCGATCCGGATGACGCGACAGCTGTACTCTTTGCCAAGGTGTAAGATTTCCGTAGATTTCTTTTTTTGTATCTCTGATCTTGTCTTCGATCTGGCTGCATGCTAATTTTACATCAACACCACTTTCTTCTCCTACCAATGAACAGGTTTGATACTGATCCATCAGCTCTTTTATAGGAAGTTCGAAACTTAAATATTCCATTCTTGAAGTAAATTAAATCTTTCAAATGTATGAAAAATATGATAAATCTATTTAAAATTATTCACTGCATTGTTTATTCTTGCAGTACTTTCCTCTTTACCAATGAGTTCTAAAATATCCGGAACGTCTGGCCCTTTCAATTCTCCCACTAAAGCTAAACGTAAAGGCATCATTACTTTTCCCATACCTAAGCCTTTTCTTTCAGCAAATTCGTGTAAATTTTCCTTAATCTTCTCAGAAGTGAAATCATTTAATAAATTAAAGCTTTCAGCAAACTCAGTCAAAAGATTTGAAGTTTCGTCATTCCATGCTTTTTTTGAAGCTTTTTCATCGTAAGAAGTTGGTGCTTCGAAGAAAAACTTTCCGTTTTCATAAATGTCTTTCGGGAACGTTGCTCTTTCTTTCATCAAATAGATGATTTTCAACAACTTTTCATCTTCGATATTTAAATTTAAATCTGAATTTTTTAAAATATTCATTAAATCTTCATCCGAAGTTTTCTGGATATACTGATGATTAAACCACTCAGATTTTTCTTTACTGAATCTAGCTCCGGCTTTATGAACTTTATTGAGATCAAATTCTTTTGTCATTTCTTCTAAAGACAATATTTCTTTGTCATCTGCAGGAGACCAGCCTAAAAGTGCTACCATATTGATGAAAGCTTCAGGAAGATATCCGCTTTCTCTGTAACCTTTAGAAATATTTCCGGTTGCAGGATCTGTAAAATTTAAAGGAAATACGGGAAATCCAAATTTATCACCGTCTCTCTTGCTTAATTTTCCTTTTCCTTCCGGTTTTAAAATTAAAGAAAGGTGAGCAAACTGAGGCGCTTCCCAACCCATCGCTTCATATAATAAAATATGTAAACCTAAAGAAGGCAACCATTCTTCCCCACGAATAACATGAGTGATTTCCATCTCGTGATCATCGATTATGTTGGCAAAATGATAAGTAGGCATCCCGTCATTCTTCACCAAAACTTTATCATCTAAAACGTCAGTATTCACAGCAGAATTTCCTCTGATAATGTCAACAAGACCTAAAGTTCTGTCAACCGGCATTTTAAATCTTACCACGTAAGGCGTTTTTTCGTCTAATAGCTTTTGAACTTCCTCTTCAGAAAGCGCAAGACTGTTTCTTAAACGGTTTCTGGTTTTATTATCATAAGAAAAAACTTCGCCTTTAGCTTCATATTCCGCACGGATGGTGTCTAATTCTTCCGCAGTATCAAAAGCAATATATGCGTAGTCTGTTTTAAGAATCTGCTCCGTATATTTATCGTAAATATCTCTTCTCTCCGATTGTCTGTATGGAGCAAATTTTCCACCTTTTTTTGGGCTTTCATCGGGAACTATTCCGCACCATTCTAAGGCTTCTTCGATGTAATCTTCTGCACCTTCAACGTATCTTGCGGTATCTGTATCTTCAATTCTCAATACAAACTCGCCACCCTGATTTTTAGCAAAAAGATAATCATATAATGCGGTTCTTACGCCTCCCAAATGCAAAGGTCCTGTAGGACTTGGAGCAAAACGGACTCTTACTTTCTCCATTTTAAATAAAATTTTTGCAAATTTACTCAAATTATATGTTTTTAAGGTGGTTTACTATTTTTGATATTGGGATTTTAATGATATTATTTACATTTGTAAAAAATTTTGAAATTACAGACTATGCTAGAAATCGGCGAAAGACCTTGGGGGAAATATTATGTTTTGGCAGATGAAGCTCATTATAAACTGAAAAGAATTGAAGTAAATCCGGGACAGAAACTCTCTTACCAATACCATCACAAAAGACAGGAACAATGGACAATTATCGAAGGTGATGCAACCGTTGTTTTGGATGATAAAGAGATAAAACTGTCTTACGGCGAAAGCATTTTCATTCCATTAGGAGCAAAACACAGAATCATGAATCTTTCAGAAAAGCCGGTAATTTTCATCGAAGTACAGACGGGAACTTATTTTGGGGAGGATGATATTGTGAGGTTAGAGGATGAGTACGATAGACAATAAATAAAAAAGAAATGAATGTCCGTAATTGGTAATAATTTAGTTTTAAGAATTTGTTTGTTACTCCGGAGAAATCTTAAAATTCTGAATTAGTTTAGATTCCTCCGAAATGACAAAATGAATGAGTTTTCTTTTTCAAAAAATAAACACTTAATATAACAAATTTTAATTTCTAGATTTGACTTAAGTGGGTTATATATCTTTTTCAGAAAGTTTCTTTCAATTTTGTCATTACAATTTACAAAAAGAATATACTTACCTATTGCTATTTCAACTCCTTTATTTCGAGCAACAGACTAACATTTATTTTCCTGATGAAATAAAATCAGATCAGGATATTTATTTTTTTCTTAATTTTTTCTAAAAACCTCTCTGGAAGGTACAATAATAGAAATAAGATTGTCTTTTGTTAATTTCAAGTTATTTATCAAGTTGTCTTTTGTTGAAAATTTTATCTGTAATATTAAGCAAAAAAGTTCTTAAAGGATATTCTTTAGACATAATTTTTTTTGCATGCCAATATTCATTCTCTATAACCGAAAGATTTTTTTCAATGAAGTGAAGCTTGTGTTTATCACTAACTTTCGAGAGTAAGCTTTTTGATTTTTTATAAGATTGAGAGAATTTTTTTATTAATTTTTTAAATGACGAAAAATCTTGTTGGCTAAGACTTAGATCAAAAAACTTCACTAAATTTTTTTTTTCTTCAGGAGTTTTATCAAAAAAAACCCCTCCAACTTGTTGGCCAGAATGTTCCCTGTAATAAAATAATTTTTCGTTAAGCAATTCAAATTTTTTTTCAGATGAAGCTACTAATGCAATCCATTCATCATGATGAAAATTTTCTAATATAGGAAAAGGCAAAATTTTTTCTAAATATTCTTTTCTTATTGCCATACTAGCACCAGTCGCAATATTAGAGACGTTGGAAATTATTTTGAAATAATCTACATTAATTTTTTTCTCTCTGAGAAACCTTGGAACGTCCCAAAGTGAATATCTTTCAATAGTATTATCATCACCATCTAACGCAAATCCATTGGTGGCAAGTACAGAAATTTGAGGATTTTTCAGAAAATAATTTAGCATTGTTTCAACTTTGTCTGTTTGCCATTTGTCATCTTGGTCACTCAGAAAAATAATATCTCCAGTACATAATGAGATTGCTTTTTCAAAGTTTTTTACGCTTCGAAGATTTTGTTCATTATTATAAATTTTGAAAACACCAGGTAATTTATTTTGATATTCTAATAAGATATTCGATGTATTATCTTTAGAGCCATCATCGCAGATTACTATTTCATCTACTTTTAGTGTTTGATTAAGAATAGAATCAATCTGTTGATGAATAAATTTTTCACCGTTATAAGTACAAAGTGCAACAGAAATTTTTGTCATTAGTTAAGATTAAAAATAATATTTACCCAATTATCAAGTGTGTATTTATAATAAATTTCGTGCGGAAGTTTTTGGTATTCAGTTTCAAAAAAAGACTTTTCAATATTACTGAAATCTTCTTTTAGAACCAAAATATTTTCTGGATTATAAAAATCGTAATTTTTAATGTTTTGATTATCTGTAATGAATTTTTTTTCCAATGCCATCGCTTCAAAAATACGAAAACTTAAGCCCATTTGATTTTGTCGCTGTAGATCTAAAATTACTTTTGTGTTTTTGTACAGCTTTGGCAAAGAATGGTGCGGAATATTGGTTCTTCTGAATTTCAAAACATTAATGTTTTTTTGATCAACCAACTGTATAATTTGATTTTTCCAGCCTTTTTTTCCGGCAATAATAGTTTTGAATTTAATATTTAAATGTTGTATCTGGTTGATAATCAAATTTAATCTTTCAATTCTGTCTTTGTCGTAAGAAGTGATGTAAAAAAGATCAAGCTTAGGATTTTGCTTTTCTGCAGGACAATATTCAAGATAATTATAATTGGTAATTTTCTTAAAACCATGTTCCTCTACATCTTCAGCATCAAAAGAAAAAACGGTATCAAAATAATGTAAAATATGATCTGCAGGATTTCTTGACATGCTGTCGTACAGATAAGCAATATTTCGGTCGGTTTGCTTTCTGATGAATTCGTGCACACGTTCTTCAATATTTTCAGGATTAATAACTAAAATCTGATCCTGTTTTCCGATTTTTTTAAGAGAATCTATGATGAAATCCTGTCTTTTTTCTTGTTTTAAGTTTTTACCGATGAAAACTTTGCTCATTGCGTTTGTCACTCTGGCTCCAAAATTTTTGTGCGTAAAAGCTCCGATATTGATGTGGTACGCTTCAATACCCTTTTCTTTCAGTTTATTGACGATATGCTCATCATAATGCCAAAAATCAAAACTGATCAAACAAATTTTCATAAAGCAAAAGTAAAGATTTTAAAGTTTAAATTTATATTTTTGGAGAAAAGCCCCGGTTTTTAATGAAAAAGAAAATTCTTATCGACGTTGAACGACTTAAATATCCTAGATCTGGAATTGCTAACGTGTGTATTTCCCTTATAAAAGGGTTAAACGAAAAAGTATGCCATTTCAATTATACGTTGTATGGCCCACAAAAAAATATTCCGGAAATAAAAAAAAACTTCAAAATAATCAATTGGAAATTCTGGCAGAAAAAACTTAAGGTAAATACTTCCGGTTTTGACTTAATTCACGTTACCCATCAACTTTCTGATTATTTTCATTCTAAAAAATCAAATCAAAAAAAAATCGTTACACTTCATGATCTAAATTTTCTTCATGATAAAAGTTCTGCCGGAAAAATTGAGAAATCTAAGAAACGGGTTCAGAAAAATATAGGAAACGCAGATGCAGTTGTTTGTATTTCAGAGTTTGTAAAAGATGATTTTCTGAAAAATAAACATTTATTTAAATTGGAAAATGATATTAAAGTTGAAGTAATTTACAACGGATTGGTTTTTCCTGAAAATCAAAAATTTGTTTCAGATAAAAACTATGCATTTCTGAACAGAAAGTTTATCCTCAATATCGGAGTTCTCTTTCCGAAAAAAAACCAGGACGCATTATTGAATTTAATTTCGGAAAATGACCGTGATTTAGTTTTAATAACTTCTTCGGCAAAATCTGATTATAAAGAGAAATTTTTGCAGAAAGCTAAAGATTTAGGTTTAGAAAAACGGGTTCATCTTTTAGAAAATGTTGAAAACAACGAAAAATATTTTCTCCTTCAGCATTGCGAATCTTATTGTCATCCGTCGTTGGCAGAAGGTTTTGGCATTCCTCCAGTTGAAGCTATGTATTTTGGAAAACCAATTTTTCTAAGTAATTTAACCAGTCTTCCAGAAATTGGCGGAGATTTAGCATTTTATTTTAATGGTTTCTCACCCGAACACATGAAAAAAACATATGACGATGGGATCGAAAAATTTAACGCAGATAAAGAAAGCTATAAAGTAAAATTAAAAGAAAGAGCTGCGAAATTTAGTTATCAACAAATGGCAGAATCCTACGAAAAACTCTACGAAGAATTATTAGATTAAAATTTAGTTTTACCGAATTTCAACTTCCATTTGAATGTTTTTAAACTGTCGCTATACTTGATATCAATTCGGTTTACTTCAAATTTATTTTTAAAAGGAAAAAAATCAACATTATTTCCTATTCGCATTGCAGAAGCAATTCCGTTTTTTTCAAGGAGTGTGAAAAAGTCTTTTTTCTTATGTTTTTCTTTAGGAAATTTCCCGTAAGGATAAGCAAGAACTTTTGTGAAATTTATTTTATTTTTTTCTAAAATATCAACGTTTTTCAGCAAATCTGTTTCTGCTTCTTCGATTGATAACTGCGAGAAATTACGATGAGAATGACTGTGTAAAGCGATTTCAATTAAGTTTGGATTAAGCGATTTTATTTCATCAAAATTCATGTAGACTTTCTCTGCGCTATTTTCGTTTTTCTCAATATATTCGGTCGGAATAAAAATAGTAGCTTTCAATTGATATTTTTCCAGCAGAGGAAGCAGATATTGCAAATTGTTGTAATATCCGTCATCAAAAGTCAGGATGATTTTATTTTCAGTAGATTTTTCCTTTTCTAAATCTTTAAAAAATACAGTTTTGAAATTATTTTTGATATAATTTAACTGTTGATCAAGATTTTCGACGGTTACAATTAAGTTATTTTTTGGAGCAATCGATTGAGGTAAAACTTGGTGATACATCAAAATTCTGATGCTTTCCTTCTTAGAAAAGCCAAAAATCATTTTTAGAAATTGAATCATGGCTTATTTGAATTTATGAATTTCGTGAAGTTTTTTATATTTTAGAAAAGTGTAGAATGCGGCGGTTGCAGCGGCATAATATCCAACCAATCCATCCAGAAAGCCTAGACGTAAAAAATAAGACTTGAAGAATTGAAAAAGAGGTTTAAATAAAATTTTAAATAAATTAGATTTCTTGCCGTTTTTGTACATTTTTTCAGCCATCATCGAAGTGTATTTGTTAGATTTTTCGATATGATGATAAATATCTTTGTATGTGTAATGATTGATTTTTCCTTTTAATTTTCCTTTAGGTTCAGATGTTATAAATTCTTCATGAACGATGTCTTCGGAATATTTTCCGTAACCTTTTTTGAAAAGTCTTTCTCTTTTGATGTTTCCCCAACCTCCATATTTTAAAGTTTCCCCTAAAAAAATATTATTAAACTCAACATCGTAAACATTAAACTCTGATCGGGCTTCAGAAATAGTTTTTCGAATAGAATTTTTCAGTTCTTCATCAGGAATTTCATCTGAATCTAAAAATAAAATCCACTCTGACTGACATTTTTCAATAGCAAAATTCTTCTGTTTTCCAAAACCTAAAAATTTCTGCTGAATGAATTTTACTTTTGGGAATTTTGAGCAGATTTCTCCTGTACAGTCTTTAGAAAAACTGTCTACAATGATGATTTCATCGGCTAAATCATGTACTGTATTCAGATTTTTTTCGATTATTCTTTCTTCATTAAAGGTGATAATTGCTACGGAAAGTTTCATTGCTGTGTTGTTGTCAGTACAAAAATACTGTTTATTTCGAAATTCGAAAATCTTTGTAAAGCTGCACTGTTTTTATTGATGAAAAAATAACACCCTGATTTTGAGTGTTATTAATTTTTTAAATATGGTAAAAAATCTAATTTTTATATTCTAAAATTGTCTTTTCAATTATGCTTACGCAATCTAATAATTGTTCTTCTGTAATGACCAAAGGCGGTGCTAATCTGATGATGTTTCCGTGAGTTGGTTTTGCCAGTAAGCCGTTTTCTTTTAACTGTAAACAAAGATTCCATGCGGTAGAACTTTCTGGTGTATCATTAATTAAAATTGCGTTCAGTAAACCTTTCCCACGAACTTTTGTAATCAAATCTGATTTCTCAATTACTTTTTCAATTTCACTTCTGAATAGTTTTCCTAATTCTTCAGCTCTTTCAGAGAGTTTTTCTTCTTCCACAACGTCTAAAGCAGCAATAGCAACTGCACAGGCAATCGGATTTCCACCAAAAGTAGAACCATGTTGTCCCGGTTTAATGACGTTCATAATTTCATCATTTGCCAAAACTGCGGAAACAGGATACATTCCGCCAGAAAGTGCTTTACCTAAAATCAAAATATCAGGTTGTACATTTTCGTGATGACAAGCAATTAATTTCCCTGTTCTTGCAATTCCTGTCTGAACTTCGTCTGCAATAAACAATACATTATGTTTTCTGCAAAGTTCTGAAGCATTTTTAAGGAAATTTTCGTCCGGAACATAAACTCCGGCTTCCCCTTGAATCGGTTCAACCAAAAATGCAGCAATATTTTGGGCGTCATTTTTAAGAACGTTTTCTAAAGCATCAAGATCATTGTATGGAATTTTCACAAATCCTGGTGTGAAAGGTCCGTAATTTTTGTTTGCATCAGGATCATTTGAGAAAGAAACAATGGTTGTGGTTCTTCCGTGAAAATTATTTTCACAAACAATAATTTTAGCTGCATTTTCGGAAATTCCTTTTACTTCGTAACTCCATTTTCTTGCTAATTTTACGGCCGTTTCTACTGCTTCAGCTCCAGAATTCATCGGTAAAACCTTATCAAAACCAAAAAGAGTAGTGATTTTTTTCTCGTATTCCCCTAAACTCGAATTGTAAAATGCTCTTGAAGTTAGAGCCAGTTTTTTAGCCTGATTAATTAACGCATCAACAATTTTAGGGTGTGAATGACCTTGATTTACAGCAGAATAAGCGGAAAGAAAATCGTAGTATTTCTTACCTTCAACATCCCAGACAAAAACACCTTCACCTTTATCCAAAACTACCGGAAGAGGATGATAGTTGTGTGCGCCGTGCTTTTCTTCAAGTTCGATAAAGTATTGCGAGTTCTTTGCTGTAACTGTTGACATAAATTTTGATTTTTACAAATTTAGCCATTATAAATAACTTAGTTAAACAAAATTATTTCTGTTTAAAATTAAGATTCAGAAGAGGTTTGAAGATTTGGTAAGGAATCCGGAAGATATTTAGTAAACTTCAGCAGAGTTTTGGTTTTTATATCTTTTTTCTGTTCGAATAAAAGGTTTGGTAAATTTTAAATCAAAAAAAAACGCCTCGAAGTGAGACGGTTTCAGTAATTTATATCAAAATAATCTTAATTATTATCATACTTTCTATCCATTACAAAACTCTCCATGAATTTTGTCGTGTAGTTTCCTGAAAGATAAGCTTCATCTTCCATCAACTGTCTGTGGAAAGGAATGGTAGTTTTTACGCCTTCAACATAGAACTCTTCCAAAGCTCGCTTCATTTTTGCAATTGCTTCTTCACGGGTTTGTGCCGTAGTGATTAGCTTTGCAATCATTGAATCATAGTTGGAAGGTATTGTATATCCTGAATAAACGTGCGTATCAACTCTGATTCCGTGTCCTCCGGGAATATTTAATCCTGTAATTTTCCCTGGTGACGGTCTGAAGTCAGCATAAGGATCTTCCGCATTGATTCTGCATTCAATTGAATGTAATTTCGGATAATGATTAATTCCAGAAATTGGAGTTCCTGCAGCTAAAAGAATTTGCTCTCTGATCAGGTCATAATCGATTACTTGTTCAGTAATCGGGTGTTCAACCTGAATTCTCGTATTCATTTCCATGAAATAGAAATTTCTGTGCTTGTCAACCAAAAATTCGATTGTTCCTACACCTTCATAACCGATAAATTCAGCAGCTTTTACAGCAGCTTCACCCATTTTCTCACGAAGTTCATCCGTCATGAAAGGAGATGGAGTTTCTTCTGTCAATTTTTGATTCCTTCTTTGAACGGAGCAATCTCTTTCAGAAAGGTGACAAGCTTTACCAAACTGGTCTCCCGCAACCTGAATTTCAATGTGTCTTGGTTCTTCAATCAGTTTTTCCATATACATACCTCCGTTTCCGAATGCAGCAACCGCTTCCTGAATGGCAGATTCCCAGTGTTCTTTAAGATCTTCGGCTTTCCAGACAGCTCTCATTCCTTTTCCACCACCACCGGCAGTAGCTTTAATCATTACAGGATAACCTGTTTCTTCAGCAGTTTTTACAGCATGTTCGTAAGATTCAATTAAACCTTCAGAACCAGGTACACAAGGCACGTTTGCTGCTTTCATGGTTGCTTTAGCGTTGGCTTTATCTCCCATTCTCTCGATTTGCTCAGGACTTGCACCAATAAATTTGATACCGTTTTTCTGACAGATTCTTGAGAAATTGGCATTTTCAGATAAGAAACCGTAACCCGGGTGAATTGCATCTGCATTGGTAATTTCTGCAGCAGCAATAATATTAGGAATTTTTAAGTATGAATCTTTACTCATCGCAGGACCAATACAAACAGCTTCGTCAGCAAATCTTACGTGAAGACTGTCTTTATCTGCAGTAGAGTATACTGCAACCGTTTTGATTCCCATTTCTTTACAAGTACGTAAAATACGCATTGCAATTTCGCCACGATTGGCAATTAATATTTTTTTGAACATCTTAATTTGATTTAAAATTTGAAAATTTGAAAATTTGAAATTGATTTTGTCATCAATTATCAATCATCATTAATCAATTATAATTAAGATGGATCTACTAAGAATAATGGTTGGTCATATTCTACCGGAGTAGCATCATCAACTAAAATCTTAACAATTTTACCGCTTACTTCAGAGTCGATTTGGTTGAATAATTTCATTGCTTCGATTACGCAAACCACTTTTCCAACAGAAACTTCGTCACCTACATTTACAAAAACATCTTTGTCCGGAGATGGTTTTCTGTAGAAAGTTCCAATCATAGGAGATTTAATAGTCACAAATTTACTATCATCAGAAGCAGCTTCAGTCTTTTCCGGAGATGCAGAAACCGCAGCAGGAGCATGACCCGGAGCAACTTGTTGAGGAGCTTGCTGATACATTGCAGGTTGAGCAACATAGCTTACTTCATTACCTCCAAGTGGAGTTTTAATAGTAATTTCGAAATCTTTTGTTTTGTATTTTACTTCAGAAACTTCAGCTTTAGATACAAACTTAATAAGATTTTGTATGTCTTTAATGTCCATAAATTTGATATTTGATTTTGAGCCAAAGATACCAAAAAAACCTAAAAAACAACAAAAAACCGCCAAATTTTATGAAAATAGGGCGGTTTCTGTATAAAAACGAGTGTTTTTCGAGGAAAATCGACTCTTAGTTTTCTTCAGTAGTTGCTACTTCTTTTTCCAATACTACTTTACCTCTGTAATAAAGTTTTCCTTCATGCCAGTGAGCTCTGTGGTAAAGGTGCATTTCACCTGTTGTAGCATCTTTTGCTAATTGAGGAACTACGGCTTTGTAATGAGTTCTTCTCTTATCTCTTCTTGTAGACGACTGTCTTCTCTTTGGATGTGCCATTTTGTAATAACTTTTTTAATTGATGATCGATGAGATTCCTCATCCCATCATTAAACTATTTAATTTTTATTCTTTAAATTTTTTAGAGCGTCCCATCTTGGATCGCTTTGCTGTTCTTCCTCTTTTTGTATTTCTTTTGGACTGAATTTTTCAAGAATTTCCAAATCTTCATCACTTATATTGGGTGATATTTTCTTCATTGGTATGGAGAGCGCCACATTTTCGTAGATCAGATGAGCTACATTGAAAGCATGGTCGTTGGTAGGAATGGTGATCACATCTTCTTCGCTGTCATCGTATTCTTCGCCAAACTTCACCAAAATACCGATTTGGTTTTCGATGGGATGAGTGAAATTTTCGTTTGTAATATCACAAACCAATTCTACTGTACCATCTACTTTAATTTCAAATTCTAAAAAAGTAGTGTGTTTATCAAGCAAAACATCTACTGCAATTTTAGGTTCTGTAAATTCCTGTTCAGTGTCAAATAATTGAAAGAACTCTTTATCTATCTCAAACTTGAACTCGTGTTTGCCGGTTTTTAATCCGGAAAAGCTTACATCGTAGTTTCTTAACTTGTCCATAAAATGAGTGTGCAAAAATATGCATTTTTTTTAATATTACAAATAAAATCCGTAACAAATTAATTTTTAATCTGTTTATAAATTTTACATTTCATTTTCTACCGGTAAATCTTCATCGACTCCGTTATCTGAAGGCATTCTTTTTGGCTGTAGACGATTGCTCATCAAATCTTTATAATCATTTCTGTTGTTAAAGATTTTAATTGCTGTAAAAATGGCCTCCACAAAACTCTGTTCGTCTGCAATATTTTTTCCCGCAATATCATAAGCAACCCCGTGATCCGGAGATGTTCTGATGAAAGGAAGTGCAGCGGTATAATTCACTCCTTCTTCATAAGCTAGAGTTTTAAAAGGCGCCAATCCCTGATCGTGATACATTGCTAAAACGGCATCATAGTTTTTATATTTTCCCGGTTGGAAATAACTATCTGCCGGAAAAGGTCCGAAAGTAAGAAATCCGCTGTCTGAAAGTTCTTTTATAGCGGGTGAAATAATTTCAATTTCTTCATTTCCGATAACTCCCCCGTCGCCAGAATGTGGATTTAATCCTAAAACAGCAATTTTCGGTCTTCTAACCGCAAAATCTTCAATTAAAGTCTGGTTTAAAGCTCGGATTTGCTTCTTAATTTTTTCTTTAGAAATATTTTCCGCTACTTGTGACAAAGGAATATGATGTGTAGAAACAGCAACTTTTAAATCTTCTGTTACCAGAAACATCAAACCTTTTTTATTAAACTTTTCTTCAAAATAACCGGTGTGACCTGCGTGTTTGAAGCCCATTTTCATCATTTCGTCCTTGTTGATCGGTGCAGTTACCAAAACATCAATTTCTCCTTTTATCAAAGCTTCGGTTGCTGCTTCAAGAGAATCGATTGCCATTTTCGTAGATTCTTCGGTTGGCTTTCCCAATTCTACGTTAGAATTTTCTTTCACAAGATTTACCATGTTCAGTTTCCCGTTTTGTGCTTGTGAAGCTTCTGTAATGTAGTTGAAATTTAAATTTAATTTAAAAAGATTCTTCTGATAAGTAAAAAGTTTGCCCGAACCAAAAATAACAGGAGTAAAAAAATCTGTAATGGTTTTGTCTTTCAGAGATTTCATGATGATTTCCGGACCAATGCCGTTGAAGTCGCCAATTGAAATTCCTACTCGTACTTTATGGTTTTTTGGGCTCATTTTGATTATCTTTGAAGATTATAATTTTACAAATTTAGCAAAAAATAATATGTTCACAGGAATTATTGAAGCAGTAGGAGTTATTGAAAAAATACATGAGAACGGAACGAATATAGACTTTACACTAAGTTGCCCTTTCACAAACGAATTAAAAATAGACCAAAGTCTAGCTCACAACGGTTGTTGCTTAACAGTCGTTGAGATTATAGGCGATCAATATGTTGTTACGGCAATTAATGAAACATTAGAAAAAACAAATCTGGGAAATTGGAAAGAAGGAAGCGTTGTCAATCTGGAGCGTTGTATGATGATGAACGGAAGGCTTGACGGGCACATTGTACAAGGTCACGTAGATAAAACCGGTGAAATTGTAAGCATCGAAAACAAAGATGGCAGTTATTTTGTTACTGTAAAATATAATTCAGAAGGTAATTTTGTTACAGTTCCTCAAGGTTCAATCACAGTAAATGGAATTAGTTTAACGGTAGCTAAGAGTGAAGATTTTCAATTTTCGGTAGCTATTATTCCTTATACGTGGGAATTTACCAATATGAATTCTCTTCAGGTAGGCGAAAAAGTCAATCTGGAATTTGATATTATCGGAAAATACATTTCAAAATTAGTTAACAGGCAGAATGGCAATTAATAAATATAAAGGATATAGCTTAAGAAACCGTGTATTTTTCGGTTTCTTGCTGATATGTCTTTTAAGTGTCGCTGCATCATCTCTTGTGCCTTATTTTGTTTTACGGAATAATGCGCTTCAGCAGAGTAAGATTGATATGCAGGTGAAAACAAATGCGGTCATGGCTTATTTCGATTATGCTTTGAGCCGTACATCTGTACAAACAGATGATCTGCAGAAAGTTTTAAGCAATAAAATTTTTGAAATTGCAGATATCAATCAGCACGACATTATTATTTATGATTTAAAAGGAAATTACCTTCTTTCGAATAAAGAAAAAGGTCTCATCAATCGAAAGAAGATTCCGATTAAAATAGTCAACAGTATTCTTTCAAAAGAGACCCGGTATGATATTCGAGGGTATGATGCAGATAAAGATGCCGTATATACTTCATCTTATTTGGTGCTTAAAAATAACAATTGGGAGCCAATCGGAATTATCTATATTCCTCTCTATCACAATGAATCTGCATACATGGATGTTCTGCATAAATATGTAATTTACATTCTTCTGGTAGATCTCATCATCATTATTTTCAGTATTTGGCTGAGTTGGGTTACCTCAAATAATTTAGCGAAAAACATCACTAAATTTTCGGATATGATCACGCGAATCACTCTATTTGAGAATGAAATGCGACCAATCAAATATTATAAAAATGATGAATTGAATGCTTTGGCAAGAGCGTATAACAGGATGATCCTTCAGATTCAGGATCAAAAAGAAAGGCTTCGGTTTAAAGCTTCTGAAGAAGCTTGGCGTGAAATGGCAAAACAAGTTGCTCACGAAGTCAAAAACCCTTTAACGCCGATGAAACTGACGATTCAGAATTTTGAAAGAAAATTTGATCCAAACGACCCCAATGTCACTGAACGGGTGAAGCAGATGAGCAAAACAATGGTTGATCAGATTGATGTCATTGCAACGGTGGCTTCTGCGTTTTCTGAATTTGCAAAACTTCCTGAGAAAAATAACGAGGTCATTAATCTGAACAGTGAAATTGATGATATTTTGAGGGTATTTAACGATGATCAGATATTCGTTCATGCCAATAAAAGCAACATTATGATCACGATGGATCGTGTTTTTCTTTCACGAATCATTACAAATCTTGTCACCAATGCGAAACAGGCACAAAGTGACAGCAGAAATCTTTTGGTAAATGTAGATATCGAACAACATCAGAGAAGAGTAATTATTTCAGTTCAGGATAATGGAGTCGGAATTCCGGAAGATATGTATGAAAGAATTTTTGAGCCTAATTTCACATCCAAAAACAGCGGAATGGGACTTGGCTTATCAATGGTACGAAAAATGGTTGAAGATTACAAAGGTGAAATTTCTGTGAAATCTGAAGTTGGCAAGGGATCTACTTTTACAATTACTTTACCGACAAGTTTATAGTGAAATCTTTTAAGTTTAAACAATTTGAAATTCAACAGTCAAAAAATGTTTTCCGTGTTGGGACGGATGGTGTTTTGTTGGGTGCTTTAGCGAATATTTCTAATGCGGAGAAAGTGCTAGAAATGGGGACAGGGACAGGTTTAATTTCTTTAATGTTGGCTCAGAGAAATGCTTCTGCCAAATTTTTAGGAATTGACATTAACAAAGAAGCAGCAGATCTTACTCGTTTAAATTTTAACCAATCTCTTTTTAAACTAAGATTAAAAAATATTCATCAGGATTTTAAAAATTTTGACACAGATGAAAAATTTGATTTAATTGTTTCTAATCCTCCTTATTTTGAAGAATCGAGCTCTGAAAAAGATAAATTGGCGCGGCAAACAATAGAACTAAATTTCCAGCAATTGATTTCAAAATCTTCAAAATTACTTTCTAAGAACGGGATTTTATCAGTAATTATTCCTTTTGAAATTGGTGAAAATTTTATTGAATTGGCTTCTCAAAATCAATTGTTCTTAATTCGGAAAATCAATATTAAAGGAATAAAAAACTCAAAAACAAAAAGATTAATTCTGGAATTTTCTTTAATTGAAAAACCTTTAGAAGAATCAGAATTTATTATAGAAAAAAGTCCGAGACAATACTCGGACCAATATCTTGAACTCACTAAAGAGTTTCATGTATTTAAAGAAATTAGATCTTAATTAGAAGTGTCAAAATCTCTGAATTTTTTATTCAAATAATTCTGCAGTATCAAGCACAGAAACCTTCCCGTCCTCACATCTTATTGCTTCTCCAGGAAAATTTTGTATCATGTGATAATCGTGCGTTGCCATTACAACCGCTGCATGATTGTCTTCGGCAACTTTTTTAAGAAGAGTCATAATTTCATTGGAAGTTTCAGGATCTAAATTTCCGGTCGGCTCATCGGCTAAAATTAGATCAGGATGATTAAGAAGTGCTCTTGCAATTGCGATACGTTGCTGCTCTCCACCTGAAAGTTCGTGCGGCATTTTATGTTTTTTTCCTTTCATGTTTACACTTGAAAGAACTTCGTTGATGCGCTCGTCTATTTTGTGTTTGTCGCTCCATCCGGTTGCTTCAAGAACGAATTTTAGATTTTTTTCAACCGTTCTGTCAGATAACAATTGAAAATCCTGAAAAACAATTCCCAGCTTTCTCCTCAAATTGGGAATTTCTGAAGCTTTTAATTTAGCCAAATCAAAACCAACCACTTTTGCCTGTCCTGCAACTAAGGGGATGTGTCCATAAAGAGTTTTAAGCAATGAGCTTTTTCCGGAACCTGTCTTCCCGATTAAGTAGCAGAATCTTCCTTTTTTAATATTAAGGTTGACATCAGAAAGTACCGTAAAGTTTTTTTGAGCAATCTTTGCATTTTGCAGACTTACAATGCTGTCTCCCGAGATATTTGTATGTGGCATAATTTGATTTTTAAGAGGCTTTTCAGAAAGCAATTTTTCAGATTTTAAAAATAAAAAAAGAAACTTTATAAACCTAAAAATTAATATACTTTAACAACAAAAAATGCCTGAAAAAGTACTTTTCAAGCATAATCTGTATATTGTAACTAAAGAATTATCTTTTAGCTCTTGCAGAACTTACAGTAAGGCTTTTTCTGCCTTTAGCTCTTCTCGCTGCCAAAACTCTTCTTCCGTTTGGCGTAGACATTCTTTCTCTGAAACCGTGCTTGTTTCTTTTCTTTCTTTCTGATGGTTGGAATGTTCTTTTACTCATTACTATATGTTTAAGTCGTAATTATCTATTAATTTTCAGGTTGCAAAGATATAGATTTTTTTATTAGTTGCAAACATATCTTTCTTTTTTTGAAATATTTTTAATATCATTTTTTCATCATTTCAGAAAAACTGTTGGTCTGTAATCTTATATTTAATATTCATTCCGTTTAAAACCTTTATCTTTGGAGACTCAAATTTAAAGAAAATGTTTACACCTGCAGAGCTTTTAGAAATCAATTCACTTCTTGTTCCGGAAAATAAAATTGTAATTATTACCCATTACAATCCGGATGGAGACGCTATTGGCTCAAGTTTAGGCTTAAAACATTATCTGAAAGCTAAAGGTCTGGAAGCTGAAGTTGTTGTTCCCAACGATTTTCCGAAATTTCTGAAATGGATGCCTGAAGCAAAGAAAAATATCATCGGTGAATACAAAAGAAAGATTGCTTTTGATATTATTAATGAAGCAGATGTAATTTTCTGTCTTGATTTTAATTCTCCGGCAAGAATCGGACTTTTAGGAGACTGGTTGATGAGAGCAAAAGCAAAGAAAATTCTTATCGATCATCATCAACAGCCTGAAGATTTCGATTTTGTGTATTCAGATACTATTATTCCGGCGACTTGTCAGATGGTTTATCATTTTATCGAAGCAATGGGTGATGAAAAGCTGGTAAACAAAGATATTGCAGAATGTCTTTATACAGGAATTATGACTGATACAGGAGGTTTCCGTTTCCGTTCTACAAGTGCAACCACGCATAGAATTGTTGCTAACTTGATTGAAAATGGTGCAGATCCTTCTGTGATTACTTCCAATACTTGGGACACGAATACGGTTTCACGTATGCATTTATTAGCTTTAATTTTAGGAAGAATAGAAGTTGTAAATGAAGGAAAAGTTGCGGTCTTATATTTAACAAGAGAAGAACTTCAGGAGTATGGTTTCCAGAAAGGCGATACAGAAGGTTTTGTAAATTACGGACTGAGTATTGTCGGCGTAAGAATGGCGGCGTTCTTTATGGAAGATCTTTATGAAGATTTTATTAAAATTTCTTTCAGAAGTAAGGATGATGTAGATGTCAATCAGTTTTCAAGAAAATATTTCAGTGGAGGAGGGCACATTAATGCAGCCGGCGGAAAATCTATGGAATCTTTACCCGTTACAATCGAAACTTTTAAAAACAGAATTGCTGAGGAAAATTTGTAGTTAGTTAGAAACTCATAATTAATAATTCAAAATTTATAACTTTCTGTAACCTCTTTCCTCAAGGTTATTACACGTATATTCATAAACTTCCTGAAACATCACATCAAGAAATTTTTTGTTGAATAAACTGAACTTCGTCATTTTTGGAGGGTCTAAAAAAATGTCACATTGAGTCGCTTTAGAATAGACGGATTTAGCAATCGCTAAGTGTAAAATCCGGTCAAATTCTTTCATTAAACTCATATTTTCCAATCCGTCATAACTGATAGAGTTGACGTGTGAGCCAATTAAAAAATCACATTTATCAATGATCGGCTCAATGGGTAGATTGTCTAAAACTCCACCGTCAACATAGATTTTTTCGCCAATTTTTACGGGAGGCAATACAAAAGGTACGCTTGAAGAGGCTAAAAGTGGTCCGAAAAGCTGGCCTTCGGAAAAGAAATCTACAATCCCGTGAGTCATTTCTGTAGCTGCAACGTAGAGTGGGATTTTTAAAATTTTAAAATCGTCTTCAGGGAAATGATCATTAAAAAGTTTCAGGATAAATTTAGAACTGAAAATTCCGTTTTTGGAAAGTTTGAGATATGAACGTGAAAAAAAAGTGGTCTCCTGTACAATTTTCATCATTTCATTAGGTGTTTTCCCAAAAGAATAAAACGCTCCAACGATTGATCCTGCGCTTGTTCCTGAAATAATATCGGGTTTCAGATCATATTCTTCCAGAGCTTTAAGAACGGCAATGTGGGCAATTCCACGCATTCCGCCGCCGGAAAGAGTAAGTCCTATAATCGGTTTCTTTTTTGTGAAAGAGAATAAACCCATTGAAAAATTTAAGCCTTACTAAGATACATGATTTATTTGAAAACCTTATTAATTCTGTTTTGTATTGATTTTAAAATTATAGAAGCAGTTTTTTAGGTAAGTGATGTAGAAGTTCGGTATTGATTATTTCGGCACAGATTGCAGGTTTTTCCCAATGACCATTATGTCCGCAATCAAGAACGTAAGATTTTATATTGGTACGGTCCGGAAGATTGTTGATGGTCTTTTCGGTTTTCACGGCATTGTCATGTTTTCCTGCAAGAACTAAAATTTTACATTCTAAAGTTTCTAAAATATGTTTTTTGTCAGTTCTTTCCACCATTCCTTTTACACAGGCTAAAGCTCCGAGATTATTGGTAGAAAGCGCAACTTCTAAAGCAGTTTCTATCTTTCCTTCCAAAACATCTCTTTCGTTGGGATTGAATAAATTCGGAATTCCGGCTTTTGCATAATGTGGAAAAGCATCTTTTATAATTCTGTAGCTTTTTATACGCTGTTCTTTTTTCTCTGCGTCATCCGGAAAATAAGTTGAGAAAAATAAAGTTAAACTCTTTAAAGGTTCAGGAAATTTTTCGGCAAAAGCTAATGAAACATAACCGCCCATCGAATGACCAAGCAAATGTATTTTATCTAAATTTTGATGATCCAGAACTTTCTTTACTTCTTCTGCCATCATTTCCATGGTGTGAACTTCCGAAAGAATATCAGATTTTCCGTGTCCCGGAAGATCTATTTTTAAAAGTGTAAAATCTTCGGAAAGTTTTTTTTCAAGGTCGCTCCATATTGAAATATTCTCCATAAAACCATGAAGCAGAACCAACGTTTCTTTTCCTTCGCCTTTTTTTTCAAAATTGAGCATAACTTTAAAATTTAGTATTGAATGTCGATATAATCTACAAATCCTGAACCATTTACCATATCCTGAAGTCTGTAGGTTTTTCCGCCATCTTTAGACATGAAAGTTTTGGTACCTTTCCTGGTGTACGGTTTTCCGTTGTCGTTTTCCGGAATTTTTTGAGTGATCTCACCGGTAAAATTCATGTGTTTTGGTGAAATTACCTGTGTGAAACCTTTAATAGTTACTGAGTTATTTCCTGATTTTATACTTCCTGAAACATTATAATTATCTCTTTCTCCTTCAATTTTTGTAAAATTTACAGATCCTGAATATTTAGGTGAACTGTCATTCTGATAAATAAATTTGTGACTGCCACTGAAATCTTTAAAACGATTTTGAGATTTAATACTGTCGTTCAGTCTTGTTCTTACAATATTAATAGAGTCTACGATTTTTGTACTGTCAACTTTATTGTTAACTTCTGTAGTTTCTTTTTTTGAGCATGAAAAACTTAGAATACCAATTCCTGCTAAAATTAAAATATTTTTCATCATGGTTTGAAAATTTATGCTCAAATTTATATAAAAAAAGAGCATTATAAAAATGCTCTTCGGTTTATTTTATTACGTTTTCGTAAACTTTCTTTTCCCAGGGTTTGATGTCGCTTATGCCGTATCGATCTTTTTTGGAGATTGAAATATTATCCATCATATCTACAAAATTTTTGTAATTCGCATCATCGGTTGGCTTTACAATGATGGTGAAAATATCTTTTTTCGGAGCTTTTTCGTAAGCGTTAGAAATGATTTTAGAAATATTTACACCATTGTAATCCGTTTCTTTTAGACCGGTTTCTGTTAAATCTTTCGCATTGCTTTGGTGGTAGAAAACTCTGTTGTTTTCTCCGATGATGAAAGTAATTTGATTTTTATCTCCTATTTGAGAAATCGGTCCATCAGTACCTTTTCCAGGCAAACCCAAATCCATCACATTAGGTTTTGAGAAACTTGATGTAAACATGAAAAACATCAGTAATAAAAAATTCAGATCGACCATCGGAGTCATGTCAATTTTTACGTTTTTCTTTTTTTGCTTTCCTCCGGATTTTTCTTGGGTAATAACTTCAGCCATAATTCAGTTTTTTAAATGTTGAACAAATTTTGAGAATCAATGAAATTTTATTTCATTTTAAATTGATTCAATGCAAAGTTTATACCTAAATTTTCATTTTGATGTTAAATTGTTAAAATTTTATCTTGTTTTGATTGTTGATGTATGTTTTAATTAAAAAAGCCTTACCAAAATGAATTGATAAGGCTGAAATTTACAATAGACAATCTTATTTATTATTCTTAAAATAATTGACCCCACATTCCAGGAACTTTTTAAATTTTTCTTTTTCCATATATCCGGAAACTGGTGTATTAATCACTTTTCCATCGGGAGTTAAAAGAACATAATGCGGTTGCGAATTATTATTGAAATTAGCGGTTTGGAATAAACTCCATCTGTCACCAATTGTTTTTACTTTTTTTACTTGCCCGTCTCCTAAATCAATTTTTGTTTTTTGATCTTCAGGAAGTTCTTCTTTGTCATCTACGTAAAGAGAGGCGAGTACGACATCGTTCTGAAGAATTGGTAAGATATCCGGTTCACTCCATACAAATTCTTCCATTTTACGGCAGTTTTCGCAACCATAGCCTGTGAAGTCAATCAAAATGGCTTTATTTTCTTTTTTAGCTATTTCAATAGCCGCAAAGAAATCATGCTCAGGATGCATTCCTAAAATTCCGTCTTTTTCATCGTGGAAATAACTTACGTTTAACGGAGGTAAAATTCCGCTCAGCAATTGTAGTTTCGGTCTTTCGGCAGGTATTAATCCCTGAATTAAATACACCACGAAACCAATTCCCAAAACTCCAAGAACTTTTCTTCCTAAAGAAATTTTCGGTTTTTTATCGTCATGCGGAAATCTTATCAATCCAAATAAATAGATAACCAATCCAATCGCTATAACAATCCAGATTGTGATGAAAAGTTCTCTTTTAATTAAGAAAGTTTTAGAAACCAAATCTGCTTTTGACAAGAATTTTAAAGCTAAAGCCAATTCCACAAAACCTAAAACAACTTTCACGGTATTCATCCAACCTCCAGATTTTGGAAGACTTTGTAAAGCTTGCGGGAATAATGCCAATAATCCGAAAACAATCGCCCATGCCAATCCGAAACCGCCTAAAGCAAATGTCAACAACATCGGAACGTTTGCCGAACCTGTAATCGCACTTCCTAATAAACTTCCCAAAATGGGTCCGGTACAAGAGAAAGAAACAATGACTAAAGTTAAAGCCATAAAGAATATACCAATCATTCCGCCTGCTTCTTCCGCTTTTGAAGATTTGTTGGCAATTGAGCTTGGTAATGTAATATCGTAATATCCGAAGAAACTTCCTGCGAAGAAAATAAAGATGATGAAGAAAACAATATTCAGCCAAACATTGGTTGAAATTTCATTGAAAATATTTCCGGCAATTCCATCAATTAAGTGGAAAGGAACGCTTAATAAAACAAAGATTAAAAAAATAAAAAAACCATAAATTAAGGCATCTCTTTTTCCTTTTGCCGGGTTTTTATTTCCTTTTGTAAAGAAAGAAACCGTTAACGGAATCATCGGGAAAACACATGGTGTTAACAAAGCGATTAAACCACCAATGAAACCTAATAAAAGATAGGTCCAGTAATTTTCGGCGATTTTTGAAGAACCGGTTCCGCAATCTGTCAAAGGATTTGCAATGTCGATGGTTGCAATTTTCAATTGTTTAGGATCGAGTTTAGGAGTGTCAACAATTGTTGTTTTTCCAGTGGCAGTGTTTTCTACAATTGTTTCGGTAGTTTTTACAGAATCTTTTGCCGGTTCTGTTTTTCCATCGGTTGCAACTTCTTCCGTCGCTCCGGTTGGAGTGATTTTTTTATTAAATTCTAAAGTATTTGGAGCCAGACAAACTCTGTCATCACAAGTCTGATACGTGATTTCGGCAACTACATCTCCTGCTTTTGCCGGGTCTTTTAATTTAAATTTTTGCTTGAAACCAGCAGAATTGGAATAGTAAATAATCGTACCGCCAAAAGCTTCAGAAAATTCTTCATGCTTTTTCCCGATTTCCTGAAATTTTCCAATCAGTTCAATATTCTTCCCCGAAACAACATAGTCTGTAGGAATTCCGGTATCTGCAGGAATATCTCTTGAATAAATGTGCCATCCGCTTTCAAGCGTTGCATTCAGAACGGCTTCGTACTGATTATTGCCAAGATCATTGACGGCGAATTTGAATTTTACGGGATTTTTGATTTGTGCCGAAAATCCAAAAGTGATAAAGAAGAAAAGGAGAAACGAAATTTTATAAATTGATGAAGATTTCATTTTTTTATTTTATGTAAATACTATCATACAAAAGTAACTGTTTTTTGCAGATTAATCAACTGAAGAAATCTTCCTCAGTTTTTTTTCAATAGCCAGATTATTTTTCAATGCTAAAAATCCCTCTTTGACGTCCAAATATGGAAAACCTTTTTCGTGATTTTTCCTACTGATTTCAGCCATTATTTTCCAATGTTTTGTGATTTCTTTCCACGCAAAAAACAGGGAATGTTTTGGGTCGTACATATGAGTAGGCTCACTTTTAGAACCGTTGATTTCTATAATTTTAAAATTTTTTCCTTCTTGTAGGAGCTCCAAATTTTCAAACATGACATCCAATCTTCCGAAGTAAAAACCATTCACTTTGGTGCAGATTTCATCTATTTTTTGTTCTAATTTTTCCGTAACTTCAGTTGAAATGTCAATGAATTTTGCGCCTCTCGTATGACTTCCAAACGGAATGAGAATAATTTCTTCGTTTTCGGGAACTATTTCACTCATTTCACTTTCCATTTTCTGTTCTATTGCTTTGATCTGGAATGCACTTCTGGGATTTTCCATCACCAATTCTCTCAACGCTTTTTTGCCGTTTCCTTTTACGGAAAGAAATTCTTTTTTAACCATTCCTGTGATTTTTCCTTTTTTCTCGTCCGGAAATCTATGGTAAAAAATCCCGACTTCATTCTGATAATTCATTTTTTCCTGAATCAGAAAATCACAGTCATTATTATTCTGATAATTTTCCAATTCATCTGAATTTTTAAGTTCAGCAACGCCCAAACCTTTCAATCCGATATTGGGTTTTACAATAACGGGAAAGTTGATTGTTTGTGATTTTAATTCAGATAAAATTCCCTGAAAAGAATGGTCTGAAGAAACAAAAACAGTTTTGGGAATCCAGTTTTCGGGAATCAAATCATAGATTTCTTTTTTGCTTTCCATTGCCATTCCGCCATATTTGATGGAAGGATTCGCACCGTGAAAAAACAACAGCGTTCTTGCTTTATAGGCACAGTACAGCCAAACCGGAAAAAGCGGCAGGTAAATGGAAAAAGTAGACCAGTATTCCCAATGTGCAATTTTATGAAGGCGATGTTTGAGTTTCATTTTTGAGGGAAATTTTTTCGGGTTTTGAATCTGGGTTCAGTCGGTCGTAATGTTTCAGTGTCATTTCATCGGAAATAACGAGCTGTGTCGTACTGATGGTTTGTATCGTATTTTGTCTTTTGATGGTAATTCCGTTTTCCAGATCATCGGTTTTCTGATGGTGGAAATCTAAAATATCTTCTTCGGAAATAGGCTCGATTTGCAGAAATTCTTTGAAAATTTCCTTTCTTTTTTCCTGTGCTTTTGCATCGTACAAAGTTGCGGAAGACCAGATGTACGGAAGATGAGCATCTAATCTTTTAAAATGTTTTTCAGTTCCGTCCCAGCGAAATTCTGCCAATTGGTTTTCCTGAAAAATCACCAGTGTGAAAGGTTCAATGTTTTCCAAATCAATGAATTCTATTGACTTGAAAATATCTTCTTCCGCTATCAAATCCAAAACAATCAGTCCACGGCTTTTCCGGTAATTTGTTTTTACAGGATGATTTTCAAAAGCACCGTTTAATAAAATAATGACATTTTCATTTTCTGAGACCGCAAACCAAGTTCCGTTTTTAGTGGCATCTTTCGGATAAAAAACACCTTTTTCACGATGGATTTCCTGTGCGGAACGATTCGGTTTTTCGTCCCGGTTGGAAGTCAGAACAATTTTATTTTTAAGCGGAAAATAAGTTACAGTACACATTTAATTTAGATTTTGAGTTTCTCGGTATTGAACGGTTGAAGGTGCAATTCCGAAATTTTTGTTGAGCAAATGACTCATTTTAATTTCGTTAAAAGCTACTTTTATCAACGCCTGATGATGAATACAATGCTCAATATTATACAAAAGTTCCCGAAAGAAATTCGTAGGAATTTCCAAAGAGATATTTCCCACAGTCTGATGCATTATCAAATTTTTGTTGGGCAGATTAATACCGGAAAGTATTTCAGAAATAGTCTTTACTGCCTTTTCAGGATTCTTTTCTAATTCCAGATTTCTTTGTCTTTCATCATAATTAATCTGATTTGTATGATAAGAATTCAGTAAAATTTCTAAAAACTCAATAATATGTCTCGTATGACCACCAATTGTAGAACCGTCGAGAGAAGGAATATTTTGCGTGTACATTTTTGCCGAAATTTTCCTCAGCAAGTTCTGTTGTTCGGTTAGAATCTCTTGTAAGATGGCATAGACCGATTCGTGTCTTTTCATACTTTAGTTTTTTTTAATTTAACCAAAAGAATCACACAGAAAACAAGAACGGTTACGGCAAGGAAAAATAGTTTTCCGCCATCGTTGTTGGTTTCGATTCCCAGAATAAAAATGTGCGATGCAATTGCTCCCAACATTGTAAAAAATCCCAATATTGCGCCCCAAAATGTGGTTTTCGGATTCAGAATCAGAACTGCTGTAATCAGTTCCAAAACTCCGGAAAAAATTCTTCCAAAAGGTTCAGCGTGAAGTTGGGAAAAAATGGCAACAGAATCCGGATGAGCCGTAAATTTGAAGAACAAAGTCTGCAGTAAAATAATGGCGGGAATTAATCGTAATGCCCAATTGATATAGTTTTTCATATCTCATTATTTTTTCTCCAATAAAGCGTGAGAAAACAAGTGGTTGTACTGTTGGCAATGCACAACGGCATATTTGTAATCGTCAAAGTTTACGGTACTTGTGAAAGTATAGGTTTGTCCGCCATTCACAGATTTCAGTTTTCCAAGCGAAATAAATTGTGCCGGCTGTTGTTCTTTACTTACATAAACATACAAATCCGGACCGTTGCTAACCGTGAAAGCATCATTGAAAACCAAGGTAAAAGTTCCGTCTTTCTCATAAATTTCGGCTTTTCCGTTGACATTATTTCCGTAAGGTCCCTGCATAAAGTTTCCGGAATATTTTAACATAGCATTTTCGCGAGCCATTTCCATTAAATCTTCTGTTGCGGTGCTTTCTCTGATGCAGGAAACCAAGAGAAGAGAAACGAAAATAAAGGTGATAATTGTTTTCATAATTTTTGATGTTTTTGTTTGTTATAAATTTTCTGATTAAATCAATTAAAATTTAACCTTGTACTCTAAATTGGCAATAAAGCTTCTTGTCAATCCGTCGGGTCTGGCTGTTCTCACAACAAAAGGAACACCCACATTAAGCTGAAGTCCATTCCTGCGGTTGATTTCGTAATCCAGATAAACATTTCCGTTCAACGTTAGTCCTTTTGAATTATTAATCTCTAATTCTACATTGTTTTGATTGGTAAAACGGTCATTCTTCAGGTGATAGATTGGTAAAATACTTGGCGTAAGTCTTAGTTTGGAATTAATATTTAAAGGATAAGAAACTCTCAGCAAAACATCGCCGCTTCTCTGGAATTTATTAGTAGATAAAAATCCTCTTAATGGTGAACTTGCGGGATATTGCGATGCTAAAAAACGATTGTCATTCTGTGTTAATGGCTGTTGAAGAGCTGCAACCAACTGGATTTTTTTGATTTCGTAACCCACTCCCACAATTAAATCCAGCGTTCCTAAGCTGGACTGATAATCCATTGGCAATGGTATATTGTCCTTCGAGTTTCCCGCGCCTGAAAGAGGAATCTTTGTACCCAACGTAAACTTTAATTTTTCATTCGCTTTATAATTGGCATTCAAAAACAAATCAGAAAGTCCAAAAGTGGAAACCTCATTGCCGCTTTGCGCTAAAGTGGTCAGTTTTGCATCAATACCAAATTTATTATTGATTTGTCTGTTGTATTCCACATAATTTCCGAAAACAGAAATTGAGTTATCTGCTTTGCCAAAGAAAATCCCCGTTTTAATCTGATTATGGTAAGTTTTGATGCTGTCGTTGTTATTCGGCTGAAAACTGCTAACCGTACAAAATCCGACATCACTACATCCTTGCGCAATTAAATGATTGCTTTGTAAAAGCAATAAAAATACTGTTCCCAGGAAAGTTTTAAATGTTTTCATAATTTTAATTTTTTTGATGAGGATTAATTGGTCAATTTGTTCCAGTTCTGGTCTGCACTTTTTTTCAGTTTTGCCTCGTTCTTGTTCCACGAAGTCAAGGTGTTGTTGAAAAATTTGTTGTAAAACAGGTAGGTTTTTCCGTCAATGATTTTAAAAGTGTTGGGATTTATTTCTACTTTTTCGCCATAATCTCCCATCGCAAAAGCGCACCAACCGCCGTAAACAGGTTCATATTTAGAAGGATTCTTTTGAAGAAGTTCTTTATTCTTTTCCGAAGAAGTATAATAGATGGCTCCGTTTACATTGACTGCCAGTTCTTTTTTCCCTTTCACTGCTTTTTTCTGTTCGATATACGAAACAGGATCATATCCCTGAATTGCAAGCTTGTTTTCTAAATTTCGATCTTCTGCTTTTTGGCAAAATGCAAAAAATGGAAGCAGAAAAACGAGGATGAACGTGATTGTGTTTTTCATAATTTTTTAATTAAAGCTGTTTTAAAATGTCTTCTAATGAAGCTCTTTCTTTATAATCAGGATTGAAATGTCTCCAGATTATTTTTTGATTTTCATCTAAAATATAGGTGGCGGAAACAGGTAATCTTGAAGAATCATCGGAACGACTTTTCTTGAAATCGTCTCCAAGATGTTTCTCATAGAAATCAATCGTTTTTTTCTCGGGCATATAAAGCACATCAAAAAGTTCTGCAATTCTGTAGTTTTCATCATACAAAACAGAATATGTAGTTTTAGTTTTGCTGATGGTTTTCTCTATAAATTCAGGTTTTTCGGGAGAAATGACGACCAGTCTTGCGTTTTTCGACTGTAATTCGGGAGCAAGATTTTGAAGGCTTTCAATGTATTTGTTACAATATGGACACCATTGTCCACGAATGAAAACCAATACTGTTTTCTTTTTTTCCTGAGATAGAGAAAATGTTTTCTCAAACTGGTCTTTCGCCATAAAATTCGGGATGGTTTCACCCACCATTTTACCTTTTACTTCGTCTAATGTTGGTGTGTCTTTATTTGTGGATTTCTTTGCAAAAACTGATTGTCCTACATTCAGAAATTGTGTAGCGTTGTAATAGCCATATTCGTACTGCACCAGTTCGCCGTTTTGGTCTAAGAAAAGAAAGGAAGGATAATTAACAATTTTGAATTTTTTGGCAAGCTCTGTTCCTTCTTTTTCGGCATCTATATAAAGGCTGATGAAATTTTTATTGAAAAATTCCCCCAGTTCAGGATTCGGGAACGTATTCTTTTTCATCAGCTTACACGGACCGCACCAAGTGGTGTACAAATCGATGAAGATGAGTTTATTTTCCTGTTTTGCCAGTTTTTTGGCTTCTTCTAAATTTTTAGTTTGAAAATTGATTCCGTTTTTGTCTTGTGCGGAAAACGAAATGGCAACTAAAAAAAAGAGCGTATAAATTATTTTTGTGAACATAAGATAAAGTATTTACTTAGAAGTTCCCAAAAACAAAAAAAATCACCCGACGAACAGTGATTTTTTTTAAATTCTATCTAAACAACTGATAATCAGTATTAAAATTTCTCCTCTTTTTTAATTTTCCGGATTTGTTCCACACATTTATGCTTCTGATTTTGCGCATTGTGCTTGCTGGAATATTTGTATTTGTCCTGTATTTCATCCATGTTTTTATTCTTCATAAAAATATCGTGGATCAGGGTTTGGCAATGTGAAGAAATTTTATTGATATAGTCATTAAGCTTATCATAATAATCTCTCTCATTTTCTATCGCTTGGTTGATTTCTTCTTTATTTTCAAAATAATAGCTCTCGTGCATTTCTACAAAAAAGTTTCGGTTGCGCAGTTTTTTCAGCCAAAGGTTCTTAGAAATTCCGGTGACGTAATTGGCAAGACAGGTGTAGGCTTTAAAATCGTCATCGTACAGTTTTTCGTACAGAATAATCAAAGCATCCTGAAAAACATCTTCCGCATCTTCCAGATTTCCTTTGTTTCCAAGAACAAACTTACGGGTGTAGCCAAAATATTTTTGGTACAGAACACCGAAGGCAACATTGTTGTCTTTCTGGAAATCTTCAATCGCTAAAGCGTTTGTTGTTCTTTTGTTCATCTAATAGTAAGAACTTTCTTTGTGTTTTTCGTTACCATAAATCTTCGATCCTGCCTGAAAGGAATAATTCCCAAAACAGAATTTTCACTGTCGGAAAGGAGCCAGATTTCCTGTCTTGCTAAAATAGATATTTTTTCGTCCCTAAAAAACTTAGAAACTTTCTTTTTTCCTGAGAATCCCGCAGGGAAAAATTCGTCACCGTCTCTCTGTCTTCGCAATCGCAATGGAAAGCGAAGTTTTTCTGCATCAAATTCCCAGTTAAAACTTTTATTGATTTGCTCAATTTCAATGATATTTTTGAAATTAACAGCAATCTGGTTTTCAGAAAAATCAAAATTTACCATCAGAAGCAATTCATCTTTATTATTTTTATCAGGTTTTCTTTTATTTTGTAAAATCAGCTCATTATAATTTACGATAAGCTTAAATTCTTTTGAATAAAACAAACTTCCTGTTTCTGCGGTAAAGATTTTCTGAATTTCTCCGGTTTGATTAAATCCGTATTTTTTTAAAATTTCAAATTGAACAAATTCTGTTTCTTGGCTCAGCTTTTCTCTATTTAAAGTAATGTTTTCTTGAGATTTAATTAAAAGTTTTTTTTCAATTTCATCGATTTGATGATTGACAAAATCTTTCGTTTGATTCAAATATAAAACACTTCTTCCAAAGTTTTCCAAAAAATGATCGTTGGTTTCTGAAAGTTTCGGAACGATTTCATTTCTGATTTTATTCCTTAAATAATCATTTTTTTTATTGGAAAGATCTTCACGGAAATCAATTTTGTTTTCTTCAGCAAATCGGTAAATTTCCTCTTTTGAAAATTGTAATAATGGTCGGAGAATATTATTTTCATTCGCCGGAATTCCGCTTAAACCATTAATTCCGGAAGCTTTTGAAAGATTGATAATAAAAGTTTCCAGTTGGTCATTCAGGTGATGAGCTGTTACTAAAAAATCTAAATTTTCCTGCGCTTGAATCTCTTTGAAAAATCTGTAACGAAGTTCTCTTGCCCAAAGCTGAATAGAATTTTCTGGCTTTTCATCTTTCTCAGAAACTTTATATAAATGAAATTTAATATTATTTTTTTTGCAGAAATCTTCTACCACTTTTTGATCCGAATCTGAATCTTCACCACGAAGTTTATAATTGATATGCGCAACCTGAAATTTATATCCCAAATCTCGTAACTTATTAAACAGGAACGCTAAAACCATAGAATCTGCGCCTCCGCTTACTGCTAAAAGATAAGTTTTATTGTCGGAAGTTTTTACAAGATTTTGAAGCTGTTTTTCAAAAGCGAATGGTGAAAGAATCATGCTCAGAATTTCTTTTGTACAAAGATAAACCATATTATTAAAATGAATTTTGTTACCTTTGAAATCGTTTAAAAAGTTTATTTATGAAGATTTTTAAAATTTTGATGGCTTCGGCAGTGGTGTTGGGAATGACATCTTGCGTAAGTAAGAAGCAGTATGATGCCCTAAGTGGCAATTACAAACAGTGTATCGAAAATATTGGTGAAAGACAACGTGAAATTCAGGAGCTGAAAGGTCAGAATTCTACGTTAACTGCAGAAAACAACTTGTTAAAAAGCCAGCATGATGCTTTGAAATCATCGTTGGATGCTTGTCTTTCAAATTCAGGGAAAAGCTCTGCAAATATTGATAAATTGGTTGGAGAAATCAATTCTTCAAACTCTTATATAAAGCAGCTTATCGCTTCAAATGCTAAAAACGACAGTTTAAATTTAGCTTTATCAAACAAACTGAAAAGATCTTTGGATAATGTGACAGATCAGGATGTTCAGGTGAAAGTTCTTAAAGGGGTGGTAATGATTTCATTATCAGATAAATTATTGTACAAAACCGGTGATTACAATGTTTTGCCTGCAGCTCAGGAAGTTTTGGGTAAAGTAGCCAAAGTAATCAATGACTACGATAAATATTCTGTATTGATAGAAGGTAATACAGATAATGCACCATTAAGCTCTGCAAACTTGCCAAGAGATAACTGGGATCTTTCTGCATTGAGAGGTACAGCGATTGCTAAAGTATTGCAAAGTCAGTTTGGTGTAGATCCTGCAAGAATTACAGCGGGTGGTCGTTCTGAGTACAATCCTAAAGCGACAAACATGAGCGTTACAGGAAGAGCTGAAAACAGAAGAACTGAAATCATCATTATGCCTAAGCTTGATGAATTCATGAAATTAATGGATATTACTCCTAAGAAATAATTTCTGATTTTAACAGAAATAAAAATTCCGATAAGCAATTATCGGAATTTTTTATTGTGTTTTTGTCAGACTACATCTTCTTTTTTAAGGAGCAATATAATTTGATTTAAGAAATTACTGCGTTTTCTTTTTAGGATTTTGTGTTGTGCGGAAGGATTGGATTTTGTGTTTTTCTGAGTTCCTTTCGCTGATAATAACTTTATTTTCACCATCTTCATATAGTATTTTTACCTCCTGTCTGTTTCGTTGCAGTGTTGCAAAGTTAACGGAGAACGGTGATCTCGGCAATCCGTGTTTTTACGGTATTTTTTAGCGGAGTTTTAATTTTCCTTAAACACACCGATATATTTTAATTAAATTTGAGCAAATAAAAAAATAATGAGCTTTTTTGAAGAAAAAAATCCTGAAATGGATAGGTATTTAGAAAATCATGCTTCATCCGAGCCTGAAATTCTTAAAAAATTAAGAAAGGAAACTTTTCAGAAAACAACTCAGCCGCACATGATTTCCGGTTATCAGCAAGGGAGGCTTTTAACGATTATTTCTAAAATGCTCAATCCTAAAAATATTTTGGAAATCGGAACTTTCACAGGATATGCAACCCTTTGTCTTGCGGAAGGTTTATCTTCTGAAGGAAAAATTACTACAATTGATGTGAATGAAGATTTAGCTTATTTACCAGGGAAATATTTTTCTGAAAGTGAATATTCTGATCAGATTGATTTTAAAATTCAGGATGCAAAAGAATTTTTAAGAAACACCGATGAGGTTTTCGATTTAGTTTTTATTGATGCCGATAAAGAAAATTATGCTGAATATTTCAGATTAATTAAGCCAAAAACAAAATCGGGTTCTGTAATTTTATTTGATAATGTGCTTTGGTACGGAAAAGTTTTAGAAGAAAATCCTAAGCAAAGATCTACTCAGATTATCAAAGAACTAAACGATTTGATAGCAAAAGATGAAGATTTTGAAAATCTTATTTTACCTTTGCGGGACGGAGTAAATTTTCTTCGCAGAAAGTAAAATAAGGCTAAGTTAAGGTTAAGATTTTCACAACCTGAGCCTAAACCTTAACCTTTTTAATTAAAATATAAATGAATAAAGGAATTTGTATCGTAACTGTTGCGCCTGTTCGTGCTGAAAATTCGGACAGAGCAGAAATTGTGACCGAAATTTTGTATGGTGAAAGTGCAGATATTTTGGAAGTCAATAAAAACTGGACGAAAATTAAAATGCATTACGACGGTTATGAAGGCTGGATGGACACTAAGCAAATCAAACCTGTCACAGAAGAATATCTTGCCAACCGAAAAGTTACTTTAATTACAGAAGATTTCTCTTCAGTAATGACTCTTGATGGTAAAACATTGCTTTCAATGGGTTCTGAAGTTGAATTTCCTGCGGTTGCATCGAGAAGAAGCCATGATGTACGTGAAAGTATTGCTTTAACGGCGAAAGAATTCCTGAATATTCCTTATTTGTGGGGCGGTAAAAGTTTTTTTGCGGTTGACTGCTCAGGTTTTGTTCAGCTTGTATATAAAATTCATAATATAAAAATGCCTCGAGATACTTATCAGCAGGCAGAAGTTGGCGAAGTTTTAAGTTTTGTGGAAGAAAGCCAACCCGGAGATTTGGCTTATTTTGAAAATTCTGAAGGTAAAATTATCCACGTCGGAATTATGCTTGAAAACCAGAAAATCATTCACGCTTCGGGAAAAGTAAGAATTGACACGTTAGATTCCAGCGGAATTTTCAATAAAGAATTAAACAAGCACACTCACAAGCTGAGAGTTATTAAAAGCGTTCTTTAAATTTTTATGGGAAGTACAGTTTTGATAATTTTAGATATACTGAATTTGTTGTTGGTTCTGTTTTTATGGATCTATACTTTCAGAATGTATAAAAAACTTCCTGAGAAAATTCCGACGCATTTTGATTTTGAAGGAAAACCTGATCATTTTGGTAAGAAGAAAATGGCTTTTTTATTGCCAGTTTTATCAAGTATTTTCTATGTCGCTTTCTTTTTTATTACTCAAAATCCTGAAAGCGGAAATTTTCCTATAGAACTTACAAAAGCAAATTATGAAAATCAGTATTTCATTATGATTCTTATGATGAAATGGCTTTTGTTCCTGGTTTTGCTTATGTTTTTAAATATTCAGGATTATATTTTCAGATATAGTTTTAACACTGATTCGAAAGCGAGAGTTCATATTCTATTATTCATACCTGTGATTTTTGTAAGTGTAATGACTGCAATTATTACCGCCTATATTTATAAATAACAACTAAATAATTTTTTAAAACTAAACATGAAAACAACAAAAACATTAGCTCAAATTTCAAGTTCGAAAGGATTTCAGCTTTCTGAAATTTTGGTTAATTGGCAATATTACACGGAAGAAACTGTAATTTTGGCCTATTCTGAAATCAAAAGAAGAGGAATTCAGATTAATGAGGAGATCGAAAAACTAATTACGGCATTTTCTGAAGCTCAAGGTAAATCTATTTCTCAGCTTGAATCTGAATTTTTTCAAAGTAAAAACGTTACAGATTATAAAGATTATTATAATACTTTACCGACGTATTCTGAAATTTCGAATGAAGAAAGTCATAAACTTGAAAAATTAAGACGTGACCAAATGTTTCAAAGACAGGCTCTGGAACAAAAACATGCTAATAAAGATGTTCTTTATGGCGGACTTTGGTTTGTGGGTGGTCTTGTTGTTACCTTAGTTTCTGTTTCAAGCGGAAAAGGCGGTTTTATTGCTTACGGAGCTGTGATTTTTGGCGGAATTCAATTCTTTAGGGGTTTAATGAAGAGTTAATGGGTTTTTTATACTCCATATTTATCAATCTTCTCATTTTCGGAATGAAAATTTTGTCGTTGTTTAACGATAAAACGAAAAAAGGCGTTGAAGGAAGAAAACAATCTTTAGATATTGTAAGATCTGCATTTTCAGCATCTGATAAAGTTTTATGGATGCACGCTGCAAGTCTCGGAGAATACGAACAGGGACTTCCTGTTTTAGAAAAATTAAAAGATAATTTACCGTCTCATAAAATCCTGATTACTTTTTTTTCACCTTCAGGTTACGAAAATGTAGTGAAGAAAAACAATATTGCAGATGTGATTTGCTACCTTCCTTTTGATAAAAAAAATACAGTAAAAGAGTTTGTTTCTCTGTTTGATTGCGAATTGTTTTTTACCGTGAAGTACGATTATTGGTACAATCTTTTGGCTGAACTTAAAAGCAAAAATGTAAAAACCTTCGTTATTTCTGCTTTGTTCTATGAAAGTCAGTCATTCTTTACAAGTTATGGAAAGTGGTTTGTGAAACAACTGAAAGGGAATATTACCTGGTTTTTTCATCAGACAAAACATTCTTACGTTCTGGCTAAAAGTATTGGCTTACTAAATTCTTCGGTAACCGGAGATACAAGATTTGATCGGGTAAAACAGTTGAAATTGAGAGATAATGATGTCGATTTCGTAGAAGAATTTATTGAAGAAAAGAAAGTGATTGTCTTTGGAAGTTCCTGGCAGGCTGAAGAAAAAATCGCAAAAATTATTTCTGAAAATAATTCTGATTTAAAAATGATCATTGCTCCTCACGATTTAAAAAGAGTAGGGCATTTAAAAGAAATTTTCCCCAGTTCTGCATTGTATAGCGAATTGCTAGCAACCAACAACCAAAAACCAACAACCAATATTTTAATTATTGACAGCATCGGAATTCTTTCCAAACTGTATTCTTATGCAGATGTTGCGATTGTAGGAGGAGGTTTTCATGATTCTGGTCTTCATAATATTTTAGAGGCTGCAACTTTCGGTGTTCCCGTGATTTTTGGAAATCAGTATAAGAAAAATCCGGAAGCAGATAATTTAATTTCTGCAAAAGGAGGAAAATCTTTTGAAGATGAAAATTCAGCAGCTCAATTTGTTTTAAACTTAATTAAAGACGAAAAACAATTAAACGAAATGTCTGAAAGTGCAGAGAAATTTGTTGCTCAACAACCCGATTCTTCAAAATTAATCATCGAAAAGATTTTATCACTTTAAAAATCCCTGATTCTTAATATCTTTTATCACTAAATCAAAATGGTCTGGAATTCTATCGGTATTCAACCAATTGAAATCGATTCCGTTGTTGATAAAGAGTTTTTCAAGATAAATATTGTTTGTAATTTTATCGTGGGTTACTGAAAGGTATTCATCAATTTCCATCCAGTAATCTTCGTCTAGTTTTTTAGTTAAAGTTAAAGCTTTTACTATTTTATTAATGAGATAAAGGTAAAGTTTGTAAACATCATTGAATCTTTGTCGGCTCAGTTTATCGTTACTTTCCAGAATTTCATTAATTAATAAAAGGTTTAGAGTGATGTCTCCGAATTTATCGGTGGTTACTTTTACGTGTTCTGTAATTTGAGCACTTATTTTACGGATCAGAACAATGAAATATTTTTGATTGCTAATGTATTTTGAGGCATATTCTACTCTTTCTTTAATCAAATCCTCCATTGCATCACGCTTTTGATCAACGGTTTCTTCATCGATTAATTCGAAATACAATTTTTTAGACAAAATTTCATCTTTTCTCAATAATCTGAAAATCAGTCGGTCTTTTTCCACCGTTGAAAGTTGACTTAAGGCTGCTTTAAATTCTTTAGAATACTCCATTAATTAAATATTTTCGAATACTTCATAAACCCGTTTAATGCCCAATTTGTTGTATAATATAAAGACTTTAATGTTGAAAATCCCATGAAGTCTTTATAGACAAGATACTGATCTTTTACGATATTTTGTTTCTTTCTTGAAATGCTGTTTTCCCGCATTCTGTATCTTGACATTGTTTTTGGAAGCGGTTTTCCTACAGGAATCTTCTTTAATAAATTCAGCCACATCACATGATCTTCTCTTTTACTTCCTTCCGGAAAAAATTCTTTTCCGACTCTTTTAGAATCATACATGGAAGAAAGAAGAGAAAGTCTGCAGGTTTTTAATAAATTATTAAAAGTAACTTCTTTATCAGCTTTAAAATCTTCAATTTTCGGAACTAAATTTTCATCACATCGTGCATAATTAGAATAGGCAATTTCTGCATTTTCTTTCTTCATGAAATTAACCATTTCTTCTATGAAATTCGGTTCCCAAAAATCATCTGCATCCAAAAAAGTAATAAATCTTCCGGTAGCTTGTTTTAAAGAAAGATTTCTTGCGTGACCTGCGCCGCCATTTTTTTCTGCAATCATCAATGTTATTCTGGAATCCTGATGTTTTTGAATGATTTCAGCAGAATTATCGGTCGATTGATCGTCTGTAATGAGCCATTCCCAATCTGTAAATGTTTGATTCATCACCGAGCTGATTGTTTCTTCCAAAAAAAGAGAAGAATTGTAACAGGGCGTAATGATTGAAACTTCAGGCATGTGTTTTTTTTGCAAATATAAGGGTTTGATAATAGAGTAATGTCGGTGAATTTCTAAGAAAATGTAAATTATAGTTCAAAATTCAAAAAAAATGATTGGAATTTTAAAAAAAGTCATAATTTTAAGCCTTGAAAAATTTGATCTATGAAGAAATTAGCATTTATTGCAGGATTATCATTATTAGCTTTTACAGGATGTAATGACGACGAGACGACAGAGCAGGTATTTCCTCTTGTAGGAACGTGGTCGCCAACCAAAGAAGTAAGAACATCAGTTCCGGCAAATGGAGCAGGTGTTTCTGATGAAATTGCTTATACAGACTGTCAAAAAGAATCAAGATGGGTTTTTAATGAAAATATGTCGGGACAAAGAACCAACAAAGATTTAGCGGGTACAACGCCGACTTGTTCTACAATTTCTCAGCGTAATTTTTCTTACATTTATAGTGCTTCAGAAAAAAATATTGAGATCAAATATCAGGGAACTGTAGTAGCAGATAAAGGTAAAATAGTATTATTGGATGCTACAACAATGAATCTTAAAATTGAAGATACTACCGATCCTACAACTTATAAATCTACAACCTATACTTTCAAAAGAATTGCTCAATAATAAAAGGTATTGGGTAAAATATACAATCTCATCGCAAGGTGAGATTTTTTTTGTTTAAATCATAGGTTAGATTTAATGCAAAATCAATTTCCATTTCTTTTAAATTCATTATTTTTGTGAAAATTAGGATTAGAATTTAAAAATCTAATATCTAAAATATAACATCTAATATCTATAAATAAAGTGTTTTACGATCATCAGCAGATAGAAAAAAAGTGGCAGAAATATTGGGAAGACAATCAAACCTACAAAACTTCCGATAACACAGACAAACCTAAATTTTATGTTCTCGATATGTTTCCGTATCCTTCCGGAGCAGGGCTTCATGTAGGCCATCCGCTTGGATATATTGCATCAGATATTTATGCGAGATATAAAAGACATCAAGGTTTCAATGTTCTGCATCCGGTTGGTTACGATTCTTTCGGACTTCCTGCTGAGCAATATGCAATTCAGACAGGGCAACATCCTGCAATTACGACTGAGCAAAACATTACAAGATACAAAGAGCAGTTAAGAAAAATTGGTTTTTCTTTCGACTGGAGCAGGGAAGTGAGAACTTCAGATGCTTCTTATTATAAATGGACACAATGGATTTTCATTGAGCTGTTCCATTCTTGGTATAATAAAAATACTGATAAAGCAGAATCGATTTCTACTTTAATTAAACATTTCGAAGAAAAGGGAACAGAAGAATTAAACGCCAATCAAAACGATGAATTAAATTTCACGGCAGAAGAATGGAAATCTGCTTCTGAAATTGATAAAGAAGATATTTTATTAAATTATCGTTTAGCATATAGAGCAGAAACTACGGTGAACTGGTGTCCTGCTTTGGGAACAGTTTTAGCAAACGACGAAGTAAAAGACGGAAAATCTGAACGAGGAGGGTTTCCTGTTTTCCAAAAGAAAATGATGCAGTGGAGCATGAGAATTTCTGCGTATTCTGAAAGATTATTGCAAGGTCTGAAAACTTTGGACTGGCCACAGCCGTTGAAAGATTCTCAGGAATACTGGATCGGGAAATCTCAGGGAGCGCAGGTGAAATTCTTAGTTGATGGTTTACAGTTGTCGGTTGATAGTGATGAAACAACCAACCAAAAACCAACAACCAACAACTACATAGAAGTTTTCACCACAAGACCTGACACGATTTTTGGCGCAACTTTTATGGTTTTAGCTCCTGAAAATCCTTTAGTGGAAACCATTACCACAGAAGCTCAGAAAACAGAAGTAGAAAATTATATTGAAGAAACTTCCAAAAAAACTGAAAGAGACAGAATGTCTGACGTGAAAAACGTTTCAGGTGCTTTCACAGGAAGTTATGCAGTCAATCCGTTCAGCGGAGAAAAAATGCCGATCTATATTTCAGATTATGTTTTGATGGGGTACGGAACGGGAGCTGTTATGGCTGTTCCTGCGCATGATGAGCGTGATCACCGGTTTGCAAAGAAATTTAATTTAAAAATTAAAAAAGTTGTAGAAACTGAAGAAGATATTCAGGAGAAATCTTTTGATTCTAAAGATTCCGTTTGTGTGAATTCTGATTTCTTAAACGGTTTAAAATATAATGAAGCAAAAACAAAAATAATTTCTGAAATCGAAAACAAAGGAATCGGTCACGGAACAACAAATTACAGACAACGTGATGCAATTTTCTCAAGACAGCGTTATTGGGGAGAGCCAGTTCCTATCTATTATAAGGATGGAATGCCTTATACGTTGCCGACTTCTGCATTGCCTCTGGAACTTCCTGAAGTTGAAAAATATTTACCAACAGAAGATGGTGATCCACCATTAGGAAATGCAAAAACTTTTGCTTGGGACGAAGCCAACCAAAAAATTGTGGATACCGATTTAATTGATGAGAAAAGTATTTTTCCGTTAGAATTATCTACAATGCCGGGTTGGGCGGGAAGTTCTTGGTATTTCTTAAGATATATGGATCCTAATAATGATGAGGTTTTTGCTAATAAAGAACTTTCAGATTATTGGGGGCAAGTAGATTTATATATTGGAGGTAGTGAGCATGCAACCGGTCACTTATTGTATTCCCGCTTTTGGAATATGTTTTTAAAAGACAGAGGATATATTAATAATGATGAGCCTTTCCAAAAGTTGATCAATCAGGGGATGATTTTGGGGATGAGTGCGTTTGTGTATAGAGCTGCTGCTAAAGCGGGAAATTCCAACTCATTATCAGTAGATAGACCTATTTTTATTTCAAAAAAAATAGCTGAAGCGTTAGGAGGTAATCCTGATGAATCAATTGAGAAAAGAAAGTTATTTGATATTTATATTACTGCAACTAATACAATTATTCAAAAATTTGGATTACAGCACATTAGTACGGAGAAACCAGTTCCACTACATGTTGATATATCTCTTTTAAAAGGAGGAAGTGATGAATTAGATATTGAAAAACTTAGAGAATGGAGAAAGGAATTCAAGCAGGCTATTTTTATTACTGAATCAGGAGAGGTTATTTTTGAAGGGGAGGAAGTTAAAGACGGAAAATACATCACAGGTCGTGAAGTAGAAAAAATGTCTAAATCTAAATACAATGTTGTAAATCCTGATGATATTTGTGAAGAATACGGTGCAGACGGTTTAAGACTGTATGAAATGTTCTTAGGTCCTTTAGAGCAATCGAAACCTTGGAACACGCAAGGTCTAAGTGGAGTTTACGGTTTCCTGAAAAAATTCTGGAATCTTTATTTTAACGAAGATCAATTTGAAATTTCAGAAGAACAGCCTACAAAAGCTGAATATAAAGTTTTACATACTTTAATAAAAAAGGTTGTTTACGACATAGAAAACTTCTCTTTCAACACGTCTGTATCTTCATTTATGATCGCTGTAAACGAATTGCAGAAATTAAAGTGCAATAAACGCAATATATTAGAACCTTTAGCCGTTATAATTTCCCCTTACGCACCACATATTTGCGAAGAGGTATGGAATTTGATGGGAAATAATTCTTCAATTGAGTTTGAAAATTTCCCGATTTTGAATGAAGAATATTTAATTGAAGATGAAATTGAATATCCTGTAAGTGTAAACGGTAGAATGAAATTTAAAATTGCCCTTCCGGCAACATTATCTGCTCAAGAGGTAGAAGATTTGGTGCTTCAGAATGAAAAAATGGGAGTGCTTTTAGAAGGTAAAACCCCTAAAAAAATCATTGTTGTACCAAAAAGAATCGTTAATATCGTAATTTAAAAGAAATTTAACATTGGTAAAATCAAAAATTTAAGGTATTTAAATTTTTGATTTTATAACGTATTTTCAGAAAATAAAAAAAATTAATAATATAATTAAATATAATTGCGATATATAAATCGTTTCAAATTATCATTATCAAAAAAAGATAAAATGTTATTTGATACTATTGCATTTTAATTAATTTTGCCTTTATTTTACAATTCTAAAATTTTAAAACAATATAATTTAGTTAAATATGGAAATGAATGTTTCAAAAAATGATGAGCAAGTAGTTGCTAGAAAAGCAGGAGGCCTTAATCCAGCTGTAATTATTCCTATCCTATTGGTTATAGGAATTTGTATTTGGTTATTCGTACTGGGTAGCCCGGGTAACTTTAAAGCTGATCCAAGATTAGCAGGAGCGTCAGTTGCTTTTTCTGATGTGGAAGGTAAAGAGATGCATCCTGAAGGATTTTTGGGAATGATCTACATGGGAGGTATTATTGTACCTTTATTGGTAACATTCATGATTACGGTAATCGTTTTCTCATTTGAAAGATATTTTGTTTTGAACAAAGCTTCAGGTGCAGGTAACGTAGATAACTTCGTAGTAAAAGTAAGAAGTTTATTAAATAGCAATAAAGTTGACGAAGCTTTAGAAGAGTGCGACAGACAACAAGGTTCTGTAGGGAACGTTGTAAAAGAAGGTCTTACAACTTACAAAGCTTTAGCTCATGATACAACTCTTAACAAAGAACAGAAAATGGTTGCTCTAAATAAAGCTATCGAAGAGGCTACAACTCTTGAGATGCCAATGCTAGAGAAAAACATGATGATTCTTTCTACTTTAGGTACTGTTGCAACATTAGTAGCACTATTGGGAACGGTAATCGGGATGATTAGAGCATTCTTCGCTTTAGGAGCTGGAGGTGGTACTCCGGATGCAGCTGCATTATCAATTGGTATTTCTGAAGCCTTGATTAACACGGCATTAGGTATTGGTACTTCTGCAGTAGCGATTATCCTTTACAACTTCTTTACTTCAAAAATTGACGGATTGACTTATAAGATCGATGAGATCGCTATGAGCATTCAGCAGTCTTTTGCAGAATTTCACTAAGAAATAGTGAGTCTGTGTTTTTACACAAAAAAAGAAGTTTAATAATTAGATAATTAATAATGGCGAGAATAAAACCAAAAAGACATGGTGTAGTTACGGATATGACCGCAATGTGCGACGTTACGTTCCTACTACTTACGTTCTTTATTATGACCACTCAGTTCAAAAAACCTGATGTGGAGCAGATCAAACCGCCATCTTCAATCTCAGAGAAGTTACTTCCTGATGCAAGTTTAATGACTATTAATGCTACTCCGGACGGAAAATTTTATTTCCAGCCAGTAGAAAATGCAACAGAGAGATTAAAGCTTTTAGAGAATATGGGTAAAAAGTACAACGTTACTTTTAGCGATAAAGAAAAAGCAGCATTCCAAAAAGTACAGGCAATCGGAGTTCCTATGAGCCAGTTGAGAAGCTATTTGGATATGCCGGAAGATGAGCAGAAAAATTATAAGAGTCCTACAGGGATTCCAATGGACAGTACAAATAAGCAATTAACTGACTGGGTAAAAGAAAGTTTAAACGTTAACCCTGATTACAAATTGGCAATCAAGGGTGATGTCACAACAGAATATCCTAAAGTGAAGAGTTTATTTGAAGGTTTAAGAGATATCGATTTTCTTAAATTTTGGTTGATTACATCACAAGAAGGTAAGCCTAACGAATAATAGAGAGAAGAAATGGCAGAAGTACAAGTACAGGATAAGAGTGCCAAAGGTGGCAAAGTTCGATCCAAGAAAAACAACCCCAGAGTCGATATGACTCCGATGGTTGACCTTAATTTCTTACTATTGATGTTCTTTATGTTTACATCAACGTTTAGTAAACCGAATGTGATGGATTTGGGTCTTCCGGCAAAACCGAAAGATGAATCTCAAAAACCACCTCCCACGGAAATTGATTTATCCAATTCAATTACCTTATTGCTAGGTAAGGATAACAAAATTTTCTGGCATCAGCAAGATCCCGCGGGTCTTAATGATCAGACAATGTATGAAACTTCTTCAGATAGAGAAGGTATTAGAGAAGTTATAAAGGAAGCAAAAGCAAGGGCTAAAAAGAAAGATCTGTTTACAGTAATTATAAAGCCCACTGACGATGCAGTATATAAGAACTTTGTAGATATTCTTGATGAGATGGCAATTACGAAGAGTGAAAGATACGGTGTAACCGATCTTAAGCCTTATGAAAAAGCGATCTACGATAAGAAAGTAGGTAACTAATTGGTTACTGCAAAGTAATTTAACATTTAAATTTGCAATATAATGGCAGATGAAAATATTTACGGTCAAAATCTTACTTTAGACGAGATTGTATTTGAAAATAGAAATAAAGAATATGGTGCTTACGATATTAGACATCAGTATCCTAGATTGCTGACAAAGTCTTTTATTATTGGTACAGGATTATTCTTGGTAACTGCTTTGTCGCCTTTCATTTATATGACGATTAAGAATATGAATGCAGAGGCACCAAAAGAAGTAAACTCAGAATTGATGGAAATCATTGAAGAGGAACCTATCATTGAGCAGCCAAAAGAAGAAGAACCACCTCCACCTCCGCCTCCAAAGGAAGAAGAGAAAATTGAGATTATCCAAAACGTAGTTCCGGAACCGGTGAAAGCTCCGAAAGTGGAGACTCCACCGCCACCGATTTCTAAGCAATTAGAAACTACAACTGGTTTAGTCGCTCAGGAGGGGGTAAAAGCTCCGGCTTATACGCCACCTCCACCGCCACCATCTACAGGTACTAAAGCTTCTACAGCAGAAGTAAAACCCCAGGTGAGCGATACGCAAGTATACAGCGAGGTTGAGCAGACTGCGGAATTCCCGGGAGGGATTAATGCATTCAGAAATAAAGTTTCTGGTAACTTTGATGGTTCAGCAATGAATGGTGATGAAGGTACTGTAAAAACTGAAATCACTTTCGTTGTGGAAAGAGATGGATCTATTACTGATGTAAAAGCTAACGGTAAAAATTCTGACTTTAATTCAGAAGCTGTTAGAACAATTAAGTCTATTAAAAATAAATGGACTCCTGCAAAAATCAATGGTCAATCTGTTCGTTACCGTTTCAGACTACCTTTAACAATGAATTTTGAAGGTTAATATTTATTTTAAATAATAATTAAAAAAGAGAAGCTTATGCTTCTCTTTTTATTTTTTTTAATATTTTTGTTGTATGATGTTCAATTGGTTATCTCTTGTTGCAGGAATCTGTTATGTTGTTTTAGGAATCGTAATGATGATTTATAAATTCCTCGAGCCTGTCTATGCTTATTCATTAGGTACTGTGTTAATTCTGTACGGAATTTTCAGAATCTGGAGAGCTATTTCTAAATTTAGAAGCACTGAAGAAGATGAAGAATAGTACTGGTTCACTGCTCATTTTATCTCTTTTATTTATTCTTGGTTGTTCTAAAAAAACAGAATCAAAAGTTTCTTACAATAAGGGAGAAATGACAATTTCAACAGATGAGTCTTTTAAAAGTGTAACAGAAGCTTTGGCAGAAGGATATATGATCAGCTATCCGGAAACTAAAATCAAAGTGGTTACCAATAAAGAAGATTTGGGCTTTCTTGATTTATTGAATGATAAGGTGAGAATTTCTGTGATGTCTAAAGAATTATCTCCTGAAGAAGTTAAGGCTTACGAAGAAAAAGTTGATATGAAAATCATTCCGGCAAGATTTGCTGCAGATGCTGTTGTATTCTTTGTTCCAAAAAATTCCGAGAAATCAGGTATTACGATGGAAGAAATTTCTTCAGGCTTACAGTCTGATGAAAAGAATTTTGTTTTCGATGGTACCAATTCCAGTAATTTGAATTTTGTAGCACAGAAGCTTAAAAAACAACCAAAGGATCTTAAATTTTCTATTATTCCGGGGAGCATTAATGTTATTGAGGAATTAAATAAATATCCAAACAAAATTGGTGTAATCGGTCTGAATACAATTAGCAGACCTTATGATAAAGAAGCGCAGAAACTTAGGGAAATGATAAAAATTCTTCCTGTCACAGACAAAGGAAAATCTTATTCTCCGGATTTTGATGGTTTAAGAGAAATGAAATATCCATTTACAAGAGTTCTTTATTTCTTAACAAACGAAGGTAATTTTAACATTGCTAATGGTTTTATTAGATACTCGTGTACTCAATTGGGGCAGATGATTGTTGAAAAAGAAGGATTGCAGCCTTATAATATCTATAGGCGCGAAGTTCAAATGCGTTAAAAAATCTTAATATTAGCTTTTATACAATTTAAATATGTTATTTTGGTCTGAAAATTGTGTAATTATAATTCGGTTTTTTAAAATAGAAAAGTTTAAATAATAATGAAAGATATAATGATTATGAATGTTAAGAAGATTGCTTTAGGAGCATCAGTGGTATTTTTTACCAATTTTGCTTTTGCTCAAACATTGCAAGATGGTATAAACAGTATTGATAGCGATAAATTTGCTGCTGCAAAAACCAATTTTTCTGCAATGATTTCAAAAGAGCCTACAGCAGAAAACTATTTTTACTTAGGAAATACTTTCTTAAGACAGGCAGAGCCAGATTTTGTTTCAGCAACAGAAAACTTCAATAAAGGTTTGGCTGCTGATAAGAAAAGTTATTTAAACCAGATAGGTTTGGCAACCGTGAAATTAGGCAAAGGTGACAAATCTGCAATTGCTGAAATTCAGAAGATTGCTGATTCAAGAGAAAAAGACGCTGAAGTTCAATATAGAGCTGCAGAAGCTTTAACTTTATTCGAGAAAAATAACTCTCCAGATTTAGCAATTCAGTTTTTGAATAAAGCAATTGAAAGAGCTTCTAAAAAAGAAGTTCCTGCATATTACTATTATACTTTAGGTGATGCTTACAGATTAAAAAGAGTTCCTGGAGATGCAATGTCTGCTTATGATAAAGCCTTGCCTTTAGCTAAAAATAAAGCGTCTGTTCACACAAGAATAGGTACTTTGTGGATGGCTGCTCAACAGTGGCAACAGGCTAAAACTAGTATTGAAAAAGCAATTTCTACAGATGCAACATATGCTCCGGCGTATAAAGCTTTAGCGGCTTACAATATTAAATATCAGGAAAATGCAAAAGCGACTCAGGATTTGATCAACTATACAAAATATGCTGATGAAGATCCATACACTCAATTAGAGATTGCTAAATTGTATTTTACTAACGAAGATTATGCAAATTCTAAAGCTATCTTAGATAAAATTTTTGATAAAATCAACGATCCTATCAAATTTAAATTAAGAGCTTATGTAGATTATGCAGATGGAAAATATGCAGAAGCCAAGCAAAATATGGATACTTTTGTGTCTCAGGCAGAAAAATCAAGAATTCAGCCGGCTGATCAAGGTTTAATGGGATTAATTGCTGCAGGTTTAGCTAAAACTGAAACTGACGCCGCTAAAAAATCAGCATTACAAGCAGAATCTCAACAAAAAATTGCGATCGCAAAAGGAGCTAAAGATGAGACTTTGAAATGGGATATGGAATTAGCCAAAATTAATGGTGGAGGTGCTTCTCAGGCTTCTGTAGATGCAGGACCAACCAGCCCCGCAATCGAAGCTTTGAAAAAACAAGTTGCAGCAAATCCTCAAGATTCTGATGCATTATATAAATTAGCAAATGCTTACCAGGATGCTAAAAACTGGAATGGAGCTATCGTTACATGGCAGAAAATGAGCGGTCTGCTTCCGGATTGGGCTCCTGCTTATTACAGTCAGGGTTATGCTTATCAGCAAGCTGGTAATAATGATGCAGCAAAAATTGCTTATGAGAAATTTATATCAACAGTAAAACCGGCAGATGTTGAAGCCAATAAACAAACTCTTGCATACGCATATTTTGCAGTAGCTTATCTTGAAAAAGATAAAGATGTGGCTAAAGCTAAAGACTATGTTGCAAAATCTTTACAGTTGGATCCTACTTATCAGGATGCTGTGAAACTAAATGGAGAAATTAATAAATAATCTGAAATTTAAATCATAAGTATAAAAACTTCCCATTCGTAATGTTTGGGAAGTTTTTGTTTTAAATGTTACCTTTGAAAAAATTAAAACTATGCTCATTGTAATATGAGTGATTACAAAGTTAAAATAAATGAAAACAGATATACTTGCTTTTGGAGCTCATCCTGATGATGTAGAATTAGGATGTGGAGGAACAATTGCTAAATTGATTTCGGAAGGAAAAACCTGCGTTATTATAGACTTAACTAAAGGCGAACTGGGAACTCGCGGAACTGACCTTACAAGAAAAGAAGAAGCTACAGAAGCTGCAAAAATTCTGGGAGTTGCTGTAAGAGAAAATTTGGGACTGAAAGATGGTTTTTTGGTTAATTCTGAAGAATATCAGATGGAGATTGTAAAAATGGTCCGCAAATACCGTCCGGAAATCGTTTTAGCCAATGCAATTGATGACAGACATCCAGACCATGCAAAAGCTGCGAAATTAGTGTCTGATGCGTGCTTTTTATCTGGACTAAGAAAAATTGAGACCGTTTCAGATGGAGAAGCTCAGGAAATTTGGCGGCCAAAGCAGATTTTCCATTACATCCAGTGGAAAAATATTGTGCCGGAATTTGTAATTGATATTTCAGAATATTTAGGGAAAAAATTGGAAGCCTGTATGGCTTTTAAAACTCAGTTTTACGATCCAAAATCTACAGAACCTGAAACACCAATCACTTCAAAAGACTTTTATGAAAGCTTAACGTATCGCGCTCAAGACCTGGGCCGATTGTCTGGAGTTGCCTATGCAGAAGGGTTTACAACAGAAAAGCTGCTCGCTTTGAAAAATTTTGAAGGAATTGTTTTGTAATTAAATATTCTTTCTTATATTTGCACCACCAAAACGGTGATTGTAGCTCAGTTGGTTAGAGCGCCGGATTGTGGTTCCGGAGGTCGGGGGTTCGAGACCCCTCATTCACCCACATTTGAACACATTTTCTTCATTGAAAATGTGTTTTTTTATGCAAAAATATTGATGAAAATTATTTAGATTTATAAAAATTCAGGCACAAAAAAAGCATCCTTTTTCTCAAGATGCTTGTGTTTTTAGAAATTCTTTTAGTTAAACTTCATCGTCAGAATCGATGGTATACGTTCTGCTTTTGAAATCTTTATCATGCTTTTCTGAAATAACATCCTCACCCTTTTCATTAATGATGAAATCTGTGGACTCATTAAACATCTCCTGAAAACTCTTAAAATCTTCTTTGTAAAGATAAATTTTATGCTTCTCGAATGTGGCCTCTCCATTCTCTCCGAAATTCTTTTTGCTTTCGGTAATTGTAAGATAATAATCTCCTGCTTTCGTCTCGCGCACATCAAAGAAATAAGTTCTTCTCCCCGCTTTTAGCACCTTAGTGAAAATTTCATTTTCATGGCGTTCCTTGTATTCACTCATTATTAGATATTTTTTAATCTTGTTAAGAACAAATATAAAATATTTCTTTTAATCACAAAGTTTTTTTTATGATTTATTTAACAATTCAAAATGTTTTGGCTACGCAGTTGCAGAATTGGTAATTTCGTTAAGATTAAGAATTTTATCAGCTCTTTGAGCGCTAGACTCTCTGTGTGTGATAATTATAGAAGTTGCATTATCTATTTTATCATCAATATTTTCAAGAATATTTTGTTCGGTTTCTGTATCTAATGCAGAAAGTGAATCATCAAAAATAATAATATTTGGGTTCTTAATTAGGGCTCTTGCGATACAGATTCTCTGTTTCTGGCCTCCCGAAAGCATTACTCCACGTTCGCCGACGAGGGTTTTATACTGATCCTTAAAGTCAATAATATTTTTGTGAACGTCTGCAATTTTAGAATATTCCACTACTTTTTCGTGAGTTGGATTGTCGATTGAGAAACCAATATTATGCTCAATTGTATCCGAAAATAAATAGCTTTCCTGCGGAATATATCCAATAAAATTTCTATAGTTTTCTAAATTATGTTCTTTTAAATTCTTACCGTCAATTAAAATTTCGCCTTCCGTAGGATCGATCTGTCTGCAAAGTAGTAAAGCGATTGTTGATTTTCCGCTTCCGGTTTTTCCCATGATGGCCAAAGATTTTCCGGCTTCTATTTTAAAGCTTAAATTTTCTAACGCTTTAATTCCTGTATTTGGATATATGTAAGAAACGTTTTTGAACTCTATATCGCCTTTAATAGGATAATTTTCAAAGTTTTTATTATAAATTTCAGACTGTTTATCCATAAATTCATTAATTCTCTGCATCGAAGCTTCCGCTCTTTGATTGATTGAAGTAACCCAACCCACCATTGAAAATGGCCAGATCAAAATATTGATATACATGAAGAAATCAGCAATTTTACCGACCGTCAATTCTCCTGCAATATATTTTTGTCCGCCAATTAAAATCACAGCAACATTTAATAAACCTATCACGAATAAAATAATCGTAAAGAAATAGGCTTCTGTTTTTGCTAAATCTAAAGCTTTGTTTTGATAATCAGTAACTTTGATGCCGTAATTTTTCTGGATGTACTTTTCCTTTGCAAAATATTTCACAACTCTGATTCCCGAAAAACTGTCCTGTACAAAAGTGGAAATGGCAGACTGACTTTTCTGCATTACTTTTGATTTTTTATTGATAATCGAGCTTACTTTAAATATAATAAAAGATAGAACAGGAAGTGGCAAGAGCGTCCAGACTGTCATTGAAACGTCAGTTTTTAGCATATAAACACTCGTTATCAACAAAAGCACAAGCAGGTTGACAACATACATTACGCCGGGTCCCAAATACATTCTTACCGCTACAATATCCTCACTTAACCGGTTCATTAGATCTCCGATGGTCGTTTGTTTGTAATCTGTCAGCGATAATTCCTGGTAATGTCTGTAAATTTTATTTTTAAGTTCGTATTCAATTCTTCTTGAAGCTACAATGATCGTTTGTCGCATCATAAAAGTGAAGAATCCTGTAAGAAGTGAACAACCGACAATAATGGCAACGTAAATCAAAACCTGTTTATTAAAACCAAGATTTCCATGTTTTGTCAGTTCGTCAACAGATTTACCAACGAACTGTACTTTATATATATTGAAAAAATTACTGGCGATAATGAATAGTAACCCCCAAAACAATAATATTTTGTGCTTCCAAAAGTAAGGGTTCAGAGTTTTCAGTGCTTTCATAAACTTTCACAAAATTACAAAAATTGAAGGAGACTGAGAATTTCATAAATTTTAAATTTCATATCTTTGCACCCATAAAAAGCTCTTTGAATGTTAGGAAGAAGACAAATCCGTGAAAAAGTAGTAGAAAGTGTATATTCGTACTACCAAAATCCTATTAAATTTGATGTTTTGGAAAAAAACATGTTTAGTGGGATAGAGAAAATATATAATCTCTATATTTTCCAGTTAAATTTTTTAGTAGGTCTGAAAGATCTTGCAGAAAATCAGATGGAAATTGGTAAAAACAAATACTTCAAAACAGATTCGGATGTCAACCCCAATCAAAAATTTATCAATAATCAGGTTTTAAAAAAGCTTGAAGAAAACCCTGAAAGATTATTCTTTTCCGGTCAGCATAAAGATTTGAAATGGGATTTACATGACGATATGTTGGTGAAAACTTTCCAACGAATGACTGCAGGAAAGCGTTATCAGGATTTTATGAAAGAAGAAGGGTATTCTTTCGAGGAAGATCAAAAATTTATTGGTAAATTATTTTTAAGATATATTGCTGAAAATGATGATTTCCATGATTATATAGGTGATAGAGAGCTTACCTGGTCGGATGATATTCATATTGCCAATTCAATGGTTCAGAAAACGATCGGTTTCTTAAAAGAAGATGAAGAAAGCAGAACTTTAATTAAAATGATTAAAGATGAAGAAGATAAAACTTTCGCCAGCCAATTGTTGAGATATACATTAAATAACTGGGAAGCAAATGAGAAAAAACTTTCTGAGCGTTTAGAAAACTGGGATCTGGAAAGAGTAGGATTGATGGATAAAGTGATTTTAACGACTGCTATTGCTGAACTTGATAATTTTCCTTTTACACCTTCAAGAGTTATTATTAATGAATATATCGAGATTGCTAAAGTATTTGCTACTGAAAGATCAAATATTTTCATTAACGGAATCTTAGATAAATATTGTAAAGATTTAAATAGAATATAAATATAATTTAATATGAAAAAGACGTTATCAATTATCGCTTTGTCTATTATTGGCTTCGGATTGGTTTCTTGTAAAAAAGAAGAAAATAAAACAACAGAAAACTCTGCAATTGCTGGTGTAGATTCTACCAATGCTCCTTCAGGTGATTCTGCAGTTGCGCCTGTAACTCCGGCTGCGGCAGGTGGTGAAGTTGCAGCTCCTGTAAAATCTAATCAGCCTACAACTACAATTGCATTATCTGAAAGCAATTTCGATTTTGGAAATATCAAAAAAGGATCAAAAGTAAACCACGTTTATGAAGTGACCAATACAGGTACAAACCCGTTAATTATCTCTGAAGTAAAACCTGGATGCGGATGTACTGCTCCTGAATTCACGAAAGACCCAATTATGCCGGGTAAAAAAGGAAAAATTACTTTAAGCTTTGATTCTTCAAACTTTGACGGTGCTGTAAATAAATATGCAGACGTTTTTGCTAACGTAGAAAATGCTCCGGTAAAATTGACGTTCAATGCCAATATTCAACCATAATTAAATATTGTATGTTAACACTATTTTTACAGGCAGCACCTCAGGGAAATTCTACCACCATGTTGATGATGATGGGAGTAATGGTTATAGGATTTTATTTCCTGATGATCAGACCACAAATGAGAAAGCAGAAGCAGGAGAAAAAATTTCAGGAAGAGCTTAAAGTGGGAAGCAGAGTAGTGCTTACTTCTGGTCTTCACGGAAGAATTGCTCAGATTCAGGAGGATGGAGTAGTTATTGAAACACTTTCCGGAAAATTGAAATTTGAGAAAGCAGCAATATCAAGAGAATTTACAGCGACTAGATTTGGCGACAAAGCTGTTGCTGATAAAAAAGAAGTTACAGAAACTGAAAAGAAATAATTTTTAGTTTTAATAATATTGTGTTTCGGCGCGGTAAGCTTTGCTTACCGCGCCGATTTTTTTTCATGTAATCATTTTACACTGTGTCATTCAAAACGTAGCAAAGCAGAGTGAAGAATCTATCTTAATAATCTTAACCACTTAACTAAAACTTTTAAAAGACTTCTCCTTCGTCCAAATGACAAACCGTTTAGTCGTTGTGTTTATTCGTGAAAATATTAGTGGAATTTGTGTTTAAAATTTAAAATAAAATATCTTTGTCCCATGAATCAAAACAAAATCATTCTCATTTTAGGTGCTAATTCTGATGTTGCCAAAGAAGCTATCAAACAATATATTGAAAAAGGGTTTTCCGTAATTGCTGCTTCCCGAGATACAAAATCTTTAGAAGAATTTGTTCAGGAAAATAATTTCAGCTCAAAAATGACGGTTTTATCTTTCGATTCAGTTGATTTTAATTCTCATCAAAAATTTTACGACGAACTTCCAGCAAAACCTCATATCGTTGTTTATGCCGCAGGTTTTTTAGTTGATAATGAAAAAGCTTTAAATGATTTTAAAGGAACTCAACAAATGATGCTCGTCAATTATATGGGAGCAGTTTCTATCCTGAATATTATTGCAACGGATGAAAGCAATCAAAATTTAGAAAGAATTATCGGATTGTCATCCCTTTCCGGAGTTCGTGGACGAAAAAGTAATTTTGTTTACGGAAGTACAAAAGCGGCTTTTACAACCTATTTAGCAGGTTTAAGACAGGAACTAGCTCCCAGAAACGTTAAAGTCAATGCTTTGGTAATTGGATATATCAGAACTAAAATAAATGAAGGATTACAATTGAATGAATCGTTGATTATGAAACCGGATTATGTAGCAAGACATATCGTCAACGCAGGAAATTCTTTCACGATTGTTCCCAATTTTAAATGGAAAATAATTTATCTGATTTTAAAAATTTTGCCGGAAAGTTTGGTCGCAAAGTTGCCGTGATTATTGTTTTTAGTAAATCAGCGGTTAGTTTGTCATCCCGTAGGGATCTCAGAATGGCATTAGAGAAGTAATCTGTAATAATTTGTGCTTAAGATTCTTTCAGAATGACAAACATAACGCAAAAAATTGTTATTATTTACAAACATCAATTCATTCCTTCCAACAATTCCAGTGCTTTCATCATGTCAATTCCCTTTCCCAAAACAGGCTTAAATAAATCTCCTTTTTCTATAATTCTTTCCAGTGCGTTATGAATAGTATAATCTGTAGGCTTTAATCCTTTTTTTAATTCTTCCCATTCCAAAGGCATTGAAACAGATGCACTTTCTTTTGGGCGAATGCTGTACACGCTTGCCAGAGTTTGTCCGGAACGGTTCTGAAGATAATCGAGATAGATTTTTTTGTCGTCACGTTTTTGTAAGCTTCTTTCTAAAGTTGTCAGTTTTGGTAACTTTTCATTTACCTGCTTCATGAGAATGTGGGCGAAATCTTTCACCTGGTCAAAATTATATTTTCCGCCCATCGGAATATAGATATGGATTCCTGTACTCCCGGAAGTTTTGCAATAGCCTTTAATTTTTATTGATTTTAAAACTTCATTTATCTGCAAAGCGGTTTCGATTACATCATCAAACGAGTTTTTCTTTGATGGATCGAGATCTAAAACCAAAAAATCAGGATTCTCTAAATCGGGAAGTGAAGAATTCCAGGGATTGAGGTCTATGCAGCCTAAATTATTCAGATACGCTAAAGTGGCTTTGTCGTTACAGTAAATATAATCGATGTTTTTGTCGGTTGATTCTGAATAAACTTTCGTTGTTTTTATCCATTCCGGAGTGTTTTTTCCTGCATCTTTCTGGTAAAAACCCATTTCTTCAATGCCGTTCGGAAAACGATTTAGAGAAAGCGGACGGTTTTTTAAATGAGGCAGAATGTATTTTGAAACAGATTGATAATAGTCGATCACTTCGCCTTTAGTCACTCCATCTTTGGGAAAGTATATTTTATCCTGATTAGTCAACTTAATTTTCCGTCTGTTTAAGATTATTTCAGGATCTTTTTCATCTGAAACTGCTTTTTTGGGTGAAGTTTTAGCTTTCATTTCTTTAGTTTTTTGATTAAGATCTTCAGGATTTTTATCTTCCCGAATTGCCACGAAAACAGGATGTCTGAAAATGCCGTCTTTTGTAATTTCTGAGAATTTTATTTCGCAAACCAATTCTGCTTTCGTCCATGTAACCGGCATATTTGTTTTAGGTACATTTTCAAACGGTGACGTTTTTGTGACCAGTTTTAAGAGTCTTTCGTGAATTTCATTAATTAAATCTTTATTAAAACCAGTTCCTGTATGACCAGCATAAATCAGTTTTCCGTCAATGTGTTTTCCAAGAATTAATGCGCCAAAACCTTCTCTTGAGCCTCGTGGTTCTGTAAATCCGCAAATAATTGCTTCTTCTGTATTGGTGAATTTTATTTTGAGCCAATCTGAGCTTCGGCTGTTTTCATTGTAAACGCTGTCCGATTTTTTAGCAATCATTCCTTCCAGTTGCATCTTCTTCATCTGTTCAAAAAAATCAATACCTTTCTCCGGAATATGGTCACAGTATTTGATCACATCGGTTTCAATTAGAGCATCTTTCAGCAGCTCTTTGCGTTGAATTAGAGGAAGTTCTTCGGTAGAATGACCATTTAGCCACAACAGATCAAAAACCTGATAGGTTAAAGCTAAATCTGAGTTTTCGCCAATTTGTTGTAAGAATTGAAAACTTGGTTTTCCATTTTCGTCGTAAGCAACAATTTCTCCATCGAGAATCATTTTGTGTTTTTGATTTTCGAAATCAACGGCAATTTTATTAAATTTAGATAAGAAAGAAATCCCGTTTCGGGAATAAAATAAAGGTTGTTTTTTGCTTAGATCGGCAATAGCTCGATAACCGTCCCATTTAATTTCGAAAACCCAGTCTTCATCATCAAAGGGTTTGTCATGCAATTTTGCTAGCATTGGTTTAATATAATTCTCCAGTTTCTTTTCGTCCACTAAGGAATTGAAACGTCGAAATACTGGTTTTGTTTCAGAAGTTATGACCTCTTTTTGCTGCTTTTTGGGCTTTTTTTTTTCCTCTAAAAATTTGGTGACCTGAGAATTTTTTGCGGTATTTTCTTCGGCATCATATTCATCTTTTGCAAATTTATCTTTATGTTTGATGAGAAGCCAGGCGTTGTTTTCGGCATTTTTCATTTTAACCAAAGCGAATTCACCCTTTAATTTTTTTCCGTGAAGAATAAATTTTAGTGAGCCTGCTTTCAATTCTTTCAGCAATTCTTTTTCATCTGAAAGTTTAGAGGTTTCATCTAAAGGTTCATACGTTCCGCTGTCCCAAACCTCAACTTGTCCGGCGCCATAATTTCCTTCAGGAATATTCCCTTCAAAATCTTTATAATCATAAGGATGATCTTCTACCATCATCGCTAATCGTTTGTCTTCAGGATTTAGGGACGGACCTTTGGGAACTGCCCAGCTTTTTAAAACACCTTCCATTTCTAATCTGAAATCATAATGTAATCTTGATGCAGCATGTCTTTGAATAACAAAAATAAGTTTTTCGTCACTTTTCTTTGTTTTACCTTTTGGTTCGCTTGTCGCATCAAATTTCCGTTTTTTATTGTAATCTTTAAGGGCCATTATGATGCGTTTTTAGATTTAGGAGTTTGTAGGCTGGCTTTTAGCTGTGCCATCAGATCGATTACTTTACCTTGTTTTGCAGGTTCAGTTTTTTTAAGCTTCACAGATTTTCCTTTGGCTTTTTTCTTGATAATTTTTAAAAGTTCCGCAGAATAATCGTTTTTGTAAAATTTAGGGTCAAATGGTTCTGAAAGCTGCTCGATGAGATTTTTTGCCATTTTCAGTTCAGAAGGTTTCGGAGCTTTTTTAGCAGGAATTTTCAAATCTTTGTAATCTCTGATTTCCTGATCAAATCTAAGACGGTTCAAAACCAGTATTTCATCATTATAAGGACGAATCATCCCTATTGCTTCACTGTCACGAAGTACAAAAGTTCCTATTCCGACCATTTTTGTCTGCTGAAGAGCCTTAATTAAAAGTCTGTAAGCATTTTCTCCATTCTTTTGAGGTTCCAGAAAATAAGGAGTTTCAAAATAAACAGAATCTACTTCTGCCTCTTTCACAAAATGCTCAATAGACAGAATTTTAGATTTTTCGGGACTTGCCGCAGCGTAATCATCTTCATCAAGAACAACATATTTGTCATCTATGAGAAAGCCTTTTACAATATTTGCCCATTTCACTTCCTTACCTGTTTTTTCATTAACTCTTTTGAATTTGATATTAGAAAAATCAGATTTATCCAGCATATCAAGATCAAGCTTACTTGTTTCTGTCGCAGAATAAATTTTCACAGGAATATTGACTAATCCAAAGCCGATGGCACCGTTCCAGATTGCTTTCATTGTAATTTGATTTGCTGAAAATCTGCAATCATTGTGCCGTGAAAAATTATTTGTAATTTCAACGCAATTAAATAATTTTAAATGAAAACAATTTTTACGGTTTTATGTGTGATCGGAATCAATATTTTCCTTTCTGCGCAAAAGGTTGATTACAAGAATAATATTATTACTGTCGATGGTCAGAAAATAGGAAAAGTTGAAGTGCAGAAACAAAATTTAGGCTTGACCAAAAACTTCAATCTGTATTCGATGGAAGGAGAAAAATTAGTAATTGCAGTTTTGAGTACCGAGTTTGAGGGTGATAAAAATGACAATACAACAATGTATTATCGTTTTACTTTTTTACCGACCAATCAGGTTGGAATTTTCAAATTATCAACTTTAGGTATGGAAAAAGGTTTTGTAAATCTTATAGGAAAAGGCGGGGTTGTTGAGGGAAACAGCCTAAATGAAGCTAAAATTACTGAACTTATAGCCTCAAAAGGTGTTTCACCACGAACTGCTGTGAATTATACTTTAGTCTCGCGTAACAAAAATTGGCCGATTGAATTAAAAGAAACTAAGGCAATCGAACAGGGTGGTGAACAAATCGGTTTTTTTACTTCCACAGGAAGCAGAAACGGACAGGATTTTTATGAATTTTTTATTCCGGGAGGAATTTTGGTTGCTAAAGTGAATTTTGCAGGTGGTAATAATGCGCAAAATTTTGAACTGTTTAGTGCGAAAGATAATGTGCGAAAAGTGGTTTCTATTCCTCAAAAAGATAATGTGAAATTTCTTTCGTCTGCGGTAGACCCGAATGCTCTTACTTTAAAAAGAATTACGGCTTGGTTGGTACAAAACGGATATTTGTAACCAGTTTTACAGTAAAGTTTCATATAAAAACCGGAGAAATATTTCTCCGGTTTTTTATGTTTTTAGTGATAAAACAAAATTAAATTTCTTCAAATTTTGCTTTATTTTCAAGATAAATAATTGTTTTGTCAAGGTTTTCTTTATCAATATTAGCTTTTTCTAAAATGAAGTTCAGAAACGATGAAGCTGTAATGTAAAGATATTTGTCGTCTAAGATGCAATAGGTAATTTCGCTCCAGATAAAACTGTATTCTGCTTTGTAACTTTTAAAAGAAAAATGACTAGGAGTATATTCCCAGATTACATCTTTTGAATTTGTTTTGAGATTGTAAATTTCTTTTTCAATGATTTCCTCATGTCTTTTTTTTGCTTTTTTGTATGAGGAATAATAAGAGAAATAATACGAAAATGCAGCTAATGAAAACCCGAAAAAGAACCCTGCGAAACGATAGCCTTCTGCAAGAATAATTAGAGTTCCCACTAATGTAAATAGAATTCCATAAAATAGATTTTTACTGTTATTTTTAAGATTATCCTTCCATAATCTTTTAAATTCATATTGATTGATCTGTTTTAAAATTTCTTCAGAGGTTGGAGTGTTGTAGATTAGGATTTCTTGGTTCATAGTTTAAATTTATAAAAGCAGAAAAATATTTAATTTCTAAAGGTAAAATTACCTTACAATCAATAATATTCAATCTTTCTGATGTATTTCTTTTTTTGATTCTCCTTTTTAGGTGCATCCTTATTGTAAATTACGTTTACCATTTCAGAAATATTGATCTCATTCCAGTTTCCGTTTTTATCATAAGTATAATGCAACTCCCTTATGAGTTCATTTTTATCATCGTAATATTTCTGTGCGGATAACTTTTGGTTTTCATCATATTCATAAACTGTTTTGTATCCGGCTTTATTGTCAGAAACATTCTGTTTTTCTATTACTTTGCCTTTTAGTTTTGGGTATGTTTTTTCAATCTGATACAGTTTTTTATCTTTTGGTGGACTTGCAGAATATCTCAAAATTTTTGCACTGTCTTTTTCTTTAAAATATTCATATGAAGTTTCGTAGAAGCTATTGTTATAGTTTTGTTTTTCAAGTTTTATTCTTCCTAGATTATCGTAAAAATAACTTGTCTTTGATTCAGGGCGGTTTTCACTTTTACTTATTTCTTCGGTTTTCAAATTACTTTTATTGTAAATATTTTTAATGTTTGAAAGCAATTTGTTTTCATCGTCAAAACTTTCTCTTGAAAGGAGTTGAGAATTCGCATTAAAAGTAGATTTTGCTATAGAAGTGAGATATCCTTCTGAGGTAAAATATTTTTCTAAAACAACATTACCTTTTTTATCAACAGTTTTATAGGTTTTATTTTTTACACTGGGATCGTTCGTTAGATAATCAGAATACGGGTATTTTTGATTTTCTTTGATTGAAAATTTAGAAAAATAGCTGTCGAAATTATCACCGCAAGATTCACAGAGCGTAGTAATAATTTGATTAGGTTTGTATTCGTTTCGCTCTTCGCGTCTCAAATATCCGTCATTATATTTCTTTGCAACAAGAAGTCTTCCTTTTGTGTCGAAAGTTTTAAATTCAACAGGATTTTCTTTGTTACCATATTCAATGATATATAAATAGATGGATTTTATATTTCCCTTCAATTTTTCATTTTCGGAAGTATAATCCTGAGCTGAAGTAAAAATACTCAGAAGAATAAAAATATAATATAGTTTTGGTATTAACTTTTTCATGAGAAAACAAATAATTCTGAGCACTAATTTAAATATATTTAGATCAATATTCGTTTTTCATGTAAAAAACCTGCTTTTTATTGAATAGAAATTTCTGTAACTTTTGAGATAGCCAGAAAGTATAAATTTTATTGATATGATTTGTAATAGGCAATAGCAACATTAATTTCAAAATAAGAAAAACCGTCACACAATTCTTCTTTTATGGCTTTCAAAGATGGCAGTTTCTGGTTTTTTGCAATTTCGATAATTGTTTCTGCTTTGCTCATATCCATCAATTCGCTTGGTTTGATAGTTCCCACGGTTACAAAATTTACTAAATGATTTTGAATGGTATTGATAGCCAGATTTCTATTTTCAGCAATTTCTTCGATACTATTTCCTGCCTTGAACATTTGAAAAGTGGTGGTAAAAGTTCCCGCTTCGTATTTATTTGTACTTTTCGCAACCATATTCTTTTTAGGTTTTTTAAATGTAATTTTACTGCTCAAATTATGGATTTTACAAAACTCAACTATTGTAGGAAGAAACAAATCTCCATATTTTTCAATTTTAAAAGCGCCGAAACCACTAATATGATTCAATTCTTCTTTTGAATTGGGTATGAAAGTTGATAACTCCAGTAACGTCGCATCCGAGAAAATAACATAAGGCGGAACATTTTCACGCTCGGCGATTTCCCGTCTCAAAGTTCTCAATTCTGCAAACAAATCTTGATTGGAATCAAAGTCATGCGTTGAGTAATCGTTCTCCATTTCCTCGACGACAACAGCTTTGGCGTGTTCTTTTACTTTTTTGAACTCAACTTTTTTGCCTTTGAATAAAACCAGCTTACTCTCTTCATTTAATTTTAAAACAGAAAATTCATCATTCGATTCACTTAGAAAACCATTGTTGAGCAATTGTCTGATTAAATTTTGCCAATAATTTTTACCGTGATTAATTCCGATTCCATACGTTGGCAAACTACGCATATAATCTGTAATTTTCACACCTTTTGAACCTCGGAGAAAATCAATAATTAAGTTTTTACCGTAACGTTCTTTTAGCCTGAAAATAGCACTTAATAATTTTTGAGAATCAGTAGTTGCATCCCAAGCTTCAAATTCACTCAGGCAATAATCGCAGGAATTGCAATTTCCACCGTGTTTTTCGCCAAAATATTCCATTAAATATTGTCGTCGACATTTTTGCATTTCGGCAAAATCTGACATCTGCTGTAGTTTTTGCAACATCAGATCAGATTGTTCTTCGTTGCCTTCTATCATTGCAAATTTTTTTAATTTGATGACATCCGCATAGGAATAAAACAAAATCGCTTCACTCGTCAAACCGTCTCTTCCCGCTCTTCCGGTTTCCTGATAATAACTTTCAATGTTTTTCGGCAAATCTGCGTGCATCACAAAACGTACATTACTCTTGTCGATTCCCATTCCAAAAGCAATCGTAGCAACTATTACCCGAATTTTGTCTTTCAAAAAATCTTCCTGAACCTTTGCTCTTTCCGCAGATAAAAGCCCGGCGTGATAAAAGGCCGAATTGATGCCGTTTTCCCGTAATTTATTCGACATTTCCTCTGTCCCTTTTCTTGATAAACAGTAGATAATCCCGGAATCTGTCGGGTGTTCATTCAGGTATTGAATGATATTTTCAAGCACAGATTGTTTTGGCTGAACAAAATATTTGATGTTGGCTCTGTCAAAAGACGAAATTAGAACCAGCGGATTTTGCAGATTCAGTTGTTTACAGATGTCTTTTCTTGTAATTTCGTCTGCACTCGCCGTTAAAGCAATAACCGGAACATCTGGAAATTGATTTTTAATGCCATTTAAAAACAAATAATCCGGACGAAAATCGTGACCCCAATGCGAAACGCAATGCGCCTCATCAACGGCAAACAGAGAAATATTGACTTCTTTCAGCATTTCTAAAAACGCACCGTTTTCCGAACTCAGTTTTTCGGGAGCAACGTACAAAAGTTTGAGTTTGCCATTTTTTAACTGGTTTAAAGTGTCATTTTGCTCAAAAGAACTCATCGAAGAATTGATGTATGACGCAGAAATTCCGTTGATGCGCAACGCATCAACCTGATCTTTCATCAAAGCAATGAGCGGAGAAATTACAATCGCAGTTCCATTTAAAACCAATGCAGGAACCTGATAACAAATGGATTTTCCTCCACCAGTTGGCATCAGAACAAATGTATCTTTTTTCGCAATTACGTTTTCAACCGCATTCGATTGCTCAAGGCGGAAACTGTCGTAGCCGAAATATTGTTGGAGAACTTGTAATGGAGTTTTCATTTTTTCAAAATTTGTGTTTGAGTAAAAATAGGAAATTATTAATTAGTTTTTATTTTGAATCTGAAGAAATGATTCATTTGTTTTAAAAAAATAAAACCCAATGTCAAAGGTAAAAAATTGATGATTTATATTTTCTACGAAATTAATAAACTCTTGTTTTGTCATATTCAACATAAAAAAAAGCGAAGAAAAATCTCCGCTTTTAATTTATGCTTTTAAATTCAATTTCAATTCCAGCTCATCTAGTTGCTCATCCGCAATTTTACTTGGCGCATCAATCATTACATCTCGTCCGGAATTATTTTTCGGGAAGGCGATGTAATCTCTGATCACTTCATTTCCGTCTAAAATGGCAACCAAGCGGTCAAAGCCAAAAGCTAAACCACCGTGAGGCGGAGCACCATATTTGAAAGCGTTCATTAAAAATCCGAATTGGGCTTCTGCTTCTTCTTTTGAGAATCCTAACAAGTCAAACATTCTTGATTGTAAATCTTTATCGAAAATTCTGATAGAACCACCGCCAATTTCGTTTCCGTTTAAAACCAAATCGTATGCATTGGCTCTTGCTTTTCCTGGGTCAGTTTCCAACAAGTGAAAATCTTCGGTTTTCGGAGAGGTGAAAGGATGGTGCATGGCGTGGTAACGCCCGCTTTCTTCGTCGAATTCCAGTAACGGGAAATCTACCACCCAAAGTGGCGCAAATTCGTCTCCTTTTCTTAAACCAAGACGGTTTCCAAGTTCCATTCTTAAAGCCGAAAGTTGCGTTCTTACTTTGTCTGCATTTCCGCTCATTACAAACATTAAATCTCCTGCTTTTGCACCGAATTTTTCTGTGATTTTCTTTAAATCTTCTTCGTTGTAAAATTTATTGACAGAAGAAGTTACAACACCATCATTTTGGAATTTAATCCAGACCATTCCGGTTGCACCAATTTGAGGGCGTTTTACCCAATCAATCAATTCATCGATTTGTTTTCTGGTGTAGTCTGCAATTCCTTCAACATTAATTCCTACTACTAATTCAGAATCGTCGAATATTTTAAAATCTTTTCCTTTTGCTAAATCATTCAGCTCTACGAATTCCATTCCGAAACGGATATCTGGTTTATCGTTTCCATATTTTTGCATTGCATCGGCGAAAGTCATTCTCGGGAAATTTTCAAAATCTTTTTCTGTAATGTCTTTCAGTAAAGTTTTGGTCATTCCTTCGAAAACATTCATAATGTCTTCTTGTTCTACGAATGCCATTTCGCAATCGATTTGTGTAAATTCAGGCTGTCTGTCGGCTCTCAAATCTTCATCACGAAAACATTTTACGATTTGGAAATATCTGTCCATTCCGCCAACCATCAGTAATTGTTTGAAAGTTTGCGGAGATTGAGGAAGTGCATAAAACTGTCCCGGATTCATTCTGCTTGGAACCACGAAATCTCTTGCGCCTTCCGGAGTAGATTTAATTAAAACCGGAGTTTCAACTTCGATAAAACCTTCGTCTGATAAATAATTTCTCACTTTCTGCGCCATTTTGTGGCGGAAAATCAGTTTGTCTCTTACGGGAGCTCTTCTGATATCAAGGTAACGGTATTTCATTCTCAGTTCTTCGCCACCATCGGTTTCGTCTTCAATCGTGAAAGGAGGAAGTTGAGATTCATTTAATACAGTAAATTTTTCAACTAAAATTTCAATTTCTCCAGTCGGAATATTGGGATTTTTACTTACTCTTTCGATTACTTTTCCTGAAACCTGAATCACAAATTCACGTCCCAGTTTTTTTGCATTTTCCATCAATTCCGCTGTAGAACGGTCTTGGTCGAAAACCAATTGTGTAATTCCGTAACGATCCCGAAGATCTATCCAAATCATAAATCCTTTATCACGAATGGTTTGTACCCATCCTGAAAGTGTAACTTCTTCATTAAGATTTTTGAGAGATAATTCTCCGTTTGTGTGCGATCGAAACATAATTATTTGTTTAAAGTTCAATGTATAAAGTTCAAATTAGAACTTTGAATTTTCCGTTGGCAAAGATATGATTTTTGAAGGTTTTAAAATAAAAAAACTCCCCTAAGGAAGTTTAAATATAATATTGTAAAAATTTTTTAAAGAATTGCAGCTGTATCAGAATGCTTGTTTTCTAAAGCATAATCTTTTGCTGTTTTGCCATTACGATCTTTTGTTTCTTTTTTGGCGCCGTTTTTTAAGAAAAGTTTCACGGTATCTGTATATCCATACATTGCTGCATACATGAGTGGAGTAACATCACTGCAAGACTTGTTCACGCTTATGTTATTTGCAAGTAAATAGTTGATTACATTTACTCTTTCATATCTTGCGCTTAAAGAAAACATATTGTAAGAAACTCCTTTGATGTCAAAACATTTAATAAAATCTTCTTGCTTGAAAACTCTTTTTATGTCTTCTATTTTGTCCGTCTGGAAAACTTTCATCTTCTCATTAGAAAGTTCCTGTGCAAACAATCCATTGCTAAAAATAGCAATTCCGAATAGTAAAGAAGTACTAATTATTTTTTTCATAAATCTTAATTTTATCTGATATAATATACAAAGCTAAATAATTTTTTTAATATATGTTGTTAATTATTAATCTATTTGGTTGCTTTTTTTGAAATTCAGTAAATAAATTTTCAAGAAATTGGTAAATAAGAATTTTGCAAAAACACAATGTAGAATTTTACATATTATATGGAAGTTTAAAAAGTCTGTTAGATTATTTTTTATAAATTAAAAAGTCTGATTAACTATTTTCGGGCAGATACTCTAAGAGATCTCCAGGCTGACAATCGAGTGCTTTGCAAATTGCTTCCAATGTTGAAATTTTTAAGGCTTTTGCTTTTCCGGTTTTTAAAATGGAAAGATTGGCCTGTGTAATTCCTATTTTTTCTGCAAGTTCCTGAGACTGCATTTTTCTTTTCGCCAACATGACGTCTACGTTAATAATGATTGGCATAATTTAAATTGTTAGATCGTTTTCAGACTGTAATTGATAACCTTTTTTGAAGAATGCAGAAGTGAAATACATTGTAATTCCTAAAAAGAAGAAAATTAAGCACGTAATAATCATAGAGCTATCTAAACTGGCATTAAAAAGATATACCCAAATGAAAAAATATAGTGGAGCGTATAGAATATTAATAATGGAAAATATTTTTAGATAATGTATTATTTTTTCAGTAAAAAGATTATGATTTGTTAGATGATTAAAGATTTTATACAAATAGAAAAAAAATAGACAGAAGAATATATTTTGAAACGAATGGAACATTACAGTTTGTTTTGTGAAAAATCCCATCATCATTTGTTGATTAGAAAATGGATATTTAAAGATAAAATAAACCTCAAATTTAGGCGAATAATTTTCTTTTGATTTTCCTATTTCAATGACATCGGATAATAGACTCTCAGAGTAATTGTAGTTGTAGTAGCCAACTCCGAATAAAAAGCTCATGTAAAAGGAGTGTATTAACAAAAAGATAAACAGTGAGAGGAATAAGTAAGATAGTCCTGTAGAGATAGATTTTGGTCCAAGTAATTTCATTGCTTTAATGTTTTATTATTGCAAAGATATAATTAATTATTGTTTTACGATAATTAATTATTAAAATTTTAAAATATTTTAAATTTAGATATAAAAAATACCGAAGAAAAAATCTCCGGTACATCTTATTATTATGTGTTTAAAAAACTACTTTCCTCCAAAAAGTCCGCCTAGAATATCTCCTAAACCACCGCCTTGTTGTTTTTGTTGTCCGCTTCCGCCAAGAACGCTTCCTAAAATATCGTTTAAAGGATTTCCGGAAGATTGCGATTGTCCACCTCCTAAAACACTTCCAAGAATATCGTTCAGAGGATTCGACTGTTCTTGCTGAGCCTGATTTTGAGCACCACCCAAAATTCCGCCTAAAAGATCTCCAAGACCTCCTGCTCCAACATTGTTTTGTTGCTTTTCTTTTCCGATATAACCCATAATTACAGGAGCAAGCATCGCCAAGATGGGTCCGATTTTATCAATTGAAATTCCTGTATTCTGAGATAATTGATTTTCAACAGTGTTTTTTTCGCTTCCAAAAATATGCGAAAGGATAGATCCGCCCTCATTTTGTCTTGTTTCAAGTTGTGAAGCATCATCTAAGATACTTCCGTCATGGTCTTTATCTAATGCGTTGTTCAAAGCTTCTGCTTCATCAGCATCCTGAGATTTGTTTCTAAGATAAGAAATGACAAGCGGAGTAGCCACTGCCAAAAGTGCGATAATTTGATTTTTGCTGATTCCGAATTTGCTTTCAGCCTGTTCTGCAACCTGATTTCCGGTGTTTCCTGTAAGTAAGTCGATTAAACTCATTTTGTGTTTATTTTAGCTTGTTAATAAAATCAAAGTTATCAAAAAAATAGTATCAATGTGTAAAAATTATAATTTTTTGATTTCCTGATCTGTATAGTTTTTATCTTTTAATAATTCAATGTATTCTTCAGCACATTTTGTCATCCAATCCATAGGATCTGGAGATTTTTTTTTATCGATGGTAAATTCCAATATCCCGACATTGTCATTCATCCACGGTAAAAGATAATAACGCAACCCACCTTTGTAAGATTTTGATTGGGCAAAACTTTCTGTAAATTCAGATTTACTCAACACTTTATTAGTAACGAAATAAAATAAGGGAATCATTAATGAAGAAAGGGCAATCAGTTTTTTTATTTTTAATGAAAAAATATTATTTAAACCTACACTGATAAATAATGCAATAATAAAATTGAATGGAATAAAGTATACATAATTGTCTGAAACTCCAAAAACGGTAGAAAAAATAAATATTGGAGCTGCAGAGCCGATAAGAAAGAAGAAAATAGTCTTCGCTCTTTTAAAAAGTATCATCATTCCGGGTATTGAAAAAATAATAAAATACCAAAAATTATAAAATAAATATCCCAAACTTAGGATGAAGCTTTTAAGAATATTCGTATCTGTAATTTTTTCTGAAACTACACCAGAAGAATATACAACTGATAACGGTTCGTTATTTTTTAAAGGAAAAATAAAAAGCGAAAGAAATAAAGTTCCCAAAATAGCCAATGAAATAAACTTTGTTTTGCTTGAAGATTTAATAAATACCAATACAGCAAATGCAGGATAAATTAATATATTTTGAATGTGGCTGTACAGACTTATCCCTAAAATTACGGAAGAAATAATATACAGTTTTTCCTTATCATTAATTAAAGCATGTAAAGTATAATAAAAAAAAAGGGCAATAAAAAGAAGATTAAAAGTATAGATTTCTATGATCTCAGTATTTTTCCAAAACGAGAAGCCAAATCCGAAAACAATGGAAGAAATAATAGACACCAAATTGTTTTTTGTAAGTAATAAAGAGGTTTTGTAAACTATAGGAATGCACAAAGCTGCAGAAAGAATAGTTACCAATCTTGCCACTTCACTGCTTTTAATAAACGGGAATATTTTTTTAATTAAAACTAAAGTATTGCTGTACAGAAAATGCGCATAAGTAGATGTAGAATCAATGAATTGTCCTTTTTCAGTCAACAAAGCAAATCCTATACAGTCTCCAAATGGTATTTTAGAGAAACTTCCTAGAATATAAATTATAAGAAATGCCCCAAAAAGAATAACTGGCGATAGTTTTTCAAAACTCAGCATTAATTTTTCAGAATCGGAACATTAGAACAGGCTTCACCGAACATCAGAGATTTTACAATAGGCTGAATTTTTTCTACCAGTTCTACATAAGCATTTTCCGGAATCAGTTTGTCTGAACAGCCTTTTACTAACACTCTTTTGCCATTCATTTCAGAAAAATCGTGATTGGTAATGGCATCATGCATCAGAATTATTTCTAAATTTTCTGAATTTCCGTAAACGATTTTCCTGGTAACGTCGGTCAATTTTGCAGTAATTAAAAAATAGGCCCAGAGCGGAACAATTGCATCTGCAGAATTATAGACATAAACATAAGAATCTCTATAATCTTCTACATTAATTGCAGCCACTTTTTCACGGAAATCTTTTTCTTTCAAAACCATTTCCATAAATAGAAAATCTTTCAAGTCAATTCCTTTTCTTGCACCTTTCGGAACCAGATCGGTAAGGTCGAAATTGATTAATCCACTTGCGGCTACTTTATTTTTTATTTCAAATTCTTCTGACATTTTTATCATTATCTTTGACGCAAAATTACTTATTTCAAATTTGAAATCTGAATTTTGATATTTGAAATTCAGAAAATCAATCGTCAATCATTACTCATCGTTTATGAAGTATTATATCATCGCAGGTGAAGCTTCCGGAGATTTGCACGGAAGCAATTTAATGAAAGCTTTAAGAGAAAAAGATTCCAACGCAGAATTCAGATTTTGGGGTGGAGATCTCATGCAGAAACAAGGCGGAACTTTGGTAAAACATTACCGCGATCTGGCTTTTATGGGGTTTCTTGAAGTGGCGATGAATCTGAGAACGATTTTAAATAATATAAAAATCTGCAAAGAAGACATCAAAAATAATAAACCCGATGTTCTGATTTTGGTTGATTATCCCGGTTTCAATCTGAGAATTGCAAAATTCGCCAAAGAATTGGGCATTAAAGTAATCTATTATATTTCTCCTCAACTTTGGGCCTGGAAAGAAGGTCGCGTAGAAATCATCAAAAAATATGTAGATGAAATGATGGTAATTTTGCCATTTGAGGAAGATTTTTATCAAAAACACGGCGTGAAGTCTCATTTTGTAGGTCATCCTCTGTTAGATGCAATATCATCACTTCAGGAAATTAATATTGAAAATTTTAAATCTGAAAATGGTTTAAACGAAAAAGAAATCATTGCACTTTTGCCGGGTTCCAGAAAACAGGAAGTCGAAAAAATGCTTGAAATCATGCTTTCAGTTCGTCCGCATTTTGAAAATTATCAGTTTGTGATTGCGGGCGCACCAAGTTTAGATAAAGATTTTTATCAAAAGTATGTTGATGAAAATGTGCATTTTGTGTCCAACAAAACCTATGATTTGCTGAGATGTTCAAAAGCCGCTTTGGTCACTTCTGGAACGGCAACTTTAGAAACTGCTTTGCTGAATATTCCCGAAGTGGTCTGTTATCGCGGAAGCAAAATTTCTTACGCTATTGCCAAAAGACTGGTGAAAAATATCAAATATATTTCTTTGGTAAATTTGATTATGGATAGGGAAGTGGTGAAAGAGTTAATTCAAAGCAAGCTCAATACAAAAAATCTTGTCAAAGAATTAAATTTCATTATTGATGGTGAAAAAAGAAGTGAAATGCTTCAAGATTTTAAATTACTTAGAGAAAAATTAGGCGGAAAAGGAGCGAGTGAAAATGCAGCCGATATTATTTTAAATCTAAAAAAGTAGCATAATTTAATTTTCGCATTCAAAAATTTTCTAACTTAGTCTGTACAAACACAAATGATTTTGGACAGACAACCTCTCTTGATTCTTGTCATTTCTTTTATCCTTGGAATTTTCTTTCAGGATCAGTTTTCTTTTGAACTGTATTCTATTTATCTGATTTTACTATTTTCTCTTCTTGTCTTTGGATTACTTTTTCAGAAAAAAAGGATTTTATTCAAGCTTAGAAATGTTTTTCTCGTAAGTTTATTTTTCGGATTAGGAATTTCGTTTCATTTTTACAATCAATTGAGTAAAGAAAAATTTAATTTAAAAACCAATGAAACCATAATTTTTAAAGTTTCAAAAAAATTAAATTCAAACGAAAAATATAAAAAGTATGAAGTTTTCGCTGAGGTTGAAAATCAGTCTTTTAATGCGATCGTAATCGTAGAAAAGGATCAAAAGGAATTAGATTTCGCTCATTATTACAAAGCAAAAGCTTACGTTCTTCAACCCAAATCTCCAGAGCACGATTTTCAGTTTGATTATTCTAAATATTTACAGCGAAAAAATATTCATTACCAGTGTTTCGTCAATGGAGAAATTTCTTCTGCAACAAGAAACGATTTAAGTTTTTCTGAAAAAACTAAGCAAAAGCGATTAGAAACTTTACAGGAAATCGATCATTCTACGATGAATTTTCGCAGTCGTGAATTTTTAAAAGGAATTATTCTCGCAGACCGCACAGAAATAGATTCTGAAACCGTTCAGGATTTTAACCGTTCCGGTTTGGTGCATTTTCTGGCGATTTCAGGAACGCATATTGTCGTTATTTTCGGGATGTTTTATTTTTTAATGATGAGGTTTTCGCCGGTTAAATTTAAAAAATATGCAATCATTACCAGTTTGCTCTTAATCTGGATTTTTGCTGTTTTCATCGGATTCGGAAATTCTGTAGTACGCTCATGCATTATGATTTCTGTGTATTTTATATATGTTTTGCTTCAAAGAAAACCAGATTTATTGCATTCGGTGGCACTTTCTGCGATGATTATTTTAATGATTGACACTCAGCAGATTTTCGATGTCGGTTTTCAGTTGAGTTTTCTTGCCGTTTTGGGAATTTATTGGCTGAATCAACCAATTTTAAAATATCTTCCGAGGCAGGATAATTATTTCAAAAAAATTATTTACAATACAGTTTCCATTTCTATTTCTGCACAATTGATGACTTTGCCATTGGTTTTGTATTATTTTCACCAGTTTTCTTTGATTTCTGTTTTGGCAAATTTCTTTATCGTTCCTTTTTCAGAGTTGATTATTGTTTTTTCGTTTGTGATGACCGCATTAATCGGGTTCAATTTAGATTTTGAATTTATCAATACTATTTATGATTTTTTAATTCAAATCTTATTGAAAATCATTCATTGGTTTGCGGGCTTTGATTTTGTCTTTTTTGAAAATATTCCTTTACATTTAGCTGAGGTTTTTGCTCTGTTTGGGATCGTTTATTTTCTGAAATTTGTTTTGGATAAATTCAGCCTGAAAAGCATATCAAATTTAACGATGGTCGTTTTCGTATTTTTAATTATTAGAATTTCATTCAATGTATTTGAAAATAAGAGAGATGAATTTCTTATCCATCATTATAAAAAAGAGACAATTATCTCAATCAAAAAAGGACATAAAGTAGAATTTTGGGTGACTTCTGAGAAAGACAAAAATAAAATTCGACAATATGTTATTAATCCTTATTTGTCTTCACGGAGAATAAATAATTTCGTAATTAAAAATATTCCGAGTTCTGCAAAAATAGTGAAGTTTGAAGACAAGATTTATCAATTAAAGTAATCTCAGGTTTTGTAGGTTTCTCTTGAAATAAATACCGTTAAAAATCTTATTTAGAAACATTACAAACTGTCTAATAGTGAGATTTCTCACTTTTAGTATTGTTAACATTTCCTAATTTTGTGGAAATTCAAATTTGAGCTTAATATGGCAAGTTTAACAAGTTCTACAATAGGTAGGAAGTATGCAATGGCACTTTCGGCAATGTTTCTGCTGATCTTCTTGGTAATGCACATGTCTACCAATATGATGTCTGTTTTCAGTGAAGACGTTTTTAATGAGGCGTCACATTTTATGGGATATAATCCTGCGGTGCAGTATTTGATGCAGCCGATTCTTATGTTTGCTGTGATCTTTCACTTTGTGATGGGTTTTGTTTTAGAAATTAAAAACAACAAAGCACGTCCTGTAAAATATGCAAACAATAATGGTGCAGCAAATTCTACATGGATGTCTAGAAACATGATTATTTCAGGAGCGGTAATTCTTGCGTTTCTTGTTCTTCACTTCTATGATTTTTATTTTCCGGAAATGAACTACAAATACATCCAGGGAAATATTCCGGATGAAACAAGATACTTCGCAGAATTACACCACAAATTTCACGATATCTGGAGAGTAGTTCTTTATGTGATTGCTTTTGTGCTTTTAGGTTTACACTTAGCGCATGGTTTCCAGTCTTCATTCCAATCAATTGGAGCGAGACACCCAAAGTACACTCCGGTAATCAAAGCTTTCGGAAATTGGTATTCAATCCTGATTCCTGCGGGCTTTATTTTTATTGCAATTTTTCATTACGTAACTCAATAATATCACATACTAATTATGAGTAAATTAGATTCAAAAATTCCTGCAGGTCCGTTAAAAGACAAATGGAAAAATCATAAAGACCATATGAACCTTGTTGCACCAAACAACAGAGATAAAATTGATATTATTGTTGTTGGTACAGGTTTGGCAGGTGGTTCTGCTGCAGCTACACTGGCTGAACAAGGATATAATGTAAAAGCATTCTGCTACCAGGATTCTCCAAGAAGAGCGCACTCAATTGCAGCTCAGGGAGGGATCAACGCAGCTAAAAATTATCAGGGAGACGGTGACTCTACTTACAGACTATTTTATGACACGATTAAAGGTGGAGATTATAGAGCGAGAGAAGCAAACGTTTACAGATTAGCTGAAGTTTCTGCAAATATTATCGACCAATGTGTTTCTCAAGGAGTTCCTTTCGGGAGAGATTATGGCGGACAATTAGATAACCGTTCATTCGGTGGAGTTCAGGTTAAAAGAACTTTCTACGCAAAAGGACAAACTGGTCAACAGTTGTTATTAGGTGCATATTCTTCATTAAGCCGTCAAATCGGTAAAGGAAGAGTAAAAATGTACAACCGTCACGAAATGCTTGAATTGGTAATCGTTGATGGAAAAGCAAGAGGAATCATCGCAAGAAACTTAGTGACAGGTGAAATCGAAAGACACTCAGCTCACGCAGTCGTTATTGCTTCAGGAGGTTACGGAAACGTATATTTCCTTTCAACGAACGCAATGGGATCAAACGTTTCTGCAGCCTGGAAGATTCACAAAAAAGGAGCTTACTTCGCAAATCCTTGTTATGTTCAGATTCACCCGACTTGTATTCCTGTTCACGGAACACAACAATCTAAACTGACTTTGATGTCTGAATCATTAAGAAACTCTGGAAGAATCTGGGTTCCTAAAGATATTAAAGATTCAGTAGCAATCAGAGAAGGGAAGCTCAGACCTGAAAATATTAAAGAAGAAGATAGAGATTACTATTTAGAAAGAAGATATCCTGCATTCGGAAACTTGGTTCCTCGTGACGTTGCGTCAAGAGCGGGTAAAGAAAGATGTGATGCTGGCTTCGGAATCGAAAATAATGATACTAAAGAAGGTGTTTACTTAGATTTCTCTACAGAAATCATGAAAAAAGGTAAAGAATCTGCCATCGAAAAACATATTCAGAATCCTACAGAACTACAAATCTACGACTTAGGAAAAGCCTGGATTGAAGAAAAGTATGGTAACTTATTCGTAATGTATGAAAAAATTACTGCGGATGATCCTTACAAAACTCCAATGAAAATTTATCCTGCCGTTCACTACACAATGGGTGGTGTTTGGGTTGATTATAATTTGCAGTCTACAATTCCTGGATGTTTCGTTGTTGGAGAAGCAAACTTCTCAGATCACGGAGCCAACAGATTGGGAGCTTCTGCATTAATGCAAGGTTTGGCAGACGGATATTTCGTTCTTCCTTACACAATTGCTGATTATCTTTCTGCAGACATCAGAACAGGAGAAATTCCTACCAATTCTGCTGAATTTGATGCGGCTGAAAAAGAAATCAAAGACAAAGTAAACTTCTTTGTTAATAATAAAGGAACACATTCAGTAGATCATTTCCACAAAAAATTAGGACACATTATGTGGAATAAGGTCGGAATGGGAAGAACTCCTGAAGGTTTAAGACAGGCTATTGCAGAAATCGACGAATTGAAAAAAGATTTCTGGCAAAATGTAAAAGTAATGGGTGAAACTGAAGGGATGAACACAGAGCTTGAAAAAGCGTTCAGAGTAGCAGATTTCATCGAACTTGGACAGTTAATGGCAATTGATGCACTACACAGAAATGAATCTTGCGGAGGACATTTCAGAGAAGATCATGCGACTCCGGAAGGTGAAGCTGAAAGAGACGATGTGAACTTTAAATATGTAGGAGCTTGGGAATATCAAGGTGATGATATTAAGAATGAAGTTCTGCATAAAGAAGATCTTATTTACGAGAACATCGAAGTTAAAGCGAGAAGTTACAAATAAATGCAGGAACGGTTAGTCATAAAAAATTTTGGTCCCATAAAATCTGTTGATTTAAATTTGGGTAAGATGACTATTCTTATTGGTGAGCAAGCAACAGGGAAAAGTACTGTTGCTAAGGTTTTAGCAGTTTGCAGATATTTTTCATATATCGTTGATCGGTTTGAAAATAATGATAGTTATTTTTCAATTGGATTAGAAAATTGGGGTATTTTTGAATATGTTAAAGAAAATTCACATATTGAATATTTTTCTGAGCATTACGATTTAATATGTAAATCGAAATATGGTGATTTTGATCCTTGGATAGATAAAGAATTTAGTAAAAAGCCTTATTTTAATTTAGAATTAACTCCAAAAACATCTCAATTTGAAGAGTTAATAAATGAGTATAATAATATTCAAAAAAAACAATTTAACTTAAACATTCCGATTTATTTCTACCAAGAAAGAATTGCTTCTGTATTATCAAATCCATTTTTTATACCAACTGAAAGAGGTTTACAGTCCATATTTTCTCTAGGGAAAAATTCAATTCAAAATTTATCTGATTCTCTTTTTGTCCAATTTGCTAAGTTAGACCAAATTTCAAAATCATTTATTGGAGAAGAAGTTAAGATAGATCCCTTAAATATTTACTTTAAAAATTTAAATGGAGATGGAAAGATTAGAAAAGAAAATGAGAATGAATATTATTCTTTAAGTAAGAGTGCAAGTGGCTATCAATCATTAATTCCTATTATCTTAGTTATCAAGCATTATAATAATAGAAAAAAGAGTAAAACTTTTATTACAGAAGAACCTGAAATTAATCTTTTTCCAAAAGCACAAAAAGATTTAGTAGAGTTCTTTGTAGAATCTATGAATAACTTCAACCATCAGTTTTTATTGCCTACACATTCTCCTTATATATTAAGTTCTATAAATAATTTAATGTATGCGTATAAAGTTGCCACTGAATTTAAAGCTGAAAATGAAGTTACAGAAGTTGTAAATGAAAAATATTGGTTGAATTCTAAAGATGTTGAAGTTTATTTATTGTCATACGGTAAATCTACGAGCTTAATTGATAAAGAAGAGGGATTAATTAATATAGATGCTTTAGATGGTGTTTCGGAAATAATAAATGATACTTTTGATAAATTATTGGCAATTGAAATAAGTAAAACGAAAGATATTGATAATGATTAAATGTGAAGATTTAGAAAAGTGCTATTCTGAATTTTCAGATAAGAGGAAAACACTAAAGGATAAAAAAGGTGGAACTTCTAGGTTGTTAGTTGAAAATAAAAGGCAAAAGAAGTTTAACATTATTGATTTTGAAGATTGTGTCTACAAATCAAAACAACAAGAAACAAAATGTGATTTTGCAGTATTAACTGATACCGAAATCATATATGTAGAACTAAAAGGCAGCGATGTGAAACAAGGTATATTTCAGTTAAAATCAACAATTGAAGATACTAAAAATTGTTTCAAAAATTTGAATTTCAAAGGCAGTATAATCGTTACAAAATTTTCGAAACCTAATTTAGTTAAACAAAGAAAAGACTACAAAGATTTAGTACGACTTTTACAAAAAGAACCAATTATTAAACAAAATATCCACACTGAAAATATATAAATTATGAGTGCGAAAAAAGGATTACACTTGACTCTGAAAATTTGGAGACAAAAAAATACGAAAACTAAAGGTCAGTTCGAGACCTACAAAATATCAGATGTATCTACAGATTCTTCATTCTTGGAGATGCTGGATATTCTGAACGAAAATCTTATCAACGAAGGAAAAGAACCAATCGCTTTTGATCACGACTGTCGTGAAGGAATTTGCGGAATGTGTTCTCTTTACATCAACGGTAGAGCGCATGGTCCGGATACAGGAATTACAACGTGTCAGCTTCATATGAGAATGTTCAAAGACGGTGAAACGATCGTTATTGAACCTTGGAGAAGTGCGGCATTCCCTGTCATCAAAGATTTAATGGTAGACAGAAGTGCGTTTGACAGAGTAATGGCTGCAGGTGGATTTATCTCGGTCAACACTTCTGGAAATACGCTTGATGCCAACGCAATTCCGGTTCCTAAAGAAGATGCAGATAAAGCAATGGATGCTGCAGCTTGTATTGGTTGTGGAGCTTGTGTAGCTACTTGTAAAAATGGTTCTGCCATGCTATTCGTGGGAGCTAAGGTTTCTCAGTACGCATTGTTACCTCAAGGTAGAGTAGAAGCAAAAAGAAGAGTTCTGAACATGGTGAAAGCGATGGATGATGAAGGATTCGGAAACTGTTCAAATACAGGAGCTTGTGAAGTAGAATGTCCTAAAGGAATTTCTCTTGAAAATATCGCAAGAATGAACAGAGAGTATATGGCTGCTTATGCAGACAGAGGATAATCTGTTTTAAAATAAATCATAAAAATCGTCTTCTTCAAAGAAGGCGATTTTTAGTTAAATGTTTCATAAAATAAGTTTAAAGATTATATCTAGTTGAGTGGAAAAACTTATTTTTGCTAAATTATTTATAAACAAAATGAAATCTGAAATTCAATCATTCAAAAAAAATTATAATACGAAAATGATTAAAAAATATCTTTTGATGTTTGTCATTGCAATATTCGCAGTGTCTTGTTCAAAAAAAGTTGAAGTAAAAGGAAAAATTGCAGGTGGTTCTCCATTAGAGAGAATTGATTTTGCTGAAGCTTCAGGTGTTGCTACATTGCCTTTGGTAAATATTGGTATTGATAAGGACGGAAATTTCTCAGGAAGTTTTGAAGCTCCAAAAAATGGAATGTATGTTATCAATTATGCAGGAAAGCAAAATTTGATTTTCCTTAAAGGAGGTCAGTCTATAAATATTTCTGGTAATTCTGCTACATTCCCGAATGAATATGTAGTTACAGGTGATGGTAAAGCTGACAATGATTTCTTTCAGGCTTGTCAGAAATTCTTGATGACTTACGGTCAGACTCTTAATATTCAGGAATTGGCTTCGGGTGATGAAGCGAAGTATGTAAAAGGAATGCAGAAAATTGAAGCTGATATTAATAAAAATATTGAAGAAAACATCAAAAAATTCAATCCTGGAAAAGAGGTAGTAGAATGGAAAAAAACGGATGCTAAAGTGGCAATTCTTAATTTAATGGTAAATTATGAAATGACTAAAAAGCAAATGTCGGGTAATAATCCTTCATTCAAATTGGGAAAAGTTTTCACAGATTATGAAACCAAACTTCAGGAGAATAAAGATGCAATGATAAAGATGAGTCCGTTTTACAGACAATATCTTTTAACAAAAATGAGTTCAGGCTTCCAGACTTTCGCTCAGGCAAAAGCGCAGGGTAAAACAGATATTACGACTTCAGAATTATTTAGTGAATATTTAAAAGGTCAGAAAGAAGTTTCTCAGACTGAAAAAGATTATTTACTGGCTTTTGTAATGGCTCAGTCTGATATTCATCCGCAAACTCCGGCTGCGACTACTGATAAAATCAAAAAAATCATCGAAGAAGATATCAAAGATGCTACCATTAAAGCAGATTTGAAAAAAATGCAGTTTGCAATCAACGGATTTAAAGTTGGTGATGATGCTCCGGAAGCTTCTTTGGTAAAACAAGACGGTTCAGCTTACAAATTAAGCGAGAACAAAGGAAAACCTTACATGATGGTATTTTATGCATCTTGGAATCCTTACATCGCTGAAGGAACGGTTCCTGTTTTGAAAGAAGTTGTAAATTTCTACAAGTCTAAAATGAATTTTGTATTCGTAAATCTTGATGATACTAAAGATCAGTTTACAAAAACAAGCAATGCTTTATTAAAAGGAATTCCAGGAACAAATGTTTATGGTGACGGAGGTTTAAACTCAGATATTGCTAAAAAATATGGTGTTTATGGTTTCAAATTGCCAAGCTTTGTAATCGTTGATAAAAACGGTAAAATTGCAAGCAGATCATTCAACAACCTTGGAGATCAGGATTTGATTACCGTTTTGGATAAGCAAACAGGTTTATCTGCCCCAAAAGTGAATCCTCAAGCTCAGTTGCAGCTTGATCCTTCAGCATTACAGCAAGCTCCGCAAACTGAAACGGCTCCTGTAGAAGCAAAAAAATAAAAACTTAAATAAAATATAAAGAAAACCTTGTCTTCGGATAAGGTTTTTTTTATTGTATTTTTGCAGACAGATTTGAAACTGAAAGGTTTCAGGGAATTTATTAGAAAAAATAGAAAAATTGGACGGAATGTAGAGTAGGAAGCTATTTTCCGTCAAAGTGAATTGTTATGAGAAAGAAGAAAGACGTAATTCTTGAAAATATAAAACTTTTTGCAGCAGGAGCAAAAGGCGTAGCTATCGGAAAAACTGAAGAAGGAAAAACGGTGTTGATTTCGGGAGCTATTCCCGGAGATGTTGTGAATGCAAGAGTAAAAAAATCAAAATCAAAATATTTTGAGGCTGAAGTAAAAGAAATTGTTGAAAAATCACCTTTTAGAGTGGAGCCAAAATGTATTCACTTCGGAACTTGCGGTGGATGCAAATGGCAGAATATGAGCTATGAAAAGCAACTTGATTTTAAACAGGAAGAAGTTTATAACAATATCAAAAGAATTGGCGGAATTGAAGATTTTGAAACCGTTCCGATTTTGGGTGCAGAAGAGCAATATTTCTACAGAAATAAAATGGAGTTCTCTTTTTCAAACGCAAGATGGCTTTCTCAGTATGAAATCAGTTCTGAAGAAAATTTTGGAAGCAGAGATGCGCTTGGTTTTCATATTCCGGGAATGTGGAGCAAGATTTTAGATTTAAAAGAATGCTACTTACAGGAAGATCCTTCGAATGCAATTCGTTTGGCAGTTAAAAAATTCGCTGAAAATAAAGGTTTAGATTTTTTCGATGTGAAAAGTCAGAAAGGTTTTTTGAGAACTTTGATGATGAGACAAAATTCTAAAGGAGAATGGATGGTTTTATTCCAGCTTTACAGAGAAGAAAAAGAAAACCGAACTCAGCTTTTTGACTTCTTGTTGGAGCAATTCCCGCAAATCAAAACGTTGGTTTTTGCGATTAATCCAAAACAAAATGATTCAATTTATGATTTGAATGTCAATGTTTATTTTGGAGAAGGATTTTTAATGGAAGAAATGGATGGTTTAAAATTTAAAATCGGTCCGAAATCGTTTTTCCAGACAAATTATAAACAAGCTTTAGAATTATATAGAAAAACTCTTGAATTTGCCGACTTAAAAGGTGATGAAGTCGTTTACGATTTATACACAGGAACAGGAACGATTGCACAGTATGTTGCAAGAAATGCTAAACACGTCATCGGAATTGAATCTGTACAGGAAGCAATTGATGCGGCTATCGAACACGCTGAATTGAACGGTCTTACGAACACGACTTTCTATTGCGGAGATATGAAAAATGTCTTTAATGATGAGTTTTTAGAAAACCATCCAAAAGCTGATGTTTTAATTACCGATCCACCAAGAGACGGTATGCACCAAAAAGTGGTTGAGCAGATTTTAAAATTAGCTCCTGAAAAAGTAGTTTATGTAAGCTGTAATTCTGCAACGCAGGCAAGAGATTTGGCTTTGATGAAAGATCATTACACTTTGGTGAAAATTTTACCGGTAGATATGTTCCCGCAAACGCATCATGTTGAAAATATTGCGTTACTGATTAAAAAATAATTTAATTAAATTTGAAAATATAAAATCAAAAGTTTAATGAATATGATAAAGAACTGTAAAACTTTTTTCTTGGTTGGTGCACTATTGTTCGCTCAGCAAAATTTATTTTCTCAGGAGAAAGATAAAGATTCAGCGGCTGTGGTAAAAAAAGATACTGCTGTTGTAAAAAAAGATGATAAAAAGAAAAGCCTGATAAAGCCTTTTAAAGAAATCATTACTGATAAAGCGGTTTCGGATCAGGGTGTTTTTACGGTTCATAAAGTTGACGATAAATATTATTTTGAAATCCCTGATTCTATGCTGAAAAAGGAATTTCTTTTGGTGACAAGATTAACGAAAGCAGCGGCTGGAATGCGTTCCGGAACTTCAGGGTATGCCGGAGATCAGATCGGGCAGCAGGTAATTGCTTTTGAAAAAGGTCCGAAAGATAAAATTTTGCTTCGTTCTATTTCTCATGTTGATTACGCTAAAGATTCTACATCGCAGATGTATAATTCGGTGACGAGAAATAACGTGCAGTCGATCATTAAATCTTTTGATGTAAAAGCTTACGGGGTAAAGAAAAACTCTTCTGTGATTGAAGTTACAGATGTTTTAAATTCTGATAACGAACTGACTTCATTTTCTGTTTGGTCTAAAGATTCTTACAGAGTAGGGACTTTCCAGAAAGATATGTCTTTTGTGAATTTTGTGAAATCATTCCCGACCAATATTGAAATTAATACCACTAAAACGTTCGCAAGAACTTTAGGAGCACCTGTAACTCCGGCTGTTCCGGGAAGGCCTGCACCAAAAATCAGCGGAAATTATACGGTAGAAATTAACTCTTCTTTTGTTCTTCTTCCTGAAAACAAAATGCAGGCAAGATACTTTGATCCCAGAGTTGGATACTTTACGGTGGCTTATACCGATTTTGATTTAGATCCTCAAGGTGTAAAAAGAATATCTTTGGTGAAAAGATGGCGTCTTGAACCAAAACCTCAGGATTTAGAAAAATATAACAAAGGTGAATTGGTGGAACCAGCAAAACCAATTGTATTTTATATTGATCCTGCAACTCCAAAAAAATGGGTTCCTTACTTAATGCAAGGAGTGAATGACTGGCAAAAAGCTTTTGAAAAAGCTGGATTTAAAAATGCAATCGTAGCAAAAATACCTGATCCAAAAGTTGATACAGAATGGAGTCTGGAAGACGCAAGATTTTCTGCGATTGTTTATAAACCGTCTGATGTACCCAATGCTTCAGGACCATCCATTGCTGATCCCAGAACAGGTGAGATTTTAGAAAGTCACATCAACTGGTATCATAATGTGATGTTGTTATTGAGAAACTGGTATTTTGTACAGGCTTCACCTAATGATCCAAGAGCCAGAAAAATGGAGTTTGATGAGAAATTAATGGGTGAATTAATTCGTTTCGTTTCTTCACATGAAGTTGGGCATACTTTAGGATTAAGACACAATTATGGTTCGAGTTCTACGGTTCCTGTGGAAAAATTAAGAGATAAAAAATGGCTGGAGAAAAACGGTCATACTCCTTCGATTATGGATTATGCAAGATTTAATTATGTAGCGCAGCCCGAAGATAATATTGGCGATTCGGGAATTTTCCCAAGAATTGGTGATTACGACGATTGGGCAATCGAGTGGGGGTATAAAAGATTTAATCAGTTTAAAACTCCGGATGCAGAAAAAGAATTTCTGAATAAATGGGTCATCAAAAACCTTAAAAATGAAAGACTTTGGTTTGGTACAGAATCAAATCCGTTAGATCCGAGATCTCAGAGTGAGCAGGTAGGTGATAATGCTATGATTGCAAGTACATATGGAATTAAAAACCTGAAAAGAATTGTAGATAATCTGAACGACTGGACGAAAACACCAAACGAAGATTATAAAAATCTTGATTTAATGTACGATCAGGTAACGACGCAGTTCAGAAGGTATTTAGGTCACGTTTCAAAATATATTGGCGGACAAATGGAAACTCCGAAAACGGCAGAACAGTCTGGTTCGGTTTACGAAGTTGTCGCAAAAAAAGATCAGAAAGAAGCGATGCAGTTTTTAAATGAAAATATTTTCACAACACCTCAATGGCTGCTTAAAAAAGATATTTTTGAGAAAACAGGAAAAGCACCGGTAAAAACGATTGAAGAAATTCAGAATGGAGTTTTAGGAAGAGTTTTAAGCCCGTTTGTTCTTCAGAGCTTATATGAGTCGGAAGCAGTTGATCAGAATTCATATTCTTTGGTCGAATTTTTCTCAGATCTGAATAATTCAATTATTAAAAAAGACAATGCAGATATGTACGGAAGAAATCTTCAGAGAAATTATGTAGAGAATTTAATTAAATTAATTGATACTAAAAATTCTGATAAATCTGATGTATCCGCAATCGTAAGAGGAAATTTAAACACCATTAAAAAAGATCTTGCTGCCAAAACAGTTTCAAACGATTTGGTTAATAAATATCATTATGAAGATTTGGTTTTCCGTATTGAGAAGGCTTTAGATCCAAAATAAAAAGTATGAAATATTTAAGATTCATTCTATTCATTTTCGCACTATCATCACTTTTTTCTTGTGGAGGAGATGATGATATTTGTGACAGCGGTGAAGGTACACCGAGAATAAAAATTATGTTTAAAAAACAGGATAAGATTACAGTGCTGGATTCTATAAGAGTGTATGCTGATCTTGGAACCAATACGATAGATCTGGGATGGAAAACTGCAGTGGATTCTGTATTTGTTCCATTGCGTGTAGATGATTCTCCTTTTACCGACCTTTATGTAAAAACTACCACTCAGGAAGATTCTACAAGAGTTCGGGTAAATTATACGACAAAATCTATATATGTGTCTCCCGGATGCGGCGTTAAAAGAAATTACGAAAATGTAAACTCAGTATTATCAGCTCCAAACTCTTTAAAAAGTGTGGAACAAGGTCAAAATTTTATAGAAAATGAAAACAAAACTAATTTATTCTTTAATTTTTAGTGTTTTCGGTTTGCTGATCTTCTCTGCACAGGAAAAAGAAGAAGCCGTGAAGCCAAAATGGAAATACGAACCCAACTTTATGGTCGGAGTAGACCTTCTCAATGGAGGGGTTTCATTTTTCTCAGACCGACAAATGTTTCAGGGATTTATCTCCTCAAGAATTAAAGACAATTTCCACGGAATTATAGAGGCTGGTTTTGATAAAAATATTTACCAAAAAAACGGATACGATGCTGCTGCAAACGGACCTTTCATGAAAATTGGTGGTTTTTACATGTTGGCAAGAGACCGTGAAAATGATTTTAACGGATTTTACGGAGGCGGAAAAGTTGCAGGTGCATTTTATACTCAGGAATATATGGCAATTCCGGTAAGAGGATTTGCCGGAAACAGTTCTTCTGTCTCTATGCCATCGTCTTCACAGTCTTCATTCTGGCTGGAAGGCACTTTAGGCGGAAGAGTACAATTATTTGAATCTAATTTCTACATTGATGTAAATATGCAGCCAAGATATTTGGTTGTTGCCGGAAAACAGGACGATGTAGTTCCGATGATCGTTCCCGGTTTTGGAAAAAGCTCCAATAAATTCACAATGGGCTTTGCCTGGAATATAGCATATAAGTTTTAAGACAGATATGTTTAAAATAAAAAAGAGCAGGTTTTAACTAATCATGGCCGGAAGAAATCCCGGCCATTTTTATGTTTTAAAAGCTTATCGAAACTTCCTGCAAAAACGATTAAAATTGCAGTACTCATTTTGCGAAGTTCTATAGTGATGGCTCTTTTAGAGTTTTTATATCCTAAATTTTTTTGCTAAAACCAAACCAGGTTAATATATGATATTTCCACAAATACTTTTTAATGAAATATGACTTATGATTAGCTGGAAAATTGAGATTAATTTATAAATAGATTTTGCCATGTTTTAATTTTTAACATATCTGTATGATTTTTAGGAATATTAATAAATTTAAACACATATATTTGTCAATTAAAAAATAGTTCAATTATATGAAAAAACTCATTACTGCTTTATTTTGTAGTTTGATTGGAGGAGTTGCTTTTGCACAATGGACTCCAGCGAGTTATGAAAAGAAGTTAAATGTGGCTTCTAATATTCGAAGCTTTTATAAGTTAGATATCAATGCCATTAGGAATCAATTGAGTCTTGCTCAGGAAATGGGAGCAAATTCAAAATCTGTAGAAATTTCTCTTCCAACTTTGGAGGGGAAAATCGAAAAATTTGCTGTGTACAGTTTTCCAGTTGTTGTAAAAGAATTGGCTGATCAATATCAGCTTGGTTCATATGTCGGTGTGGGTATTGATGATCCTGCAAAGCATGTGAGATTTTCAGTTGCTCCAAATGATTTTCAGTCAATGATTATTAAAAATGGACAATATGAATTTATTGAACCCGCTGATGAATCTAAAACACTATATGGAGTTCATCCTAAAACTACCGATGTAGGATCGAAAGGATTTTTATGTTCAATGGATGAAGATATTTTATCAAAGCAACAGATTGCTCAACTTTACAACTCAAAAAAATCTTTCAGTAGTAATCCTTCTGATTTTGCAAAATCATCAGATAAGAAATATAGAACTTTAAGATTGGCAATGTCTGTTACAGGAGAATATACTGCTTATTTTGGAGGAACTGTAGCGGGTGCACTTACTGCTATAAATGCTACCTTAACAAGAGTAAACGGTGTATTTGAAAAAGATATGGCCTTGCATCTTATTTTGCAAAATTTCCCTAATATTATTTATTTAAACGCTGCTACAGATCCTTATTCTAATGCAACAGCAGCGGGAATGGCAAACTGGAACGTACAATTACAGCAGACTCTTACCGCAAATGTAGGAAATGATAACTATGATATAGGCCACTTGTTTGGTAAAAGTGGTGGTGGTGGAAATGCAGGTTGTATTGGATGTATTTGTGTAAACCCAACCTCTTCTACTTCTAAACAAAAAGGCTCAGGTTACACATCACCAGCAAATGCAATTCCCCAAGGAGATACATTTGATATTGATTATGTAGCTCATGAAATGGGTCATCAATTGGGTGCAAATCATACATTTACACATAATTTAGAAGGTTCTGGGGTTAATATGGAGCCTGGTTCTGGATCTACGATTATGGGTTATGCAGGAATTACTAATGCTGATGTACAGTCAAATTCTGATCCTTATTTTCATGTTGCAAGTCTTATTCAAATTCAAAATAATTTGATTTCAAAAACTTGTGATGTTGAAACAACAGTTGCAAATAATCCTCCGGTTATCACTCCTTTTACAAATTATTTGATACCTAAAAGTACTGCTTTTGTCCTTACGGGTAATGCAACAGATCCAGAAGGAAACCCTATGACTTATACGTGGGAGCAATATGATGATTCTCAGATTCCAGTTACAGTTATCAATGGGGATACTCCTACGGGACCATTATTCAGATCAATACTTCCTTCTGGTAGTCCAACAAGATATTTTCCTAAGCTAGCTACAGTTTTAGGAGGTAGTTTAATTTCGTTAGCAGATTGGGAAGCTGTATCAACAGTGGCAAGAGGAACTAACTTTATGTTTACTGCAAGAGATAATAACCCTACAAGTACACAGCAACAAACCAGTTCAGCATTGCAAAAAATTGATGTAGGGAATGAAGGTCCTTTTATGGTTACTTCAAGTACTGTCTATAATAATTCTGCAGGAGCTATAACTTGGGATGTTGTAGGAACTAACGGTAATGGTTACAATGTTCAAAATGTAAAAATTGAGTATACTACAAATAATGGTAATTCTTGGGTTGTAATAAGTCCTTCAACTCCAAACGACGGAGCAGAAGGCTATTCTTTTTCTTCTCTAGCGACAGGCTCAAATGTGAAAATTAGAGTAAGTGCAATTGGTAACGTTTTTTATGCAATCGGAAATGCTACAGTTGCTGCTTTGTCTACAACATGTTCATCATCTGCTGCTACTGGCGTGACTGTGTCTGGATTAACAAGATTTTCTGCCAATATTAGCTGGAATGCTTTGCAGGGAGCTACTTATTCTTTAAGATACAGAAAAGTTGGATCAACAACTTGGACTACGGTAGCTGTAAGTACCAATGCATACTATATCAGTGGTTTAGATGAAAGTAGTCAGTATGAGGTTCAGGTGGCAAACGTTTGTGGATCTACAATAGGTGCTTACTCATCAAGTATAAATTTTAGTACATTATCCTATTTAACATGTGTGAATGTAACAGGAAGTTCTGATGACGAATATATTTCTAATGTAAGTGTTACGCCAAATGGAGGATCAGCTATATCTAATCCTTCCTCAGCTTCTACATATACAAGCTATGTAAATGACCCTTCAAAAGTTATTACTCTTTCTCAAGGTTCTATGAACAATGCTATAAGTATATCTAAACAATGGACAGGACAAAATTATAATGAAGGTGTAGCAGCTTGGATTGATTTTAATAGAGATGGTAACTTTACCGATTCTGAAATGATTATGTCTAGTGCTCCGAGTACAATAAATCCGGTAAGCGGAACATTTTCTGTTCCTGCAAATGCTTTCACGGGACAAAATTTGGTTATGAGAGTGATGTTAACATATGATAGCCAACCAACAAGTGGTTGTAATGCTTATGCATATGGTGAAATAGAAGATTATCCTATAAATATCCTTCAAGTATTAAGTACTTCTGAAGTTGTGAAAGAAATGGGCATTCAAATTTATCCGAACCCTGCAACAGATGTTTTAAATATAACAAAAGTTTCAAACAAAGCTAAATTTGAGATTCATAATACTGTAGGACAAATTGTAAAAGCTGGTGAAATTAACAACAATCAAGTCAGAGTTTCTGAATTAACGAGAGGTACTTATATCATTACAATAAATGATAAAGATTTATCTCAAAGCATTAAATTTATAAAGAAATAATATTTCTTAAATTTCTACAAAAGAGGCCTCTGATTATTCTGAGGCCTCTTCTTTTTGCAATTCTTTTTTTTCATTTTAATATAAAATTTGCTTTTTTTATAAAAATACCATTGGTAAAAGTTATATATTTGGAGATTATAATAATTCATCTTTATGAAAAAACTCATTACTGTTTTATTTTGTAGCTTAATTGGTGGCTCTGCACTGGCTCAGTGGACGCCTGCTACAGCAAAGAGAAGTTCTGTAATAGAACCTTCTTCTATACAGCCACAGTATAAGTTGGATATCAATATGATCAGAAACCAACTTAAGAATGCGAATGAAACGGGATCTAATGCAAAGGCAATAGAAATTTTATTACCTACTCTAAAGGGTAAAATGGAAAGATTCGCCGTATACAGTTTTCCCGTTGTAGTTAAAGAATTGGCCGATCAATATCAGCTAGGTTCTTATGTAGGTGTTGGTATTGATGATCCTACAAAATATTTAAGATTTTCCGTATCTCCAAATGATTTTCAAGCTATGATTATCCGAGGAGGCGATTATGAATTTATTGAACCATCAGCATCTGATAAAACAGTTTACACGGTTCATCCAAAATCAAAACCTACTGCTGGGAAAAGCTTTATTTGTAGTACGGATGAAAATCCTTCAGCTAAACAGGACATTGAAGCTCTTCTTGAGAAAGGCAAGTCATTTACTAATCAATCTACAGATTTTTTAAAATCATCAGACAAGAAATACCGTACTATGCGATTGGTAGTTTCTGTTACAGGTGAATATGCTCAAAAATTTGGAGGTACTGTTGCTGGTGCATTGGCTCAGGTAAATGCTACTTTAACGAGAGTAAATGGTGTTTTTGAGAAAGATTTTGCGCTGCATTTAAATTTACAAAACTTTCCGAATGTCATTTACTTAAACGGAACTACAGATCCTTATTCTGATCCTGCAATTGGAACAGCAGCAGCGAATTCAAATAATGCAAATGGTTGGAATGTACAACTTCAACAAACACTGAGTGTAAATGTAGGAAGTGCAAATTATGATATAGGTCATTTATTTGGAGATTCTGGTGGTGGCGGAAATGCCGGTTGCATAGGATGTGTTTGTATTGATCCAACAGGAACTCCAGCTACATCTCTTTCTAAACAAAAAGGGTCAGGATTTACCTCACCTGGAGATGGAAATCCTTCAGGAGACACATTTGATATAGATTATGTCGCGCATGAAATTGGCCACCAACTAGGGGGTAATCATACATTCTCGCAAGCTATAGAAGGATCAGGGGTAAATGTTGAACCAGGGTCTGGCTCTACTATTATGGGCTATGCAGGAATCACTGGTGCTGCTACTGATGTTCAGGCGCATTCAGATCCATACTTCCATAATGTTACAATTAGACAGGTTCAGACAAATTTAACAACTAAAACTTGTGACATCGAAACAAGTACCAATAATTTCCCTCCTGTTATTGCTGCATTACCAGCTTATACAATTCCAAAAGGAACTGCATTTGTTTTAACGGCTTCCGTAACTGATCAGGAAAATGATCCTATGACATATACTTGGGAGCAGGTGGATAGCGGAATGACGAGTGCGCAAACTATAAATAAGACAAATTTAGGTACTACAACTTACGGAGCTTCATTCAGATCATTTACTCCTACAACAAGTCCTACGAGATATTTCCCGAAATTTTCTTCTGTTTTAGCAGGAGTATTAGATAACTCTCTAGATACATGGGAATCTACATCACAGGTTGCAAGAAGTTCTAAGTTTGCTGTAACGGTGAGAGATAACAGTCCATTTTCGAACCAACAACAAACTCAATATGCTGAGCAAACAATTACTGTAGGAGCAGATGGGCCATTCAAAATCAGCAACACCTCATCATACCTATATTCAAATGCAGTAAATACAATTACATGGGATGTTGCAAATACTGCATCTGGTGCATATAATTCGCCTAATGTAAAAATTGATTATTCCGTAGATAATGGTGCTAACTGGACTGTTCTTTCTGCAAGTACAGCAAATGATGGTACAGAAAACATTAGTATGCCTGTGTCATTAAATGGTCAGTTTGTAGCTCTTAGAGTTTCATCTATTGGAAACGTATTTTATACTTTGAAGAAAATGATGGTTGTAAATCAGGTAGCTTGCGGAAGTGCAGTAAGTGGTGTTAACGTAACAGGAATTACGTCTTCTGCAGCTACTGTAAATTGGGCTCCTGTAACTGGTGCTACTTCATATGTAATACAGTATAAAAAAACCACTGATAATACATGGCAGCAAACTACTTCCACTACAAATACCGTGAATTTACCAGGTTTAACTGCAAATTCTACTTATGAAGTACAGGTTGCATCTGTGTGTGGAACTCAGGGACCTTTCTCTGCGAGTGTGATTTTTTCAACACTTACAGTAACTTATTGCACAATTTCTGCAACAAATTCTCCACAATTTGAATATATATCAAATGTTACCATCAATAATGGGAATAATGTATTACTTTCAAATTCTAGTGGGCCATCTGGTTATACAAATTATACCACAAATACTGCTCTTCAGCCAACCCTGGCTTTAAATACACAGTATACATTTACTATGACGATTGCAAATCCTGATTATGATACAGCACTTGTGTTTATTGATTATAATAATAATGGGGTTTTTGAAGCTTCTGAAAGAGTTTATAATTATCCTGTAGCACTTCCAACTGGTCCGATAAGTGGTAATTTTACAATCCCTTCAACGGCTGTTACTAACCAGCCTCTTAGAATGAGAGTGATATTGTATTACGCAGGGGCATCAAATGCAGGTCTTTCTTTAGGTAATACATTTGCAGGTTGTGGTACTTTTAGCTATGGTGAAGTTGAAGATTATAACATTGTAGTTGTAACAAATCTAGCTACTAATGAATCTGGTTCAGTGAAAACGGGTATTCAGGTTTATCCAAACCCAGCAACTGATGTTTTGAATATAACAAAAGTTTCTAACAAGGCTAAATTTGAAATTCATAATGCTGTAGGACAAATTATAAAAGCTGGTGAAATCAATAATAACCAGGTTAGAGTTTCTGAATTGGTAAAAGGTACCTATATCATTAGCATAAGTGATAAAGGTGTATCTGAAAATGTAAAATTTATTAAGAAATAATAAATTCTTTTATATACTAATGAATCCTCAAGTTTTACTTGAGGATTTTTTTTATTTGAAATCATAAGTTCGCTTTTGATGAAGTAATTGTAAAAAATATATCCGAATATATATTTTAATTATAAAAAATCATTAGATTTGTATTTAATATAAAATAATTTAGCCTATGAAGAAATTCTTTACATCTTTACTGCAATTTCATATATTACAAGCACTAGGTTTTATAAAAAACAATTATAATGCTGTTTATACGCAATTGTTATTTCATCTGCTTCCCCAAAAAGGAAATTTGATTATGGAAATAAATACAGTCAATAGTTTCTCAGAAAAACTTATTGATAACTTTGAAAGTCGTTTTAATACTTCATTAGATTCTTAATTTACTATTTATGAAGAAATTTTTATTCTCGTGTCTATTATTTATAGTCACATGTGTAAATGCCCAGATAAATCTGGGTGTTGGAAGTACTACTACGGGGATTGCTCCAATTAGTACTTATTATGGGTATTCTTATGTACAGCAAATTTTTCCTAAAACTGAAATTAATGCTGCCGCCGCTGGGAATATTACTGGGTTGAAGTTTTACTTAAATGCATCATCCACCCTTACGAATTCGTCAAGTTGGGTTGTATATTTAGGGCATACTACCAAAACATCATTCACATCAAATACAGATTGGATACCTGTAGCTGGATTAACTCAAGTATTTACAGGAACTGTTACCAATAATGCAGGTGTTGTTGAAATTACATTACCAACTCCATTCGCTTATAATAACGTAGATAATCTGGTAATCGCTGCCAGAGAAACTTCGGCAAATTATGATTCAAATGGGTTTGCTGAGGCAATGTATGTATATAATACAGCAACCGATAGATCTATTTATTACAGAAATGATACTACAAACCCTAACCCTGCAACTCCACCAACTGCAGGAGGAAGAAATGGTTACAATTCAGTTACGACTATTTTAGGTTTAACGCCTAGTGCAATTCCGGCTTGTCCTACAGTAACAGCTCCAGCTGCTGCTGCAACTGGTGTTAGTTTAACACCAGCAATCACATGGAATGCAGTGAGTGGTGCTACAGGCTATAGATTATCAGTGGGTACCACATCTGGCGGTACCAATATTATCAATAATCAAGATCTTGGAAATGTTACAACATTTACAATTCCCGCTGCATCAGGATTGCAATATAATACGCAGTATTATTACACTGTAAGTTCATATAATGCAACTAATCCGTCAGCGGTTTGTTCAGTGAGAAGTTTTACAACACAAACTATTCCTTGTCCTGCTGTATCTGCACCTGCTGCAGGAGCTGTAGGAGTATCTCTTACGCCAACTATTACTTGGGCAGCAGTAACAGGTGCTACAGGATATAGACTGACTATGGGTACTACAACAGGCGGTACTCAGACTATTAATAATCTTGATGTAGGAAACGTTACATCATATACTTTGCCTACTCCGCTTGCAAATAGTACACAATATTTTTACAAAGTAAATTCTTACAATGCGGGAGGTTCATCTGCATCTTGTACGGAAAGAAACTTCAGAACAGTATGTACTGCAATCACCACTTTACAGTGGACTGAGAATTTCGACACCTTAACACCTCTTGGTGCAGGGTTAGTTCCGTCTTGTTGGGCACAGGTTACAGGTACTTCTGCTTGGACCTCTTCAAATGCAGCTGCATCAACGACTTCGCCAGGACCAAGATCGGCACCGAATTACATGAGAATTCAATATGGTAACACAAATCCAAGCCAACTTTGGACTCCTAGCTTTGCCTTAACAGCAGGTACTACGTATGAATTTTCATTCTATTATCATACAGGTGGTACTTCTAGTAACTTAGTTGGATACACTGGTAATGTACTTGTGAATACAGCACAAAATATGACAGGGGCGACAAACCTTGGTACTTTTATTACTGCAACTCAAGGTACAGCTGCTTACAAGCAATACAAAATATACTATACACCAACTGCATCTGGAAACTATAATTTTGGATTAAATGTTTCGTCCACATTTGCACCTTGGTATTTAGGTGTTGACGACTTTAAACTAAGACTGGCTCCTAGTTGTATAGAACCTCAAGGAGTGTCTATTTTAACTGCCTCTACATCTGGTGCAACAGTACAATGGACAGTTCCTGCTACTCCTCCTGCAAATGGATATGATGTTTATTACAGTACAACAACGACTCCTCCTGCAACTCCTCAATTCACAGGCGTTACAGGTCCTACTCAGGCAATTACAGGTCTTGCTGCAAATACTACTTATTATATTTGGATTAAAGCTAAATGTAGTGCTACAGACATCAGTGATTTTTCAGATCCAATATCTGTCTTTACAGGATATTGTGTGCCTTCAGGTGGTTCATCTTCTACGTCTTACTATCTAAAAACAATTTCAACAACAGGCGGAATTACAAATCTGAATTATACAGCCAATTCTTATTCAGCATATGTGAATAATTCTGCTACAAATTTCTCTGTAGTTCCTGGCGGTGTTGTGAATTTTAGTATGAATGTAGGAACTAGCAGTTATTATTATTATATCTGGATAGATTGGAATAATGATTTGGTTTTTGATACTACGACTGAACAAGTATATTTTTCAGGGAACTATTTAACAGGTAATGCTACTGGTACTATAACATCAGTAGGTCATCCTTCAGGATCTTACAGAGCAAGATTTGCTGCATCATATATTGGTACAATGACTCCATGTGGCTCTGCACCTTACGGTAACTATGTAGATTTTACATACATTATTAAACCTTGTTCTACAACGGCACCAAATAATGTGACTATTTCAGGAATTACAAACTCTTCAGCAACAGTTTCTTGGACTCCGATACCGGATAATTTAAACTATATTGTTCAGTGGAGAGAGCAAGGTACAACTGGTTGGCCTCCTGCAAATACTTCTACGATTATTAATGCGCCTACTGCGACATATACGATCAATAATGTTCTGTTGCCATCTAAAATTTATGAAGTACAGGTTACATCAATTTGTGGTACAACTTATGGTACTCCATCTCCGGTAACGGTATTCAGTACATTATGTGATCCAACTCCACCATCAGTAACGGTTAATCAAATAACTTCTACTTCTGCAATGGTAAACTGGAGTGCTGTACCAAATGCTACATTTGCACTTCAGTACAGAAAAGTTGGTGATGTTCAGTGGCTACCTGTAGCTGCTCCGGGTTATACACCGGTAACGGGAACATCATATTTATTACAGAATTTAGATCCTTATACAAAATATGAAGTAAGAGTTGCAAATATTTGTGTTGGAACAACTACTGTTAATCCTTACTCTACTCCGGTAGTATTTACAACAGAAAGAATTTGTTCCATGCCTCCTCCGGGATTAACTATTACTCAGCTTGCTCCTACAACTGCAGTGGTAGTTTGGGATCCTTTCCCGGGTGCTACTTATATTTTAAGTTATAGAAAAGTAGGTATTCCGAGCTGGACAAACGTTCCGGTAAGTATAAATACATATACAATAACTGGATTATTGGAATTAACAAAATATGAAATGAAGGTAGTGAATGTTTGTAATGGTACACCAGGTACTTACACTGCTCCTTACTATTTTACAACTCCTACAGTAGTATATTGTCAGATGTCAGGTGCAAGTGCAGTTAGTGAATCTATTTCAAAAGTAACTGTGAAGCCAACAGGAAAACCACAAATGATTAATGACGTGGTAACAGGTTTAGGATACTCTGACTTTACAGGTATATCTGCAAAATTCATTGAAATGATCCAGGGATCTACTGGTAATCAGATTATTGTTGATAAAAAATTAAGTTCAGGATCTAAAGGTGGCGTTGCAGTTTGGATTGACTTTAACAGAAATGGAACTTTCGATTTAAATGAAAGAATCCTTGCTGATGGTCCTAATGAAAATACAACAGCTAGTGCTACTTTCAGTGTGCCGGCAGATGCTTTTGTAAGTATGACAGATTATAAATATGTTGTCATGAGAGTTGCAATGGCTAAAGATGGTATTCCTGTAAACTGTACAAATTTTGCTAACGGCGAAGTTGAAGATTATACAGTAAGAATATCTAAACTTCCTGTTGCAAATGCACTTAATCAAACAGATATAATGATTTACCCGAACCCGGTTAAATCGATATTGAATGTGAAAAATATCAGCAAAAAAGCAAACTATAAAATTTATAGCGCTGCTGGTCAGGTAATCTCAAGCGGAGTTATCTTAAATAATAAGATTGACGTAAGCAGATTGATTAACGGTGTATATACAATCGATATTGATGATGTTCAGGGCACAGCTCAGAAGAAATTCATTAAAGAATAATCAATTTTGAATAAATAGAATAAGCTCTCAGAAATGAGAGCTTTATTTTTTTGTGTTAAATGATGGTATAGTAACATAGAATAAAATACTCCCGCTGACATTTCAACGGGAGTATTTTATTCTATTTCAAAAATTACTTTTTCAGTTTGTTCTTTTAAATCGTCAAGATTGGTATTGTTATAAATTACACAATCTGCCAACTTAATTTTATCCTTTTCGGGCATCTGTTTTTCCATGACAGATTGCACTTCCCGATAGGTTTTTCCGTCACGATCCATCACTCTTTTTATTCTGATGTTATCCTCTGCAGTCACCAAAACTGAATGATAACACTGTTGATTAAGCTTTAATTCAAACAGTAAGGCAGTCTCTTTAAAAACCAGATATTTTGTCTGCTTTTTAACCCAATTATCGAAATCAATGCGAACTGCAGGATGAATAATTTCATTTAAGCTTTGAAGCAGATTTTTGTCGTTAAAAACTTTTTCGGCAACAAATTTTCTATTGTAAAGCCCACTTTGATCATATGCAGAATCACCTAAAAGTTCTTTAATCTTTATTTTCAGTTCATCGTTGTCATTTACAATTTCTTTCGCTCTGTCATCGGAATAATATACCGGAAAACCGAATTCTTCAATAAATTTTGCAACAGTAGTTTTTCCTGAGCCAATTCCACCGGTTAGACCAATTATTTTTGGTGTCGATATGGGATCGGGCTCTGTCTTTTTAGCCTCTGGATGTAATTCTTCCATCATAAAAATTAATATCCAAAAACATCATTGAAAGTAAACGTTTCATCAAGACGAACTCCTTTTTCGGTCATTTTTAAACTTGCCAGTTCGTGATGTGCATCATGCTCAAAAAACAAGAGATAATCATTTTCAACACACTGTTTTAAGAACTTAGCTTTTTCTTCAAGCGTTAATAAAGGTCTTGTATCATAGCCCATTACGTACACTTGTGGAATATGCCCGGCTGTCGGAATTAAATCTGCTGCAAAAACAATCGTCTTTTCCTGATATTGAATGACAGGTAACATTTGTTTTTCTGTATGACCGTCAACAAAAATAACATCCATTTTCAAGTCCGGAGCAAAACCATAATTTCCATTTGACGGTAACGGTAAAAAGTTCAATTGTCCGCTCTCTTGAATCGGAAGAATATTTTCCTTTAAAAAGCTTGCTTTTTCTCTTGCATTAGGCTCAGTTGCCCATTGCCAGTGATTCTCGTTCGTCCAGAATTGTGCATTTTTAAATGCAGGTCTGTATCCGGATCTGTCGTCATTCCATTCAATAGCGCCGCCGCAATGATCGAAATGGAGATGGGTTAAGAAAACATCAGTAATATCTTCTTTTACAAAACCATATTTCTTTAAATTTTTATCTAAATTATCATCTCCCCAAAGCGAATAATGACCGAAAAACTTATCATCCTGCTTATTACCAAGACCGCAGTCAATTAAAATTAATTTTTTTCCGTCTTCAACCAGTAAAGATCTTGTTCCGAGTTCGATTAAATTTCTTTCGTCTGCAGGATTGGTTTTTTCCCACAAACTCTTTGGGACGACTCCGAACATTGCTCCGCCGTCGAGCTTAAATTTTCCGCACTGTATTGGATATAGTTTCATATATTATTATGTTTTACATTTAGTTTAAAGATAAAATTAAAACAATTCCCCCGTATTTTTAGGTCTCGATATATTCAGATGTTTATAAGCTTTATCAGTCACTTCTCTACCTCTTGGAGTTCTGATAATAAATCCTTCCTGAATCAAAAAAGGTTCATAAACCTCCTCCAAAGTTTCAGGGTTTTCTGCGATGGAAGTTGCCAAAGCTGAAATTCCGACAGGTTTTCCTTTGAAATTTTCAATCATCACCCGCATGATTTTATTATCCATTTCATCCAGACCAAATTCGTCTACATTTAATGAATTCAAAGCATATTTTGTAATCTCAATTTCAATTTCCCCATTTCCTTTAATTTCGGCAAAATCACGGACTCTTCTTAAAAGTGCATTCGCAATTCTGGGTGTTCCACGGCTTCTCCTTGCAATTTCAATGGCTGCATCTTCATAGATTTTTACACCCAAAACTCTTGCACTTCGGATGATAATCATCGATAACAATTCAATCGTGTAGTATTCCAGTCTGCTTTGAATTCCGAATCTTGCCAGCATAGGTTTTGTCAGCATTCCGCTTCGTGTTGTTGCTCCGACTAAAGTAAAAGGATTTAAACCAATCTGAACGCTTCTTGCATTTGGGCCGGTTTCCAGCATAATGTCGATCTTATAATCTTCCATCGCCGAGTACAGGTATTCTTCCACAATTGGCGAAAGCCTGTGAATTTCATCAATAAAAAGAACATCATTTTCCTCAAGATTGGTTAGTAAACCGGCTAGACTTCCGGGTTTATCTAAAACAGGACCGGAAGTTATTTTACAGCCTACTCCCAGTTCATTGGCAATAATATTGGCTAAAGTTGTTTTTCCCAAACCGGGCGGGCCATGCAAAAGGACATGATCAAGCGCACCGCCACGCTTTTTCGCAGCAGTAACGAAAACTTCAAGATTCTCTAAAGTTTTTCTCTGCCCTGCAAAATCCTTAAAGCTCTGCGGACGAATTTTCTCTTCCTGCATGAGTTCCTCGTTGGAAAAATTGTCTTTGTCTGGATGTAAAAAATCTGGCATTAATTCGGTTTCATTTACCGTAAAGATAGGAAAATTGAGGTTAAGAGTAAGGTTGATTTGATGAAAAATTAAGATTTGAGCAGAAGAGATATTTTGAGTATTTTTGAGAGAGAAAAAAACAAAATAAAATTTTTTTAATAATTCTAAGCTGAGATTCGTACGGGATGACAAAATTTATGCAGATTTTTTGTCATGCTGAAAGTATCTAAGCAAAGTAAATCAATCATTGATCGAAACTTTAGCTTTAAACTAAATAAATGAAATTAATTGGTCCTTTCAAGCAAGTCGTAACCCTTGCCAATCTTCCGTTAAGAGGAAAACTTTCTGATGAGCAACTCGAAATTATTGTTGATGGCGGAATTTTAATTCAAAATGATAAAATTCAAAAAGTTGGTCAGTTTGAAAATTTAAAAGCAGAAAATAAAAATATTGAAATTGAAACTATTGATGGCGAACAAATAGTTCTTCCTGCTTTCGTAGATTCTCACACCCATATTTGTTTCGGCGGAAACCGTGCTAATGATTTTGCCATGCGAAATGCAGGGAAAACTTATCTGGAAATTGCTGAAAGTGGTGGAGGAATCTGGAGTTCTGTTCTACATACAAGACATGCTTCGGAAGAAGAATTATTGGAAACATTATTGGAAAGAATAGATTTTTTAATAGCTCTCGGAATTACAACCATCGAAGTAAAAAGCGGCTACGGTTTAGATCTAGAAAATGAACTGAAAATGCTTAGAATCATTAAAAAAGCTCAGGCACAGACAAAAGCAACCCTGGTTGCGACCTGTCTTTCCGCACATTTAAAACCACGGGATTTTGAAGGAACAAACGAAGAATATCTACACTATATCTTAACCGAAATTTTACCAATAGTAAAAGAAGAGAACTTAGCAGAGCGTGTCGATATTTTTATTGAAAAATCGGCTTTTCAACCTGATGAAAGTAAAGAGTTTTTACTTAAAACTAAAGAGTTAGGTTTTGAAATTACCGTTCATGCAGATCAATTTACGGCAGGAAGTTCTAGAATCGCAGTGGAAGTAGGTGCGAAATCAGCAGATCATCTTGAAGCAACAATTGATGAAGATATTGAGTTTTTAGCAAAATCAGATACTGTTGCAACCGCTTTACCGGGCGCAAGTTTAGGTTTAGGTGAAAAATTTACTCCGGCAAGAAAATTATTGGATGCAGGAGCGATTTTAGCCATCGCAAGTGACTGGAATCCAGGTTCAGCTCCGATGGGAAATTTAATTACCCAAGCTTCAATTTTGGCAACTTTTGAAAAACTAACAACCGCAGAAGTTTTAGCAGGAATGACATTTCGTGCAGCTTTTGCATTAAATTTGAATGACAGAGGAAGTTTAAGAGAAGGCTTGAAAGCCGATTTTGTAACGTATAAAACAAACAATTTCCAAAATATTCTGTATAATCAGGGAAGGTTGAATGCAGAAAGTGTTTATATTAATGGTGAAAAAATATTAAAATAGATGTTTTTACCTGTTGCGCATTTATGGGAAAATATTAAATAAGCTGAAAATCAAAAACTTGCATTTCTTTGATAAGCGAAGCGCCCTTGTTTTAATTTATTTCAGCATGGTTTTTGAGTTTCTTTTGTTTAACCTTGCGTTTATTTTATAGCAAAGTAAAACAAAGAATTTAAATCAAAAAAGCTTTTTTAAAAGTAAACAAAGATATTTCACTTACTGTAGTAAAACAAATTTATAGATGCACATAAGGTGTTTTTAAACATTACAAACTTTAATTAAGTAATATTTTCAAATTATTAAGTTGAAAGCATGTTAATAGAAATGTTAATATATGAAGTGGAATTTTATAACTACTTTTTTCAATAGTAAGTTTATATGTTTTCAGCAAAACAGATGTAAAATTATCAATAAATGAATAATATTTGGCAGGGAAGATTAGATGGTGAAGAATTGCTTTATCACAGAATATTTCAAAGAGTAAAAGAAGAATCAAACTATGATTTAATTTCAACTAACGATTTCGTTTTACACGGTTTTGCCGTTGATGAGGGGGTTCGCAGAAATAAAGGAAGGCAGGGTGCAAAAGATGCGCCGGATATTATTCGGAAAAATATATCCAATTTTCCGGTAGTTCGCCCAGAATTTTCTCTTCTCGATTTCGGAAATTTAAATTGTGAAGACGGAAATCTTGAAAATTCACAGAATGAATTGGCAAAAAATGTTTCAAAAGTTTTGTTGAAAGGTGGGAAATCTATTGTTCTTGGCGGCGGTCATGAAGTCACATTTGGTCATTACCGTGGAGTGCGAACTGCTTTTCCTGAACAGAAAATAGGTATCATTAATTTTGACGCCCATTTTGATAACAGACAGCCTGAAAATGGAGTAGGAGCAAGTTCTGGTACCGGATTTTGGCAAATTGCTCAGGAAGGTGAAATCAATTCATTGCATATTGGTATCCAGAGAAATTCTAATACGTTGAAACTTTTTGATACTGCACATCAGTTTGGGATGAAATATATTTTGGCGGATGAACTGTTCTTCGAAAATCTTCCGTCAGTTTATGAAAGAGTAAATGAACTTGCAGAATCTGTTGATGTGCTTTATATGACGATTTGTATGGATGTTTTCAATGCTTCGATTGCTCCGGGAGTTTCAGCTTCAGCCTATAACGGAATTTTTGCTGACGCTGCTTTCATGCATTTGTACAGACATATTCTGAGAAATGAAAAACTTGTTGCATTGGATATTGCAGAAGTTAATCCTCAGTTTGATATTCAGCAAAGAACTGCAAGATTAGCGGCAAGTCTTGCCAATGAATGGTTTATGATCTAGTAAGAATTTGTCTCTCGCTGATTGAGCAGATTATGCAGGTTTAACATATCAGAAAATCTGCTAGATCACATAAACCCGCATGAGAATTTTAACTTGAATCAAGGATTAATTTTCCAATTAAGAAATGACAACTTTTAGCCTAAATAAATAAAAATCATAGAATTTATCAGTAATATTATAGAGTATAAGGAACAGAATTTGTTGCCTTACAAATGCTTTATCCAAAAGCAGAAGATTTGTTCTGAATCTTTAAAAATGGAAAATCTAACATGGAAAATTTAATAGAAAACAAGCTGTTAAAAGCTGATCAGGCTTTTCAGGAATGGAAAAAAGTTCCTTTCGAAGAAAAGCAGAAACTCATTGCAAAAGCTGCGGAAATTTTTAAATCTCAGTCTGAATTTTTTGGCGAAATCATTACCAATGAAATGAATAAACCCATTTCTCAGGCTGTTTCTGAAGTTGAGAAATGTGCTTTAATGATGAATTATTATGCAGAAGCCAAAAATGTTTTAAGTCCCGAAAAGATAGAATCTGAATTTAGCATTTCAGAAATTCACTATGTTCCAAAAGGTGTAATTCTAGGAGTAATGCCGTGGAATTTTCCTTTCTGGCAGGTTTTAAGATTTGCGACTCCTGCAATTTTATCAGGAAATACGGTAGTCTTGAAACATGCATCGATTTGTTTCGGAAGCGGGAATGCGATTGAAAAAGTTTTTGTCGACGCAGGTTTTCCGGAAGGAGTCTTTCAAAATCTTGAAATTGGTCATCAAGAAGTAACAGAAGTTTTAGAACATAAAATCATAAAAGGGGTAAGTCTGACCGGAAGCGAAAAAGCAGGAGCAGAAGTGGCTGCAACTGCCGGAAAAAATATCAAAAAATCTTTGCTTGAATTGGGTGGAAGTGATGCTTTCATCGTTCTGGATGATGCTGATCTGGATGAAGCTGCAAAAGTGGGAGCTTTGGCAAGACTTCAGAATTGCGGACAAACCTGTGTTGCTGCAAAAAGATTTATTATTCAAAGAGATATTGAGTTTGATTTTCTACCAAAATTTATTGAAGAATATAAAAAATATGTTCCTGGAAATCCTAATTTGAAAGAAACAAAATTGGGAGGAATGGCAAGACCTGATTTGGCAGATGATCTGGAAAAACAATATCAGAAAGCTTTAGATCATGGAGCAGAAGCAATTATTCCGTTAGAAAGAATTTCCGATAATGAATTTAATCCGGGACTAATCAGAGTAGAAGAGGAAAATCCTATTTTACAGGAAGAGTTGTTTGGTCCTTTAGGAATGATTTTAATTGCTCAAAATGATGATGATGCTTTAAAAATTGCAAATGATATTCCTTTTGGCTTGTCTAATTCAGTTTGGACGAAAGATAAAAAGCGTCAACAGTTTTTTATTGAAAACTTAGAGTCAGGAACAGTCAATATCAACCGAATGACGAGTTCTGATCCACGTTTTCCATTCGGAGGAACAAAGTCTTCAGGATATGGAACAGAGCTTTCTTTATTGGCTTTAAAAGAGTTTGTCACAGCGAAAACAATTTTAGGAAAATAAAAATAAAAACTCCCGATTTAATTTTGAATCGGGAGTTTTTATTTATATCAAAGACAATGATTAAATCGTCGTTAATCTCAAAGTATTTGTTTTTCCACCTTCGTAAGATGGTGTTGCGTTGATGTTGATGACGAAATCTCCACTTTCAATATAACCGTGATTGTGCGTTAACATATTTACCTGAATAATCGTTTCATCAGTCGGTTTGTTCATATCATAATAATAAGCACGAACTCCCCAAAGAAGATTCAGCATTGTGATAACTCTCTTGTTTCCACTGTAAACAATAATGTGAGAATTTGGTCTGTGAGCCGATAACTGGAAAGCAGTGTAACCTGAACTCGTCAAAGTAATAATTGCTGAAACGTTGGTACTTTTTGCAATTCTTACTGCAGCAAGACATACTCTATTGGTAATGAATCTTTCGTCGATACAGTTGTAATCTTTTTCGATGGGTTCGTTTTTATTTTGGTAAAAACTTGTCATTTCGATATTTTTTACAATCTTCGCCATATTCTCAACTACCTGAACAGGATATCTGCCGACAGAAGTTTCTCCTGAAAGCATTACTGCATCAGCTCCATCCAATACAGAGTTGGCAACGTCATTTACTTCAGCTCTCGTTGGCGTTAGACTGGTAATCATTGTTTCCATCATCTGAGTAGCAATAATTACAGGCTTTGAGAAGAATCTTGCTCTTTCAACCAGGTTTTTCTGAATTGCCGGAACTTCTTCCATTGGAACCTCAACACCAAGGTCGCCACGTGCAACCATCAAACCATCACATTCTAATAAGATTTGATCGATATTTTTTACACCTTCAGGCTTTTCAATTTTAGCGATGATTGGTGTTTTAAACTTACCGTTTGGATGTTTGGCAATTAATTCTTTCAAATCAATAATATCCTGTGCATGACGAACGAATGAAAGTGCAATCCAATCCACTTCCATATCCAACATGAAGTTGGCATCCTGAATATCTTTTTCTGTTAAAGCAGGAAGCGAAACATTCGTATTAGGAAGATTTACTCCTTTTTTAGAACTCAACGGTCCACCCTGAATAGTTTTTGCTTTTACGGTATCTATCTGATTGGTTTCAAGAACTTCCAGCATTAGTTTACCGTCATCAATAAGGATTCTTTCACCTACTTTCACATCTTGAGGAAACTGCTGATACGTCATGTAAACTTTTGTAGAATCTCCTTCAATTTTTTCGTTGGTAAACGTAAGAATGTCTCCGGGATTAAGGTAAGAGCCTTCTTTTACAACTCCAACTCTCAATTTCGGACCTTGTAAATCTCCTAAAATACTTACTGAGTAACCATATTCTTTATTAAGATCTCTGATGATTTCTATATTGGAACGAACTAAATCGTAGTCTGCGTGTGAAAAATTGATTCTAAAAACGTCAACACCCGCTCTCATTAATCCTAACATTACCTCCTTCGAAGATGAAGCAGGCCCAAGTGTTGCGATAATTTTTGTCTTCTTTAAATACTTATTCATAATACTGTATTATTTGATAAAGTTCTTCTTCAGAACTTAGATTGTAATCTTGAATCGGAAACGCAAGATTTTCAGCCAGCAAAATTACGGAAAAATCAGGAAATTGTTCCGAACTATGAAGAATATATTCTACATCTGGATGATTATTTAATAAAAACTTAATATTTTCTTCTTCTGTGAAGAGTTCAGTTTGTAATTTTTTTTGATTACTTTCCGAACATTTGTTGGAGATAAAGGTAAAACAGGTTTTAGTATGCTTATGATAAGCTTCAAACCTTGGGAAAAAAAAATCATAATAAATCCCGTGGTAAACGAGATCTTTTATTCTTGAAAATGTTAAATCGTTTTTTTGATTGATTTTAAAAAAAAACTCATGATCCGGTATATGTTTGACTAATCTTACCAAAGCAATGGCAATATCTTCAAATTCTATATCATCAAGATCATAAAGTTTTTGGATTTCCAAGTATATTTTCTTTTTTGTTTAAAATATAAAATGCTCTTTGTGCAGCTTTCTCTTCTGCTTTTTTCTTCGAAGTTTCTGTGGCGTTTGCAATTTTCTCCGTTCCCAGCCAGACATGACATCGGAACACGATCGATTTATTCACCTGAATTTCTTCACAGGTTTCGTATTTTATATTCAGTTTCTTTTTCTGGCTCCATTCCAGCAAAAGACCTTTGTAGCTTACAATTTTATTTTCAAGCTTATTGATTTCTGTTGGCGTAAGCAGCCTCTCCAAAACTATTCTTTTGCAGGTATCATACTGGAAGTCTAAATAAACTGCACCAACAAGAGCTTCAAAGAGATTTCCGGAAATGTTTTCTCCTAAAGCGACAGCATGATTATTTTTTTGTAAAAGACCGGTAAGCTTTAAATCTTCTCCTAATTTATTCAGATTTTTCCTATTTACAATTTTTGATTTCATCTGCGTCATATATCCTTCATTAGCTTTAGGATAAGTTTGAAACAAATGGCACGAAACAATTGTACCCAAAACAGAGTCTCCTAAAAATTCAAGCCTTTCGTAATTGCTTTCCTGATTTTTAGAAGAGGTTTTAATTGAAAAAGCTTCACGGTAAAAGTTGACATTCTGAACCTCAGTACCTAAAATTCTATTTAGTTCTGTACTCAGGAAATAGTCTCTTTCCGTAAGTTGTCTTTTTCTTTTTTTGAGAAGGAATTTAGAAAAGTATTTCTGTAACTCCATTCAGTAATAATTAGATTTTCTTAAACAGAACACAAGCATTGTGCCCACCAAACCCAAAAGTATTACTCATGGCAACTTTTACATCTTTTTTTGCAGCGGTATTAAATGTGAAATTTAGTCTGCTGTCGATGTTTTCATCATCAGTAAAATGATTGATTGTAGGAGGAACAATACCATGAATAATAGTTCCTATAGCAGCAATTGCTTCAATAACTCCGGCTGCGCCCAGAAGGTGACCTGTCATTGATTTGGTAGAATTAATCTGAATATCGTAAGCGTGCTCACCCAATAATTTTGAAATTGCGCTAGATTCTGCAATATCTCCTAATGGAGTAGACGTACCATGCATATTGATATGGTCTACATCATTAGTAGTTAATCCTGCATCTTCCAGACAGTTTTTCATTACTAAATAAGCTCCTAAACCTTCAGGATGTGGTGCTGTCATGTGATGTGCATCTGCACTCATACCGCCACCTAATAACTCTGCATAAATTGTTGCACCACGCTTCACAGCGTGTTCGTATTCTTCAAGGATAATACAGCCAGCTCCTTCACCTAAAACAAATCCGTCTCTGTCTTTGTCGAAAGGTCTTGATGCGGTTGTAGGATCTTCGTTTCTTGTAGAAAGTGCCATCATTGCATTAAATCCGCCAACACCACTTGCCGTAACGGCTGCTTCAGAGCCTCCGCAAACAATAACGTCTGCTTTACCTAACTGAATGAGCATTTTAGAATCGATTAATGCATTTGCTGATGAAGCACAAGCAGAAACTGTAGTATAATTGGGACCATGAAAGCCATATTCGATAGAAATATGCCCCGGTGTAATATCCGCAATCATCTTTGGAATAAAGAATGGGTTAAATCTTGGGATATCTGTATTTGCCCAACCCAGAACTTCGGTTTCGAAAGTTTCTAAACCGCCAATTCCTGATCCCCAAATCACTCCGACTCTGTTTTTATCAACATTATCTTCCATGATTTTTGAATGACTTACTGCTTCTCGTGCAGCAACCAGCCCAAGCTGGGTGTTTCTATCCATTTTTTTTGCCTCTTTCTTGTCGAAATGGTCTAATGGATTGAAATTTTTCACCTCGCAAGCGAATCTTGTTTTGAAGTTTGTGGCATCAAAAAGAGTAATAGGAGCGGCTCCGCTCTTGCCTTTTACAAGGCTTTCCCAGTATTCATTCGCATTATTACCTACCGGTGTTATTGCGCCAAAACCAGTTACAACTACTCTTTTTAATTCCATAAACTTTTAAAATTTTCTTTGTTGAAGAATATTATTTATTTACTACTTCTTCTATATAAGCAATAGCGTGCCCTACAGTAGTAATTTTTTCAGCTTGGTCATCAGGGATTTGAATGTTAAATTCTTTTTCAAATTCCATGATTAACTCAACTGTATCTAATGAGTCTGCTCCTAAATCATTTGTGAAGCTAGCCTCAGGAGTTACTTCTGTTTCTTCAACGTCAAGCTTATCAGCGATGATAGCTTTTACTCTTGATGCAATGTCTGACATAGTAAATTTTTTTTTATTGTTAGATGGTGCAAATATATAAAATTCTTTACGATAAAACATTTTTTTAATCTTTTTTGTGGTCTCAATAATGATAATTTCTTCTATTTACAGGTAGTCTTTTCGTAATCAGTGCTTTATATTGAGCTTAATTTTTGGATATATAAATTGTAATGTTGTAGAATATTTGCTAAATACTTTAGAGCCTTTTTACATTTTAATAATAAAAATATTAAATCCGTTTTATAATTATAAAGTTAAAATTAGCATTCACTTTGTCATTTTGTAGAAATCTAAACTGCTTTATTGATTATTGTGGAACGACAAACCAGTCATTTTCATCCATTTATTACTATTTGTGAGGAATTATACAAAAATTGAAGATGTTTAGTTTAATCATCTGAAATTGATACAAGTCTTTTTTCACTGGAATTAAGATAATAGCTGTAGAAAGATATTTTTACAATATTCTAACAATTCGTAACAAATGATGCGGTTTCTATTGATTTTCATGTATACAAAAACTACCACACGAATGGCTTTCGTGTGGTAGTGAAGTGTTACTCTTAATATTTACTTTTGATTTATCAAAGTATAACTGCCGTCTTTTAATGCTTTTTCATGAGAGTCATAAATATTTAAATCCATCCTTTTTTTTGTTTTCTTTTCAATAGCAAAGGATATTTTTAGATTTTTAGAAATAAATTGATAGGTACTGTCACAGGTAAAACCTTTGTAATCATCCGGATTATTATAATCAATCCTATTTGTACCTTCGGGAATTTCTCCATCGATAATAACAAGTTCTGGCTTTCCTTCAACTATGAATTTTTTTTCTATTTTGTATAATTTAAATTTTTCTACCATGTTATTTTGAGAGTAAATAATAATTTTAAAGTTATTATTCAGATATATTGCACTGTCTTTTTTAGAAGGCGTTATTTTATTTGTCGTGTTATTCATAGTAGTTGAATTGCCCATACAATTAAGTAAACCCATTGTTAAAAATATAATTAAACTTTTCATATTATAATTATCTTGATGTTGCACTTGTAAGAGAACGTCCTTTTAGGTTATATTGAGGTAAGCGCAGAGATGAAGGTGTTTTTCCACTAGGATAGACATACTTTATCACAGAAGACTTATAATTGGGGCTTAAATTAACTGCGTCTCCTTGATTTCCTCCTAATAGTATTATTCTTCCATCTTTGTTATCGCCAACAACAAATCCTACATGTGAGTAATTCATTACTGCTATAGAGCCATAAGCTGGTGTACCATTAGCTAAATCCTGACCATATTTTTTAAATGAGTAGGCTAATGCTGATTTTGTACCTTCAACGCCGGATGTTCCTAAATTATAGTTTATAAACGCTGCACACCAAGGGGTTTGATCTTCACTTAGAACACTTTTAGCCCATTCATCTCCTTTTGCCGCTGCTTCAGGCATTTGTGTGTACGCCCAGTATTTTGTTATTTCCGGATTGCTGCCTGTCTCAGAAATATTTTTACTCATTTCTTCAAATGCTTTATCTATCCAAGGAGTTTGGTTTGTATATGTCATTTTCCCATTAGAATTATAATTTTCGGTCATTAAGCCATTTTCAATATCTCCTCTAACATTAATATTACTCCATATTCTTTCTCGTTGGTATGTTTTTCCTCTATAAATCTCATCTTTTTTTGTAGTAGCTTGAGAAGTAGCTTTTTTATCCCAATAAATATTTCCATTTTTTTGTTCAACCCAATCATTTGGCTTCATACCTGTTGGATCTGTAAAATTGACTGGATTTTGAAATGCATAAACATATGGACTCCAGTTTGACATTTGTTCCGCCAACGGATCTACTCCATACCACACACTTATCCTTGGGTTGTAATATCTTGCTCCATAATAATAAAGACCTGTTTCGCTGTCTAATTCTTTGGCATTAAACTTATATGGATTGACGTAGGCAGTTG
>NZ_JBMHFF010000004.1:0-384651 GCF_049166575.1 Chryseobacterium sp. GP-SGM7 | reverse complement strand
CGCGATGCAGAATATCGATATTGAACCTTTAAAGGAAAAAATCTCGAAACTTCTGACAGAAAAACTGGAAGTTAGTATTGAGTTTTGATCTCAACAACCATATAATAAAAGCACTTCGGTTGAAGTGCTTTTCTATTTTATTTACGCTGCTAATTCTTTAGCCAAGATTGATTATCTTTTTTATCAGAACGCTTGACTCCTTTATCAATATTATAGGCAAAACCAACTCCTAAAGTCTGTTTCAACTGTGTTTTTTGAATCTGATTGTGATCATATAAAACATCAACTGTAATATTAGAAGAAATAAATCTGTTGATTTTCATATTTAAAACTGCTCCGTAAGCCAGAACCAATCTTTCGGGATGATCCAAATAATTTGAAAATACAGAACCTGTATTAATCAGATTAATATTCTCCATTAATTTTACTTTATAAATTGCTGTTCCCAGAAAACCAAACTGAAACAACATAGAATCGCCATCGTTTTTCAATCCGTAACTACCTATTTTTTGTAAATCTTCATCCAGAACAAAAGTCATTCTTGCATTGGCGGGTCTTAGAGTCATGGTAAAATTATCGTTGGGTCGATAAGTAACCCCCAAACCTACATTCACATAACCTGGAGCCATAAAATTTGAAATTTTCTTTGCTTCCGGATTATTTCCATCTTCGTACCCCGCTGCAAATTGAGATTGCAAGCTCGCTCCCGCAGAAAGATACCAGTTTTTAGCAAATTCTTTTCCGAAATTGGTCGAAAGATTAATAACATCCTGAGTTTTCCGGGTACCGACTCCTTGTGTGTTATTTTGTCCATATCCTAAAACAATAATGTTTTCCCAAAGATATTTTCCTTTTTCGTAGGTAATATTGTAATTTGCTCCGGCAAGCCAGCCGACATTGTTAGCGCCACCGCCAACCCAATTTGAAAAAGCCGCCTGATTGAGCATTAAAGTATTCTGGGCATGAATAGACCACGCTTTTGTGGTATCTGCAACAGTTTCTTCCTGAGCAGAAACGAGAATCCCGATGAAAATTGAAATGGGTAATAAAATTTTTCTCATGATTAATTTATTTTAAAAAGCTATACACTTTATTTAATAAAATTAAACACTATTTATAAAAATAGATGTCATTTATGTCAACCTAAAGGTATCAAAAATATATTTAATCACAAATAATTACAGAATAAACAAAAGAAATCACAATTTTAAGCAAAAAAAAGTAATCCAATTGTGAATTACTTTTTTAAATATTTTAGTTTAATTATTTCCTCATCCAGGTTTGATTATCCTTTCTTGCTGATCGTTTTACACCATTATCAATATTGTAGGCAAAGCCAACTCCTAAGGTTTGTTTAACCTGTGTTTTCTGAATCTGATTATGATCGTACAGTAAATCCAGTGTTACTATAGATGAGATAAACCTGTTAATTTTCATATTTAAAAGCATATTGTAGGATAAAACCATATGATCGGGATTATCCAGATAGTTGGAGAATATAGAACCAGTATTTGTCATTTCTATATTTTCCATTAATTTTACTTTATAGATAGCGGTTCCATAGAAACCGAACTGCATCAGAAAGGCGTCGCCGTCTTCCTTTAAGCCATAATTTCCAGCCAACTGCAACTCTTTATCCAAAACAAAAGTAAATCTTGCATTGGCAGGTCTCAAAGTCACCGTTAAATTATCATTGGGTCTGTAAGTAATACCTAATCCTGCGTTTACATAACCCGGAGCCATAAAATTTGAAATTTTCTTTGCTTCAGGATTATTTCCGTCTTCAAATCCCCCGGAAAACTGAGACTGCAAACTTGCACCGGCAGAAACATACCAGCTTTTAGAAAACTGTCTTCCGTAATTGGTGGAAATATTCAGAACATCCTGAGTTTTTCTTGTTCCGACACCTTCAGTTTTATTTTGGCCATAATTCAGAATGATGATATTTTCCCAGAGATTACGATCTTTTTCATACGTGATATTGTAATTTGCGCTTCCAAGCCAACCCACATTATTGGCTCCACCACCAACCCAGTTTGAAAAAGCAGATTGATTCAGCATTACTCCATTTTTAGCAACAATAGACCAATATCTTGGTTTTTTAATGGTATCAACTGCTGCGGAATCACTGATTATCACCTGCGCAAAAGAATGTGCGCTTAAATAAACAAAAAATAACATGAATACCTTTTTCATAAATCCTAAAATTTTTCAACAGCAAAAATAAGTATATAAAGTCAAATTACCATATTTAGCACCTGCAATGCTTTCGCTAAAGAGGTCATTTAGCAGATATAAAAACTTAAAAATCATTACTTTTTGTCTCAAATAAAATTTAGAAATTAAAATCTTCGACATTTTTTCCGAAATTTATAGTTGGCTTTTGATTTGACGGCTAATCAACATGATTAAAAATATAATTCACAAAAAAGCAATCTTTGCACCCTTACTGATGCTTTCGGCAATGTGGTTGGGATACTTTCTACAGAATTTGGGATTTTTCTCAAGTTGTTTTGGTGCCATTATTCCGCTTTTGCCGGAAGGTTTGCTGGGAATTATAACTTCTCCTGTTTTACATGGCAGTGTTGATCATATTGTAGGAAACTCTATTCCCATTGCTGTTTTGCTGTTTCTGCTGTATCAATTTTATCCTGAAGTTGCAACAAAAGTCTTTATCACGGGCTGGCTAAGTTCCGGATTATTGCTTTGGTTGCTTCCGCCAATCGATATTTTGACTGGTGAATATGCTTATACTTGTACCATCGGAGCAAGTGGTGTTGTTTATGTTTTGGCATTTTTCTTATTTTTCAGTGGTGTTTTCAGATGGAACATGAAATTATTAACCATTTCGCTTCTTGTCGTTTTATATTACGGAAGTTTAATTTGGGGGATGTTTCCGGAAGAATTATTTTACAATCTTCAGGAGCCGAGCAAAATTTCATGGCAGGCCCATTTATCCGGAGCATTAATGGGAAGTGCAATGGCCTATATTTTTAAAGGCGCAGGTGAAAAAAAGAAAAAATTTATCTGGGAATTTCCAAACTATTACAGCGAAAAAGATGATAAACTTTGGCAGGAATACAAAGAAAACAATCCTGATGACTTTTTGGAGCTGCCTCACAAAAAGAGAGATGACATTTGGGATCATTTGGAAGAATTAAGAAGAAAATAAAACATAATTTCAGTACATTTGAGTAAAATAGAAACACAAATGTACAACGAAGAACAACTCTACTCTATCGCATTGCGGGAATGCAGCTTAATTGGTGATATTACATTCTACAAACTTGTAAGGATTTTCGGAAGTGCAAAAGCTGTTTGGGAAATATCAAAAAAAGAACTGAGTAAGACCAACGGAATCGGTAAAAAAATCATTGCTGATATTGGTAATCCTGAACATTTAAAATTTGCCGAAAAAGAAATTGTTTTCTGTGATAAAAATTCAATTCAGATAAAACTCAGGCATCAAAATGAGCTTCCTGATTTATTGAATGAATGTGATGATGCTCCCGCAATTGTTTACCAAAAAGGAAATTTTAATTCTCAGCTCAAAAATGTAAGTATCGTCGGAACAAGAAATATTACTTCTTACGGCAAAAAATTCATCGAAGATTTTTTTAATGAAACTAAAAACTGTAAATATCAGTCTGTTAGCGGATTGGCTTTAGGTGTAGATAAAGAAGTACATGATTATTCAATTCAAAATGAAATTCCTACGGTCGCGGTTCTAGCACACGGTTTTCATACTTTATATCCTTCAAAAAATAAGAAACTTTCAGAAAAAATATTAGAAGGAAATGGCGCTTTATTAACTGAATTTAACTCATCCAAAAAACCCGACAGAGAAAATTTTATTCAGAGAAACAGAGTTGTTGCAGGAATTTCTCCGTCTACAATCGTTGTGGAAACAGCTTTTGGAGGCGGTTCTATTTCTACAGCTACTTTTGCAAATAATTACAACCGTGAAGTTTATGCACTTCCCGGTAGAATTACCGATAAATGCAGCCAGGGTTGTAATCAATTGATTTTACAAAATAAAGCAAGTGCCATTTCGACGATAAAAGACCTTATCGATTTGCTGGGTTTTAATCAGCATTCACATAAAGTCGAAGAGCTTTTTCCATCCAGTGAAGTCTCCGTTCAATTATCTGATAATCAAGAATTAATATATAAAATAATTAAAGAAAACCCCAACATTAACCTGGATGATTTGGCACAGAAGATTTCGCTCTCCTCACATAAAATATTACCTGTAATTCTTGAATTAGAACTTTTGGGGAAAGTAAAATCATTTTCCGGGAGACAATTTACAGCAATATAAGAATTAATGATTTCTTAATATTTCATTATTTTACAAATAACATTTAATTTTTAATAAAATTTAAAACAAAATTATCAATTTAATAATATTATGTAGCATTATTATTCAATTATCAACAAATAATAAATAAGCTATTGTGAATCTTGAAAAAAAAATTAAATTTGTTGACATAATATTCAACCCTACCTAATATGGAACAATATAATATTGACCAGAAAATCCAGGAATTTATCGCTAAAATTGAGGCGAAAAATCCCAATGAACCGGAATTTTTACAGGCTGTAAAAGAAGTTGCAATCACTGTAATTCCGTTTATTTTGACAAGAAAAGAATATACCGGTATGAAGCTGCTTGAAAGAATGGCTGAAGCGGAAAGAGTTATTATTTTCAGAGTTCCATGGGTAGATGATAAAGGTGAAATTCAGGTAAACAGAGGTTTCAGAATTCAGATGAACTCTGCAATCGGACCTTACAAAGGAGGAATTCGTTTCCATCCTACGGTAAATCTTTCTGTCCTTAAATTCTTAGCTTTCGAACAGGTTTTCAAAAACTCTTTAACAACACTTCCGATGGGAGGTGGAAAAGGAGGTTCAGACTTTGATCCGCAAGGTAAAACTGATATGGAAGTGATGCGTTTTTGTCAGGCTTTCATGACAGAAATGTGCAAACATATTGGTCCTGAAACTGATGTTCCTGCGGGAGATATCGGAGTTGGAGCAAGAGAAATCGGATATTTATTCGGTCAGTACAAAAAAATCAGAAACGAATTTACAGGAGTTCTTACAGGAAAAGGTCTTGCTTACGGCGGATCATTAATCCGTCCTGAAGCAACTGGTTACGGTGTTGTTTACTTTGCTGAGCAAATGCTGAAAACTATCGGGCAAACTTTCAAAGATAAAATAGTAACTGTTTCAGGTTTCGGAAACGTAGCTTGGGGAGTTATTAAAAAAGTAAACGAATTGGGCGGAAAAGTGGTTACACTTTCTGGTCCGGATGGTTATGTTTACGATAAAGACGGTATTGACGGCGAGAAAATCGATTATTTATTAGAGCTTAGAGCTTCTGGTAATAACAGAGCCGAAGATTACGCTAAACAATATCCTTCAGCTGTATTCCACGCTGGAAAACGTCCTTGGGAAGTGAAGTGTGATGTTGCCATTCCTTCTGCAACTCAAAACGAATTAGATTTAGACGATGCAAGATTATTGGTAGAAAATGGTTGTGTTTGTGTAACTGAAGCTGCAAATATGCCTTCTACATTAGAAGCAATTAATTATTTTCTTGAGAACAAAGTTTTGTTTTCTCCGGGAAAAGCATCAAACGCAGGTGGTGTAGCAACTTCTGGTTTAGAAATGACTCAGAACTCAATCAGATTAAACTGGACTTCAGAAGAAGTTGACGCCAGATTAAAAGAAATCATGATCGGAATCCACAAAGCTTGCAGAGACTACGGTAAAGAGGAAGACGGATATGTAAATTATGTAAAAGGTGCAAACATTGCCGGCTTTGTGAAAGTAGCAGAAGCTATGTTAGCTCAGGGAGTAGTATAAAATATAAAGGTCGGGAGTTTCCCGGCCTTTTTTCTTAAAGCCTGTCCCGGGATTTATAAATGGGAAAAAGTAATAGTGAAAGTGAAAGCATTGAATGTCCAGTTCAATGCTTTTTATTTTGATATTTTAATCGGTATATAGAATTATTTATTGACAGTACCTGTACCAGACATCGGCATAGGAGCACCTGTATTTACAGTTCCACTTGTATTTAAGCTTCCAGTGGTTCCAATATTAACAGTTCCTGGTGAAGAAATTTTGTTGTCAATAATTCCCGTGCTGAGCGGCATAGTTCCGTTAGGATTTGAAGAATTAATAGATCCGTTATTCATCGTACCTAAGCTGTTATTCAAACTTCCATTAATGTTGTTTCCTGAACTAATCCCATTATTAGTGATAATATTCACATCCGATTTTAAATTTGCTCTCGGAATCAGTGTACGCTGATTTTTTGTCGAAGGTGTGGTAAAAGAAGATGTATTCGATTTATTTTTCTGAGGAACTGTTTGTGCAGAAACAGTATATATGCCTCCCAATGCAAATGCTGCTAAAAGTAACTTTTTCATAATATTATATTTTGTTGTTACAAAGTATTATACAAATAGCATACAACTCAGCCACATATAAAATATTTTAACATTTTTTAGACAGAAAATAATAGCCAATGCACTATTACTTGCTCAAATTCTTCATCATACTTTCCACAAACTCAAAAGCAGCCGGACAAATCACTGTATTTTTAATCATTAAATCATTAATCTGATAGATTTTCTTTCGGTCTGTATGTGGATATTCTCTGCATGCTTTTGGACGAACTTCGTAGATTGAGCAGGTATTATCTTCATTTAGAAAATAGCAAGGTAGGTTTTGTAAAACTTTATCATTATCTTCATCAACACGTAGAAATTTAGCTTCAAAATCAGCCTGCTTCATACGAAGATGCTTTGAAATTCGTTCAATATCTTTTTCAGTATAAAGCGGACCGGTTGTTTTACAGCAATTGGCACATTGAAGACAGTTGATCTTTTCAAAAATCTCATCATGAGTTTCCTGAACAACGTAATCGAGATTTTTGGGAGGTTTTTTTTTCAAACCTTCCAGAAATTTTTTATGCTCTTTCTGCTTTTGTAAAGCTAGTTTTCTGTATGATTCTAAATCCATTATCACCTTTCTGCACCAAAAACAGGAAGTTCTGCTTTTTGATATTCATTAATTTTATCAAGATTCAAAATCGTTGAATCTTTCTCTTTATCAGGATAATACATTGGGACAAATTTTGCTCCGTAAATGATTTCCCGTGACACATAAGACGATCTTTGAACAACCGTATTTGAAAAAACCTCATCAAAAGCCCTTACATGAGCGATGATTTCAATATTAATATTTTTAAAATCTGCTTCCGAAAAACCGTAAAAAGGAGAATTTTCATCAATTTTATGAACAACCGTCCAGTTTAGAGCCAAAGTGTTAATCTTACTTAAATGAGTTTCTAAACGGTAAAAGTTAATCTTCGGTGCTCCTTCCTCGTTAATTTCAATTGCTGTTGAAAGGGTAACATCTGCATCCGTCAAAGCATTATTTTTATACGGAGCCAACCTAAACATAAGCGCCGTAACCTCCTGAAAAGGAGCTATCACCGCAATATCTGAAAATCTGAGATAAGCTCTCGGTCTCGAAAATCTTCCATAAAATAATCCCGTTGCAATGGCAAAGGTAAGCAATCCTAAAAATGCCTCAAAAGTAGCCACCAAACTTGCGGTAAATCCTATCGGAGCAATTCTTCCGTAACCAACTGTTGTAAAAGTCTGTGAACTGAAGAAAAACACGTCGATAAATTCGTTTAGCGGATCACTTTTATCAATTCCTGTAAGATGTTCTACACCAATTGAATAATAAATAAGCGCAAAAACAAGATTAATCAGAATATACATTACCACCAGATAAGTAATGAACCGAAAAGACGATAAATTCAGCATCGTATGATACCAACTTAATCTGTTGAAGACATTCACTCCTTTTCTTTTCACATTCGGAAGCCCGTCTTTATTAATAAATCTTCCGGACGCACGACTTCCAAAGCCACTGTTTTCGGTGTTTTCCTGCGTTATTTTTTTTCTGAAACCTCTTGCCATCTGTGTTGGTTTATTTTAAAAAGATAAAATAATTTACAAAGATAAAACATTGTTTTTATGAAATCGCCATGATTTGAAAATCCGAATACGAATGGCTACAATGACGATTGTATATATCATTTAACAACAATAAAAATCAGTATGAATCTTATCAATCCTATCATGTTTTTTTAAGATTTAGAATTAAACTAAATTTGATGTACTAATAAAATTTAATAATAATCAAATGAAAAGCTTAGAATCCAGAGAAGATATTGAATTATTGGTGAACAGTTTTTATGACCAAGTTATAAAGGACGAAACTATTGGTTTTTTCTTTAAAGATGTTGTAAATGTTGATTTTAAAAATCACTTACCTAAAATGTATTCGTTTTGGGAAAGTATTTTATTCGGACAGATGAGTTATAAAGGAAATCCAATGGCAGTGCATTTTCCGATTAACGAAACAAAAGCAATGGAGAATAGGCATTTCGAAAAATGGCTGGAACTTTGGAAAAAAACTATTGAGGAAAATTTTACAGGTCAAAACGCAACAATGGCAATTACAAAATCTGAAAACATTGCTAATTTGATGGCCCATAAAATGGAAATGGCCAGAAAGCCCTAACGTTCCGGGTTCTATATTTTGAGTTTATACATTTAAGGTACAATTACTGTAAAAATATAAGCGGCTAAATTCACAAGTAAGACGGTTCCGTAAAGGACATTTGTCTTTCCTCGACTCAATGAAAGCATCACAATAAAAACAGATAAAGTAAGAAGTATAATATCTTTCTTTTCGAGACCTAAAACCAAAGGAATATCGAACATAATACTTACTGCAGAAATAGCAGGAATACTTAGACCAATACTCGCTAAAGCAGATCCTAAAGCCAAATTTAAACTCGATTGTATCTGGTTATTTCGCGCTGCACGAATAGCCGCAACACCTTCCGGAAGCAGTACAACACCAGCAATAATAACCCCGACCAAAGATTTTGGTGCGCCCATACTTTGCACCATATCCTCAATAGTTCCCGAAAGTCCTTTCGCCAATAAAACCACAATAATTAAACAAATTACCAAAAAAACAAAGCTAAGTATCGCCTGATTTTTATTGGGAACATAATAACCTTCAGCATTTTCTTCTTCCGGAACAATAAAATAATTTCTGTGTCTCACAGTCTGAACCATCAGAAAAACGCCGTAAATGACCAAACATGCAATCGATACAAAAATTAGCTGTGCACTGTTGTAGAAAGGCCCGTTTACACTTGATGTGAAATTGGGAAGGATTAAAGTAATCACCAAAATTGAAACAAGACTTATCAAATAAGTTGTTGCAGAAGTCCGTGCAAAAAACTGCTCAAAATACTTTACACCACCCACCAAAACACAGATACCGATGATACCGTTTAGAATAATCATTACAGCAGCAAAAACAGTATCTCGGGCTAAAGTTATGGCTTGTTCACCACCCGCAACCATCAGAGAAATAATTAGAGCCACTTCAATAATCGTGATACACAACGCCAAAATAATTGTACCGTAAGGCTCGCCGACTTTATGAGCTACTACCTCTGCATGATGTACTGCAGATAAAACACTCCCAGTAAGAAGAATTCCCGCAATAACATCGTAGATAACACCATTCCCAATTACATTCAGGAAAAAGTAAATTACTGCCAAAACAGGAAAAATATAGGTGTAATGTAAAAAATTTTTTAGTTTCATAAGCATATCAAAAATACAAAAAATCTATAGAAATCACAATTTAAAGAGAAAATATTAATCGTAATTTAATGACTCCACAGCTCAAAATCCTGAAAATCTGTGAGCATGTGGAAGAGTAATCCTATGCCAATTAATCTCAAGTTTCCTTTGAAAAACAATAGCAAAAAATACACCGCAATCGCATAATAAGAATGCAAAAAATGAAATCCGACGCTCATTCTGTCGGGATCAAAAATTGGGTCTGCAAACAAGTGATCAAGATCTACCAGCATCGTCGCCAAAAGAATTAAATATGCTTTTTTCCATTGTTTACGGTAAAAAATAAAAGCAATCACTGCGGGAAAAACCAAATGCAGAAAGTAGTGTGTAAATGTTTTTAATAACGCAATATCAGAAGAGCTCATTTTATTTTATCTAAGAATTAATGGAAATTTATCTCTTTTAAATTTAATTTTTATTGTATAATTTTGATTTTTATTTCCGTAATAAAGGTATTCTACATCTTTAAAAATCGGATTATTTAAAGTTTTAAACGAAGATAGCAGCAAAGAACTATTTTTCATGAAAATGAAATTGTGATTTTTTATCTTTTCTACTTCACTTGACTTTCGGATAGATTTAATTGAAATCAGTTTTTCACTTTTGCTCACCAAATTGGGCTGAAACGGAATCGCCGTACATTGATTTTGCGCATTGATCCATTTTTTACTTTTGAAATAGTTCCAGATTTTATCGGGGTTTGAAGTTTGAAGTACAATTTCATAATCCGGCTGAACGATTTTCTGATAACTTACTTTTTCAATTTCATTAAAGTTATCATCATAGCCATAGCTGATAATCGTATCGTTAACTTCCGAAAGATTCGCACTCATTTTCAGAGAATTAACCGATATAGAATCATTTAAACTTTCATCAAAAAAAGAACTAATTTTTTTTATATTTTCTGAATCTAATTCAGCTTGCAGAAATTGAGTTTTCTTTTCTAAATCAGCGATTAAGGCTTTAAAATCGACAGAATTTTCTTCATTTTTAATTTCAATCTCATCATCTTTTACGTTGAATGAAAAGTTTTGAGTTCGTAATTCAGAAATAAAAGAAATACTTCCCAAACCGTCTTTTATAAATGAATCTGCATTTAATCTATTATTTCTAAATTTTTGAGAAAATGGTTTTCCAATATGATCAAAATTCAGATTTGATGTTCCTACAATGCATTTGTCACCTTCAGTTTTAATGAAAAACTGGCTATTTTTAAATCTGCCTTTCCCATCATTTACAAATTGTTGGCTTTTCAGAAATGCTGAAAATTTCTCCTGATCATCAATTTCTAAAATGGTATACCATTCAGAAATATTTGTTTTATATAAATGAAAAATCTGCAAAAAATCCGGAATTTTCAAACCGGAATTTTTAACTGAGATCTTACTTTTACCTTTTTTGTTCTCCTCAAACCATTTTGAAGGATGCATTATAAAGCTGGAAATATATTGTCTCGTTGCTTTTTTTACATCAAGCAAAACTACAATGTCTGCATTTTCGGGAATGTATTTCAGGTTTTTATCTTTATGAAAAAACAGAAAATAAACTCCGACTGAAAGCAGGATTGTAATAAAAAAAGCAATATATATTTTCCGTTTCAATCTTTTACAAATTATAAGTTTTGGCTAAAGCCATAATTGATTACAATTTCAAAAACGGACTAAAGTCCGTTTCTATTGATAATTATAACGTTTTTGAAGTTTTGTCAGCTTGTGAATTTTTATAAAAATCATCGATCAGATCAAAGAAATACATCAGGCTGTTTTCAGCATTTGATTTGATGTTATAATTCATTTCAGTCTGAATACTTCCGCCTTTAGCTTCCGTTTTAAAATACACTTCTCCAGCATTTTTCCTTAAAATATCAAGCGTTCCTTTTTCAGATTTAGTTTTAAATTCTTTATCCAATCCGCCCAAAAGTCTTTGAATGTTCAGTCTTCCCGCCAAAGGATATTTTGAAGAATCTTTCATCCATTGCTTAGAAATTTCAGACTGATTACTGGTATTGATATTTTCTTTTGAAGTCGTTACATACACGATCCCATCCTTCACGGTGAAGAATATTTGCTCAACATACGTGTTTTTATTTTTCTCGTCTTTAAATGTATAAAATTCGCCACTTCTTGAGAAGTTTTTCGCAAAAGCTTTATTAGAAGTCAGGACATTGAAAATACGTTTCCAATAGTTTTCATTTTCTGTAGCGAACGCAAATGTAAAATCCGGAACCATTATATCTTTGGTCTTTTTAACTTCTTTTTCATTGTAATTTTCGTCGTAATCGTAATCGGTGTATTCTACGTTTTTAGATTTCAATTCATTCAGAACGAAAACTCCATTTCCGGGAGCAATTTTGGTTATGGCTTCTTCATCCAAAACAATTTTCATGGTTTCGATAACCAATTCCGCTTCTTTTTGATATTCAGAATCTCCTGCATTTTTGAACATTCCATACATCATATCGAAATATTTAGAACCATTTACATTCATCACATAATAACCGATGCTCTTATCATTGATTAACGCAGCCAGTTTTTTGTTCTTTTTGCCTTTATAAACGTCAGAAATATTCTTTTGCGTTTCAGGATCTTTATGTTGATAATTATTGACAAGCCTTACTTTATCTTTATCAAAGTACAGGTTGTAAGATGAGTTTGAATTATATAATTTTCCAAAAAACTGTCCGAAATTATAATTGCGGTACCTATTTTTATAGAGTCCTTCATTGATGATTTTACCGTAATCTGCATAAATAAAAACATCAGAATTAGGATCTCTGAAACTCAACATTTCTTTATTTACCGAAATCTCTTTATTTGAATTGAAATATTGATCAAAGCCATCTTCCGCAAATTTCTTTACGATTTTAAATTTCTCAATATTCAGCGAATCCATTTCTCTCTGATAAGTTGAATCCATAGCGTACGTTTCTTCTTCGTAGTAATCATCCTGGGAAATCGGAGGTGGCAAAACTTCTACTTTCGGAGCATACGTAGAATCTTCAACATTAACTTCCGGCTCTTTCTTCTGTTCAGGATACTTGTGATGCTTTTCAAGATATTTAATATCTTTTTGAAGCTTTACAATCTCAGCATTATTGTCTTTAATACTTTGTTTTAAATATTTAATATCGTCTTTCAGATATTGTATTTCTTCTTTATAATCAAAAGGTTTTTCTAGTTCTATATAGGCACTATCTGATACAATATTTTCAGTACTGTCAATCACTGTAACAGCACTATCTACAGCATAATTATCATCCCATTTGTATGGTTTCTGATAATTAATCATACTTAAAACTGCAGATTTTTCGCTCCACGCTACAAAAACATCATCATCAAGATCAATGTATGAATAATTGTTTTTCTTGGTAATTTCTTGACCGGTTTTCTTTATTGAATTAATAAACTCCAGAAATCTTTCCTGACTGTCTAACGCAAAATTCATGTTGTAAGACTTTACCGAATCATTCATCGTAGCATAATGATACTGAGTGGCATCGTACTTAATTCCCGTTTTTGAATAATCGTTCCAGGGTGCTTTTTTGTCTTTTTTTCCCAGCTCCTTAAGAAGCGGATTGAATTTTTCCCAATTAATTTTTTGATTTAATCGTTTTCCATTTACTTCCATGTAAAAAACGGAATTTTGAGGGATTTTCATGTCATTTTGGGCAAAAACAAGCACAAAACCAAAAAGAAAGAGAAAAATTGTTTGTGTTTTAAAAAATAGAGATTTCATATTTGAGTTTTCTAGTTATTGAAAGATGATGTTGTTTTGAACCTGTTTCTTCTGAAGAATAAAATCTAAAATATTTCCGTCAAGCTTTAAAGCTTTTCTGTTTGGAGCTAATGAATAAGCAGAATTTGTTTGAGATTTAATCGCGTTTTCAAACTGTAAAATCGAAGTATATTTAGCATCATTAAAAACTTCTTTATCAGCTTTACTTAATTTATCATAATCGCCTTTAAAAGTATTAATCTTATTTCGTGTAAAAGATTTTGCACTTAAATTCTGACTGTAAATTTGCGTCGGAACCATTTTTCCTAAAATATTTTTAGCTTTTAATTGTTCCAAACCCGCATTAATATTTTCAATTTTCTTGAAATTACAGCTCAGTTTAATGATATAATTATCAAAATCCATGGATGTTTTTACATTAGAAATTCCGGGAACATTCTTGAAAATTTTTGCAGCTTCGTTGATTTTACTTTCAATTTCAGCTTTTTTAAGAACTTTTTTACCATTAATCGTTTCCATTTTTGAGATGGAGGCCAATCTGGTTTTGCTTTTACTGGCGTTAAGAATTAATGAATATTCTCCGCTTCCATCGGCTTTTACGTTGACTTTATCTAAAATATCAAAACAGCTCGTCAAAAGAAACAAAGAAATCAGCAGGAAAATCTGCCATAAGTATTTTTTCATAAGTTGGTGTTGAGAAACAAATTTACCAATTTTTAGTTGAGTATAATGTGAAATTCATCATGTTTAAATTCTGCCTTTCAGATAATCCTGTCGCAGATCTTCATCCAGTTTTTCAATTGCGTAACGAAGACAGGTTCGTGGCATTTCTTTGTAATATTGATTGAGATAAGAAATTAATTCTGCTTCGTTTTTATTTCCCATTTCTCTCAAAAGCCAGCCGTTTGCTTTGTGCATCAAATCGTGATGATGAGATAAATTTTGGGTAACAAATTCTTTCGTCAATTCAAACGAACCTTTTTTCACGTAATACATCGTTCCTACAACTGCTATTCTTTTATACCACATTTTTTCAGAAGCTGCTAAATCTCTCAAAAGGTTTTCTTTCTGATTTTCAAAAGCATACCGCCCTAAAATCTTATAACAACTCGTATCAACCAAGTCCCAATTATTGACAAAATCAAGATGATTTAGATAAAAATTAACGATTTCTTCCTTTACAGATGAATTTTTTGTTTTTTCAAACTTAGAAATCAGCATAATTAAAGCGGTCAAACGATGTTCGTGATACGGGGAAGAAAGTAATTCGCCCAATTCTTCCAAAGATATTTTAGCGTAAAACTCTTTGGCAACCGCTCTTTGATCCGGAACTTTTACTCCCAAAAACAAATCACCTTCGCCATATTCTCCTTTTCCGGTTTTGAAAAATTTAGGGAAAAAAGCTGCTTTCTCCGGAACAGACAAAACAGCTAATGATTCTTTGATATCTTTTAGAATTGTACTCACTGATTTACAAACAATTAATGACTTTCATCTAGAGCAACAGTTTCCTTATCTTGTTCTTCTTTTGCAATTTTATTAGGATTTGCAACTTTAGCAATTGTAAGTCCCTGAACAATAATCGAAAACACGACCACACAATACGTGATACTTAAAATAGAATCACTGTACTCGTTTTTCGGAATAGACATTGCCAAAGCGATGGAAACACCACCCCGAATTCCGCCCCAAAATAAAACTTTTATCGTTTGCGGACTGAATCTTGTTCTGAATGACATGAATTTTGTAGGTCCCCAAATTGAAATAAATCTTGCGATTAAAACAACTGCAATTGCTAGTATTCCAGGAATGATATAATGGTTTAAATCTTTAATCATCAGCAATTCAAAACCAATGAATAAGAATAAAACCGCATTTAAAATCTCATCAATCAACTCCCAGAATTTAATTAAATAATCCTGAGTGATTGATTTCATTTTAAACTTCATACTGAAATTCCCCATAAATAATCCTGCAGCAACCATTGTCAACGGACCGGAAACGTGCAACTGTCTCGCTACAAGATACCCTCCCATTACAACAGCAAGCGTTACCAAAACCGAAATAATATAATCATCTACTTCACGCATTAATCTCGACGTCGTCCAACCTAAAACAATTCCCAATAACAATCCGCCTCCTGCTTCTTTTGCCAATAAAACAGCGATATTTTCAATTCCTAAATCGACTTCATTTCCGATGGCCAACTGAAGAACAACTGTGAAAACTACAACTGCCATACCGTCGTTAAACAAAGATTCACCGGCAATTTTTGTTTCTAAAGATTTTGAAACATTTGCCTGTTTTAAAACACTTAACACCGCAACCGGATCTGTCGGAGAAATCAGAGCTCCGAAAACCAGACAGTAAATAAACGGAATATGCAATCCTATGTAAGGAAGCAGATAAAACATACCAAAACCTACAATGAATGTTGAAATAATGACTCCCGCAGTTGAAAATATAAGGACAGGCCGGAACTGTTCCTTTAAATCGTTGATATTAATATGAATTCCTCCTGCAAAAAGCAGGAAATTAAGCATTGCACCCATCAAAACTTCAGTAAAATCAATACTGCTCATTAAATCATGCAAATGAGTGAAAGTTTTCGGGAGAAATTTCTCACCAAAAAATACCAGGATGATAGAAACTACAATCGCAATCACCATGATCCCGATGGTACTGGGAAGTTTTAAAAATCTGTAATTGATATAAGCAAAAATAGAGGCTAATACGATTAGCGCTGAGAATGAATAATATAGCTCCAAAACTAAGTTTTTTATAAAATTTTAAAAGCCCATGTAGAGAACTTTTATATATATTGTGTTGTCGTCTTTTGACCAGACATCAATCACAGAATCTTTGTACGTTGTAGAATGTCTGGAATAATCTTGCCCGACATTCAAGATATTGAGAAAAATATATTCGTCACCAACCGAGTTGACTACAAAAGCAGTTTTCTCAGATTTTCCGTCTCCGGAAGTTTTTATAGCGTTGGTCAAAAGTCTCAATTGCGAAAGATGATGTACAAAATCATCTGCCTTTTTAATCTGATCATAAGCTCTCAACAGAATCAGAATTACATCAAGATTGGTAGGATCTTTCATGTAAAGAACTTTCCCTTTTTTGATGCATTCTTTAAAATCGCCTGCTTTAAATGAGTCTGCAAGTTCCTTAAAATCATCATCTAAAGTAGAAATCTTATCTTTTCTGAAATTTCTTCCGTAATATAAATATCGCGCTTCAATACTGTCTAAAGATTTAGGCATTCCTTTAAACTTAAAAATCAGTTTATCGTAATTGAAATTTGACTTCGGGTTGTTGAGATTTTTCTCAATTTCTTTGAAATCAAGTTTTTGACTACATCCCAGGAAAGGAATAATCAGAAGAAAAAATAAGAATCTACATCTCATTATTCTTTATTTTCGTGCTCTTCTTCTTCATTATCAAAATATTCAAAAAGGAAATCATTGTACGGGAATCTTGAAATATGAATTTTCATTATCTCATCATACACCAATCTTTTCATTTCCGGAAAGTTCTCTTTGGTCAAAGCCGAAATAAAAACTGCAGGATGTTTTGATTTTCCCATCCATGTTTTTTTCCACTCATCTAAAGAGATATTTTTATTGGAACCCGGCGTAAGATCGTCCTCATCTTTTTTCTCATAACTGAAATCATCGATTTTGTTGAAAACCATAATCATCGGTTTTTGATGCGCATTGATTTCCATTAAAATCTGATTCACCGATTCGATATGATCTTCAAAACTTTCGTGCGAAATATCTACCACATGAATCAAAAGATCTGCTTCACGAACCTCATCCAAAGTAGATTTAAAAGATTCTACCAGCTGTGTCGGTAATTTTCTGATGAATCCAACCGTATCTGTCAAAAGGAAAGGTAAATTTCCTATCACCACTTTTCTTACCGTTGTATCTAAGGTTGCAAACAATTTATTTTCTGCAAAAACATCAGATTTAGAAATAGCATTCATCAACGTAGATTTTCCTACGTTGGTGTAACCCACCAAAGCCGCACGTACAACTTTTCCACGGTTATTACGTTGAGTTGCCATTTGTTTGTCGATAATTTTAAGCTTATCTTTCAGTAAAGTAATTCTGTCACGAATAATCCTTCTGTCGGTTTCAATTTCCGTTTCACCGGGACCACGCATCCCGATTCCCCCTTTTTGTTTGTCTAAGTGAGACCACATTTTGCTTAATCGAGGGAGCAAATATTGGTATTGTGCCAATTCAACCTGTGTTCTTGCGTAAGAAGTCTGCGCTCTCTGTGCAAAAATATCAAGGATAAGATTGGTTCGGTCGAGAATTTTCACCTCAATTTCTTTTTCAAGATTTTTAAGCTGAGAAGGTGACAATTCATCATCAAAAATAATCGTTCCGATCTCATTTTCCTTTACATATTCTTTTATTTCCTGAGCTTTTCCGCTTCCTACAAAAGTTTTAGAATCTGGCTGGGTTAAATTCTGAGTGAAGCGTCTGTCTACCGTAGCACCTGCTGTCAATGCTAAAAACTCCAGCTCGTCCATATATTCCTGCAACTTATCAGCATCTTGATTTTGGGTCACAACGCCCACCAAAACTGCCTTTTCGTAATTATGTTGTTTCTTTTCTAACATTAAAGTCTGTATAATTTATAAGATTTACAAGATAACATTTTTAATCAATAAATGCAAACCGGTAATTTAAAAACAGGTAAAACACCTTTTAAATTCCAGTTTTTTACCTCTTACAAATCAGCTGTCACTGCTACTACCTTTACATCGTAAAAAATTCATTTACAGAGACTAATCTCAAAACGATTTTAAACAAATCTAAAATTAAATAACATGAAAAGAACTTTTACCTACAGCTTCTTTTTGGTCTTTGGTTTAGCAATTAATATGAATGCTCAAAAAGCAGTTCTTGCCACAGGATCAAATGCCACAGGAAGCAACGGCTCCCTTTCTTACAGTATCGGGCAAATCGATTACTACAACAAGGGAAGCAACAACCAGATTATGGAAGGCGTGCAACAGGCGTATGAAATCACTACACTTTCAACCAATGAAACTTTAGCAGCAGACAAAAAAGACATTTTATTGTATCCGAATCCATTTAAAGACTTTGTTTTCCTGGATTTCACTACAAACGACTACAAAAATTCTGAATATCAGTTATTCGACTCTTCAGGAAAACTTTTAAAAGAAGAAAAAATAAAAGAACCGAAATCGGAATTTAATTTCTCTGAACTTCCATCGGCAATGTATATCATCAGAGTAAATAAAGAAGGAAAAAACCTAAAAACATTTAAAATCATTAAAAAATAGTATCATGAAAAAAATTTTACTAACAGTCGGAATTTTATTAGGCTGTCATTTAGTTTCAGCTCAGGCTCCTGAAAAAATGAGTTACCAGGCGGTAATAAGAAATACAGGGGGGCAATTATTAATTAATCAAAACATCGGAGTAAAAGTAAGCGTACTTCAGGGATCTTCATCGGGAACGGTAGTTTATTCTGAAAGATTAACAGGAACAACCAATACCAACGGTTTGGTAAGCCTTGAAATCGGAACAGGAACCGTACTTTCCGGAACTTTTGCCAGCATCAACTGGGCATCGGGAAATTATTATCTGAAAACAGAAACCGATCCTACAGGAGGAACAACATACTCTATTGCAGGAACCAGTCAATTATTAAGCGTTCCGTATGCGATGTATGCTAAAACTTCGGGAAGCTCTGGAGGAAGTTTGACTTTACCATACACTGCAACAGCAAATAATGCAGCCAGTTTATTTTCAATAACAAATGACGGCGACGGAACTTCGTTGGAAGGCATAAATAACACCACAACATCAAACATTGCATCAGTTCGGGGAATTGTAAACAGCACAGCTCCGGGAGGATTTTCTTCTGCTGTACGCGGAATTAATAACGGAACAAGCGGTTTAGGAATCGGCGTTTACGGTTCTCAAGCAGGAAGCGGATGGGGAATTTATGGTGTGACTCCGGCAGGACTTGGAGTATACGGAAATGCTTCAGCGGCAGGAACGGGAGTTTACGCAAACAGTAATTCCGGAACAGGATTAACAGCAACGAGCACAAACGGAATTGCTGCTTCAGTTTCTATATTTAATAATGCTAACAACAATAATGTTTTGAATGCCAATACCGTAGGAAACGGAACTGTGGTAAATGTGTCAACAACAGGAAACGGAAATGGGGTTGTAAGTAATTCAGGAAGCGGTTTTGCTGTACAGGGAATTACAAGCGCTCAAAGTTCTGCAGGTATTATCGGTGATAACAATGGAGATGGTGAAGCGATCGTTGGAAGAAATACAAGCGATATTGCAGGAGCAGTAGTCGGAAGAAATGACGGTGGCGGTTACGGTGTACATGGTTTTGTTGCAACAAATACATCGGGGAACGGTATAGGAGTTTATGGCAGAGTCGGTGTCAATAACAGCAAAGGCAGAGCAGGAAGATTTCAAAATTTTAATGCCACAAATGACAGAAATACATTTGAGGTAGAAACCAACAGTAATGGAAACATCCCTGATAATACATTAGGCAATGCCTCAAATTTCCTGGTTAATAATACAAACAGTGTTTCAGCTGCAATAAGAGGAGAAGTAAAAACAATTTTCGGAAACTTTGGAGCCGCAGGTATTTTCGGGGTTTCTTCTGGAACAGGTGGTTTTGCAGGACTTTTCCATGCTGCTAATACCGCAGGAAATGGTAATGCTCTAGTTGCTATTACCGACGGAAATGGTGATGCAATCAGAGCCAATGCTGGGAAAGATGGTGATGCAATAGAAGCCAACGTAGATGGAACAGGGCGTGCAATTTATGGTTGGATTCCAACATTCAGCACAGGAAAAGCTGCAGAATTTAAAAACTTCAATGCATCAAATACAAGTACAGTTCTTAGTGCGACAACGGTAGGAAATGCTATTGCCGGAGATTTCTTCGTGGATAATACCAATGGAATTTCACCTGCTGTAAAAGGAAAAGTAAATTCTCAGTTTGCCAACTTCGGAACAGCAGGAATTTATGGTGAATCTGCCGGAACAGGAGGTTTTGCAGGTTTGTTTTATGCAAGTAATGCTTCAGGAAATGGGCCCGCTTTGATTGCCTTAGCTAATGGAAATGGAAACGGAATTACTGCAAATGCCAAAAATTCAGGAGACGGTATTGAGTCTACGGTAGACGGAAGCGGAAGCGCAATGTATGGTTGGGTTCCAAACTTCGGAACAGGAAGAGCGGGATATTTCAGGAATTTTAATGCCGCCAATTCAACACCTGTTTTGTCTGTAACCAATGCCGGAACCGGAACCGGATTTTTTGTAAATCATACCGGAGCAAGCGGAAATATCGCAATTTTTCAAAGTGCAGGAGCAAACGTTGCAAGGATTAATAAATCCGGACAGGCATTTTTCAATGGAGGAACTCAAAACAGCGGTGCTGACTTAGCTGAAGCATTTGATGTGGAAGGAAATATTTCAGAATACGAAATGGGTGACGTCTTAGTAATCTCAACTTCAAGCGACAGAGCGGTAGAAAAATCTTCAAAACCTTACTCGTCTTTAGTTTCGGGAGTTTATGCTACAAAACCCGGAGTTTTATTGACTGAAGAAAATGTTGATGCAGATATTTCAGACAAAGTTCCGATGGGCGTAATTGGAGTAATTCCTACTAAAGTTTGTCTCGAAGGGGGTACAATTAAAAGAGGAGATCTTTTGGTAACTTCATCAAAAGCAGGAGTTGCCATGAAGGCAGACATGAAAAAAGTACAAATCGGGCAGGTTCTTGGGAAAGCACTTCAGGATTACAATCAAAATGAAATCGGAAAAATAAAAGTATTAGTTAACATTAAATAATCTACTCATGAAATCACTATATATCATTGCATTTTTAGCATCTAGTCTAAATATTTATGCACAACAGGACAAAAAATCTGTAGATACGCAGCAAGTTGAAAACTACAAAGAGTCAAAAGAGTTTGAAGCAAAAATAATCAAAGAAGCTCAGGAAAACGCTAACAAAAAACCCAGAACAGGATTGGTTTCAGAACAAGGTCTCGAAGTAAAAGAAAAGCAAAAAGCTCAACCTTCTGAAAATAATTCCGGAAAACTTTTGCCAAATACCGCTTCAATGGAAGAAATTTTAGCAGCAATTCCGGCAAGAGAACCAAAAAAAAGTAATGTTTCAAGAAGTTCGAATGACAATATTCCAAGACTTCCCAACACAGCAACTTTAGAGGAAATCAAAAAAACGATTCCTAAAAATTAATGATCTCTTTTATAATTTTAGTTTGATAAAGTCCGCATTATTTTACGGACTTTATCTTTTTAATCCCAATCTGCAGCAATAAATTTCATCTGATTTCCATTATCATCAGAAAGCGTCAGAAAGTGACCCTCAATTTGATAATGACTCATTTTTTCAAAAGATTTTGTGAATTTTGTTTCTAAATCCATTTCCTGACAAGCCATCAAAGTGCTTCCAACTCCGGAAATTTCAATCTTGTTTTTAGATTTGAATTCAGAATTAAAAAACATTCTGTTGCAACCCACAAAAGCAGTTCCTCTTATTTTGCCGTCCTTCTTTTCGGCTGTAAGATTAATTTCTGCCTTGTTTTTCATCAACTGATCTTTTGTAAACTGGCCAAAGGAAACCATCATCCATTGTCTCTGAATGTGCTGATTTTCCATCTTCGCAGAGGAGCAATTTAAGACAAATCCTAAACAAATAACTCCGGTAAATATTGTTAAAAACTTCTTCATAATGCACAGATACCCATTTTCGTACCATTTAAATCATAAATACAGTAAAAATTAGTAAATTAGCCCCACTAAAATTATTTTAAAAAATGAAAAGAATATTTTTACTATTCACTTTCTTGTTAGGTTTTGCTCAGATGAGAGCAGACGAAGGGATGTGGCTATTGATGCTCATCAAACGACTTAATGGTGTTGATATGCAGAAAGAAGGTCTGCATTTGACTCCTGAAGAGATTTATTCTGTAAACAACTCCAGCATGAAAGATGCAATTGTAAGTTTTGGAGGTTTCTGTACAGGAGAAATTGTATCAGACAAAGGTTTGATCTTTACAAATCACCACTGTGGTTACGGTGCAGTTGCTGCGGCTTCTACTCCGGAAAAAGATTACCTGAAGAATGGTTTCTGGGCAAAAAATGAAAAAGAAGAATTCAACTCTAAAGATCTCTACGTAAGATTTTTGGTAAGAATGGATGACGCTACACAGAGAATCAATTCTAAATTAAGCAACAATATGTCTGCAGCTGACAGAAAAGCTGTTATTGAAGCTGAAACAAAAGCAATTCAGGCAGAAAATTCTGAAAACGGAAAATATACTGTTGTCGTAAAAGATTTCTTCAACGGAAACGAGTTTTATTTCTTCGTTTATCAGGATTATAAAGATATCAGATTAGTAGGTGCACCACCATCTGCAATCGGAAAATTCGGTGGAGATACCGATAACTGGGAATGGCCAAGACATACAGGAGATTTTACCGTATTCAGAGTGTATGCTGATGCAGCAGGAAATCCGGCAGAATTTAAGCCTACAAACGTTCCTTTAAAGCCTAAACATTTCTTACCGGTTTCTCTAAAAGGAATTAAGCCGGGAGATTTCTCAATGATTTTAGGATACCCTGGAAGAACAAACCGTTACTTAACATCTTATGGAATTGAGCAAATGGTTACAAAAGATTATCCGGCTTGGGTAGAAACTTCTAAAATGGCAATGGATATCATGAAGAAGTATATGGATAAAGATAAAGCAACTCAGTTGGGTTACGCTTCTCAATATGCTTCTGTAGCCAACTACTGGAAAAACAGACAGGGAACCATTGATGCTGTTGAAAAAAACGGTACCATTACTGATAAAAGAGAACTTGAAAAGAAATTTCAGGATTGGGCATTGCAGCCAGGAAATGAAATATATGATTCTGTTTTAGAAAGAATTCAAAACTATTACTCACAGGTTTCAGACAGAAATGTAGAAAGAAATTATGCTTCCTTATTAACAAGAAATGCTAAATATCTTTCTCTTGCCAACCAATTGGCTCCTGCATTGGATGCATATGCAAAACAGGATTTAGCAGGCAGATTAGCAATGAAAGCCAAACTGGAAACTGCTGTAAAAGATGCTTATGATAACATCAACACCAATCTTGAAGGTGAAATGTTGAATTCTTTAGTAAATCTTTATCAAACAAGAGTAAAAGCAGGTGTTGCATCTCCTACCATTATGGCTTTAGATTCTAAGAACCTGTCAACTTTAGCGTTCTCTTCGTTGTTTGCAAACAAAACTTCAGTAACGAATTATATTATGAATCCTGATCGTTTAAAACTGGATGCAGATCCACTTTTAAAAATCGCAAGAGGAATTATAGCTGATCAAAAAACATCAACCGAAAAATACATCTTGCTTGATGACAGTTTTGCTAAAAACAACCGTCTTTTCTTAGCTGGTTTAATGAAAGCGATGCCAGAGAAAAAATTCTATCCGGATGCAAACTCTACAATGAGATTAACGTACGGAACGATTGATACGTTACCAATCAGAGACGACAGAAATTATTTTGGTGTAACAGATAACTATTACACGACAATGGAAGGTTTAGTAGGAAAATACAAAGCGGGTGACGAAGAATTTGATCTTCCACAGAGAGTAATTGCGCTTCAAAATGCTAAAGATTACGGTCAGTATGCAGATAAAGCGGGTTACCTTCCGGTAAACTTCCTTTCAAACAATGACATTACAGGTGGTAACTCTGGTTCTCCGGTAATCGATGGAGACGGAAACCTTATCGGTATTGCTTTCGACGGGAACAGCGAAGCTTTAAGCGGTGATATCGTATTTGAAAACGATTGGCAGAAAACAATCAGTGTAGATATCCGTTTCGTTCTTTGGACGATCGATAAATATGCCGGTGCAAGAAGAATTGTAGACGAACTTAAATTAGTAAGAGACGAAAATACTCCAGCTGATACAGGAAAATCTAAAATTAAAACTGCTGCTCCTGCAAAAAAGAAAAAGTAAATTTTTAAAATATATTTTTGAAACCGTGGAATTCTGTTCTGCGGTTTTTTTTATTTTTGATAAATTATTATGGAAAACAAGGAAATCATTTTCAACGCCATTATTAAACAAAACGGAAACATGAACGCTGCTTTTGTAGAATTTCCTTTTTCAACCGAAGCATTATTTCATAAAAAAGGTCAGGTAAAGATTAAAGCAATTTTTGATTACAAAGTTGAATATCGTGGTAGTTTAGCCAAAATGAAATCTGATTGTCATATTTTAGGATTAACACAGGAAATCCGCAAACAGCTGGGAAAAACTTTTGGTGATGAAGTTTCAGTTTCATTTAATTGAGGATAAAGAAGAAAGGATTATTGAAATCTCAGAAGATATTGTACAGTTATTTAATGAAAATCGGGATGCAAAAATTTTATTTGATAAAATGAGCTACACCCACAAAAAGGAGTACATCCGGTGGATTGCGGAAGCCAAAAAACCTGAAACCCGTGAAAACAGAAAACTAAAAATGATTCAGATGATTTTAGACGGCAAAAAAGGGATTTAACATGAGTAATGAATTTAGTTATTTATCTGATGGTGATTTGGTTGACATAATTTTAGTTTACCATTATCGAAATAGTGAAGAATACCAACAATTACTTCTGAATGAGCTAAAAAGAAGAGATGTTGACATTAATTTATTTAATGATGATGAGAGTTATATAAAGTCTTTCATCAATTGTTTTCCGGACGGTTGGAGTGATGAAATCAGAAAAATGTTTGATGAATTATTGCTGGGTGGCTGGAACAAATCAATGCACATACAAGCCAAAGAAAAATGGGGATATTTTCATTTTTCAGGAGGTAATTTATCTGAAAACATGCATGATATCATTGATAAACACCGGGAATTTATTGATAATACCTGCTCAAGATGCGGCAATAAAGATCATGTACAAGGAAACGGCGGCAGCTGGATAGAAATCCTCTGCAGGGAATGTGCACAAAAGGATTTAGCTTTCAATGGCATTTATAACATATCAGATAAAAGCTTTACTTATCGCAATGTGAAAAGTGATAGTACAGATTTTCTGTGGGATGAAGTTGTAAATGTTAATCTGGAATTCTCAGAAAACAACCAGTCAATCGAGCTGGAATTTAATCGAATTGTGGAATCTTATTACGGCTTTGATGATTATGTTTTGAATTTTGGTTTTCTCTCCAACCTTAATTTTATAAAGCTTCTGGAAACAATTCCCGATTATCTGTTGTCAGCAGACGATGCAGTTTGCAGAACCGAATTTTTAAATGAGCTCAAAAACTGTCATTTCTGTGATAAAAAAGCTGTTTACAAAAACTCCTGTCGATTGTGTCGGGAAAGTTTAGACGATGACTTATCCCAAAGCAGAAACCAATACCTTAAATTTTATAATAATATTCCAGCGCTGATGAAAGAAACAAGAGAAAAATCTCAATATTATATTAATTTCAGTAACGAGTTAAACTTCTTTTACCACAAGGATTATTTTCCCGAATAATAAAATCTTTATTAAAGGTAGAGACAAAACTTCACACATTCCAAAACTCACGATCCAGACTTCTGTACTGTATCGCTTCCGAAATATGATGAGAAAAAATATTTTCAGATTCTTCAAGATCAGCAATTGTTCTGGCAACTTTTAAAATTCTGTCGTATGCTCTTGCTGAGAGATTCAGTTTTTCCATCGCCATTTTGATGAGGTTGAACGACGCATCATCCAGTTCACAAAATTTCTCGAGCTCACGAGAACCAATCTGAGCGTTATAACTGATGGACAAATCTTTATACCTTTCATTCTGAATTTCACGCGCTATTAAAACACGTTTTCTGATATCCTCACTCTTTTCGCCTTTCCTTTTTTCAGCCAATTGCTCAAATTCTACCTTCTGAACCTCAACATGAATATCAATTCGGTCTAAAAGCGGTCCCGAAAGTTTGTTCATGTATCTCTGCATCTCAAAAACAGACGAAGTATTATTTGGATCATCAGGAAAATATCCACTCGGACTTGGGTTCATTGAAGCAACCAACATAAAACTTGAAGGATAATTAATCGTAAATTTTGCTCTCGAAATCGTTACTTCCCGATCTTCCAAAGGTTGACGCATGACTTCCAGAACCGTTCTTTTAAATTCCGGCATTTCGTCTAAGAACAAAACACCGTTATGAGCCAAAGAAATTTCTCCCGGTTGCGGATAACTTCCGCCTCCGACAAGAGCAACATCTGAAATGGTATGATGTGGAGATCTAAATGGACGAACCGTCATTAAAGAGGTTTCCGTTCCCATTTTTCCGGCTACAGAATGTATTTTTGTGGTTTCTAAAGCTTCTTTTAAAGTTAAAGGCGGCAAAATACTTGGAACTCTTTTCGCAAGCATAGTTTTTCCACTTCCGGGCGGACCAATAAGAATAATATTGTGACCTCCTGCAGCAGCCACTTCCATTGCTCTTTTTGCAGTTTCCTGACCTTTTACTTCAGAAAAATCGAACGGGAAACTGTTTATTTTATCCTGAAATTCTTTTCGGGTATCTAAAATTACTTTCTCCAAAGGTTTTCCTTCATTAAAAAAGTCAATAACTTCTTTGATATTTTCAACCCCATAAACATCAAGATTATTTACAATTGCGGCTTCTCGTGTATTTTGTTTCGGCAAAATAATTCCTTTAAAACCTTCTTCACGAGCCTGAATGGCAATAGGAAGAACACCTTTTATCGGTTGCAGACTTCCGTCAAGTGAAAGCTCTCCCATAATAATGTAATCCTGAACATTTTCTCCTGAAATCTGGTCAGAAGCAATTAAAATTCCAATCGCAATGCTTAGATCATAAGCAGCACCTTCCTTTCGCAAATCTGCGGGAGCCATATTGATCGTAATTTTCTTTCCAGGGATTTTGTAGCCGACGTTTTTCAAAGCGGCAGAAATTCTGTAACTGCTTTCTTTAATCGCATTATCAGGCAAACCAACAAGATGATAACCTACTCCGCCTGTATCAATATTAACTTCTATAGTAATTGTTTGGGCAGAAACGCCGAATATAGAACTTCCATAAATTTTTATCAACATTTGTTTTGTGTTTTGAGTAAAGTTAAAAATTTTTTGTGTGGTATTAAAGTATTTTTGAATGATTTTTTATCTCTATTTTTTATACTTTTGTTTCAGACATGAATTATTATTACATCAACTCGATTCACAATGAATATCAAACCTGAAATTTCCTGGGCCGATTTTGAAAAATTAGATATCCGAAGCGGGACTATTATTTCCGTCGCCGATTTTGAGAAAGCAAGAAACCCGTCTTATCAGCTTGAAATTGATTTTGGAAATTTGGGAATCAGAAAATCTGCTGCACAGATTACTACGCTTTACAGCAAAGAAGATTTGGTTGGAAAACAGATTTTAGCTGTTGTTAATTTTCCAAAAAAACAGATTGCCAATTTCTTCAGTGAATGTCTGGTTTTGGGAGTTTACGGAGATAACCAAAAAGATGTAACGCTTTTAAGTCCTTCATTACCTGTAAAAAACGGACTTCAGATTGGATAAACCTCATAGGTTTTTAAAAACCTATGAGGTTTAAAATAATATAATTCATACGTAATCAAACACAGATATGATACAAAATATTCCTTTAGAAAAAGTTTTATTCATTGATATTGAGACTGTTCCACTTTACGGAGACTGGAACGAAATTCCGGAAACCGAACAGAAACTTTGGGATAAAAAAACCAGACATCAGCGGAAAGATGAAATTTCTGCCGAAGATTTCTATGAAAGAGCCGGAATAATGGCCGAATTTGGCAAAATAATTTGTATCACCATCGGAATGCTCGAAAAAAATGATACTTTAAAAATAAAAAGTTTCTTTGGTCACGATGAGAAAAAACTGCTGATGGAATTTGGCGAAATATTTAACAGCCCGAGACTTCGAGATGTCATTCTCTGTGCTCATAACGGTAAAGAATTTGATTTTCCGTGGATCGCAAGGCGATTTTTAATTAATGGAATGATGCCTCCTACTCCATTTCAGATGTTTGGAAAAAAACCTTGGGAAATTCCGCACATCGATACGATGGAATTATGGAAATTCGGCGACTATAAAAGCTTTATTTCTTTAGAATTACTGGCTCATGTTTTTGGAATTTCTACTCCAAAAGATGATATTGACGGATCAATGGTTTCATCAATTTACTACATAGAAAAAGACTTGCAGCGAATAGTCGACTATTGTGAAAAAGATGTCTTAACTTTGGCAAACATTTTCAGACGAATGCGTCAGGAAGATTTACTACAGAGAAATATCAATTTAGATTAACAGATGAACTTTACAGACGATCAGATTGCCGACATCGGTGAAGAAATTATAAGAGTACTAAAAACCGTTTATGACCCGGAAATTCCGGTAGATATTTACGAATTGGGGTTGATTTATGACGTTCAGATTTCGGAAGAAGCAGATGTAAAAATCATCATGACTTTAACCACGCCAAACTGTCCTGTTGCAGAAACTTTACCACAGGAAGTGAAAGATAAAGTGAAAGAAGTAGAAAACGTGAATGAAGTTGATCTGGAACTTACCTTTGAGCCCAGCTGGAACAAAGATATGATGAGCGAAGAGGCGAAGTTTGAACTGGGAATGCTTTAGAGGATGAAAGATGGAAGCGGGGTGCTGGAAGTTTTTAGTCTCCGCAATGTCAATCTTCATCAAAAGATATAAGAACTGTCAATATTTGGCAGTTTTTTTATTTATATTTTTGTTTGAACCATTAAGATTGTTAAATTGGTCAGGAATATTAAGTCTGATTTCCATCTTAAGTTCTAAACCTATCCTATCTCTTAAATAATTCTGCGTATCTGCGTGAAATAAAAATAAAAAACCACAGAAAAACTGCGGCTAGAATTTACTGATAAATGAAAACCATCGTTTGTACCAAATCGGGATGAAGGCTTTTTGCAACCGGACAATTATGCGCCGTTTCTTCGATGAAAGCTTTCTCTTTGTCTGAATACGTATCTGAAAAAGTAAAATTACAAACAATCTCACTGATTCTTCTCGGGTTTGCTGCCATAATTTTCTGCAAAGTACAATGTGCACCGTCAATCTTAATTCCTTTTTCTTTCCCTAAAATGGCAATGGTGGTCAAAACACATTCAGCCAGAGAAGTGGCACACAGATCGGTTGGAGAAAATTTCTCACCTTTTCCGTGATTGTCTGTTGGTGCGTCTGTTTCAATAATAGTTCCTGATTGAATATGTTCTGCTGAACATCTTAAATCTCCTACGTATGTTATTTTTGAAGTCATAATTTTTAAATTAAAATAAAAGAGACGGTGTCTCAAAAATGAAAAATATCTTTCGCTCTGTTATAAGAACTTTCGAAATTGAGTAAATTCAATTTGTGTTCCGCTTTTTCAACGCTCATAAAATTAATCACCTGTTCGGTCGGCATATTTCCTACCAAATCATCTTTTGCCATGGGACAACCGCCGATTCCTTTGATGGCAGAATCGTATCTTCTGCAACCTTGATTGTAAGCTGCTTTTAATTTAGAATAAGAATCTTCATAACGGTTATGGAAGTGTGCTCCGAAATCAATGTGAGGATATTTTGAAGGAATTTTTTCAAACAGTAAAGCAATTGTTTCCGGTGTTGCAACGCCTGTTGTATCAGAAAGTAAGATGTTTTTAATTCCTATTTCTGAAAAACGGCTTGCCCAAAAATCAACATCTTCCCATTTCCACATTTCTCCGTAAGGATTTCCAAACGCCATCGAAAAATAGAGATTCAGCTCTTTGCCCTCGCTTTTCGTAAGTTCAAGCATTTTTACAATATCATCGAAAGCTTCCTCCTGATTTTTGTTGGTATTTCTATGCTGAAACGTTTCAGAAATAGAAAAAGGAAACCCCAAAATATCCACAGACTGATGCTTCAATGCTTTTTCTGCACCACGATAATTTCCGACAATGGCTGAAACTTTGGTGTTGGATATAGATTTATCGATATTTTCGGCAACCTCAGCAGAATCTGCCATTTGCGGAATCGCTTTCGGAGAGACAAAACTCAGGCAATCGAGCACATCAAAACCAACATCCATCAGTGAATTGATGTAATCTATCTTTTTGTCGGTCGGTATAAACTCATCCCAACCCTGCATTGCGTCTCTCGGACATTCGGTAAGAAACATTTTACTTTTGATTTTCTCAAATATAATAAAACTAAACTATTTAGTTCTGATTTCAAGCAAAGCTAATATTAATTTGATTATCAATAATTTATTTCCGATTTAAAATTTCGATCCGATACATTAAGCAACAAAAACCTATTCCCAATATCAAAATTGCTAACTTTGTTAAAATTTATAATTCAAAATGAGTACAATAGAATTCAACCCGATGTGGAGAGAAAAATTACTGAACCGTTTTCTCAGCTATGTAAAAATATATTCAACCAGTGACGCCGAAAGTGAAACGACGCCGTCTACAGAAAGACAGTGGGACATTGCCAATTACATCGTTGAAGAATTGAAAACCATCGGTCTGGAAGATATTTCTATTGATGATCATGGGTATATTATGGCGTATGTTCCTTCCAATTTGGAAAATGATAATCAGCCGACTATCGGATTTATTTCTCATTATGATACTTCGCCGGATTTCAGTGGTGAAAATGTAAAACCTCAGGTTTGGGAAAATTATCAGGGAGAAGATTTGGTTTTAAATAAAGAAACCAATTTCACTTTATCGCCTTCAAAATTTGAAAGTTTAAAAAAATATATTGGTCAGACTTTAATTACGACCGACGGAAATACCCTTCTCGGAGCCGATGATAAAGCGGGTTGTGCAGAAATTGTAACAGCTGCAGAATATCTAATTGCTCATCCTGAAATTAAGCACGGAAGAATGGCAATTGGTTTCACTCCGGACGAAGAAATCGGAAGAGGTGCGCATAAATTTGACGTTGCAAAATTCGGAGCCGAATTCGCTTATACAATGGATGGCGGTGTCGTAGGAGAATTAGAATATGAAAACTTCAACGCAGCTGGAGCAGTCGTTAAAATCCACGGATTGAGCGTACATCCCGGTTATGCTTTCGGGAAAATGGTGAATGCAAGTCTGTTGGCTGCAGAATTTATCCAATCATTACCTGCAAACGAAACGCCTTCTACCACAAAAGGTTTTGATGGATTTTATCATCTAATGGATGTAACTTCTGATGTTTCTGAATGTAAACTTCAATACATTATCCGAGATCATGACGAAGAGAAATTTGAGGCCAGAAAGAAATTCATGGAGCAGAAAGTTGCTGATTTTAATGAAAAACACGGCGAGAATACTGCTGAAGTGGAGATTAAAGAGCAGTACCGCAATATGAAGCAGCAGTTCGAAGGAAAAATGCACATTGTAGATCTTGCCGCAAAAGCTATGAAAGAAGCAGGAATTGAGCCTAAAATAAAAGCCATCAGAGGCGGAACAGACGGAGCGCAGTTATCTTACATGGGATTGCCTTGTCCGAATATTTTTGCAGGCGGACTTAATTTCCACGGACCTTACGAATATGTGGCACTTGAAAGTATGGAAAAAGCTTTGGAAGTGATTGTGAATATTGTGAAAGCGTAAGATTTCCATTTAAATAAAATAAAAATCCAGATGTAAGGAGCTGGATTTTTATTTGTCATTATAATGACCTAACGATTGAATGACCGTTATAGAAATTTCTGTTTCAAATATCTCGTACACAAGTCGGTCTTTTTTATTAATTTGTCTACTCCATATTTCTCCATCACTATATTTTAATTGTTCAGGAAAACCTAATCCTGCTCTTGGGGTTTCCTCAAGTTCTAAAATCAGATCCTGAATTTTTCTCATATCAGATTTTCTTCCGGACTTTTTAACAGACTCTAAATCTTGAATGGCTCTCTTGGAGTACTTGATTAAATATTTTCCCATAGATTTTTAGAATCAATTGACACCAATTTACCTTGTTTTTTTTCTTTTCTAGCCTCATCTATTCTTATTTTTAAATCATCTGAAATTTCCTCAGGTTCAGATTTTTCTGTTCTGAACTGTATCTTCATTTCTTCAAGTAAAGATTTTAAAAGGTTTAATTGCTTTTTATTCTTAGGAATAACTAAAAGATTTTCCATAAAACTTTGTTTTATACAAAGTTATAAATTTAAAATTGTTTGCTGATTAAATTTTTGCAAACTGTCATCAAAAAAACCACTACAAAAAATGCAGTGGCTTCACAATATTTAAAATTAAATTTTAATCATTTTGCTGATTGCTTAAAAAAGCATCCCAACCTTGAGCCGTTAAAGCGACCAATTGATTAGAACCTCTTGCAATCATAAAGTTTCCATCTTCTTTTTCAACAGCATGACCGATAATCGTAAAATCAGGGTGATTTTTTATTTTATCGAAGTCATTCGGAGAAATCGTAAACAACAATTCATAATCTTCACCACCACTTAAAGCGGTCATGACAGGATTTAAGTTTAATTCATCTGCTGTTGTAATCGTTAGATTATCCATCGGGATTTTCTCCTCATACAATCTGAAACCAACATTGGATTGATCAGAAAGATGCAGAATTTCCGAAGCTAATCCGTCTGAAATATCAATCATAGAAGTTGGCTTGATGTCTAATTGTTCTAAAATGCCTTTTACATCCGTTCTCGCTTCAGGTTTCAACTGTCTTTCCAAAATATAATCAAAACCTTCCATTTCAGGCTGCATATTTGGGTCGGCTAAGAAAACAGCGTGTTCTCTTTCCAAAATTTGAAGTCCCATATAAGCTCCGCCTAAATCTCCGGTTACCACCAACAAGTCGTTTGGTTTTGCACCGCTTCTTTTTACAATATTTTCTTCATTTTCAATTCCTACCGCAGTAATGCTCATCACCAAACCAGCGTTAGAACTCGTTGTATCTCCGCCAATTAAGTCCACTTTATATCTTCCGCAAGCAGCCTGAATTCCTGAGTATAATTCCTCTAAAGCTTCGACAGGAAAACGGTTTGAAACAGCCAAAGAAACCAAAATCTGAGTTGGAGTTGCATTCATTGCCGCAATGTCGCTCAGATTTACCACAACTGCTTTATAACCCAAATGTTTCAATGGAACATATCCTAAATTGAAATGAACTCCTTCTGCCAAGACATCGGTCGTTAAAACAACTTTTTTACCTTCAGGATTAATCACTGCAGCATCGTCTCCTACTCCAAGTTCCGAAGAGTCATTGGATAAGGGGAAAAATTCCGTTAAGTGTTTTATTAAGCCAAATTCTCCCAGTTTTGAGATCGGCGTTAATTCTTGTTCTTTATCTTCAAACATATTTTAATTTTTATTGTGGGATAATGGAAGCTGGATGATGGATGTTTTACCAACTTCAAACTATAAATATTGAACTTTAAACACTGAATGTTGCCGGGTCAATATTTTCCGGACGGAAAGGAAGTTTTTTAAAGTCTTCTCTCGTCATTAAAACCGTTTCAGCAGTTTTGTATTTATTCATCGCTTCAACTACATCATCCGGTGGAGAAGTCATTTTTCTTAACATGGTGTCAATCCAAACTCCCGTTGCTTCTGAGGTGGCACAGTGTGAACCATCGGGAAGATAAAATTTATGTACGAAACGGTAAATTTCAGCATTTTCTGCACACCCGTCGATTTCTAAGCTTACAATTACTTTTTGATCAGCAAAAATTTCTTTAAAGAATGAAAATCTCTCATGCATAATTACAGGGCCAATTCCCCATCGGCTCATCTGGGTAACCCCCATTTTTTCTTTTTTCATAAAAGCCATTCTCGTCTGCGCGCAATATTGTACGTAAGATGAATTGGCAAGGTGTTTATTGGCGTCAAGATCGCTCCAGCGAACTTCGAATGTATGGAAGAAAGTCATTTAAATAAATTGTTTAACTTGAATCAAACGAAAAGATCACAAATTATTTCTTAGAAATCAACGTCATGTTTGTCATTCCGTAGGAGTCTAGACAGTGTACATTAATCAAATCAACCGAGATTCCTACGGAATGACAAATTGAATGTGTAGAGAAAGCTGTTTTTGTGATCAATAATTTTCAGCTTAAATTCAAAAATTATAATCCTCAAAATTACTCAAATTAGATGGTTTATAAAAATTGTAATTTTGCAGAAATAATCCATTGCATAAAAGGTTAAAATTTAGAAAGATTAAGTATTTTTCTAATTCTTTTTTGTTCTTTTGAAAGACTTAAAAATTTAACACTTTTGTGCCTTTTGTGGTTAAAATTGATCTATGAAGCAAATAATCATTATCGGAGGTGGCGCAGCAGGATTTTTCTGTGCTGCAAATCTCGACGAAAGGAAATATAAAATTACCATTCTTGAACAGAATTCTGAAGTCCTTCAGAAAGTAAAAATTTCAGGAGGCGGAAGATGTAATGTGACTCATGCCTGTTTTGATCCGAAAGAACTCGTTCAGTTTTATCCGCGTGGAAACAAGGAGTTACTCAGTGTTTTTACCAAATTTCAACCGGGAGATACGATGGAATGGTTTGAAAACCGAAACATTTCGTTGAAGATAGAAAATGACAACAGAATCTTTCCTGTAAGTAATTCTTCACAGACGATTATCGATAGTTTTTTAACTGAAATTCAAAAGAAAAATGTTGATGTAAAAACAAAATGCTCTGTAAAAGAAATTGAAAAACTCGGAGAAAAATATGTCGTCAAAACAAGTTTAGGAAATTTCGACGCTGACTTTGTCATTTATACAACAGGAAGTTCGCCGAAATCTTTAAAAATGATTGAAAATTTAGGTCATAAAATCATTGATTTGGTTCCGTCGCTTTTTACTTTTAATATTAAAGATCCATTGCTGAAAGATTTATTGGGAACAAGTTTCGAAATGGCGGAAACATCAATTCCACAACTAAAAAGAGAAGAAAGCGGACCGATGATAATTACACATTGGGGACTTTCGGGACCTGCAATTTTGAAAATTTCGGCTTGGGAAGCGATTAATCTGGCAAAAGTGAAGTATAATTTCGAGATTGAAGTTAATTTTATTTCAAAAGATATTGATGATGCGGAAGAATTATTTCAGAATTTTAAAGTTTCCAATCCCAAGAAAACCATTGGCCAATCGAAAATTTTCGAGGTGACCAATCGTTTTTGGCAGAGAGTTTTGGAGGTTTCCAATGTTGATTTAAATAAACAGGTGGCACAGATTTCGGGAAAAGAATTGCAGAAAATTCTGGAAAATCTATGTAAAAAGAAATTTCAGGTAACAGGAAAATCCACCTATAAAGATGAATTTGTAACGGCAGGAGGCATCGATTTAAAAGAAATAAATTTCAAAAATATGTCTTCAAAAATTTTGCCTAATTTTTACGTTTCCGGAGAAGTTTTGAATATTGATGCCGTAACCGGTGGCTTTAATTTTCAGGCTTGCTGGAGTGAAGCGTGGCTGATTGCGCAGGATTTAAATGCGAAATAATTTTTAACACAAATGGCACAAATATTTTCACAAATAGCACATTTAAATTTGTGACTTTAGTGTAAAGATTAGTAATATTTGTGTTTACAAAGAATAGAACCATAAAATGCATTTAGTTAAAAAAAATATCCTGAACGTTTTAAACATCTTATTAATCATAGGATTCGGATATTTTTTTTGGCTTATGCTGAAAATTACTTTAGAATATATTCCGTTGAAATCCGACGTCAGTTTTTTAATGATCAAACAAACGGAAGTCAGCGAAAGACCAGAATATCTGTACTTTTTTTACACTCACGTTTACTCCAGTATTTTTGTCTTATTAACCGGATTTTTAGCCATAATCAGAAAAAATTTTGGGTTGAAAAACCTTCATAAAAATACCGGTAAAATTTATATTTTTTTCATTCTGATTTTCGCAGCTCCTTCTGGAATTTACATGGGAATTTTTGCGAATGGAGGATCTTTATCTAAAATTTCGTTCGTTATTTTAGGTTGTCTGTGGTGGTTCTCAACGTTTAAAGCCTATCAATTAGCCCGACAGAAAAAATTTACTGAACATAAAAAATGGATGTGGCGAAGTTTTGCATTGACAATTTCTGCCATTACCTTAAGAATGTGGAAAGTAATTATTGTATATTTATTCCATCCAAATCCGATGGATGTTTACCAAATCATCGCCTGGCTCGGTTGGATTCCGAATCTAATTTTAATTGAATATTTAATCAGAAAAAAGCACATTTAATTTATATGAAAATTTTAAAATTTACTTTTATTGCTCTGTTTGTAGTTGGTTTAGCAAGTTGTAAAAAAGACGCTACAACCGAAAACAAATCAAAAGATAGTTTAACCTCTAAAAAAGATTCTGCCGTCGTTCCCGAAGTTTATAAAGAATATTATGGCATTTACACCGGAGAATTTGCAGGAAAAGGTGAGGTATACGATTATGAATCGAGAGAATATTATGAAGGAATTGATCTTAAAAAACTTTCTCTAAAAATTAACCGAATTACTCAGGATTCTGTATACGGACAAAGTATTGTAAATGGGACTCAAAGACCGTTCAGAGGAGTTTTCAATGAAGGTTCTCAGTCGTTTATTCTGGATGAGCCCGGAAATGATAAAACCGACGGAAGATTTAAAATTAAGTTTAAAAACGACAGCATTACAGGAAAATGGACTGCTTTCAATAAAACTGCCGTAAAAGCTCCGGTAAAAAATTTAAAACTGATTAAAAAAGAATTTGTTTATAATCCGAATTTTATGCTGGATCAAAATTCCGAATTGATTGATTGGGAAAACCCGAAAGATTTCAAAGAAAAATACACAGACGAAGAAACAGGAAAAACAGAAACTTACACTCAATCTAAAAACAGGGTGGCTTCTGATGCCGTTTTTAAAATCAATGCTTCCAAACAGAAACTAAGCGAAAAAGACATTAAAAACCTTAGAAAACTCGATTTGGAAATCATTAAAAACTCCGTTTTCGCAAGACATGGTTATTCATTTAAAAAACAGACATACAGAAACTTTTTTGAGCAGACCGATTGGTACATTCCGGTTTCCAATAATGTTGACAACGAGCTTTCTCCAATGGAAAAGGAAAATATAGCATTACTGAACCGTTTCATCAAATATGCGGAGGATAAATATGATTATTTTGGAAGGTAGTTTGGTTGATTGTTGATGGATTTTATTTTTAAAGAATTAGGTTGGATTTTTATCTGATTTAAATTTTAGGATTAGAAATAAAAATAAACATCCAACTCCGTAACACAGGATATCGATCCATGAGAAAGAATTTCCGATGACGATGTACATCAGGCTTCCAGGGAGGAAGCCTAATTTTTCTGCAATATTGAAAAGTTGGCCCAATTCCACCAAACAGGAAAACGCAAAAATTCCAATAATGAGTTTGGTTTCATTGATAATTAAAAAGCTTTTCACGAAAGTATACAGCAACATTACGACAATAACGTCACCCAAATAAGCTCTGATAAAGAAACTGTCTTTTAAAACCGTCGCAATTAAAAGCTCAACAAGGAAAATAAAGATGGTTAAAAGTAAATATTTCAGGTTAAAATTAAATTTCATCATGTTTAATTTTGCTAAAGCCTTGATTTAAAGTAAAAAAAGAGCAGACTAAAAGCCTGCCCAATATCTCAATTTAATTTTAAAAATAAAATTATTTTTTCACTTTTATTGTACAGCCTATTGCTACCGTTTTAGCATTTGCAACTTGCTTTCCACTTAATAAAGCATCCATTGCATCTTCTGCATAATGCTCTGAAACATCATTCGGATCTTCGTAATTATTATCGATTGCCCCAATATATTTTACAATATTTTTTGCACCTTCTTTTTGAAGAATAAAAACATGAGGCGTTTTTGTAGCACCATATTGAGGATATACTTTTTGCCCTTCATCTACCAAATACGGGAACGTAAATCTTTTTTCTTTTGCTCTTTCAACCATTTCTTTGAAACCGTCTTCAGGCTGTACATTCGGATCATTTGGGTTGATGGCGATTACAGGATAACCAGCTTCTTTATATTTTTTGTCGAGCTCGATAATCTGCCTTCATATTTTTTCGCATACGGACAATGATTACAGGTAAAAACGACAATGAAGCCTTTAGCTTTTTTAAAATCGCTTAAAGAAACCATTTTTCCGTCTACATTTTTAAGCCTAAAATCGGCTGCGACATCTCCCACTTCATAGCCTTTTGTAGAAGCAATTTTGGGTTTTGGCTCTTCATGTTTATCGTTTGTTTTCGTAAAACTCAGCAAACTAAGACCAACAATTGTTGCGGTCATTAAAATTTTGATATTCTTCATGATTTATAAATTTTTTGTGATAACATTTTCGAGTTCAGTTTTGGACATTTCACCATCGTTGAAATGAACTTTTTCTCCATTTTTATAGAAAATCGTCACAGGAATATTTCCGTCCCAGTTTTTTTCAAATTTTGGAATCCACGTATTCATTCTTTTAATATCATCCAATAAAACAACTTCAGCAGTCAGATTTTTCTTCTTCATAAATTCAATGACACGGTCTTTATCTTTTGCACGGTCTAAAGAAACCAAAAGCATTTTAAATTTAGGATTGCTTTTTAACTGATTATTAATCTCCATAAAGTCAGGAAGTTCTTTTACGCAAGGCGCACAAGTTGTCGACCAAAAATTCAGAACGAGCAAAACATCTTTTTCTTCCTGGATTTTCTTTTCAAGCATTTCATATTTAATCAACGGAATATCAGTAACGACCCATTGTTCCTGTGAATAATAGAAAGATATGCTGAGAATAAACAGTGTTAAACTTAAAATTTTCTTCATATTCAAAATTAGTGAAGAATTTACAAACATCTGAAGTGAAGCTGTTAAACTTTGTTAATTAAATAAATCACAATTTTTTTAATTAAATAGATTCTGCTCGCTTGCGAATTGTTGGTATTAAGTTTGATGCCCATTCAACAACTATACATCTGAAAACATCTTCAGAATAAGTATTAATACCATAAATTTAATGAAAAAAGCGATTTTTTTATATGTCTTGTGCGTCTCTTGCTTCGTTTTCGCGCAGAAAAAGAATTCTGCGATTACGACCGACAATAGTAATTCAGTTTTTTCAGGAATTCCTGATTACGAAATCATTAAGACTAAATTAGATTTAAAACAAGTCGTTACAAAAGCAGATTCCTTACCTGAATTTCCCGGCGGAATGAATGCTTTCAAAAGAAAATACTTCGAAAATATAGAAACGCTCGATCTTAAAAACAATGAGAAAGTAGATACACATCTCTATTTTATTGTTGAAAAGAACGGTTATGTGAGAAATGTTACTGCAGTTGCCAACAACAAAAAACACGCAGAAGCTGCAGAGATAGGAGTACGCAGAATCTTTGCAAGATGGAAACCAGCAAAAATCAACGGGCAGGCTGTTCGGTATTTATTTTATTTTCCTTTGACAGGTAAAAAATATAATTAATAAATACTTTCATCTTAAACATAATCGAAGTCAGAATTTGATATAGTTTTTTTGGAATAGAATTGAATAGTCTTAACTTTACATATTATCTGTTGTCACTTTTCTTTCTTCTCTAAAGGCAAAGTATGCCAAACTACCATAATACAAACCGAAAAGCAAAAACCTTCCAAAATTGGTCATTACTTTTCCGTCACCTTTAATTTCCGGGGTTGTAATACCCAAATATTCTAAAATATTTTCGGCTAAGACAGTAATTAAGATAATCGGTAAAAGAATTAATATTTTCAAAAATCGAAACTTCATTAATTTCCCATGCTGCTTTTCAGAGAAATTAAAAACAAGAAATCTGTTAGCCAGAAAAATTGAAACAAATGTGTTGAAAACAATAGAATTAAATCCCAAATTGCGATAAAAATAAATGAGACCCGCGATAAAAATCAAAGACACAGCAATAATTCGAAATTTCTGAGGAAAAAATAAAAGAAACAGAACAGGAAAGAAAATCACTAAATCATAAAACCAAAGATTCGCATATTGCCTGGAAACTTCCGGATCAATGTTTTCACCAAAAACCAAAACATAAAGATATTGAAAACATAAAACAACGTAGGATGCAGTAGTTTCATACTTCCAAAACGTCGGCTTTTTATGAATGATACCTTTCATTTTTTATTTTCCAATCATCTTTTTAATAGAATTTAACTTCATCAGAGCTTCAATTGGCGTCAAGGTATTAATATCAATTTTCGTTAGTTCTTCCCGAATATTTTCCAAAACAGGATCGTCTAACTGAAAGAAAGACAACTGCATATTTTCTTCAGTCACTCTTTTAATACTTTCAGATGAACCGCCTTGAGAACGGCTTGCTTCAAGCGTTTTCAGGATTTCGTTGGCTCTGTTGATTACCTTAGAAGGCATTCCCGCCAATTTTGCCACGTGAATACCAAAACTGTGCTCGCTTCCACCCGGAATTAATTTTCTTAAAAAGATAATATTTCCTTTGTTTTCCTGAATGGAAACGTGGAAATTTTTTATCCTCTCAAAATTAACGGTCATTTCATTCAGTTCATGATAATGTGTTGCAAATAAGGTCTTTGCCTGCGTCAGATGTTGGTGAAGATATTCTGCAATTGCCCAAGCGATGGATACACCGTCATAAGTAGACGTTCCACGACCGATTTCGTCTAAAAGAATCAAACTTCGGTCTGAAATATTATTTAAAATATAAGCCGCCTCATTCATTTCCACCATAAAAGTTGATTCCCCTGCAGAAATATTATCTGAAGCTCCGACTCTGGTGAAAATTTTATCTAAAACCCCGATTTCGGCGTGTTTTGCAGGAACGAAACTTCCTATTTGAGCCATCAAGCAAACAATTGCGGTTTGACGAAGAATCGCCGATTTACCCGCCATATTGGGACCGGTAACCATAATAATCTGCTGAGAATCTTTATCTAAAAAAATGTCGTTCGGGATATATTTTTCGCCTAAAGGAAGTGCATTTTCAATAATTGGATGTCTCGCTTCTTTTAAATCAATTTTAAAACCTTCATTTAAAACCGGTTTTGTATAACTTTCAGAAACAGCCAGTTCAGACAAACCAACCGCAACATCAAGCTGTGCAATAATATTTGAGTTCTCCTGAATCCTGTCCATATAAATCATCGTTTCCGAACAGACTTTTCGGTACAGTTGATTCTCCAGAATACTTATTTTTTCTTCAGCTCCCAAAATCTGACTTTCATATTCCTTCAGTTCTTCGGTAATATATCTTTCGGCATTTACCAAAGTCTGCTTACGAATCCAATCCCCAGGAACTTTATCTTTATGGGTATTTCTTACTTCAATAAAATATCCGAAAACATTATTAAAATCAATTTTCAGACTGGTAATTCCGGTACGCTCTACTTCACGCTGACACATTTCGTCAAGAAACCCTCTTCCTTTATTTTGTAAACCACGGAGATGGTCTAGTTCTTCGGAAATACTTTGTTTAATAACATTTCCTTTCGCAAGACTCACAGGAAGCTCTTCATTCAGATGATTTTCAAGCAATTCAATCAAATCATCTAACGAATTTAAAGGTTCCAGCCAAGCCAAAACATCGGCATGAGGATGAAGTAAACCCTTTATTTTTTTTATATTAATCAAACTTTGACGCAGATAACCTAATTCTTTAGGAGAAATTTTTTCTGCCGCCAATTTCCCCATCAACCGGTCTAAATCTGAGATGGATTTCAATAATTCTGAAATTTCATACTTAAGCTGATCGTTTTCGTTTAAAAAATCAATCAGAGAAAGTCTTCGGGAAATCTCTTCAACTGATTTTAAAGGTAAAATAATTCGTCTTCTCAACAATCTTCCGCCCATCGGCGTTGAAGTTTTATCGATAATATCCAAAAGCGATTTTCCTTTCGGATTACTTGGATATACGATTTCCAGATTTCTCAATGTAAAATGATCCATCATCAGATAATCTTCCTGCGGAATGATCTGAATTTTGGTAATATGAGCCAATAATTTGTGATGCGTATCTTCAACCAGATAAGCGAAAATGGCTCCTGCAGCGGTAATTGCTAAAGGTAAATTTTCGACTCCAAATCCTTTTAATGAATTGGTTTTAAATTGATTGGTCAGTTTTTCGTAGGCAAAATTATATTGATACGCCCAATCTTCGAGTTTAAAAACATTTCTGTTTTTCAGTTGCTCCGGAATCTGAACGCTTCGCTGATAAATAATTTCACTGGGATCAAAAGTGTTGATAATGTGTAAAATTTTATCTAAATTTCCTTCACTCACCAAAAATTCGCCTGTGGAAACATCGACAAGAGCAATTCCGTACTTTTCTTTTTCTTTATGAAGTGAAAGAAGGAAATTATTCTTTTTTGAAGTCAAAACCTGGTCGTTGAACGTAACTCCCGGCGTTACCAATTCTGTCACACCCCGTTTTACAATTCCTTTTACGGTTTTTGGGTCTTCCAACTGATCACAAATTGCCACACGAATTCCGGCTCTCACCAATTTAGGCAAATAAGAATCCACAGAATGATGCGGGAAACCAGCCAATTCGATATGCCCGTCTCCGTTGGCTCTTTTCGTTAAGACAATTCCTAAAATCTGTGAAGTTCTTACAGCATCCTGCCCGAAAGTTTCGTAGAAATCTCCCACCCTGAAAAGCAAAAGCGCATCAGGATATTTCGCCTTGATGGTATTGTACTGCGTCATTAATGGTGTTTCTTTCTTCGTCGCTTTTGCCATTGAAATCGTTCTTAAAATTGGGTTGGTAAAAATAGGGAATTTAATTTTGGAGGCAAATGAGTTATTTAGAAATCTCCCACAGATCACGCAGATTTTCACGGATGATTGAGAATATTTTTTTAAGCCTCGAATGCACGAATAAAATATTAATAGCTTATCAATACTATTTCACGTAAAAAAATTCGTGCATTCATGGTATACCTATTAAGATAGTGGAAAACTAAAAGCTTCAAAATCTGACACATCCGCATGATCTATGAGAAACATTTAATCAATTTTATATTTCTGTAAAAAACAATAATCTGAATATTTTATCTTTGCACAACACACGCAAACCATGAGAGTTTACAATACAAAGCATTTCCTGAAAATACTAGTCAGCTTGCACAAAAGCGACACGATGAAAATCCTTTTTCCAACGATGGTTTTGATGGGAATTTATTCTTTCGGAATACAATATCTGGAAATTGAATATCTTCATTTAACTTCAAAATCTAAAGTCAGCAATGTTGGAATGATTCACTCTCTACTTGGTTTTGTTTTATCTTTATTATTAGTTTTCAGAACGAATACCGCATACGACAGATGGTGGGAAGGAAGAAAACTTTGGGGCAAATTGGTGAATGACACGAGAAATTTCGCCATAAAAATTAATATTATTCTTGCCGATGACAGACAATCTGCTGATCAGATTGCAAGATATTTAAAATATTTTCCACACTTTTTAGCAAAACATCTTTCGCAGGAATCTACCAGGCTCGCTCTGGATGAAGATTATTCTGAAATTGAAAAATCATTGAGAAGTCACGGACCGACTGATATGATTATTCATTTAACTCACAAACTATATCAGCTTAAAAAAGAAGGAAAAATCTCAGATGTTGAAATGTTGTATTTAGATACTCAGATTTCCGGTTTTCTGGATGTTTGTGGCGGTTGTGAAAGAATTAAAAATACGCCGATTCCTTATTCTTACTCTTCCTTTATCAAAAAATTCATCATCTTATATGTTTTGGCATTGCCGATTGCGTATGTCATTAATCTCGGACTTTTTATGATTCCGCTGACGGTTTTTGTATATTACGTTTTGATGAGTCTGGAATTGATTGCGGAGGAAATAGAAGATCCTTTTAATAATGATGAAAATGATATTCCAATGGAAACTATTGCTCAGAATATTGAGAAAAACGTTCATCAGATAATGGGTGCAAAAAAAATATGAGATTCGATTGTGTGAAAAACCGTATAAACCTACAAGAAAATTTTGCGTCATTTGTGAACAACATTTGTGCAATTTGTGTTTAATAAACTCCCACGGATCTCACAGATTTGCACAGATAAATATTTATTGGAAAATCGAAATCCATTATTAAAGAAGAAGTCGTAAATTATAATAAGAAATAAATTATTTTGGTACACAAATTAAAACTCGAAGAGCTTAACAGAATTGATGTAGAAACTTTTAAAAAAGTTAAGAAAATACCGTTGGTTGTTGTTTTAGACAACATCAGAAGTATGCATAATGTGGGCGCAACTTTCAGAACGGCGGATGCATTTTTGGTTCAGAAAATTATTCTTTGCGGAATTACGCCTCAACCTCCACATCGCGAAATTCACAAAGCTGCTTTGGGAGCAACGGAAAGTGTAGACTGGTCGCATGAAGCAGATATTAATGTAACAATTACTGATTTGAGAAGTCAGGGTTATAAAATTTTAGGAATCGAGCAGACTTCAGACAGCCAAATGATTTCAGATTTTACAATTGATAATACAAAGAAATATGCGGTGATTTTAGGAAACGAGGTGGAAGGAATCAGCGATGAGGCATTACCAAACATTGATACTTTTCTAGAAATTCCACAACTCGGAACAAAACATTCTTTAAATGTAAGCGTTTGCGGAGGAATCATAATGTGGGAGTTCGCAAAAGCTTTAGGTTTAAAATAAATAAAATTTTTAACGAAATTCAGTTAAAACCTTCAGTTCTTTGCTGAGTGAAATCGAAGATTCGATGTAGTCAAACGCCTCTGCCTTAAATATATATTTAATTTATTTGAATCGGCGAAACTTCGTTTTGCGAACGAAAAATATGCAGAATAATATTAAAAAATCTTAGCGAACCTTACTTTGAAAATAATTTTATAAAGATCAAAAAAAGTCTTAAAATAAAAAACTGCGTCTGTCTAAAAGACAGTGCAGTTTGAAATAAATCTAATAAAAAGTAAAAATGAAAGGCGACAAAGATACATTTATTTTCTACACAAACAAATTATTCCGGCTGAATTCTCTTTTTTATTAAAAAAAACCACAATTTTAAGAAAATGATTCGTTTAATTTTTTATAAATTAGCACAATGTTTATCAAAGACTACGTCTCAAAAGATTTTCCCTGTTTTCATCTTACTGACTCTATAGAATCAGCTAGAGAAATGCTTGACGCTTTTGGATACACACACATTTTTATTAAAAAATCGCATCACTTCCACGGAGCCATCGCCAAAGATTTTCTCTACGAAGAAGAGGGTACGTTAAAAAACCTCGAACATCAGATTGAGCGTTTTGCGATTTTGGAGGATAATAATATCATGGACAGTATTCGTCTGTTTTATACCTTCAATACCAACGTAATTCCTGTGATTAATAAAAACGAAAAATATTTGGGATATATCGGCTGCGACGATGTTTTCCAGAATCTTTCGCTATATCCTTTATTTTCTGAATCGGGAGCAACTTTAACGGTTGAGGTTCCGGCAAGAAGATATTCGATGACAGAGATTGCCAATATTATTGAAAGTAATAATTCAAAATTTTATGGCGGATTTATCAGTCTGATGTCTGAAGAAGCCATTCAGGTGACCATAAAAATCAGCAATGAAAATCTTGCGTCTATTGATGCAACTTTTGACAGATACGACTACAGAATTGTTGAAAAATACTATTCTGACGAAAAGACCGATATGTTTAAAGACCGATTTGGCTTTTTACAAAAATTTATAGAAATTTAATATGAAGGCAGCCATCTATTCTCAGAAAAAAGATCTTGATACTTTTTTATATTTAAGCAAATTTATTTCTGAACTGGAAAGCAGAGGCGTAAAATCTGTGTTGTTTGATGAAATGGCAGAAGCCCTTCAATTTTCAAAAATATTTGAAACGTTTGCCAACAAGCAGGATCTTATTGAGAAAAAAGTAGATTTATTTTTCACATTTGGTGGCGACGGAACAATTGTAAACTCATTAACCTTTATTGAAGATTTAGAAATCCCTGTTGTTGGTGTAAATACCGGAAGACTGGGGTTTTTGGCAAGTTTTACCAAAGAGGAAGCTTTTAAAGAACTAGATTCTATTTTAAAAGGTGATGTGAAAACAAGCCGTCGTTCAGTTATTCAGGTGATTTCGCCAGAACTGGATGATTTTTTCCCTTATGCCTTAAATGATGTTACCGTTTCAAGAAAAGAAACTACCTCGATGGTAACCGTAGATTCATATATAAATAATGAATTTTTAAATGTTTTTTGGGGTGATGGTGTTATCGTTTCCACGCCGACTGGTTCAACAGCTTATTCTTTAAGTTGTGGCGGACCTATTATTTCACCAATTAATCAAAACTTCGTCATCACTCCTATTGCACCTCACAATCTTAACGTGAGACCTTTGGTTGTGAATGATACCGTTGAAATTAAATTTAAAGTAGAAAGCAGGGTTCCGCAATATTCTCTTTCCTTAGATTCAAGATTAATTCACATTGAAACTGATAAAGAAATTGTGATTAAAAAAGCTAGTTTTCAATTGTTATTGGTGCAGCCCAACAATTTAAGTTTCTACGAAACCATTCGCCAAAAGTTACTTTGGGGAAGAGATAAAAGAAATTAATCATTTCTTAAAATTGATTATCTTTACAGGAATTTTTAAAATATACCCTAATTTTATATAAAAGCTAAAATATGAGCAGAATTTTCCCGGCAGGAGTTGCCACAGGTCAGTTAGTTACAGATATTTTTCAGTATGCAAAAGAAAATAAATTTGCATTACCGGCAGTAAATGTTATCGGTTCGAGCAACGTGAACGCTGTAATGGAAACGGCTGCAAAGCTAAACTCACCGGTAATTATTCAGTTTTCAAACGGTGGAGCATCTTTCAACGCAGGAAAAGGATTGAGTAACGACGCTCAGAAATCAGCAATTTATGGTGGTATTGCAGGAGCAAGACACATTCACACTTTGGCTGAAGCTTACGGAGCGACTGTAATTCTTCACACAGATCATGCTGCAAAAAAATTATTGCCCTGGATCGACGGTTTAATGGATGCTAACGAAGAATTCTTCAAGCAGACAGGTAAATCTCTTTACTCTTCTCACATGTTGGATCTTTCTGAAGAATCTTTGGAAGAAAATCTTGAAATTTCTGCTGAATATTTCGAAAGAATGGCAAAAATGCAGATGACTTTAGAAGTTGAAATCGGTGTAACAGGAGGTGAAGAAGATGGAGTTGATAACTCTGATGTTGATAATTCTAAATTATATACTCAACCAGAAGATGTAGCTTACACTTACGAAAAATTAAAAGCTATTTCTGATAACTTTACAATCGCTGCGGCTTTCGGAAACGTACACGGTGTTTACAAACCAGGAAACGTAGTTTTAACTCCGAAAATCTTAGACAATTCTCAGAAATTTGTTCAGGAAAAATTCGGAACAGCTGAGAAACCAATCAATTTTGTATTCCACGGTGGTTCGGGTTCTACTTTAGAAGAAATCAGAGAAGCCATTGATTATGGGGTAATTAAAATGAATATTGATACCGATCTTCAGTTTGCGTACACAGAAGGAATCAGAGATTATATGGTAGATAATGTAGAATATCTGAGAACACAGATTGGAAATCCTGATGGAGAAGAAAAACCAAATAAAAAATTCTACGATCCAAGAGTTTGGGTAAGAAAAGGTGAAGAAACTTTCTCTAAGAGATTGGTTCAGGCATTTGAAGATTTAAATAACGTAAATACACTTAAATAATTTGAGATTTGGGGTTTGAAATTTGAGATTATCGCAATATACAGTTTTTATCGCCTGATCTAAATTTCAAACCTCAAATAAATAATTTCAAATCAACAATATGGCATTCGACTGGTTTAAAAGAAAAGCACAAAATATTACCACTTCTACAGACGAGAAAAAAGATGTACCAAAAGGACTTTGGCATCAGACTCCGTCGGGAAAAGTTGTAGAACACGACGAATTAAAAAGAAACAACTATGTATCTCCTGAAGACGGATTCCATGTAAGAATCGGAAGTGCAGAATTTTTTGACATTCTTTTCGACGAAGGAAAATTCACCGAGCTTGATGCAAATGTTGAAAGTATTGATATTCTTAACTTTAAGGATACAAAATCGTACACAGACCGTCTGAAAGAAGTAAAAACAAAGACAAAACTGACAGATTCTATCAGAAATGCTGTTGGAACTGTAAACGGAACAGAAATGGTCGTTTCATGTATGGATTTTGCGTTCATTGGTGGATCTTTGGGTTCTGTAATGGGTGAAAAAATCAGAAGAGCAATTGATTACTGTATAGAAAAAAAGCTTCCATATATGATCATTTGTCAGTCTGGAGGTGCAAGAATGCAGGAAGCAACGTATTCTTTGATGCAATTGGCTAAAGTTCAGGCAAAACTGGCTCAGCTTTCAGAAGCAGGGCTTTTATATATCGCTTATCTTTGTGACCCAACTTTTGGTGGTATTACCGCTTCTTTCGCAATGACTGCAGATATTATTATGGCAGAACCAAAAGCATTGATCGGATTCGCAGGACCAAGAGTGATCCGTGAAACGATCGGCAGAGATTTACCGGAAGGTTTCCAGACCTCCGAATTTTTGCAGGAAAAAGGGTTTGTAGATTTCATCGTTAAAAGAACAGAGATAAAAGATGTCGTTTCTAAAACAGTCAATCTTTTAGCTGTTAAAGCTTAAAATTTGAAACCAAAAAAGATATAATCTCTCTCAATTTGGGAGAGATTTTTATTTAATTATTATAATGACAGTTTGATTTTAAGGCCAAAACACTAAAGTAATTATGAGGACTTTCAGAGTAATTTTCGATACCATCAGAAGCATGAGCTTAAAGAAAATTCTTAAGCTCTTATCGGCTGTTTTGCCTCACCCAATATTTTCAATTTTAAGTTTCTATGCAACAATAAAAGCATTTTCTATTGCTCAGAAACTTTACCCTAAAACAGCATCTAAAAACGGAGAAGGGAATGCTTTTCGTCACGCCTTCTGGTGTTGTTTAATTATGATGTACTGTAGCAAAGTTTCATCACCTCAGAAAGCTTTTGATTTTTGTAAAAAAATTACAGATTTACATGAAGAATTATTCCCCAACAAACCATTAGAAACCAAAATGGATCTTCACAACAATAAAATCGGCATGGATTATTTCATGGAAATTTTACCCGGAATTCACCGTCAGTTTTTTGAGAAAAGTTTTTTCATTGATGAATTACAGAAGAAAACTGCAAATGCAAAAATTTTGAAAAATCTGGATGATGACTTTGAGGGTTTTTTGGTTTATTTGGATGAAGAGTAATTTTAATATTTCTCAATAACAAAAATTAAAAAACAGATTAATTTTGTTATTTTTGAATACAACTATTCAATTTACAATCTCTTCCATCAATGCCTAAAAATAAAATACTTAAAGTTCAGGATATTGAAATATCAATTACTTCGATAAATGATACAGACTATATCTGTCTTACAGACATGGCAAAAGCAAAAGAGGATAATAGCAGAGCCGCCGACATTATAAAAAACTGGATAAGAAACAGAGGTACAATTGAATTTTTAGGAACTTGGGAGTCAATTTATAATCCAGATTTTAAAGTGGTCGAATTTGACCACTTTAGAAAAGAAGCCGGTTTACCTACATTCACTTTGAGCGTTAATAACTGGGTTCAACAAACAAATGCCATCGGAATATTCTCAAAACAAGGAAAACATGGTGGAACGTATGCTCATAAAGATATAGCATTTGAATTTGGTTCTGCTATAAGTCCTGTTTTTAAGCTTTATATCATTAGAGAATATCAAAGACTTAAAGAAATTGAAAACGACAAGTATGGAATTGAATGGGATATAAAAAGGGTTTTAAGTAAAGCCAATTATCAAATTCATACTGATGCAATAAAAAATTATATAATTCCCACTTTGACTTATTCGCAAAAAAAAGATTGGGTTTATGCCGAAGAAGCTGATTTGTTAAATATTGTTCTCTTTGGATGTACTGCAAAACAATGGCGAGAAGCAAATCCTCAAAAAGTACTTACAGGTGAAAACATAAGAGATATGGCGAGTATAAATGATTTAACAATTTTATCAAATCTCGAAAGTTTAAATTCCGCCTTGATCAAAAGCAAGATTGACAAAAAAGACAGGTTTAAAATTCTTTTAGACACAGTGAAAGATCAAAGAAAATCTTTAGAATCTATTGATATTGTTAAATCATTAAAGAAGATTTCCAATTCTACTTTTTTGGATGCACAGAAAAATATAGATTTGGATTAGTACGAAATCAATAAAATAAAATTAAAAAACTCAAATGGTTCTTAGCAGAATTTGGTCGGCTTTCATTATTATTGCCATTGCGATTGCAAGTATAAAGTATATTTCTTCAAGTCATTATAAAACAATTTTCAACGACATGGTTGTTGGGAAAGGTGGTGATAGCGTGCAGATTGCAACCCAAAATATTGGCACAGTTTCTTCGATTGTGAAAGACAGTCTGATGAAAAAAAATGATTTTGCCGAAAACAGAATTCATTATAAAACCGATTCTTTAAAACAAAACGTAAAAGTTTACAGAGTTCAGTCTGCAGATGGCGTTATTAACACGTCAAAAACTGCTGTAGACATCTGTCTTGGCTTAATCGGAATTATGACTTTATTTATGGGTTTCATGAGCATTGCTGAAAAAGCAGGCGGAATCAATTTATTAAGCCGATTAATTCAGCCATTTTTCTCAAAATTATTTCCTGAAATTCCAAAAAATCATCCCGCTTTTGGGCACATGCTGATGAATTTCAGTGCAAATCTTTTAGGTTTAGACAACGCAGCAACGCCTTTCGGATTAAAGGCTATGGAAAGTTTGCAGACTTTAAATCCAAATAAAGACACCGCAAGCAACTCACAAATTATGTTTCTATGTCTTCACGCAGGTGGAATGACATTGATTCCGGTTTCTATCATTGCCATAAGAGCTTCCATCGGTTCTAAAACACCAACGGATATTTTTCTTCCGTGCATGATTGCGACATTTGCCGCTACTTTAGCTGCAATGATTGTTGTTTCAGCTTATCAGAAAATTAATTTATTAAGACCGGTTGTCATCGCTTACGTGGGTGGAATTTCAGCTGTTATCGGACTTTTAGTCGTTTATTTAGTTCAATTAAGTAAAAATGAATTAGACGATTTTAGCAAAGTTTTAAGCAATGGTTTGATTCTTTTTATTTTCGTGGCTATCGTTCTTGGAGCAGTTTATAAAAAAATAAATGTTTTTGATGCGTTTATTGAAGGCGCAAAAGAAGGTTTTTGGACGTGTGTAAAGATTATTCCTTATTTAGTTGGAATGTTAATTGCCATTTCACTTTTAAGAACTTCCGGAGTTTTTGAAGTCATTATCGATGGAATGAAGTGGGCTGCATATGCTTCTAACCTAGACGCAAGGTTTGTTGACGGACTTCCGACAGCTTTAATCAAACCGTTATCTGGTTCCGGAGCGCGAGGAATGATGGTTGATACGATGACAACTTTCGGAGCCGATAGTTTTCAGGGGAAACTGGCAGCCGTTCTTCAGGGAAGCTCAGATACGACATTTTATGTCATTGCTGTTTATTTTGGAGCAGTAGCCGTGAAAAACACAAGATATACGGTAATTGCTATGCTTTTGGCTGATTTAGTGGGAATTATTACTTCTATCGGATTAGCTTATTTATTTTTTGCGTAAAGTTGCTTGTTGATAGTTTTCAGATTTTGAAACTAAAAATATATCAGTACAAACTCTTAATGGGTAGAATAAATAATATATTCAAATTATCCGGCGTATGTAAACAAGCTACCATAAACCAACAACAATCAACCATACTATGATCACAGATAAAGAATTTACATTAAGACTCATCCGCCAGTTAACTCAGGCATTAGAAAAACTTATTCTGGAAAAACCGGAAGAAAGTTTAATGCAGAAAGATTTGGATTTTGATTCTTTAATGAAAGATATTTTCAAAATGGATTTTACTGAAGTTTCTTCAAAAGCCAAAGAAAATGTTATTGAAATCGTCAATGAGAGGCAGGAAAGAGATCATAAAGATTATTACGAAATGCTTGGAAATCTATTCTATTTTAAAGGGAAAGAAGCCAATAACTTAGACTTTCTGGATAAAGCAAAAACATTCTACGAATTATACCTTCAAACCAGCGGAATTTTTGCACTTCCAATTATTAATAGAATTAATGAGTTAAAGAAAACATTATAATGAAAGCTTTAAATATTCTATTGATTTTGTTTTTTGTTTTGAATTGTAAACAGGCAGAAAAACAAATAGAAATTGAAAAAAAACTTTCTACAATTTCTAAAATTCCTCAAAATAGCATTCTAAAAATTAAAGGAGATTTTGTTGTCTTTCTTCGTCCGGATAGTTTAAAATTTAATAGTATGATAAATGAAGAAGGAATTTATGAAGCTGATTCAGATTTTGGATTTGGAATTACTTCCACAACTGATAGTTTATCAAAAAATAAAAAATATAAAGACATAAAGGTTGACGTTACAGAAAAAAGATATGTTCTAATTGAAACGTCAGGAAAGTTAATTGATAGAGATACTATAGATTACGGTATCATTTTCTCATCAGCGAAGAAAAATTACAAGATTTCAACCTTTATACACAGTTATCCTTATATACAGGATATTGATGATTATTTTTTCAAAAATTAGAAGGTAATTTTATAGGTTCCGGTGGAAGATGTGCTTGCTTTTTCAGCTTTCACATACTTTTTAACCCAAGAAACTGATGTAGAAGACACACAAGGATCTGAAATACCTCCCGATCTTCTTGCAGAAACCACATTTCCGGCTTTATCAACGGTATAAGAAATCGTAATTGAACCACTTGCAGAACAATTGTGTGATGGTTGCGCTCCTCCTCTTCCCATAGTTCCTGGAATATATCCGATCAGTTTTCTGTCAATCCCTATTTTGCTGTCTCCATTTCCGTCACCACCTAAAGGATCACCCGCATTTCCAATTCCGTCTCCTGTTCCCTGACTTCCCGCTTTTGTTCCTCTCCCTCTTATCAAATTTCCGATAGCGGCAGTTCCTTTTCCGTCACCACTTCCTGTTTTAGAATTGGCTGTTGTTGCAGAGCTTTTTGTACTCTTCGTAGTCGAACTTGCCGTTGATTTTTTATTCGTTTTGGAATCTTCTTTTTTCGGTGCGGTAACTTTTGTGTTATTACCAGTAATGATTTTATCTTTTACCTCAGTTTTCTTAGATTCAGGTTTTGGATCGGGAGTAATTACGGTTTTTGGTTCAGAAACTACATTTTCAACTGGTTCAGGAGTCGTTTCTACAGCTTTTGCAGCCAAACTTCCTTCCTGATTTGCTGGTTCGTCAATTCCTGCTCCATTTCTGTTGTCTCCGAAATTAACGAGCATGGTTGTAATCACTTCAGGCTCTTTTTCACGCACCGTAGGTTTCATCTTATAAATAAAAACGAAGATCAAAATAGCAGACCAAATAATGATAGAAAGCACTGCGCTTTTTAACTTATCTTTATTTTCTTCGTCCCTATTTATTGTATAACCTCTCATTTTGATTATTGTCTTACATTATAGTTGAAAATATAGTCAACTAATAGTTTTTAATTTCTGCCACGAATACACGAATAAAAACTATATGTGAATTCGTGGGAATTTTTTCACTTATTCTTTAACCGTTGCAATCGCAATATTAAATTTATGTTTTTCTGCAATTTCCATTAAAAAAACAACGTCTTTATGCATGGTGCTTTCATCTGCTCTTATGGTAAACGATTTTGCCGATTTGTTTTGAAGATCATTCACAATTGTTTGCTCTACCAATTCTCTGCTTACCGGTTTATCGTCGACGTAATACGAACCATCCGGTTTTACGCTTACCGTCATCGGATTCGGAATATTGTCTTCCACGCTTCCTGTCTGAGGAAGTTTTACATCAATCGCACTTTGATTAGCCGCCGAAGAAGTAATCATAAAGAATATCAACATCAGCAGAATAACGTCTGTCATTGCTGCTAAGCTGAATTCCGGGTGCGCCTTATTTCTTCTCTGAATTTTCATAGATTTATAAAGGTTTATTAATGATGTCTAAAAATTCTCCGGAAATATTCTGGGTTCTCAACACGAACTTATCAATTCTTGTTAAAAGAAAATTATAAAAGAAGTTTGCAGGAATTGCCACTGCCAAACCGACCGCAGTTTGTCCAAGAGCAGTATAGATCCCTTCAGACAAAGTTTTTGGTGAAAAAGCACCTTCTGCGTGAGACAAATCAAAGAAAGCAATAATCATCCCGATAACGGTTCCCAAAAGTCCCAACATCGGAGCAATACTTGGAACGGCTGCCAAAAGATTCAAGTGCTTTTCCATATTGGCAACTTCTATCTGAGCCTGAGATTCCATTGCGCTTACAATATCAGAAACCGGTCTTCCCAATCTTAAAATTCCTTTTTCCAGAATTCGTGATTCCGGTGAGTTCTGCGTCTTACAATAATCAGCTGCGGCTTCTATTTTTCCGTTTCTTATGAAGTCTTCAATGTTATTCATAAAATTAGAATCTGTTTTAGATGCCATTCTTTGGATAAAGAAAAGTCTTTCAAAAAACAGATACACCGAGAAAACTCCCAATGACAAAACGGTTACCATCACTATCTTAGCGAAAATTCCGCCATGGAAAAGAATATCCCAAAAAGAAAATTCAATTTTCTCGAGAGGTACAGCAGGTACAGCGGCCTGTGCAAATAAAATCTGAGTAAGTTCCGTTAACAGCATTAATTGATTATTTTATAATGGTTTTAAACGACAAAAATAACGGAATATTATTAATACTTATCTTAAAATAAGCTTAAAAAATACATTCCAAATATAATAATGTCACAAAAAAGCAAATTTCTTTCCAAAAAAAGATTTGAAAAGAAATTTACAGTTAATATTTTAAAAGACGATTAGTCTTCGTCTACAATAATTTCGTCTGGAGTAAATTCACACTTAAGCCTGAAAGGAAGCGGTGTATCTGAACCGGTATAAAAATCATCGATTGTTCCTTTCCAGGTTACCTGAAGCTCATCTTCATCATTTTTATCAAAGCAAAGCTCGTTATCATAAATGAAAGCGTCTTCATCGTCAAACAAATTTACTTCTGTATACACCTCATCATCAGAATCGTTGATTTCAAAAGTTTTCCCTTCAATTTCTGAAGAATCTATCGGAAATTCAATCACTTCAAGCGATAGCTGAGGAAAATTATATTGTAAAGAATCATCATCAACATGGTCTAAACTGTCGTCTGTAATGACCTCAACTTCCAGAAAATGTTTTTGATTACTGTAAAACGCTTTGCAATAAGTATTTTTAATATTGTATTTGAGCGTTTCGTCCGGATGGTAAATTTTTAAAATCCCTTTCATTGTTTCTTAAAAAAGAACTGTAATACTATGATTGTTAAATGCTTTAGGCAAAGATAAAAAAATGTGCGAATTTGAAAACTGTTTTGAAAATTATTTTCATTAAAATCTCAGTTTAAAACAGATTTGATTTACAATATTGGTTATTTTTGTTACTTATTTCTTTAAATGAAATGCTGATGACAAATTTTTCTGCATTTCTTCTTACAAACAGAAAATAAAGACTATCAATGAAAAATATTGTATTTAAAACCTTACTCGGACTTGGTTTGGCTGTAACTGTTGCCTCCTGCAAAAAATCAGATTCGCCATTAACGAAAGTGACTCCGACAAATATTGATTCTATCGCCTCAAATTATTATGAGCAATATTTAAAATTATATCCTTTAGAAGCCACTTCACAAGGAGATTTAAGATACAACGACCAACTTCCGATTAATATCGACAAAGATTTTATTTCAGGGGAGGTCGCTTTTTATAATTCAGTTCAGAAACAGCTGGAAAATGTAGATTATAAAAGTCTTTCCGACGAAGATAAAGTGGTTTATGATGTTTTAGATTACACTTTGAAAGATAAAATTGAAGCCTACTCTTTTCATCCTGAATACATTCCGCTTACGCAGTTTGGCGGACTTCCTTTAAATTTCCCTTTGTACGGAAGCGGACAGGGAAGCCAGCCTTTTAATACTGAAAAAGATTATGAAGACTGGTTGAAAAGAATGGAAAAATTTCCGGAATGGATGAATGCTGCAACTGAAAACTTCCGAGAAGGAATTAATAATAAAATTGTTCTCCCTAAAAAATTGGTGGTAAAAATGATTCCTCAGATGAAAGCGGAAGAAATTACAACTCCTGATTTTGAAAAGAATATTTTCTACGGACCGATAAAAAATTTCCCGAAAGATTTCACCAAAGAACAAAAAGAAAAATTAACAAATCTCTATAAGGAAGCGATTACAAAAGATATTATTCCGGCTTATAAAAAAATGGGTGAATTTTTAGAGAAGGAATATTTGCCTAAGTCAAGAGAAACAGATGGTTACAACAGCCTTCCAAAAGGAGACAATATGTATAAATATTATGCTAAAAGCTGGACGACCACTAACAAAACACCCGAAGAAATCAATAAAATCGGACTTCAACAAGTGGCAATGCTTCGTGGGGAAATGGAAAAAGTAAAACAGCAAGTGGGTTTCAACGGAACGCTTGAAGAATTTATCAACTCTGTAAAAACAGATCCGAAAGCGATGCCTTATAAGACCTCAAAAGAAGTTTTAGACGGTTTTAACGGGATTTTAGCCAAAATAACGCCGAAGCTGAAAACGATGTTCAGTGTAACGCCAAAAACAAAATTTGAAATCAGACAGACTGAAAAATTCAGAGAAGCGAGCGCAAGTGCAGAATATATTCAGGGAACTCCGGACGGAAAAAGACCGGGAATTTTCTACATGCCGCTTCCCGATCCATCAAAATTCAATGTTACTTCGGGAATGGAATCTCTGTTTTTACATGAAGCAATTCCGGGACATCATTATCAGGTTTCTCTACAGCAGGAAAATACCAAGCTTCCGAAGTTTATGAGATTCGGCTGGTTTGGAGCTTATGGCGAAGGTTGGGCACATTATTGTGAAACTTTAGGCCCGGAATTCGGTTTATACACCGATCCTTATCAGAAAATGGGATATTTAAGCGATCAAATGCTTCGCGCCGTTCGTTTGGTGGTTGACACCGGAATTCATACCGGAAAAATGACGAGAGAAGAAGCGATAACTTATTTTTTAAACAATATTGCTTACGATGAAGCCGGAGCAACTGCCGAAGTTGAACGTTATATGGCAATGCCCGGTCAAGCTTTAGGCTACAAAATCGGTTCTTTGAGAATCCGTGAATTAAGAGAAAAATATCAGAAAGAATTGGGAAGTAAATTCAGTCTGGCTAAATTTCATGATGAAATTTTAAATCAGGGTTGCCTCCCTTTGGATGTTTTAAACAGAAAAATGGAGCTTTGGGCGAAGAAGCAGAAGTAAAATATAAATTAAATTATTAGAAATAGAAGTCACGAATTAATTTTTAGTGGCTTTTTTGTTTTAGATTTGTTAAATTCGATCATGAAACAAACTTTATATTTTTCATTTATTTTCTACTTATTAATAGTAAGCTGCAAAAAAGAGGATAAGATTAGTCAGACTTTTGAAAAATTTTCCATTGACGAGAATCTCCCACAAAATGATACCATAAAGTTATTTTCAAAATATCCTGAACTAAAACTTTATAAAAAGGAAAAATTAGAAAGTAAGACAAGAACTGCTTATATTATTGAAACAACAGCGCTGTTTCAGACCGATAAATACAAATGTAAAGCCGTTTTAAAAAATGATACGTTAGAAATTTCACTTAATAATAACAATGGTTTTTTTGGAAATGGAGTTTTGGTTAAAGTATTTGATGATAATTTTTTAATTCAAGATATTGACCCGAAAACTTTACATAGCGAAATGAAATTTATTGAAACTGGACCTGTTTATCAGAAATTAATTTTGAATAAAGCTAATTTTCAGAAAAACGACACCATTTATGGCTTCATCAATTACAATACAAAAGTAGAAAAGTTCACCAAAGATTTCAGAGGATATTTTAAAGCGGTTGTTAAATAAATGCACTAAAAAAATTTAATTATAATCTTAAAATTATGACAGAAAGCATAAAATCACTATTCACAAGAGATTTAAACCAATTAAAAAAAGAAATAGAATCTTACCAAAACGAAGATATAATCTGGAAAACAGATAAAAACATTTTAAACTCTGCAGGAAATTTGACTTTGCATTTGGTGGGAAACATCAATCATTTTATCGGATCTGTTTTAGGAAATTCGGGATATGTAAGAAACAGAGAACTTGAATTTTCACTGAAAAACATCCCGGGAACTGAATTGATTGAGAAGATTGAAAAAACAATTGAAGCTGTACATTCTTCGCTTGAAAAAGTTTCAGAAGAAGATTTGAAGAAACACTATCCTATTGAAGCGTTGGGTTATACGATGACGACAGAACATTTTCTGATTCATTTGTTTGGGCATTTAGGTTATCATTTGGGACAGATTAATTACCACAGGAGATTGTTGGATTTGTAATGATTTTTTATTATTATTCTGTTTAACCACCCCGTCAAAAAATCGAAGATTTTTCGCCACCCCTCCATTGGAGGGGAATTTTTCATGATATCAATTTATTTGTTTTCTTCAAACAGCATTTTCGTAATAAAATCTTTTTCACCTTTTCCTCTTGCGGGAGAATATTCTCTTCCATAGAAAATTATCTGAAGATGAAGTTTATTCCAAACGTCTTCTTTCCAAAGAATTTTGGCGTCTTTCTCGGTTTCTACAACGTTTTTGCCGGAAGTGAGCTTCCATTGAATCATTAATCTGTGAATGTGAGTATCGACAGGAAAAGCAGGAAATCCGAATGCCTGACTCATTACGACAGAAGCTGTTTTGTGACCAACTCCGGGAAGCGCTTCAAGCTCTTCATACGTTTGTGGTACTACTCCGTTATGTTTTTCCAGAAGAAGTTCAGCCATTTTTTTCAGATTTTTTGCTTTTGTATTTGAAAGTCCGATTTCTTTGATTAATTCTTTGATCTGATATTCTTCCAATTTTGCCATTCTTTGTGGAGTTCCTGCAACAGCAAAAAGTTCTGGCGTTACCTGATTGACTTTCTTGTCGGTCGTTTGAGCCGAAAGTGCAACAGCAACCATCAAAGTGTAAGGATCGGTGTGATCTAATGGAATAGGAACTTCAGGATATAATTTTTCTAATTCTGACTGAACGAGCGCCGCTCTCTGCTTTTTTGTCATTTAATCATTAAATTTGAACAAAAATAAATCATTATGCTGAAAGTTGGAGATCAATTACCAAAATTTGAAGGAATAAATCAAGACGGAGAAACCATAAATTCTGAAAAGTTAATCGGAAAAAAATTAGTTATTTTCTTTTATCCACAAGCAAATACGCCGACCTGTACGGTAGAAGCTTGTAACTTAAGCGATAATTATTCCCAGCTTGAAAAGGCAGGATTTCAACTATTAGGAATAAGTGGAGATTCCGTAAAAAAGCAGAAAAATTTTCACAGCAAATTTGCATTTCCGTATGATTTAATTGCAGATGAAAATCGTGATATCATCGAGAAATTCGGAGTTTGGCAGGAGAAAAAAACATTCGGAAAAACCTACATGGGAATTGTAAGAACCACTTTTATTTTCGACGAAAAAGGAATTTGTACGAGAGTTATTGAAAAAGTAACTTCTAAAACGGCGGCTGCGCAGATTTTAGAATAAATTTAAACACAAATTGCTCTAATATTTTCACAAATAGCGCACTAATTTCTGTGAGATTTGTGAAAGTATTTGTGGTATTCGTGTTTAATCAGTAGTTTCGTAATACATCAACTCTTCATCTTCATTCGGAAGCGTCACATATTTTTGGAATTTTAAGCCTAATCTTTCGATTAATTTTTGAGATGAAGAATTGTCTTTTGTCGTGATGGCTGAGATTTTCTTTAAACCAAATTCATCCATTCCAATAGATTTTATTTTTTTTGCTGCTTCAAACATCAGACCTTTTCCTTCAAACTTTTCAAGCACTGAAAAACCAATATCTACGACATCCAAACCTTCTCTTTCGAAAATTCCTACTGCACCAATTTTTTGATTTCCTTCTTTTAAAATAATGAGATAATTCCCAAAGCCCGATCTTTCGATTTGCGGTAAAAATCTATTTTTAATGTAGTTTTCAGCATCAGAAAGGGTTTTGATATTTTTATCACCAATAAATTTGATGAAATTCGGCATATTGTAGAGCTCAAGAATTATATCCGCATCTTCTAACGAAATCAGACGAATCAAAAGCCTTTCTGTTTCGTAGAAATTATTTTCTTTTTTTGGCAGGTTGTTTTTTGGGGTCATCTTTTGGTTCTTCTTTCTTTTCTATTTTTAAAAGTCGTGGATTATTTTTGCAGTTTTTAGTATAAACTTCAATATAAGTCCCGTTCTCTTTTACATCTGAAACAACACCTGTAGCTTTATTCACCGTCAATGTAAAATGAGATTTTTGATACGGACATTCTTTCGACGTCACTTTTCCTAAATCCAGATAATAATTGGTTTTATCTTCATAATAATTAGCCGCAACATCCACAAACTGCTCATCTATGATATAACCATCTAAAACTGCATCTATAGCCGCTTCTTCTACATTATCTACCTTACCCACAAATGCCTTTAACTCTTTAATGTCAGTCAGATAGCTTATTTTTCCACCAGTGGAAGACACAATATAGTAAAAGCTTTCTTCACCTGTTCTGAAATTAAATCCGGCAAACTGTGGTAAATAATCTATTTTGTTTCCCGAAAATTTCACTTCTCTATTTTTACCATAATTATTGTGTACCAATACCCAGGAATCAACTTTCCGGTTAGGAATTATTTTAGCTAAAACCCCGTCAATATTAGAGAATTTTTTCTTGTCTTGAGAGAAAACAGAGATTCCCAAAAAAAGAAAAACAAAAAGAAAAATGTGATTTGTATTTTTTTTCATAGTTTGAAATGCAGACAGAAACTATGTCTAAATTTACATAAATTTCTCTCCTTTTTTAAGGCTCTTTAAATCTAAGACATAATCTTTAATCTGCTGATCATGTTCTCTAGGGCAGATTAAAAGTACTTTATCTGTATCTACCACTATAAAATCTTTTAATCCGTCTATAACGACAGCCTTGTTATTTTTTACATGAACGATATTTCCGGTAGAATCGTATGTAATGGCTGTTTTAATATTAACTGCATTATCATTTTCGTCTCTGTCGCTGTTCTCGAAAACGGAAGTCCACGTTCCCAAATCACTCCACCCTAAATCTGCAGGAATCACGTAAACATTTTTTGCTTTTTCTAAAATTCCGTTATCGATTGAAATTTTCTGAATTTTAGGATAAATCAATTCAATACAGCTTATTTCGGCTTCCGCATTGTATTCGCAAGCCGTAAACTGTTGCATCATATCTGGAAGGAAAGTTTCAAAAGCTTTGTGAATAGATTTTACGTTCCAGATAAAAATTCCCGCATTCCAGAGGAAATCACCGCTTTCAAGGAAGCTTTTAGCAATTTCAAGAATAGGCTTTTCGGTAAAAGTTTTAACTTTGTAGTAATCTGAATCTTTTTTGTCAACAAACTGAATGTATCCGTAACCTGTATCGGGCCTTGTTGGCGTAATTCCTAAAGTCACCAAATAATCTTGCTGTGAAGCAATATTAAATGCCAACTCAACTTTTTGCAGGAAAACATCTTCTTTTAAAATCAAATGATCTGCAGGAAGCACAATCATCGTTGCATTTGGGTTGATTTCTTCAATCTTATTTGCCATGTAAAGATTACACGCAGCCGTATTTTTCATCAAAGGTTCTCCCACAACATTATCTTGCGGAATTTCCGGCAATTGCTGATGAGAAAGAGCAATATATTCTTTATTTGTAATTACAAATATATTTTCGCTGGGAATAATTTTACTGATTCTATCGTAGGTTTGCTGAATCATGGTACGGCCCGTTCCTAAGATATCCTGAAATTGTTTGGGAAACTTCTGTGTGCTTAAAGGCCAGAATCTGCTACCGATTCCTCCTGCCATAATTACACAGTATTTATCTGAATTTGACATATTTAACTGCATTTTTTCACTCTCGCCAAAGGTTTGAAAGAATACTTCCGCCCTGTAGCCAGATTTACACAAAGATAGTTTTTTTTGATAAGACCTTCCAACAAATACTTCTCGTTTCTGTAAAGGAAGTGCTCGCCTTTTTTTAATTCTTCAATATACTGAAGTTCATCTTCGTGATTTTCAATATGAAAGTATTTTACCAAATCCGGACTCGCCATAAAGTTGGCTTTGGGAGAATATGAAAATTTAGCAATAATCGGTTTTAAATCTTCTTCATAAACATCGAGGCTTTCCAAAAGCATTTCTCGGAAGGTCAATTTCCACTCGGTTCCGTGCGGAGAAATTCTTCTACCGTATTTTTCGAAAGCAATGAGGTGTGCCATTTCGTGAGTTAGAACGAAAAAGAAAAGCTGTGGAGCTAAAGTTGAATTGATGGTAATTTCATGCGATTGATCACGAAGTTTACGGTAATCTCCAAGCTTCGAATTTCGGTTTTTAGTAACTTTTATGTGAATATAATAGTCTGAAAACCATTTTTTTAAATAGAATAGTGTATTTTGGGGTAGATATTTTTCTAAAGACTGAATAGACATTCTACAAACTTAGCGGAATTCCTGAATAAAAATTCAATAATTTAAGACTGAAAAGATAATTAAATTTCGCCTGTTGCACAGAACCTTGAGCATTGGCATAGTTATTTCGGGCAATATTCAAATCGAAAATTGTTGTACGACCGGCAGCGTAGCTTTTATCTGCAAAATCCATTGCCAGTTTTGTGCTTTTTTCAGCTTCTGTTGCGGCAAGATAAATTTCGTAATTGGCATCTGCATCAAACTGAGCCTGCTGTACATTTTGTCTGACCGTTAATTTTTGCTGCTCTAAAGTTGTTTTAGCAATATTCTCATTGATTTTTGATTGCTCCACCTGAAGTTTTGTAATTCCTTTATTGAAAATAGGAATATTTAAACTTATCCCACCTTGCTGCCCGAAGTTATCTTTATACTGCGAAAAAAAAGAACGTTCATTGGCAGCATTGCCAAATTCATCAAATCCCGAAAAACTTGTGTTTAGTAAATTATTATAAAAACTTCCTATTCCCACACTTGCAGTAAGAGTTGGCCAGAAAGATGTTTTGGTAACTTCAGTCTGTGCTTCTGCAGCTTTTATTCTACTTTCTGCAGCTTTTATCTGAGGCTGATTTCCGTAAGCTTTTTCTAAGACATCTTCTACAGCAATTAATTGCGGCGTTAAGCTTTCAGAAACCTCAACATCTACTACATCAAAGTTTTTATAATCTTTTAACTGGAGCAACTGTGCCAAAGCAAATAAACTTCTTCCAACGTTTACTTCTGCAGTTTTAAGGTTTTGTTTTTCTCTTGCCCAGGCTGCCTCTGCTTCTGCCTTTACTGTTTGAGCAGTTGTACCAACTTCTGTCGTAATTTTTGCTCTGTCTAATTGTTTTTTGGCATTCTCTGCTGCACTTTGAGAAATTTTCACAATTTCTTTATTCAGCAAAGTGGTTAAATATTGCTGGGCAATCTGAAGAGAAATATCATTTTTGATGGTTTCAATATCGTAATGACTAGCTTCTACATCAAACTGGGTTTTTCTGACTGTTTTTTCAAGCCTGCCGTTATTGTAAAGTAAAATATCCGCTGATAGATTCGCAGAATTGCTAAATCTATCGTTTCTAATACTTCCTGTTCCCAAAGAAGCCTGACCGAAACTTACATTATTTCCCATATTTGCGCTTACAGAAGGAAGATAATTTCTCTGAGCAATTTTAAGATTAGAATCCTGAATCTGTTTTGAATATTCATTCTGAATTACCTGAAGATTATGCTTCACGGCATAATCTACACATTCACGCAAAGACCATTTCTCCTGTGCGTTTACTCCTGCAAAGGCTAATCCTAAAACGACTATCAAAACTCTTTTCATAAGGAAATATTTATGTTTTTAACCATTATCATCGTTCTTAAAACTTAAAAAATTGAGCCACGACGATTTTGAATTCTCTTTTTCCCATTAGACGCTAAGATTTAAAAAAAGTTACAGATTTAGAAAAATATTGTTTTATTTTAATGAAAGTTTTGAGAATTTTGCGGCATGACAAACGAACAATATCAGGAAGCTGTAGAATGGCTTTTCGTTCAGGCTCCAAACTATCAGATTGATGGTGAAAAAGCATATAAACCGGGATTAGAAAATATCAGGAAGCTTTGCGCTTTTTTTGGTAATCCACAAGATAAAATAAAATGCATCCATATCGGCGGAACCAACGGAAAAGGCTCTACGAGCAATATGCTGTCTTCTGTTCTTCAGGAATCGGGTTACAAAGTTGGTTTATACAATTCGCCCCATCTTATTGATTTTACCGAAAGAATTAAAATAAACGGGAAAAATTGCGATAAAGAATTTGTCTATAAATTTATTCAAAAACTAAAAAAGCTTCCGGGCGATATTTTACCCTCCTTTTTTGAGTTTACGACCATTATGGCATTTGAATACTTTGCCCAACAAAATGTCGATATAGCAATTATTGAAGTTGGTTTAGGCGGAAGATTAGATTCAACCAATATCATTAAGCCTCTCGTTTCTGCGATTACCAATGTACAATTAGACCACCAGAATATCTTAGGAAATACAATTGAGGAAATTGCAGGCGAAAAGGCAGGAATTATTAAACCTACCATTCCAATTATTTTTGGCGATGATAATGAATCTGTAAAAAATATTATTAAAATCAAAGCCAATAAAGAACAAGCAACGTTCATCGATGCTACTTTACTTAAAACCGAATTAAAATCAGATTTAAAAGGAAATTACCAAGAGAAAAATATTAAGGTAGTTTTAGGTTTAATTGAAGAATTAAGAAAATTATATTTCACAATTTCTGATCAAAATATAGAAATTGGACTTCTTAATGTTCATAAAAACACAGGATTTATCGGTCGTTGGTTTGAATTTTCACAAAACCCTTTGATAATTTGTGATACGGGACACAATCAAGCCGGTCTGGAATATGTCTTTTCACAGTTAAATTCAATTGAAAAGCACAAACACATCGTTTTAGGTTTCGTTAATGACAAAAAAATCGATGAAGTAATGACTATACTGCCCCATAATTCTGAATTTTACTTTGCAAAACCTTCAATCAACAGAGGAAGACATCCGCAAGATTATGAAAATCTATTGATGGATGCAAAAATAATTTACAAAATTTTTGACTCTGTACAGGAAGCGTATCTTTCTGCAAAACAAGAATGTACTTACGAAGAAATGATTTTCATTGGTGGAAGTAACTTTGTAGTTGGAGAATTTTTAGAAAAAAATTTGGAGATTTGTGAATAAGTCGTATATTTGCACCACTCTAAACAACGGCAACGTTGAAAAGGGCTCTTAGCTCAGTTGGTTCAGAGCATCTGGTTTACACCCAGAGGGTCGGGGGTTCGAATCCCTCAGGGCCCACAAAGGTTTACTGAAACCTTTCAAAAAAATTCAGGGCTCTTAGCTCAGTTGGTTCAGAGCATCTGGTTTACACCCAGAGGGTCGGGGGTTCGAATCCCTCAGGGCCCACAAAAACTCTCAGATTATTCTGAGAGTTTTTTATTTTATGCCTATTCATAGGAGTTTTCAGGGCTCAATCTGGATCAGTAACAAAATCGGCTCAATCTCAAAACTTGGGGACTAAGCAAAAAGTTTATATAATCTGAATAGGAAAAACGATTTATCCCTTACGCCTCGCAGCTGTAATCTGAAGTTTTTAATTTTTGCATTGAAAGATTCTGCTGAAGCATTTGTACTGCGTGCATTAAAGTAATTTAGAATACCATTATAGTTTAGCATTATTGTTTTCATTAAGGTGTTGAAAGATTTAAATCCGGATTCCTCAGCGTTCTTGAACCAGTGCGCCAGCTTGAGCATCGCCACCGATTTCGTGATATTTTGATTGTAAATTTTGCGAAGTCCATCAGACAGACTGTATGCTTTTTCCAAATCGGGATACTGATAAAATAAAATTTCCGCTCTGTGAGTTTGTTCCAGAGTCCATTTCTCTTTGCTTTTGTATAAGAGGTATCTGCTTCTTGCCAAAAGCTGTTTTCTGGTATCGCCATTGCTGAAAATTTCAATTTCTGTTTTTACTTCTTTTTCTTTAGATCTTTCCAAAAGCTCATTTTCCAGCTCAATAGCTTCCCAGCGGTGTTTTATTCTTATCTCCTGCAGCGCTTCGGTGGCAAGCTTCTGAACGTGGAAACGGTCTATAACCTGCGTTGCAGCCGGAAAACATCTTTTAGCAATCAGCTTCATTGAACCTGCCATATCAAGAGTGATTTCTTTAACTTTCATTCGTGTTTTTCTACTTAATTTTAAAAGATGTTCAATGACGGTTTCACTTTTTGTTCCCCTGATAACAGCAACAAGACATCCTTTTCTGCCTTTTGCCTTTTTTGAGGTTAAAACGGTGTAGAGTTCACCCTCGGAAAGTGCTACTTCGTCAATGGAGAGCTGTGATGAGATATTTTCAGGATAAAGAATCTGTTCTTCAGCATGCGGTTTTTGTTCCCAATCGTTAAAATTGCTGAGGCTTTGTTTATACTGCCTTTGGAATTTCTTACCATCCACGCCATACATCTCGCCAATTGTTTTGCAGGGAAGTGCTTTAGTATCGGCTGATTTTTTTTAAGAACTCGGCAAAATCCTGTGTCATGCGCGTTCCATTGGCAATAAGATTCCAGTCTCTCTGAATAATCTTTCCGGTTTTTGTTTCCGTCCATCTTCTGCGTTTAATATGGAGTTTTACGGTTTTTCCGCGGAGAGGAAAATCATCTGCCGTAATTTCAGGAACAAATCCTTTTGACTGCAAAATGAGTGTGGAAAACTCTTTGGGAGCTGTATTTTTCTCTTCAAAATAAATATGGAGAATTTTATTTTCCTCTTCAAATTTCACAATCTCAAAATGTTCAATCAAGAGTTCCGGTAAAAATAATTTAAAAAGTTCGGCATTGTTTAACATATAACAAAGTTATTATTTTATTTTGCTCCCCAAGTTTTGAGATTGATCCTTTATTTTCTTCAGTAATAATCCCAGTTTAAACAAATCAAGATATTTAAGATTGGGATTCTCGGAAAGTAAATTCTTTTTAATCCTTTTCTCAGCTAAATTGTAAAAATTTAGAAATACGTTTTTCAATCCTGTTTTTATAATCTTTTTTGCGAATCTGTAAACCTTAATATCATTAATGAACAGCCTATTTTCAGAATCCTGATGAAGTTGGAAAAGAGAATTAATAGCGGTCTCTGTTTTATTTAGAAAAATCTCGTTAGAGGTATCATCAATATGAATAACAGGATTTTGAATTGCAGAAAATTTCACATTTCCAAATTCCAGAGTTTTGGCAAATACAAAATCTTCGTAACCGTAATTTATCAAGTGTTCATTGAATGGAAATTTCTCAAAAACATCTCTTTTAATAGTAAAATTAACTGTTTTCAGAAGTAAAAAGTCAGATGATCTCTCAACTGAAAAAATTTCTTTTTCAACAGAATATCGATTCCGTAAAGTTTTTGAATATGCTGAATCTATTTTGAAATTACCATAAACAACCTCAACATCTCTATTTTCTTCTATTTCCTGTAAATAATTCGTCAGAAAATTTTTGTTATCTATTTTAACATCACAATCCAGAAACAGCAAATAATCGCCGTCTGTATATTTCAAAAATAAATTCCTGATTTTAGACCTGCCAACATTTTTCTCAAGTAAAACAAATTTTTCTACTTGATTTTGAAGTTCGTTATTTATCTGTTTGAAAGCATCATCAGAAGCATCATCAATGAGAATAATTTCAGCGTCAATAGAATTGTTTTGTATCTGTTTTTTTAGGTCATTAACCAGTTCTCTGACATCAAAATTATAGATCGGGATGCAAACAGAAATTTTCATCTGCTAAATTTTATCAATGATTTGCTGCACATTAATTTCTTCAAGACAAGCCCAATCTCCACGGAAACATTCTTTATCTCCGAAAACGGAACAAGGCCTGCAAGTAAGATCTTTAATCTGTACAACATCGCCTTCACTCTGTCCGAAACCCAGAAATCCGGCATAGGGATGAGTAGATCCCCAAACAGAAACACAACGGGTTCCTACAATACTGGCTAAATGCATATTAGCTGAATCCATTGAAATCATTACTTCAAGATGAGCAATTTTATTCAACTCTTCAGAAAGGTTGAGTTTTCCGGCTAAACTTTTTGTATTCGGAATTTGCTGTTCCCAACTTTCAAGGGTTTCAGTTTCTTTTTTTCCGCCCCCGAAAAAGTAAATGGTGTTTTTTTGCGCTAAAAATTTTACAAGCTCAAAAGACTTTTCCAAAGGAAGCATTTTCCCTTTATGCTGAGCAAATGGCGCAAAACCAATTCCGGATTTTTGAATTGATTTTGGCCTTAACTGATGAGAAAGCTCAAGTTTAAAACCCATATCACGAAAAACATCTGCATAGCGTTCTACCGTTTTTCTAAGCTGAGTTTTGTCTAAATTCCAAATATCAGTAAGATTTTCTTTTTCTTCCTTCCCTTTATTGATTTTAAAAACTTTTAACCCTTTTCTTACATACAGTTTATCCAATATTTTAGACCGGATAACATCGTGTAAGTCAGCAACATAATTTGGTTTGTATAATTTCAGCAATTCTTTTCCCAATCTTCTGATTCCTAAGAAACCCTTATATTCATCAAGGTCAATTCCGTGAAATATAACATTCGGAATATCAGCAAATAAGCTCTCAAAATTATTTCGAGAGACCATTACAATTTCCACATCGGGATTTTGCTCTAGAAACTCACGAAAAACCGGCACTGTCATAGCGACATCACCAAAAGCGGAAAAACGGTATGCTAAAATTCTGGTCACAACTAAGATTTCAGTTGATATGCAACAGCGTAAAACTTAATTTGTTTGGTCATTGCCATCAAACCATTGGCTCTGGAAGGCGATAAAAATTCCTGCAACCCGATTTCTGAGATAAATTCAAAATCAGAATCAAGAATTTCTTTTGTAGAGTGACCACTATAAATACTTACCAGAAGAGAAACAATTCCTTTAGGTAAAATCCCATCTGAATCTGCATTAAAGAAGAGTTTTCCATCTTTAAATTCAGCGTCGATCCAAACTTTACTTTGACAACCTTTAATCAGATTCTCATCGTTTTTTTTGTCATCAGACAAACCTTTTAATTCTTTACCGAGATCAATAATATATTCATATTTCTGCTCCCAATCTTCCAAAAAGGCAAATTCGTCGATTATTTCCTGCTGTTTTTCTTTAATGGTCATTCTAAACAATTAATTTCCGCAAAGATACTAAATTTAGAAACTTAAATATTTTGCTGAGATATTTTGAAACACCAATGGTATTGAACGTTTAAGTTTCATTAAAGAAAAATTATCTTTGAGAAGCCTTTTCAAAAACTTCCAGCAATTTTACCTCTTCATTTTCCCAGCAAAGAATATCTGCAGCTTTTTCAAGTTCGTTTTGATAATTTTTTCTTCCTTTATCTAAAACTTTTTGAATCACAGAAGCAATATTTTCAGGTTGATGATTCTCAATAATTTCTCCCACATCAAATTGATTTTTAATATTCAACATCTCCGGCAAATTCGCCATAATTAAAGGAACCCGAGCCTGAATACAATCTAAAACCTTGTTGGGAAGCGAATAAAAATAACTTTCGCCACCATTTTCTTCAATGCTCATTCCCAAATCGGCAGTAATAGTGATTTTTCTTAAATCTTCGGGCAATAATTTTCCTAAAAACTGAACTTTACTTTGAAGATTTTCTTTAATAACTAAATCTTCATATTCTTTTTTTCTTGGTCCGTCTCCTGCAATTTTAAAAATAGCATTTTCGAGATGATGCATTGCCAAAATGGCTTTATCAATTCCACGGAAAGGATTGATTGCGCCCTGATATAAAACGGTTTTAGGCTGATTATTGGGAATTTCGATATCAAAATCTATTTTTCTTGGTGCATTCTGAACAATTATTGGCTTAATTCCGTATTTATTCTGAAACCATTTTCCATAACTTCCACTTGCCGTAATCATGAATTTGATATTCGGAACAATTTTATCCTGTAAATAACGCCACAATTTCTGAGACATTTTTCCCTGAACTGCAGGCATTTCAGAAAAAATTTCATGACTGTCGAAAACCAATGGAATCTTATATTTTTTTGAAATAAGATAATTGGGTAAAAGTGCATCCAAATCGTTGGCATGAAGAATTATATTTTTGTTTTCTTTCACTTTTCCGTACAATTCCCGATACAATTTCCAGTTAAATTCAAAATAAGCCGTTTTCAAAGTTTTAGAAACAAGAAGAATTCTGGAAAATTGATAAGGACGTTCCATTTTTCCTGCTCCGCCCCAGTTATTTCCGATTAAATCAACTTCATAGCCGTTTTCATGTAAAGTTTGGCAGACTTTTTCGATTCTTTGGTCAGTATACAGATTGCTGAATGCGGAAGTAATGACTTTTTTTCGGCTCATTATTTTTTCTTTGCTGTCAGTAAATGATACACTTGTACAAAGCATACAATGGCATTCGGGATAATAACCGGCCAAAGCATTCCGCTGAAAATACCGTAAACGACAAAACAGATGCAGCCTATTAAATTAACGATCCTGATTTTGGTTAAATCTTTAAGGATGAAACTTAAAACAATGAAAACTGAAGCGGCATAGCCTATATAATTTGTAATCTCGGAACTCATGAGAAAAATTTGAGGAAGACAAACTTAGTCATTTTCAATAAGATAAAAAACATTTATCTGCCATAAAGTCATTCTTTGTTTTTTGGTAAAATATTTGTAATTTAGATTACGATTAAAAGTAATACTGCTTTTTTTCTAACGAGATACATTATGGATTATAAGTTTTCACAGGGTTTGAGCCAAGTGTTCAAACAAAGCAAAAGCGAAGCTAAAAGGCTGAAAAGTGAATTTCTTAATACAGAACATCTACTTTTAGGTATTATAAAAACAGAAAACTCTGCAAAAGAAATCCTTCAAGGGCTTAATGCCGATTTAACACAAATCAGAAGAAAAATTGAAACTTTAAACACAGCAAGTTTAAATCCTATTTCTGAGGAAGTCACCAATATTTCATTCACTAAAATGGCAGATCATTCCATTAAACGTGCAGAATTAGAGTGCAGACAATATAAAAGCAACGAGATTAATACCGTTCACTTGCTTTTGGGCATTCTATACAAATATGAAGATCCTACCTCAAATATTTTGGGAGCTTACGATATTGATTACGAAGGAGTTTCAAGAGAATATCAAACGATGCTCAAAAACTCCGGAGAAGCGCCACAAAATTCAGCTTACGATGACGATGACGACAGAGAGGAATTTGAGCAGATGAGAAAACCTACAGGTAATCTCGGTTCTGCAAAAAGCAAAACGCCCACCTTAGATAACTTTGGTAGAGACTTAACTTCTTTAGCAAGAGACGGAAAATTAGATCCCGTTATCGGACGTGAGAAAGAAATCGAAAGAGTTTCTCAGATTTTATCAAGAAGAAAGAAAAATAATCCGCTTCTAATTGGTGAACCCGGAGTTGGTAAATCTGCCATCGCTGAAGGTTTGGCCTTAAGAATTCAGCAGAAAAAAGTTTCAAGAGTTCTTTTTGGTAAAAGAGTAATTACGTTAGATCTGGCGAGTTTAGTTGCCGGAACAAAATATCGTGGTCAGTTTGAAGAAAGGATGAAAGCGATTATGACGGAACTTGAAAAAAACCGTGACGTCATTTTATTCATCGACGAATTACACACAATTGTCGGAGCAGGAAGTTCTACAGGAAGTTTAGATGCTTCCAATATGTTCAAACCGGCTTTAGCAAGAGGTGAAATTCAGTGCATTGGAGCAACAACTTTAGATGAATACCGTCAGTATATTGAAAAAGACGGAGCTTTAGAAAGAAGATTCCAGAAAGTAATGGTGGAACCTACTACAATTGATGAAACGATTCAGATTTTGAATCAGATCAAGGATAAGTATGAAGAACACCATAATGTAGTGTATACCGAAGAAGCAATTCAGGCCTGTGTAAATCTTACGGCAAGATATATTACAGACCGTTTCTTACCAGACAAGGCGATTGATGCTATGGATGAAGCAGGATCTCGTGTTTATATTAAAAACATGAAAGTTCCTACTGCAATCATTGATTTCGAAAAGAAAATCGAAGACATCAAAGAATTGAAGCAAAAAGCGGTAAAAGCTCAGGATTATCTTGAAGCGAGAAAGCTTAAAGATGAAGAAGAACGTCTTCAGATGGAATTAAATTCTGCTCAGGATCAATGGGATAAAGATGTAAAAGAGAAAAAAGAGACTGTTTCTGAGGAAAATGTAGCTGAAGTTGTTTCGATGATGAGTGGTGTTCCTGTAACGAAAGTTGGCAAAAATGAGCTTGATAAATTAGCGAAAATGGATGACCAGCTTAATGGAAAAGTGATCGGTCAGGAAGATGCTGTGAAAAAAGTTGTAAAAGCAATTCAAAGAAACAGAGCGGGATTGAAAGATCCTAACCGACCTATCGGTACATTTATTTTCCTTGGTACAACCGGAGTGGGTAAAACTGAGCTGGCAAAAGTAATGGCAAGAGAACTCTTTGATTCTGACGAAGCTTTGATTAGAATCGACATGAGTGAATATATGGAGAAATTTGCTGTTTCAAGATTGGTTGGTGCGCCTCCGGGATACGTTGGTTACGAAGAAGGTGGACAATTAACAGAAGCTGTAAGAAGAAAACCTTATGCTGTTGTTCTTTTAGATGAGATTGAAAAAGCGCATCCTGATGTATTCAATATTCTTTTGCAGATTTTAGATGAGGGTCATGTTACAGACAGTTTGGGCAGAAAAATTGATTTTAGAAATACAATCATTATTCTTACATCAAACATCGGTACAAGAGATATTAAAGACTTTGGTGATGGTGTAGGATTCGGAACAAATGCTAAGAAAACAAATTCTGATTCCAGAGCGAGAGGAACGATTGAAAATGCCCTTAAAAAAGCATTTGCACCAGAATTCCTAAACAGAATCGATGATATTGTCATCTTCAACTCTCTTGAACAAACCGATATCAAGAAAATTATTGATCTTGAATTAGGAAAACTTTACGGAAGACTTGAAAAATTAGGCTATAAAGTGGAGTTAACTACAGAAGCCAAAGATTTCATCTCTGAAAAAGGTTGGGATAAAGATTTCGGAGCAAGACCATTAAAGAGAGCTATTCAGAAGTATATTGAAGATTTATTGGCAGAAATGTTGGTGAATAAACAATTATCTGAAGGTGAAACGGTTGTTTTAGATGTAAATGAAGCCAAAGATGGATTGGAAGGTAAAACTTCAAAGCCTAAAAAATCGGCTGAAAAGTCACAATCTTAGAGTAATTGATTGATTATAAATGAAAAGCATCGGGAAAAATTTCTCGATGCTTTTTTAATTAATACTTAAAATCCTCTCCTTAATTATACTTAACATTAGGTTTGACAAAATAATGTTATTAAAACCGTTTTTAAAAGAAAAATTTTTCCTCTTTAACATTTTCAATTTGCAGATATGAAATCAAAACTTTACCTTCGCTTCGAAGACAAAGTCTCTCGCAATGCGGGGGGCTTTTTTTGTTTATATACCCTGCAAATTGTCTTTATTGTGTCTAGGGTTGATTATAAATTTAAAAAAATTATTAATGGACTTATTTTTAATTATCAGTTTATTAGGATTATTTGTTCTTTTTACTTTAGGTTTGAATAAAAGAAAGTTTAAAGGATATTTTAAAAATCCATTTTTTGAAATCAAATTTGAATCTGAAAACTAATTTTATTGATTCAATTACTAACAAAAATAACCATGAGAATTTTCATGGCTATTTTATTTACAATCCAACCACAAAACCCACAGTAGGAATCAAACCACCTGAGAAAATACTGCTGTTTTCTTTATACAAAACATTGTACATCAAACCGAGCTGCAAAAAAGAATTATTACCAACCTGCTGCATATAGCCTCCTCCTAAATAGAGCGCAGTTTCCTGTTGATTCGATGTAAAATCATAAAATTTATCCTGATAATTGACGAAAAAGTGCTGCAGATTTCCGCTTACAAAGAATGATCTTGCAAAATAATAATTCACGAACGGACCAACGCCAAACATCGTAGATTTATAAAAATCCGAAGTCTGCCACGAAATACTTCCAATTAAACCCGCTTCCAAATCATTTGTTAAACGATACCCCACTCTGGGTGCAACCTGCAAATTAAAATAAGAATTGCTTCCAAAACCTACGCCTAAACCTCCTCCGAAAGTCCATCTGTTGGTTTCAGAAGTTGGTGTTCCTACTGCAACTTGAGAGAATGATAATCCAAAAATCAAAACACATGAAGTAATAAACAGTTTTTTCATATTTAAATATTTTTGTTTGGCGAAATTAAGCGATAACTGATTTTATCGTTTTTATCAATCCCTAAAATTATCATTTTTTTTGAGAACAGGATTATTGTAATTTTGCAGCTCAACTAAGAACTCCCGTTAAGAGTTTCGTAAAATTGAAATTATGAAAGTAGTAGTAGGCCTTTCAGGAGGTGTAGATTCGAGTGTTACAGCGTATTTGCTGCAACAGCAAGGGCACGAAGTCGTCGCTCTTTTTATGAGAAACTGGAATGATGCTTCCGTAACACTGGAAGATGAATGTCCGTGGATTGAAGACAGCAATGATGCTTTAATGGTGGCTCAAAAGCTTGGAATTCCGTTTCAGGTGATTGATATGAGCGAACTTTACAAGGAAAGAATCGTTGATTATATGTTTGATGAATATCAGAAAGGAAGAACTCCGAATCCTGATGTTTTGTGCAACAGAGAAGTTAAGTTTGACGTTTTCATGAAGACCGCAATGTCTTTGGGAGCCGATAAAGTAGCAACAGGACATTATGCAAGAGTAGATTCTACTTTTGATGAAAACGGAAAAGAAATTTTTCATTTGCTGGCGGGAAAAGACAGCAATAAAGATCAATCGTATTTTTTATGTCAGTTGAGTCAGGATCAATTGTCTAAAGCTTTATTTCCGATTGGAGAATTGACGAAGCCCGAAGTAAGAGAAATCGCAAGAGAAATGGAACTGGTAACCGCTGATAAAAAAGATTCTCAAGGGTTGTGCTTTATCGGAAAAGTAAGTTTACCTCAATTTTTACAGCAGCAACTGGTTTCTAAAGAAGGCGAAATTGTTGAAATTTTTAAAGATTCTCCACTTTTTGCTCAGGAAACTCCGGAATTTTCTTCAAAAGAAGACGAACTGGAATATTTAAGCAAAAAAATCGATTATAAAAAAGCTGACGGAAAAGTAATCGGTAAGCATCAAGGTGCTCAGTTTTTCACAATCGGACAAAGTAAAGGACTTGGAATTGGCGGACATAAAGAAAGCTGTTTTATCGTGTCAAGAGATATGAAAAACAATATCATCTTCGTTGGTGAAAGTCATCGTTTCCCTGGATTGCATAAAAAGGCTTTGAAAATCGATAATTCTGAACTCCATTGGGTTCGTGAAGATTTAAGGTTACAAAACGGAGAATCGATGGAAGTATTGGCCAGATTCCGTTACAGACAGACTTTAGAAAATGCAACGATTTATCAGTTTGAAAATGCGTTTTACATGGAATTTGAAAACCCACAATCTGCAATCGCCGAAGGGCAGTTTGCAGCTTGGTATTTGGATGATGAGTTGATTGGAAGCGGCGTGATTTCGTAGAAAAATATTTTAAATAAAAAATTTTTATTGAGAGGTTTTGAAAAGATTCAGGCCTCTTTTTTTTGTTGATTTAAAACAAATCAATTCACCAGCCAATCTTTGAAATCTTTTACCCTTTCTCGACTAACTGTGATTTCTTCGTTGGGCTGAAAATTCAGTTCCACTTTATAATTGGGCGAGGTATGAATATTTTTGATGTAATCTGAATTGATAATAAACTGTCTGTTCACACGGAAAAACTTCTTATCATCGAGAACTTCAGTAAGCTCATCTAAAGTAAAGTCTGAAGGATAAACTCTGTCCTGAGTTTGTAAATAAACAATCTTGTTTTCACTGTAAAAACAGCTGATTTCGTGAGTCTGAACAATCTTTAAATTGTAGCCAATCTTTACCAAGATTCTTGAAAGTGTAGATTTTTCTTTCTTAATTAATTGCTTAATATCATCAGAATTCACCGATTGATCAGAAGGAATAAACGATTTGAATTTCTCAATTGCTCCCGCAAGATCTTCTTCCATAATTGGTTTTAGAAGATAATCGATGCTGTTGAGTTTGAACGCTTTTAAAGTATACTGATCAAAAGCGGTCGTATAAATGATAAAAGCCTTTGTTGAAATTTTTTCAAAAATGTCGAATGATAAACCGTCTCCTAAAACAATATCAGAAAAAATCAATTGTGGATGTTCATTCTCCGAAAACCAGCTTACTGCATCCTCTACCGATTCGAGGTTTGCAACAAGCTCTAAATCAGGAAATAAACTCAACATTCTTTCTAATTTTCTTGCCGCAGGTTTTTCGTCTTCGATAATGACAGTTCTGATCATTGAGTTTGGTTTTTAGCTTTAATTCTGATAAAATTAATTAAATCTTTTCAGTTTTAAAAATTAATCGGTTTTTTGGTCTTTTGAAGTTCTTTTTCAATGATTTTATTTTCCCATTCAGCATCAAAAACAAAAAGTTTTACGGCTTTTACGGATAAAATAATTCCCCAAACTGTCAGTATAATTGAACCGTGAAAAATATGATCAGTTTCTATATATTTTACGAAATTTCTTATGAAGATAATTCCGGCAACGATTCCGAACCACATACAATTTTTATAGAATGATTTTAAATCTTTTACTCTGTTTTTAGCGTTGTTATAATCCATAATATTAAATTTTTATTGATGATTAATTAAAGTGATTTTTTGCTTCTTCTCTCTTCATCCATCAGTTGCTGGATTTTTTTCTCTTCCCAATCTTTTCCTATTCCGAAAACGTTTACTGCGTGAGCTACAATTCCTATTCCCCAACCTAACATTGGCCAGTAAAACCATAATTCATTCGGAGATGTCAAAAGATTAATGACCAGTAAAAAAGGAATTACCAGACAATAAGAAGTAAGGTTTCCGTAGAATCCTTTTAAATCTTTTACTCTTTTTGCTGCTTTGCGGTATGCTAAATTTTCTTGGTTGACAGATAAATTTTCCATGATGTTTTGTTTTAAAATTAGTATTTGTTTGTTTTCTTGAGTCAAATGTAGGGCGAAAGCTAAGCTCGATTCAACTTTATATGACCGAGCTGTAATTTTTCGATACTGAACTGCAAAAATCCCGACTCAGCCGAATCGGGATTTTTTATTTTTCTTTAAACACAGAGAAATTATACGTTTATCACCTGTATTTCTTTGATAAACGAAGTGCCTTAGTTTTACTTAGTCCAGCATAGTTTTGGAGTTTCTTTCGTTTAACCTTGCGTTTATTTTATCGCAAAACAAAGAATTTAAATCAAAAAGCTTTTTAAAGATCAACAATGGCGTTTCACTTACGGAAGTAAAACAAATTTGTAAATGAACAACAGGTGTTTATCATTTATTTTTATCCATAATTTCTTTAATTTTTTTCTCTTCCCATTTTTTAGCAAAGTCAAAATTGGGTAAGAAAACAAATAAAGCGTGAGCAAGAAGCCCTATTCCCCAAAATGTAGCCGTAAAAAAGTTTTTGAATTGAAAATAACTTTCATTCGGAGCCAGATTGGTATAATTAAAATAAGCAATCATCAAATTTACACCGATGTAAGAAAACAAATGCCCATAAAAACCTCTGAGTTTATCTACCTGCTTTTTTGCCTGTTGATAATGAATATCGTTTTCGTTAAATTTTTCCATGATCTTTGTTTTTTTGTTTGTTCATAATTTCCTGAATCTTTTTTTCCTGCCACGATTCTCCGATTCCAAAAACCTGAAAAGCATGAGAAGCAACGCCAATTCCCCATCCTAAAAGCGGCCACCAAAACCAATGGTATTTATTTTGAGTATAAAGATTTATAAATATTAAAAAAGGAATGATAATGCAGTATGAAGCAAGATTTGCATAAAAACCTTTGATCTCTTTTACTCTCTTTCGGGCTCTTTCATAAGCTTTATCTTCATCATCACTATTTATACTGATAACATTTGGTTTATCATCAAGAACCGGAAGTTTTACTTTAAAATAATCCTCAGATTTTTCTATAAAAACATTTCTGTCTGTCAGTAAAGAATAACGCTGAACAATATTTGCCAAACCAATTCCTGCACTTTCTTTGATCTGTTCACGAATCTGAAGATTATTTTCAATACATACAACATCTCCTTGGGTAAAAATTCTGATCATCAAAGGCTTTGAAGATGTGGCAAGGTTATGTTTAATACAATTTTCCAAAAGCAACTGTAAAGAAAGCGGAACGACAAATTTTCTAAGATTTTCTTTATCCAAATCAAACTCAAAATTCACACTGTCTTCAAATCGGGTTTTCAACAAATCACAGTAGATTTTGGCAAATTCAATTTCATCTTCCAACGTTACTAATTCTTTATCTTTCTGTTCTAAAACATATCGGTAAATCTTTGACATTGACGCAGTAAACTTCTGCGCCTGAACCGGATTTTCATCAATTAACGAACTTAAAACATTTAAAGAATTAAATAAAAAATGAGGATCGAGCTGATTTTTTAAGCTTTCAAACTGTGCATTGGCAGATTTTGCGATCAGTTTCTGCTCTACAACTTCTTTTCTGGATGTTTTTTTCAGCTCATCCATAAAACCTTTTGCATGAAGAAAAGCCGAAATCAAAAGCGCAATATTGATGGTAAACCAATTGATATAATTATATTTTCCCATAAAATATTCCTCCGTCGTCGCTCCTTTCTGAAGAACTACAAAATTCATATAATTACAGAAATATACCATAATAATGTTCGCAATCAGAATCGTTACAATGCTGATGATTCCTCTTTTCGTTGTTGCTTCAGACCACGGAAACTTTTTATTCAGAAAATCGTTTATTAAGCCATTTCCGCCACCCAAAACGAATGAATACATGAATGAAATAATAATGGTATATAAAAAATTCTCAATATTTTTCTCATCTGTGAAGACAAAAAAGAAGAACATCGACGTTCCGAGCGATACCCACGCTAATGTTATAAAATTTTTGCGTTTCATAAATTGGTTTCATGCTTAAGAAAAGCATTAATTCAAAAGTTATTGCAGACAAAATTAAATATTTATTTCTCTGCAGACTGACTGATAAAATATTCTGCCTCAGATTTTCCCCAATTCGGATCTAAAGCAGTTTTTGGCGTGAATGAATTGAATTTATCCAAAGAAGCTTTAAATAGTTCCATCCCTTTCTTTTTACTTCCGCCAAATTGCTCCGGAGTAAAGTAAATATCTTCTGCTTTAATTAAAGTTACCCTTGGGTTTTGAGGATTTAGTTCTTCTGCTTTTTTAAGCATTTCGTCGGCCTTTGTTCCGAAAGTCATATATCTTTCCATCGGATTCACCATCATTTTTAATGAATAGATCATTTTCTGTAAGAGATAAATTTCAGAATTGTTTTTGTCTGCTTCTTTGGCTAAATCTACAAACTTCTGCGCCTGGTCTGCAATGGCATCGAGCTCGGTCATTTTATTTTCACGCATCAACACTCTTCCTTTTTGAATTTGTGAAAATGCTGCATAATAATTCGGTTGCCACTTCCCTTTTTCTTTATCGGCAATTCTCTGAAAATCGTTTGACAGTGCATTAAAGTCTTCCGGTGTTTTGCAGGTTTCGATTTTGGCAATTTTTTCAGTCATTACCTTTTCATAATGGCTCTGTGCAAAAGCTGTTAAACTCAACATACTTAAAGCAAAACTTAAAACTAATTTTTTCATGATTTCTAAATTTTAATTGTTTGATATTTATAATTTTTAAACGCAAAGTGCGCAAAGTTTTTTTAAAATTAATGAGAATATTTTTTGTTCGCAAAACGAAGTTTCGCCGATTCAAATAAATTATATATATATTTAAGGCAAAGGCGTTTGACTAGGTCGAATCTTCGATTTCACTCAGCTAAAACTATTATTTTTCCTGAATGAAAATCTTCGATTTTTAAAAAACTAATGTGTTCTTATCAATGTTTTCATTTTATCTAAAACTATGTGACTCATGTGTCAAAAAGCTTTTGTTATTTTTAAGGTTAAAAATATTTTATGTATATCCGTAATTTGTAATAATTTAATTTTTAGCTTTATTTTTGTCATTCTGAAAGAATCTCATCACGTTGAAATAAAACGATTTAGATTCCTTCGGAAAGACAAAAAGACTGTCGATTTTTGGTATTATAATTAAAAACGGACATTCATAAAATATTTTAAAGATTATTATTAATTGCATCCTGCGTTTTATCCACACCAAGATTGATAAATGCTCCCACGAAAACAAATGTATTCACAGGGGGAACAACAGCAGATCTGAAATTTCCGTCATTTGAAAAGTTATAGCCATACATATTTTTTCTGCCTAAAACATTCGAAACACTCAACACAAAAACAGTAAACGCTTTAGCATCTTTTTTACCAATATTTGGCAGGTAATTGAAGCTGAGATTGAGCGAACTGTAATCTTTCAGACTTCCTTCGTTTCGGATGATATTGGCTCCGTTTTCAGAAATAATATCATAATAAGGACGACCTTTTGCATAATTAAATGAAAGATTCGTCTGAAATTTTATTTCAGGAAAAAACCTTTTAGCGACTACAGAAACCGTATGTTGTGATGCAAAACCCGGCTTTAGAGTCATCGGATAATTCATAAAATCTCTTTCAGAATCCAGATAAGAATAGCTTACCCAATAATCGATATTTTTAATCGTTTTTTTATCTCTCCAAAACAATTCTGCTCCTTTTGCGAAACCATTTCCCTGATTGTTAACGGCAGTTTGCACCGGTTGATATTGTCCGGGAATATTTGCAATATTCTGAACTTTAATCAAATCATCATATTTTTTGTAAAATGCTTCCAGTCTCAAACTTCTCCCATCCGCAGTTCGCTGAACCTGAAAAATATAATGTTGTGACTGCTGAAAATCAAGTTTTGCAGGCGAATTGATGTATCTGCTTTCAGGATTTTGATAGAAAATTCCATACGCCAAAGAGGTTGTCCAGTCTTTATCCAAACGATAAGCAAGCGCAAAACGGGGCGCAAAATTGCTTTCTTTTAAATAAGATGAATATTCTGCTCTCACTCCGGCTTTTGCTGAAAATCTGTTGCTCAATGAAAGGTCTGTTTCCAAAAAAGCTGAAGAGATTAAATCTTTATAATCTTTCCGAACTTCATAAACAGAAAGTTCTTCGTGTGCATGATTCAGTTCAAAACCTCCTCTTGCTGTCACTTTTCTGTTTATTTTTCTTTCTAAAACGGTTTTAAAATTCAAATAATTTCCGTCAGTTAATAATCTTGCAGGCTCAGACTGTACTCCATTGGTTTCAGTACCAAAATTGAGATCTGAACGGTTGAAAGAATATGACGAACCAATATTCAGAAGATATTTGCCAAACTTTTGTTTAAATGACAGATTGTGGAAAATATTTTTCCCTTTTAAATCAACTAAAGAATATTGCGAATCAGGATTTAAACTTGCTGTTTTTACGCCCATCAAATCATTGCTGAACATTCCGTAATATTTAATAAAACCGCCTGATTTTGTTTTTATTCTAAAATTAAGATCTCCGTTAAAACCACTTGGAGGTTTATTAAAATCTGTATTAAAGTTTAAAACTTCCTGCATTAATTTTAAATTAGAATATCCTGCACTTGCTCCGTAAGAATAAGTTTTGTCATCATTTACTCTCTGAAAACCTGCGTTTAAAAATATAGGAGAAATTCCAAAATCGTAAGAACTCTGATCGGGAAGATCTACGCTTTCAAGAATCAGAACTCCGGAAAGAGCCTGTCCGTAAAGTGCAGAATATCCTCCGCTCGAAAAAATATTTCCTTTAAATAAAGACGTATTAAAACGATCACGACCTGCAATTCCCGGAACTGAATTGGAAAAATAATTGTTGATCAGGCTTCCATCCATAAAGATTTTAGCTTCCGTTCCTGTTCCGCCACGAATCGCAATACCTTCACTTTCTCCTACTTTCTGAACTCCCGGAAGATACGTGAGATAAGATGAAATCTGCGCATCTGAACCTGCAGTGGTATAAACATCCAACGGACTGATAATTGCCGATCTGTTTTTGTCACTCGCTTCAATCGAGCCTGCCGTAATCACTACTGCATCAATTTCGTTTATCTGCTCTTTAAGTTCAGTATCTATAATCAAATTTTGATTTGAAATGCTGATATTTTTTTCAACTTCTATATATTTTGAATGTGAAAAACTAAGAATCTGATCCCCTTTTTCGGAAGTTTCAAAAGAGAAATTACCATCTTTATCGGTCGTTGCTCCATCATAAGTATCTTTTAAAGTAACATTTACTGCAGCAATTCCTTTGTTTTTATAGCTTACTTTTCCTGTAATTTTGATGCTTTGAGAAAAATGCATTACACTGATTAAAAATGCGAAAAAGTAAAGAAATTTAAGATAAATAGTCTTCATGGCGGTTTATTTGCTTACAAAACTATATTTAAAACTTATCGTTTCATCTTTTTTTTGACTGAACGGTCGATTTGAAGTGCTGAACAGTATTTTCAGTTTAAAAAGATGATAAAAAACACCAATTATTAAACTTAAATATCAAAATATGAAACCAACAAAATTATTATTAGCTGCCGGAATTGCTTTATTTTCGGTTTCCTGCTCAACATCGAAAACCTACAACGTTATCGCGAAAAGCGGAACAAAGACAGAAGGAACGGCAAAATTTGCACAAAACGGAAATAATGTTATTCTGAATCTGGAAGTAAGTAATTTAACTCCGGGAATTCATGCGGTTCACATTCATGAAAAAGGAGACTGTTCTGCTCCCGATGCTTCTTCTGCAGGAGGACACTGGAACCCTTCAAAATCTGATCATGGAAAGTGGGGAAACGCTCATTTCCACATGGGCGATATCGGAAATCTTGTTGCTGACAAAGACGGTAAAGCAAAATTGACTTTTAAAACCGATAAATGGTGTCTTGACTGTCCTGAAGAAGCCAAAAACATTATGGGAAAAGGTTTGATTATTCATGCGGATAAAGACGATTATCAAACCCAGCCGACAGGAAATGCAGGCGGAAGAGTAGGTTGTATTGAGATTAAATAGATTTGTTTTACCGCAAAAGTGACAAAAGAATCTTTATTATTTTTTTGTTTGCTTTTGATTTATCTAAAAAGTGACAAAATCTTTTGTTGCTTTTGCAGTAAAAAATAATCCACAAAAACATAAAAAACCACTAATTTTTAGTTAGTGGTTTTCTTTGTTTTGATAAGCTTTTACTGCTTTGCTTTCATATCTGAAACGATATTCATCGCCTCCTGTAAATAAGAATCTTTTCTTAGATTTTTCACCCACATTTCAGATTTCTTTTTGAAAACCTCATCTTTTTTCTCTCTTTCGATTTCTGCAGGATACATTTCAAATTTCAATCCGTTATCGAATTTCGTCAGTTTTTTGAACTTTTCGATTTGAGCCTTTCTTTGCTTCATCAATTCATTAAACTTATTGATATTTAATGTAATGGTTTCTTCTTTATCCAGTTGCTCTCTCCATTGTGCAGATTCCAGCAATAACTGATAATTTGCGTTTTTTGCCATTCTGTCGTTGCTTGCTTTTTCTAATGCTTTCACATCAAAATAGCTTAACTTTTGGAAATTAGCACTCGGAATTTTATCCCAAGCTAAAGCAAAATCATCATATCTTTCGCCAATTTCTGCGTAGGTAAAGAAGTCTTTCATCTGAATATCAGAAACAATTCCTTTTCTTTGGTTTGATTCACCGGTAATTCTGTAGAACTTCTGAATCGTCAGTTTTAAAGAACCGAAATCATCTTCAGTATTTAAGAATCTGTTCAAATCAACAAAAGTCTGTACCGTTCCTTTACCATAAGATTGAGGCGAACCAACAATAATTGCTCTTCCGTAATCCTGCATTGCGCCTGCCAAAATCTCTGAAGCCGAAGCTGAAATTTCATTCTGCATTATTACTAAAGGACCCGTCCAGATTGGAGTTTCCTGTTTGTTTTTAAGCGTTTGGATTTTTCCGTTTCCGTCTTTTACCTGAACGTAAGGACCTGCATTCATAAATAATCCCATAATGTCACCAACTTCCGTTAATGAACCACCACCGTTATTTCTTAGGTCTAAAACAATTCCTTCTATATTCTGAGCTTTCAGTTTAATGATTTCATTTTTGATGTCATCAGAAGCATTTCTTCCTTTTTCATCCTCGAAATCTGCATTAAAGCTTGGTAAATTGATAAATCCGTATTTTTTACCATTTGGAGAATTTACAATAATACTTTTAGCAAATGTATCTTCAATTGCCACTTCTTCACGAATCATCGTTACTTCTACAATCGTTTTATCTTTTTTCTGAACCGTTAAAGTAACCGGTGTTCCTTTTTCACCTCTAATCAGACGAACCGCCTCATCAGAAAGCATTCCCACAACATTTACGTGGTCTTCTTTCGGTTTAGATTTTACTTTTAAGATTTTATCGCCTTCAGAAAGTTTCTTCGACTTCCAGGCAGGAGCTCCGATCGTTAAAGCCCCTAAATAAAGGTTTCCTTTTTTCTCCTGAATAATCGCACCGATTCCGATTACTTTGCCTTTAAACTGAGTATCAAAATCTTCTTTATCTTTTGGAGAGTAATAATTGGTATGCGGATCAAAAACTTCTGTGTACGCATTCATATACACAGAAAACCAGTCCATTTTCTTTCTTTTTTTGAATCTTGTGAAAGTTTCTTTTACCAGATCTTTTACTTCATCAGTTGCTTTTGTAAGCTTTTGTTGAGGCGAAAGAATTTCAAGTTTGATGGTATCTTTCAGATTAAATTTCTGTACAGAATCTTTCTTTTCTTTCTGAGCTTCTTCTTTGCTGTTCATCGATTCAATTTCCTGAAGAATATTGTATTTGATGAATTTTTTCCATTCGTTATATTGCTCTTTCTGGTCTGCAGGAACTTTTTTAAGTTTAGATTCCAGCGTCAAAGTTTCGTCTTCCTCCAAATTAATTGGTTTGCTGAAGATTTCCTGAGTAATTTTATCGATTTCGTCAACTCTCTGGTATAATCTGTCGATCGTTAATTTATAAAACTGCAGATCACCTTGGTTGATATAATCATCCAGTTTGGTTTCGTGCTTACCAAATTCATTCATATCAGACTGCAGAAAATATCTTTTTCCAGGATCAATCATTTCAAAATAATGCTTGTAAACATCTTTTGAATAGGCATCGTTAATTGGTTTTGGGCTGTAATGTAAGTATGAAAGAGTGTTTTTAACGCTCACCATTATCGTCTGCATTTTTTCATCATCATTTTTAGGCGAATTGAAACAAAACATAAGACTTGTTAATGGAATAAAGAGTAAAAATTTATTTAGCTTAAAATTTTTCCACATAAATCTGTAATGTATTTTTATTAATTTCTTTAAAAGTATTTTAATTAGTAGTAACAATTAAATTTCTGTTACAAACTATCAAATTTAATACCTTATTTAGAAATAATCATTAGTTTTCAGTTTTTTTTAATATTAAAACATTTTATAATTTAAGCTATTAAATTTCTTTAAAGAATTTTATTAATTTTTAATTAAACTGAACTTGCTTTACAGAGCAAACCTTAATTCTTATCTTTGTTAAAATTAAATATACAATATGGAAAAACCACTTATTCTGGTAACAAATGACGACGGAATTACGGCTCCGGGTATCAGAAACTTAGTAGAATTTATGAACGAAATCGGCGATGTAATTGTGGTTGCTCCCAACTCTCCTCAAAGCGGAAAAGGTCACGCTATTACCATCAACTCGACATTAAGCTATGAAGAAGTACAGCTTGAAGGTCCGCAAAAAGATTACTCCTGCAGCGGGACTCCGGTGGATTGTGTGAAAATGGCTTTAGATAAAATACTTCCGAAAAGACCGGATATTGTGGTTTCCGGAATTAATCATGGTGCAAATTCTTCGATTAATGTAATTTATTCGGGAACAATGTCTGCCGCGGTTGAAGGCGGTGTTGAAGGATTGCCTTCAATTGGTTTCTCGCTTTTAGACTTCAGTTGGGAAGCAGATTTTACGCAGGCAAAAGAATATATTCAGGGAATTGTAAGAAAAACTTTGGAAAACCCGATGCCTAAAGGTGTTGTTTTGAATGTAAATATTCCTAAACTTCTTAAAGAAGAAATAAAAGGGGTGAAAATATGTAAGCAAGCCAATGCAAAATGGGAAGAAAGTTTCGACGAGAGAATCAATCCTCACGGTAAAAAATACTATTGGTTAACAGGTTATTTCAACAATATGGATGAATCTGAAGATGCCGATGAAACAGCTTTGGCAAATGGATATATCTCCATAGTTCCTGTAAAATTTGATTTGACCGCTTATGAATATATGAACACGCTGAATGAGGTGATGAAGTTTGATTAAAAGGTCTCCCACAGATTTTACAGATCTTCACATATGATTACGTTAGAAATCTATGTTTAACTGTGAACTGATGTAGAATTTATTTACACAAATTATTTTGCCACGAATGCACGAATTATTTACTGTAATCTTTAAATAATATTCGTGCATTTGTGGCAATTTTATTTAAAAAATCCGTGCAAATCTGTAAAATCTGTGGGAAAACCTATTTATACCTCTATTAAAAATATTCTATAAAAACACTTCCTGTCAGTGTTCTTAAAAATCTTTTCCCTAATTTTAATTAAAATAATTTTTCAAATTATGCGAATAGAATATGATATAAAACTGGGATTTAAAGATGTAATGTTCAGACCGAAAAGATCTACTTTAAAATCCCGCTCTGAAGTAAATCTTGAAAGAGAATTCACATTCAGACACACTAAAAAAAAATGGACAGGAACACCGATTATTGCAGCCAATATGGATACTGTCGGGACTTTTGAAATGGCAGTTGAGCTCGCAAAAGATAAAATAATCACGGCAGTTCACAAACATTATACACCGGAAGAATGGAGTAATTTTTTAAATACTCAGTCTGAAGACATTCATCAATATATTGCTTTGAGTACCGGAACCGGAAAAGCAGATGAAGAAAAAATAAAAACAATCCTTGAAAAGCATCCAAAAATCGAGTTTCTCTGCATTGATGTTGCCAATGGTTACTCAGAACATTTTGTTGAATTTGTAAAGAACGCAAGAACTAATTTTCCCGATAAAATTATTATTGCAGGAAACGTTGTGACCGGAGAAATGGTGGAAGAGTTACTTTTAGTCGGTGCAGATATTATTAAAGTAGGAATCGGTCCCGGTTCGGTTTGTACAACGAGAGTGAAAACCGGAGTCGGCTATCCGCAACTTTCTGCGATTATTGAATGTTCTGACGCGGCTCATGGTTTAAAAGGTCACATCATTGCAGACGGAGGCTGTAAAGTTCCGGGCGATGTTGCCAAAGCTTTCGGAGGCGGGGCAGATTTTGTCATGTTGGGCGGAATGTTTGCCGGTCATGATGAAAGCGGCGGTGAAATGGTAGAAGAAAATGGTAAAAAATATAAACTTTTCTACGGAATGAGCTCCAAAACTGCAATGGATAAACATTCGGGAGGCGTTGCAGAATACAGAGCTTCGGAAGGTAAAACGGTGAAGGTTTCTTACAAAGGTCCGGTTTCGGAAACGGTGAAAGATATTTTGGGAGGGGTTCGTTCAACCTGTACTTACGTTGGAGCTTCAACGCTGAAAGAATTATCAAAAAGAACAACTTTTATCAGAGTTCAGGAGCAGGAAAATCAGGTTTTTAATGATTAAATAAAAAATCCCTTTCGTAAAATTTATGAAAGGGATTATATTTTAGGTCAAATAATCTCTTAAGTAAGCATTCCACCATCAACATTCAAAACCTGCCCGGAAATATAAGAAGACATTTCGCTACCAAAGAAAACGCACGCATTTGCCACATCTTCAGGCTGTCCTCCTCTCTTCAAAGGAATACCTTCTCTCCATCCCTGAACTGTTTTTTCATCTAAAGCAGCCGTCATTTCAGTCTCAATAAATCCTGGAGCGATTGCGTTACAACGGATATTTCTAGAACCTAATTCCAAAGCAATAGATTTTGTAAACCCAATAACGCCGGCTTTAGAAGCAGCATAATTTGCTTGTCCGGCATTTCCTTTTACACCAACTACAGAAGTCATATTGATGATAGAGCCTGATTTTGCTTTCATCATCGGCTTAATTACCGCTTTGGTAAGGTTGAATACAGAATCTAAATTTACCTTGATAATAGTATCCCAGTCGTCTTTTGACATTCTCATCAAAAGATTATCTTTTGTAATTCCTGCATTGTTTACCAAAATATCAATTTTACCAAACTCAGCCATTACGTCATCTACCAATTTCAAAGCAGCATCATAATCTGAAGCATCAGACTGATACCCTTTAATTTGAGTTACAGAACTTAAAGCAGCTTCCAATTCTTTCGCTTTTTCTACAGATCCGGCATAAGTAAATGCAACTTTCGCTCCCTGTTGAGCAAAAATTTCGGCAATACCCTTTCCGATTCCTCTTGTAGCTCCGGTAATCAGCGCTACTTTTCCTTCTAATAGTTTCATATAATGATTATTTATTTTAAACTTAAATAATTTAGTGGTTAAATTATCAGTTTGCAAAGATATTATAATTTGTTATCTGTGATAAGTCAACAGCCTAATTTTGTTTTATTTTAGTGAATTATTTACAATCAAAACAATTTCACCCTTCAATGTTTTACTTTTAGAAAACTCAATCAATTCATCAATTGTTCCTCTTTTTGTTTCTTCGAATTTCTTTGAAATTTCACGACTCAAACTAGCTCTTGTTTCTTCTCCGAAAAATTCTTTGATTTGCTCTAAAGTAGTATTGATTTTATGCGGACTTTCGTAAAAAACAATGGTTTTCTTCTCTTCTGCAAGTTGTTTCAGCTTAGTTTGTCTTCCTTTTTTAGGAGGCAAAAATCCTGCAAATAAAAATTCATTATTCGGCAATCCTGAAACGACCAAAGCCGGAATTAAAGCTGTTGCTCCCGGAAGACAGATCATTTCTATGTTGTTATCTGAACCTGCTTTTGACAATAAATACCCCGGATCTGAAATTCCCGGTGTTCCCGCATCTGTAATTATTGCAATATTTTGTCCGCTTTGAAGATCAGTAATCACTTTCTCCGTTGCAGTATGCTCATTATGCAAATGATAAGATTTTAAAGGCTTTGAAATTTCGTAATGCTTTAAAAGCACACCCGAAGTTCGCGTGTCTTCACACAAGATATAATCGACTTCTTTCAGCACTTTTATGGCTCTGAAGGTCATGTCTTCTAAGTTCCCAACCGGTGTGGGAACGAAATATAGAATTCCGCTCAAAATTAAATATATTTATTTTCTACCAATAACCAGAGTCTCTGCGCATATTCATCTACTTTATCCCATTTTTTATCGTAATAAAGTTCACTAAGATATTCTTTGGCTTCGTCAATATTTCTGCATCTGTTAAGCTCAGAAACTGCATCATTTAAATCTGCCTGGCTTCCTCCGAAAAGTACTTTTGTAAAAGCAATTCTGTCATTCAGATCAAGTCTGAATTCCGGTCTTTGCTTTTCAGCTTCCATAAAATCTGTCGGAATATTTGTTTTAATTAAACTTCCGGTATCTTCTTTTACAACAGGAATTTCAACTTTTTCATGCGGTGTTTCTCTTTCCAAAGGATCATCATCAAAAAGAGTCTGAATATTTTTTAAGCTTCTGATATTTGCCAGTTTGATTTTCTTTTCCTGACGGTAAGCTTCAATATTCTCAAAACTTTCATTGGATTTTAGATTTTCTAAGTTCGGTTCTGACGAAGGTTTATTAATTTCAACAATTTTTCTTCTGTCCGAATCATCTGGTTTTACTTCAATTTCTTCAGATTTAATTTCTTCAAATTCAGAATCTTTTTTAATTTCAGTTAGAATTGCTTCAACATTAGAATTTTCAGTGATAATTTCTTCCTGGTTATGATTAAAGTCGTTTGATTGATATTCAGTTTCAGTTTCTTCAATCAAAATTTCATCTTCATTTTGTTCTGTAGCAAAAATATCGGGAATACTGTGAGTTTCATTTTTTGCAGAATTATATTTATCTGCTTCATCTTCATTGATTTCATTTAATTGATCATTAAAAACTTCCTCTTCTTTGGTTTCCTGCTGATTGAAATTTTCTTCATTAAAATCATCATCGTTCTCAGGCTCAGAATCTTCCAAAATTCGGTCTTCATCTACAAAGCTTAAAGCCTTATCAGTATTTTCCGGTTCTTCATCAATTTCATTCAATTGATTATTAAAAACAGCCTCTTCTTCCAGCTCTAAATGATCTGAAATTTCATCCGAAACAAAATTTTCATCCGCTTCAGGTTGGTTTTCTTCAGCAAGATTTACAATACTTTCATGGAAATCGCTTTCAATAATTTCATTCAGTTGATTATTAAAAATCGCCTCTTCTTCCTCAACTAAAATATTATTTTCTTTTTCTTTAAAAGATTCAGAACCAATTTCATTAAGTTCATTATTAAAAATTGCCTCTTCTTCTGTTACCAAATGAGCTGAAATTAAAACTTCAGATTTGTGATAATCAGAAAAACCTGAATTTTCCTGGCTGTAACGTGCCAGATTTTTATTCAACAATTTCAGAAAAGCAATTTTTTCGGCAAGATCATTCATCAGATCGTGCTTCGAAATCAACTCGTCAACGTTGTTTGTTTTGCCCAAAATATCAATGATATTTTTGGATTCAAAAAAAATCCTATCCTGTAAATCTTGAATGTTCTGCATCGTAGATTCTTATTAAAATTGCTTACTTTTGATCTTAAAATATTACGGCTAATTTAACAAATGTTTTTAGAAAATACAATTAATCATTCCAAACAGAGCGGTTGGATGGAAGTTATTTGTGGCTCAATGTTTTCCGGAAAAACCGAAGAGTTAATCCGAAGATTACGAAGAGCAGAAATGGCGGGGCAGAATGTGGAAATTTTTAAACCTAAAACAGATACGAGATATTCTGAGGAAGACGTAGTTTCCCACAATAAAAATAAAATTCGCAGCACAGCAGTAGAAACCCCTAATGAAATTATTTTGTTGGGATCAAATTGTGATGTAGTGGGAATTGATGAAGCTCAGTTTTTCGATGAAAGTATTGTAGAAATAGCCAATGAACTGGCAAATAATGGAATTCGCGTAGTTATTGCAGGTTTGGATATGGATTTTTTGGGGAGACCGTTCGGACCGATGCCTAATTTAATGGCCACCGCAGAATATGTGACAAAAGTTCATGCAATTTGCAGAAAAACAGGAAATCTAGCCAATTATTCGATGAGAACTTCTGAAGGGAAAAATTTGGTAGAACTCGGAGAAACAGAAGCTTACGATGCAGTAAGCCGCAGAGTTTTTGTAGATGAAGTTTTAAATAAAAAATAATTTTATCTCATATTTATTTTTAAATTTGTTTAAATTTTAATAGTAAATACTCTCAAAAAATGATATTAGAAATAAAAAATTATATAAAAATCAGTAATTCAATCGATGAGATTTTGAAAAACTCGCCTTTTAAAATGAAGTATATCATTGAAAAGACGGGAATTTCCGAACCTACCTTCTTCCGAAAAATGAAAGAAAAAAAATTTCTTCCGGAAGAATTATTGAGAATTGCCGAGATTATTGAACTGCAACCTTCATTTTTGCAATCTTTAAATGATGCTGAAAAAGATATTGACAATGGAATTTACCACTCTCACAGCGAAGTTTTAAAAGTTTCTGAAGAACGCTTTTTGAAAAAGTATGGAAATTAAATGGTCTAGTTTTGCTCTGGAAGATCTAGAACAAATCGAAGATTACATCGGAAATAATTTTACATATAGAGAATATCAAAAATTTATTGAAATTCTCAATCGAAAAATAGAATTGATTTTGGATAGAAAAGTGATCTTTCAAAAGCTTGAACAAAATTCTGATTACAATAAAATTTTGATTACAATAAAATTTTGATTACAGAGCAAACAACACTTATCTATAAACTGGAATCTAAAATCCTTAAAATATTAAGACTTTACAATAATTATCAGGACGATGAAAAAAAGTTTGTGATTGATAATTTATAAATGAAATGAACTACACAATAAATCAAATCGCAGAAATCACCAATACTAAAGTTATTGGGGACGGAAAATTACGAATCAAAAACATAGCTTTTGACAGCAGGATTATTTATTCCACCAAAAACACTGCTTTTATTGCGATTAATACTCAGAAAAATTCGGGTGAAAAATTTATTGAAGCTGCGATCGACAGAGGAATTAGTGTGATTATTTCTGAGCATCAATATCCGCAATTTGAAAACATTAATTGGATTATTGTTGAAAATTCCGTGAATTTTCTTCAAAAATTAGCTCGACATCATTTCAAAAACACTCACTTAAAATCTATAGGAATTACCGGAAGTAACGGTAAAACTATTCTGAAAGAATGGTTGTATCAATGTCTTTGGAATGAATTTACAACCGTGAAAAGTCCGAAAAGTTTTAATTCTCAGATTGGTCTTCCCCTTTCTTTGCTTCAAATCAATGATTCTCACGAACTGGGAATTTTTGAGGTCGGAATTTCGAAGCCAGACGAAATGGAAAAACTGGAAAATATTTTCCATCCGCAGATTGGGTTATTAACGCATATCGGAACTGCCCATCTCGCAAATTTTAAGGCTGAAGAAGAATTGATTGATGAAAAAATTAAACTTTTCAAAAATTCTGAAGTGATTATTTTTAACGGAGATAATATGTTGGTTAACAAAAAAATAAATCAATTATATTCAAGTAAAAAATTAATTTCTTATGGTTTCAAAGAAAGCAATCAGGTTTATTTTAAGAATTTAAATTCTAAAGACGAATATCTTGTTGTAAAATACTTTGATGAAGAAATCTCCTTTCCAGTTCATCAGAGAGACGAGGCGACATTAACCAATGCTTTGGCGCTCGTAACTGTTCTAAAGGAATTAGGAATCGGAAATCAAAAGATAATCGAAAAGATCAACGCTTTAAAGGCAGTTGAAATGCGCTTGGAAGCCATCGAAGGGATTAAAAACAATATTATTATCAACGATTCTTTTAATCTTGATTTAGATTCTTTGAAAACTGCGCTTCAATTTTTGAATGAGTACAAAAAACCTAAAAAATCTTTGGTTTTAACCGATATTTTTGATGTCAATTTTAATTCTAAAGAATTATATGAAGAAGTTTCAGAATTAGTAAACGAACAAAAATTCGACTCTGTTTTCTTAATCGGCGACAAAATATCAAAATTTAGTGATTTATTTAAGTCTAAAACTTATACTTTCATTAATACTCAGGAATTAATTGATAGTAAACATCTTACCGAAATTGAAAATCAGATTATTTTATTGAAAGGAGCCCGAAAATTTGAAATTGAAAAAGTAAAAGATGTTCTTGAACTCAGAAAACATGATACAGTTCTTGAAATCAATCTGAATGCACTTTTACATAACATCAATTATCACAAATCTCTACTGAAACCGGCTACAAAAATGATGGCAATGGTAAAAGCAAACTCTTATGGACTAGGAAGTTATGAGATTTCAGAATTTTTGCAGCATCATCATATTGATTATCTTGGCGTTGCCTTCGTGGATGAAGGTGTTGAACTTAGGAAAAAGGGCATCACTGTTCCTATCGTAGTGATGAATCCTGAGCAGCACAGTTATGAAACTTTAATTGAATATAATTTGGAGCCGGAAATTTACAGTTTCCGTGTTTTGGAATTGTTTTACAAAGCCGTTCAAAAATCTGGTTATGATAAAAAATATCCTATTCATATCAAATTGGAAACCGGGATGCATCGTCTTGGTTTTAAAGGCTTTGAACTTGATCAGTTAAGCGAATTTTTAGAAAATTTGAATGTAAAAGTTCAAAGTATTTTCAGCCATCTTTCGTCTTCAGATATACCGGAAGAGAAAGAATTTACCTTAAACCAATTGCAAATATTTGAAAAAAATTCAAATTATTTAATTAAAAAATTGCAGTATACTCCTATCCGTCATATTTTAAATTCTTCTGGAATAACCAGTTATACCAATCATCAATATGATATGGTAAGAATTGGAATCGGAATGTTGGGAGAATCACCAAATTTTGATATACAAAAACAATTGCAGTCTGTCGTAAGTTTCAAAACAGTAATTTCACAAATTTCTTTGGTAGAAAACGGTGAATCTGTGGGTTATAGCAGAAGATTCAAAGCTGATCGTCCAACAAAAATAGCCACTATTCCTGTCGGATATGCAGACGGAATCCCAAGATTAATTGGAAATCAGGTTGGAAATGTGGGCGTTCATAAAAACTTAGCACCTATTGTAGGAAGCATTTGTATGGATATGATGATGATCAACGTAGATAATATCCCGAATATAAAAGAAGGAGATACAGTCACTGTTTTCAATTCAAAACCAAGTTTAAAAGAATTTGCAGAATATTGCAAAACCATTACTTATGAAGTATTAACATCCATTTCACCTCGTGTAAAACGGATCTATGTAAAAGATTAACTATGAGAAAAATTCTGATACTTTTATTTGCATTTCAGTTACTTTTGATTCAATCTCAGGTAAAGAAAAACCTGGTGATTCCTAAAAATCCAAGAATCGGATTGTCACTTGCAGGTGGCGGTGCAAAAGGTTTCTCTCATGTAGGTGTTCTTAAAGTTTTGGATTCTTTAGGTGTAAAAATCGATTATATTTCGGGAACAAGTATGGGATCAATTGTGGGCGGTCTGTATGCTTCAGGATATTCCGGAAAAGAAATTGAAAAGATTGTAATGGATACCGATTTCTACTCATTGATCAGAGATCCGAAATCGAGAAAAGAAAGCACTTTCTTCAACAAAGCTGTCGACAAATATCTCTTTTCTATTCCCTTGCAAAACGGAAAAATTACACTTCCCTCTTCCATCAGTTCTGGCCAAAAGAATGTTTATCTCTTGAAAGAGCTTTTTAAGAACGTTTCCAACATCAACGATTTTTCAAAACTTCCAATTCCCTTTATGTGTGTAGCTACCAATCTTGAAAGCGGAAACATGGAGATTTTTGAAAAGGGAGATTTGGTGCAGTCGATTATGGCAAGCTCAGCTTTTCCATCGTTAATGAATCCCGTAAAAATTGGAGACAGTATTTATATCGACGGAGCAATGACGGTTAATTATCCTTCAAAACCATTAAAAGACAAAGGAATTGATATCGTTATTGGTGTAGATTTAAATCAGGATCTTTCAAAAAGAGAAGATTTGAATAATATTATCTCGATTTTAAATCAGGTCATAGATTTTGGTATTCAAAAAGATACCAAAAGACAATACAAATACACTGATATCAATATTAAACCAAATCTTGCCGGAATGACTGCAACAAGCTATGACGATAAGAAAAAAATACTTGACAGCGGTTATGTAGAAGGCATGAAATATTCGGCAGTTCTTGATCAGCTTCCAAAACGTGAATTTGAACGTCTCAGACAGTCCGTAAATCCTATATATTCTAATGTCTATAAGATTGACAGCGTATCAATAGATGGCGGTAAAATATACGGTAAAAACTACGTTCTCGGTAAAATGGGGCTTCGTCTTCCATCAATGCAAACGTACGGAAGCATTAATAAAGGTTTAGACAAACTCGTAGCAACTAATAATTACCGATTCATCAATTATGACATTGTCACAGAAAATAATCTGAATTATCTTAAATTATACGTGACAGAAGATGAAGCCAGGCATTTCCTGAAAGTTGGTTTACATTATGATGAAATTTTCAAAACCGGACTTTTGTTAAATTATTCTGCAAAGAGGTTACTATTTAAAAATTCAAATCTTTCCTTAGATGTAGTTATAGGAGACAAGCCAAGGTATTATTTAAATTATTTTGTTGATAATGGCTATATTCCGGGATTCGGAGTCTATTCTTCCGGGATGAGTTTTGATTTGAAAGGAGACAATAATATCAATATTGACAAATGGGAATGGCTTCGCAATGAGGTATACATACAATCTGTTTGGAAAGATAAATTTGCAATCGGGACAGGACTTAGTCACGATTATTTTGAAGCTGAAATGAATGGTACAAACAAAAGGTATAACCGGTTTTTAAATCCTTATATTTTTGTAAAAACAGATACTCAGAATGACAGAGATTTTCCTACTCAGGGTATTTATCTTAATGCTGAAGGAAAAGTAATTGATTTACTTAAGTCTGATGTAGAAAAACGTTTAATTCAGGTTAAAGCAGATGTAAGAGTAAATCTGCCAATTACAAAGCAATTGAGCTATCGCCTGAATCTCTATGGCGGAGTAACCATCGGCGAAAATCTTCCGCAATATTATCAATACAGGCTAGGAGGAGTTTTTGAGCAAAACATTATTAATTTTCACAACTTCTCTGGATTTTATTTTGCACAGCTCAACACAAACAATGTCGTGATGGTTTCAAACGATTTACAATATAAATTTTACAAAAACTTATTTCTAAGCGGAAATTTTACATTTGCCAATCTTTCAGATGACATTAGCTTTGAAGATGCCGTAAAGGTAAATTACAGTTCATTTGGAGCAACGATTGGTTACAAATCACCTTTCGGACAAATAAAGTTCAATTTTGGACATTCACTTAAAAATAATCAAAAAGGCGTATTCAGTGTTATTTTAGGACACTGGTTTTAAATTATGATACAATTCTTTTACGAAAACATATCCGAATCTGTTAATACAGAATACAAAAAATGGCTGGAAGAAATTATTCTTTCTGAACGAAAAAAACTGGGCGAAATCAATTATATCTTCTGCAACGATGATTATTTATTGAAAGTAAATCAGGATTATCTTCAGCATGATTACTACACAGACATTATTACTTTTGATTATGTAAAAGGTAAAACGATAAGCGGTGAGATTTTTGTATCTTTGCAGCGCATTTCAGATAACGCTTCTACCCTATCAAAAGATTATGAAGAAGAACTGAGAAGAGTTTTAGCTCATGGCGTTCTTCATCTTTCCGGCTATAAAGATAAAACCGAAGAGGAAGAAAAATTAATGCGAAGTAAGGAAGATTTTTATTTAGCAAAATACCGTTAACATTTTAAATTTTTCTTTTAGGAGCTTAATCCCGCTTTCCGCACTCGCTATTTTCATTTACAAAAAGAAAATGAGCTCAGACGAATGCTGCAATCGGGCTATAAAACCCCGCACACAGGCGTATTTGTCTTGTAATTTAAAAGAATGTTTCACGTGAAACATTTATAGAAAAAATTAAAATTTAAGGCTTAAAATAAGCAATAAAATATGATTTCAGAAATATATGATGTAATTGTAGTTGGTGCCGGTCACGCAGGATGTGAAGCCGCAGCTGCAGCAGCGAACTTGGGTTCAAAGACTTTGCTTATTACAATGAACATGCAAACCATCGGACAGATGAGCTGCAACCCTGCAATGGGAGGAATCGCAAAAGGACAAATTGTACGAGAAATCGATGCAATGGGAGGTTATTCAGGAATTATTGCCGACAAATCTGCAATACAATTCAAGATGCTAAACCTTTCAAAAGGTCCTGCAATGTGGTCGCCCAGAACTCAAAATGACAGAATGCTTTTCGCAGAAGAGTGGCGTTATGCATTAGAAAATACTCCCAATCTCGACTTTTTCCAGGATATGGTTAAAAGCTTAATAATCGAAAATAATAAAGCTGTAGGAGTTGTGACTTCACTAGGAATTGAAATTAGATCTAAGTCAGTCGTTCTCACAAATGGAACCTTTCTAAATGGATTAATCCACGTTGGAGATAAGCAGTTAGGAGGCGGAAGAATGGGTGAACCAAGAGCTTTTGGAATCACCGAACAACTTGTTTCTTTTGGTTTTGAATCTGGAAGAATGAAGACCGGTACTCCACCTAGAGTAGATGGCAGAAGTCTTGATTACTCTAAAATGGAAGAGCAAAAAGGTGATGAAAATCCTCAGAAATTCAGCTATTTAGATACTCCCAAATTAAACAAACAATTAAGTTGTCACATCGTTTATACCAACGAAACGGTACACGATATTTTACGTGAAGGATTTGATAGAAGCCCGATGTTTAATGGTACAATTCAGAGCTTAGGACCAAGATATTGTCCATCTATTGAAGATAAAATTAACCGTTTTGCAGAAAGAAACAGACACCAGTTATTCGTAGAACCTGAAGGCTGGAAGACTGTTGAGATCTATGTAAACGGTTTCAGTTCTTCTTTACCGGAAGATGTTCAGATCAAAGCAATGAAGCATATACCAGGATTTGAAAACGTAAAAGTATTCAGGCCAGGTTATGCCATTGAATATGACTACTTCCCTCCTACTCAACTAAAGCATACTTTAGAAACAAAATTAGTTGATAATTTATATTTCGCAGGACAGATTAATGGTACAACTGGTTATGAAGAAGCAGCGGGACAAGGATTAATTGCAGGGATTAATGCTCATAATAAAGTACATGAAAAAGATGAATTTATCTTAAATAGAGACGAAGCGTATATCGGAGTTTTAGTAGATGATTTAATCACAAAAGGTACAGAAGAACCTTACAGAATGTTCACTTCAAGAGCTGAGTACAGACTTCTTTTAAGACAGGATAATGCTGATATCAGACTAACCGAAAAAGCTTTTGAATTAGGTCTAGCTAAAGAAGATAGATTAAGAAAAGTAGAAGAAAAAATCGCAAAAAGCCAGGAACTTGAAGCATTTTTACGAGAAACTTCTTTAAAGCCTGGAATCATTAATCCTATATTGGAAAGTATGGAGAGTAATCCTGTAGATCAAGCTTACAGAGCTTCGCAATTTCTTACCAGACCAAATATTACATTGCAAAATCTTGACGAAATTGATATAATTAAAGAATTTACATCTCAATTCACAGATGAAGTTCGTGAACAAGCCGAAGTAAATATCAAATATAAAGGTTACATTGAAAAGGAAAAGGAGAATGTTGCAAAACTAAACCGTCTTGAAAATGTAAAAATACCTGAAGATTTTGATTATCTGAAAATTTCAAGTTTGTCTGCAGAAGCAAAGCAAAAAATGAATAATGTCAGACCAAAAACAGTTGCTCAAGCTGGAAGAATAAGTGGTGTTTCGCCTGCCGATATAAATGTTTTACTGGTTTATTTAGGCCGTTAAATACAAAATGTTTCACGTGAAACATAGGGAGAATAAAAGCCGAAATTAAGGTATTTATAAACTTATCATAAGCTCTAAATATCTTAATTTTATTATTTAAAAGAATAATTCAAATGAAAATAAAAGATCATTTTCTTTCACAAGAAGTTTTTGAAATTAAAGAAACGGAAACAAAAGGAGTTTTTAAAACCTCCCCTATTCCATCGAACATTTCAAAATATTATGAAAGTGAAGACTATATTTCTCATCACCAAGACTCAGGAAGTTTAAAAGAAAAACTGTATAAATTTCTTCAGTCTTTTAATTTACAATACAAAAAAACAATACTTTTAGATCGAATTAATAAAGGTTCGAAAGTTTTAGATTATGGATGCGGTGCAGGAGAATTTGTAAAATATATAGAAAATGATTTTGAAGTTTTAGGATTTGAACCTAATTCAGATGCAAGAAAAGCAGCGCAAAATAAGATTTCAAAAGCAATAATTTTAGATAATATCAATGCACTTGAAGATCACAGTTTGGACGCAATTACGCTTTGGCATGTATTTGAGCACGTAGAAAATCAAGATGAAATGCTTGAAATTTTCAATAAAAAATTAAAAGAAAAAGGGTTATTAATTATCGCTGTACCCAACCCTACTTCTTACGATGCAAAACATTATAAAGAATATTGGGCAGCATACGATGTACCAAGACACGTGTATCATTTTTCTAAAAAAGGAATGGAAAATTTGATTTCAAGGAAGCCAAATTGGAAAATGAGAAAAATTAAACCTTTAATATTAGATTCGTTTTATATCTCCATGCTGAGCGAAAAATATAAGAAATCTTCTTTTTTTTGGCTAAAAGCAACAGTCTACGGAACAATTTCTAACATAAAAGCCCTTTTTTCTAACGAATTTTCGAGTTTGATATACATTATCGAAAAAAAGTAGAAAATCGATTTTTAACCTATTTCTTAAAGTCGATTTTTAGCATTTTCTCTATAAAATTCAAAAAATTCAGGATTAAATCTTGAGTTATTATTTTTTTTAGAACTATCAATTTAAATTATTTTATTATAAAAAGTCTGAAAATTTTACTTCTTACCTACCTTACTACAATTTCTTATAAAACATTTTAAAATCTGATGTGCCTAAATTTCTTGAGATCATTAAATAAGCAGATTTAAAATTGACAAAGTTTTGTAAAATTTAAAGGCAAAAATTTTTATGATTTTTTAAATTGAAAATCTACAAGGTAGAGATTTTCATAAAATTAAATTTGAAAGTTTTAAATGAAAAATTCACTGTTCAGCATATCGTAAAAGAAAAAATAGAAAAATTTGCATTTAAAAAAGTAAATTCTCGCAAAAACTATCTATATTAAGCTTTATTTTAAATTTAGATATAAATGCTATAGAAATATTTATTTATGGATTTTAACCATATTTATGAAAGTCAATTTTTCAACATTTTCCAAGAAAATAAAAATTTAACTGATTTTATAGGAAAATAAAAAAGTCTGCCGAAAATCCGACAGACTAAAATTTATAAAAAGAGAAATTTCTTAATTGTTAATTGCAGCAACTCCCGGAAGTTCTAAACCTTCCAGACTTTCAAGCATCGCTCCACCACCAGTTGAAACATAACTTACTTTTTCGCCATATCCGAATTGCTTAACAAAAGCTACACTGTCTCCTCCACCAACTAACGAAAAAGCTCCTAGTTTTGTAGCTTCAGCAATACTATCACCTAAAGCAATAGTTCCAGCTGAGAAATTTGACATTTCAAAAACTCCGATAGGTCCGTTCCAAAGAATTGTTCTTGAATTTAATAGAACATCATTAAACTGATCTCTGGATTTTGCACCAGCATCCAATCCCATCCAACCTTCAGGAATTTCATAGATATTTACTTCTTTTCTTTCAGCATCATTATTAAAACTTTCAGCAATAATAGTATCTGATGGAAGGTAAACTTTTACATTATGTTCTTTCGCTTTTCCTAAAATCTCAAGAGCTAAAGGTAATTTATCTTCTTCAACTAATGAAGTTCCAATCTTTCCGCCTAAAGCTTTAATGAAAGTAAATGCCATTCCGCCACCAATGATTAAATTATCAATTGCTGGTAAAATATTTTCTATAATGGTAATTTTAGTTGAAACTTTAGAGCCTCCAAGTATCGCTGTAATAGGCTTTTCGCCACTTTTTAAAACTTTATCAATCGCTTGAAGTTCTTTAGCCATCAGTAAACCGAAAAATTTAGTTGAATTGAAAAACTGAGCAATAACAGCTGTAGAAGCATGTGCTCTGTGGGCTGTTCCGAAAGCATCATTCACATAAGCATCGGCTAATTTAGAAAGTTTTTCAGCAAAAGCTTCATCACCTTTTTCTTCTTCGTTATGAAAACGTAAATTTTCCAATAAAAGGATTTCTCCGGCTTTTAATTCTGAAGCTGCTTGCTCAGCTTTTTCTCCAACGCATTCATTTACAAATTTTACTTCCTTACCAAGTACGTCAGAAACCTCTTCTACAATATGTTTTAAAGAAAATTCATCCTTTACTTCTCCTTTTGGTCTTCCTAAGTGAGCCATTAAAATTACAGAACCTCCATCTTTAAGAATTTTATCAACTGTAGGTTTTACAGCAACAATTCTTGTATTGTCTGTAACTTTCAGCTGGTCGTCTTGCGGAACATTAAAATCTACTCTTACAAGAGCTTTTTTATCCTTAAAATTGAAATCATTGATTGTTTTCATATATACTTTTGTTAGTTTCTTCAGTCATAGAAAATCAACTTGCATATACAGTTCTCAGAAACTGCAGAGGCAGGTCGATATCTTAAATTCTTTTTTGATTTTTGTTTCACAAATGTAAGATTTTAAAGTCTCGCAAAAAATCTAATCTTTCAAAAGTTTTCAAAATTTTCCAAACAAAGCAACACTCATCAATCAACACTATCTTATTTTTTTTATAGAAAGAAAAGAATGAATACTGTTGTTAAGTGTTGTGAGTTTAGGGGATAACTTTAAAATTAAAACTTCATAACACTTAATTTAGTTACAATTGATAATTAATTAACAAAATAAATGACTGAAAATCTGATTTTTCGAACACTTACCAACAAATATTAATAACTTTTCCACTATTACTATTCTGAATAACCGAATTATGGAAAAACTTAAGATTAGTCTGAAAAAAGTTTTTGAAAATTTTTGCCCGAAAATTTGGAAGCAACTTTCATTACTAATTTTTCTGGTGATAAAAAATATTATTTTTAACAAAGTTTTCCACACTTATTCACAATGCTTTTAACATTTTGTTAGAATTTAATTAACAATTATTAAAGTTTTTATGAAACAGATACATTAAGGGCTAAATTACTCTGAAAATCAATTTGTTGCTTTTATGTTAATCGTTGGTAACTGTTTTGAAAGGAAAATTATACAACAAAGATTTTTAAGATCAAGAAGCAAAAAATTTATTCAGACGGAAGAATTTTAAGCTTCAGCGAAGAAGAGAGACTTTATAATCTACAAAGTTGATTTTTAAAACTGAATGAGATTAGTATGTTTTTAATTTGTTATACCAAATCCAAAGTTAGGTCTTCAAGCGCAAATGATTACGGAATTGAAGAGATAGCAATTTATGGAATTCTAATGAAAAAGCTCAAGAACGATAAAAGCAGAAATTAATTTGTATAAAAGTGTTATTATTCTTCAGATGTATAATTTTGCTTGAGATACCGATGTTTTTATGGAAAATTTACAAATAACAAGTGTAAATATTGATTTCAATTAGTGAATGTTTAAGACGTAGATTGGAATTAGAATTGTCCCAAATGTTCTTATCAGAAGAGAATTAATAAATAATTAAACTAAATATTTAGATGAAAAAGGAAAAAGTTTAAAGCTATTATTATGAAATTACCATTATAAGTAATAAAATAAAGCTATCGCTCTGGGAATGAAAGATCAAATTCCGGTTTTTACTGCTGAAATTATTAAAATTGAAGCCATTAATCCGGATAATGTCAAGTACGATAAAATTAAGGTTTTGTCATTAGGAATTTTTGAGATAAAACCTAGCGAAACTAAGAAGATTAAATTCGGAATTAACGTAACTTTGCATAAAGATCTCATCACATTAGACATCAAATAAATAAATTTTAAAAAGTAAAATGAAAAGAAAAATTGCTATTGCCTGTGACCACGCTGGTTTTGAGTATAAAGAAATTTTAAAGAAACATCTTGAAGAAAATTTTGAAGTTCAGGATTTTGGAACTTTTTCTGCAGATTCTGTTGATTATCCGGATTTTGTACATCCGGCTGCAACTTCAGTTGAAAATGGAGAAAATGAACTGGGAATTTTACTTTGCGGAAGCGGAAACGGAGTACAAATTACGGCTAACAAACATCAGCAAATAAGATGTGCGTTGTGCTGGATGCCCGAAATTGCAGAATTGGCGAGACAGCATAATGATGCAAATATGATTTCTATTCCTGCAAGATTTATTTCGAAAGAAGTCGCTATCGCTATTTCCGAAAAGTTTCTTTCAACACCTTTTGAAGGTGGAAGACATCAAACCCGAGTTGATAAAATTGCATTTTGCTAAATTTATAAAGGCTTGTAAATCAAATTACAAGCCTTATTTATTTTTTATTTTATATATTTACACTATCCAATAGCAATTAACAAGCTGTTGATTCCGTAAAAAATTGAGATAGTTTATTTGAACTAATCAAAAAATTTTTCCCTACACTTCTCCATATTTGTTTTAAATTTATGCAAAAACTAAGTTCTGGACTGTAAATCATATTAATTGAAAACAGTTAGTGCTTAGAATCTAGATTATTAATGTTAGAAAATTCTCAAATACAGTTTATTTCTGAAATAAAAACAAAAGTCAGAAATGCCCAGTACGAAGCAATGAAGGCAGTGAATGTTGGCCTAATAAATTTGTATTGGGAAATTGGAAAATCAATATCAGAAAATCAGGCTGAAAATTGGGGCAAATCAGTTGTTCCTACACTTTCTAAAGAATTGCAAAATGAGTTTCCGGGAGTGGGTGGATTTTCCACAACCAATTTATGGTTAATGACTCAGTTTTATTCTGAATATCAATCTGTTGAAAATCTCCATCCATTGGTTGGAGAAATTAGCTGGTCGAAACATATTGTTATTTTAAACAAATGTAAAGATCCAAAAGAACGAGAATTTTATATTCTTTCCACTAAAAAATTTGGTTGGTCAAAAAATGTTCTTATTCATCAGATCGAAAATCAAACATTCCAGAAATATCTTGTCAATCAAACCAATTTTGACGAAACATTACCTGAAAAAATCAGAAATCAAGCCATTTTAGCAGTTAAAGATGAATATATTTTTGATTTTTTAGGAATTGAAGAAGAGCATTCTGAAAAAGATTTAGAATTAAAACTAATACATAATATCCGCGGTTTTTTGTTGGAATTGGGAAGTGATTTTTCATTTATTGGAAATCAGTTTAAAGTAGAGGCTTCACAAAAAGAATATTTTATAGATTTACTTTTATTCCATCGAAGATTACAAAGTTTAGTTGCTGTAGAATTAAAAATTGGAGAATTTTTACCCGAATATAAGGGCAAAATGGAATTCTATTTGAATCTCTTAAACGATAAAGTAAAATTAAACCATGAAAATGAAGCTATCGGAATTATTATATGCAAAAATAAAGACCGCACAATCGTAGAATATTCATTAAAATCCAGCACATTACCGATTGGAGTGGCAACTTACTCTACTTCAGAAAAATTACCAAAAGATTATCAAAAACTATTACCAAATACAAAAGAATTATCAGAAAAATTTGATAATTATATTAAAAATTTAAAAGAATAAAATGGCAAAAAAGAAAAAATATATAAGTCAGAAAAACGATCATAAATTAATGGAAATCGGAAGATTGATCATGAGATTTATGAATCAGAATCAAACCAAATTATACAATTACAAACAGATTTCAGATGGAATTGACCATAAAAATCCCCGTCAGAGAGAAATGGTGATTCAGGCTTTGCATAAATTGTTATCAAATCAAAGAATTAAAGAAACAGAGAAAGGAAAATTTAGTATCAATCTTAATATTGAAGGTACTTTAACGGGAACGATCGATTTCAACCAAAGCGGAAATGCTTACGTTACGGTAGAAAATTTAAAAGAAGATATTTTCGTTCACTCAAAAAACGTGAAAGATGCTTTGCAAGGCGATAAAGTCTTGATTGTTACTTACAATTTCAAAGGTAAAAAGCTCGAAGGTTCTGTTTTGGAGGTTTTAGAAAGAAAAAGATCAGAATTTGTGGGTACTTTTCAGTTGGTTCCGCATAAAGAATTCGGGTTTGTAGTTTGTGATAAGAAGACAATCAATACGGATATTTTCATTCCTAAAGGAAAAATAAACGGCGCTGAAAACGGAAATAAAGTCGTTGTAAAAATGACCGAATGGAAAGCCGGAGACAAAAATCCAGAAGGAGAAATTTTACAGGTTTTAGGAAATCCCGGAGATCATGAAACTGAGATCCACTCTATTCTTGCGGAATATGGTTTACCGTATGAATTTCCCGAAGAGGTAGAAAGAGATGCCGATAAAATCGACCGTAGAATAACCGATGAAGAAGCTGCAAAACGTTGGGATATGCGTGATGTTTTAACTTTCACGATCGACCCGAAAGACGCAAAAGATTTCGATGATGCACTTTCGATAAGAAAATTGGAAAATGGAAACTGGGAAATTGGAGTTCATATTGCAGACGTTTCCCATTATGTAGTTCCGGGAACTATTCTGGATGATGAAGCGTACGAAAGAGCAACTTCAGTTTATTTGGTAGATCGTGTTGTACCGATGCTTCCGGAGGTTTTGAGTAACGATGTCTGTTCGCTTCGTCCGAATGAAGATAAATATACTTTCTCTGCAGTTTTTGAATTAAATGATAAGGCAGAACTTCAGAAAGAATGGTTTGGAAGAACCGTCATTCATTCCGACAGAAGATTTAGTTATGAAGAAGCTCAGGAAAGAATTGAAACCAGAGAAGGCGATTTGCAGGAAGAAATTAATGTTTTAGACGGATTGGCTAAAATTATGCGCGCTGAACGTATCAGAAATGGTGCAATTACATTTGACAGAAGCGAAGTTCGATTCAATTTAGATGAAAACAACCAGCCGATTGGCGTTTACTTTAAAATCAGCAAAGATTCAAATCATTTGATTGAAGAGTTTATGTTGCTGGCGAATAAAAAAGTCTCAGAATTTGTTTCGCTTAAAAAAGGAAGTCCAAACGGAAACACATTTATTTACAGGATTCACGACGATCCGGATCCGGCAAAACTGGAAGCTTTGAGAGATTTCGTTTCCACTTTTGGGTACAAAATAGACTTGGCAAATACCAAAAAAGTAGCAGAATCTTTAAATACTTTATTGAAAGACGTCAAAGGAAAAGGCGAAGAAAATATGATCGAAACATTGGCGATGCGAAGCATGAGTAAAGCGGTGTATTCTACCGAGCCAATTGGGCATTACGGTTTAGGATTCGATTACTATTCGCACTTCACCTCTCCTATCCGCCGTTATCCGGATTTGCTTGCACACAGATTGTTACAGCATTATCTGGATGGAGGAAAATCTCCCGACAGAAATGAATTGGAAGAAAAAGCTAAACATTGCAGCGCCAGAGAACGTTTGGCGGCCGATGCAGAAAGAGATTCAATTAAATTTATGCAGGTAAAGTTCATGGAAAAACATTTGGGAGAAACTTTTACAGGTGTAATTTCAGGAGTTGCAGAATTCGGTTTCTGGGTTCAGATTCCTGAAAATGGTGCGGAAGGTTTAATTAAATTACGGGATTTAATGGATGATTCTTATACTTACGACAAAACCACTCACGCCGTTTATGGTTCACGTACAGGAAACAGATACCAATTGGGAGATGAGCTTCAGATTAAAGTAATAAAAGCGAATTTAATTGCAAAACAGCTTGATTTCAAAATTGTTGAATAATGACGAAAGTTGACAAGTCAATCTTTTTTAGTATTTTAAATGTAGTTTTACTAGTCACCATAGTCTTTAAAACAGTTTTAAACTTTTATTGGTTTGTTATAATTATTGGTTTACTTTGTGTAGTTATTAACAGATTGATTAATAAAAAAATTATTAAGATTAAAAATGAAGATAAGAAGTACTTTTTTGGAGTCATTTTTCCATTTTTAATTAATTGTTTTTTTATGATAAATTATTTTACGGGAATGAATCCCCAAAAAGAAACATATTGTTTTAAGAATATGATTTCTGAAGTTGGTGGAAGGAATAGTCATCAAAAAGGCAAAACCACCTATATTTATTTAAGTGGAAATGCCTATAAATATTCTTATATGACTAGAAGCTTTTTTATTGATTACAAAAAAATGTGGGGTAATAATGAAATCATTTACACTTTTGAAAGAGGTATTTTTGGATTAAAAGTGAGAAAAGATTTTAAATTTGTTTATAATAAAAATTGCCCTGATAATTATTTGAATTTTTAAAACTTAACACAATAATTGAAAGACTGCAATTTTGTAGTCTTTTTTGTTTTTGAAATCCTGAAATTTTTGTTTTAAAAGTGTTTAATATCACGTAGATTAAGCTAATTGGGCAGATTTTTTTAATGCTGGAAATCTGTTTAATCTGCAAAATCAGCGAGAAGTTTAGAAATAAATTCAATGTATAAACCCAATAAATTCTTTATTTTAAACTCCAATAAAAATATAATCTTTAAATTTGAATTTGAAACAAATTTTTAATGTTTGAACTTATATTGTCGGCTATTGGTCTTGGTTTCATGTTGAGCCTGGTTTTTATCGGTCCTATTTTTTTCCTTTTAATAGAAACCAGCTTTACAAGAGGTCCAAAACATGCTTTGGCACTTGATTTTGGTGTTATTACAGCAGATTTACTGTGTATTATCGCAGCCTATTATGCAAGCGCAGATATTGTTGATTTAATAGACAAACATCCTGGATTTTACAGAATTACATCTATTCTTATTCTCACTTACGGAATTATTATGATGGTTACAAAAACCAAAATGCACATGCCCGGAGAAGAGAAAATTATCAATCAGAATTACTTTAAAACATTTCTCAACGGTTTTCTACTGAATATTTTGAATGTAGGGGTAATACTTTTTTGGTTAGTAACGGTTATAGGAGTTCGAAATCAATATCCAGATACAGAAACATTAATTCTATATCTGGCTATTGTCATTGCAACTTATCTTATGATTGATTTTGCTAAAATTTTCCTTTCAAAACAATTTCACGACAGACTGACTCAAAAACTGGCAAACAACATCAGAAAAGGTGTAGGAATTGTTTTAATAATCTTCAGTTTCTTCATATTCCTTCAAAGTTTTAAAATGTTTAATCAGTTTGATAAACGTTTGGAAGAAGCCGAGAAAAAAGAATTAAAATACAAAAAGATTCAAAAATAGATGACCAAGGACTTCTCAAATATTCGTATTTATGTTCTTTGCTGGGTGAAACATTTTTGCGAATGAAAAATTAGCAGAATAATATAAAAAATATTTGCGCATTTGAATCAAAACTAAAAACAACAACTGATAATGAAAATATTTCCCAAACCACTTAAAAAAGGCAGTAAAATAGCCATTATTTCTCCTGCAGGTTCTGTAGAGCCGATTCAACTGAAAAAAGGTATAGAAATGATAAAATCTAAAGGTTTTTCACCAATTTTAGGAAAAAATCTTTATACCAAATTTTCAAATGGTTACAATTACGCAGGTACAGAAGAACAGAGAATACAAGATATGAACTGGGCTTTGAATGATCCCGAAATCTCTGCAATCTGGGCTTCAAGAGGCGGTTACGGATGTCAGCATTTACTTAAAAAATTAAATTTAAAAGAATTTAGCCAAAATCCTAAATGGTATATTGGCTACTCAGATAATACGGTTATTCAAAGTTATTTGCTGAAAAAAGGCTTTGCCTCAATTCACGGGCAAACTGTAAAAACATCAAGTTTTGGAGTTACCGATGAAAGCTATGATCTGATCTTTAATATTCTGAAAGGGAAACCCCTAAAATATACTCTGAAGTCGAATCAATTTAACAAAGAAGGAAATGCTGAAGGAGAATTGATTGGAGGCAATCTTGCGCTTGTTTATGCGCTTTTGGGGACTGCATATTCTTTTGATTTTAAAGATAAAATATTATTTGTCGAAGATATTGGTGAAAATTTCTATGCCTTAGACAGAATGATGATGAGCCTGGAATTAGCCGGAGTTTTTACAAAAATAAAAGGCCTGATTGTAGGTGGAATGACTAATATGGGCGACGAAAAAGAGAATAAACAATACAAAGACAGTTTCGATGAGTTTACCTATAAATTGATTTCAGAAAGAATCTCGAAGTATAATTTCCCGGCAGTTTTTGGTTTTCCAAATGGACATATTCATAACAATATTCCTCTGATTATTGGTGCTGAGGTTCTATTAAAAGCCGGAAAGAATGTATCTTTAACTTTTAAATACTAAAATGTTTTATTCGAAATTTGTACTTGCCTTTTTCCTGATTGTTGCTGGGATTTTTCATTTCGTAAAACCTGAGTTTTTCATGAAAATTATGCCCGACTATATTCCATTGCATCTGCAAATGGTTTACATCAGCGGTGTTGTAGAAATTTTATGCGGAATTCTCCTCTTTCCGGAAACTCAAAAATTGGGAGCTTATCTCTGCATCGCTTTATTTATTGCCGTTTTTCCTGCAAATATTGAGATGGCAAAAAAGTTTTATTTAATGCATCATAAATATTTTTGGCTTACAGTTGTAAGACTTCCCTTGCAGATTGTCTTGATCTGGTGGGCATATCAGTTTAGAAACAAAGGATGAAAATACGCTCTCAAATACTCAAACCTACCAACTCTCTTACCAAATAATGGCAGATCACAATGACTTAGGAAAAGAAGCAGAAAATCTGGCGGCAGAATATTTACTTAAAAATGGCTATAAAATTTTGGTACGAAATTTCCGTTTCAAGAAAAATGAAGTGGATATCATTGCAGAAAAAGATAATCTGATTATTATTATTGAAGTAAAAGCGCGCTCAACCGATTTTTTCATTCTGCCTCAGGAAGCCGTAACGAAGGGAAAAATAAAGTCAATAGTTTTGGCAGCTAATCATTTTCTGGAAGAATTTAATAAAAATCAGGAAGTAAGATTTGATATTGTTTCTGTGCTTCCGGATCAGAATAAAAACTTACAAATAGAACATATTGAAGATGCTTTTCAGGCATTTGATGCAAATTAATTTTGCTGCTGGCTTTTAGCTATTAGCCAATTGCCAACAGCCAAACTCCAAAATATTATGAAAACAATACTCATCACCGGAGCAACTTCCGGAATTGGAAAAGCAACAGCAGAACTTTTAGCAAAACAAGGAAACAGAATTATTATCTGTGGAAGAAGACCTGAAGTTTTGGAAACTGTAAGATCAGAATTATCAAAATTCACAGAAATTTTCAGCTTAAAATTTGACGTTCGAAATTTAGAAGAAGTCGAAAATGCCATTTCATCGCTCCCTGATGAATGGAAAAGTGTAGATGTTCTCATCAATAATGCAGGAAATGCTCATGGTTTAGAACCACTTTCGGCAGGAAGTACAAACGATTGGGATAATATGATTGACGGAAATGTAAAAGGTGTTTTATACGTTTCTAAAACATTAATTCCGATGATGAAGGGAAGAAATTCCGGTCAGATTATTAATATCAGTTCCGTTGCAGCAAGACAAACATATGCAAACGGAGTTGTATACTGCGCTACAAAAAAAGCAGTTGATGTGATTTCTGAAGGAATGCGAATTGAATTGACAGAGTTTGGAATACGGGTTACCAATATTCAACCGGGAGCTGTGGAAACTGATTTTTCTCTGGTTAGATTTAAAGGAGATCAGGAAAGAGCTTCGACGGTTTATGCAGGTTATGAAGCTTTAAAAGCTGAAGATATTGCCGACGCAATTGCTTATTGCATCAATGCTCCACAACATGTAACGGTTTCAGATATGACAATTTATCCGAGTGCTCAAAGCGAACCGAGAACGATATACAGAAAGCTATAATTTGAATTTAAAAATGGGTCAATTTGAGAATTTAAAAATGAAAAATTTAGCATTAATATTTCTTTTCTCTTGCATTTTCGGATATGCTCAGAATTATTCTAAGAAGGAAAAACAATTGCTTTTTCAAACGGCTAAGTTGGATTCTCTGATGCAGAATAATGATTCTAAAATTTTAGAATTGCTTGAAACCGATGTTTCTTTCGGTCATTCTAATGGCTGGATTCAGAATTTTGATGATTTTAAAAAAGATTTTTCGTCAGGTAAAGTGATCTACAAAGAAATCAGACAGATAGAAGTTTCAGAAATGAAAAAATTTGGAAATATTTTCAGTATACGAAGGAAAATAAAAGTTTTAGGTTTATATAGAAATCAAGATTTTGAAATGAATTTATCGCTGCTTGAAATCTGGATCAAAAACAAATCTGTATGGAAATTGTGGAGCCGGCAAAGTGTGGAAATAAAGCCATAAATTTGTTTATAATATCAACACAATGAACGAAGAGATTCAGAAATTTTTGATTTATAATACACCAAATGAAAAAGTTAGAGTTGATGTTTTTTACAAAATGAAACCTTTTGGCTTACTCAAAATACGATGACTGCTTTATTTGATATAGCTAAATCTACCGTAAGTGAACATCTTATCAGTATTTTTAATTCTCTGTAAACTTTGAAATAAATTTTAACTTAGAAAAACATACTAAATAAAATATTTTTGTTATATTTTTGTAGATTAAAACCGGTAATAGTTAATTTGTTGATTTTCAGTTTTTTAAATGAATTATCGCATAATAAATAATCTTGACCTTTTAAACTTCGCAAAAAATTGTGAAGATTTTGATGTTAAATTATTTGAGAAAGAAAAATATGGTATAATTCAAGTTTATGAAAATGAAAATCAACCAGTAATTTTTTTAAAAGAAGTTGAGTATTTTGATTTTGAAACCTTAAAACAAATTGCTGAAATCCATAAAATTTGCTGGAATTTCCAGAAAGTACTTTTTCTCTACGTTTACAACAAAACGGAAATCCGGATCTACAATTGTTCTGAGAAACCTTTTGTTTACACAAACTCTATTAAAGAAAATGATTTTACTAAAAAACTCAAACATTTAGAAGCATATTCTTGTCAACAAAATGATAAAGAAAAGCTTCAAATATTAAATGTAGTTTTTTCAAGAATTGCTATTGATACAGGTTTTATCTGGTCTTCAGAAGAAGCCATCGAAATTAGAAAAAATGTTCAAATTCAAAATAGAGTTGATAAATTTTTGATACAAAGTCTTATAAAAACTGCAAATGCTTTAGATAAGAAAGGATTAAAAAATAAATTTATTATCCATAAGCTTATTATGCGTTCTCTATTTTTATTTTATTTGGAAGATAGAAAAGCAACTTCACGAGATTTATATCAATCATTTTTACCAGAAGCAATCTCTTTTTTTGATGTTTTAGATAACATTGAAGCAACGTATAATCTTTTCGAAAAACTTGCAGATGATTTCAACGGAAGTCTTTTCAACTTTGAAGACAATGAGAAAGATTCGGTTAAAAAAGAACATTTGGAATTAATTAAAAACTGTTTTTTTGATGGTTATCAAGATGAAGCAAAACCTGTTTTATTCAGAGACAAATTATTTGATTTTAGTATTATTAGAATCGAGTTACTAAGTGAAATTTATGAAAATTTCTTATCACAATTAGACGATAAAAAGAAAAAAGATTCAGGAACGTTTTATACTCCACCATCATTGGTCGAATTGATTTTAAACGAAAAGTTACCCATTAGAAATAACGAATCAGAATACAATGTAAAAACATTAGATCCAAGTTGTGGTTCGGGAATTTTTCTGGTTCAAAGCTTCAAAAGATTGGTCAAACGTTATGAAAATCACCACAGTAGTGAACTAAACGATTTTAATGTTTTAGTAGATATTTTAAAATCTAATATTTTTGGGATAGAATTGGATTCTAAATCTATAAAAGTCGCCGCATTTAGTTTGTATTTGGCTTTGTTAGACAATCTTGACCCGAAGACAGGTTGGTGGAACAAAACCATTCAATTTCCTTATTTAATCAACGACCTGGAAGATGCAAGTTTAAAAGAACAAGGCTATAATCTTTTTAAAAGAGATACAATATCTGATTTGTCCGATATTGAGGAATTACAGAATTTTGATTTAATTGTTGGAAATCCACCTTTTGGAACTAAAAATTTATTACCAACAATTACAGCTTATTGTAAAAAAGAAAATTTTGCTCAAGAAATGGTTTTACCGTTCTTGCACAAAGCAACTATTTTAGCACCAAAAGGAAAAATTGCTCTAATTTTTAACACTAAAGTTTTAACAAATACAGGCGGAACTTACCAGAAATTCAGGAAATGGTTATTGAATGAAAATTATGTAGAAAAGGTATATAATTTTTCAATTTTAAGAAAGGCTCCAAAATTTTCTGGTGGGCAACTTTTTGGTTCTGCTGTTGGTCCAATAAGTATTGTTTTTTATCAAAAAGACCCCCCCAAAAATCCAATAGATACCATAACTTATTATGCCCCAAAAACATATATAAAAAATGATGTTTTAGAAGGAATTGTTATTGATTCATCTGATGAAAAACATTTGCCAAGAATAGAATGCGTGAAACAAGATTCCAAAATCTGGAAAATTGCAATGTGGGGAAGTTATTTCGATTTTGAATTGATTGAAAACTTAGAAAAGAAGCATAGTACTATTTCTGCTTTTTTTAAAGAAAATCAAATTGGTTATGGTGTTGGACTTGAACTAAGCGAGCCAAATAATAAATTTAATACCTCAATTAAAACAATAGCACATCATAATTCAAACACAATTTCTAAATATTTAAGTCCAATTGAAAATTCAATTAGAATTGAAAATGATTATTTTAGAAGATTAGGAAATTTAAAAGCTTATAATAAACCGCATATACTTTTAAATGAAGGTGTCCAAAAAAATAACATTACAAGTTCATATTTAGATTATGATTCTAGTTTTTATAAAGGAATTGTAGGTATTTATTCAAAAACAGAAGATGTAAAGACATTAAAAATTATTTCATTGTTTTTGAATTCCTTATTTACTAAATATTATGCTTTTTTATCAACTTCAAGTTGGGGAATTGAGAGAGATGTAGTAAAGCACAGAGAATTATTTAATATTCCTTTTATAATAAATGATTTAAATAATGATATCATCGAAAAATTGCTTTTAGCATTTGATGAATATTCGAAAATAATATTTGAAAATGAAAAAGATGATTTCGAAACTGAAATAAATGAATTGATATTCGAAAATTTGACTGTTAAGGAGCAAATTATCATTCAAGATACTTTGGATTATAGCTTAAATTTATTTGAAAAACAGGCAAAATCAGATGCTGTAAAACCAATTTTAGGAATTGACCGTTATTCGAATAGAATCACTAATGAACTTAATGAATGGTTAGATGATGTAGATTTAAAAGTTTCAGCAACGCATTACAAGATTGACAAAAGTTGTCCATTGTATATGGTAAAATTATCGTTTGGAAGTGAACAAAAAGAAACAATACAGTCAAAAGAAAACATCAAAAAAGAGCTAAAAATATTAGATAAAAAAATTTGGAATGAAGAAGCTAAAAACCTTTATTTCAGAAAAAAAATAAATTATTTTGATGGTAATGATGTATTCATAATAAAACCAAATCAAAGAAGATTTTGGAATGACACTACAGCTATGGAAGATAGTAAATCTTTGTTGGTTGAAATAGCAAAAGGAAATGGCTAAAAGTCTCCAATTGATAAATAAAGTGAATCAGAGTTTTGAATTAAAATGCTTACGTCTTTTGATTCAATCATTTGGTTCAGCAATTGAAGAAAACTTACTCACATTAGAATGGGAAGAAGAATCAATTTCTGCACACATTGTAAAGCATCTTCGAAATTTTAAAAGTGGTTTTATCATCAATTATGAAGTTCCATTGGTTGAGGAAGATGTTTACAGCGCAAAAAAGCGTGTAAAAAACTCAAACAGAATCGATATTTTTTTTCAAAAGAATCAATGGAATCAAAAAGAATATTTAGAATATCACGTTGAGGCTAAAAATATTTCTTCTTCTGAATGGAAAAAATCAACTGGAACAAAAGTTAACGCATCTCAACAACAAACCGAATACATCACTAAAGGAATAGAAAGATTTTTAATAGGACATTTTAAAAATAAAAATGGTTGCTTATTAGGTTATGTAGTGAATGGTAAGTTAGATGAGATATTATTAAAAATCAATAGTAAGATTGAACTTAATAAGAGCAAATCTGAGATCATCAGCTTTAAAGATGAAGTGATTGACAATCATAAAATTTATCAATCTTGTCATTCCCAAAGAAATGTCAAACACTTATTTTTTGATTATACAGATCTTATAATTAAAAGGCTAGATCAAATAAATTTAATATAAAATGAAAATACTATATCTCGAAACTTCCTCAAAAAACTGTTCAGTTGCCATTTCGGATGGTGAAAAACTGCTTTGTGTAGCGGAAGAGGTTTCAGAAAATTATAAACAGTCTGAAAGTCTCCACACTTTTGTAGAATGGGCTTTGGAAGGAGCAGAGATTTCTTTGAAGGAAATTGATGCGGTTTGTTTAGGTAAAGGTCCCGGTTCTTACACAGGTCTGAGAATTGGAGCCGCTTCAGCAAAAGGCTTTTGTTATGGATTAAAAATTCCTTTGATTGCCGTAAATTCTATGGAAAGTATGATTGAGCCATTTTTAGCTCAGAACTATGATCTTATAATCACATTAGTCGATGCAAGGAGAATGGAGGTCTATACGGCTGTGTATGATGGAATTTCGGGGGAAGAACTTCATCCGACTGAGGCAAAAGTTTTAGATGAAAACTCTTTTCAGGAATTTAAAGATAAAAAACTCCTTTTTGTTGGCGACGGAGCCTCGAAAACACAAGAAATTGTACAGCTTCCTGATGCAGAATTTAATAATGATGTCTACCCTTCTGCGCAGCATTTAGTTAAGAAAACTTTAGAGAAAATAAAAAATAAAGATTTTGAAGATATTGCTTATTTTGAGCCTTTTTATCTGAAAGATTTCCATGGAGTAAAAAAGAAACAAAAAAGCGAAGAATAATCTTCGCTTTCTTTATTTGCTACTTGCCTTCACTTCGGGCGGTGACTGCAGTTTCTGTGTTTGATTCAGCTGTTTTTTTTGAAGAATATTGTTCTGAGGAGTATTATTATTCATCATCTGATTATTATTGTTAATTTGATTGCTTCCCGGAGCAAAATTATTATTTTGATTGCTTTGTTGAGGTGTATTCGGCTGTCCTGATCCGTTGAAAGGGTTATTCGGTACAGAATTTCCCTTATTATCAGTTGGCTGGAATGCTAAGTCACTTTTCAAATAATTCAGCATTTCTTTAGCTTTAATTCCTTCAGGAGTTTTTGCATAATTTAAAACAATCTGTTCGAGTTGTAAAATCATCACTTCTTTTCCGCTGGTTTTTCCGGCATTGATAGCATTCAGCAAATTAAGTTTCGGAACTAAAGCGTCTTTAGGGTATTTTAGAATGATCTGATCTATTTTCCCCTGGCTTTCAGTAAATTTTTCAGATTCATAAAGAGCATAAGCCATTTTATACTCGTTTTCTACTTCTTCTGATGACTTTACAAAAGTATCATTCTTAGGGTTTCTTACATATTCTGCATACGATGTAAAAGGGTAATCTGTCAATAAAATCTGTTTTGCTCTGCTCGCAATCTGCGGATTCTTTTCATGATTCATTGCAAAAATTTCATACAAAGCCTGGAGCATTACCTTTTCTTCGGGTTTTACATCGACCAGATCGTAGAGTGTTTTTGTTGCTAAAGGCGTATTGGTAAAATAATTCTGATACATGATTCCCAGACCTAGAGAAGCAGTATCTCTGTCTTTTTTAAGCTGAGATAATTTACCCATATCTGTGGGAATCTGCTCAATATAATATGAAGGCTCAAAACGTCTGGGATTGGGTGATGAAGTTATCCCTAAAGCTTCATTTTTCATGTCATCAATCGTCGTCATTTTTTTAGAATAACGCCAGTTATCAACCAAAGCGCGATCTCCCCAAAGCTGTTTAAATGATGATGTTCCTTTACTTACCGTTCCTGTATTGCCGAAATAGAAACCTTTTGCCGCAACTCCGAAATCTTCAAAAGAATTTCCGCTGTTGGCAAAAAGTGAATTCGCATTGTAATCTCCCGTATCGAAACCTTTACTTCTTTCGGCACGTCTTCTTTCTAATTCTTCCTTCTCTTCTCTAATTTTTATTTTTTCAATATACTTGGCAAAATAATCATTTTTTTGAGCATCAGACATTTTTGCTAACGAAAGAATACTATCGTTTTTCTTAACCAAATAATAGTTTTTGGAGATTTTCTTAATATAGCCGGACTGATTCTGCAACAATATTTTGGAAGGCTCATACGTCATTACAGCCAATGCAGAATCATAATATGCTCCTGCTCCGATGTAATCATTTCTCTCTAAATAGTCTTTGCCGATCTCATAATAAGCCAAACCTCTCACTTGTGGATCTGAAACTTTTTCCAGCAAAGATTTTTTAAAAAATTCCTGGGCTTCTTTTTTCTTACCTGCTTTGTTGGCCATTAAGCCTAAAGCATAATAAAATTCATTTTTTCTCGATCCGTAAGTTCCTTTATTACTTATTTTTTCCAGATAATCTTTTGCCCCTTCATAATTTCCTTTTCCATTGAACGTTTTGGCAATTTCGATTTGAGATTTCACTTCAAATTCAAAATCGTTAGCATATTTATAAGCAGCTGCAAAGCTTTCTCTGGCCAGATCAGGCTTACCAGTTTCCTGTAAAACCTGACCTCTCAAAAAAGCAATTCTGCTTTTAAGTTTTCTGTTACCATTTATTTCAAAAGCCCGGTCTAATTCTTTTATAGCAGCTTCTTTTTTACCTGCATCCAGAAGAGATTCTGCATAATAAATACTTAAAAGCTTCTCGTGATCTTTACTTATTTTTTCATTTTTAAGTTGATCAAAAATTTCGTCAGATTTGTGATAGTTTTTAAGTTGAGAATAAGCCAGACCTTCATACACGCGAGCCAGAGGAAGCCTTTTATCTTCTTTCATGTGGGTGAAAACATAGTTCAAAGCATCTAAAGCTTTCACCGATTTTCCCTGATAAATTCTGGATTGCGCTAAAATAATATAAGCATCAAAAATAGCTTTGTTTTTCTCCTCTCCTTTTTTGATGACAGAATATTTGTTGATTGCTTTTAGAGCTTTTGCTTCGGCAATTTCTAAAGTTGTTGCACCTTTGTTTCCTGTAGGATTATTGGGATCCTGAGACATATTATTACCGGGTATTCCGGGCATTCCGGTGCCATTTGGAGGCATTCCTGGTGCTGTTCTTGAACTCTGTTGCGGTCGGGTTACTTCTGCCATCTTCATAGAATTTTCTGCAAAAGCTGAAGATTGACCCAGATCACTTCCTAAAGGCTGCTCTTCGTAAGTAAGGATGGGAATATATGGCGCATAGAAGTTATCTTTATGAGCTTTGTCTCTCTCGGTAAATTCACTGTTCAAGGCATCTTTAGCATTAAAAAGTGTATTATAATATGTTGAAAACCCTTTCAGAAACTTAGATCTTGCTTCCGGTTTTTTTACTTTCGTGCCACAGGAAACAACAATAATTGCTGCTAAAAGGAATATGATATTCTTTTTCATTATTTCAATATAACTCGCTAATTTACTTTTTATTATCAGCAGTTTGATGATTTTGTAAAAATAATAAAATTTATTTTGGAAAAATGCTATATTTCTTTCAGAATTTTATAAACCAAATGAGTGGGAAGTCCCATAATCGTATAAAAACTTCCGTTGATTTTTTTAATTTTGGTCATTCCGAGCCATTCCTGGATTCCGTAGCTTCCTGCTTTGTCGAAAGGTTTATAATTTTTGATGTAAAAATCAATTTCTTCTTCAGAAATTTCATCAAATTCTACATCAGCGACATCGGTTTCTGTAATGGTTTTATCTAAAGTTTTCAGGGTAATTGCCGTATAGACCTGATGAGTTTTTCCGGATAATGCCTGAAGCATTTCTTTAGCTTCGTTTTCATCTTTTGGTTTTCCGAGAAACTGATTTTCACTGGCAACAACGGTATCTGCAGTTAATAAAACTTCATCTTCTTGCAGATTTTGAAACGCATTAGCTTTTAATTCAGATAAATAAGCTGCTGCATTTTCTATTTTTATATTTGCGGGTAAAATTTCTTCGCATTCTATTTTTACCATGTCAAAATCAAATCCTAGACTGGAAAGCAATTCTTTTCTTCTGGGAGACTGCGATGCTAAAAGTATTTTCATCATTAAATTTTAAACAGATTGCGTGTTGTCATCATGCCATTTCCCCTGAACTTTCATTACTTGCTCAATCACATCGCGCACTGCCCCACTTCCGCCTTTAATTTGTGAAATATAATCTGCAATTTCTTTGATTTCGGGAACAGCATTTTCCGGACAGGTTGCAATCGCAGAATTCTGCATCATGTGAAAATCTGGAATGTCATCTCCCATCGTCAGAATTTCTTCGTTTTTAAGCTTATATTTTGTTTTAAAATCTTCATAATCCACCATTTTATCATTTGATTTCGCATAATAATCCTGAATTCCGAGGTAGCTGATTCGATGCCTTACCATTTCATCATTTCCACCGGTGATTACGCCTATTAAATAATCATTTTTTAAAGCTTTTACAACGGCATAACCATCTAAGACATTCATTACTCTGCTCATATTTCCGCCGGGCATTAAATAAACGCTTCCGTCTGTAAAAACACCGTCTACATCAAAAACAAATGCTTTTATATCTTTTAATTTCTCTTTATAACTCATTTTAATTAATGATTGATAAGTGATGAATCATAAAAAATTCAAATCATTTACTAATCGCTTGTTAGTTTTATTAATAATTATTTTAATCAAGATTGTACGTGAGTCTTACCGTTATTCTTGCAGATTTTTCTTTGCTTGAAGTGTCAAAATTTCCGCCATAACTGTCTTCATCGGTAGAACCTTTTGCGGTAATCTGGAAAACGCCCATCGAAGCATCTTTTAATTTTCCCAGATCTCCGTCTGCGCTTTTTACGATTTTTTCCGCTCTTTCTTTGGCATCTTTTGAGCCTTGTTCTATCAAACTGTGTTTCAAAGAAGAAAGATCAGAATAAGTATATTGCGCTGAAGTTGGCTCAAACTGTACTCCATTGTTGATGAGTTCGGCAGTTTTATCAATTACACTTTCTATTTTCCTCATCAAAGCCGGATTTTTCTTGGCTCTGAATTGAACATTTTGAGTAGCCTTATAACCATCAAAAATCTCTTCAGATTTTTCAGATCCATCTGCTTCTTTTGTTGTCACAGTACGGTAAGACCTTGAAAAATTAACTCCGCCGAAAGCAAATTCACCCGCTTTAAAACCCTTGCTGTAGAAAAATGCTTTTACTTTTTCTTTATCCTGAGAGATTAAACTGTAAGCTTCTTTTGCATCCATCGCACTGGCGTCGAAACTTCCGCCCCAACTTATTTCGTCTGAAATAAAATCTTTAGAACCAAGTCCTGTGACGGATATTGTATCTTGCTTTAAGTTTCTGTTTTTAAAGCTTGAACCTAAAATAAGAGCTGTAATCACGATGGCCGCTCCAATGATGAGAGAACGGATAATGTTTGTATTCATTTTTTCTGTTTTCCCAAAGGTAAAACTTTATGGCAATTGATACATTTTTTTAATCGATTGATTCATGGTTTTATAAATCTCAAGACTTTCATCATGTAATAATTGCTCATGTAATTCCAAAACTCTTTTGTCATTTCTTACCGCTGGTCCCGTTTGCGCAGATTTTGGATCAATTTCATGAATTTTCTGAACGGTTTCATCAATTAATGGCAGAAAATAGTCAAACGGAATTTCCTGTGCATCTGAAATTTCTTTAGCTCTCGAAAAAAGGTGATTCACAAAATTGCAGGCAAAAACTGCGGTCAAATGAATATATTTTCTTTTTTTATGAGTGCTTTCCATTACATTTTCTGAAATTTTGGAAGCTAAATCAGTTAAAATTTTCTGATCTCCGGAATTTTCAGTTTCAATAAAGAAAGGAATTTTTTTATAATCTAAATCTTTAGACTTTGAAAATGTCTGTAAAGGATAAAAGCTTGATTTTCTGTACTCCCCTACCAAAATTTCTTTGGGCAATGAACCAGAGGTATGCGCGACCAAGCAATCTTTTTTAGATATAATTTTAGAAATATCTTCCACAGAATGATCACTGACACAAATAATGTATAAATCTGCATCTTCTAATTTTTGTGTCGAATAAAAAACATTTAATTCTGAAGAAATTTTTTGAAGTTCAGTTTCGTTTCTTCCAAAGACTTGAGCTAATGAAACCCCATTCTTAACAAAAGCTTTTGCCAGATGATACGCTACATTTCCTGATCCGATAATGACTGTTTGCATAAAACAAAGATAAATATTTTGTTGAGGCGATGGAAGTTGAATGATGGATGTTTATAATCTTTTAACGATAAAAAGCTAAATTATAGCATAAAAATTGAATAAGTAATTTAACTTTTAGATATTTTTGTAATCCAAAACAATGAAAGCATCTTATGAAGATTAAAGACGCGGAAATTATTGCGCTGATGCAAGATCCTCGAACCCTTGAAAAAGGACTTCGTGTGTTGATGGATGCTTATCAGAGTAGATTATATTGGCACATCAGACGTATTATTGTAGATGGTGACCTTGCTCAGGATACTTTGCAGGAAACATTTATCAAAGCTTACCAGAATTTTCATCAATTCAAAAATGACAGTCAGCTTTATACCTGGCTTTACAGAATTGCAACCAATGAAGCGTTGCAGCAGATCAATAAGCTGAAAAGAATGCAGAAAACCGATGAAGATCCTGAATATTATATGCAGAATCTGGTTGCTGATAATACGGAAGGAGACGCAGAAGAGATACAGATTTTACTGCAAAAAGCCATACATAGTTTGCCAGAAAAGCAGAAATTGGTATTTACAATGCGGTATTATGATGATTTACCTTACGAGGAATTATCTAAAATTTTAGATATGTCTGTAGGAACTTTGAAAACGAATTATCATTATGCCAAACAGAAAATAGAAGAATATATCAAAGAAAATTACGAAAGATAATTTTTGAGAAAACAAAGTATGAAAAATTTTGATCTGGATAATTTAGAACGCAAAAACATTTACAGAGTTCCTGAGAGTATTTTTAAAAATATTCAGGAAAGGGTGTTGAGCGGAGTGAAAGATTTCGATCTGGAAAACTTAGATCGCAAAAATATATACAAAACTCCTGAAAATTTGTTTCAGACAATTCAGGATAATGTATTGAGCGAAGTGAGAGGATTTGATCTGGAAAAACTAGAACGTAAAAATATTTACAAAGTTCCTGAAAGCATGTTTGAAACAGTTCAGGGAAGAGTTTTTAACGAGATAAAGGTTGAGAAAAAAGCACCTATTTTCAAATTAAATTGGGGATATGCTGCAGCGGCATCTTTAGCGCTTATTTTTGGGTCGGCATTTGTTTATAATTTAAATTCAGACGCTTCATTAAATGGAGATTCAGTAAAAAATATTGCTGATAACAGAATTGTACCCAAAAAAGAAAGTCAAATAGCTTACGAAACTTTAGCATCAGATTTAACTTCTGTTGAAAATAACAATCAAAAGATTGAAAGTCAGATGAGTATAAAGCCTATGATTTCTCAGGCAGTTAATAATAATTCTGTAAGTCAGACTAAAAAAACGGTAAAACCTTCGAATGATATTCATATGAATGAATATATTGAGGCGCTTACCAGTTCTGAAATTGCAGAATTAGCGAATAATTCAAGTCAGGATGTTTATTTAGACTTGTATAATTAAAAGAAAGATGAAAAAAATATTATTTACACTTTTTATAATTTCTGGGTTTGGGCTTAATGCTCAGATTAAAGATTACGACTGGAGGAATATGAGTCGTGAAAAAAGAAAGGAGGTAATAAATAATCTTTCCCCGGAAGAAAGAAAAACACTTCTTACCCAATTTAGAAATAATATGGTTGTTGATATGCTGGATGTTGCACCACAGGATAAAGCAGAATTTACAGCAATGTATAATGAATATCTTGATAACCAGAACAAAATAAAAAGTCAGTTCGATTCTAATTTTGATCCTGAAAAATTAACTGAAGAGGAAGCAAAAGTAAAACTTCAGCAGAGTTTTGAAATGGGTCAAAAATTATTTGATAACAGAAAAAAGTATGCAGAAAAAATGCAGACGGTAATACCTTGTCAGAAAGTCTTGAAGCTTTTCAATTCTGAGGCGATGATGCGTGATAAAATGAACGAAAAAAGATCTCACGATGGAAAGAACAACAATTCGAGACCTAAGCAATCTCCATAATAGTTTATTTTTTTTAATGTTAGACGACTCTTGCAATTTATTGTGAGAGTCGTTTAAATTTTAGATATTACCAAATAATTAATAGAAAAATAACTAAGCTAATTTTTTAATGTTGAAAAAATATAAAAATGAGAAAAATAGTCCTTTTCTTAGCATTTTCCGTGATGATTAATGCCCAGAAAGTCGAAATAATTAACCTCAATCAGAATATCAGGGATAAAAAAGGCCTTGTAAAGTCATTAACTTTTATAGATAAAAGAGATGATAAAACTATTGGGAATGTAACGGATAAAGAGAGTAAAGCCGAGATAAAATTTACTGATGACAACCTTAAAAATTATGTTGAAAAATGGTTTCAGAGTCATAATAACAAGGTAGGAAATAATGATGTTGTGATTATGCTAGAAAATCTTAAAGTATATGATGAGGTGGATGAAAACAAAACTTTACCATATGCAAAAGCTAGAATCAAAATATCAGGTTTTTTGAAAAGAAATGACAGGTATTATTTCATCACAAGATTCGATAACGTTATTGTATGTAATCCTAAAACCGTTTCTCATCCTCAAAAGTATTTGGCACAGCAAATTTCAGATGTTATTTCGGAATTTATAAAATTAACTTATTCGGGAGCAGTTTCAAGTTCATATATTCCTGAAAATGAAATCAATAATTATGATTCTTATTTGATTCATAATAATAAGGCTATTACGAATTCTGAGCTAAAAGACGGGGTTTATACAAGCTTTCGAAACTTTTATAATCAGCAACCAAGCGCAGACTATCATTTAGAAAAAAACAAAAAAGGAAAGGTAGTAAGATTGATTAAAAATGATTTGAGTACATCATTTTCAGAAATGTATTGTTATGTTGAAAATGGAGTCGCTTATAAATTGACACCGGTCGGATTTGATGAAATGAAGAAAAATAAAAATGGATTTTACATTTTTAGTTCAAGGGTTAATCTTTTTTCTGAATCAAAAACTGGGGGAATCATGATTGGAGCTATTGCAGGTGGAGTAGTGGGTGCTTTAATTGGTGCTGCAATAGATTCAGGATCCAATGGTTCAAACGGGGCCGTCAACGGCGTAGGATTTAAGTCTACACAGCAATCGAATATTTACATTGATTCTCTTACCGGAGCGTATATTTTTGAGAAATAGTTCTACAAAATAAATCTTATTTTTGTGAAAATTAAATAATGAGAAATTTACTTTTTTTTCTTCTGGCCTCAGTTTCTTTATTGGCACAGAAAACCGAAGTGATTGACCTGTCAAAGTCTATAAAAGACAGCAAAAACACAATTAAAACTTTCACCGTAATCGATCAACGGATAAACAAAGATGTCGGAAGTGTAGTATTTCGCAAAGAACAAGTGAATATTGTTTTTGAAAATGATGCCAGTAAAGATATTTCAAATTGGTTTTATAAGTACAATACAGGAAAAGGAACTGAAGAATTGGTTCTTTTATTGGAGGACTTAAATATTTCTGAAGACTTTAAAGAAAAGTATTCCATCGGAAAACTTCAATTAAAAGCAAGTACATTCCTTAAGAAGGATGATAACTACTATTTTGTGAACAGGATTGATACTGTTACCACAGTTTCATCACGAAACACACCTTATTTAGCTCAAAGTTTAGCTAAGAAAATCACATTGTCATTAGCAGATTTGTTGAAAGATTCTTATAATAAAAGAACTTGGGAATTCGGTATTTCAGAAAATGAACTTGCCAATTATAGTTCTATTTTAACGGATAAGCTTGAAATTTTAAAATCAGATTCTTTAAAAGAAGGAGTTTACAAAGATTCTTACAGTTTCTTCACGCACAATCCAGAACCAGGCTTTACCATTGAGACTAATAAAAAAGGTGTGGTAACGAAGGCAATAAACGGAGACGACAAAAAGTACATCAGTAACTTCTACGCATTTGTACATCATGGAGTTCCATATAAAGTAATTCCGGGTGGTTATGTTGAAATTTTCAGAGATGATCAGGGACTTTTCATTGAAGTTAAAAAAGAAGACCTTTTCCCTGAATCTAATTCTTCATTCATTATGATCGGCGGTGGAGTCGCTGGTTTGGTAGGAAGTCTGGTTGCCAATGTTGCGGTTGCCGCTATTGATGCGAAAGCCGCTCAAAAAAGAAGAGGAATGCCGGGAACTTATGTTTCGCTTGATCCTTTAACAGGAAATTACATATTGCCGGAAGATTTCGGAAAATCTAAATAAGCAAAGAGGGGCAATTTGTCTCTCTTTTTTTGTTGTAAACGATAATTGAAATGGCATTTGTAACTGAAAATTAAAAACGGAATTCTCCTGCATTTTTTTATCTTTGCAAATTACATAGTTCTTAAATGAAAAACATACGAAATTTTTGCATAATCGCCCATATCGACCACGGTAAATCTACTTTGGCAGACCGTCTTCTGGAGTATACCAACACGGTGACTCAGAGAGAATTACAATCTCAGACGCTTGATGATATGGATTTGGAAAAAGAACGTGGGATTACAATTAAATCTCACGCCATCCAGATGGATTATGAGCTTAATGGCGAAAAATATATTTTAAATCTTATTGATACACCAGGACACGTAGATTTTTCTTACGAAGTTTCCCGTTCAATTGCGGCTTGTGAAGGCGCTCTTTTGATTGTAGATGCTGCACAAAGTATCCAGGCACAAACAATCAGTAATTTGTATCTGGCTTTAGAAAATGATCTGGAGATTATTCCTATTCTGAATAAAATTGATCTTCCTTCAGCAAATCCCGAAGAAGTTACCGACGAAATTATGGGACTTTTAGGCTGTAAATATGAAGATGTTCTTCGTGTTTCCGGAAAAACTGGAGAAGGTGTTCATGAATTGCTTGAAGAAATCGTAAAAAGAGTTCCGCCTCCGGTTGGAGACCCGAAAGCACCGCTTCAGGCATTAATTTTTGATTCTGTTTACAATCCGTTTAGAGGAATTGAAGCTTATTTTAAAATCGTTAACGGAAGTATTTCTAAAAACGAAAAAATTAAATTCTTCGCTACCGGAAAAGAGTACGGTGCTGATGAAGTAGGAACCTTAAAATTAAAACAGGTTCCGAAAAAAACGATTGAATGTGGAGATGTGGGTTACCTGATTTCAGGGATTAAAGATGCCCGTGAAGTAAAAGTAGGAGATACCATTACGTCTTTTGTAAATCCTGCAGAAGCTCCGATTGATGGATTTGAAGAGGTAAAACCAATGGTTTTTGCCGGAATTTACCCGATTGAATCTGAAGATTTTGAAGAACTAAGATTTTCGTTGGAGAAATTGAGATTAAATGATGCTTCTTTGGTTTTCGAGCCGGAAAGTTCGGCAGCACTTGGTTTCGGTTTCCGTTGCGGATTCTTAGGAATGCTTCACATGGAAATTGTTCAGGAACGTTTGGAAAGAGAATTTAATATGAACGTGATTACGACCGTTCCCAACGTTTCATACCACGGATATTCTAAAAAAGATCCGGAAACTACAATTTTAATCAACAACCCATCTGAAATGATTGATCCCAATCTTTTAGACCGGGTTGAAGAGCCTTACATTAAAGCTTCTATCATTACAAAATCAGATTTTGTTGGAGCGGTAATGACTCTTTGTATCGAAAAAAGAGGGGAAATTGTTAACCAAAGTTATTTAACGGCGGACAGAGTAGAATTAACATTCAATATGCCATTGGCTGAGGTTGTTTTCGACTTTTATGACCGTCTGAAATCTATTTCTAAAGGTTATGCATCATTCGATTATTCACCCATCGGAATGCGTTCTTCTAAGCTGGTAAAAATGGATATTCTGATTAATGGAGACATGGTAGATGCTTTATCTTCATTGATTCATGATTCTAATGCATACTACATCGGTAAAAAGATGTGTGAAAAACTTCGTGAACTGATTCCTAGGCAACAGTTTGATATTGCTGTTCAGGCTGCTCTGGGGGCGAAAGTTATTGCAAGAGAAACCATTAAAGCATTAAGAAAAGACGTTACCGCAAAATGTTACGGAGGAGATATTTCCAGAAAGAGAAAACTTTTGGAAAAGCAGAAGGAAGGTAAGAAAAAGATGAAGCAGATTGGTAGAGTAGAAGTACCACAGTCTGCGTTCATGGCTGTTTTAAAGCTCAATGATTAGAGGTTAAAGAGCCAAGTAAAAAGTAAAAAGAGCCAAGTGAAATGGCGAAGTATAAAAGTAAATCCGCAGAAAAAATCTGCGGATTTTTCATTGTTTTTAAATGAATTCTATTTTCTCTTGTAATTAATTTCCATTGTTTTAAATTCTTTTCCCGTTTTCGCATCAGGACCAAACATTTCCATTTTTTGAGTGTTATCGTCTATGAAAGTGAAAACTTCTCTTACATCACAATCTTTTCCTGGTCTTGAAGGGTCGGTCATTTTTCCTTTAAATTCAATCGATTTTTTGGAAGCATTCCAATCGCCTTCCATTGTCATTATTCCTGTTCCCATATTGTCAATCCAGCTGCTTACAAATTTCTTTTTAGCATTATCGTAGCCTAAAATACTCATCCCTTCAAAAGGCATTCCCATAAAATTTCCTTTATGAGAACTCATTTGATAACGTCCGTCAAACATCATTTTGTTGGTTGCTTCAGATGTGCTCATCATTGGTTTTCCTCCATTTTCCATCCACATTGTGGTTTCTCCAGACCAGTTTCCGTCGGCTTTTGCAATCATTTTTTGCATTTCTCCCGGTGTTGCGTAGTCCATCCAGGCTTTTGTTGCGGTTGCAGAATCTACTGGTTTCCATTCATTGTTTGCTAATGAATCTTTTTTGTCAGAATTCTTAACGTCTACTTTTACTTTATCACAAGAAAAAATAAGAAAAGCTGCTGAAATAGTGAGGATTAAATTTTTCATAATAGTTTAGTTTTAAATTAGTTATTCATCAGAATAAAGGTAATAAAAATTTAGATTGGTGTGAATTATTTTTATTTCGATAATAAAACTTAATTTTGTGTATTCATAACGCAAATCAATTTAATGAGCAGTCCAAAAAAATTACAGGATATAAAAGTTGCTGTAGACGCAGTTATTTTCGGATATTTTGACAAAAAAGACCTTCAGATCCTTTTAATTAAAAGAAATATTGACCCCTTTAAAGGAGGTTGGGCGCTTCCGGGAGGTTTGGTTTTAGACGATGAAAGTCTTGATGATGCGGTAAAACGAGAACTTCACGAAGAAGCAGGTATAAAACCCGATTTTCTGGAACAACTTTATACTTTCGGTAATGTTGATCGTGATCCTAGAAACAGAGTAGTTTCTGTGGCTTATTTAGGACTTGTGAACCCTTCTTATTATGAATTATTTGCTGATTCCGATGCAGATGATGCACAATGGTTCAGCGTCAACAAACTTCCGAAGCTCGCTTTTGATCATCAGACTATTATTGACATTGCACTAAAAAGACTTCGTACAAAAATTCAGTATCAACCGATTGGTTTTAATCTTCTGAATGAAGAATTTGCTTTTTCTGATCTTGAAAATTTATATAAAACAATTATCGGAAAGGAAATCGACCGTCGAAATTTCCGTAAAAAAATCATGAGCTACGGATTGTTGAATGAAACCAATAATCTTAAAAAAGAAGGAAGCGGAAGACCCGGAAAACTGTTTAGTTTCAATCAAGAAAAATATAAAATGTTTGAAGAACAAGGTTTTTATTTTGAAATAAAATAGTTTTTCTGCCACGAATGCACGAATTTTTAGCTTTAAAATCATCTGTTAATTTTTTAAAATCAAAATAATTAACAAGATCTTTCGTGCATTCGTGGCAATTCCTCTGCGCAGAGAATTATTTTGAGAATATTTTTATTACTGAAAATCAATTAGTTAAGTTGGTTAGTGTAAGATTAACACAAATAAATTAGGTAATAGAATTATATTCTTTTACATTTGTGTAATAATAACGCAATTATGAAATATACATTACAAAATACAATTGAAAAATTTCGAAATCAGGAAATTTTGGATTTTTTATTCTTCTGGTGACATACCGTGAAAGATGAAATCACGAAAGCATACTTTAGTCAATGGTTTCCTTTTGTATTTGAAGAAAATGGAATTACTTACAAAACAGCAGAGCATTATATGATGGCCGGGAAAGCAAAATTATTTAATGACAATGAAACTTTTGAAGAAATTTTAAAATCAGAAACTCCGAATCAGGCGAAAAAACTGGGAAGGAAAGTAAAAAATTTTGATCCACAATTTTGGAACGAACATAAATATGAAATCGTAAAGCAAGGCAATCTGTTGAAGTTTTCTGAAAATGATAAATTTAAACAATTTCTTTTATCAACAGAAGATAAAATCTTAGTAGAAGCCAGTCCGTACGATACAATTTGGGGAATCGGAATGTCAGAATTGGATAAAAGAGCAGAAAATCCGTTGCAATGAAATGGTGAAAACCTTCTAGGATTTGCTTTGATGGAAGTAAGGGATGAATTAAAATGATTCTGAATGTTCGTAAATAGTTATAACTAAGTTTTTTAACGTTTCTCTTGAGATTCATTTATATTTATACAGACTGAAAAATAAGGTGGTTAAGATTCCTCCGGAATAACAAAAATGACCGTTGATTTAATCTTCATAATTAAAGTGGATATTCAAAAAAAGATAATCAAATATAAAACAAAACTCAGATCAAAAAATAGAAGTAACAATTACGAGATTGGCCAGAAAAAGGGCATCATATCATGGATCAATAGGATGATAAAAATATTTTAAATAAAAAATTAAAATGATGAAAATTGAATTAATAAATGGCGACATCACCAAAATAAATGCAGATGCAATTGTAAACGCAGCCAATTCTTCTTTGCTTGGCGGAGGTGGAGTTGATGGAGCAATTCATCGTGCAGGCGGAAAAAAGATTTTGGAAGAATGCATAGAGATCAGAAATAAACAGGGCAAATGCAAAACAGGAGAAGCGGTTGTAACAACAGCCGGAAATCTCCCTGCAAAATATGTAATTCACACTGTTGGTCCGATTTGGAACGGAGACGAAGAAAAATGTTCAAAATTATTGGCAAATTGTCATAAAAATTCCTTGAAATTGGCAGAAAATCTTGATGTTAAAATCATTGCTTTTCCTAATATCAGTACAGGAGTTTACAAATTTCCGAAAGAATTGGCTGGAAAAATTGCTGTTGATGAGGTGAAAAATTTTAAATCAAATATCATAGAAAAAGTTATTTTCGTCTGTTTTGATGATGAAAATGAAGAGATTTATAAAAAATTATTGGAATAAATTCAAATATTCCAATTTTAAATATTTCAAAGATGAGTTTAATTTTCAGATTAAAAAATCTGTGTAATTTGCTAAATCTGCGAGAGATTAAAAAACAAACAAATGAAAAAACTAACCATATTAACCGGCGCAGGAATTAGCGCCGAAAGCGGAATAAAAACCTTCAGAGACGGAGATGGTCTTTGGGAAAATCATAGTATAACGGACGTTGCAAGTCCCGAAGGATGGCGAAAAGACAGAGCTTTGGTATTGGAATTTTACAACCAAAGACGTCGTCAGCTTCATGAAGTAGAACCCAATGATGCACACAGATTATTAGCAGAATTAGAAAAACATTTTGAGGTTCAGATTATCACTCAAAACATTGACGATCTGCACGAAAGAGCGGGCTCTACCAATATCATCCACCTTCACGGAGAATTATTCAAGTCCTGTTCTTGTAATAATAAAAGTTTGATCTACGAACAAAAAGATGATATTAACATCGGGGATAAAGCGGAAGACGGAGCTCAATTGCGACCTTTCATCGTTTGGTTCGGAGAAGATGTTCCTTTGATGAATGAAGCTTCAAAGAAAGCAAAGGAAGCAGATATTTTCTTAGTTATAGGAACTTCTTTGCAGGTTTATCCGGCTGCGGGATTAATTCACGATATTAAAGATGATTGTCTTTTAATCGTAATCAATCCCAATGAAACAGGTTTTGGATACGGACAAAGAGCGGTTATTATGAAAGAAACGGCAACGCAGGGAATGAAATTATTGTTTGATAAATTAGTAAATCTTGCATAATGGAAAATTTTGTAAAAGCAGGAATTTTTGGTGTTTGTATCGGTGATGCTTTGGGAGTTCCTGTAGAATTCCGAACCAGAGAAGAATTAAAACGCTCACCGGTCACGAAAATGAGAGCTTTGGGAAGTCATCGCCAACCTGCGGGAACATGGAGTGATGACAGTTCTTTAACATTATGTCTTGCAAGTAGCCTTTGCAACGGATATAATTTGGAAGATATGGCTCTGAAGTTTTTACAATGGTACAATACAGAAATTTGGACTCCTCATGGAAGAGTTTTTGACATTGGAATTGCAACTTCACAAGCAATTCACAGAATCAGCAAAGGAATTTCTCCGACTTTATGTGGCGGAATCAGTGAATTTGATAACGGGAATGGTTCTTTAATGAGAGTTTTACCGTTATTATTTTACATTAAAAATTTACCGATTGAACAACGTTTTGATAAAGTAAAAGAAGTTTCGTCGATTACTCATGGTCATATTCGTTCTGTTCTGGCGTGTTTTATTTATTTGGAATTTGCTTTGGAAATTTTGAATAAAAAAGAGAAATGGGAAGCTTACAAAGCAATGCAGAAAACAGTTCGGGAGTTTTTGAATCATACTCCAGTCTGTTCACAAGATGAGATGGATAAATTCCACCGAATTTTAGAATTAAAAGTTGGCGAATATGATGTTGCTCAGTTACATACTTTACAGGAGGAGGAAATAAGTTCTGGAGGTTATGTTCTTCACAGTTTAGAAGCTTCATTATGGTGTTTTCTAAATTCTGAAAGTTATTCTGAAGCGGTATTAAAAGGCGTCAACTTAGGAGAAGATACCGACACAACCGGTGCCATCACAGGAGGAATTGCCGGAATTTATTATGGTTTCGAAAATATTCCTGAAGAATGGATTGAAGTCTTGGTGAGGAAAGATGATATTGAAAACTTATGCAAAAAATTAGAAAATAAATTAACGAACTAAAACACAAACTATGAATGAGCAACAAAAGAATAATTAAGCAAATTTCTGAGCTATGTTCTCAGACATCATCCTGAATTGATCGGTTTGAACCTGGATGAACAAGGCTGGACAGATGTTAATGAATTAGTCACTAAATCAAAAAAAGATTCTCATGAGGGTTTTACTTTTGAAGAACTTGACGAAATCGTAGAAACCAATGATAAGAAACGCTTTATTTTTAATGAAGATAAAACAAAAATCAGAGCCAATCAAGGGCATTCGATTGATATAGATTTGGCTTTGCAATCACAACAACCACCGGAATTTCTTTATCACGGAACTGCTCAAACGAATATCAATTCTATTTTGGAAAAAGGAATTGAAAAAAGAAATAGACAGCACGTTCATTTGAGTCAAGATAAAGAAACGGCAACCAAAGTCGGAATGCGCCATGGAAAACCAGTTATTCTGATAATTAATTCAGGAAAAATGTTTGAAGACGGCGTTTTATTTTATCTTTCAGAAAACGGAGTTTGGCTAACGGATTTTGTGGATTTTAAATACATTTCGGAATAATAAATGTTTAAAAAATTAAAAATGCCCAAAAAATAAGTTTTTTGATTTTATTATTAAATATTTCATATATTGGTGTATTAATATCGCGGTATCCGAAAAGCGTATAGAGTAGGAGAATTAAAGCAAAATTATTATGAAAAAATTAAACAAAATTTCAAGAGAAAATCTGAAATCAATTAAAGGAGGAATTACACCAGAATGCGCATCTTGGTGGGGTTCAGGCAAACCATATTACAGTAATGAGGCAACTTGTCTTCAAGCTGCTGCCAACTCAAATCCTGATTTTGAACCATTTTGCGTTAACAAATGTGGACGTTGGTATGCTTTTTAATTAAGAATTGAGCATAAAATACCCCTATAAGTACCAAACTTTTAGGGGTTTTTTATGGAATTTGAAAAATTAATTCAACCTTTGATAAAAAATCATTCTATCTTTTAGGTAAACCTTTTTTCAAAGCGTAATTGGCTCTTTCAACTGCTTTTTTCTCTTTCCAGTCCATATATTTCTTTTTAAACTGACCTTTCATGATATTATCAAAATTTCTCTGAACGGTAAGATTCCAAAGCGAATTGGCTTTTACTGCCCAAGATTTATCCCATGCACGAAGCGAAAGTGAGAAGCTTCCGTCAAGATATTTCATCCAGTGCCACCATCCTGTCGGCATAAATAAAGTATCTCCATGCTCCAGGAAGCATTCAATTCCTTCTATACCATCCAAAGCAGGAAATTTTTCAAAATCAGGATTAGAAATATCAAAATCCTCCAAAGCATAGGTCGCATAAGGTAGTTTATACAATCTGTCTTTCCATTTGTATTCGAAAAGAAGAACGTGTTTTCTTCCGTTAAAATGGGTGTGGAAAATATGTGCTAAATCAATATCATAATGTAAGAAGGTTACAGACCCTTTCCCACCAAAAAACATTGAGGGATATTTATCTAAAAATCCGCCCATTAAATCGGAAGGAGAAATATAGTCTTCAAGGAGTTTGTTGGCCCTTTTAATGGGGTCGAAAAAGAAAATACGCAAATCGGTAGGTTCCTTTTGGATCAGATCGATGTAGTCTGCAAATTTCATTTCCGTTGTTGGTGTGTTGATGGGAGCAGAAGGGTCAGCTTTTGCACTATCATAGAGTGGAACCGTAACGTCTCCTACCACTTCTTTCACATAATCCATCGTCCATTTTTGATAGGCGGGCCACTTTTTTGCCATGTTTTTAATCACAACCGGCTTTCTAGGAATCAGATATCTCTCACGAAACTCTTCCTGAGTAATATCATCAACAATATCTATAGGTTTTAAAATAACCCCCATTCTTATAAATTTTATGTTACAAAATTATTAAATATTTACTTACAGAAATTGATTTAAGATATTTTTAATCTATGACCTTAATCACATTATTATTTAGACTGAATATAAATTTAAAAAGACAACTTGAAAACTTTTTTTCAATATTAAGATTACGAAATTTTATTTGACACCATAAACAATTATTTTTCAAGTTAAATTAAAGATCCGCCTTTTGTTAAAAAACTCTGCAAAAGTTGCTGAATTTTCTATATTTTATCTTTTAAATTTCTTTATAGGTTTGTAGCATGACACCAAATTAGAAAATCGCGAAACATTTGCAGCGCTCTGCTGTATCAATGTATTTCTTTTTAAAAGTCATAAATGATGCATCATCTAGATTGGAGGTTTATTCTAGACCCAATTTCAATCTAGGAAAAATTTAGTTATTAATCATTAAAAAAAATTTATGAAAAAGAAATTTTTATTAGGTGCTATGTTTAGCATCATGACTTTATCACTAATGTCTTTTGCCAACAGATTTATGGCAGTTTGGACATCAACTTGTGGAGTAAAACATTATACAACATTTGCTGAGGGAACATCCCAATCTCTAATGGCATATTATATTGCAGAAATTAATGCAAATGAATGTGGTGGTGTAAGACCGACAGTAAATTTTAATTAATTTAATCCGGGGTGGGAATTTTTCCTGCCCCTTTAAAAAATAAAAATTATGAAGAAGTATTTCATATTTTGTTTAATGTTTTGGTTGTGTATTTATATCAAAAGTCAAGAAATAGAATTTGAGCCGTTAATTAGAGCTACGTATAATAGCTCTTTAAATTATGGGTCTAACTTTCGTGTAAATCAAACTTTTATTTTATGTGGTAACTCGAAAGATTATTATTTTGCCGGCTATAAAAACTATCTGAAAGATACGGAGCAGGAAGAAGCTACTAAAAAAGGCAGCGGAATCACTCTTACAGTAGGTGATTATTTTCAGGAAAGAATCATTAAAAAAAACGGAGTAACAAATTTTTTCGGGATGTTCAGAGATGAGAGATTACTGTATGAAGAAAATGTTGTTTTAAAATGGGTTCTTTATAGTGATACGAAAATAATTGATGGAGTAAAGTGCCAAATGGCTGCAATCAATAAATATGGAAGAAGATGGATTGCCTATTTTTCTACTGAACATCCGATACCGTTAGGACCATACAAATTTACTGGGTTACCTGGTTTGATATTTGAAATTTATGACATCAGAGACGATTATCATTTTACATTAGTAAAACTTGAGAAATATGACGATGATTTTGAATTTAATCTTAAAGGATACAAGAAGTTTAATAAAAAAGATTTTTTAAAGGCATCCTATAATTTAGAATTTACTACTTCGGGATTTCCATTGGACGCAGATATGAGAAAAGAATTTGAAGATATATTGAAAAACAAAAAGAAACGATATAATAATCCCATTGAATTAAAACCATTTGAATGAGTTATATCAATCTTTGTCATTACGTAGAATTCAGGCTATTTAAAAAAAGTGATGTTGAGATTCCTACGGAATGACAAAGAGGAAAAAGGCTATTTTTTTAAACTATTGATTAAATCTTCCAATTTAGAATTAAATTTATCTACAGATTCTTTGTCGGAGATATTAAAGATAATTAAACCCACAGAATTATCTTTATTGTCAAAAGTATTATTTGATATTTCTAATTTTCTTTCGGAATCAAAAAGATCCTGAATTTTCACATCAAATATTTCTGCCAATTTCGGAATGTACTGAGATTTTACATCGGTCGTTTCGCTTTCCCAGTTTGCATAAGTATTTCGGTCTATTCCTAATAAATCTGCAATATCCTGATTAGAATATTTGGTTTTGCCTCTCAGTCTCTTTAGATTGTTGCCTACTCCCATGTGATATTTTATTTATATTTACAAAATTATGATATAAACTAAAACACCAAAGAAAAAATGATGAAATTTATGTTCAGATTAAAATTTATCACTATTTTTGTAGTGATAAATTTGTTTTTAACTATTCCAAAAATTTTATATCTCTATTATGTGTAACAAAAAACGATAACGAATAACTAATTACTCAAATAATAAATTATGGAATTGCTGTGATTGGTAAATTAGCCATTATCAATACATATTTGCCGATTCCATATGACCACAAAAAATAAATTAAGACATTATGAAAATAAGAATTTACCTCTTTCTAATGGTTTTTTTCTCTGTAATAACATTTGCTCAGAAAACAGTCTCCGGAAAAATTACTGATGAGGATGGTGTGGCAATTCCCAGTGCAAGTGTAACGATTGAGGAACCTGGAAAAGATGCAATTCTTGCTTACGGAATTACCAATTCTAAAGGTGAATATAAAGTTACATTCACAACATCAGAATCAAATGTTGATCTCAAAGTAAAAGCGTTCAATCAAAAGCCTCTTACAAAACAGATCAGCAACAGTGATCAGTCTTTGACATTCAAAATGCAGTCTGAAGCGACTGAAATTAAAGAAGTACAGCTGAAAACCAAAATGATTACTTCAAGAGGTGACACTATTGCTTATGATCTAAAAGCTTTCGACAGTAAAAGTGACAGAACCTTAGCTGATGTGATGAAAAAAATTCCCGGGATTGAAGTGAAAACAGACGGTACAATTCTTTATCAGGGTAATGCGATCAACAAATTTTATGTTGAAGGAAAAGACTTAATGGAAGGAGGGTATGGAACAATCACCAATTCTTTACCGAAAGAAGCCATTCAAAAACTAGAAGTTTTGGAAAATCACCAACCTGTAAAAATGTTACAGGGAAAAATACCATCAGATGCTGCGGCAATTAATATTAAATTAAAAAATTCTGTAACAATGACAGGTCGGGGAGAAGTAGGTGCTGGTTTTGGCGAACCATGGCTTTGGAATTTAAAATTAACACCAATGTTTTTCAGCAAGAAACAACAGTGGGTTCTTAATTATAAGACCAACAACATGGGAGAACAGGTTGAAAATGAAGGAAATATTTTAAGTTTCGGAAATAGATTTGAGGGAAGAAGAATTAATGCTTCTCAAAATGATTGGCTAAATGTTGAAAATTCAAGAACTCCCAATCTTCCGGTAAAAAGATATTTATTTAATAATGTACATTATCTTTCTGCAAATTATCTTACTAATATTGATAATAAGAAGGAGTGGGAACTTAAAGTTAATGCCAATTACACAAATAATAATGTTGAGAGAGAATCTTACAGCAAGATAGATTATTTTGCAACAACAGAAAATCCGGCATTTAGTGTAACAGAAAATATTGTAAATAGATTTTTTACGGATAAACTAAAAGGAGAACTTATTTTTTCAAAAAATGCGAAAAAAGGCTTTTTTAAAAACACAACTAGTTTTTCTCAATTTTGGAATGCAGACAGAGCTGTTGTAGACAGAACGGATAATTTAGATGTAAGAAACGGTAAAGAAGCATTGCAATCACCGACTTCATCATTTCAAAACTCATTAAGTACAATTCTTCCATGGAAAGAGAAAATGGTTAATGTACAATCATTTATCAATTATCAAAATGATAGCCAGAAATTAGATGTTTCACCAGCTTCTTATCTGGATATTCCAGGATTTAATCCAGGTGCAAATGCAGAATATGTAAGGCAAAATCTACAGTTGAAAACATTTGAGGCCAATCATTCAGCTAATATTGGTTTTTCAGCTAAAGGATGGACTTTTACACCAGAAGTGGGATTAAATTTTAAATCGACAGAATTAAGAACAGCACTTACAAATTATCAGAATGGGAGGCCTTTTGGTTATGGGATTAATTTTGATAATGATATGAAATATACGACGGCGACTCCATATGGAAGTTTGGGGATTAATTATAAAAGCGATTCTTGGATGCTTTACGCAAATGTTCCTGTGAATTCAAATAATATTACTGCCGAAGATCCATTAAGAAACGTTTCAAAATCTATAAACAAAGTTACTTTTGAACCAAATGTTTTTGTTCAGTATAACTTTGCATCTTTCTTTAAAGCATCATTAAATGGAAACATTAATAATAATTTTGGAGAGGTAAATACAGCTTACTCAGGATTTTTAATGACTTCTCCTACGTCTTTAAATGCCATGGATGCAAATAATCCGATTCCTGAAAATAATAATAAATCTGCAGGAGCAAGATTGGAATATCGAAACCCTTTGAATAATTTATTTTTTAATGTAAATTATAGATTATCCGATGCAAAACGAAATTTAATTTCAAACCCAACAATTGTAGGTGGATATTCGGTAATGAAATATATAGAGCAGGATAATAATGTTGTAAGTAATGGCTATAGTGCAGAGATCGGAAAATATTTACCAAAATTCAAAACTAATGCCTCTATTAGTTACAGTAATAATACATCTACATCAGATGCGTTTCTGAACAACGATTCTTATACAAATAAAAATATAAGCCAGTCATTTGGGATTAAGTTAAATAATACTTATTTCAGCTGGATGAGTATTGATTATAATGCTAATTTCACAAGAACTAAGCAAACAAGTACCGGAAGTGTTAATTCCAATGCCGCTAGAAAAGGTTTTAATCATAATCTTGGTCTTTTCTTATACCCAATCGAAAATCATACTGTTGGATTTAACTGGGATCAGGTGAATACAAGCGCCGCTAATGAAGAGTACCGTAACGGATTTTATGATTTATCGTATCAATTCTCATGGTCTGCAAAAAAAATCGATTTCGAGGTAAAGTGGATGAATATTGCTAATAAAAAGGTATTTGAAACGTATGATATTAATACTACAAATATTTCTTACACCAGAATATTATTAAGACCAAGCCAGGTAATGTTTACAGTAAAATTCAACTTCAAATAAAAGCAAAAAACCAATCTCACCGAGATTGGTTTTTTGCTTTTAAATACATTAACATTTTATTTTGCTTTAAAAATTAGGATGATCCGCAGTCGGGCCATAACTTCCCGGAAGTTCAATATCATTCAGTCTGTAATAAACTCCCAATTGCGCTCTGTGATGCGTAATCTGATTTAAGCTGTGACGAATCGCTGCATATTTCGTCCAAGATGCCAATTCATGACCGTCATTTTTTAAAGCCCATCTCGGTTCTAAATCCTGTTCGGATGCTTTTTCCAGTGCTTCTTCACTTGCGGCATAATTTTCATCTAAAACCTGAAGCAAGTCTTCTTTTGTTAATAAAACTTTTGGCTCCATCCCTCCTTTTGCAAAATCGAGCTCGGAAGAATTCAGCATAAATCCTGCCCAACCAAAAACTTCCGTAATATGGGTGGCAAGATGCATTATTTTCATACTTTTAGGATGAGGTTTGTAATCATTTTTATCATCGGGATAGATTTCCAAAAATCTTTTTGTTGTTTGATACTCAGTTTTGAGCTCGTCTCTTAATTGTTTTAAAGTGTTCATAATATTTGTTTTGGGTTAGTTTAAATTTAAAACTTTTCAGAAGAACAAAAAATTTTTTAATAAAGATTAAAAAATTATGTAACAAAAAACCACGAATGCAAACTAATTGAATAAACCTTTTATAAAATGAAAAATATATTTTCAATAGTATTTATCGCCGTTTTTGCAATTGCAAATGCACAGGAAAAAGAAAGTTCAAACCGCTTTTTTTATGAACTTACCTTTAAGCCTAAAAAAGATTCTGCAAAACTAGACAAAGTAATCACAGTATTAGATATTACAGATAAAAACAGATCTGTTTATCAGGATTACACTGTAATTTCCCAGGATTCTATTATGAAAGTAGAAATGGAAGCAATGCAGAAAGCAGGTGCTTTTAAAGATCTTTCAAAATCTCTTAAGACGCCAAAATTTTCGGCAAGAATTCACAAATTTTATCCAGGCATGAAAGTGGAATATGTGGATAAAGTAGCCAATGGAATGACTCCTGTAAATATTGCATACACTGAAGATTTAAAATTAAACTGGAAAATTTCCAACGAAAAACAGAAAATCGGAGAATACAATACTCAAAAAGCGACTACTGAATACGGCGGAAGAACTTGGACGGCCTGGTTCAGTTCTGATCTTCCTTTTCAGGATGGACCATATAAATTTTCAGGTCTTCCGGGCTTAATTGTTAAAATTGAAGATGCAGACAAAAATTATTCTTGGATCCTTCAGGGGAATAAAAAAATAAAAGATTACAGTGAGTTTTCTTACATAGAAGGTTTGATGCAGGCAACAGGTGGAAAACCCAAAGAGTTAACAAAAGAAAAATTTGATAAAACATTTAATGATTTCAAAAAAGATCCTTTTGCTTCTGTAAGACCAATGATGAACCAGGAAATGATGTCTAAACCAATGCCCGGAACTGATGGTACTATTGGTGATATGATCCGGAAGCAGGAGAAAATGTATAAAGATTTCTATAATGCGAATGATAATCCTATAGAAAAAACCAAATCTGTAGATGTTGGTGTCGTTGAAAAAGTAGGAAGGGCAGCTGATAAAAAATAAACATTCATATCAACTAAACTATATTTAAAGTAAACCCAAATGCAGTAATGTGTTTGGGTTTATTGATGATGATAACTGAACATTTATACATCTAAATGCTTGCAAATATAAAAGCTACATCTATTTAGATTAAATTTAAATAACTATCTTTGCAGACACAAAAATAACGGCTTTGAAGGAGATTCAAATACATACATTAAGCAGCTTTCCGAGGAACAAAATCGGTAAAATAGTGGGTTATGACAATGATAATCTGAAAATGCCGACCAAAATCATAGAGATGGGGCTTCTTCCGGAAACCCTTTTCAAAATCCTTTACCAGGCTCCTTTTAAAGGACCGCTCTACGTGGAATTTGGTGAAGAAAGAAGCCGTATTGCACTGCGTAAAGAAGAAGGAGACTTTATTATTGTAGAAGATTTGATTAATGCAGGAAAATAACAACAAACAGATACTTTTAGTCGGAAATCCGAATGTAGGTAAATCTACCGTTTTTAATGCACTGTCCAACAAAAAGCAGAAAACGGGAAATTATGCGGGAGTTACCGTATCAAGTCATTCCGGTAATTATTCTTACAAAAACGAAGAGGTAGAAATCGTAGACCTTCCCGGTTCATACAGTATTTACCCAAGTTCTGAAGACGAAGCTATTTTTTCTGAATTTTTAATAAACGGACAAAAAAAATATGACGGAGTTGTCTATATACTGGAAGCTTTAAGCATCAAAAGAGGTCTCTTGCTATTTCAGCAGATTCAGGATTTGGGAATTCCGATGATTTTAGTTTTAAATCAAATCGATCAGGCAGAAAGAAGAGGGGTACATATTGATGTTGAAAAACTTTCTAAAGCATTAAACATCAAAATTGTTCAGACAAATGCAAAAGAACAGATAGGTATAGAAGCGATTCAGGAGGCTGTTTTTGCCAATGATTTTGTAACTTCTGAAAAATCCGGCTTTGAAATTCCTGTTGAACATAAAAATAGTATAGATAAAAATTCAGTAAATAATTATCAAACCTGGGTAAATCTCACGCTCGGAAAAAAATCAGATTCAGCTTCAAAAAACATAATTCCGAAAAGGCTTCAGGTTCAGGAAACCGTGAGACGCTACCAGAATATTGATAAGATTTTGGCGGAAGTTATTACTAAAAAAACTCAGTTTAAAGAACTTTTAACCGAAAAATTAGATAAGGTTCTCGTTCATAAATTTTGGGGCTATGTTGTTTTCTTATTGGTTCTCTTAATCATTTTTCAGTGCGTTTATTTCTTAGCGGAATATCCAATGAACTGGATTGACGAAGCTTTCGCCTGGCTTTCTGAGTTTACAGGAACACACCTTCCGGAAGGACCTGTCAATTCGTTGATTTCAAAAGGAATTGTTCCCGGTTTAGGTGGAATTATCATCTTCGCACCACAAATCGGAATTCTTCTCTATTTCCTCTATTTATTAGAAGATTCAGGATATATGGCAAGAGTTGTTTTTCTTATGGACAGGCTTTTAAGACCTTTTGGATTAAATGGAAAAAGCATCGTTCCTTTAGTTTCAGGAACAGCCTGTGCAATTCCGGCTGTAATTTCAACAAGAAATATTGAAAATTTAAAGGAAAGATTGCTCACAATTTTGGTAACGCCTTTTATGACCTGTTCGGCAAGACTTCCGGTCTACAGCATTATTATTGGCTTAATTATTTCCGATAAAACCATTTTCGGAGTGCAATATAAAGCTTTGGTGCTTTTAGGGATGTATCTTTTAGGATTTTTCGTAGCTTTATTATCGGCGGCAATTTTGAAGAACTTCATTAAAGAAGATAGCAAAACATACCTTGTGATGGATCTGCCGACGTATAAAAAACCCCTTTTCGGGTATGATTTTAAACTGGTTTTAGGGAAAGTTTGGGAATTCATTACCGGAGCCGGAAAAATTATTTTCATTGTAAGTATCATTATTTGGGTTTTGAGTTATTTCGGACCGAAACAAAATCAGGATGAGGTGGTTGCAACCGACGTTAATTTAGACCACTCGTATTTGGCAAGAATGGGGAAAGCAATCGAACCAGCAATTGCACCGCTTGGTTATGATTGGAAAATGGGAGTAGGAATTTTGACGAGTTTCGTAGCGAGAGAAGTTTTCGTAGGAACAATGTCAACTTTATATAGCTTAGATGATGACGCTCCGGAAGGAAAAGTAATCGATAAAATGAGACATGATGTAAAACCGGATGGCGAAAAAGTCTTCAGTTTTGCAACGGGAGTTTCTGTATTATTATTCTACGCATTTGCGATGCAGTGCGTGTCTACCTTGGCTGTAGTTTACAGAGAAACAAAAAGCTGGAAATGGACGGGTTTTCAGGTAGCAATGATGACCGGTTTGGCATATTTTGTGTCGATGATAGCTTATCAAATCTTAAAATAATGAATACATCATTAATTTTTCAATATATTATTATCGCACTTGTGGTTGTATTTGCCTGTTATTCTTTATTCAGATTTATCAGGAAAAACTTTTCACCCAAGAAATTCAGTTCTAAAAGATCTGGGTGCGATAAAGATTGTGGGTGTTCGTAGGAACTTTTATTGGTTAGGATTATGTTTTTTATTAGCCCAAAAAGACAGAATTTCTACAGTGTTTTTTTGAATTCTGTATTGGAGAGAAAAATTATCCAAAACTAGAACTCTTCTTACTTCTTCTTTTGCACCAAAAACAATTGCTCCAATAAAGGGATTGAAAGAAAGTAATTTTTCCTTTCTCTCAACTTCATCAATAATTTTTAAAGAATAAATGTTAGATTATTATGATTGATCCAATATTCTAATGTTTCGAGATATAATTTCTCTGCTTCAGGAGTTCATTTTATTTCGAACATAATGCCCTAGCTTTTTGATGAACATCAGAACTGTCAACCAGCTTACTATCATTAGCTTCGTCAACACCGTTATTAATAGATTTTAATTCTTCAGGAGAAGTAGTAACAATTTCTTCGGATACTTTTTCAAACGAAAACTTCATTCTTTTTAAAAGATTTTCTAAAAAGCTTGCTTCTTCGGGAGTTGTAGGGTGTACTATTATCGTATTCATATTCTGCTTTTTACAAAGGTATAAATTATTTCTAATTTGAATTTTTATTTATATTCGTACTGTTTTAGCGAAAATAAACTTTCATTATTTAAAGTAAATACCAATTGATAAAGCCTCTCTGTTTTTTGATTTTAAACCTATGCTTTCTGAGTATCAATGCCCAGAACAAACCAGATTCTGCAAAAATCATTTCCTACGAAGAACAGGTAACACTCAGAATTAATTTTGATACAAATGCAGAAGATTTTATTGCCAATTACAATTCAGATGCTGGAAATTTTCAAACCAGATTAGCAATCAATAATAAAATTCGCACCTCATTTTCTGTTGACTATAAAATTATAAGTGCCGCATTGTCATTTGCTCCCGATTTTTTCCCTGGAAATAATGATAACTCATTGAAAGGAAAAAGTTCGTACACCGATTTTAAATTCAGATTTTTTCCGGGACAGTTCATTCAGTCTTTCAATTATCGTAATGTAAAAAGGTTTTATGTGGATAATATGAATGATTTTCTTCCTGATTGGCGAAAAGGGATTGATCCCTATTTTCAGTTTCCGGATCTAAGAATTCAAACCTTTGGCGGAAGTACTTCGTATGTGTTTAATAAAGATTTTTCACTGAAAAGTATTTACTATCAAAGAGAATGGCAAAAGGAAAGCAGCGGAAGCCTCATTCCTGTTTTAGAGTATGACGTTTCTTATTTTACAAACAAAACAGACGGACTAAAGGATAAAGAGCAGCAATTCAATATTGGTTTAAATCTCGGCTACCATTACAATTGGGTGATTGCTAAGAAAATCAACTTTGCCCCATATATTTTTACCGGAATTGGTGGGAAATGGTCATCTTATCAAAGCCATTTACCAGACGGGAAAAAATCTGATCCCGAAAAAAATAAGTATATCATAGGAAAATTCGGAACAGGAATTCATTTGGGTTACAATTCTGCAAAGTTTTTGTTTGGAGCGAAATTAAATGTTACTTCAGCATATTATAAGCAAGATTCAACTTCAGAAGTTACTAACAATAATGTATTCGGTTTGTTGTATTTTGGATACAGATTCCCGCCGCCAAAGGTTTTAAAGCGGAATTATGACAAAATTCAGAAGAAAATTCCGGTGCTCTGATTTCGTTGTCTTTTCAGTATCTTTGCAAACGGAAAATTTAAACTAAAAATAATCTACACTTTTTGAATTATTAAAAATTTATATGCACTTTGCATCCAATTAATAATCAGAAAATAAAATTTATAATAAATGTCATTAATAAAAAGTATTTCAGGAATCCGCGGAACAATTGGTGGGAAAGTTGGCGACAATTTAACACCGCTTGATGTTGTAAAATTTGTTTCTGCTTTCGGAACCTGGCTTCAGAATAATAAAAATAAGAAAGATTTAACCTTAATTATCGGGCGTGATGCAAGAATCTCTGGCTCGATGGTTAATTCGCTGGCTACTGCAACGTTACAGGGTTTAGGAATTAATGTGATTGATTTAGGACTTTCTACAACTCCTACCGTTGAAGTGATGGTTCCTGAATTAAATGCAGATGGCGGAATTATCTTAACCGCTTCTCACAATCCAAAACAGTGGAATGCTCTTAAATTATTAAATGAAAAAGGAGAATTCATCAGCGGAGAAAATGGTGCTGAAGTTTTGGCTTTGGCTGAAAGTGAAGATTTCAATTTTGCTGAAGTAGATGATTTAGGAATCTACGAAACCAGAGATGATGCTTTTGATATTCATATTCAGCAGATTCTTGATTTGCCAATGGTGGATGCTGAAGCCATTAAAGCTAAAAAGTATAAAATCGTTCTGGATGCCGTAAATTCTACAGGCGGAATTGCAATTCCGATGCTTTTAGATAAATTAGGTTGTGAAACTGTAAAATTATACTGTGAACCCAACGGTCAGTTCCCGCACAATCCTGAACCTCTGAAAGAGCATTTGGGAGATATTTGTGAATTAGTGATAAAAGAAAATGCAGATTTTGGCGTTGTAGTAGACCCGGATGTTGACAGACTGGCTTTAATCGACGAAAAAGGCGAAATGTTCGGCGAAGAATATACTTTGGTTGCCGTTGCTGATTATTTGTTGAAAAACAAAAATGGTGTAGCAATTTCAAATCTTTCTTCAAGTCGTGCGTTGAGAGATGTGGCGAAAACTCATAATTCAGAATACTTTGCAAGTGCGGTAGGAGAAGTGAATGTGGTGAATTTAATGAAAGAAAAAAATGCGGTGATCGGTGGTGAAGGAAACGGTGGAATTATTTATCCTGAACTTCATTACGGAAGAGATTCTTTGGTTGGAGTTGCCTTATTTTTAACTCATTTAGCAAAGGAAAACAAAACTGTTTCTGAATTGAGAGCAGTATATCCAAGCTATTTCATGGGTAAAAAGAAAATTGAGCTTACTCCGGAAATAGATGTAGATTCTCTTTTAACTAAAATGCAAAAAGAGTATCAAAATGAAGAGGTTTCTACGGTAGACGGCGTTAAAATAGATTTTGAAAACAATTGGGTTCATTTGAGAAAATCGAATACAGAACCGATTATCAGAATTTATACAGAAGCCAAATCTCAGGAAGAAGCCGATAAACTGGGTGATGATATGATTGCTAAAATCAGAAGTTTGATTTAATTGATCACGTTTAAAGTTTATAATAATAAAAAAGAACTTTGTGCTCTTTGCTGAGTGAAATCGAAGATTCGACGAAGTCAAACGCCTTTGCGAGCCTTAAAGCTGTTAGTGGTAAAAACTCTTTGCGGACTTTGCGTTAAAAATTATTATTTAAAACGGATAAACTATTAATTAAAACTAAATTTCATCATTCTAAAAAATTATTTATTAACTTTATAGTAATAAGATTATCAGAAGCGAGCATTTGTATATCTCATCTCTCTGGTCTTAAATCTTAAAACTCGTTTTATATTGGAAGAATATTTTGGAAATGAACTGGTAACAAAGTTCGAAGAAATGATGGAAAATAATGATGAATTCTACTTTGATACAGAGGAGTTAGAAGACATTATTGTCTATTATCTGGAGCTTGGAGATTTTAATTACGCAGATATGGCTGTGAATTTTGGTCTTAAGCTTCATCCCAATTCTTTAGAAATCAAGATTAAAAAACTGGAAGTTCTCTTAGAATGGGAAGATTATAATACAGCGAAGGAATTAATCGATGAGTTAAAAGGTTCTTCTATGGAGAATACAGACTTTTTGGTGTGCTACGCAAAGTATTATTCGAATCTGGGAAATCCTAAAAGATCGATAGAAATCTGTAAAATTGCCCTGGAATTGAAGGAAGAAGAAAACTTCCTCAATAATTTTATTGCAGACGAATACGTGAATCTTGGAGATCCTTTTAACGCTCTTAAACATTATCAGCAAGCACTCAAAGAAGACCCGATGGATGAATATTCTTTGGAAAACGCAATGATCTGCTTTAATGATCTGAACAGAGGCGAAGAAGCTATAGCGTTTCTGAACGGTTATCTTGATGATTTTCCGTACTCAGAAACTGCATGGAGCGAGTATGGACAATATTATTTTAACAGAAAAAATTACGAAGAAGCCATCAAAGGTTTCGACTATATGTTGGCTATAAATTCCAGCGCAGTTGGTGTTTATGCGAGCAAAGCAGCTTGTTATGAAGCTTTAAATCAATATCAGAAAGCGATTGAAGTTTACGAAGAAATGTTGGAGCTGGAATACACAAAAGCATTTACTTTTTATAAAATCGGTCTTTGTTTTAAGGCATTAAAACAACCGATTATTGCTTTAAATTCTTTTCAGAAATCATTAAGAGAAGATCCTCAGTTTTATCTTGCAATGATGGAGCAGTCTTATCTTTATGAAGAAATGGGCGGAATGACCGAAGCTTTACACTTCGCAAGAGAAGCAACTTTGCTGAATGACAGTAATCTTGATTATCAGAAAAGACTGGCATTCTTGTTCATCGATTCAGGTAAGTTTGAGGAAAGTCTTTCTTGTCTGAAAAAATTGGTAGATGCAGAACCTTCTAGATTTTACAATTGGTATGCTTATTCTGAAGTTTTGATGTTGGTCGGCGACTACGAAGAAGCGGTAACTGTTTTAGATTCAGCTTTAAAACATCACTATAGAGCGGAATTGTTTTATCAGTTGAGCAACTGCTATTTCATTCTTAAAAATCAGGAAAAAGGCAGTGAATCTTTAGAAAAAGCTTTAGAATTAGACCCTTCATTAATTACCGATATGCAGAAAAAATATCCTTACATTAAAGATGAGGTGAAAAAAGCGAAAGCGAAGGTGAAAAAGAAAAATCTTTAGGCTAGAAGTTTGATGATGGATGCAGGAAGTTTATCCTTTCCTGAAAATTTCACCTTGAAATAAATAGAGAAATCCTGCAGTCGTGCAGGATTTTCATGTTTAAGGTTTCTTTCGCTGAGTGAAACGCCTTTGCGAACGAAAAATATTTTCAATAACGAGAAAAAAAACTTTGCGGATTTTGCGTTTAAAAACAATTACTTCATTTTTTTCACCGTTGTTTTAGCTCTTAAAAAGATTAAACCCACAATAATAATACTTGTTCCTGCAAATTGCAAAGAAGTTAATTTTTCACCATCCAAAACGCCCCAAATAATCGCAACAATCGGCATAAGTAAAGTTACTGTCGATGCAAAAAGCGGCGTAGAAACTTTCAGTAAACGGTAATTCATCATCATGGCTAAACCAGTTCCAAAAATGGAAAGAAGGCTTACAAACCCCAATCCAATCATATTTTCTTTGGTGAAACTAAATTGAGATACAAATCCCGTCGAAATCAGAGATACCAGTGAAGGAAAAAACAGAACAAATGAAAAAACAAATGCCGATAAAACGGTTGATGAAACATCCATCAGTTTAGATTTTACGGTTGTCGTGCTTATTGCGTAGCACAAAGTGGCCAAAAGCAGTAAAAGTATGGGTAATAATTTTAATTCTCCACCTTCATCACCACCAAAAGCAAGCAGACAAACTCCTGTAAAGCTTATCAAAACTCCGGTCATCTGTCTTTTAGTGGTTTCAAATTTCCAGACTAAAGCTCCTACAATAATCACAAAAATAGGCATCATTGAATTGATAATTCCCGCAATACTGCTGCTAATTTCAGTTTCTGCAATAGGAAACAGGAACATCGGGATGAAATTTCCTGTAAAAGCTGCCAAAATAAGCCACTTCAGATGTTTTTTAGGGAAAAGCCTGTATTTTGAAACTGCAAGCGGCATTAAGATAATTCCTGCAACCAAAACTCTTAAAGCACCGACCTGATAAGGGCTGAAATGTTCTAAAGATTTTTTGATTAAAATAAATGAAGAACCCCAAATAATACTGAGTACAATCAGAAGGAGCAATTTTTCTTTATCTGCGTTCATTGTTTTCGTGTAAAATTTTCAAAAAATCTTTTTTAGGAATCATTCTCGCTCCCAAACTTTCTAAATGATCGGTGTGAGATTGGCAATCAATCAGTTTAAAATCATTCTTATGGGTCTCCACAAAATGAATAAATCCCGCTTTTGAAGCATTGCTTACTTTTGAAAACATACTTTCACCACAAAAAACCTCTCCGACTTGCAGACCATAAAGTCCGCCAACCAATTCACTATTTTGCCAAACTTCAACACTTTTAGCGATACCGTAATGATGAAGGGTGGTAAAAGTTTCTATTAATTCATCAGAAAGCCATGTTCCTTCTTGTCCGGGACGGTTAATTTCACGACAGTTTCTTATAACTTCTACAAAATTTTGATTTTCAGTAATGGTAAAAACTTTTTTAGATAAAATTTTTCGCATCGATTTTGAAACCTTCAGTTCATCCGGAAAAAGCACAAACCTTGGATCGGGACACCACCAAAGAATTTCATCACCCGGATCAAACCACGGGAAAATGCCATTTTGATAAGCAAACCAGATTCTTTCCAACGATAAATCTCCACCAAAAGCGATAATGCCTTCGTGACCGTCGTATTGTGCGGGATCAGGAAATGAAATTTCGTTTTCGTCTAATCGAACCATATGGAGGAAAAAAAATCCCACTTTCAGAAAGCAGGATTGTTATTTGATTTTATTTTTAATTAAAAAGGTAAATCATCATCATCGTCACCTGCAAAAGGATTTTCGTTTGAAACCGGAGCTGCAGATTGAGACGGAGCAGCGTGAGTAGGTTCAGAACCGTTGTCCATCACTTTTTCTATTCTCCACCCTGTAATAGAGTTGAAATACTTAGTTTCTCCCTGTGGCGAAACCCATTCTCTACCTCTGATGTTGATTCCTACTTTTACATTTTCTCCTTCTTTCAAAGAATCCAGCAAATTTATTTTATCCTGTAAAAACTCAATGTTGATTGGCTGTGGATATTGCTCTTGTGTAAGAATAACCATTTCTCTTTTTTGGAAACCACTCGCAAATGTTTGAACATCAGTGATTTTCTTTACTGTTCCTTGTAATTCCATATCGTAATTGTTAACTTTGTAAAAGTAGTAAATTGAAATGTAATAAAGCAACACGGAAATAAATTTTACAGAAATTTAATTTTTTTTCACAAAATGCTTGGAAGTAAAGAAAATTGCCCTATATTTGCACTCACAAAAACGAAAGAAGTTCTTTAAAATAACTCAATAATAATGCGGATGTGGTGTAATTGGTAGCCACGCCAGACTTAGGATCTGGTGCCGTGAGGCGTGGGGGTTCGAGTCCCTTCATCCGCACTACTTTATTGCGAAAATAGCTCAGCTGGTAGAGCACAACCTTGCCAAGGTTGGGGTCGCGGGTTCGAGTCCCGTTTTTCGCTCACATCACGCCCTGGTGGTGGAATTGGTAGACACGCAGGACTTAAAATCCTGTATCTTCGGATGTACGGGTTCAAGTCCCGTCTGGGGTACTTAAAAAGACTGTTAATCATTGATTAACAGTCTTTTTTATTTTCAGAGGTGGCTAAAATTATTTCGTACCATTCTTATTAATTTTAACAAATTTGCTTAAATCAAAAAATCCTTATCTAAAAGAAGGAGAAACATTAAGCACATGAATAAAATCATAAACAATATAATAAGCTAAAAGATAGTATATCATTGGGGTTTTATAAGAAAAAGTTTAATTGTAATAGTCACAACTTGATCTGACAGTTTTGTTCTAAAAATATTTGTCACGAATACCATATTGTCCTTACTTTCAAAAGTAAGGATTTTTTTTTCTAATATTCCAATAATTTGTCTTTTGCTTGGTATATAAAATTTAATAACTATTTATGTCTAATTGCAACTCCTCAGTGCTTGTTTAAATTTTTTTTCTAAAGCTATGACATAAAACTCTTACCGAACAGGAGTCTGTATACGAAAAATAAAAAAAGTTTAAGGAATAATCTATTAACAAGAACAAGTTTAATAAATAATATTAAATCATAGTTTTTTCTTTACAACTTCTGAACTCAAGCTAATTATCAGGATCTCCAAATTTCTTTTAATTTTTTTCAATAAAATTATAACACGACAAGTTTTGCCGCTTTCAGCATTGATATTTGCATTATAAGAAACACGGAAAATGAAACTTGATATTAAAAATTAAGGTGGAAATCTTTCGCCGGAAACCACCTAAAAAAATAAGGCTAAAACCTGAAGTAAACTCTAATAAAAAGAACCTTCAAATCTTAACCCTTATAAAATCAAACAAATTTAAGCAAATGTCAACAAACAACAATGCGTCTCAGACGTTATTCAGGTTTGTGAGTTTACGAAACCCACAACTTACAGAAATAAAAAGAAGAAATCTCGGCTTTATTCATCGTCCATCAGGAGCGAAAGGTATTTTTGATGATGCAGTTTCATCAAGAAGCGGCAAAACTTTAAAACTTCAGGCTTTATCTTCTAAAATCTCAGATTTTGCTCCTTCAGCTATTAAAACGGAAAAAGAATTAGAAACAGGAGTATTTGCAACTCTTTTGGTAATCGGAAGAAAAATTTCAAAAAAAGAAACTCTTTCTAAATGGGATTGGGAATATACAAAGGAATATTACAGTTCTCTGATCGACAGCAATAAAGAATTGACTTCAGATGCTATGAAAATTTTTGATAATCTTTGGAATAATCTTATTTATCAGATTGTCAGTCAAAAAGATTTTTATGTAAAAGAAGCGATCAGTCATATTTTGAAAGCAATTCATATTGGTTTTGCACAAAATATAGACATCAATGAAGATGTATTGAAAGCAAATGGTGATAAAAAACCTTTAGATAATGCACTCAATGGTAAAATAGTAATGCCAAAATATCTATTTCTGGAAGAAGATAATGTGAATGCAGGAAATGGTGCGGCTTTAAAATCAGAAGTTTCCGCAAACGTATCACTTGCTCCAAAAGATTTGGAAAGATTAAATTCTGTTGCCAAAAACGATTTGATTGTTACAGAAGCTTTATTAAGAAAAGAAAAACTTGAAAAGCTAAATTCAGAATTAGAAAAGCTACAAAAGTCATATCATAAATCGAGTGAGAAAGCTTATCAAACGGAATATGAAAAATACAAAGAAAACTATCGAAAAGAATTAGAAGAGTACGAAAAAACCTCCGAACAGATTGATATTTTGCTCGAACAGAAAGCTTCTGAAGAAGAATTACGCAGATTATATGATTGGTTACAAGAATTAAATCTTCCGATATTTGAGTTTTCATATAAAAATGAAATTAATCTTTCAGATCTTCAGGAAAAGCTATCTCCGGAATCATTGGATTTATTTATTGAATTATGTTCCGTTCAGGAGATTAACGAAAACTTTCGTTCAAAATTACAAACCGATGCAAGACGTGAAGTAATTTCGGATACAGAATTAAAAATCGGAGCACAGTTTCTTCAAATTGACGATAGTTATACTACATTTAATGAAGTAATTTCTCATATTCAGGATAATATTGCAGGAACTACACAAGTTGCTTTGGATAACGCAACGATCGAACAAACACAATATGCGAATATTGGCGGAGCATTAATTCCGGTGGTAAATGCTCGTTCAATTACCCATTTAGCATACAATCTACAGGCAATATATTCCAGATCAGTTTTTATTTCTAATAATGGATTTATTAATTTCTCTTTTGAAGTGCAGGATAATTCCTGGAGTGTTGCCAACGCAAAAATAGTGTTAGAATCTAATACAGGAGTTCATCAGGAAACATTAAGCAATATTTCTGTACTTAATAATATGGTTAGCTTTCCGGCTGTAATGGTTAACAAATTTGCATCTATTTCAAAAATAAGAATTGATGTTTATTTTGATAATGGAAGTGAAGCCTATCTGGAATTATTAAAGATTCCAAATAATCAATTATTAACAGGAATTCTTACATTAAAAGAGCGCTCAGAAAATCCGGTAAAAGGTTCTGAAGAAACTTACAAAAGAAAAAATTTCGGAATTAAAAGATTAGGAGTTGCCGATTTCCTTAAAGTTGTACAAAGTGTTCATGCTTATGTTCCGGGAGAAGTTTCGAATATCGAAAATGTAATGGCAAGTGAATTAAGACATAAATCTTCCGTTGCAAGAGATTATTCTGAAATTACAGACACAACATCAAAGTCTCAGGAAACGGAAAAAATTTCCGACACTTCAAAAACATCAAGAACAGACATGCAGACAGAGGTTGCAAAAGAAGTCGAAAAGCAACAAGCCATCACAGCACACACTCGTGCAACTTACGGAGGATACGGAATGTCATTTGAAATTGGTGCAGAATACGCAAACAATACCGCTCAACACGATAGTACAAGACAGGCTGTAATGAAGTCTCAGGAAATTACGGAAAGAGCCATGGAAAGAGTTCTTACCAAAGTTTCTGAAGAAAGAGTTCAGAAAATCATTAAAGAGTACACAGAAACCAACGTTCACGAATTTGACAACCGAGGAAAAGCTCTTACAACCAATGAAGCGCCACAACACATAACAGGAGTTTACAGATGGATTGACAAGAAAATGAAAAACCAGATTTATAATTATGGTAAACGTACCATGTTTGAATTTATGGTTCCTGAACCTGCGAGGTTACACAGATTGTCTTTAGTTGTAGCAAAAGGTCAAATTCTTACAGCTCCTATCGATCCTAGAAAAGCTGACAGACCTTACACTATGCCGGATTCTAAGTCTGCTACAAAGACATTATTACAATATTGGGCTCAGATTTATGGTGTAAAGCTTACAGATCTTCCAAAAGAAGACGCTGAAGTTTACCAGGAAATTAAAGGAAGACCAAATTCTACGGGTTCTTTTGGAGCTGTAGGAACTCCTATAAACATTACGCCTAATTATGCTGCTAAAACAATGAAATTAGGTTTTTACATGAGCAGGAATTCTCTGTGGCATAATAGTAATTTTTATTGCAGTAACGGAAGAGGCGGTGACAGAGATTTAAGCTTTGGCGGAAGGATTAATCAGGGAACTGTGATGGAAACCGGATTGAATCTTGAAGGATCATTTAATTTCTTATACAGAGGACGAAATATTGAAGACGTAACTCTTAACGTAACATTGTATTGTAAATTATCTGATACATTTATGCAGTCTTGGCAACAGGAAAATTTTAATTTAATCATTACAGCTTACGAAGAAGCGTACAAAAAATTCCAAGAAGAACAAGCCAGACTTGATGCCGAACAAAAAGAGAAAGAAGCTGCAGCCAAAGAAAAAACAGGAACTTTCTACAGATATATGGAACATGATGTTCTGAAACACAATTGTATTGCTTATCTCTTGCAAGATTATTTAAGTGTTTTAGGACAAGTAATGACCAACGGAGCAGAGAAAGATACCGTAATGGAAAATTATCAGGTTTATTTAGGTGAAGATCTTGATAAATATACAGCTCTTGCGAAATTCATGGAACAGGCTTTTGAATGGGAAATTATGGATTATACATTCTATCCATACTATTGGGCGAATCGTAAACTGTGGCAGGAAATGTATGTTTCTGAAAGTACAGATCCTTTATTCAGAAGTTTCTTACAGGCAGGTATGGCAAGAGTCATTGTCACTGTAAAACCAGGATTTGAAGATGCTGTCAATTTCTTTCTAACAACAGGTAAAATCTGGAACGGCGGAGAAGTTCCCGTAATCGGAGATCCAATGTATATGTCTATCGTAGATGAAATGCGTCAACCAACAGGAAAACCGCAAGGAAAATACTGGATTACAAGAGTTCCTACAACGCTTACCATTATCCAGGATAAATCTACCGGATTACCGGTTGATCAGCCGTTGCCGATTTTCCCGGAATTAGATGCTACTAATTGTGAAAATCCTTTAGAATTAGAGACTAAAACTAGTTTTGAACCTAGAGATATACAGTTATCTCATGGTACTACTGCGGATAGTACTTTAGATTAAGATTTAGTTAATGAAATGGTGGTATACCGCCACCATTTCTATTTTTTAACAATTAAAATTTAGAAAAATGAGCAAAATAAAAGCATTAGGATTGCCCAATAAAATAAAAGCGTTGGGGTTAGGAAATACAATTGAATTAAGGGATTCAAAAACAGCAACAGTAGAAGGTAACAGATATGATTTTCTTCCTGTTGTAAAAATTAATGGAAGTGAAAACCCTAAGAATGCTATTGTTTCCTTAGCTGATTGCGCAGGATATAAACTAGAATATTTGAATTTAGGTAATGATTATGATAAAGAGTGGAAAAATTATCCTGTATCAAATATTGTGATTGCAAAAAATTCTGTAGCAAGAATTCCTTTACTTGTAAAAATGGGTTATGATCCTGTTGGTTGGCAAGACGGAGATGGAATTCTAGAATTTAAAAGCTCTAATACTTCCGTAAAATTGAAGTTTATTGATAATGATGATACAGATTATGATAACGATGAGGATAAATATGATTTAAAGGATGCAGAATATGGGGATGAACTAGTATTGGAGATTGATGCAAAAGCATTGGCAAGAGGAACGAAATTTAGTGTTTCTATTTTTGCATCAGATGATGGAGATGGAATAAGTAGTTCTTCAAAAAGAAAAGGAATTTGTGGGAAATTTAATGTGAAAGTTGTAGAGAAAGATGTATTTTTGAAAGAAGAAATAGGTAATTTAGACAGCATGATAAAGTTAATTTCCTCTAAAATTAATTCTAAACCAAATACAGGAGAATATAGGAAATCAAGGAATTATTGTGTTTTCGCAACAGATAGATTTATAGGTGCATTATTAAATAATAAAAAAGATTTTTATACTTACAATGATGATAAAGATATTGTCACAAATTTAGAAAGTTTACAATCAGGGACGTATAGAGCTGAAAACATTAGAAAAAAAGGATATGTTTCAAACTATGTGATATATAAAGATAATGAACTTCTTAAACCAATTCATGCGAACATTCAAAAAATTCAAGATGATTTAACATATGATGCCTTAAGTATAAATAAGGGTATATTAATGAATTTTATAAAAAAAGATATTTCTAATAAGTTGGGATTTCATGTTTATTATACAACTTATTCAGATGATTTTCATGTACAGACCTTAATTATTGATAATAGTAATCCTTGTGATGCAAAATACAGAATTGTAGATCAACATGGTGAAACAACTTCTAATGGTAAATTATCTGCAATAGAAGAAGGATTTAAAAACCAATCTAGCTGGACTTATGTCAATTTCTACTTGAATCACAATAAACAAGCATTAACTAAAACTATATCATCCTTATGGAAAATTCAAAGAAATTAATATTGACATTAATCTTATTAATTTTTGTTTCATGTAATAAAAATAATCTTCGGATATGTCAAGAGTGTATAACAACCAATGATAGTTTGATTTTTCAAGATAAAAAAACTGATGAATTATACATCAGATTAAAGGCTATTGACCATCATCCATCAATGGAAAAAGAATTGAAAGCAAATAACAATTATGCCTTTTATAATTATGTTAATATTTTTCCCATAGGTAAAAATGTAAAAGTTAAAGAAATTATTAATCAGAAATCTTTCAGAAAAATTAATGATAATTATTTTGAAGATAATGAATTAATTTATTTTACTCCTTCAGATCCTAAAGGTGATTATTTTAATATTTTAGATAGAAAAGAATTTGTGAAATTTAGTAAAAATAAGGATACTGTTTATAGTAGATATGGAATTTTCTACAAAGGCGCTTTAATTGGATCAAAAGATAATAAATAATTACACTATAGATAATAATGATATCGTTTTTAAAAACGAACGATAAATTAAAAAATAGTTCAGAGCCCGCAAAAATTATATTGTGGGCTATTTTAAGCAAAGCTAAATAATTTTTTTATTTCATAATTAAAGCAATTCAGCAGATTCTAAATAACAAACAGTTGAAAATTAGAACTTGGATATCTGAAATATAAAATTTAATACTGATCACATGTTAATATGTTCGTGTAGATACTATTAAAAAATGAAAAAAACAATCTCTTACTTACTAATTGTTGGGCTGATTCATCATGCTATAACGGAAATTTAGTATCACAAAACTGATTAATGTAAAGTATATCAAGAAAGATTCTATCATAAAGGATAGATACGTGGAAATTTACTTTGTACATAAGTAAACAAATCCGAAATTTAAAAAAAATGAGAATAATTATTTTTATATCAATCTTATTTGGTTTATTCAGTCCTTATCAAAAAAGTCAATATTCTATGATAAAAAAGGATCTACTTTATAGGGATAAACAAGCTAATATTTACCTAAAAGGTAAGGTAGATGTGGCAAGTGAAAAGAATCCACAAGATAATAAAACAGTCTATCTAGATAATGTTCTTTATAAAGATAAAGTTATAAAGCTAAAACAATTAGTAGATGTTGCAACTTTTCATCAAATAGGAACTCGTGATAAAAAAGATGTTTTTGTAAAAGGTATTTTTGAAGATAAAAAATATAAATATATATTTAGAAATCATCCCGCTTCATCACCCAACATAAAAGTGATAGATAAATAAGTAGGAATCCGTCTCATGTATTGGTTGTGAGACGGATTCTTATTTATGCAAAAATCATAGCTTCATTTAACTGCAACAAGACATCTTCACATTAATAGAGACTTACACAAAATTATTTCTCATAAATTTCAAAAACAGTGTTTTTCCTCTTTTTTATCATTTGGCATATAACTACTTTTGTTACATAACCTTATAAATTTTAAAAGATGAAAACTCCAATTTTATTTAAGAATGTAAGTTCGCTTTTGAGTGTGATGTTTTTAGCTGTTTTTCTGTTTACTGCTATTCGTTGTTCTCCACCGCCGCCAGAACCTCCGGTTGATGACAGTTATAAAAAGAAGCTGATTACCCATGAAGAAGCCAAGGTTCTTTTCGATGAATATTCTGCTACCAATAATAAAGTTCTTATGGAATCGAGGAATGGAAATCCGGATTCTCGTTGGTATTGGTTTTCTATTGAAGAAATTGAGGGCTACATTAAATATGTAAAAGAAAATGCTCAGGAAAAAAATCTGAAAGATGTCGGAATTAGAATTTATATGGGAAAATATCCTGCAAATCATCCTGTAAATAAAATGGCAAAACCTGAATATGCGGGTTACCAGACTGTTTTTTTAATGCCTACTGCAAAAAAATCTCAGGATTCTACAAACAGTATGCAGAAAAGAAGAGGTATGATTACGGATGAGAATGAAGATGTAAAAGAAATTCAACCGATGAATATGATGAATCTTTCGCCACCACCGAACTCGATGACAAACACAATGAATTAAAAGTAAAATAACCATGACTTGGAATGTAGAATTAGGAAAACAAATCTGGATGGTAATTTTGGTTATCATGATGATTTTAGTAGCAATCCGCTCCAGAAAAATAGATAAAGTTAATTTCTTTTTTTTCGCAGGATACATTCTTTTATCTGGGACAGACTTCTTTTTCTATTTCTACGCCAAATTTACCAAATCATTTACAGAAAAGTTTTTCAGTGTTTTTATTACAGTCGTCTTTTTTATGTATCTCCTGTATTATTTTAAATTATTGTATGTCCCTGTTTTAAAAAAAATACAGATTGCCATTCTCGCTTGTTTTGTTTTAACGATTGTAGTAATGCTTTATCTTGATAATGGATTATTTGAGCATCTTTCTTTTAAAATGTTTTACATTAATATCCTTTTATTAACGTTTTCAATCATATTGTTTCTGTATCAAACCTTTAATTCGGATAAAATATTTGAGATTAAAAATTATCTTCCTTTTTGGATTTCTGTGGGCTTGCTGATTTTTTATATTGGAATTATTCCGATTTTTTATTTCAGGACATCCGTTGAGTCTGACATATACTTTTTTATTTTATTTTTATTAAACCTTATCAGTAGTGGAGTTATTGCCGCTGGACTATTTTGGAGCAAGCAGGATAAAACTTAACAAGTCGAATTTTAAAGCATGGAAAAAAATAATCTGATTATTATTTTCACGATTACGCTATTTATCATTGTCTTAACGATGATTTTCGTTTACGTGATTTTCATTCAGAAAAAAACAACTTTATTGATTGAGCAGAAAGAAAAAGATATGCGGTTTGAAAAAGAATTGGCGACTTCTCAAATCGAAATGAAAGAACAAACTTTAAATTATATCGGTCAGGAACTGCACGATGATTTAGGTCAAAAGCTTTCCGTAGTACGTTTAAGGCAAAACCAATTGATTGCTAAAATGAATGATTCCGAAAAGGAAGAACTAGTAGAATTAAACGAATTATTAGGCGAATGTATTCAGGATATTCGGGATTTGTCTAAAACTTTAATTACAGAACAGGTCATTCATTTTGGGTTGATAGAATCTTTGGAAAGGGAAATCATTAAAATCAGGAAACTGAGACTGCTTACAATAGAATTAATTACTGAAAAGCACGATATTGATATCACGCCAAAACATGGTTTGATCCTTTTCAGGATTATTCAGGAAAGTATTAATAATATTCTGAAGCATTCCAGAGCGAAAAATGTTTCAATAAAAATTAATGATGACCACGAAAAAGTGAATATTCTCATTTCCGATAACGGAAAAGGATTTAATACCAACCTTAATAAAGACGGTTCCGGATTAAAAAATATGGAATTGCGGGCAAAAATTATTCAGGCAGAATTCTCTATTCAATCTGAACTTGACAAAGGAACACAGACTTCAATAACCTATTACAAAAACGACCAATGAAAACAATTCCGATAGCTATAGTCGATGATCATACATTAATGTCAAAGGCATTGGAAAATATGATTATGGAAAATCCGCAATATCGTGTGATGATGAATCATCAGAATGGCGAAGATTTTATTGAAGCTTTAGAAAAAGCCTCAGAATTACCCGCTGTAGTTTTGATGGACATTAATATGCCATTTAAAAACGGGATAGAAACCACAGAATGGCTGTCTGAAAACCATCCCGACGTCAAAGTAATTGCATTGACGATGGAAGATGATGAAAAAGTCTTGATTAAAATGCTGAAAGCCGGAGCAAAAGGATATTTATTAAAAGATATGCAGCCATCCATACTTTTTCAGGCAATTGATACCGTTTTTGAAAAAGGAAGTTTTTATACCGATTTTGTAGCCCAAAAACTATTAAAAGTAAAAGCAGAAGATATAAAAACAGCTTCTTTGCTTTCGGAATTAAAAGGCAGAGAACTGGAATTCATAAAATGGGCATGTAGCGAACTTACTTATAAAGAAATCGCCGATAAAATGTTTGTAAGCCCGAAAACTGTTGACGGTTACAGAGATTCCGTTTTTATAAAACTGGAGATAAAAAACCGAGTCGGTCTTGTGATTTTTGCTTTAAAACACAATTTGTGCTGATTTCTACGATATAACTAAATGTTTACTTTTAAAAAATCCTTCCTGATTTTTCAGTGAAGGATTTTTTATGTCTTTTCAATGTCGTTTTAAATTTCACTTAAATCTCCTCAATCCGAAAAATCTGCGAGAACAAATTAGAATAAATCCTTTATTTAAAAACAGTTTGAGTTTTATTCTGTTTAAAATCAAAGTTTTATGATTTTAAAATAAGTGTTTTTCCTGTAATAAATGAGTTTTTTTCCTCTGTTTTTGTTGTGTTGAAAGATAGAATTTTGTCATACCAAATAACAATAATCAGCGAAACCCGAAAAGCTTTAAAAGAGTAGGGAAATTAAAAAAAACTTGACAAAATGAAAAAAGCACTTATTGTAGGAATCAATGACTATGCTCCGATCGGATCGGGCGGTCCGGATTTGAACGGATGCATCAATGATGCACGAGACATGGCAAATACTTTGGTGATTTGCGGATTTAATCCTTCTCAGATTAAAATTCTTACCAACCAAAATGCAACACGAGCCAATATTTTAGCTTATCTGAAAGCTCTTGTAGCTCAAAGTGTAAAAGGAGATTCATTGGTTTTCTATTATTCTGGACACGGAACGAGAGTTGCGAACATCGGAACGGATTTAGAAATTGACGGTTTGGATGAAGCAATTTGTCCGCACGATTATGCAAGCGCAGGAGTAATTCGTGATGATGATTTCAAAACGGTTTTAAGTAAGCTTAAAGCGGGAGTAAATCTGGAAGTTATTTTTGATTGCTGTCATTCGGGAACCGGAACCCGGAAAATGGATCTAGGACTGGAAATGGATATGTCTTTCGAAGCTGCACGTTTTATTCCGCCAATGTTGGAAGATGAGTTTTATATGACGTATGCAACTGAGGTGTCTGCTTCTAAATCTTCCAAAAAAATGGCATTTTCAACAAAGGCTCTTGTTCCTGTCGCTGGACTGAATCATACGATGTGGGCTGCCTGTAAAGACAATCAGGTTTCCATGGAAGGAAATATGAGCGGACAAATCCGAGGATATTTTACCTATCATTTCTGTAAAGTTTTAAGAGCAACAAACGGAAACATCATAAGAAAAACACTCGATAAACAGGTTGCAATTGCTTTGGCTGCAATGGGAGCTGCCCAAATTAACCAGACCGAAAGCATCACTGCAGAATTTTCACAAAAAATATTTTCATAAAAATAATTGGCGGAATCCGAAAAGCCATCCAAAGAGTAGGAAAAAATTGATTAATACCAAAAATCATGTCTAATATTGAAAAAAACAACCCAATGTCTGCTGAAGAAGTTTTAAAACTAAAAACAATTAAAGCAAAGTCATCCGAAAAATCAGTAAACGAAAAATCATTGAAACAAGAACCCGAAATGATAACAATCGACGGAAGAAATTTCCCCAAAGGAATGAAATCAGTCGGAGTTGTATTGGGCGAAAGATCGAAAAATGACGAATCTACTGAAACCGATTATTTTTATCCAACGCATTCAGATTTCGAATATCACCCAAAATTAGAACCCAAAAAAGACCGTAAACCAAAATTCATCGAAAGAGAATCTTTTTTAACAGTGGAAGGAGCAAGAACTATTTTCGGTCCGGATCAGAGAAAAGTTTTTAATTCTACAGCTTATCCGTGGCGTTGCGTGGGAAGAGTAGAAAGCTCTTTAGGAATTGCAAGCGGCGTAATGATTGGTCCGAGACATCTTCTTACCTGCGCTCACATTGTAGATTGGCAACCGAATAACAGCACAGGTTGGTTAAAATTTACTCCAATGTATTATAACGGAAGTGCGCCTTACGGAAGTGCTTGGGGAACTTTAACGTATTATAAATATAAAGTTGCAGGTCCTACAATAGATTCTACAGAAGTACAGTTTGATTATGTAGTGATAGTTTTAGATCGCCCGATTGGAAACAGCACAGGATGGCTTGGTTCTAAGTCTTACTCAGATTCTTGGGACGGACAGGCTTCTTTTACTCACGCAGGTTATCCTGCTGATTTAACGGGAACTCAGAGACCGACTTATCAAACGGGAATTGCTTTAGATGGTGATTTCTGGAGTCCGGATGATAATCAGAGCATCAGTCATAAAGCAGATATTTGGCCCGGACAAAGCGGTGGTCCGTTTTGGGCATATTGGGATGGGCAACCTTATGCTGTAGCTACGCAAAGTGCACATAATCCAAGTATTAATTTTGCAAGTGGAGGTTCAGATTTGGTGGATCTTGTAAAAAGAGCAAGAAACGAACATCCTTAAAATAATTTTATCTAAATAAAAACGAGCCGGACTTTTTTAGTTCGACTCGTTTTATTTTTTATTAGCTTCTAAACATTTCAGTATGCGGAATATTGTCTTCCAAATATTTCTTTCCGGTGTCTTTAAAGCCAAAACCCGAATAAAATTTCAGCAGATAATCCTGTGCGGAAATTCTTACTTCTGAGGTTTTAAATCTGTTTTCTATCGTTTCTACGGCATATTGTATTAATTGTTTGCCTAAACTTTTCCCTCGCCCTTTTTCTGAGGTTAAAACTCTTCCGATTGAAGTTTCTTTATATTTAATTCCTTTATCAAAAATCCTGCAGTAAGCTAGAACCGTATTGTCTTGTTCTGCCCAAAGATGAATTGCTTTTTGATCGTATCCGTCCAAATCGGGGTAAGGGCAGTTTTGTTCTACCACAAAAACATCAACTCGTGCTTTGATTATCTCATAAAGTTCGGAAGTGGTGATTTCTTCAAAACTTTTTATTTTCCAAACCATATTACTCATTGAATGTCACACTGTTATTAGCCAAAAATTCATTTGTTTTTTGAATAAAACTTAGAATTTCTTCAGTTCCCGTTTTCTTTTCTCCGGAAGTAACATAAATTTCGGGTAAATCTTCCCATGTTTTATGAAGTTCGGCTTTGTAATCTTCTACATTTTTTATCAATACGTTTGGCTTAAGTTTATCGGCTTTTGTGAAAACAATTGAAAAAGGAACGCCACTTTCTCCACACCATTGGATGAATTCCAAATCAATATTTTGCGGACTGTGACGGGAATCAACCAAAACAAAAAGATTTACTAGGTTATTTCTGTTTAAAATATAGTTATTAATTAATTTTTCAAAATCCCTTCTCATCACTTTTGAGACTTTTGCGTATCCATATCCCGGTAAATCGGTAAGATACCAGCTTTCATTAATGATGAAATGATTGATCAACTGAGTTTTTCCCGGAGTTCCTGAAGTTTTTGCCAAATCTTTCCTGTTCAGCATTCCGTTGATCAGTGAAGATTTTCCTACGTTTGAGCGTCCGATAAAAGCATATTCAGGAATCGTTCCTTCAGGGCATTCCTGCCATTTTCCGCTGCTTTTTACAAACTCTGCTGTTTTTATAACCATTTTTTAGAATTTTATTTAGAAAAATAAACCATTAAGAAGGGTCTTAATGGTTTATCATTTTATATTTTGTCTTTTACCCAGTTGTAGAGAATTTCATTAAATTCATCTGGTTTTTCCATCATTGCGGCGTGACCACATTTATCAATCCAGAATAATTCTGAATTTGGAATAAACTTATTCATATCGATTGCAACTTCCGGAGGTGTTACATTATCTTGTTTTCCCCAAATCAAACACGTTGGTCTTGATATTTTAGGAAGATCATTCAGCATATTGTGTTTGATGGCACTTCTTGCCAACATCACGGTTTTGATTCCCTTCATTCGGTCATTCACCACGCTGAAAACTTCGTCTACCAATTCTTCAGTGGCCACAGCTGGGTCATAAAAAACCTCTTCTGCTTTCTTCCTTATATATGAGCGGTCGTTTTTTCTTGGGAAACTATCGCCAAATGCTCTTTCGTATAAACCTGAACTTCCTGTTAATACAAGGTTTTGTACTAAGTCTGGTCTCGCTAAAGTTAAAATTAAACCGACATGACCACCCATAGAATTACCTACAACGGTAACGGGTTTACCAATATTGGTTTCGATAAATTTAATAACATACTTCGCAATCGTTGTGAGATTGGTATTGAGTACCGGCAAATCGTAAATGGGTAATTGAGGTACGTAAACCTTAAAACCTTTTTTTGAAAAAAAATTCACCATTGTATCAAAATTACTCAATCCACCCATTAACCCATGCAAAAGCACAAGCGGGTGACCTTCCCCAGCTTCTATAAAGTTGTATTTCTTTTCTTTTTTTGTACTAAATCTCATAAGTTGCCTTTGTAAGCCTTGCAAAAATACAAATTAAACACCAAAAACATTTTGATATATCTAATTTAAACTAAAAATAATATAATAAACGATTACTCCAATCATTTTTTAAAATTCTTTTTATTATGCGATGTATAAAAGGCTTTCTTAATTTTTATATATAAAATATTTATGTGTTTGATTATCAGTTGTTATCAAAACTTATTAACATTAAGTCAAAAAGTGGGAGAAAGTGGGAGATATTGGAAAAATATTTCTAATTTTGTCCCAAATGAGAAATTTCATTGGAACATATGAGTGCAAAATAGACGACAAAGGTCGCCTTAAAGTACCTTCATCGCTTACAAAGCAGATGGAGGATTTTGAGGATAAAACCTTTGTGGTAAAGCGTTCTGTGTTTCAGCCGTGTCTCGAAGTTTACCCTATGAAAGCGTGGGATAAACTGATGGAAAAGATTAATAAATTAAACAGATTCATCAAAAAAAATGCAGATTTTATCAGAATGTTTACAGCAGGAGTGAAAACGGTGGAACTTGACGGCGCCGGAAGACTGCAAATTTCTAAAGATCTTACGCATTTTGCCAATTTAACGAAAGATATTGTGGTGACGAGTGCGGGCGAACTTTTTGAGATCTGGGATAAAGAAGCATACGAAAAAGTAATTGCAACCAATGAAGATGATTTTGCAAGTCTTGCAGAAGATGTAATGGGAACTTTTGAAGAAGAATAATTAAAATAAGCACAAACAGAGCATGTATCACAACCCCGTTTTATTGAAGCAAAGTGTGGATGATTTGGTGACGAATCCAGACGGAATCTATGTGGACTGTACGTTTGGCGGCGGTGGACATTCACGCGAAATTATAGAAAGACTTTCCGAAAATGGAAAGTTATACGCATTTGATCAGGATCTGGATGCACTTGAAAACAAATTGGATAACCCGAAATTTACTCTTATAAACCAGAATTTCAGATTTCTTGAAAACTCTTTGCTGATGTATGGCGTTTCTCAGGTTGACGGAATTTTAGCCGATCTGGGTGTTTCTTCACATCAGTTTGATGAAGCAGTAAGAGGTTTTTCCACGAGAAGCAATGCGCCTCTTGATATGAGAATGAATATTATGCAGAGTCTCGACGCCAAAAAAGTGATCAATGATTACGATGAAGAGTCTTTAGCCGATATTTTTTATTACTATGGCGAATTGAGAGAAGCGAGAAAATTGGCTCGTGATATTGTTCATCACAGAAAAAATAAAACGATTGAAACAACAGATGATTTAAAGAAACTCTTCAGTTATCTTCCGCCTCATAAAGTTAATAAATTTTATGCGCAGTTGTTTCAGGCAATAAGAATTGAAGTAAACCAGGAACTTGAGGTTTTAAAAGAAATGCTGGTTCAGTCTTATAAAATTTTGAAACCGGGAGGAAGATTAGTTGTGATTTCTTACCATTCGTTGGAAGACCGTTTGGTAAAAAGATTCCTGAAAAACGGAATGTTTGAAGGTGAACCACAACGTGATATCTATGGAAATTACGAAAAAGCCTTCGAGCTGGTGAAAAGCAAAGCAATAGTTCCTGATGATAAGGAAATTGAAGAAAACTCCAGAGCGAGAAGTGCTAAAATGAGAACAGGAATAAAAATATAAGTAATAAGCAATCGGTAATAAGCAATGATAAATAATTACACATTACTCATTACCAATTACTAATAAATAAGGTGGCAAAAAGAACAACATATAAACCTCAGAAGAGACTCACTTTTATAGACATTATAAAAGGGAATTTCCTGAACCGTGATGAAATAAAAGTTCATTACAAATTTTTCCTGTTGTTGTTTGTGTTGATGATGGCGATGATTTACAGCAATCATTTAGTCAATAAAAAAATTAAAATTGTTAATGCTTTAAAAGAAGAAACTGAAGAATATAAATCGAGAAACGCTTATGCACAAAGTAAGCTGATCAAAGTAAAAATGGAATCTGAACTAGGCAAAGAAGTAGCCGCAGATTCACTCATGACTTTAGAAAGTCACCCACACAAATTGTTAATTAAATTGGATAGTACCGATGCAAAAACAAAATGATTACGATAACAAAAGAAAGAAAACATTGCGATGGGGTTACCTGTTCGCAACGCTTGCTTTATGCGTGTTTGTGATGTTTTTGGCAAGAATTGTAATTCTTCAGAATACCAATGTTCAGGAAATTAAAGACGATTATATCAACAGCAATTACCGTACAGCAACCTTAAAAGCGGCTCGTGGAAATTTATATGCTTCAGACGGATCTATCTTGGCAACAACGGTGATGCGTTACGATATTTATCTTGATTTTAAAACCATAAAAGATACCGTTTACAGCAATAATGTTGGTGCACTTACAGATTCTTTAAGCAAAATGTTCGGTAAACCGAGAGCAGATTTCAGAAAAAGATTCGACGAGCAGAAGAAACATAAAAACCAGTATTATTCTTTGGTGAAGGGATTGGATTTTGATCAGTATGACAGAATCAGAAAGTTCCCGATTTTCAAAAGAGGAAAAAATAAAGGCGGTTTTATAGTTGACAGAAATTATAAACGTGAATTGGCAACTTCTGAAATCGGTTCAGGAACAATAGGAATCGATAACGGAGTAGCAAAAGCAGGACTTGAAGGTGCATTTTCAAAATATCTTACCGGAATTGACGGAAGCAGATTAGAACAGAGAGTCAATTCTTCTCAATGGAAACCAATTGACTACTGGAAAGTTAGCGAACCAACAGACGGACAGGATGTTTATACAACGCTGGATCTCAGAATTCAGGATATTGCGCATTCAGCATTGCAAAAACAATTGATGAATTTTGAAGCGAAACACGGAACAGTCATCGTAATGGAGGTAGAAACCGGGAAAGTTCGTGCCATGGTAAATCTTCGAAAGGATGAAGAAGGAAACTATGTGGACGCATACAATTATGCCATTAAAGATAATATTGAACCGGGATCAACCTTTAAAGTCGTTTCACTTTTGGCGGCGATGGATGATGGTTTCATCGATGAAAATACGACAGTAAATGTCGGAAACGGAATTTGGGTATACGCAAAACAAAGAATTACAGACGGTCACGGTGGCGGAACTTACGATATTTCTGATGTTTTGGCTAAATCAAGCAATGTTGGAACAGCAAAGCTCATCACAAAATATTATGCAGATAAACCCGAGATTTTCCTGGACCATTTAAGAAGATGGAAGTTATTCGATAAAATGGATATTGAACTTCCGGGAATTACAAAGCCAAATAATCTTACACCTCAAAACAAGAGATGGAATGCAGGAGCGTTGGCTTCTATTGGTTTCGGATACGGGACGAATATAAATATTTTGCAGCTCGCTACTTTTTATAATGGAATTGCCAATAAAGGCAAGATGGTAAAACCGCTTTTCATTGATAAAATAATGCAGAACGGGAAAGTGACTTTTGAGGCACAAACTCAGGTAATGGTAAAGAAAATGGCTTCAGAAAAAGCAGTCAAAATGATGACCGATGCATTAACAAAAGCGGTTGAAAAAGGAACGGGCAGAAGCATTTTCACACCGAATTTAAAAATGGCTGGAAAAACAGGAACGGCAAGATTTGAATATTGGCTTCCTGGTCCCATGAAATACAGAGCGTCATTTGCTGGTTTTTATCCGGCAGATAATCCGAAATACACGTGTTATGTAATGATCAGTGAGCCCAATACGGCAAAAGGATTTTACGGAGGAACAGTTTCAGCGCCGGTTTTTAAAGAAATTGCAGGTAAAACATTCTTAAAAACACCTCAAAATGTTGAAAAAGAAATGCTTGTCGACAGAAAGGTAAACCTAAATAAAATGGTTGAACCAAATGTAAAAGTCGCAGTAAATAATAAACAAATGCCAAGTGTGGTTGGATTAATCGGTAAAAACGTAATCCCGCAATTGGAAAATTTAGGCTATCGTGTAGATTTTAAAGGTGTTGGAAGAATTAAAGAACAATTCCCTTTAGAAGGCACAACAATCAGTAAAAATCAGAGAATTTATTTGTCTCTGCAAAATTAAAAAAGTCCTGAAAGGACGATTTGATAAAGAATAGGATAAAATTCTATTAAGAATTAAACATTCAATAAGAATTAAATATAAAAAGCATCAGCAATGCAGTTAAATGAATTATTAAAAAGAATTCCAGTCTTAGAAATCCACGGTGAAAACAATCGTGAAGTTTTTGGATTGGTTTTCGACAGCAGAAAAGTTTCAGAAAATTCATTGTATATCGCAGTGAAAGGAACTGTTGCAGACGGACATTCATTTATTGCATCATCGATTGAGAAAGGCGCAAAAACAATTGTTTGCGAAGATTTACCCGAGAATTTAGATGGAAATATTACCTACATCAAAGTAAAAGATTCATCAAAAACTTTGGCGCATTTGGCTTCTAATTTTTATGGAAATCCATCTGAAAAATTAAAGTTAATCGGCGTTACAGGAACGAATGGCAAAACTTCTGTTTCCACTTTACTGTTTGATGTTTTTAGAAATTTAGGTTATAATTCGGCTTTACTTTCTACGGTTGAAATAAGAATCGGAGAAGAAATAATTCCTGCAACACACACAACACCGGATGTGATTACAATTAATCAGATTTTAGCTAAAGCTGTTGAGACGGGTTGCGAATTTGCTTTTATGGAAGTAAGTTCACACGGAATTTCTCAAAACAGAATTGAAGGTCTATACTTCAAAATTGCCGGATTTACCAATCTTACCCACGATCATTTAGATTATCATAAAACATTTGACGATTATTTAAAAACGAAAAAAAGATTTTTTGATGAATTGAATGATGATGCCATTGCCATCACGAATATTGATGATAAAAACGGTAATGTTATGCTTCAAAATACAAAGGCTGCAAAAAGATCTTACGCTTTGAAAACAATGGCAGATTACCACGGAAGACTTTTGGAAGTTGATTTCAACGGAATGCTGTTAAATTTTAACGGAAAAGAATTCTGGACGACTTTAACAGGTAAATTCAATGTTTACAACCTGCTTTTGGTGTTCGGAATTGCTGCAGAATTAGGATTTGAGCAGGACGAAATTCTTCAGGCCATCAGCAGATTAAAAAGAGTTTCTGGAAGATTTGAAACGTTCAAATCCGATGGCGGAATTTTCTTCATCGTAGATTATGCACACACTCCCGATGCACTGGAAAATGTTTTAGACAGCATCAATGATATCAGAACGAAAAACGAAAGACTGATTACAGTCTTCGGTTGCGGAGGAGACAGAGATCATGCAAAAAGACCTGAAATGGGAAACATTGCCTCAAAGAAATCGACTTTGGCAATCATCACTTCGGATAATCCAAGAACAGAAGATCCTGCTGCGATTATAAAAGAAATTGAAGCTGGTGTTGAACCTCAGAATTTCAGCAAATACACTTCAATACCGGACAGAAGAGAAGCGATAAAAATGGCGATAAAATTTGCTGAGCCGAAAGATATTGTTCTCGTTGCCGGAAAAGGTCACGAAAATTATCAGGAATTAAAGGGTGTAAAACATCATTTTGATGACAAAGAAGTAATCAATGAGCTGTGGAAGCTGATGAGTAAATAAATTTAAGCATTAAACCTTAAACCATAAACTTTGAACTAAATGCTATACTATCTATACGAATATCTAACGAGTCAAGGCATCCACATTCCGGGAATGGGAATGTTGAGGTATATTTCGTTCCGTGCAGGAATGTCGGTTTTGTTGTCTTTAATGATTGCTCTTGTCTATGGAAAAAATATCATCAATTACCTGAGAGGAAAACAAATGGGCGAGTTGGTGCGTGATCTTGGTTTAGACGGGCAAAAACAAAAAGAAGGTACGCCTACAATGGGTGGTTTCATCATTATCATTGCGACTTTAATTCCTGTCTTGCTGTTTACAAGAATTACCAATATTTATATTGTTCTTCTTATCGTGACAGTGATTTGGATGGGAGCCATTGGTTTTCTGGATGATTATTTAAAGAAGATTAAAAAAAATAAAGACGGATTAAGCGGTAAATTTAAAATTGTAGGTCAGGTTGGTTTAGGGCTAATTATCGGAGTTACAATGTATTTCCATCCTGAAATTACGGTGAAAAGAAAATATGCCGATGCGAAAGTGGTCAATAGAAATAATGTTGAACAAAACTTTATGCCTACAGAAAAAATTACAGTTTCCACAGTTCCGTTTACAAAAAATAACGAGTTCGATTACAGCGGAGTTTTATTTTGGATGAGTGACGAAGACGCTCATGAATGGGCCTGGATTGTTTTTATTCCTGTTGTTATTTTTATCGTAACCGCTGTTTCAAATGGTGCCAATATTACCGACGGAATTGATGGTCTTGCTGCAGGAACCAGTACGGTGATCTTATTGACATTGGCATTTTTCACTTACGTTTCCGGAAATATCATTTTTGCAGATTATCTTAATATTATGTTCCTTCCCAATATGGGTGAAACCACAATCTTTGTTGTCGCCATGGTAGGTGCGGTGATTGGTTTCTTTTGGTATAATACGTATCCGGCTCAGGTTTTTATGGGCGATACAGGAAGTCTAATGTTGGGCGGAGTAATTGCGGTTTTAGCAGTTATTTTAAGAAAAGAATTAATGATTCCTGTGCTTTGCGGAATTTTCTTAATTGAGAATATTTCGGTAATGCTTCAGGTGGTGGTCTTTAAATACAGAAAAAGAAAATTCGGGTTGGAATATGCCCAAAACAATAGATTGTTCAAAATGTCTCCTTTGCATCATCATTATCAGAAAGAAGGATTTCACGAAAGTAAAATCGTTAACAGAATGATTATCATTGGGGTTATGTTGGCAATTGTATGTCTCATTACATTGAAAATGAGATAGAAATGAGCAAAGCCTGAAGCTAAAAGCTTATGGCAAAAGCAAAAAGCAAGAGTATGAAAATAGTTGTTTTAGGAGGTGGCGAAAGCGGTTGTGGTGCTGCTTATTTGGCAAAAAAGAAGGGTTTGGAAGTATTTCTTTCAGACAAAGGAGCCATTAAGGAAAACTATAAACAATTTTTGACGGATAATGATATTGATTTTGAAGAAGAAAACCACGATGAAGAAAGAATTCTCGATGCAGACTGGATCGTAAAAAGTCCTGGAATTCCTAAAAAAGCTGAGATGATTACTAAAATTCAAGAGAAAGGAATCAGACTTTCTTCTGAAATTGAATTTGCTTCAGAATTTACAGATGCAAAAATCATCGCTATCACAGGAAGCAACGGAAAAACAACGACAACGTCTTTAATCTATTATATCCTGAAAAATGACGGCTTAAATGTAGGTTTAGGCGGAAACATAGGTTACAGTTTTGCAAAGCAGGTTGCGGATGAAAACCATGAATATTATGTTTTGGAGGTAAGCTCTTTCCAGTTGGATGATATTCAGAATTTCAGACCGTACATTTCTTTGCTGTTGAATTTGTCTAAAGATCATCTGGATCAATATAATTACAACTATGAAGAATATGCTTTAGCAAAATTCAGAATAGCTGAAAACCAGAAGAATGATAATTTTTTCATCTACAATAAAGATGATGAAATGAGCAAAAACATTCTTGAAAAATTTGAAACTAAAGCGAAAATGATTCCTTTTTCTACCAATGAACATTTGAATGAAGGAGGTTTTGTAGAAGAAGATAAAATTGTGGTGAAACTTAAAGATGAATTTTCAATGAAAGTTGAAGAATTGTCTTTATTGGGAAATCATAATGTTGCCAACAGTTTGGCAGCTTCAATTGCCGGTAAGATATTGGAAATCAATAATGAAAGCATAAGAAATTCATTGATGACATTTCAGGCAGTTGAACACCGTTTGGAATTTGTAACTGAAATTAATGGCGTAAAATTCATCAATGACAGCAAGGCAACGAACGTCAATGCAGCATATTACGCTTTAGAAAGCATGAAAACTCCCACAGTCTGGATTGTTGGAGGCGTTGATAAAGGAAACGACTACACTGAAGTAGAAGATTTGGTGAAAAGAAAAGTAAAAGCAATTGTCTGCTTAGGAATTGATAATCAGAAAATTATTGACTTCTTTAAAGACAAAAAGGAATTTATTTACAGCACTTCAAGTATGGATGAAGCTGTGAAAACTTCAAAAGCGCTGGCAAAAAACGGAGATACGGTTTTACTTTCTCCTTGTTGTGCAAGTTTTGATCTTTTCAAAAGCTATGAAGACAGAGGTCGTCAGTTTAAAGAGCAGGTTTTAAAAGCCAATGGCAATTAGCCAAAAGCCAAAAGCGAAAAATATGAACGAACAGAATTTAGAGGAAAGCAGATTCGAATTTCTAAAGGGCGATAAAGTACTTTGGATGGTCATTCTTGTGATCTCCATTTTCTCTATTTTCCCGGTTTATTCTGCAAGTTCAAACCTCGAATATATTGTAAACAACGGAACCACAACGGGACACGTGATGAAACATATGTTTTTCGTGGTTTTAGGTTTGGCAATCATGAGATTGGTAGGAACCGTGAAGTACGAATATATGGGAAAACTCAGCAGCATTATGTTGGGTTTAATGATCATTCTTCTGATTGTTACGATGTTTACGGGGCAAACTATCGACGGAGCAAGTGCTTCAAGATGGCTGAAAATTCCCGGAACACCGATTTCTTTTCAGCCGTCATCTTTTGCTTTTTTAATGTTGATTATTTATCTGTGCAGATATTTAACCAAGAAAATAACAAGAGAAAGACTTCCGATTGAGAATGTTATGTACATTTTCGGACCAATTTTATTGGTTTTTGTGTTGGTTGCAAAAGATAATGGTTCGACAGCATTGATGATTTTAATGGTTTCTGTGATTGTTTTGGTTATTGGGCAATTACATTGGAAATACATTGCAGGATTTATCTCCGCATCATTTGTCGCTATTGCTTTGTTTTTATTAATTGCACTTAATACAAACTTAATCGGAGGAAACCGAGTTCATACCTGGATGAGCCGTATTGAAACCTTTACGTCAAGCAAAGCAAAATCTGCTGATGTAGATGATGAAAGTGTAAAAGCAAAAAATTATCAGGTCATGCAGGCTAAAGCAGCCATTGTTCATGGTGGAATTACAGGAATGGGACCCGGAAAATCTGCTTTAAAGCAAATGCTTCCGCAATCTGCATCCGATTTTATTTTTGCCGTCATTGTTGAAGAATATGGTTTGATCGGGGCAGGATTTTTAATCAGTATGTATTTGATTATGATTGTCCGGATTGTGATGATTGCGAGTAAAATGCCCGCATTTTTCGGTTCGTTGCTCGTTCTCAGTCTCGGGGTAATGATTTTCATTCAACTGGCAGTAAATATTGCCGTTGCAGTGAATCTGATTCCGGTTACAGGACAACCCTTGCCACTGATAAGTTATGGAGGAACATCAATGTTGGTAACTTACATCCAGCTTGGAATTATTTTAAATATAAGCTCAAGAATTCAGATTTACGATGAAGAAGGAATGGGAAAAAAACAAAGTATTGTTGAGATCAACGACATTGCATAAACACCAAACAAAATGGAAATAAGAAAAATAACATTTACCGACAGTAAAAACTCAGAAAATCCTGTGATTATTGAACAAAACGAAGATATCACAAATTTTCTTGAGACTTTCAGACTGGAAGTTGATGAAGTGATAGAGTTAAGTGATGCGATGTACACGGTAAAATCAGTCTCAAAAACTGAGGTTGATGGTAAAAATGAAATTTCTATCGGCGTAGAATTTATTGATTTAATTGAAAATCAACCGACAGCTTAAACTGATGATGATGAACAAAAAAATAAAAGTTTTATTAAGCGGAGGCGGGACAGGAGGACACATCTTCCCGGCAATCGCTATTGCAGACGAAATCAAGAAAAGATTTCCTGATGCAGAATTTTTGTTCATCGGAGCCAACGGAAAAATGGAAATGGAAAAAGTTCCGCAAGCTGGCTACAAAATCGAAGGAATTGACATTGCAGGAATCGACAGAGGAAATATATTATCTAATCTAGGTTTGCCTTTTAAAATTTTAAAAAGTTTATCTAAATCTAAAAGAATAATCAGAAATTTCTCCCCCGATTTTGCAGTCGGAACAGGTGGTTTTGCAAGCGGACCGGCTCTTTATGAGGCCAGTAAAATGGGAATTCCAATTTTTATTCAGGAACAGAATGCTTATGCAGGAGTCACGAATAAAATTTTGAGTAAAAAAGCAAAAGCTGTGTTTACAGCCTACCCGAAAGTGGAAGGTTTTCCGGCTGAAAAGATAAAGTTTTTAGGAAATCCGATTCGTGAGAACATTGTTTCAGGAATGCAGGAAACTTCTCAGGCAAAAGAGAAATTAGGTTTAGATAAAAATAAACTGACGATTCTTTCTGTTGGCGGATCATTAGGATCAAGAACATTAAACAACGGCTGGAAAGAGAATTTAGACAAATTAAAAGAAAAAGGTTACCAATTAATCTGGCAGACCGGAAAATTGGATTATGCTGAAATTGCTGGAAGCCAGAAGCCGGAAGCTGGAAGTGAATATAGCGAAGCTAAAAAAACTTCTGACATCAAACTTCCGTCTTCCATCCAAATAAAGGAATTCATCAAAGACATGGAAACCGCATATTCTGCAGCTGATGTCATTGTTTCTCGAGCAGGAGCAATTGCGATTTCAGAATTAGCAGTGGCCCAGAAACCGGTAATTTTGGTTCCGTTTCCATTTGCTGCGGAAGATCATCAAACAAAAAATGCGATGAATCTGGTGGGAAAAAATGCAGCAAGAATGGTAAAAGATTCAGAAATGAAAGAAAAATTCTGGACTACTTTATCAGAAATCTGCGAAAATGAAAGTGTAAGAAAAGAAATGTCAGACAATCTGAAATATTTTGCTAAACCCAATGCGGCAAAGGAGATTGTAGATGAGATTTTTAAAATAATTGAATAATGTCAACAGAGCTTTCTACATACAGAAAATTCATTTATGAAGATGATGCTTTAGAATTGATAAAAATTCTGGAGGATAACCAAATTGTTAATGAGTTGGTAAATAATTCTTCACAGCTGGATTCAAGTTTTGGTGGAGACATCAATACAAAACAATTTGAGCTGAAGATTCATAAAGATGATTTTGTTTTTGTTGAAAACTTAGAAGAGGAGCTTATTAAAGACGAAGTCGAAAATGTAGAGGAAGGTTACCATCTTTTTGAATATTCTGATGAAGAATTGGTTGAGATCGTTACCAAAAAAGAAGAATGGAATAAATTTGATTATCTACTCGCTCAAAAAATATTAAAAGAAAGAGGAAAAGAAATTAATCCAGAGCTTTTAAAAATAATAAATAAGCAGAGAATCGAAAGTATTGCTACCGAGGAAATAAGTCCGACCTGGCTGATTGTCATTGGATATGTTTGTGCAGTTCTCGGAGGACTTTTTGGGATTTTTATAGGTGCTTATTTGATGTATTACAAAAAAGCATTGCCAAATGGTGATAGAATGTATGGTTTTAGCCGACAAGACAGAAGCCACGGGCAAAATATTCTGATTATTTCCGGAATCGCATTTTTATTTTGGATAGGAATCAGACTTTTCAGTTATAAAAATTATTAGTAGAATAAGGATAAACAAATAAAATGTGTTGTTCCGGTTGAAGTTGGCAAATAAAGAATCTGAATTGAGATTCTTGGTTCCTAGGAATGACAAAATGATGTTTTAAAATAATAAAATAAGAGATAACAAAAGATTGAGATCGATTAACAATATCAAATCTCAAACTTTAAATCTCAAATAAATAAGAATGAATAATTTAGAAACATATCAAAATTTTTACTTCGTTGGAATCGGAGGTATTGGGATGAGTGCTTTGGCGCGCTATTTCCATGCTTCGGGCAAGAAAGTTTCAGGCTACGATAAAACCAACACCAAACTCACTCAGGCTTTGATGGGTGAGGGAATTGATATTGTTTTTGATGATGTTATTAATGAGAAAATCACGTCGCTTCAAAAAGAAAATACATTGGTCATTTATACTCCGGCAATTAAAAAACTGGGGATTTTAGATTATTTTAATGAAAATCAGTTTGAAGTTTTAAAAAGAGCAAAAGTTTTAGGTTTAATCACTGAAAACACAAACTGTATCGCCGTTGCAGGAACTCATGGAAAGACTACAACGTCAACTTTGGTTTCGCATTTGTGTAAAGAAGCAGATTTGCCGTTTTCTTGTTTTCTGGGTGGAATTTCTGAGAATTTTAAATCAAATTTCCTTTACAACGGAACAGAATATTCCGTGGTGGAAGCTGATGAATACGACAGAAGTTTCCTTAATCTTTCTCCGGATTGGGCAGTGATCACTTCTACAGATGCCGATCATCTGGATATTTATGGTGATAAAAATACAATTGAAGAAGGTTTCAGAGAATTTGCGGCATTAGTTCCAGATGACAAGCAGCTTTTTGTAAGAAAAGGGATTGAAATCGGAAGAAATCATAAGACTTATGCAGTCAACGAAAAAGCTGATTATTATTCAGATAATCTGAGAATGGATTATGATAAAATCTACTTTGATTTTCATACGCCAACCGAAACAATAAAAGAATTTGTCTGGGAAATTCCTGGAATTCACAATGTAGAAAATGCAACGGTTGCTTTGGCAATTCTGCACAATTTAGGAGTTGATTTTGAAACTTTAAAGAAAGCGATTGCCAATTTTAAAGGAATTAAAAGAAGATATACAAAACATATTTATCCGGACGGAAAAATTTATATCGATGATTATGCGCACCATCCAACGGAAATCAATGCGGTTGTTGGGTCGATTAAAACGTTTTATCCGGATAAAAAATTACTGGTTGTTTTTCAGCCGCATTTATTCAGCAGAACGAGAGATTTTGCAGATGGGTTTGCAGAAAGTTTAAGCAATTCTGAGGAGTTGATTTTGCTTGATATTTATCCGGCAAGAGAGCTTCAGGAGAACTTTGAAGGAATTACTTCAGATTGGTTGCTGGAAAAAGTGACTTTAGATAAAAAAGAAATTTCAAATTTATCTCAAGCATTTAATAAAATAAAAGATAAAGATTTTGATATTTTACTCACAGTAGGTGCCGGAAATATAGATACGCTGTATGATCCGATTTGTGAGTGGCTTAGTAGAAAGTAATTGAACACAAAGGGCACAGAGATGTTTTTTATAATGCGAAATAGGTTTCACAAAGCCGCTTCGCTTATAAAAGCATCAAAGTGAAAGTTTTTACAATATGCTATTTCTCTTACAAGCAAAGCGGCTTTGTGAGACTAAGAAAATTAGCAGTATTAAAATAAAAAACCTTGTGAACTTCGTGTTCCAAAAAGATAAAAAACGCATAATGAATGAAAACGAAATTTCGGCGATTATAGTTGATGCAGGATTGAAGATTCACAGAGCTCTTGGAAGTGGTTTATATGAAACAGTGTATGAGCAATGCCTTGAATATGAATTAAAAAATAGAGGATTATTAGTTGAAAGACAGAAATTTCTTTCAATACAATATGAAAATCTAAAAGTAGAGAATGCTTTCAAAATTGATTTATTAATTGAAAATAAAATTGTTGTAGAAATTAAAGCTCAGGAAGCGCTAGACAATTTTCACAATGCGCAATTATTGAATTATTTGAAATTAGGAAATTATAGATTGGGTTTATTGTTAAATTTTAATTCTAAACTTTTTAAAACGGGAATTCAAAGAGTAATAAACGGATATATAAAATAGAAAACAATTAGCTTATATAAGCGAAGCGGCTTCGTGAAACTAAAAAAGCGGTATTAATTAAAAAGTTTTGTGAGCTTAGTGTTCAAACAATAATGAAAAACAAATACAGAATTTTAAAAATTGCCATTACAGTAATCATCCTTGGATTTCTGTTGAGTTTCTCTTTGAAGAAATTCAGCGTTCAGAAGATTACGGATAATAAAATTTCTGTGAAAATGAATGAGAAAACTCCGGTTTATTTTATTGATGAGAAAGATATTCGTGAGATTGTTAATAAAGAAAATCCGTCCCGAAAAGTTGGAGATCTGAATATTCCTGAACTGGAAAAAAAAATCAATGCACTTCCGGCTGTAGATAGTGCGAATGTGTATTTAAACCTAAATGGAAGTTTAAATTTAGACATCAAACAGAGGATTCCGGTTTTTAGATTAAATAATGACGGAAAAGATTTTTATGTGGATGAAAAAGGGACGGAGTTTCCGATTTCAAAAACGTATTCACATCCTTGTATGTTGGTAACGGGAGATGTTAAAAAAGACGAATATGAAAAATTGGCTGAACTGGTTGAGAAGATCGATAAAGATGATTTCAGCAAAAAATATTTTATCGGAATTTCAAAATATAAAGACAGCTACAATCTTTTGACAAGCGAAGGAAATTATAGAGTCGAGATAGGTGATCTGGATAATATTGAACTAAAAGTAAAAGGCTTCAAAACTTTTGTTGAGAAATATTTGGTGTTTCAGGATCCGCAAAAGTACAGAATGATTTCGGTAAAATATCAGAATCAGATTGTAACAACGCTGAACCCTTATTTTAAAGAAAATGACAGCATTATAAAAGCAAGTCATAAAGATTTAGCGAAAACACCGATTGTAGTTGCTGCGGTTAAAAAACCAGAAGTAAATCTTAAACCGGAAGCAAAAAAAGCAAGTTCAACTTCTTTAAAACCAAAGGAAAATACAAAACCTAAAACGGTAGTCAAACCCAGGGAAAAGAAGACGTCCGAAAAGAAATCAACGGTGAAGCCAAAAGCAAAGGTTAAAATAGAATAAAAAAATCCTGAAAGGACGAACTTCTAAAGAATAGGGTAAAATCCTATCATAATTAAATTAAGAATTAAATCAAATCGATATAAACAATGGAAAATCAAGAGTATTCAGTAGGTCTGGACATTGGGACAACCAAAATTGTCGCCATTGTAGGACGTAGGAATGCACACGGGAAGATAGAAATTCTCGGTGTTGGAAAAGCCAAAAGTCTTGGGGTTCATAAAGGTATTGTGAATAATATTTCACAGACGATCAACTCCATCAAAGCTGCTGTGTCTGAGGCACAGTCTAGCGCAGGAGTGCCGATTCATAAGGTAACTGTGGGTATTGCAGGGAAGCACATTCGTTCATTGCAGCATTCAGATTACATTATGCGTGAGAAACCAGACAAATTCATCACAGATGACGATATTGAAGCATTAAAAGATCAGGTGAAAAAACTGGTGATGCTTCCGGGAGAAGAAATTATTCATGTACTTCCACAGGAATATAAGGTTGATTCTGAAGGAGAAATTCAGGAACCTGTCGGAATGCACGGAAAACGTCTGGAAGCCAATTTCCATGTAGTCGTTGGACAAATGGGAAGCATCAGAAACATCGCAAGATGCGTAAGAGAAGCAGGTTTGGAGATGGAAGCGCTTACTTTGGAGCCTTTGGCATCTTCGGAAGCTGTTCTTACGAAAGAAGAGAAAGAAGCCGGAGTAGCAATCGTAGACATCGGAGGTGGAACTACAGATATTGCTATTTTTAAAGATAATATCATCCGTCATACTTGTGTCATTCCTTACGGAGGCGGAATTATTACGGAAGATATCAAAGAAGGCTGTTCAATTATTGAAAAGCATGCCGAGCAATTAAAGGTTAAGTTCGGTTCTGCAGTTCCTGAGCTGGAAAAAGACAGCACTTTTGTGACCATTCCCGGACTTCACGGAAGACCGGATAAAGAGATTTCTCTGAAAACTTTAGCGCAGATTATCAATGCGAGAGTAGAGGAAATTCTTGAAATGGTTAACACAGAATTAAAAGCTTACGGAGCTTTTGAACAAAAGAAAAAACTGATTGCAGGAATTGTGTTGACGGGTGGTGGTTCAAACCTGAAGCATCTTCGTCAGTTGGCAAATTATACAACAGGGTTCGACAGTAGAATTGGTTTTGCAAATGAATACATCGCTAACGATAAAAATCAGTATCTTAAAGGACCGGAATTTGCGACATCTATCGGTTTATTGATGGAAAGTTTAAAAATCAGAGATAAAAAAACGACGGCAGTAGATGAAGAAATTGAAATCGAAGTTGAAACTAAAGCTGAAACAAAAGAACAGCCAAATGTTGCACACACAGAAAATCAAACTCACACCGTTCATGAACCTGTAAAAGAGTACGAAACTCCTGCAGAACAGCAACAGAGAAAAGTGAGATTGACTTTCGGACAATCTTTGATGGAAAAAGTAAAAAAATTCTTTGAAGAAGTAGAATAAAAAATATAAACGGTAAAAGATCAATGATAATAGATAATCACTCATAGATTATTGGTCATTCATCGGTTATCATTCATCAATTATCAATTATAAAAAAATATAAGTAATGGAAAATATAGGTTCACAAGGGTTTTCATTTGATTTGCCAAAAGGAAATTCGTCGATCATTAAAGTAATCGGTGTAGGCGGCGGCGGAAACAACGCACTTAAACACATGTACGAAAAAGGGATTCACGGCGTAGATTTCGTGATCTGTAATACAGATGCGCAGACGTTAGACAACAATCCGGTTTCCAACAAAGTACAGTTGGGAGTTACAATTACGGAAGGTTTGGGTGCAGGTGCAGATCCGGAAGTAGGTGAAAAAGCTGCTATCGAAAGCATCGAAGACATCAAAGCTTCAATGGGACAAAATACTAAAATGGTGTTTATCACTGCAGGAATGGGTGGTGGAACCGGAACCGGTGCAGCTCCTGTTATCGCTAAAGTTGCCAAAGATATGGGAATTTTAACGGTAGGAATCGTTACAGTTCCTTTTAGTTTTGAAGGTAAAAGAAGACTGGAACAGGCCGAATTAGGTCTTGAAAAATTAAGAAATAATGTTGATTCATTAATCGTTATTAATAATGATAAACTGAGACAGCAGTTCGGGAATTTAGGTTTCAAACAAGGTTTTTCAAAAGCTGATGAAGTTTTAACCAACGCTGCGAAAGGTATGGCGGAAGTTATTACAGGTTATTTTGATGTAAATATTGACTTTAGAGATGCTAAATCTGTGCTTCAGAATTCCGGTACCGCATTAATGTCTACCGGTATGGCTTCAGGTGAAAATAAAGCGGAAGAAGCGGTTAGAAAAGCACTGGATTCTCCTCTATTGAATGATAATAAGATTACAGGCGCAAGAAATGTACTGTTATTAATCAGAAGTGGTGTAGAAGAAGCAACGATGGACGAAATCGGTATCATCATGGATTATATCCAGAAAGAAGCAGGTCATACAGCAGATATTATTTTTGGAGTTGGTGCTGATGAAGAATTGGGTGATGCAGTGAGCGTATTGGTGATTGCAACTGGTTTTTCTAATGACAATCAAAAATTTGCTGGGCCAACTGAGAAAATCAGAATTGGTTTGAATGACGCTTTAGATGCCCCAAAAGCTTCTCCTTTTAAAACGAAAGAAGAAAGAGAAACTCCCGAGCAAGGATATGATTTCGGAGGTAAAAATCTTTTCAGACTGGATGATGAAGACGGAGATGCGCCACAGTTTAAAATGTCGTCACCTGAAAAAAAAATGATTATCGAGGATGAAGAGATTAAAACAGAAATAAAATTCTCTGACAGAGAGCAAGATACGTTAGAAAGCCCAATTCAAAGCTGGAGGAATGAAGAATCCGGCGAAGAAAATAGCGTAAGTCTTTTCACTTTTGATGATGATCCTAATGATTTGGAAATTCAGTCGTTCTCTTTTGATTTTGAAAATAAAAAAGAAGAGCCTGAAAACGATTCTTTTACTTCAAATTATTCTGACGAAAAACCAGTGGAATTCAGCTTTACGGTAAATGAACCTATCGTGGAAACTAAGTCTGATTTCGGACAGCCAAAAAATGAGGTTGAAACGTTTACAGAAACGGTAGAGGAAGTTGCCCCCAAAATCGATAATTTTTATCAGCCTAAAGAAGAAATTAAGGTTGAAGAAAAACCTGTTTTCCAAAACAGAGCTGAAGTTGAAACTCTAAGACAGAATGAAAGCGAATTTACATTCGTCAATAAACCTGCAGATCAGGAAAGAGTGGTAGAAAGAAGAAATAAATTAAAAGAATTCAATTCCCGTTACCAGAATTTTGATCATGCGAATGAGTTTGAATCTGTTCCTGCTTTCAAAAGAAAGAATATTTCTATCGATGGAAGCAATGCATCAGACCAAAACATCAACACGTATTTGTCTGATAATAACGGAAACATGCAGATCAGAGAAAACAGATTTTTAAATAAAGATGTTGACTAAAATAATATAACAATGTACCAATGTAACAATCTCTAATTGTGCTAAGCTTTTCGTGGCATCTCATTGGTAAACTGTTACATTGATACATTGTTAAATTAATAACTATGAGTTTAGAATTAATAATAAGCGAAGCGATAAAAACGGCAATGAGAGCTAAAGACAGAGTGGCTTTAGATTCTCTTCGTGCTGTAAAATCACAGATATTACTTTTGAAAACGGAAGCTTTAGGAGCTGAAGTTTCAGAAGAGCAGGAAATTGCCATCCTGCAGAGAATGATCAAGCAGCGTAAAGATTCTTATGAGCAATTTACGGCTCAGGGAAGAAACGATTTGGCAGAAGTGGAAGATGCTCAGATGAGAGTCATTGAAAAATTTTTACCGGCGCAATTGTCTTCTGAAGAACTGGAAGCAGAAATAAAGAACATTATCGCTGAAACTGGTGCTGAATCCATCAAAGATTTAGGAAAAGTAATGGGAGTAGCCTCAAAAAATCTAGCCGGAAAATCTGACGGAAAAAGTATTTCCGAGATGGCGAAGAAGCTGCTTTCTTAGGTGTTGGTAAATAGTTGTTAGTTGATAGACAATTCTATCAACCATCAACCAAAACCCATCAACCATTAAAAACGGATATTCAACCTTTGCATATCGATTTGATTAACGAAGCCCGAAACATCATGTTTCGGGCTTCATTTTTTAAATATGAATGTTGGTTTTATTTTTTAATAAAATGATGATTGTAAGTTCCTGATTTATTTTCAAGGGTTAAAATATATTTACCTGTGTTGTAGTTGCTTACATTGATTTTTTGAGACTGACTTTCATCTGCATTGATGACTTCAATTAATTTTCCGCTCATATCAAAAATACTTATTTTACCAATTCTCTCTTTTGATTCAATCATTAAGAAATCAGAAACAGGATTAGGATAAATTTTAATATTTTTTTCAAGTGTAAGATCTAAAGTGCTCAAATTTGTTGTTACGGTAATTGCTATTGTAGTACTTTGGCATGTGCCTACAGTTTGAGTAACGTAATAAGTTGTTCCGCTTGTTACCACCGTTGTTGAAGGAAGCTGCGTTGTCATTGCTGAAGAAGTATACCAAACTAAATTTTGACCGGATACAGTTAGATTTGCCAACGTAGATCCCGCAGAAACAGTTTGTGTTGCAACAGCAGTTGGAGGAGGAGTTGCAGCACTTACAGTTACTACTGTTTCTACTTTTCCGCTTGCACAAGTTCCTAAAATGGGTGATACTTTCCAATTATAAAAGAAATAATAGACCGTACTGTTGGTATTAGCGTTATTGATAGTACCTCCTGTTATAGATCCTAAAGTTCCCAACGTGTAAGGAAATGCATTTCCCGACCCGGAATCTCTTCTCATAGACGGAGATGATCTTGCAACGAGTTTATAAGAATTTCCTCCAACGACAGAAAATCCTACAGGAACTGTAAACTGTATCGGAGCACTTGAAGTTCCTCCCGCAGGAATAGCCACACTTTTTTCAGCTATTTTCACATAATTGGCGTCTAAAAGTTCCAATGCTAACGTTCCACCTGCAGAAGCAAATACGTCTACAGATTCAAGCATAAAGTTGCTATTTGCTGTAAAAGCCAATCCCCAAGGAGAAGTTCCTGAAACTACGGCAGTAGAGCTTGTTGCAGGTGTTGTTTTACCTCCCGTTACCTGGGTTCCCAATTCGTAATTATAAGCTTCTGCCCAATAAGATGTTGTAGAAGTAAGATTTGGAGTTGTATAAGTATTTCCAGTCCAAAAAGGAGCGGTTGCTGTTACAGAATTATACCATTTTACTTCTGTTGCAGTAGTAGTTGCGGTAAGTGTAGCAGAAGTCTGATTACAAATTGAAGCCGGGGCTACGGTGAGTTGTGGCGTCGTACAGTTTTGTGAATAACAAATTCCACTTATTAAAGCAGAAAGAATAAAAGTGTAAATTTTCTTCATAAATAGAGTTTTAAGATTGAAATTATATTTAATTTTTCTAAGTATTCAACTGAATATTTGTGTTTTTAAAATAAAAAAGCCCGAAACAATTTCGGGCTTTAGCTATTGTAAATCCTTTATCAATGTTTTAATTCTAAAAACTAACAAGTAAACAAAAATAAAGGAGAGGGAATTACATGGCCACCAGATCTTACTCTAATGCTACTAAAAAATTAATTTAATAAAGTTTTTTTCATGGAAATAGTTTTTAGAATCATTTCAAATTTAGTAAAATAAATTTAATATTCATAATAATTATTCAAATATTATCTAAAATTGTTATGGTATCTGAATGTTTAACCTTTGTTTCATTTTATTTGCCAAACAATCTGATAGTTTTTATAAATTGTTTATACCATCAGAAAAATTGTAAATTTGTAGACACTTAAAAAAATAAGAAATGTATCCAACAGATTTAGTAATGCCTATGAAGGCTGAGCTTACAGATAAAGGTTTCTCAGATTTGGCAACTCCTGCTCAGGTAGAAGATGCTTTAAAGCAGTCAGGAACTACACTTTTAGTAATCAATTCTGTATGTGGTTGCGCGGCCGGTGCTGCAAGACCTGGAGTTGTTTATTCTTTGACAGGAGAGAAAAAGCCTGATCATTTAACAACGGTTTTTGCAGGTTATGATAAAGAAGCGGTTGATGCAGCTAGAAAACATTTAGCACCTTTTCCTCCAAGCTCACCATGTGTGGCGCTTTTCAAAGACGGAGAATTGGTTCACATGCTTGAAAGACATCATATTGAAGGGAATCCTGCAGGAGCAATTGCTGCAAACCTTCAAGCTGCATACGACGAATATTGCTAATATTTAAGTATTAAAAAATGATATAGAAACCATTACAGCTTTTGTAATGGTTTTTTTATTGAAATCATTCGCTGAAAATACAAATAGTATTATATTTGTGTTAATGGCAACGAAGGCACTTTTCAATACTGTGGTTAATTGGTTTATCAAACAGAGGATAGACCAGATTCAGAATTTTATGGATTACCCTATTGAGACCCAAAAAGGGATTCTGTTTTCTCAGTTATTTCATGCAGAAGACACAGAATACGGTAAGAAATTCGGGTTTAATTCCATTTCAAGCTATCAGGATTTTAAAAATAAAGTTCCGATTGTTTCTTACGAAGAATTTGAGCCCTATGTTGAGCGTGCAAGACAGGGTCATAAAGACGTTAGTTGGCCCGGTTACATTAAACATTTTGCAAAATCTTCAGGTACAACCAATGCAAAAAGCAAATTCATTCCTATTTCTGCAGAAAGTCTGGAATACTGCCACATGAAAGCGGGAAAAGATATGGTTTCAATTTATGCTAATAATCACCCTGAAAACCAGCTTTTTACCAATAAAAATTTACGTTTGGGCGGAAGCTCAGAATTGTACGCAGATTTTAAGACAAAATTTGGTGATCTTTCGGCAATTTTGATAGACAATCTTCCTTTTTGGGTAGAAATTACCACAACTCCGAGCAAGAAAGTTTCTTTGATGGGAGAATGGGAAAGCAAATTACAGGCGATTGTTTCTGAGGTTAAAAATGAAGATGTTGGAAGCATTTTGGGTGTTCCAAGCTGGATGATGGTGCTTTTGCAAAGAGTTTTAAAAGAAACTGATGTAAAAAGTGTTTCCGAAATTTGGCCCAATCTTGAAGTGTTTTTCCATGGCGGAATCAGTTTTAAACCTTATAAAGAACAATACAAACCGATTATCGGGAAAAATATTAATTACTACGAAATTTACAATGCTTCTGAAGGCTTTTTCGGAATTCAGGACAGATCAGATAGTGATGAAATGCTTTTGATGTTAGATTACGGGATTTTCTACGAATTTATTCCGATGGATCAGATCCATCATTCCAATCCGAAAGTGGTGAGTCTGGAAGGAGTAGAAGTCGGGAAAAATTATGCAATGGTCATCACGACAAATGGCGGACTTTGGAGATATTTAATTGGAGATACTGTTGTTTTCACGTCAATTAATCCGTTCAGAATTAAAATTACCGGTCGTACAAAACACTACATCAATGCTTTTGGCGAAGAACTGATGATTACCAATGTAGAATCTGCTTTAACTAAAGCCTGTTCAGAAACCAATTCTTCTGTAAAAGATTTTACCGGGGCTCCGATTTTTATGAAAGAAAATGAAAGCGGCGCTCATGAATGGATTTTTGAATTTAGCCAGCATCCGGAAAATTTAGACCAATTTACCGATATTTTTGACCGACATCTTAAAACCATCAATTCTGATTACGAAGCCAAAAGATACAACAATATAACGCTGAAAAAACCTGTGGTACATATTGCAAAACCTAATCTTTTCTATTGCTGGCTAGAATCTAAAGGGAAACTGGGCGGACAAAACAAAGTTCCGAGACTCAGCAACGACAGAGAATATATAGATCCTTTACTGGAGCTAAACAGACCATAAAAAAAACCGCAAATTAATTGCGGTTTTTTGTTTAAATTATTTCTTTAGATCTTCTTTTAGTTTTTTTGCGGCATCTTCAACTTTCTGAGCTCCGGTTGCTGCAGTGTTTTTTACGTCTTTACCAACTTCCTGTGCACCAGATTTAATATCTTTACTTACCTTGTTGATGTCTTCTTTCGCTTTTTGAGCCGTATTGTCGATTTTATTTCCTGTGTTGTCAACAGTGTTTTTAATATCGTTTTTAGCCTTTTCTATTTTTGAAGTATCTACCAATCCGGAATTGGTTTCTGTCGTAGTAGTTGTTGTTACAGATCCGTCTGCATTTTCTACTTTTTCAGTTTTTGTTGTAGATTGTGTACATGCAACAAACAGTGTAGAAACTGCAACTGCTGCTAAAATGTGTTTTTTCATTGTGTATATTTTTTTATTACTCTTGTTTTTCTTGATTTGTAGTCTCGGAAGCCTTCTGTTTTTTTTCGTCTTCGGCTTTCTTCTTATTTTCTTTTTCTAATTCGTCTTTAATTCGTTTCTCTTCCTGTTGCAATTTTAAGGCCTCTTTTAATGAATCCTGAAATTTTTGTGAAGACATTCTTATTTTTCTCGCAATATCTACAGAAGTTGCTCCTGCTGAAAAAGAATCTATTGCCGTCGTATCATATTTTTGTTTTAGCTCCTGAACGTTGTCTGAAACGGGTTCACGCTTCGAACAGGCAATCAGTAAAACAGATATTGTGAAAGCGACAAAAATTACATTTTTCATGCGACTAATTTAATAGAAATTCGGCAATTACAGGATAGTGATCTGATAATTTTACAGAATAATCAACTTTATAGCTTTTGGGGATTATATTTTTTGAGGTGAAAATATAATCTATCCTTAAAGGAAATTTATAATCGTGGAAACTTGTGGAGCTTCCGTTTCCTGCTTTTACAAATGCGTCATCTAAGTTTTTGCCCAGATTATAATATTCCCAGGAATTCGGAACAGAGTTAAAATCTCCCGCAAGAATTACAGGATAAGGCGAATTGTCGACTGCTCTTCTGATCTTTTTTACCTGTTCTTCATGCGTTCTGAATGTGGGAATTAATTTTGAAAAAATAGTTTTAAACTTATTTTGCTCTTCTTTATATGAATTTTCGTCTTTCATTCCGAGCAAATTTTATTTAATCTAAAAGGTTCCAGATAAACATTGATGATTCTTACCACTTTACCGTTAATGTCTACATCGGCATAAAAAGAATTTCCCTTTGATTGGTCGTTGATTAAATCTGCCTGTCTTATTATTTTATGTTTTGTTTTTAAAACCACGGAAGGATATTTTACCAAATCGGGCCTTACGGCTCTGTTCGTATCTCTTTCCTGAACCAGAATAATGTCGGCATTTTGATCGGTGATGTATTTTTTCACGTTTTCCCAGCCTGAGCTTCCATATTTTACATTGTATGTAAGAACTTTTATATCTGTTTTAGCATTAATAATTTCGGAATTTTGAGGTGAAAAGTTAATCCATCTTCTTACAGGATTATAAAAAATAAATGTTGAAAGAATAAATACAAATGCAATTTTTTTCTTCTTAACAATCCAAATTACTGTAAAGATGAAATGAATTATAACTAAATAAGGGAAACATAAAGAGAGAATGTTGAGTTTACTAAAGTAAGTGGGCGCAACCCATGCGTTGGCTAATGTGCACACTAAAAGAAATAAAACACTTACATGTAAAAGAAAAAAAACAGGAAACCTCTTCATGAAACTCAAATATGAGTCTTGGGCAACAAAAATTTTGCCACTTAACTGTTTTTAAAATTAAAACTAATTGATCTAGTTGATTTTAAAGGTGGCAATCACAGGAAAATGATCGGAAAGATGTACAGAATGATCAACTTCATAAGTCACAGGTTGTATAGATTCTGATGTGAAGATGTAATCAATTCGTAAAGGATATTTATAGTCATGAAAACTTGTTCCGCTTCCTCTTCCGACCTCATAAAAGGCATCTTTTAAACCTTGGGAAGTTTCGTAATATTCATAAGAATTCGGAACAGAATTAAAATCTCCAGCAACAATCACAGGGTAAGGTGAATTGTCAATCGCTTCACGAAGAACTCTCACCTGCTCCTGATGAGATTTGAAAGTGGGAATCAGTTTTTTGACAACGCCTTTTACTTTTTGCTCGTCTTCCTGACCATTTCCGTTGAGTTTCACCATACTTTTTAGAAAGCCGAAGGATTCTAGATGAACGTTAAAAACACGATAGACTTTCCCTCTGATTTCTATGTCAATTTGCTCGCATTGAGCAGTGATGTCTCCGTCGGAAAGATTTTCAAAAATATTTTTTCGGGAGACAACTTTATAATTGGTATATAACGCAATGATGGGAAGATCGTATTTTCCTGTTTTATTTCTTAATTTTAGTTCGCTACCATCACCATACTCTTGTATAAAAATTAAGTCTGCATTCTGTTGATCGATATAGTTTATGATTTGCTCTTTTCCCAATTTTCCTCCTTTTATGTTGAAGGTAAGAACTTTAAAATTTGCTGTTTCTTTACTTTCAGGTGAATAATTGATCCATCTTTTTACAGGATTCAAAAAAAACAATCCTAAAAACATAAAAACAAATGCTCTTTTTTTCGAGCTGAAAATCCAGAAAAAAGTGAGTAAAATATATCCAATGATTAATATGGGAAAGCCTAGAGACAATAAATTAAACCATGCAAAAATCTTCGGCGGAATATAGGCATTCAGCAAAATTCCTGTTAACAGAAACAACAATCCCAAATGCAGTAAAAGAAGTATTAATCTGAAAATTTTCACAATAAATTAATTAAATCGATATAAATGCTTCTTCCAGATTTTAGCTAAAATAAATCCTACGATTGCTCCACCAACGTGAGCCAAATGAGCAATTCCTCCCACATTTCCTGTTAATCCTAAATAAACAGAGCCAATCACAACAACAGGAAGCACATATTTTACTTTAACGGGAATTGGAATAAACATAATTCCAATTTTTGCTTCGGGATATAAAGTAGCAAATGCGGCAATCACTCCGAAAATTGCTCCTGAAGCACCGACCATTCCGCCAGTTAAACCTTCATATAAACTACGTGATAGAGGTTGATCTAAGTATATTGTTTCGCTGTAGCCATAAGTTCTTAAGTCCGATTTTGAATAAATCTCCGAAACATCAACTTTCATCTCTTCAAGTTGAGATATTAATTGCTGAATTTCAATGAAATTCCAGAGATTAAATAAGAAAAACGCTCCTAAACCGCTTAAGAAATATAGAATTAAGTATTTCTTATCTCCTAAAGATTGCTCTAAAATGGGTCCAAAACTAAATAATGTAAACATATTGAACAGAATATGCATTATACTTCCATGCATAAACATATGAGTAATAATTTGCCAAGATTTAAAGTTTGGCGAGAACGGATAAAATCCGGTTAAATTTAAATCTAATAAAGGGATAAGATATGCGGCTATAAATACTACAATATTTATAATAATTAAATTTCGGGTGATTGGCGGTATATTATTAAACATCTACTTAAAATTTATTTTTTAAATCATTAAACGGAACTTCATAAAAACATCTTTTTCCGTTGGGCAGAAATTCAGGGAAACCAAGAACAGTAAAATCCTTGATTACTTGCTCTGCATCTGCTTTATAAATAAAATCAAAACGCGATTTCGACTGCATTTTGTTCCATTGGTTTTGGTAAAACTGCAAAAATTCTTCTTCAGTTTTATATTCCAGAATTTCGAAAAGATTCTCCAGAAATTTCATCACCTGAGATTCTTTTAAACCTTCAGGAACAGCATCAATTCTCAAAACGTTTTCATGAGCTATACTCATTCCAAATCCCAATTCGGGAAGATATTTTTTGATGGATTTGTATTTGTTTTTTTCAATCTCATTCATATGATATTCCAGAGAGAACAGAAGAGACTGGCTGTTGGTATTGGTTTTCTTTGCAGATTTATTGTTTTCTGAAATCAAAAGACGGTGCATTCTGCCTAAATCGAGCATCAAAGTACAGTCTCCTTTGTTGAAAAGCCAGTATCCGTTCGGAAGTCGCATCAGATCTTCATCAAAATCCTCATCTTCAAACAAGTTGATTTTTGAGGGTTCTGCAGAAATATTCTGATGATACATTTCCGTTAAATTCTGAATTTCTGCTTTTGAAGTCTGTCTTTCTTCCAGAAAAGGATTGTAATCACGGTCTACAATAATTTCCGGCATTTTAATACTTGCTGTATTGCCTTTGCTGGGAAAACTTTTCTGCATGATTTCATCCAGTTGGGGATCTCTTTCAAAATCTAAACTTGGTGCAACATTGTAAATTCCCAAAGAACGTTTGATGGTCGAACGGAGCAATGCAAAAATAAGATGCTCGTCTTCAAATTTCACCTCCGTTTTTTGCGGATGAATATTAACATCAATTTTCTCCGGATCTAATTCAAGAAAAAGAAAAAATGTGGGAATATATCCCGGTAAAAGTAATCCTTCAAAAGCTTCCTGAACTGCTTTGTTAAAATAAGGGCTTTTAAAAAATCTTCCGTTCACAAAAAGAAATTGTTCGCCACGGGTTTTTTTTGCGCCTTCAGGTTTTGCTACGAAACCGTGAAGTTTACACCAAAGTATATCTTCTTTAATAGGAATGAGTTGCGGATGTAGTTTTCTGCCGAAAATATCGACAATTCGCTGCATCTGAGTTCCTTTTCTCAGCTTAAAAACAGGATCATCATCATGGAATAAAGAAAATTCTAAATTTTCATGTGCTAAAGCAACACGTTGAAATTCGTCAATAACGTGACGAAATTCAATATTATTATTTTTAAGAAATTTTCTTCTGGCCGGAACATTGTAGAAAAGGTTTTTCACTAAAAAATTAGAACCTTCCGAACTCTGGGCGGGCTCCTGAAACTGGAAAACTCCGCCTTCGATGTAAATATTTGTTCCTAAGGCAGCATCTTTTAGCTTCGTTTTCAGTTCGACCTGAGCAACGGCAGCAATTGATGCCAAAGCTTCACCACGGAAACCTTTAGTAGCAATTTTAAATATATCTTCAGTACCTCTTATTTTTGATGTTGCGTGTCTTTCGAATGCCATTCTTGCATCGGTTTCAGACATTCCCTTTCCGTCATCAACTACCTGAATAAGATTTTTTCCGGCATCTCTTATAATCAGCTCTATTTTCGTAGCTCCCGCATCGATGGAATTTTCCAAAAGTTCTTTTACAATAGATGCAGGTCGCTGCACCACTTCACCTGCTGCAATCTGGTTGGCTACATGATCGGGTAAAAGCTGAATAATATCTGACATAAATGAGTAATGAACGTACAAAAATAGGCAAAGCAAATAAGATGTAAAACAGTAAAGCAATGAATTAAGATTTAGTTATCCCGAACTTTTAAACAATTTTAAATAAAAACCCCTAATTGCCTAAACAATCAGGAGTTACAAAACTAAGTATATACAATTTGTGCTGTCCAGATTTAATTATATGAGGTTTCTTCTAAAACAAGTTTAGATTTTTCCGGTTTATTCTGTTTTACCGCAACTTCTGAGCTTCCATGAATTTTATCATACAAAACAGACATCAGATTCGGTTTATGATAAATTTTTGTGTATCTGTAATTGGTATAGAAATGTCTTAGGTGAATCTTGTAGAAATCATACCCGATGACAACAACCAGACATAAACTTATTACATAAAATACGCTAAACTCCAGATAATAATATGTTAATCCCGAAAATACAGCTCCCGTAACATAAGCCAGCATTACGCTTGATAAAAGCTTTGCTCTTGCAATTAACTCAGGGTTTTTTCTGTATTTTTTATGCGTAAACATCGACATTAATATTCCCAAATCTGTGGTCGTACCGGTAAGGTGAGTGGTTTTTACCAAAAAGTTTGAAATACTTGCTGTTAAACCATTCTGCAGACCTGTTGCAAAAAGCATTAATGCGACCAGGTATTCGGCTTCTTCCAATGTTTTCTGATAATAAAACTGTCCGTAAATTCCTACAGTCAGAAGACAAAGTATCTCCAGAAGAATTGGCATTGCGTGTGCAAAATATTTACTTTTCTTATTAAAATTTATTACAAAAAAGTTAGCGGTAAAACTTCCGAAGAAGAAAAGAAAAATCCAGGCTCCGACTACGGCAACCTGATTCCAGTTTCCTTTGCTGATTTCTGCTGCAAAAACAGCGTAATGTCCCGTTACGTTTGAGGTAAAAGAGAGAAATATCAATAGAGATGCTATATTTATAGTTCCTGCCGTAAAAGCAGTCAGCGTCCCCAGTTTTATGTTGTCTCCCAACGTCCTGCTGTTACTATAATTTCTTAACATTTTTTTAAATTTTAAAAAGTTTATTATTTAATTTTAATTAAACTTCAACAAAAACTTCTGCAATTCTGCCTTTTTCAGGCATAAATTGAGGTGTTCCGAAAGCTACTTCCTGAGAAGAAAGATCTTTACATTTTTTGATGTAAGGTGCGAGATCAAATTTACCTTTGGTGTTTTTATTTTTCAGCGATGTTGAGTAATAGGCTTCGGTGATTTCTTCAGCTTTCACATAATTATTAAAAGCTCTTTGGAAACTTCCCGAGAAAATATCACAAACAATTTTGTCTACTAAATGAGGATATTTGTTAACGATAATACCGTAAGCATCACAAAATTCTTTAGATCTGATTTTACTGAAAACGGTAGACTTTGTGTTGAAAAGAAGATCTCTGATAGAATCTCCCATATCATAGCCCGATACAAGTAAAATTTTGTATTGAGTATCATTTTCTTCTGCGTTCTTCTCTTTTAAAACTCTTTTTAAAATATTCAGAGACTCAAGAGAATAATCTGTTGCTATTAAAATGGTTTTGATCATATCTGTTAGATTTAGTTGTGTAACATTTTTTGATATTACAAAACTATATCTGTAAGATTAGAAGATCTTTGGAATGAAATTAAAATGTAATTAAAGAGATTAAAATGAGATTAGAATTTCATTTTTAGCAAAACTAAGAGGTGATTTCTTCTTTCTGCGTCCCATAAATAGTAGGAAAGCGCATTTGTACAGTCGTTCCCTGATTTTCATGAGAACTCACCAGCAATTCCCCGTTATGCATTCTCACAATATTTCTTGCCAAAGGAAGACCAATGCCGTAACCTTCATAATTTCGGGTATTTGAAGCACGGAAAAACGGATCGTAGATTTTATTCATTTCAGATTCTGGAATTCCGATTCCGTTGTCTTTAATGATAATGTAAAGATCGGTATCTGTTGCACCTAATGAAACTTTTACCTGTTGATGATTAGAATATTTGCATCCGTTGTTGATAATATTGGCAACTGCAAGATGAAGAAGCTGCTCATTCCCCTGCACTTTCAGTTTTTTAGGATTATCGGGAAGCATACTGATGTCGAGATAAATATTATTTCGGGAATCTATTTTTCTTAAAGTTTCGATAACGTCCCATAAAAGCTGATCGATTCTTACTTTGTCGATTTTCTGAATTCTGCCGTCAAATCCGGTTTGTGCGATGAGAAGAAGTGCCTTTATTTTTTTATCTAATTTTTCGGCTTCACTAAGAATGATTCCCAGCGTTTCTTTGTATTCATCTGCAGTTCGATTGATAGAAAGTGCCACATCAGCTTCGCCCATAATCGAAGTAAGCGGAGTTCTGAGCTCATGAGAAACATTTCCAATCAAGTGGTTTTGGGTTTCAAACGAAGTTTCTATTCTTGTCAACATCGTATTGAAAGTTTCTACTAGTTCATTCAATTCTTTATTATCGGGTTGAGGTTCAAGTCTTAAATGCAGGTTTTCAGAACTGATTTCTTTTACTTTTCCGGTAATTTTAAGTATCGGTTTAAATAAAGTTTTAGACAGATAAAAAGAGAAAATCATGCTGAAAAAAATCGAAAGAATCATACAGGTAATTAAAGTTCTCTTTAAAAACCCGAGATAATGAACGACATAATGGTTTTTTGCTGAGGCAATTGCGATGTAATCTTTATTTTGATACCTAAAAGACTGACCGATATAATAAAATTCAGAGTCGTTGAAATTGGCTTCTCCGGTTCTGATTATATTTTTAAAAAACGTATCGGGAATGTGAACTTCATGAGAAATTTTACTAAAGTTTGAATCTTCGGGAACAGCAAACACGTAGTCTTTCTCCATCGGAAGTTCTTCCTCATTTCTGCTGTTAAGAATATGGTTTTCAGGAAGGTCCAGGTGATGTTTGCCTTTCTGAACCTGAACAATCGTTGTCGTACGGATTTTTAGCAGTTCATAAAACCTCTGATGCGAAAAGTTTACAATAGAAAAATACACCGATCCTCCAAAAATCAGGATAACGGTTGTAAAAACAACCATCAAAAGCACCATTGTTTTGGTTTGATTGGTAACGACTCTATTAAACATTTTCTACGGTTTTTTTAAAACATATCCCATTCCGATAACAGTGTGAATAAGTTTGTTATCTTCTTGATTATCTATTTTTTTTCTTAAATAGTTTACATAAACATCCACAACATTGGTTCCCAATTCATAATTTACGCCCCAAACCGCATCCAAAATTTCAGCTCTTGAAATAACTTTTTCAGGATTGTTTAAGAAATACATCAGAAGTTTGTACTCGGTTGAGGTTAAAGAAACTTCTTCACCTGCACGAATCACTTTTTTAGAATAATCATTTACGATTAAGTCTGAAAACTTAAAAACGTGTTCGTTATCGTCATCATTCTCAACCGCTTCGGGAGTTGATATAGGGTTGCTTCTGCGCAAAAGAGATTTCACACGCGCAACCAATTCAATAAACTTGAAAGGTTTCACAAGATAATCGTCGCCGCCGTTTTCCAAGCCCAAAACGATATTTTCTGAAGTTCCCAAAGCTGTTAAAAATAAAATAGGAACGCTTTTATTGGTTTTTCGGATCTCTTTACAGACATCCAGCCCGTTCATTTCGGGCAGCATAATATCAAGGATAACCAAATCGAAATCGTTTTCCTGAACTAAATTTACGCCGGTAATTCCGTCAAAAGCCACAGAAATTTCATATCCTTTTTCCTGCAGTCCCTTCTTTATAAAAGAGACAACGCTGGTTTCATCCTCAATCAGAACAATTTTTTTCATAAAAAAACAGTGAACTTCACAAAAATAGGAAAAAGATCGGAAACGAAGGATTTTGTCTTTAAATACAAAAAAGACGAATGCAGGATTCGCCTTTTGGTTATATAGAAATGTGTTTTTGTTTTATTTAAACAGATTATTAATTACAACCTGAACAATATGATCTATCAACATATTGTTTGCTATTTCCGGTATAGTAATAGCATCCACCTCTTTTCCCGACATATAAAGAGTTACCATTGTAAGTGCAATCTTTACTCCTTGATGCGGTTGCTGATCTTTTTGATTTACTTTTTTTGCTTTTCTTTTTCGGTTTTGTTGTTGAAAATTCTGTTTTAGCAGTTGAGTTTTCTGCAGCTATAAAGTTTGCTGGTAAAAATAAGCCTAATCCTAAAAGGCTTGTGAATAGTAGTTTTTTCATGGGATTGATGTTAATTTATATTATGTTTTGTTATAAATCTCTCTGAAATTTCATTTTCATCAAGAATCTGATTGTTTGGTAAGATGATTTGACGATTTCCTGTGGTTGGGTTCTCAATAAAATGAGTTCCAGATCTGCAATTTTCGAATCTATATTTAAATGCTTTTAAACCGGAAATAATTCCATTGTTTGTTGTTGCTTCATAAACATATTTTGAACAACTCTTTTTGAAAATACATTTTCTTCTTTTTGAAGCAGGGATTATTAGCCAGTACATTTTAATGCTTAATAGCAGGAAATATTTCATTTGTTTCTTTTGTAAAAACAACCACTTGATAAGATGTCATATATCCAGGTTTTTGCTGACCTATTCCAAAACAACCTTCTACAGGCTGAATGTATGTTGAGACACTTTCTAATCTTAGATATTTCCAACCCTGTGCAGACTGAACAAGTATTAAATTTTCTAATTGTTGGGCAATGATGCTTGAACTCATGTTTTGTTGATTGGCTGTTGCAACAAATGGGACTACTTTGTATTCCATAATTGATTCTGATTTTAGTTTTTAAAATCCAGTGGCTAATTTGAGTAGCCACTGGGTAAATTTTAAGCGTATAGGATTAATTCCCAAGTAACTGCTTTTCCATCGTAAGGTGGCATCCTATTACCATTTGAGATAGGTGCAGTTGTAGACGGATTTCCTACAACTTTCCAAACTCCTGATTCTGGACATGTTTCGCCAGTTTTCGCTGTTGTTCCTAACGGTTTTTTCATAATAAAACGTTTTTAATTGTTTAACACTCCAAAAGTATAACTCTTTAGAAACCAATCCTTACGGGAAACCGTAAAATGAAAAAACCTTTCAAAATTTTGAAAGGTTTTGTATAGGTAATGGAGAAAGTCTAGATAATCCCTAAATCTTTGCAAATGACGACCAATTCGATGTTATTTTTTGCATTAAAGATTTCACGAAGCTCATTCAGCCTTTTTTCAATGGAACTTTTACTGTTTGGAGTGATATTATTTTGTTTAAAATGATCTTCAATTTCACTTTGAGTAAAGCCTTTTGAAAGTAAAGTCAAAAGTAATTCATCATTCTCGGTAATTTCAAGATGAGTATTTCTAATGGAGTTTAAGATTTCCTGAGGAATCACGGTTTCACCTTTAAAAACCTTTTTAATTGTATTCCTAAGCTCTTTACCGTCATTTCTTCCTTTGCTTACAAAACCGTCAATCAATGAAATCTTGAAAAGATCATCTATTATTTTCGGTTTGTTTTCAATAGAAAATGCTATAATTTTCAATTGAGGATGAATGTCTCTTACGATACCAATTAATTCCTGACCAGATTTTAGTGTTTGCGGAAAATGATCTTTGTCAAATGACAGGTCTGTAATAAGCAAATCATAAGGTTCGTTTTCAGCATCTGCAGTTTTTATTTTATGTAATGCTTCATCACAATAGCTCACAAAGTCATAATGGTTGATTTGTAATTCTTTAAGTGCATTTACCACACCCAAATTTCTCACTTCGTGATCTTCGGCAATAAGGATTTTTTTAAACATATTTAGAATGTATTGGAATGGTTATTTTAATAATTAAACCTCCCGTAGGATTTTCTTCAAAAATAACATCTCCTCCGATTGTGTCAATACGGTTTTCCGTATTGCGAATTCCTGCACCTCTTTGGATATCTAAATTTTTAATGCCCTTTCCATTGTCGGTGTAAGTAATATAAAGTGCATGATCATTTTTTTCAAATTTTAAAACGACCAACTTGGCATCACTGTGCTTCTTCATGTTGACCAAAATTTCCCTTACAACGTAAAATAGTTCCGACTGAGTGTTTTGAGGAATGTTTTCCCATATATTTTCTACATATTTTATTGGAATAACTTTTTGTTCTTCCGTGTAATATGAATTAATCATTTTGCTGAATCGTTTGTAAAAATCTATCTCAGTCAATTTGTCATGCGAAATATCTCGAGATTCTTCGTACATTTTTTCCATGTCGTTTAAGATTTTCATCTTGTCAATATTAGGATTGTTTTCGATCTCAATCATCAGATGATAAAGACCATTGGCAACAACATCATGTACTTTTTTGGAATATTTGAGCTCTGTGTTTTTTATTTCGAGCTGTTTTTCCTGTTCTTTTTCACGGCGAATATTTTTCTTCCTTTTTTCGTTCCAGAAGAAGCCTGTTGCTAATAATAAGATTAAAAATGCGATTCCAATATTTTGCTGAAATGCTGTTTTTTCTAAAATTTGGTTTTGAGCATTTTTTTGTTCAACATCATACCTCACTATGGCAAATTGATTTTTCGCTTTATTCCTCGAAGTCTGTAAACTGTCATTTAATTTTTGAAATCTATTAAAATATTTTAAGTAGTTTTTTTCATCTAAATCGATAATTTTCTGTAATGCTTCAAGCTGATCGTCGGGACTTTCATTTTTTTCAGCTCTGTCTAGCATCAATTTTGCGTAAAATAATGATTGGGCTTTATCTTTATTTCTGAAAAAATCTGCAAGAGTCGCAAAACTGGAATTTAGACCTAAAGAATCCTTTTTTGCTTTTCTAATTTGTAATGCTTTCTCTAATTCAGGGATTGCATTATAGTTTGAGTTTCCTAGAAATTTGGCTTTTGCTAAATTATTCAAAACCCGGGCATAACTGATACTGTCTTTTGTTTTTAAAAGTCTTTTTAAAAGTTTTATTGCTGATTCAGGTTTGTTTTGTAGAATCAAAGCATCACTTATATTATTATTAATAATTGACTTATATTCATCTTTGTTGGTTGTCTCTAAAGCATCTTGATAGTACTTTTCTGCATCGCTGTAATTTTTTAATGATTTTGAAGATATTGCAAGGTTATTATAATTTGATGAATAAAGATTTTTCACAAAGTTATTTTTCACAGCAGTTTTTAAATATTTATCAGCTTCCAGAGAAGTCTCAATACTACCATAAAAATCTCCTGTGTCAGATTGTATAATTGCCATATTCACCAAAGATCTTGCAGCTCCAACAGAATCTTTTTTATTAAGAAAGTCATTTTTAGCAATATTAAAATAATAAAATGCTGAATCTACGCTTGTATTTTTAAAGTTTTTTGCTTTTTCAAAATTCGGATTTGAAGTAATAATCAGATCTTCCTTAGGGTCATTTTTACAGTGATGCAGTAAGGAAATTAGTAAAATGAAGATTAAAAAATTTTTCATGTTAATAGTTTGCCGCAAAATAAGAAAAAAAGGACAGATTACTAAAAATCTGCCCTTTTATAATTATGGTTTTGTAAAAGGAGGGGGTAATTGCCCTGTGTTTCCACCTGTACCTCCGCCTCCATCTTCTCCAGTTCCAGTTCCCGGATCAAAACCCGTTCCTGTTCCCGGTCCGTTTTGCGTTGTTACTGTATTTCCATTGTTATCACAATTTGTATTTGCATTATTATTTCCGAATGCTAAACCTAATAGCATTAATATTAATTGGATCATTTCCTTTAAATTTTTGAAGTTGAAATTGTTTTTCTTCCTCTCGCAGATACTTTGATCTCGAGCTGTACACGTAAAATTTCGAAGCGCTTCTTAATTTTTTAGGGAAGTGAACCATCAAAAACGGAAGAGAAACATCTGCTTCCCAACCCGGAGTTTTCTTCCGTTTTTTCTGGCGATTTTAGAAATCAGTTTTGTAAGTTTGTTTTTGTAATTGTTTGTTTGTCACTGATTTCTATGGCAAAGATGCAACGCAAAACGGGGCAAGTGTTAGAAAGTTTTTGGAAAGTTTTTGGAAATTTTTTTTGTGTTTTGGAGTACGGAAAACCGTAATGCTATTTTGTAAAAAAGACTTATTTTTTCACCATAATAACCATGAGTATGTCAAAATTTTTACTTGAAAAAAAGAAATTAATTGAAGATGTATACGAAAAAGCTGCAAAAGAGACTACAGAGACGTCTTTTAGTGGAATTTTGCTGCATCTTGAACAAGTTTTAAAAGATGATTTCGAGTCATTGAGTTACAAAACTTTTGAAAATTATTATAAAGCTTTGGTAGAGAATGATGAGGATTATAAAATTAAACCTGCAATTTTAGATAATTTGAGCAACTATTTAGGGTTTGATAGCTTTAGCGATTATTGTTCCGGCTGGAAAAGTTTTGAGTATAAAATAAATCAGGCAATTTCTAAACTTGCTATAACTATTATTAACAAACCCATTTTTACAATGCCTGAATTTCTTACCAAGCAAAATAGCTTAGGAATTGCAGGTTTTGTTGTTGTAGCATTGTTTTTGACAGGGAATATCTACTTATCAAATAAAAAAAATGATAAAGAAAGTACTTCTGCTTTTGGTTTTTTAAGTCCCGTACCAGAAAAGAAAAAAGAATGTATGTATTGGGATAAAAGCGAATATAAGCCAGCATATTGTGATGATAAAGACCCGCAAAAAGATTTGAAACCTATTGATACAGTTGTTATAAAGTATTTTAAAATGATTACCAGAAAAGATACTTTAACTGTTGACAACGCATTTGGAAAAGTTTGGTATTCTAAACAGAATGGAAATGTAGAATTTTTTACAATGGATGGAATAAATCCTGAAAATGGAAAGGATTTACGATTTGCTACCGAATATATGATATACACTTATGGTGGGCAATAAAAAAAGCGAAGAAAAATCTCCGCTTCAATTTTATTTTAGTTCAATTCCAGCATTCCCAATTCTCCGTAATGTTTTTTGAATTTCTGAATTTTCGGGCCAACAACTGCGCTGCAGTAAGGCTGGGTTGGGTTTTCATTATAATATCCTTGATGATATTGTTCTGCTGGCCAGAATTTTTCGAAAGGTGAAAGTTCTGTAACATAAGTTCCCGACCATCTTCCAGATTCCTGAGAAGTTTTGATGGCTTCTTCGGCTTTTGATTTTTCCGCTTCATCTTTGTAATAAATTACCGAACGATATTGTGTTCCTATATCATTTCCCTGTCTGTTTAGTTGGGTCGGGTCATGAAGAAAGAAAAATACATCCATCAATTGTTCGTAAGAAATAACTGAAGGATCATAAGTGATTTGTACAACTTCAGCATGACCGGTTTCTCCTGTACAAACTTCTTCATAAGTCGGATTGTCTTTATGACCTCCCGAATAACCTGAAATTGCAGATTCTACACCTTTCAGCATATTAAAACAGCTTTCCACACACCAAAAACATCCGCCACCAAAAGTGATCTGCTGTATATTATTTTTATCCATTTTTAAAATTAATTAATGATTAGAATGTTTTCTTTTTTAAGCTGAAAACGAATTCAAAATTATGAAAAAGTTTTTCATTTAAATAAGATTTTATCTTTTAAGAATAAATGACAACAATAGATTTCACAAATCATGGTTATAAATTACATAGTGTTTTTAGCGTACTTAATTTGAAAATATCATTAAATAATCCGAGCTAAACGAACAATTTTATTTGCCACGAATGCACGAATATTTTAAAAATATTTAAAAAACATTCGTGTATTCGTGGTTAAAATGCTTTTCAGTACAATAAAAAAATCTATGAAAATCTGTTTAATCTGTGGAAATTAAAAAAAATAGCACCCCAAAAAGGATGCTCAATATTTTAAATTTAATAAAAGTTATTTTTCCCAGACTAAAGCGCTTGCTCCAAGAATGGCAGCATCAGCCTCATCAAGCTCAGAGAAAACCAATCTTACCTTATTTCTGAAAATCGGAAGAAGATTTCTTTCCATGTGAAGTTTAGCGGGTTTCAAAATAAAATCTCCGGCTTTAATTACTCCTCCGAATAGTAAAATTGCTTCCGGAGAAGAAAACATGACGAAATTTGCCAAAGCTTCACCCAATTTATGACCGGTATATCTGAAAACTTCAATCGCAACCGCATCTCCCTTTAAAGCACATTCATGAACGGTTTTAGAATTGATTGACTCTTCTGGAAACTGATTCAGCATCGAATCCGGGAATTCTGCTCTCATTTTTTTGGCTGTAATCGCAATTCCTGTGGCCGAAGCATAAGCTTCAAGGCTTCCTTCAGAACCTGTGCTCCAGTGTTTTCTTCCGCCTGGCTTTACGATTGTGTGACCTAATTCTCCGGCAAAACCATCGTGACCGTAAATTAAATGTCCACCAGAAACAATTCCGCTTCCAACGCCGGTTCCCAAAGTAATCATAATAAAATCTTTCATCCCTCTTGCTGCACCATACATCATTTCGCCTAAAGCTGCGGCATTGGCATCATTGGTCATTTTGCAAGGGCTTTTGAATTTGGCGGTTACCAAATCTGCGAAATTAATTATACCTTTCCAGGGAAGATTAGGAGCGAGTTCTATGGTTCCTCTGTAATAATTTGCATTGGGAGCACCTATACCAATACCTTCAATAATTCCGTCTACTCCATGTTCGTCAATTAAGGGCTTGATATTTTCATATAATGCATCAATAAAAGCTTCCGGCGTGCTGTATTGATCGGTAGGAATTGAGCCTTTAGCTAAAATTTCACCTCTGTGATTTACGAGACCAAATTTGGTATTGGTTCCACCGATATCGATACCTAATGCAACCTGTTTTGACAAATCTACTACTGACATTTTCTTATTGTATAATTTCGAGGCAATAAATTTATAAAAAAGATTGTATTAATAGTCATCAAACCTAATTTATTTGAGAATTCAGATTGCTTTTTTAATCTTTTTTCTTCTTCCCCACCAAATTAAAAATCCTGTTACAGGAAGTGAGGCACAAATTAAGCTGACAATGAATGCAATAATTTTTGTGGGCAATCCTAAAATTGAACCTACGTGAATGTCATAATTGGCTGCAACTGTTTTCTCACCGAAGTTTTTATCTTCATGGTTGTAAGTATGCAAGAGTTCACCTGAATTTTCATCAAAAATTAAACTGCTGTTTTTATGATAAGAATACGAAAGGTGTTTTACAAAAACCGAAAAATTCGGATGTTCGTGATCATCCATGTGCGGATGTCCCAAATCAACTGAAAAGCCGTAAGAATTTGGATATTTTGCCTGAACTGTAGAAATAACTTTGTCTAACGTTGTTTCATTTCTTGCTTCAATCGGAGCTTTTGTAGTGATGTGTGAAAAGTCAGGATATACTGTACTTCCTCCTGAAAATACGAAATACATCATCATTTGTACGATAAGAAATGCATAAAATAAACCTGTAATAGAGAATATTAAAGCAAATATTGATGCATAAAACCCTAAAATATTATGAAGATCGTAGTTTTTTCTTTTCCAGTTTTTGATGTTCTTCCATTTGAATGAAAACCTCTGTTTTCTGGCTGCTTTATTTTTGGGCCACCAAAGAATAATCCCAGAAATCAGCATAATGACAAAAATAATAACAGGAATTCCAACCACATATTTTCCCCAATCCTGCTTTAGCAAAAAGCTCCAGTGAATCATTTTTACAATTTGAAAAAAACCGTTTTTTTCGTCGTAAACCTTTAAAACTTTTCCATCGTATGGATTTACATAAGCCACTTTGTAAATAGGAAATTCATCGAAATAATTCCAGGCTTTTGTATTGTGTTCGTACCAGTAAAACTGATAAGACATTTTCTTGTCAATCGGGACATTTACCCAATGGATTTTATATTTTTCTTTCACCTGAGCATCGACCGCTTTTTCAAGAACACGAATGGGTAAAACCTGTTTTTTAGCAATGTTTTGTTCGTTATGATAGATTACTTCTTTTCGGGTAAAGTTTTCTACTTCGTCCTTGAAGACATATAATGCTCCTGTTATGGAGACAATAAATATAATCAGACCAATTGAAAGACCTAACCAAAGGTGCAGTTTGCCTGTCCATTTTTTGAAAAAGCTTGGTTTCTTTTTGGGGTGATGTTTTTTCTTCATGAAATAGTAAAGTTGTGCAAATATAGGATTTTCTATTTTTATTTAGATTAATTCAAATTAACCTTAAATAAATCTGCCAAACTACACGCGCAGTTTGGCAGATGATATATAATGATTTTAAATTAGAACTTGTAAGCAATCGTTCCTAAGAAATTTGCGAGTATTTGCGGATTGGCAGTAGAATATCCTGTCCAATAATGCTCATTGGTGAAGTTATCTATTTTTACCCCGATTCTGAATTTTTTTGCATCGTAAAATGCATTAGCGTTCAAAACGAAATATTTTGGTAAAATGAAATCTCCAGTTACATTATTGTCACTGGCATAATTTCCACCAAATCCGAATCCGAGACCTTTTATCTTTCCATCAACAAACTGATAAGCCAAATTGAAATTTGCATTCCAGAATGAACCTGCTGTTGTTGGCCTTAAACCTGTTGTTTCATCTATTGTATCATTGTAGGCTAAACCTCCTACTAATGAGAAACCTTTTACAAGATAGGCATTAACTTCCAGCTCAAATCCTTTGCTGAGTGTGGAAGCAGCCTGTTGTTGCACTGAAACAAAATTTGGTGCAAATTCTCCTGTATATAGCAACTGGTTTTTTACTTTGATATTGTAATAAGAAACCGTTGCATTGAATCTGTTTTTGAATAAACTTGCTTTTAGCCCACCTTCAAACTGATTTCCTGTTTCTGCGTCTGATAAAGTAGTATTACCAATCACATCAGAAGTATAGTATCCGTTAGACTTAAAAGAGTTTTGGTAATTTCCAAAGACAGAGAATTTATCTTTCACAATTTCATAAACAATTCCTGCTTTTGGAGAAAATGCAGATTGATTGAATGCTTTCTCGGTATTTGGTCCGGACATTCCACCCAAATAATCATTATTTTCATAACGAAGTCCAGCCATAATATGCAGGTTTGTAATCGGAGTAAATAAGTTGGAGATATATCCTGAATAAGTGTTCAAATCTCGGATATAATCCCAGCTGGAAACATTTGAAGGATTTGAGTAAAGCACAGATAAAGCATCGGCATTCATTCCTGAATAATCTGCACCTGAAGCAGCAACAGTATCAAAATTGAAGTTCAGATATTTGTATTTTAATCTTTCAGTTGTTCTCATATAATCAAAACCAACTACCGTTCTGTTTTTCATTCCATTAGAAAAATCATAATTAAAGTTGAAGTTTTGCTGAACCTGAAACCAAGACTTTTTGCTGCCATTTGTAGATTGGTCTGCTCTTGCAACACTATATGAAGAAGATGCAGTATCGTAAGCAACAGAAAAATATGGGTTGTAACCGTCTGAGTAAGAATCGGAATTATTAATGTAAGTGTTGGATGTGATATTATCATTAATTGTCCATTTTACATTTCCGAAAACATTCGAGTTTCTTGCAGTCATATACAAACCTTTACCGGTATAAGACTCTTTATAATCCAGACCTGCCACTTTTTCCAAGTCTTTCATATTATCAATACCTTTTAGAGTTTTTGGCGAAAGATAGAAGAAATATGGGTTTGCTGTTACACGGTTTCTGAACAATTCGTAATCAACATTCAATTGAATTTTCTCAGAAACATTCCAAGTCAAGCTCGGAGCAAACGTAGTGTATTGATTCTTTGCATCGGGTTTTGTGAAATTTCCATCGTTGGTATAAGCTGTATTAACCCGGAACAGTAAGTCTTTGGTAATCGGAGCATTGATATCTGCAGTTGCTCTGTAAGTATTATAACTTCCGGCAGAAGCCGAAACAGCTCCAAAAAAATTCTGCAGGGGTTTTTTGGTAACTCTGTTAATAAGACCTCCATAAGATGCTACGGTACTTCCATAAAGTGTTCCTACAGGACCTTTTAAAAATTCTAATGTTTCAACATTGATGGCGTCTATTGTAGAAGTTACAGGAGCTACCATACCGTTTCGTGTCGAAGCCTGTGAAGGAAATCCTCTTAAAACGAAATATGAACCTCCATCTCCGGCTCTTCCTGTAGAATTCCACATTTTTTGCAAACCGGTTACATTTCTGTAAGCATCATCCACCGTGAAAATATTTTGATTTTCCAAAATACCTCTGTCGATTGAAGAGTAGACTTGTGGATTTTCAATAAAACTTATTGGCATTTTGTTGGAGGATTCAGTATCAAGTTTTTTCACCATTTTGTTGATGATAACTTCTTCTATTTTTTTTGAGCTTATTGAATCTTTTTCCTGTGCAAATGTTGCAACTGAGCCTAGAACGGAAATACACACCAATACTTTCTTCATAGAATAAAACTTTTTTGCAAATATATTGTTTTTAATTATTCTAAATTAACAATAAATGTGATTTTTGTCAGATTATTAAGAATTATTCCAAATAAAAAATCCTGCTGAAAAACTCAACAGGATTTTTATTATAAAATTCGTTTTCTATGCAGGAATTTCTCCTCTGTATAAGAATGAAATAATTTCTTTATTCATTTTGTCAACCATTTCGCTGAATAGTTGGAAAGATTCCTGTTTATAGATTACCAAAGGATCTTTCTGTTCGTAAACAGCTCCCTGAGAAGATTTTCTCAAATCGTCCATTTCACGAAGGTGAAGCTTCCAGTTTTCATCGATGATTGATAACGTAATATTCTTTTCAAAATCGTTGATTAAACTTTCGCAATGTGTATCGTGAGCTTCTTTAAGATCAGTTACAATCGTAGTTGTTTTAATACCGTCTGTAAAAGGAACCTGAATCATTTTAAACATTGATCCCTGATTTTGATAAACATTCTCAATAATTGGGAATGATTTTTCTTTCAGGAGATTCAGCTTCATGTCATAATCAGCCTGGGCTGCTTTGAAAAGAAGATCTGTCAGTTCAGGAATCTGTTTAGATTTAAAATCGTTTTCAGAAACAGGAGATTCCATCGTGAAATTTTTAATGATTTCAAACTCAAAATCCTTATAGTTTCCGGTTGCTTTACCTTTAGCTACGATAGAATTGGCAACATCAAAAATCATGTTTGTAATATCATACTTCAAATGATCTCCGAATAAAGCATTCTTTCTTCTCTTGTAGATTACGTCACGCTGCTTGTTCATTACATCATCGTACTCAAGAAGCCTTTTTCTGGTTCCGAAGTTGTTTTCCTCTACTTTTTTCTGTGCTCTTTCGATAGATTTAGAAATCATAGAATGCTGAATTACCTCACCTTCTTTATGACCCATTCTGTCCATCATTTTTGCAATTCTTTCAGATCCGAACAAACGCATTAAATTATCTTCCAGAGAAACATAGAACTGAGAACTTCCCGGGTCTCCCTGACGTCCTGCTCTACCTCTCAACTGTCTGTCAACACGTCTGGAATCATGTCTTTCAGTTCCGATAATTGCTAAACCTCCGGATTCTTTTACTTCTTTAGAAAGCTTAATATCGGTACCACGACCTGCCATGTTGGTTGCAATTGTTACAACTCCCGGTTGACCAGCTCCTGCAACGATTTCTGCTTCTTTTTTGTGAAGTTTTGCATTCAACACCTGGTGCTGAATTTTTCTTAAGCTTAATGCTTTCGATAATAACTGTGAAATCTCAACAGAAGTTGTTCCCACCAGTACAGGTCTTCCTGCAGAAGTTAGGTTCTCGATTTCTTCAATTACTGCATTATATTTTTCTCTGTTGGTTTTGAAAACCAAATCTTGTCTGTCATGTCTTTGAATCGGACGGTTGGTAGGAATTACCACAACATCCAATTTATAAATCTGCCAAAGTTCGCCGGCTTCAGTTTCAGCTGTACCCGTCATTCCCGCCAATTTATTGTACATACGGAAATAATTCTGAAGGGTAACAGTTGCAAAAGTCTGAGTTGCCGCTTCAATTTTTACACTTTCTTTAGCTTCAATAGCCTGGTGAAGACCATCTGAATAACGACGACCTTCCATGATACGACCGGTTTGCTCGTCAACGATTTTTACTTCGCCATCAATCACTACATATTCATCATCTTTTTCAAATAATGTATAAGCTTTTAGTAATTGGCTCATCGTGTGAACTCTCTCAGATTTTTCAGCAAAATCAGCAAAAAGTTTTTCTTTAGCTTCAAATTCTTCTTCTTTAGATAAATTTTTAGCCTCAACTTCAGCGATTTCAGTTCCGATATCCGGAAGAACGAAGAAATTGGCATCAGAATTTCCTTGAGACATGTATTCAACACCTTTGTCTGTAAGGTCAACCTGATTATTTTTTTCTTCAATAACGAAATAAAGATCTTTATCTACAATCGGCATATCACGGTTATTATCCTGCATATATTGCGCTTCAACTTTCTGAAGCAATGCGCGGTTTCCGCTTTCCGATAAGAATTTAATTAACTGTCTGTTTTTTGGAAGACCTCTGTAAGCTTGTAGCAATTTGAATCCTCCTTCTTTTGTGTTTCCTGCAGCGATTAATTTTTTAGCTTCATTAAAAATAGCAGAAACTGTTTTTTTCTGTACTTCAACGATTCTGTCAATTGATGGTTTTAAAACATCAAATTCCTGTCTGTCTCCTTGAGGAACCGGACCAGAAATAATCAATGGCGTTCTTGCATCATCTACCAATACAGAGTCAACTTCATCCACAATGGCGAAGTTCAGTTCTCTTTGTACCAATTCTGTAGGTGAAGTCACCATGTTGTCTCTCAAATAATCGAAACCGAATTCATTGTTAGTTCCGTAAGTAATATCTGAGTTGTATGCTTTTCTTCTTCCGTCTGAATTGGGTTGGTGATTATCAATACAATCGATAGACATTCCATGGAACTGATACAATGGTCCCATCCACGCCGAGTCTCTTTTCGCCAGATAATCATTCACGGTTACAACGTGAACTCCTCTTTCAGGAAGTGAATTTAAATAAATAGGAAGTGTACCTACCAAAGTTTTACCTTCTCCGGTTGCCATTTCAGCAATTTTTCCGCTGTGAAGAATTACACCACCAATAAACTGAGTGTCGTAATGCACCATATCCCAAAGTACAGGCGTTCCGGCTGCGTTCCATGAGTTTTTCCAAATTGCCTGATCTCCCTGAATTTCAATAAAATCTTTTCCGGCAGCAGCCAATTCTCTGTCCCAATCTGTTGCTGTTACACGAATTTCTCCGTTTTGAGCCCATCTTCTTGATGTTTCTTTAATCAATGCGAAAGCTTCAGGAAGAACCTGCAAAAGAACTTTTTCTTCTATTTCGTAAGAGTCTTTTTTCAAAGTTTCTATCTTAGAAAACAAAGCTTCTTTCTCATCAACATTGGTAGAATTTTTTATCTGCTCTTTAATTTGTTCTATCTGCGCTGTGATACTGCTTGTCGCTTCTTTAATTTTAGATTTAAATTCAGCGGTTTTTTCTCTCAGACCATCATCAGATAATTCTCCGATTACAGGCTCAACAGCTTTGATTTTTGTTACAACTTTTTTTACTTCCTTTAGGTCCTGCGCTTTTTTGTCTCCCAAAAACCCTTTAAGAACTTTATTTAAAAAACTCATAGTTTGCTATTTGCGATTTGCTTTTAGCTTTTGGCTAATTGCGTTATCTATTTAAAAAAAATTGGCAAAAGGCGAAAAGCCAAAAGCCAAATGCTATCTTAATATTCGTCTTCGTTCCAAAGATAATCTTCATCTGTTGGATAGTCGCTCCAAATTTCATCAATAGCATCATAAATTTCTCCTTCGTCTTCGATTGCCTGAAGATTTTCTACTACTTCCATTGGTGCACCAGTTCTGATTGCATAATCAATCAATTCTGCTTTTGTCATTGGCCAAGGTGCGTCGCTTAGGTATGATGCTAATTCTAATGTCCAGTACATAATTCTTTATTTTTTTGCAAAAGTATAAAAATAGGTTATATTATAAACTTTTTTTATGACTTGATTTTCAATTCTTTTATTAATTTTTATCTATACTGACAGCAATTGCTTTGTTAAGCGTTATTGCGGGCAAGTGATGTCATTTTCTCAAAAACCATTCCACAAATATTTTTGTGCCATTTTGGAAGTTTGTAGTCGGTTTGTAACCTATTAAATTTTGTGCTTTTGTAATATCAGCACTGGTTTTCTGCACATCGCCCGGTTGCATTGGCAGATTTTTTTTGATGGCAGATTTTCCTAAATGGTTTTCTAAGGTAAAAAGCATTTCATTTAAATTAATGACTTCACTTTCTCCAAGATTTAATATCTCATAAATATTTGTGTTATTCTCTAAATATTTAATCGACTTTATAATTCCATCAATAATATCATCGATGTAAGTGTAATCTCTGGCCGTATTTCCGTCGCCGTAAAAAGGGATTTCTTTATTTTCAGAAATCAGTTTTGTGAATTTATGAATGGCTAAATCTGGTCTTTGTCTCGGTCCGTAAACGGTAAAAAATCTTAATTGGATCATATCAATACCATAAAGATTATGGTAAACATGACCTAAAATCTCACCACTTTTTTTGGTTGCTGCATAGGGAGAAATAGGGCGGTCAACGTTGTCAGTTTCAGAAAAAGGAGTTTTTTCATTATTGCCGTAAACGCTTGAGGAGGATGCGCAAACAAATTTTTTAATGTTGAATTTATTGCAAAGTTCCCAAAGATTCATGGTTCCCCGAACGTTTACTTCTTCATATTCTAAAGGTCTTTCAATCGATGGTCTTACTCCCGCCAAAGCTGCCAAGTGAATAATCAGATCGATTTTATGATTAGCAAATATTTCTTCTAAGCCATTTTTATCTCTTATATCCTGGAAATATAAAGTGTAATTTTCAGATTTTGAAATAGAAACTAAATTTTGAATGTCGCTTTCTTTATCAGAAAATTCAAATGCAGTATTTTTTTCTAAAGATTCTAAAGTGTTTTTAGTTTTCACTTTATAATCATAAAAATCATCAAAATTGTCAATGTTTATGACAGAATGTCCTTCTTTCAATAATTTTTCTACCAAATGAGAACCAATAAATCCGCTTCCTCCTGTTACGAGATATGTCATCTGAGTGTTTTAGTTGCACAAAAATATAAATTTAAGAATTTCTTTTCGTTAATAAATCGATAATCTTTAAGATATGAGAATAAAATAATCGATTGGTTTAATTAAAGTAAATTATCGGTGTAATTTAAAAAATGATGATTTCTATATTTCTTGTTTTTGTACTTTTACTTCAAATTATTTAAGCATGCAGTTTCAGGGGCAAATTTTAAAAATGATAAGTTACGATGATCAACCGATTCAATACTATCTTAATCTTTCAGGTGATCTTATTCATATGAATGAACTTTTGGGAAAAGAATTAACGATAAAGCATACAGGTTTTCAGTGTGTGAATTGCGGTTTAGATAAAACAATTTACAGAATGGGGTTTTGTAAAAGCTGCTTCTTTGAAAGTCCTTATGCAAGTGATACCATCATTCGTCCCGAACTTTCCACGGCGCATTTGGGAGTTGGTGAAAGAGATTTAGAAATAGAAAAACAAATCCAGTTGCAGCCGCATACCGTATATTTAGCTTATACAGGCGATGTGAAAGTAGGTGTGACGAGAAATACGCAAATTCCAACACGATGGATTGATCAGGGCGCAACATTTGCTTTACCGATTGCAAGAACAGAAAACCGCTATGAAGCCGGAATGATAGAAGTTGCTTTGAAAGACCATCTTCCCGACAAAACCAACTGGAGAAAAATGCTGCAGGATGATTTTGAAGATGAGGTTGATTTGGCAGATTTTCAGCAAAAAATAAGAGAATATTTTCCGGAGGATTTCCAGAAATTTTATTCAGAAGGTGAAGATATATGGAAATTTGATTATCCTTTTTCAAAGCCTGAGAAAGTGACCTCTTTTACTTTGGATAAAAAACCTGAATTTACAGGTAAACTAATCGGAATTAAAGGTCAATATCTGAGTTTTGAAGGTGGAGATTTTATGAATGTGAGAGGGCATGAAGGATATGTAATTGAACTGACAGTCTAAAATCAATTTTAATGCATTTAAATTATAATTATGAAAAAACCTTGGGTTAAAAAGCTATTAATAGGTCTCGGAATTTTTTTTGGAATCATTTTGATTGCCAATTTCGGACTCAATATCTGGCTCAAAACCCAACTTCCTGATTATATTAAGAAAAATACAGATTACCAAGTTTCTTACAAATCTTTGAATGTTGATTTAGGTACCGGAAATATTTTCGCAACCGGAATTACCGTTAACAATAAAAATCCGCAAAATATCAATGTAATTGGACTTCAGGGAACGATTGATACTTTAAAAATCAGTCGTTTCGGAATTTATGATGCACTTTTTAATAAAATAATAAGTTCATCAGATTTGTTATTGGCAAAACCGAATCTGAATATTATTCTTTCAAAACCGAAAGATATAAAAACAGGAAAAAAACCAAATCCTGTCAATTTTGAGAATATCAGAATTAATAAAGGTAAAATTAATGTTTTTAAATATACAAAACAGAAATTTGCAAGCGTTAACGAACTCGATTTATATGTCGAAAACCTTCAATTGACAGAAGAATCCGCAGAAAATAACCTTCCTGTTGTTTTTGACCAATATCATATTAAAGGAAAAGATTTTTTCTTTCAACCGGATGATATTTATACACTAAAGATTGACAAAATCACTACTACAAACGGACAAATGTCGGTAGAGAATTTCCAGTTTATGCCGGTTATTTCGTTTGATCAGTTTAAAAAAACATATCCGAAAAAAGCTCAGATGTTCCAGTTCAGTATTCCTAAAATGAATTTTAAAGATATTGTTCTGAAAAAAAATAAGGCTTCTTTATCAAATGCCGACTTCCGGAATGCTCTTCTGAAAGTATATAAAACGGGAATTGTTGCTGCAAAGAAAACCGAAAAAAAACAGAATTTTGAGTTGATTTTAGATCATGTTAAATTTAATAACACTAAAGTTCAGATTGTAAAAGCTGATGAATCTGACTTGTTTTTTGCTGAAAATTTAAATCTGAATGTCGATCAGCTGGAATTTACAAAAGAAAGTTCTCAGGAAGTAATTCCGGTTTTATATAAAGATTTTGTAATCGCAGGAAAAGGAATACATTATAAAGATGAACAGAATATTTCTGTCGAAACTTTTAATTTAAACCCAAAGGGCGGACAAATCCGGAATATTGTTGCAAAACCGACCAATTCAACAAAAATGACAATGGATTTTAAAACCAATCTGATTCAGTTTAATATTAATGCTTTTAAATTTGTTGATAAAAAATTAAATCTTGATGTAAAAGATGTTTTGATTGACGGAATAAACGGTAAAATTGCAGCAGGAAAAGTTATTCCAAAGAAAAAAACGGCAGTAAAAGGAATTCAGTTTCCGATTGCAGTGGGAAAAATTTCAATTAAAAACTCAAATATAACCTACGAAAGTGAAAATCAGCCTTTAGCTTTCAATGATTTGAATGCAACGGTAAATCAGCTTGAATTGGTTGAAAATAATGCTAAAAACGGAATTGCAGTAAAAGTAAAAGATTATGCTTTAACAACGAAAGATTTCGACTACAAAACAAAGTTCTATAAAATGAGCGGCGGAAGTCTGGCTTTAAATAACAATAAAGTTGAAATCAGTCAGTTTGCGATGATTCCGCTGGTTTCACGAGCGCAGTTTATAAGGATGATTCCTGTTGAAAGTGACCTGTATAATATTAAAGTTAATCAGATTTCAGCACAGGGAAATTGGGATCTTTTTTCGGAAAATAAATCGATAAATGCAACAAATGTTACGATAAACTCAGCGAATGCCAATATTTTCAGGTCAAAAATTCCTGCGGATGATCCGAAAATAAAACCTTTGTATTCGGAAATGCTGAGGTCGATTAAAATTCCTGTGTTTATCAATCAGCTTCAATTAAAAAATTCGGTTTTAGAATATGAAGAAGATACTCCGAAAAGCAGCGGACCGGGAAAATTGACATTCACCAATTTTAATATGAATGTTAAAAATCTGAATTCTGCCAAAATGAAAGGTAAGCCAACAAATGTTCAGATAAAAATTGACTGTACATTCATGAAAACTTCGCCACTTTCGGTCAATTGGGGTTTTAATACGGCGGATCAAGGTGACCGTTTTACAATTGCAGGGAATCTTCATAACATTCCGGCAACGGCATTGAATTCATTTGTAGTTCCTTATTTAAGTGTTTCTGCAACCGGAACAATTCAGGAAATGATTTTTAATTTTAAAGGCAATCCGAAAGGAATCGGCGGAACTTTCAATATTAAGCATAAAGATCTTAAAGTTTCTATTTTAGATAAAGACAGTAAAGAGAAAAAAAGTCTTTTGAGTGCAGTTGCCAATATCTTTATTAAATCTGATTCGGGGAAATTTCCGGAATCGGTTGTCGTGGAAGACGTGGAAAGAGATCCTACAAAATCATTCTTTAACATGTTTTGGAAAGGAATTGAAGACGGTTTAAAAAAGACGCTTATCGGAGTTAATGTTGATAAAACTAAAAAGACCGTTGAAGGTGCTGTTAATACAGTAAAAGATGTAAAAAGCGGAGTGAAGGATGTAAAGAATTCTATAAAATCTGCTAAAAAAGATATTTCCACCGAGTTAGCTTCGCCAACGAATCACTCAACAGATAAAAAAGAAACGGAGAAACCAAAAGAAAAGAAAGGTCTTCTTAAAAGAGTTTTTAAGAAAAAAGAAACTCCCGAAACTGAATAATTGCGGGAGTTTTTATATAATTCAGGTTTGTCTTAATATTCATCACTTTCCTGAATCGGAATTTCCCGCAGGAAAGTATCAAATTCTTCTCCGGGATAGTTGCTTTCTGCTCCATAAGAATCAATGATCATTCCCAGATTATTTTCATTATCCCGCAAAACATATAATGCAACGTTGTCATCCGGATTGCTGTCTCCTTCAAAACGGTAAGTTTTCAGAATCACCAATTCTTCGGGAAGATAGTTTTTTTCAGAATTATCATACTTCATCTGGCATTGATCGTTCATTCTGAATTCTCTGTGAATTCCCCTTTTTCTAAGGGTTTCCATGACCTGACTCAGGGTTGACATTTGGTCATAATTTTCTGAATTTTCCATAATACTATTTTTGTTTGTCAGTACAATTATTAAACCATAAATTAGGAAACGGATTCTGACTCACTAATAACAGATTCTGATTGAATATTAACAAAAATTGTCATCGTGAAGATGTAAAAAGGTATACTATTTGATAGAACACAATACAAAATCGTGAAAAACATGAAAAAAGAAGTAGGAGTTTTACTGGCAGGAGGAGTTGGCCTTTTGGCGGTAATAAGTTTTTTAAGCGTAAAGAAAATTTTAAGTAAGAAACATAAAAAGTATAACGAATATTATACCGATTATCACAGACATTTTGATAAAAAAAATGATGATGATGATCATGGTATTGAATTTTATGCATTCAAATAGAGAAGTAAGTAAGAAATATATTTTTTATAAAAGCCGGCATCCGTTTTTGGAGGTCGGTTTTTTTGTGGAAAACTTTGGTGTTAAAACTCATTATTTTTAAGGTAAAGCATTATAATTTTACATTTGAAATGAAGCATGAAAATATCATAAAAGGTCAGGGAGCTCAGCGAAATGTAATCAACCGTTTCGACAGATATACTTTTGAGCCTGAAGATGAAGATTTTGAAGCTGTAAAAACTTCTTTCACAGAAGTTTTCCCGAAAAGTATTGTGAATCAGGTGAAAAGTGAAGATTTATCAATGGAATATTCGATGAATCCTTATCAAGGTTGTGAGCATGGATGCTCTTATTGTTTTGCAAGACCAACTCATGAATATTGGGGCTACAGTGCCGGGATTGATTTTGAAAGAAAAATTATGGTGAAGAAAAATGCTCCGGAATTACTCGAAAAATTTTTCAAAAAAAGAGGCTACAAACCCAAACCTATTTTGCTTTCCGGAAATACAGATTGCTATCAACCTGCCGAAAAACAATTTGGAATCACAAGAAAAATTCTGCAAGTTTGTCTTGATTATAGACATCCCGTAAACGTTCTGACAAAAAATGCTTTGGTACTGAGAGATATTGATATTTTGAAACCGATGGCTGAACAGAATCTGGTTTCCGTTTCATTAAGTATTCCGACAATTAATGAAGATTTAAGACGAAAAATGGAACCAAGAACGAGTTCTTCTCGAAACAAACTGAAAGCTGTAGAAATTTTATCCGAAAACGGAATTCCTGTGAATGTAATGATCGCACCGATTATTCCTGGCTTAAACAGTGACGAACCTTTGACAATTTTAAAAGCCATTTCTGATGCAGGAGCGCAGAGTTTTGGGTATACTTTGGTAAGGCTCAATGATTCTGTAGAGCCCGTTTTTGTAAAATGGATTGAAGAGGCTTTTCCTGACAGAGCCCAGAAAGTTTTAAATTTAATTAAATCAATGCGTGGCGGAAAACTTGGTGATAAAAGAATATTTGAAAGAATGAAAGGCGAAGGAAATATTGCTGAAATGATTCACAATACTTTTAAAATAGGCAGAAAGAAATTTTTTGACGGAAAAGAATTTCCGAAATTATCTACCGATGGTTTTACCGGGGCGAAAGAGCAGCAGTTAAGGTTGTTTTAAAGTAAAAAACCGCTCAAAAGGAACGGTTTCTTTTAGTTTTTTGATAAATTATTATATAGAATCATCGGGACATTTAAAATCTTCACTGCAAGTTGCACATACTACAACACCATTGCAATAATACATACAGAAATCGGGTTCCGGAGATCCTTTGATTCCACCTGCTCCAGAGATTGATTTTAACTGGCTGTTGCTTAATTTTTTTAGATTTTTCATAATGTTTTGTTTTAAAGTTTGATGATTTAGTAAAGATAATAAAATATCGTTATGTTTTGAAATTATATTTTGATTTTTCAGATTCAATTATTGTGAATGGTAGAAAAATAATAATTTGAGATAAATATAAGCTTCCTTAAATATCTAGTCTATTACAGTTTGCGAATTTGATACCGGTGAAAGATTTGGCTACTGAATATGAACACTAAAATTAATAAAGCACAATTAAATTGAAAAAATAATAATACGCTTTCCTATAATCTATAGGACAATTTATATATTTGGCTTTTTGAAAATTAAATTTCTAATTTAAAAACAATTGCTATCTTTAATAAACACCAAACCAACTATAACATATGAATTTCGACAAACTCATAGACCACTTCAAACTCGATAAGCAGGAATTCTATTTCCAGTTCAATTCTCACCCTAACTATCCTTCGGCTCTGGCTTTCAGTGATACTCTGAATTTTTTGGGTTTAAAAAACGATGCTTACGAATTGGATAAAGAATATTGGGACGAATTGCCCGAAGAATATATGGCATTGGTTGACAATTCGTTTTCATTGGTAAAAAAGAAAGGGAATGATTTCACCATCTATTCTGATAAAGTAAAAACGCTGAATAAGGAGGAACTTTACAAAAATTCTGGTGAGTTTGTACTTCTTTTTGAGAAAACCGAGAATATAAAATCGACGTCATTTTTCAATTTTCAACCATTTATTTATCTGGTTTTTGGGATTGTTATTCTCTATTCATTCCTGCAGTTTACCTGGTATGAAAGTATTTTTAACATTTTGTCTTTAGCTGGAGTTTATATTTCAGTAGAACTTTTTAATCAGAAATTTGGTCAGGAATCTGCTGTAGTCAGTAATATTTGTGGAGGAGCGGCGAATAATAATTCTCAAAGCTCATGTTCAAAGATTTTTTCTTATGATAAAACTAATATTTTGGGTTTGAAGCTTTCCGATTTTAGCTTAATCTATTTCTTGGGAATTACACTGGTTGGACTTATTTTTCCGCAGGCACAATTTATTTTGCGAATTACTGCAATGATTTCGATTTTTGTGATTCTTTATTCTTTGTATGTTCAGGCTTTTGTTGAGAAGTCACTTTGCCGGGTTTGTCTGGTTATTATTTTTGTATTGCTCGGTCAGATCGCAATCAGTTCTGTTTATTTTAGTTGGAATGTATCTTTAGCTGCTGTTTTTATCAGTGTAATATTATTTATTTCTCTATTTATCACGATTGCTTTTCTGAATAATCTGATGAATCAAAAAGAGGAGCTTAAAAAATCGAATGCAAAAAATTTGAGATTCAAAAGAAATTATGATTTATTTAAAAGAGAACTTTTAGACAAAGAAAAAATTGAATTTTCAGATAATAATACTTTCTTCTTAGGTAATAAAGACGCCAAACTACATATTTCTGTAGTTTCAAATCCTTATTGTGGTTTTTGTAAAGATGCACATAAGATTCTTGAAGGTTTAATGGCAACATATCCCGATGAAATTTCTGCCCAGATAAGGTTTAATTATTCTGGCGAAAGTGCAGGTGAAAAATATACCCAGCTTATTTCAGATTTTTTGAGCATTTACAGAAACAAATCACAAAAAGAATTTTTAAATTCTGTCGATCTATGGTTTAAAAACAGAGATGAGAATGAAATCAGGAGAATAATCGGGATAGAAAATTCGGAAGATCTTACCAATATTATTCGGATGACTGCAGAAAACAGTTCTGCCGGAATTACTTTTACACCGGTCTTTATCATCAATGGCTATCAGTATCCGGATAAATATGATCGGGAAGATATTCAGTATTTTATCAGCGAATTGATGGAAGATGATGGTTTTAACTAATAATTATGTGTGTAATGATTGATTTTTTATTAATATTTTTTTTAACAATTATAGAATTTGTAACCTCAGTTATTTATATATTGTAGTCATCTACATTTAAACATTTTGTTAGTTTTGAAAAAAAAATTCCCCTTTTATCTACAGCCGGATTCCAAAGACTGCGGTCCCACATGTTTAAGGATCGTCAGTAAACATTACGGAAAAAGTATTTCGTTACAGCAGATCCGTAACCTTTCAGAAACCACTCGAGAAGGAAGCAGCTTATTGGGTTTAAGTGATGCTGCCGAAGATTTAGGTTTTCGTTCTTTGGGGGTGCAGATAGATTTTAATACTCTTGTTGAAGAAGTTCCATTTCCTTGTATTGTACATTGGAACAAACAACATTTTGTTGTTGTTTACAAAATAGATAAAAATAATGTTGTTTACATTTCAGACCCAAGTTATGGTTTGATTACCTACACAAGAGAAGAATTTATCAAATTCTGGATTGGAGAAAATGCCAACGAAAACACGGAAGAAGGAATCGCTTTGATTCTTGAAACCACACCTGCTTTTTTTCAGACGGAGTTTGATGATCACGAAAGTAAGGCAAGTTTCTCATTTCTTTCAAAATATTTGTTGAAATACAAATCGTTGATCATTCAGTTGGCTATCGGTTTGTTGGCGGGAAGTTTATTGTCACTTATTCTGCCTTTTCTTACTCAAAGTATTGTGGATGTCGGAATTCAGAATCAGGATCTGAATTTCATTTATCTGGTTTTATTGGCTCAGATAATGCTTTTTCTTGGCAGAATGGGCATCGAAGTTATCAGAAGCTGGATCTTGCTTCATCTTTCCACCAGAATTAATATTTCAATCATCTCCGATTTCTTTATTAAATTGATGAAACTTCCGATTAGTTTCTTTGATACAAGAATGACGGGTGATATTATGCAGAGAATCAATGATCACCATAGAATTGAGCAGCTTTTGACCAATTCTTCTCTGAATACATTGTTTTCATTAGTCAATCTGATCATTTTCAGCATCGTTTTGTTGTTTTATGATTACAGATTATTCGTTGTTTATTTGGTTGGAGCCGTTTTATATATCGGATGGATTACTTTTTTTCTCGGGAAAAGAAAAGAATTAGATTATAAAAGGTTTTCTCAGGTTTCGCAGGAACAAAGCAAAGTCATTGAGCTTATCAACGGAATGCAGGAAATCAAAATGCACAACGCCGAAAAGCAAAAACGTTGGGATTGGGAGTTTTTGCAGGTGAAATTATTTAAATTAAGGATAAAATCACTCTCATTAGAACAATGGCAGTCTGTCGGCGGAAATTTCATCAATCAGATGAAAGATATTCTGGTGAGTTTTCTTTCTGCTAAATTGGTTTTGGAAGGAAATCTTACTTTAGGGATGATGCTTTCCGTACAGTATATTATAGGACAATTGAACAGTCCGTTACTGCAATTGATTGATTTTATCAAACAGACTCAGGATGCCAAAATCTCTTTGGAGCGATTAGGTGAAATTCATGATAAGGAAGATGAAGAAAATGTAAATGAACAATATGCCACCGAAATTCCCGAAAAAGATATTGAAGTCAGTAATATGTCTTTCAGGTATATTGGATCGGATGTTCCGGTTTTTGAAAATTTAAGTTTAAATATTCCTTATCAAAAAACAACAGCCATTGTTGGCGCAAGTGGAAGTGGAAAAACGACGTTGCTGAAATTATTAATGAAATTTTACGAACCGAATGAAGGGGAAATAAAAATAGGGAATACTCAAATGAAAAATATCTCACCACGATTTTGGAGAGATCAGTGTGGCGTTGTGATGCAGGAAGGATATGTTTTTAATGACACGATTGCCAATAATATAGCTGTTGGAGAAGATTATGTAGATAAAACAAAACTGAGAAAAGCTGTAGAAATTGCCAATATCAAAGATTTCATTGAAGGATTACCGTTAAGCTATAACACAAAAATCGGAAATGAAGGAGTCGGTGTAAGTGGCGGACAAAAACAAAGATTGTTCATCGCAAGAGCCGTTTACAAATCTCCGGAATATATTTTCTTCGATGAAGCCACAAGTGCTTTGGATGCCAACAACGAAAAGGTCATCATGGAAAATCTCGAACAGTTTTTCAAAGGTAAAACAGCCATTGTGATTGCCCACAGATTATCAACCGTAAAACATGCTGATAAAATTATCGTTTTAGATAAAGGAAAAGTCGTTGAAGAAGGAAATCATGCGGAATTGGTATCTTTAAAAGGAGAATATTACAGACTCGTTAAAAATCAACTTGAATTAGGTAATTAGATGAAAAATAAATCATCTGTATCTGAATTATTTTATATATTTAAATCTTATAAGAGCGTTATCCGAAAAGCTGTAATAGAGTAGGAAAAATAAAAACATATTATTTAGTATGAAAAATTTAAAAAAAATCTCAAGAAAAGACTTAAAAAAAATTAGCGGAGGGTACTCAACTGTTGATTGCTCAAACCTGGGTGAAGCTGTTGGTACATTTGCGTGCCTAGGTAACCAACCTGGATTTATTTCTTGTATTTCATTTTACAGTGATGATGCTATTGGATGTAAAGAAGGTGAGGTATGTAAAAATGGAACTTGTGTTACTCGTTAATTAAATTGATATCTCAACTCTTTCAGACTGTAAAGAGTTGAGACTTTTTTATGAAAGACATTTTAGACAATATAGAACTCCGTTCAGAAAGCGTTCAGGATATTCTCACAGAACCACCTCATTGGATGTTCCGTTGGGGAAATACGATTATATTTCTCATATTACTGCTTATCCTCGCAATGAGTTACATCATCAAATATCCCGAATTTGTTCCCGCTCCGATTGTGGTAACTTCTCAAAATCCACCTGAGAAAATTGAAGCGAGAAGTAATTCGAAAATTGAAAAAATCTTCATTAAAGATCACAAACAGGTTAGAAAAGGTGATATTTTGGTTGTTTTACAGTCTACAGCACATTATGAAGATGTTTTAAAATTAAAAAAAATAGTAGATTCCATAGCTTCAGATCAATTGCTTTCCTTTCCGGTGAATGAAGTTTCTCATTTTAAATTAGGTGAATTACAGGGAGATTACAACAGTTTTGCAAAAGCTTTTCAGGATGAAAATTTATTTACCAGATTGCAGCCTTATGCCCCGGAAAATCTTGCCGCTAATCAAAGTTTATCAGAATCACGAGGCAGAATTACTAATTTAAGACAGCAAAGAAATCTTGAAGCTGCAAAAACTGAACTTACCCTAAAAAATTATAAACGTTCTCAGGAACTATTCAATCAGGGAGTAATCGCTGCAGTAGAACTGGAAGGTGAAAAGCTGAAATATCTTCAGGCTCAGCAAAATTTAGAAAACATCAGCATTTCTTTATCACAAATGCAGGAAAGTATTTCCAATCTCAATAAAACAAAGAGCGGAACCGCAATCAATACAGAAAAAGATAAAATCACATATTCATCTCAGACTTTGCAGTTGTTTGAACAATTAAGAAAATCCTTAAAACAATGGGAACAAAACTATCTTATTGTTTCTTCCACCAACGGGGTTGCCAGTTTCCAGCAGTTTTTTGGTGAAAACCAGTTTGTCAAAGCCGGAGATCCGATCGTTTCAATTTTGCCGGATCATACAGAGCAATTGGTGGGAAGAATGTCTGTTCCTACAGCAAATTCAGGGAAAATTATTCCGGGAGAAAAAGTTTTAATTAAATTAGACAATTACCGCTTTCAGGAATACGGAATTATAGAAGGAAAAGTAAAAAATATATCGATGATTCCTGACGATAAAGGAAATTATTATGTTGATGTGATTCTTCCAAAAGGTTTAAAAACTTCTTACAATAAAACTCTGAAATTCGATAAAGAATTAAGAGGAAATGCTGAAATCGTTACTCAGGATTTAAGACTGATTGAAAGGTTTTTCTATCAGATCAGAAAATTATTAGGCTATCAGAGTTAAATAAAAAACCGAACTTAGTTCGGTTTCAAAATTATTTTTTAATTAATCCTAATTCGATTAATCTTTCGTGTAAAAATTCTCCGGCAGTTGTATCTTCATATAATTTCGGATTTTTTTCGTCAACACAGTTTTCTAAAGCATTCAGCGACATTTCACTTACCGGATGCATAAAGAATGGGATAGAATATCTCGAAGTTCCCCACAATTCTCTTGGCGGATTGACCACTCTGTGAATCGTAGATTTCAGTTTATTATTGGTATGTCTGGAAAGCATGTCTCCAACGTTAATCATCAGTTCGTCTGGTTCTGCGATTGCATCAATCCATTCACCTTTATGATTTTGAACCTGAAGACCTTTTCCCTGAGAACCCATTAAAAGAGTAATCAGATTAATGTCTCCGTGAGCTGCAGCTCTTACCGCATCATCCGGTTCCTGAGTGATTGGCGGATAATGAATGGGTCTCAAGATAGAGTTCCCTTCAGCGATTTTATCGTCAAAATAAAATTCATCCAAACCAAGATACAACGCCAAAGCTCTCAAAACATATTTACCAGTTTTTTCAAGCATTTGGTAGGTTTCTTTTCCTACTTCATTAAATTGTGGAAGTTCGTCTACGATAACATTGTCAGGATATTCGCTTTTGTATTTTGAGTCATCCGAAACATACTGCCCGAAATGCCAAAATTCTTTCAAATCGCCTTTTTTAAAACCTTTAGCAGTTTCTTTCCCGAAACCAACGTAGCCTCTCTGTCCGCCGATTCCGGGGATTTCGTACTTTTGTTTGGTTTCTGTTGGAAGTTCAAAGAAGTTTTTTACTTCTCCATAAAGATTGTCTACGAGTTGGTCATCAAGGAAATGTCCTTTTAAGGCAACAAAACCAATTTCTTCGTAAGCTTTTCCGATTTCATTTACAAATTTCTGTTTGCGTTCCGGGTTGTCCGAAAGGAAATCACGCAGGTCTACACTAGGTATTTTATCCATTTTATAGAAATTTTACGTGGGGCTAATTTACAGAATTTTGTCTAAGTATTTCCTGTAAATGATTGTATTTTGATTAAACCTCACAGGTTTTGGAAACCTGTGAGGTTTTTTACTGTCATCATTGCACAACAGGGTTCATCATTCTAACGATTGCTTTATCTCTCACAATGACAGATTAAAAAATTAAAAGTCTCTTTTCAAATCATTTTAAAATTAAGTATTTATGAAGTAAATTTGTTCTATGAAAAAATATTCTTCCAAGAGAAGTATTCAGGTACTGGCAAATCTTCTTCAGCAATACGGAATTTTAGACGTTGTAATCTCTCCCGGATCCAGAAATGCGCCTTTGGCTATTCACTTTTCGGAGATGAATGGTTTCAACTGCTACAGTATTATTGATGAAAGAAGTGCGGCATTTGTAGCTCTTGGAATGGCATTAAGCGAGAAAAAACCTGTTGCAATTACCTGTACAAGCGGTTCTGCTGCTGCAAATTATTATCCAGCCGTAACCGAAGCTTTTTACCAGAATATTCCGATGTTGATTTTAACGGCAGACCGACCCACGGATTACGTTGATTTGTTTGACGGACAAACCATTAGACAAAACAATCTTTATCAGCAACATTCTTACGGAGATTTTCAGATGGTGGAAGATTCTAAAGAGAATGCAGAAAACATCAATTCAGAAATTATTAAAAAAGCCATCGAACTTTGTTTTGAAAAGCAAGGTCCGGTTCATATCAATATTCCTTTGGAAGAGCCTTTGTACGATTTGGTTTCCGAGCTTCCGACGTTTCCTGAGGTTGAAAAAACCATCAAAAAGAAAGAATATGAAATTCCTTCCAACTTAGTGGCAGACTGGAATACTTCGCAGAGAATTATGATCTTGGTCGGAACGAAAGATTACAGCCCCGAACTTGAAAATCAGTTAACGCAACTGGTGAAAAATCATTCGGTGGTAGTTTTAAGTGAGGCAAATTCCAATTTGTATCATGAAAAGTTTTTTAGACATATTGACCGTTATATTTTCGCATTTACAGAAGAGGATTTTAAAACCTACGCTCCGGATTTATTAATTACGGTCGGGCAAAATGTGGTTTCAAAAAAGGTAAAGCAATTTTTAAGAAAAGCACACCCGAAACAACATTGGCATCTCGATGAGGTTTGGCAACCCGATACGTATTTTGCTTTAACACAGAAAATTGAGGTTAAACCGGAATTGTTTTTCTCTAAATTATTAAATTTCATCAATCTCGAACCAAAACCTTATTACAATCTTTGGGATGTTTTGAGGGATAAAAAAGATAAAAAACACAACAGCTTTTTAAATTTGGTGGAGTTTTCAGATTTTTATTTTTTCAATAAAGCTTCGCAGAGTATTCCTGAAAATTATAATATCCATTTCAGTAATTCTTCGGCAATTCGTTATGCGCAGTTATTCGACTTTGGAAAGAGAAAAATATACTGCAACAGAGGAACGAGCGGAATTGACGGTTCTACTTCTACGGCAATGGGTTTCGCAATTAAAAATGCCAATCCAACGGTGTTGATTACCGGAGATTTGAGTTTTTTCTATGACATCAACGGGCTTTGGAATCAATATATTCCACCATTTACAAGAATTATTATTTTTAATAATGGGGAAGGAAATATTTTTAAAATCATTCCGGGACCCGGAAATGCAAACTCAAATACCGTTGATGAATTTATCTCAACAAAACATCACAAGAACGCCGAATTTCTGGCGAAACATTTCGGTTTTTCTTATGTGAAAGTAGATGATGACGGAGCTTTAGACCGTGTTTTTGATAATTTCTTCAAGCCGGACGCTCAACCTAAAATCATGGAAGTCAATACACAAGGTAAAAATAACGCAGATACGCAGAAAGCTTATTTTAATTATTTAAAAGAAATCTAAGATTGAGATATTTTTAAATAGCTTTTTACAAATTTTCAGATTGAGCAGTTTGAAAAATCAAATTTATTTAATGAATTTTCTCAGTTTCTTTCTCATTCTGAAAGAATCTAAGCATTTCAAAATACAGTATTTTAGATTCTTTCAGAATGACAAAGCGGCTGTTGAATTGATAGCTATGATTAAGAATTACATATCCAGATAATCATTACTTCCCGGAAGATTGGTAATCTTGGAAATCGGATAAATAAACATATCATCAAAGTCATTCATTGCATTAATTAACTGAAAATGAGAAAATTCTTTGATGTTTTGCAAAGTGATTTCTGTTTCTTTGATTTTCTTTTTCTTTAACAAATTTTGTCTTTGTACACCATTTAAGAGATACGTATTTGGGGTAAACCATTCTTTCCCTTTTTGGAACAAAATATTTGAAAATGAAGTGTCGGTAATGTGATTATTTTTAACGATAATAATTTCTTCGGCTTTAGATTTCATCTTCATTTTTTCCAGCTCTTTGCGGTCTTCAAACTTAAAAGAGTAGTCGTAACTGTTGTTTTCCACCAGTTGAAAATCCGAAATTTCCGGAATGGCGTAAGGAATCATCATGGTTCTGAATTTTTTATCCAGATCATAAATGAGTCTCAGTTTGTACAAACCATCTTCGTCATGATTGAGATTTTTGAAAATCTTCTCCAAATCGATTGAGCCTTCTTTCCCGAAATGGGCGAAAGTTTCGTTCACTCGCTTCTGATGAAATTCCAAGAGGAATAAATCCTGATCTTCTACTTTAATGCTTTCAATGAATTGGGACATAAATTTTATTTTTCATTTCTTCGTATTCGTCTTCTAACTTGCTCATGTGCGTAATTCCGCCGCCGCTCTTGAAATATAACTGATTGCCTTCTTTTTCTATAAAACGAATCATCACGCAACTGTCTAGATTTTCGCCATCAAACCAACCGCAAACTCCGGTGTAAAAACCTCTGTCAAAACCTTCAGCTTCCAAAATTATTTCTAAAGTTTTTGGTTTGGGTGCTCCTAATATTGAACCTGCGGGAAGAAGTTTCTGCATAATGCTTCCCACCTTTCCTTTAAATTCCTGTTTTAAATCTCCCGAAATTTCAGAACTCATCGCATACAGATCTTTCTGTCTGGTTTTAAGGAAATCAATATACTGGAATTTATCAACTTTCACATCATCTGCGACCATGCTGAGATCGTTTCTCAGCAAATCTACAACAGTGTAATGCTCGGCTTTTTCTTTTTTATCATTCTTCAAAACTTCTGCGGCATTTTCTAAAGAGGCATCAATAGTGCCTTTCATCGGATAAGTGAAAATTTTATCACGGGTTATTTTGACGAAAGTTTCAGGAGAAAAAAATACGAAAAAATCTTTATATAAAACCTTGTATTTTGCCTGAGAATGATAAAAAATTTCTTCTAAGCTTAAATTGGTTTCAATCTTCGTTTTTCGTGTGTAATTGGCTAAGTATGAATTGCCTAATTCGATATTTTTCTGAACAATGTCAAAACCTTTCTGAAAACTTTCCCGTGTTTCGGGATGGAATTTCCAATCGGTTTTTTTGTTTAGTTCTTCCTGCTTTTCTGTGTTTGAAAATGATTGGAAATCAATTAATAAACTATTTTTTTCAAGCTCATTTTCTCTGAAAATTTCAACATTGTCAACAAGAAAATCAATGATAAAGAAAAATGGAACCTTCTGTTGTGAAAGTTCGTCCATTTGCAAAAATTTTTGATGATTTGCAGAAAACATTCCGCAAAAGTAGTTATTGATGTTTACTTTTGCACAAAATATTTTTAATGCAGGAGAATTATCCACAAAAACCGGGACTCGATTTTATTTTAAAACAGGCATTTTTTTATTGGAATAAAACTTTGTTGTATCAACTGATGTTTTCGCTAATCTACTTTTCTGTTTTCCTTGCAGCTTATTTTTATATCGAAAATAGATTTGGAGTTTATAATCAGCTCTCAAATGTGTTTTTGAAATATCTTCAAGTTGGCTCTAAAGGATTTGAAGATATAAATCAAGAATTAGAAATTATAAAATCAAGCACAAATTATACGTATGCTACATTAGGGATACTTATAGTTTCTGCTTTTTTATACCCATTAAATTTAGGTTTTTTTCAAATTTACAGAAAAATTGATTTAAAAGAGGAGGTTGAAATGTCAGATTTATTCGTCGGTTACAACGGGCTGAATTTTTTTAGATACACTTCTTATTTTGTTTTTTGGTTTTTAGTATGCGACATGCTTAAACCTACGTTAGTTTTGCCTTTTCTATGGATAATCATTACATTATTTATTGCACCATTAATGTTTTTCCAAAATAAAACTATTTTTGAAGGAATCTCCTTAAGCTGGAAAGCTATAAAGGCTTATTTCATTGAAATAATAGTGTGTACAATCGTTGCTGTACTATTTAAATATGTAGGATTTGCTGTCTTTTTGGTTGGCGCATTGTTCACTTTTCCATTTTGGAATGCGATGATTTATTCTTTATACAAAATTATTTTTACAGAGAAAGATTGATTTTGACAATTGTGTAATGGTTTTGTTCTCAAAAAAAATTAAATTTGAGAAACATTAAAAAATAAACACCATGTCAGAATTTAACGAATTTGATCAGCAAGGTTCTGTTCCGGAAAGGAATACAGGTTCTATAATTTCCCACGCTTTCGAAATGTATAAAGGAGTTTTTCTTTATGGTCTCGTTATCATGATTATCTTTTTTATCGGAGATTTTGTTATTCAGAGTATTACAGGATACAGTTCTTGGAGTGGTTTTAGAAATTTCAGAGATTTTGACGGAGACTATTCTAATTTTGTGAGATGGAATCGACCGGGAGTTTCGTCATATTACTCGGGTTACAGTTTTCTGGGTATTCTTTTGTCTCCGCTTTATGTAGGTTTAATTTATATTGCCAATAAATTTAATACCAAAGTACAGATCGATTTTTCAGATCTTTTTATCGGTTATCGTCAAAATTTGGGTAATATTTTATTGTATAGTTTGATTACCACGATTATATTCTGGATCGCATTAGCAATGTGTTTTCTTCCTGTTATATTTGTATATCCGTTGTTTTTTCTTGGTTATCCTATCTTGTTATTTGAAAATGCCACTGCGATGGATGCAATTTCAAAAACATACAATCTTGTAAAAGAAAATTACAGTGTATTTTTAGGAACTGCTATTTTGGGAGGACTTATCAGTATTTCAGGAATCTTTTTATGTTGTGTTGGTATAGTTTTTAGTGCGTGTTTTATGGAAGTTGCCATGTATTCTGCATACTGCGCTTATTTAGGTAAACCACGACAAATAACAAATAAATAAATGAAACCACACGAAAAAGAAAATCAAATCAGCAGTGTAGTCATCAAGCAAATTTTTCTGCTGGCTATTATTCTGATTTTAGCTGCATTAATTTGCTTTAATCTTGCTCTTTTTATCCCGTCCGTTTTGGGCGCAATTACCATCTACGTACTTTGCAGAAAATATAATTTTTACCTGCAGGAAGAGCGAAAATGGAAACCCTGGGTTTCTTCTTTGGTTTTAATGTTGGCGAGTCTGCTTATTATCATACTTCCAATTTACTTTATTGTCGATTTATTGATTGAAAAGCTTGGTAATGCTCAAGCTTATATGGAGAAGTTCAATATTTTTGCTGAAAAAATTCATGTTTTTATTAAAGAGGAAACTAAAATTGATATTCTTAGTAAAGAAAATATGACGAAGCTAAAAGGTGTTGCAGGGAAATACTCCACCTCAGCACTAAGTGGAACTCTGAATGTGTTGACAGTTGTAGCATCAATGTATTTCATTCTTTATTTTATGTTTGAAAAACCAAGACTTTTTGAAAGAATATTGGTTTCTGCAGCACCATTGAAAAGAGCCAATATTTCTTTAATAGGAGAAAAGATGCGTAAGCTGATTATGGCAAATGCAATCGGACTTCCGGTTGTTGCAGTCGGGCAAGGAATCGTGGCTTTAGTTGGATATCTCATTTTCGGTGCGCCAAGTGCAATTTTGCTTTTTGCACTTACTGCTGTTGCATCTATGATACCGATTGTGGGAGCTGCAATCGTGTATGTTCCCATCTGTATTTTCATGATTGCAGAAGGACAAACCGGACCGGGAATTGGTCTTGCAATCTATTGTTTGGTTGTTGTTGGTTTAACAGATAATGTACTTCGATTTACTTTACTTAAAAAATTGGAAGATATTCATCCTTTAAATACGGTTTTCGGAATTATTATGGGGATGAATTTGTTTGGATTCATGGGATTGATTTTCGGGCCTATTTTAGTTTCTTTTACATTGCTTTTGATTCAGGTATACAGAAATGAATTTTCTGACGATGAAACTCCGGAAATTCAACTTTCAGAAAGAGACAGGGAAGAAGATTTGGAAAATAATTTATTAGTTTAAAAAATGGAGCAGGGAATAAATCCTGAAATTTTGCAGGAAATATGCGTGGTAAAAATGCCTTTCGGAAAATATAAAGACACCGTTTTGGCAGATCTTCCAATCAGTTATCTGGAATGGTTTCATCGGCAAGGAATGCCTCCCGGAAAACTCGGAATGCAATTGTCTACGATCTACGAAATAAAATTAAATGGTTTGATGGATTTGCTAACGCCGATTCGTGACGGAAAGGTGAGTTATGAGAAATCTAAGACGAAGATTTATAAGTTTTAACTAAAGGTTCCATCGGAACCAAATGTGTGTAGCAAATTTTTGAAATTACCAAGATGAGCGTTCCTTAGGAACGCTATGTCTGGTTTCGCAATTTAATCATAGAATTCAAACAGATATTTTTCATCATATTTGATTTCAAATTTCTTTAAAAATTCTAAATATTCTTCTTTAAAGCTCTTCTTTTTATGATGCTCCTTCTGGTTGTTAATATAATTTACAACAGCATTTTTTTGACTTTTAGAATATGAAAAACATCCATAACCTTCCTGCCAATAAAATGGTATTGAGATGAATTTCTTTTCATTGATGAAATTTGTTGATGAAACTTTTATTTCTTTTACCAACTGAGATATTGCTGCATTCAGGTTTTTAAGGCTAATGAAATATGGATATGGTCTGGATTAGCATAGATCGAAAGAAGTCGATGTCCTTTGTTATCAATTATTCCCGAAATATACTTTTGTAATTCTTCTCTGAAATTTTCTTGAATTAAATTATTTCTGCCTTTGACTGCAAAAACAAATTGAAGATAAATTTGTGTATAGGTATTTGGCATATTATTTACTTTTAGATATTGCGTTCCTACGGAACGCTTATAACAAATATAAATAAATCTACACACATTCAGTTCCTATGGAATCTTTTAAAATCAGCCTTTTAACGCAACAATTTCATCCCTCAATTTAGCAGCTTTTATAAAGTCCAGATTCTTCGCAGCTGCTTCCATTTCCTTTTGTTTTTGGCTGATTATCTTTTCTACATCTTCAGAAGAATAATTGGCTTTTGTTTCAGCAACTTTTTGTATAATTTCTTTTTGGGTATATTTTTCGTCCGGGAAATCTTTGCTTCTTCCGACAAGATTTTCGGAGATTTTTTTATTTAACGCAGTCGGAATTTTCCCATGTTCTTCATTATGAGCAATCTGTTTTGCTCTGCGGTATTCTGTTTCATCTAACGCAGCCTGCATAGATTTTGTGATTTTATCGGCATACATTATCGCTCTTCCGTTGATATTTCTTGCGGCTCGACCAACAGTCTGAATCATCGATCTTCGGCTTCTCAACATCCCTTCTTTATCGGCATCTAAAATAGCAACTAAAGAAACTTCGGGTAAATCTAAACCTTCTCTCAATAAATTGACACCAATTAAAACATCAAAAAGCCCGAGACGAAGATCCTGCATAATCTGAATACGTTCCAACGTTTCAACATCAGAGTGAATATATCTGGTTCTGATTCCGAATTTTGTAAAATATTTAGTCAGTTCTTCTGCCATTTTTTTTGTCAGCGTTGTTACTAAAACTCTTTCGTCAATCTCCGCTCTTTTTCTGATTTCTTCAATCAAATCATCAATCTGATTTAAAGAAGGTCTTACTTCAATTATCGGGTCTAGAAGTCCTGTTGGGCGGATGATTTGTTCAATATATTCTCCGCCTGTCTTTTCCAGTTCATAATCTGCAGGAGTTGCGGAAACATAAATAACCTGATTTTGAATGGCTTCAAATTCCTCAAACTTCAAAGGTCTGTTGTCCATCGCAGCGGGAAGTCGGAAGCCATATTCCACCAAAGCTTCTTTGCGGCTTCTGTCGCCTCCGTACATCGCATGAACCTGCGGAACGGTAACATGACTTTCATCAATGACCATTAAATAGTCTTTCGGAAAATAATCTAAAAGACAGAAAGGTCGTGATCCGGGAACTCTTCCGTCGAGATAACGGGAATAATTTTCAATTCCCGAACAATATCCTAATTCTTTAATCATTTCAAGATCAAGCTCAGTTCTTTCCTGAAGTCTCTTTGCTTCCAAAGGCTTTTCAATAGATGAGAAAAAGTCTACCTGCTTTACCAAATCATCCTGAATATCTCTGATTGCACCGTTCAATGTTTCTTTCGTGGTTACGAAAAGATTCGCAGGATAAATCTGGATCGATTCAAAATTTGACGTTACATTTCCTGAAACGGGATCAAAACTTTGTATTTTTTCAATTTCATCTCCAAAAAACTGAATTCTTATTCCATTATCTGCATAAGCCGGATAAACATCAATTACATCTCCTTTTACACGGAATGTGCCTCTTTGGAACTCTCCCAATGTTCTGGAATATAGAGCATTAACTAAAGAATGGAGTAATGATGTTCTCGTGGTTTTCTCTCCAATTTCTAGAGAAATTAAAGATTTATGAAACTCCGAAGGGTTTCCGACACCGTAAATGCATGAAACTGAGGCAACGATCAAAATATCTCTTCTTCCCGAAAGCAGACTTGCGATAGCAGAAAGTCGCAGTTTTTCTACTTCTTCATTAATACTTAAATCTTTCTCAATATACGTTCCTGAGCTTGCAATATAGGCTTCAGGCTGATAATAGTCATAATAGCTGACAAAATATTCAATTGCATTTTCAGGATAAAATTCTTTAAATTCCATAAAAAGCTGGGCTGCCAAAGTTTTGTTGTGTGCCAAAACCAAAGTTGGTTTTTGTACATTATTCACAACATTGGCAACAGTAAAGGTTTTTCCGGAACCGGTAACCCCAAGCAAAGTCTGATATTTTTCACCGATTTCTATTCCGGCAGTTAATTTTTCTATTGCTTTAGGCTGATCTCCCGTTGGTTGATATTCTGATTGAAGTTTGAATTGCATATAACAAATTTAGGAAATAAAAAATGCAGGAAAAAGGAGTAAAGTCATAAATTATTATTTCTGATTTTAAGACATTTAATGTGATTAAAAATAAAAAACCGCAAAGCATACACTTTACGGTCGGTTGACATATCATTCGATGAATTGTATATTTATTGTGTTTTTTTGAAACTTTCAAAACTCATCGTTAATGGCATTTTGTATTGATAAGCTACAATTTCACCATCTTTTGTAGCAGGTTTCCAGGTTATATTTTCATTTGCCAACTTTATAACACGGTAGGCTTCATTATTGAATTTTTCGTTTCCGCCAGATGTTTTAATATCTTTTACCTTACCATTCTCATCTACAATAAAGGTTATAGTAGATTTTAGTATTCCTTCATCTCCATTCAGGATAGAGCCATCAAAATTTGAAGAAATAAAATTTCTCAGTTTGTTAGCACCACCCGGAAATTCTGCAGGGACTAAATCAGCAGCAACCCCTTGAACAGCTTTGGAAATATCTTCAACAGTTTTATCTTCTAATTTATTTGAAGCTGTGTTTACATCTGTAATTTGTGCTTTAGCATTTCTTTTTAATGGAATGGTGTCTTTTCCTTTTATAAATTCTTCTAATATTAAATCGGTAGATACGACATCATTTTTTTTAATATTATGATTGTATTTTAGGTGGGGATTATTAGACTGCACTTTGGAAATTACATTCTCCTTTTCCTGAATTAAATTTTCGTTGTTGTCTTTTGCATAGGTTTTTTCTGCAAAAACAATTGCCAAAATTGCAAATGAAGGAATTGAGAAATATTTTTTCGTCTTCGCAAACTTTGAGTTTTTACTTGTCATCATAATAAATCTTTTTTTAGTGTTATTAAAATTAAATTGGTGTATTAGAGCTAAATTTTGTTGTTTTAAAATTTCCTGTAAAATCAACTCCTGATATTTTTTTACATTTTTATTCTCGAGAATTACGCTTTCATCAGCAATAAATTCATGATTGTTGATCATCGCATTTTTATAGAAATACATAAATGGATTAAACCAAAGGAGAGCTTTTAAGATCTCTACAAAAAGAATATCAGCAGAATGTTTTTGTTTCACATGAATCTCTTCGTGAAGAAAAATAGCACTGTCAATTTTTGAATCTTTCAAATAATTTTCTGAAAGGTAGATGGTATTCCAGAAGCTGAAAGGTGCAAGATTCTGCTTTAAAAGAAATACCTTTCTGTTCTGATAAATGATTTTTCGTCCTTTTAATCTTTTAATTTTAATAACTGAATAAACAATTTTTAAAAGTAAAATTACTGTAACGATAAAAGACGCGATGATAAGAAATTCTGTAAAATCAAAACTTTCCTGCTGAGCAACTGAAGCTTGTAAAGCAGGCTGTTCAATTTCTTCTACAAAAGCAGTTTCAGGAATTTCTTTTTCAACCTGTTTTGTTTCTAGCGTCACAAAAGGAATTGAAAATGAAAAAATCAAAGCCAAAATCAGATAAAAACGATTAAATATAAAAGTTCTTTCTTTTGCCAGAAATAAATAATATAAACCCAGCAAAACTCCCGAACAAATAATAGTTTTTAGAATAATAGTTTCCATGATTACTCTTTTATTTCTTTGTCGATAATATCACGAAGTTCTTTCAATTGTTTCTGTGAAAACTTTGAGTTTGATGTAAAAAATGAAGCAAACTGCGTCACAGAACTGTTAAAAAAACGGTCAATCATAGAAGTCATTTCTTCCTTGAAATATTCTCCTTTCTCTACTTTGGGAAAGTATTCACGAGAGTTTCCATAGAGTTTGAAGCCTACTAAATCCTTATTCTGCATTCTTTTCAAAAGTGTGGCAACGGTGGTTGCAGCAGGTTTTGGTTCGGCATAAGCTTCCAGAATATCTTTCATGAACGCTTTTTCTTTTTCCCAAAGAATATCCATCAAATTTTTTTCAGAATTGGTTAATTTTATTTCATTCATATTCTACAATATTTTATTTCTTTCTACAAATGTAGAATAAAAATTTAATTATACAAATTTTTATGGCATTATTTTTCCACTTAAAAAATAAACCAACTTTAATGTTATTATGAATAAATTACTCTTACCCATTTTATTAGCTTCTGCCACAACGATTGTTTCTTGTCAGGGAAAAGGAAAGCCCAGCGAACCTTCAGCAAAAGAAGAAAAAGCAAATACTGATTATAAACCAGCTTTTGCCGGGCAAACCAGAATTAAAGCAATAAAAACACAGACTCCTTATCAGGTCGAAGTTTTAACTAAAGATTTAGGCAGACCTTGGGGAATTATCAATTTACCGGATGGAAAGTTTTTAATTACCGAAAAAACAGGCTTTATGAATGTTGTCTCTGCTGATGGAAAAATGATTTCAAAAATTAATGGTTTTCCAAAAGTGGATTCAAAAGGTCAGGGCGGGATGCTTGATGTTGCGCTCGATCCGGAATTTAAAACAAATAATATTATTTATTTCTGCTATTCTGAACCTTATGAAGGTGGAAATCATACAGCCGTTGCAAAAGGAAAACTATCGGCAGATATGAAAACTATTTCTGAGGTAAAAGTAATCTTCCGTGCAACGCCAACTTATAACGGCGACAAACATTACGGCAGCCGCTTGGTTTTCGATAAAGACGGAAATCTTTTTGTGAGTACAGGTGAAAGATCTGATAAAGAAACCAGAGTGTATGCTCAGAAAACCGATAATTATTTAGGGAAAATTTTAAAAATTACAAAAGACGGAAAACCCGCTGCAGGAAATCCTTTCATTGGAAAAGACGGTTACAGACCTGAGATTTATGCTTTCGGAATTCGCAGTCCGCAAGGTTTGGCTTTGGATGAAAAAGGTCAGCTTTGGGATATTGAAATGGGACCGAGAGGAGGAGATGAAATTAATCTTATTCAGCCCGGAAAAAACTACGGTTGGGGCGATGTAACCTATGGAATTGAATATTCCGGCGAAAAAATAAATAACGGAACAACACAAAAAGCAGGAACTGAGCAACCGGTTTATTATTGGGATCCTGTAGTTTCTCCAAGTGGTGTAACTTTCTATACAGGAAATATTGAAGAATGGAAAAATAATCTATTCATCGCTTGTCTGAGCGGGCAACACATCAATAGAATTGTGATGAAAGACAATAAAGTTATTGGCGAAGAACGATTGCTTTTAGACCAGAAAGAAAGATTCCGTGATGTTCTCAGTGGAATGGATGGAAATCTTTACGGGATTACCGACAGCGGAAAATTATACAAAATATCTAAGAAGTAATTCTACTCAAAAGCAAATGGGGCGCAAAATAACATATTTTGTGCCCTATTTATATTAAATCAATTAATTAAGCTTCTTCTAAATGCACCGTAAAGTGTCTTAAAATTTCAGGTTCCCAGGTAATATTGTACCCATTTGAAATTTCATTTCTTCTTTCATACACATTTTTTACTGCAGCTGCAATGTAATCCATATGATTGTTGGTATAGGTTCTTCTAGGAATCGCCAAACGTACCAATTCTAATTTCGGATAACGGTTTTCTCTTGTTACGGGGTCTCTGTCTGCCAATAAAGTTCCGATTTCCACCGTTCTGATTCCTGCTTCTTTGTAAATTTCCAATCCTAAAGTCTGCGCAGGATATTCTTCACGGGAAACATTCGGTAAGAAATTCAACGAATCAATGAAAACAGCGTGACCGCCAATCGGTTTCTGTACAGGAATTCCGTATTCGATTAATTTATTTCCAAGATATTCAACCTGAGAAATTCTGCTTTCCAGATAAGGAAATTCAGTCGCTTCATCAAGACCCACCGCTAAAGCAGCCATATCTCTTCCCGCCATTCCGCCGTAAGTAATAAAACCTTCATAAATAATTGTGAAATTAGATGCTTTTCTGAAAACTTCTTCGTTATTTAAGGCGATAAATCCACCAATATTTACCAAGCCATCTTTTTTGGAACTCATCGTCATTCCTTCTCCGTAAGAAAATATTTCTTTGCAGATCTCTTTAATGGTTCTGTTATTCTGTCCGGCTTCTCTTTTTTTGATGAAGTAAGCATTTTCTGCAAATCTAGCAGAATCAAAAAATACAGGAATTCCGTATCGGTCTGAAAGTGCTTTTACGGCTTTCATGTTTTCAAGAGAAACCGGCTGTCCGCCTGAAGAATTGCAGGTGATGGTGATTAAACAAAACGGAATCTGCTCTTTCGGATGAGATTTGTAAACCTCTTCCAGTTTTTCAAGGTTGATATTTCCTTTAAATGGATGAAGATCATTAATATCAAAAGCTTCATCAATTGTACAGTCGATGGCGTGAGCTTTTCTTATTTCGATATGTCCTTTTGTGGTGTCGAAATGAGAGTTTCCGGGAATTACATCTCCATCTTTTACCAGAACAGAAAATAAAACATTTTCAGCTGCTCTTCCCTGGTGAGTTGGCAATAAATATTTGAAACCTGTAATACTTTGTACGGTATTGTGTAATTGTTCGAATGAACGGGAACCTGCGTAGCTTTCGTCACCCGTCATCAAAGCTCCCCATTGTCTGTCAGACATTGCTCCGGTTCCGGAATCTGTCAGAAGATCAATATAAACCTGAGAAGATTTTAGATTAAATAAATTAAACTTAGCATCTTTCAGCCATTGTTCTCTTTCTTCTCTTGTAGACTGACGGATTTCTTCCACCATTTTAATACGAAACGGTTCTGCATATGGTAATTCCATGTGATATAATTTTTAGATTTAATTAAAGAAAATTGGTTTGAAAATTAATTCAAATCATCAGATGTATTTAAAGGAGCAAAAAGAATTTTACTCGGGAGCTTTAAATATATTTTCGTCTGAATGAAAACCTGCAACGCCACCGCTAACTGCAAATTTCATTGCTGTAGCTGCAGTCATTCCGATAACAGGTTTTATATTTTTTTCTTCAGTTACAATTACCCAGCCTGAAATTGCATAAGAATGCGGAAGATAAACCGCAACGTAATTGTGTTTTTCAACATCTGCCATTTCTTTTTGTGTAAGAAATCCTATTCTCCAGATTTCAGGATTTTCGTTGGTTTTTACCCAAACCGGATCGCTGAATTTCTTCTTATCGCCTACGAAAGAAGACATCACGTCTTTTGTAGGGGAATAAATATGCTTGATTCCCGGGGTTTTTTCTAAAAGTCTGTCAACCGCATCGACGAAAAATCTTCCCACCACAAATTTATTGCCTAAATAACCTAACAAAGCGGTTACAAATAAGGTTGAAATAAATACCAATCCCGGAATTTCTTTGGCAACCGACGGAATAATATTGTCAATAGAGGTAATAACAAACCAGATTACATAAATGGTCAACCCGATTGGCCCAATAATAATCAACCCCTGAAAAAAGTTTTTCAGGAATATGTTTGTTAGGCTCTCAAAAGTCGGTTTTTTCAATTGTTTATCCGTGTATTGTTTCTTTGTTTCCGTAAGATTTTATGATTTTTGCTTCATATTCCAGCCATTCTTCCCATCTTTTATTTACCTGTTCCGAATCGCCAAGTTCTCTTGCAAACCCGATAAAAGTAGTGTAATGATTGGCTTCAGAAATCATTAGTTCTTTATAGAATTTTTTTAATTCTTCGTCTTTAATATTTTCGGTTAAAACTTTAAATCGCTCACAACTTCTCGCTTCTATCATTGCTGCAAAAAGCATTTTGTCAACAATCAAAGTATCTCTATGCCCTCCTTTTTGAATGAAATTTACCAGTTCATTCACATAATCGTCTTTTCTTGTACGACCGAATTTGTAGCCACGTTTTTTGATGATTTCCAGCACCTGTCCGAAATGTTCTAGCTCTTCCTGTGCAATTGCCAAAAGTTCTGTCACAATATCGGGACGTTCCGGAAGCATTGTAATAAGACCTATCGCGTTGGTTGCTGCTTTTTGTTCGCACCATGCATGATCGGTTAAAATTTCCTGAATGTTGTCCTCTGCAATATTTGCCCACCTTGGATCGGTTGGGAGTTTCAACTTAAACATATGCTAAAAATTTCTGTAAATTTAAAATAATTTACATTAAAATGGAGAATTTATTTAGGCGGCTTTTGAGAGTTAGAAATAATTAAAATAAAATATTAAGACAAATAATTATTTAAAACTGATTAAGGTTTAGGCTAGTTTAATTACGGATGCGTTAAATAATATTTTAATGAATGTCCGTAAATAATAATTTAGTTTTAAAAGTTTGTTTGTCATTCCGGAGGAATCTAAACACAATGAAGTAAAGCAATTTAGATTTCTACGAAATGACAAAATGACTGCTGATTTTAGAGTTATGATTAAAAACGTATATTCATAATATTTTTGGATATTTCCTTAATACATCTTAAAACGTTATAATTCTTTGCAAGTAGTAATAACTTGATTTTAACAGTTTATTTGTTATTCCGGAGGAATCCAAACACAATGAAATAAAGTAATTTAGATTTCTACGAAATCACAAAATGACTGCTGACTTTAATTTTATAATTAAGAATAGACAGTCATAAATTTTATTGTTTAAATTTATTTCGAAGCGGTTTTTCTTCTTAAAAATTCAAGAATTTTCCAGCCAAATGCATCAAATTTCTTTAAACCTGTTGCAATGATGAAAGCTAAAATAACATTAATCACATAAATTAAAATCATCAAAATCCACCAAGGCATCAATTCTTTCATCGGAACGACCAGGAAATATACGAGTGACGAACTGATTCCCTGACCAAAATAAAAGAAAATGGCATTTTTACCGATATAAGTGACAAAATTTTCTTTGGTGATTTTTAAGCGGTTGTAGAAAAAGAAAAGTGTAGCCAGTGAAAAAAATGTCCAAATGACGTATGGAGTCCTGGGTGGAAATTTTGATTTGTTTAACAGCATACTATTTATAAAATCTAAAAATACATTCCAGAAAGCCTTAATTAAAATTGAAAAATTATAATTTAAAGAAAAGATAGAGGAGAAGTTTATTGAGGATAGATAATTTAGGAATTTAAGACCAAAAAATACAAAGAATATTGCGTACAGAAATATTACGAATCCGAGGTGAACTTTTTTCCCTTTGATTCTGTTTGCAAAGAGAAAAATAGTTATATAAAAAGCGACGTAACCTACTTGTCCATTCGGATAAATTTCAGGGAAAATATTAAATATTAATGTTAAAGCAATACAGATTCCGATAAACCAATTGACATGTTTTGGGAAGAATTTTAAAATTAAAACTCCGAAAACGGTTAAAATAAAATAGACTTTCAGATACCAAAAACTTCCCATCACAACAGGAAAAGTATCGGCGTTTGAATATTCATGAAGATACCAATTTCCTAAATTTTGCCACTGTGGAATTGTTGAAATACTTGTTGCAGCATATTTCGATCCGAAATTAGAATACACTTTCTGCAACCATTCAAGTGAGAAAAAAGTAAGTCCGAAAATTTTAAAAAAGTAATCTAAAAAGAAAAGCAGCGTGACGAAAATCATATACGTTATCTGCAGCTTCAGCAATCTGTAAAATGTTTTTTCGATATTTGAGCCTGAAGTAATACCGCTTAACGCATAAAACAACGCAACGTCAAAAACCAAAGAAAATACTCTGAGTTCTGGGATAATATAAAACTGCCCCGACCAAAACGCAGTGTGAATAAAAATAATAGAAAGCGTTGCTAATCCTTTTGCAAAATCAATGTAAAGATCTCTGTTCATCTAATTGTAGATAATTTTACCAAAAATACGAATAAAACACGTTCTAAATAATTTCAATATTATAGATTTGAATTTGTAAAAGCATTGATCATCTAGAATTAAATTTACACAGGAAGTAGAAAAATTCTCAAAATCATATTGTTACTATCAAAATAATCAGTACATTTGCACCTCGAATTAACTAAAAATTTATAGACAATGTTTGCAATTGTAGAAATAGCAGGGCTTCAATACAAAGTTGAGCAAGACCAGAAGTTGTTTGTGAACCGTTTGAAAGGAGATAAAGGAGGAAAAGTATCTTTCGATAAAATCTTACTTACTGTAAACGGAGCAATCACGGTAGGCGCCCCAGCTGTAAGCGGTATCACTGTAGAGGCAGAGATCCTTGATCATGTAAAAGCTGATAAAGTAATCATCTTCAAAAAGAAAAGAAGAAAAGGTTATGAAGTGAAAAATGGTCACAGACAATCTTTAACTCAAATTCAAATCACTGGTATTACAGGATTTGAAGGTAAAAAAGCAGAGAAGCCTGCTAAAAAAACAACTAAAAAAGCTGACGCTGCTGAAAGCGCAGAATAATTGTTTAACCAAAAAACCTTAGAATAAAATGGCACACAAGAAAGGAGTTGGTAGTTCCAAAAACGGTAGAGAATCTCATTCTAAAAGATTAGGTGTGAAGATTTTCGGTGGACAAGACGCTATTGCTGGTAACATTATTATCAGACAAAGAGGTACTCAACATCACCCAGGTGAAAATGTTGGTATGGGTAAAGATCACACTTTGCACGCTCTTGTTGACGGTAAAGTAGTTTTCAGAAAGAAAGCAAACAACAGATCTTACGTATCTATTGAGCCGAACGCATAATTAAACGCGTTCTATAAAAATAAAATCCTCAACATTTTTGTTGAGGATTTTTTATATTCTTACTTTTTAATGAATTTTTGAGAATTGAGTATTCCTGCAGAGTTTTTCAATTGAATGATATAAGTTCCTGAAGGTAATTGATGTACCGGGATTTTTATTTCAGTATGATCTCCTTTGGTATAATTGATTTGTTTTCCTGTTAAATCAAATATTGATACTTCTGAAATTGTTTTCTCTGATGTGATATTCACGTAATCTGAAGTAGGATTCGGATATATCTTGAAAGCGGTTTTGTGCTTATCGGATTCAGAAGTTGATAAGGTTCCGCTTTTTACGATGAGATTGTCAACATCTAAACCATATCCATACTTTGCAACGCCTTCTAAAGCGATTTGATAGGTTGCTGAAGGATTGGGAAGTGTAATTTCTGTAGAATTTGTCCATGTTGCAACATTGGTATTGAATGTTGTTATAAGAGTCCACGTTCCTGTTGTCGAAGTTCTGTAGTAAATTTTCAATTCATTCTGATCAGAACCCCACAGCATATTTCGATAATAGAAATCTAATTTCGGGTTGGAAACACCGGATAAATCCATTACCGGGCTGATAAATTTGGCTATACCGTCTCTTGAATGTGATCTGGTATCAAACACTGCCATTTTTGCACCCTGATACGGTCCTGAAGATGAGAAATATCCTACACTGGTTGTTGCCTTTATGCTCCAGAATATTCCACTTGTAACAGAAGAGTTCGTTCCCGAAATATATTGGCAAACCCATTGAGCTGAGGTGGGAGAAGTGTCTTCAAAAGTTTCCGTCCATGGGAAACTGGTGACTTGTGCATTGCTTAAAAAAGTTGCAATTGTAAAAAATAATAAAGCTTTTCTCATAAGATTTAATTTGTAAATTATCAACTAATGTACAAAATATTTAAATAAAATGATTAAAACTATGTTTTTTTGATGTGAAATAGATAATAAGGTGTGTTAAAAACCAAACTGGAATCCAGCTTTAATTCCAAATTTAGAAGCATCAGGACGATCAAGATAATTGCCTCTCCAGTTGAAATCTACACGCAGAATTCTGAGATTTCCAAAACCTATATTTTCAATACCAAAACCGTATTCGTAATAAATTTGCTGATCCGGAGCAGAGTATTTTAAATTGTCAACGTTAATATTTTTAGAATCGTCACTCAAAGAACCATAAGCTCCTCTGATAAATGCAACTTCTCTTAATTTTAACTTTTTAATTAGAGGAATAAAAGAAAGAATCTTACCGTTAAAATGATGCTCAATATGCATGGTTGAATAGGTATCTGCTACAAATTCGTAATAATTTAACTGTGCAAAAGTATTCGGAACTAAACCGTAAGACTGGTTTCCTGGAATGATATTCTGTAAAGCTAATGGAACGGTATCGAAGTTTTTTCCAGCTTCAAAGCTGAAAAGAGTTTTACCCCAGCTTCCTAAAAGAATCGGCTTGTAAAACATAAACTGCAGCTTATTGTAATTAAAATCGGCATTGAATAAACCCTCAATTCCTCTCGTATATTTTAAAACAATTGTTGGTGCTAAAGTTCCGTGTTCGTATCTGTCAACTCCGGTTTGAGAAAACTTAGCTCCCGGTCTTGCAATTAAGCTGAACGTAACGTGAGAATCATTTGTGGTTTTCCTTAAATTTCCATTTTGATAATACATTAAATTAAATCCTTCAGGATTGGCAGATTTAATGCTTTGCATTGTTCCGTCAACTCTTATCTGGAAGTTTTTCCAAGGTTCTATTGCTGTAAAAATACTGGTTTGGTTTACCGAACTTAAAGATGCATTTTCACCTCTTGCAAAAACTGTTGAAGATGCGAAAGAACGCGATAAAATTCCGTCTTCCGTGGTTAATTGTACTCCAAGTTGTGTGATGTCTCTTTTTGTTCCGGCTCCTACCATAAAGCGGTTCACACGGTTAAACATATACCGTCCTTCAACTCCGTATTTGAATTGTTGGTCTTTAAAACCATAAGCATTATAAAATTCTACTCTCCAAGGATCATTTTGAGTAAAATAGGTTCTGGCTCCTAATCTGATTCTGTCGCCTTCTACTTCGTTTTTACCATAGATTGAAGTGATTGGTCCCAAATCTATTCCTTTGGTTACGTTGTAATATCTTGAAGCTAATGTTTCGGTTAATTTTACAATTCTATTGAATTTTGGGGTGTGCTGAAGTTTATCAAGCATTTCATAAACCCCTTGTTCTTGTTTCGAAAGAGAATCTGGTCTTGCAGTTGCCCAGAAAGCTTCATCTTTTTCTACAAAGTTGTCATCATATTCTTCTTTTTTTCTTGTGAAAACAGAATCGGCTAAAGGCTTATTAAAATCATATTCCGAATAGTCTACAGAACGTTTTGCGATGATACTTTTTGTATTTTTCTTTTTTGCAAAAGGGGTCATTTCGATTTCGGTAACGAATTTTTTAGGCAGAAATGTTTCATCATCGGGGTTATCATATTCCAGTTCTGTAGAAATTGCATTGATGAAGTTAACGTTGATCTTATTAGTAGATTTTAAAGTAGCTCCTAAAACTGCATAAGAATCGGTGTCAATATAAAGATATCCCTGAAATGCTAAAACCTCTGTTCTTCGAGGTTGATATCTGATTTTATAGGCTCTTTCGCCATGAACGGCTATTGTATCAACTAAATTGTAATCATAAGTGCTAAAGCCATCCGTTCCTACCGGACTTGGGAATCCAATATCGAAATAGTTCAGTGTATTATCGTAAATGTTAATATCACGGTATAAATTTTTTGCAGTAAGCGTAATGACCTGATTATCCTGAAAACCTGACGTTTTCTGAGCAACCAAAAGCTTTTTATTCTTTTTATTCGGTTTATTTTCTCCGAAATTTTTATAAATAGATTCATTTAAAAAAATAGGAAGTGCCATTTTACCGCTTGCTGTAGAATCTGCGTAATCAAATATAAAATCCAGTTTATTAAAAATCTTACGATTCATAAATGCACTGTCCAGATTATTGGCATCAAACTGAATCTTTTCATATTCCTTGAAAGTATAGGTGTCGAATTTCTCTAGACCGTTATTTCTTTTGCGTTTCCAGACCTCCTGCATAATCCGGTATGCGGGATTTTCTTTCTTATTTTTAAATTTAGTTTTTTCGTTGTGAATTACAACCTCTTCGATGCTGTTTACCTTTTCCTGAGAAAGTTTTATGATTAAATTATTGGCATTGTCAGCAGAAACGTCAACAGTTTCGAATGCATAATTTTTTCTCGCAAATTTAAGCTTGTAAATGATGGAGTCAGATTGTACAGTGAAGTTGCCGGAAGTAGTCGTTAATGTGGCTTTATTGCTGTCATTAATGAAAATTTCAACACCTGAAATCTCTTTATTGGTCTTTTCATCTGTAATTTTACCACTTGCCGTGTTTTGTGCATAAGATAATCCTGTGACTAATAAGGAAATATAAAGGAATAAGTATTTTAATTGGTTGGTTGACATCATTCGTTTCTTCGAGCATTTAGCTTAAACAAAAAGTGTGCTGAATATGTCAAAATATGAAATATTTCCATAGATTTCTAATATCGTTCACAAAACTGCAAATGTAACGAAAATAAACCTATGAATATTGCGCTGAAAATCGTATTTGGTAAGGAAAAATGATAATGCACGGAATTGCTAGAAATAAAACATTTTAAAATCAAAAAAGACCTACATAATGTAAGTCTTTTTTGCTCCTCCTCTTGGGCTCGAACCAAGGACCCTCTGATTAACAGTCAGATGCTCTAACCAACTGAGCTAAGGAGGAATGTTCCTCTTTTAAGGTGGTGCAAAGATAATATGAAAAGTAATATCAAGCAAATATTTTTTTATCAAAATTATACGAAACCTGTTATCAGATTATATTTCAGGGATTTAAATTTTAAAATAATTTTGAAAATAGGATAGTATTAAAATCAAAAAAGACCTACAGTAATGTAAGTCTTTTTTGCTCCTCCTCTTGGGCTCGAACCAAGGACCCTCTGATTAACAGTCAGATGCTCTAACCAACTGAGCTAAGGAGGAATGTTCCTCTTTTAGAGTGGTGCAAATATAATACTGATATTTAAACCACACAAGTTTTTTATTTATTTTTTTAAATAAAATTAAAATTTATTGGTAATAATTTTAAAGATGTCTGCTCCGAAAATCAGTAACATTAAGCCTAATAGGAAGATAACGCCAACCATTTGTGCATTCTCTAAAACTTTTTGCGGCACAGGTTTTCCAACAATCATTTCATATAATGTGAAAATAACGTGACCACCATCTAATCCCGGAATAGGAATTAAATTCAGGAATGCTAACCAAACAGAGAACATTGCTGTAAAGCCCCAAAATGCAGTCCAGTCAATTGAGACGCTTCCGTCACTTGCCTTATCTACCGGCATGTTATTGATGATAGCCAATGGTCCACCTACTTTTTTATATCCCTGTACTTTTCTGTTAAAGATTAATTTAAATTGTTTTACTTGGTATGTTAAGCTTTCAATACTTCTTGTAAAACCTCTTCCAATCGATTGTCCGAAAGTAAAATGTTTTGTTTCATAGAATTTTTGAAGTTGCTTATAAGAAGCCAATCCTAATGTCCCTTCTTTTGATACTGGTAAAACAAGCGGTTGAATGGCTCCGTCTCTCATTACATCTACTTTTAAATTTTTTCCTGCATTATTTTGTACAGTTTCTTTAAATTCGTCGTAATAAGAAATCTTCTTTCCATCTGCAGAAACCACTTGGTCACCAACTTTCAAGCCTGCTTGTAAAGTTTTAGGATTATAAATAGAGTCTATTACTGCTGGAAATCTTGGAGTAAGAAATGCCTTAGGGTTCTCGTCTCTGAAAGCCATAGCTTTGCCATCATCATTGGTTGGAAATGTAACTTCTTTTCCGTTTCTCAAAACAGTAATTTCATCACTCAAAAGAACATCTAAAGCCAATTTATCAAGATTATTCTGAGTTTTTCCGTCTACTTTTAAAATTTTATCTCCATCCTGGAATCCCATTCCTTTTGCAACACTCGTATAATTCATTGGAGCATCAACCTTCGCTGTGTCAAAAGAAGTTTCACCATTGAAAAAAGAAAGACATCCGTAAATAATCCATGCAAGGAAGAAGTTTACAGTAACACCACCCAACATGATAATCAGTCTTTGCCAAGCCGGTTTCGCTCTGAACTCCCAAGGTTGTGCAGGTTGCTTTAATTGTTCGGTATCCATGCTTTCATCCACCATTCCGGCGATTTTCACATACCCACCGAAAGGAAGCCAGCCAATTCCGTATTCAGTTTCGCCGATTTTCTTTTTAACAATAGAGAAATAAGGATCGAAAAAGAGATAAAATTTTTCTACTTTGGTTTTGAAATATTTTGCGGGTAAGAAATGCCCGAGCTCGTGAAGAATTACTAAGATAGAGATGCTTAATATAAATTGAAAGATCTTAATTGCTAATTCCATTAATTGTTTTTAGATTATAATTTGCAAAGGTAACAATTATCAAAAGGATGCCAAACAAAAAAGCTCCTCGAAATGAGAAGCTTTGTCATATATTGTGACAGGTTTTTAGAAATTGAAAGAAACGCCTAAACTTCCGTTGTTTCCAACTTCTGCAAAAAAGCCGACCTTGTCGGTAAAGAAATATCTTGCGCCGATGTGCGCTCCAATTCCGAAATCTCTTCCCAAAACTCCCAAATCAACTCCAGGATAAATATCCAGTTGTTCCGGTAATTGTAAAGCTTCTCTCAAGTGAAAATTTACCCGTCCGAAAATAAAAACCCTGTTATCTTTATTGTTGTCTTTATAATTGTCAAAATAGGCATTTCCACCTGCTCCGACAGAGATAAGTTGGTTTAAACCATAGTCATAAGTAGCAGAAATTCCTGTTCCGTATCCCCACGCATTAAGTCCCAAATTTACTTTCTGATCTCCTTTTCCGGTGTATGCTTGCGCACTTACGGTTGCTCCAAGGAACATCATCAATATAAAAACCAATTTCTTCATAGATTTTATTTTTAAATTATTACTAAAGACAATTTGCAGCAAATATAAAACCGAAGTCAATTAAAAGCCGTAATTTTATGGAACTTGAATAGGAAATATGAAAATTACAGGATTAAATTTTAACATCATCTGGAAAGATAAAGCAAAAAACTTCGAACTAATTACGAAACAACTGGAAAGAGATACGGCAGACCTTTTTCTTCTGCCCGAAATGTTTTCTACAGGTTTTTGTATGGATGCAGCTGAGGTTTCAGATAAAAATGAAGAATCTCTGGAGTTTTTAAAGAAAATATCAAAAGAAAAAAATGCAGCTTTTTGCGGAAGTGCTCCAGTTGAAGTTGAAGGTCATTTTTACAACAGAATGTATTTTGTAAAACCAGATTCTGAAGTTGTTTATTATGATAAAAGGCATCTGTTTTCGTTTTCGGGGGAAGATAAAGTCTATACTCCGGGAAAACATAGAGTAGTTGTTGAATACAACGGAATTCGTTTTATGTTGCAGGTATGCTATGACTTAAGGTTTCCTGTTTTTGCAAGAAACAATGATGATTATGATGCGATTTTATACGTTGCCAACTGGCCCGAAAAAAGAGTAGCAGCTTGGGAACATTTATTGAAAGCAAGAGCCATTGAAAATCTATCTTTTGTTTTTGGTTTAAACCGAATCGGAACCGATGGAAATGATCTTTTTTATCAGGAAAGTTCACACTGCTTTTTTGCTGACGGAAAAGAAATTTCGGAGAAAAATGGAAATCTTATTTCTGCAGAATTGGATATTAATGAGCTTAAAGATTTCAGGGAACATTTTCAGTTTTTGAATGACAGGGATAATTTTGAAATTATAATTTAAATATCATTGTAGGTTTAAATATTGTAAATTATTTTAGTTGTATGTCATTGTTTTTAAATAAATACAAGTTTTTGATTGATTTGTTTGAAATTTCTATATTTTAGATTCCGAAAATTATAACAAATTAATTATAAATTATATGATGAAAAGATTACTATTGGTGGGTTTTTGTATTTTAAATTTAGTTGTAACTGCGCAAAAGAATAAAACCTATGATGAAAATGATATTGCCGAATTCCAATTGGAAGACGGAACTTCTTTCAAGGCATATTCTGTTAAAACAGTGACCAAAACGATTAACTGGGGACAGATTATTCTTAATAACTGGATATCTGCTTTTCAATATGTTACTATGGAAGATCATAAGAATAAAGATATAAGTTCTAAAGATGTAAAAAGAGTTCTTTATTATAATGGAGGTGAAGTCGCTCAAATCCAGGAAAAAATCAAAATAAAAAAGGTTGATAAAAAAGGAAATCTATCAAATGACAGTGCAGAAACATTTGAATACCTGCTTTATGATGGTAAAATCAAATTATACAGCTCAAATGTTTTTGAATGTATTGGATTGAGCGCTTGTTATTATACTCATTCCAATTTTTATATTCAGAAAAACGGCGAACCTTACACGGTTTTAGCGGTAAAACAGAAAAGTCAGTTTAATTCTAAAATGGGATCATCAATAGAAAATATTGTTGATGCATTCAGGGCAGTTGGCGGAAGTTGCGCTGCTTTCAATCAGTATCTTAATACTTTTGATAAAGAAATGATGCAAGATAAACAACTGGATAAAAATTTGCAGAAAGAATATATGGAGATCTATAAAACAACCTTAAAGGAAGTGAAAAATGACAGAGAGCAACTCAGAAAATTATTCTATACTGTAGCTGATAAAATACAAAGCAGACAAGCTGAAATTTACCTTGGAATTATCAAAGAATACGAAACGAATTGTCCTTAAAATAAGTCGCTTATTTCAAAATTTTGCTAAAATTATTGGATTTAAATCTTAAATATACTGTTCCAAAAGCTGTGTCAAACGATTCACGTCATGCACACCGCTTTCTTTGTACAGCAATTCTCCTTTTTTGAAAACCGCTAAAGTAGGAACGCCACGAACGCCATATTGAGATGCGATTGAAGGATATTGGTCTACATCAATCTTTACGATTCTTGCGCCTTCACCAATCTTTTCCTTTACTGTCGTTAAAACAGATGACTGCACTTTGCAAGGTTGACACCAGGTTGCGAAAAAATCGATGAGTACAGGTCTTTCAGATTCTATAAGTGCTTGAAATTTTTGTGACATTGTTTTTGTTTTAATTGAAATAAATGAATTTTTACAACGTTTTAGACTGGCAAACAAAATCAGAAACCGGAAGTTTTTCCGTTTTTTTAATTCCGTTAAAACCACCTTCAATTTCAGTAAAGTTTCTGATTCCGTGGGAATTGAGAATGCTTGCGGCAATCATACTTCGGTAACCTCCTGCGCAATGCAAGAAGAAATGTTCAGAGTCATCAACCGTTGATACCCAATCACTGATGGTGTCTAAGGGTCTGCTGTAAGCGTTGTCGACATGCTCGGCAGAATATTCTCCGATTTTTCTTACGTCGATCACTTTAGAATTTTTATTAAACTGTTCCACAAATTCGGTTGGCGAAATTCTTTTCACTTCATCAATTTCTTTCTTAGAATTTTTCCAGGCATCAAATCCGCCTTTTAAGTATCCTAAAACATGATCAAAACCTACTCTGCTTAATCTTGTAATGACTTCTTCTTCAGTTCCTTCATCAGAAACCAGTAACAGTGGGTGTTTTACGTCAACAATAAGACTTCCTACCCATGGCGCAAAATCACCTTTCAAACCGATATTAATAGAATTAGGAATAAATCCTTTGTGAAAATCTGCAGGATTGCGAGTGTCTAAAATCAAAGCTCCCGTTTCTTCGGCAAAATTTTCAAAATCTTCTACTGAAACTGGGTTTAGCCCTTTATTCATTACATCATCAAGACTTTCATAACCGCCTTTATTCATCGCAACATTCATTCCGAAATATTTTGGGGGAGCTGTTAATCCGTCTAAAACTTCTTTAATAAAAGATTCTTTATCTGGCTGATTAAGTGCATAATTGGTTTTTCTCTGATTTCCAAGAATGTCTACCGTTTCTTTCTGCATATTTTTTCCGCATGCAGAACCTGCTCCATGAGCCGGATAAACCGTAATGCTGTCGTCTAACGGTAAAATTTTCGAGTGAAGGCTGTCATATAAAATTCCGGCAAGATCTTCCTGAGTCATGCTTCCTGCTTTTTGAGCCAGATCCGGTCTTCCGACATCTCCTAAGAACAAAGTGTCACCCGTAAAAATGGCAGTTTCAACGTTGTTTTCGTCAATCAGGAGATAAGTTGTGCTTTCCATTGTGTGACCAGGCGTGTGAAGGGCTTTTATTTTAATAGCACCAATCTCAAAAATTTGCTCGTCTTCAGCAATAATCGCTTCAAATTCAGGTTGGGCTGTTGGTCCGTAAACAATCGGTGCGCCGGTTTTTTTGCTTAAATCTAAATGCCCGGATACAAAATCTGCATGAAAGTGAGTTTCAAATATATATTTTAGAGTCACATTGTCTTTTTCCAAGCGGTCGAGATAAGGTTTCACCTCTCTTAATGGATCAATAATTATGGCTTCCTTTTCTGATACAATGTAATAAGCGCCTTGTGCAAGGCATCCTGTATATATTTGTTCAATTTTCATTGATTCTTATTTAAAATAATTATAAAGATACAAAGTAAGGAATTAATTGTAAAGAAATGATAATTCTACCTGATAGTTTCTTTCAATCTTAAAATTCTGAGATTTTGAATCTTCATGGAAGTTATTAATTGTCAGGCAATAAGTTTGTAGTAAAAGTTGATTAAGTTAATAGACTGTTTTATATCATATTTCATAATATGTGTTTTCAAGATAGTTTATTATGAAATTCATAAAAACTAAACCTTATATCTTACAAAAAATTTTATCTTTAAGAGTTAAAAAAAATCAAATGACAGATAAAACAAAATTTATTGAAGAGCTGAATTCAAGATATACTCCAAAAGGTGAACATATTATTTTAGGAAAAGGAATGTTGGATGGCGAAGTTGTTACCGAAGTCAATGTTACAATTCCCCTAAAAACCATTAATCGCCACGGTTTAATTGCCGGTGCTACAGGAACAGGAAAAACAAAAACGCTTCAGGTTTTCGCCGAACAGCTTTCCCACAAAGGAATTCCATCACTCGTTTTGGATATCAAAGGAGATTTTTCCGGAATTGCGGCTGCCGGACAAATGAATTCTATCATTGAAGAACGGTATGCTAAAACGCAGCTTCCTTATCATCCTCAAGCTTTTCCTGTAGAATTAATGAGTATTTCCGATGAAAAAGGAATTAAACTACGGGCAACTGTTACAGAATTCGGACCTGTTTTATTGAGTAAAATTTTAGAATTGAATGATACGCAGCAAAGTATCATGTCAATTGTTTTCAAATATTGTGATGACAAAGGTTTGCCTTTAATTGATCTGAATGATCTAAAAAAAGTTCTTCAATACGTTACCGATAATCCGCAAGGAAAAGCAGAATTAGCCGCCAATTATGGCTCGATTGCTCCTGCTTCACTGGGTGCAATTTTACGCTCAATTGTGGCTTTGGAACAACAAGGTGCTTCAGATTTCTTTGGTGAGCTGAGTTTTGACGTTCATGATTTGTTGGAAACTCGAGATGGAAAAGGGGTTGTCAATATTTTAAGAGTTGCAGATATTCAGAATAAACCACAATTATTTTCAACATTTATGCTTTCCCTTTTTGCTGAAATTTATATGACTTTTCCGGAAGAAGGCGACAGTGGAAAACCGAAATTAGTGCTGTTCATCGATGAAGCACATTTAATTTTTGATGAATCTTCGAAAGCTTTAGTTTCACAGATTGAAACGATGGTGAAACTGATTCGTTCTAAAGGGGTAGGAATCTATTTTATTACCCAAATTCCCGGAGATGTTCCCGAAAATGTGCTTTCACAATTAGGTTTAAAAATCCAGCACGCTTTGAGAGGATTTACAGCAAAAGACAAAAAAGAGATCTCTAAAGCCGTTGAAAATTACCCGACTACGGAATTTTACAATGCTTCAGAATTAATTCAGAATCTGGGAATTGGTGAAGCTTTCGTGACGGCTCTGGATGAAAAAGGGATTCCTACGCCATTGGTTCATACCTATTTAATTTCTCCGGAATCAAGAATGGATGTTTTAAATGATGCTGAAATTTCAGATTTAACCTCAAAATCAACATTGGTTTCGAAATATGAAAAAACTATCGACAGCGAATCGGCTTACGAAATTTTAGTGAAAAGAATGGAACAGGCAGTCGAAAATTCAGCACCGACGCAAAAAACAAAACCGGTAAAAGAAGAGCCCGGAATGTTTGAGCAGGTTTTAAACAGTCGACAGGGAAAAACTTTTACGAATACTTTATTGCGTGAAGGAGCTAAAGCTATTTTGGGAATGTTGGGTTTGGGCGGAAGAAGAAGATAAATAGAATGGGGTAGTTTTTGGATTCTTTAATCTAATTTCATTATTTTAGCAGAATTGCCTTTTAGTAAAATCATTTGTCGAAAGGTTTGGTTTTTGATTATAGAAGTTTAAGCGAGAATATAATGTATTCAATTATAGATATAGAAAGCAATGGTGCAGGTTTCAGGAAAGAATGCATTATAGATATTGCCATTTTTAAGTTTGATGGTCATAAAATTGTCGACCAGTTTATTTCGCTGGTAAATCCGGAAAGTGATATTACTCCTTTTGTACAAAAATTGACTAATATTAGTCCGAAAATGGTAAAAACAGCTCCGAAATTCCATGAATTGGCAAAAAGAGTGGTTGAAATTACAGAAGGAACTACTTTGGTAGGGCACAATATTGATTTTGATTACAGAATGCTTCGCCAATCATTTAGTCGTCTTGGTTATGATTTTAAAATCAATACTTTAGATACAATTCCTTTAGCTAAAAAACTGATTCCGGACGAGGTAAGTTATTCTTTACAAAAATTAGTTAAATCTTTAGGAATTCCTTTGGTGAATGCTCATCGTGCAGAAGGTGATGCAAGGGCAACTTTGGAATTATTTAAACTCTTAGTTTCAAAAGATACCGAAAACGAGATTATCCAAAAGCAGCATGATGAAACGAATGCTAAAACTTATATCAATAAAATCAAGCTGTTAACGCAGGATTTGCCCAGTGATCGAGGGTTTGTTTACTTTCAGGATGGAAATGGAAAAATTATTTTTTCTGATCACGCTCAGGATATTAATAAATTTTCAAAAAAGATTTTCAATTCCAAAACGAAAAAATGGGAACAAATTCAGAAGGATGTTGAGCAGATTCATTTTGAACTGACCGGAAATGATATTATCGCAAAACTAATTCAGAATTCTAAAAATATCAGAAAAAAAGATATTTTAGCTTACGGATTGTATTTTAGAAACAATCATTATCTGGTTGAAAAAACAAAACTAAATAAGGTTGATAAGCCGATCCTCAAATTCAAATCTTATACTCAGGGAGCAAAAGCGATTAATTTTTTAGCTTCACAACCGGAATTTGAGTTTGCCGAAGTTCTCCAGAATAAAATTGAATTTAAAAAGAGAAACGAACTTTGGCTGGGTTCAGGCAGGAAATTAGGAGAAAAAATGTTTATCATAATTGAAAACGGGAAAGTGGTTTCTTATGGTTTTTATGAACTTTTTACCCAGATTCAGACTTTAAGCAAAATATCAAAATTAAAGATTGACACCTGTTATCAGTCTGCAGATTTAATTAATGACCTTCAGATCGCTTTACTAAGAGGCGATTTTGAAACTTTACCTTTGCCAAAATAAGCAGAAATTAAAATACAAGATACATTTAATGTAGAGGAAAATGATTTTCAATTTCAATTTCTCAAAATAAATAGTACTTTTGCAAAAGAATAAAAAATAGCAATGCAAAATTTTAAACATAAACAAACCGGAAAAAAGGGAGCTGTAAAGTTTTCAAAGGTTTGGAATACCTAAAAGAGTTGTATTGCATAAAAAATAATTGTAATGGCAGACTCTTTCTATAAAGAATCTGCCTTTTTTTATGTAAAATTTAGAAAATATGAACCCAAAAGAATTATTAAAGATTGCCAATGAATTTGGCACGCCGGTGTATGTTTACGATGCAGAATCCATCAAAATTCAATACGAAAAACTTACATCTTCTTTTTTAAAACACACCAAGTTTTTTTATGCCGCAAAGGCATTGACCAATATCAACATCTTAAAATATGTCAAAAACCTTGGTGCATCTTTGGATTGCGTATCGATAAATGAAGTAAAATTAGGGCTAAAAGCAGGTTTCCCGAAAGAAAAAATCCTGTTCACACCCAACTGTGTAGATTTGGCTGAAATTGAGGAAGCGATGACTTTTGGTGTTCACATCAACATCGACAATATCTCGATTCTTGAGCAGTTTGGGAACAAATACGGAAATTCTTATCCGATTTTAGTCAGAATCAATCCGCACATTTTTGCAGGCGGAAATTACAAAATTTCTACAGGTCACATCGATTCAAAATTTGGTATTTCTATTCACCAGGTTCGTCATATTGAAAGAGTGATGAAATCAACCAATCTCAATGTGGAAGGACTTCACATGCATACCGGAAGCGAAATTAAAGATCCTGATGTTTTTCTTCAGGCTTTAGATATTATGCTGGAATTATCCGAACATTTCCCGAATTTAAAATATCTTGACATGGGAAGTGGTTTCAAAATCCCTTACCAAGACAGCGAGGAAGAAACCGATGTGAAAACTTTAGGAAAAAAAGTAGAAAAAGTAATCGCAGAATTTTCAAAATCAACCGGAAAGAAATTTGAGCTTTGGTTTGAGCCCGGGAAATTTTTAGTTGGAAAAAGCGGTTATTTAATTGTGAAAGCCAATGTTATTAAACAAACTACGGCAACAGTTTTTGTTGGTGTAAATTCAGGTTTTAACCATTTAATTCGTCCGATGTTTTACGATTCTTACCATCAGATTGAAAATTTATCAAATCCAAAAGGTGCGGAAAGAATTTATACTGTTGTTGGAAATATTTGTGAGACAGATACTTTTGCTTGGGACAGAAAATTAAATGAAGTGAGAGAAGGCGATATTTTAGCTTTCCACAATGCGGGAGCTTACGGTTTTGAGATGAGTTCAAATTTTAATTCAAGGTTAAAACCAGCCGAAGTTCTTTTCTTAGATGGAAAGGCTCATTTGATCAGAAAAAGAGATGAGTTTGAAGATTTGCTGAGAAATCAGATTGAAGTAATTTAAATAATACAGCTCCACAAGAAATTGTGGAGTTTTTTATGCTTAAAATTTAATGCTTCATTTTGAATCTTTATTATTCATTATCTTTGAAAAATTAATATTTTGTAGCAGAAAATCTGTTTCGATTTATTTTAAATTTATTTTTTTCTTGCATGATGAGTGATTCTTTGAAGAAGTTTTATGTAATTGCCTGGGTTTTCGGGCTTGTTTTTTATTTTCTGGATTATGTGATCAGGTCTGCTCCGGCGGTGATGCTGCCACAACTTTCAAATCATTTTAATACCAATAATTTAGATTTGATCTGGATGATCGGAACGTATTATTATACTTATTCTACTTGCAGCTTGTTGGCAGGGATTGCTCTAGACAAATTCGGTGGCAAAAAATCCCTTTTTGCAGGAACTCTTATTTTAGGAATCGGAGCTTTATTATTTTTGATTTCCAGTCAGTTTACAGGGATTTCAGGAAGACTTTTGCAGGGCGCGGGTTGTGCTTTTGCTTTTCCGGGCTGTGTTTATCTGGCGAGCAAAGGTTTTTCATCTAAATCTTTGGCAACAGCAATTGGTTTCACACAATGTATCGGAATGTTGGGCGGAGCTTCAGGTCAATTTTTAGTTGGTCCGTGGGTAGATTCAGGAATGGAAGTCAATACTTTTTGGCTTTGGTCGGGTGTTTTTACAGTAATTACAGCATTCGCTCTTTACTTTGTGACTCCAAAAGAAAATTCAGAAAAAGTAGAGGGTAATAATTCTAAGAAAGTAGGTTATTTTGAAACCTATAAAGTTGTTTTTAAAAATCCTCAATCCTGGCTTTGTGGCTTAATATCGGGATTGCTTTTTGCACCAACGACTATTTTTGCAATGACTTGGGCAGTGGCATTTTTTGAAAAAGATAAGCAATTTGCTTTTCATGATGCGGCAATTACAAGCGGAATGGTTGCGTTTGGCTGGGTTTTCGGCTGTCCGTTATTAGGATTTATTACCGATAAATTAGGTCGCAGAAAACCGGTTTTAATTGGCGGAGCGGTTTTAATGATTTTAAGTTTACTGCAATTAATTTTCATTCCGGAATTATTTCCTGCAAAAATCAGCATGTTTGTTTTGGGAATTGGTTCTGGCGCGGCGATGATTCCGTATTCAGTCATCAAAGAAACCAATCCGGATTATGTGAAAGGAAGTTCTACAGGAGCAATTAATTTTATCACTTTTGGAGTAACTACATTATTGAGTCCTGTTTTTAGTAGCTTTTTCGGTAAAAGTTTAGGTAATGTTGCTTCAGGAAATTTACATTTTCAAAATTCAATTTTATTTTGGATTGGCGGAATTGTTCTGGCAATATTAATTTCATTAATGCTGAAAGAAACTGGGAGAAAAGTTTTAAATTAAAACGAAATTTTTTTGAACAGGATCAACTTTTTTTGGCTTGATTTTTAGTGTACTTCAAAAAAGAATTTTATGAAAACACTCACCTTATTTATAGCACTTTTCACTGTAAATTTTGCTTTCGCTCAGGATCTTGAAGACAGAGATGATTCTTTCATCGTTGAAAATAATAAAAATCTTATAAAAATCGACATTAAAGAACCGTTTATGCAGGTTGCCATTAAAGGTTGTAATGATTTTCAGGCAGCAAGTTTCGAGGGCGGAGCTACCGCTTACAGAGAGATTTTGAGAAAATATATGTACACTTACCTGAATTCTGATTTTTACACTTTAACCGGTGAATTTACATTTACTTTAACGATTGATGCAATGGGTAAAGTTGTTGATGTAGCGGGAGATCCCAAAGTTTTGAACAGTGAAGTTTTCTTTGATGATATGCAATATGTCGTAAGAAGAATCAAAAAAAACTGGAAACCCGCAATGTGTAACGGACAACCCGTAAAATCTGAGATGAAATTAAAAATGAATTTCTCATCTTTGTCGGCAGATATGTAAACATGAAAAACTATTTTTTTATACTCTTTTTACTGATAGGGTTTAAGGGTTTTGCGCAGGAGACCAAGGTAAGTTCTGCAATCTTATCAAATAATGAAACGGCTGAATTTCCGGGAGGAGACTCGGCTTTCAGTAAAGAATTTTTAAAGATGATTCACGGGTATATTGATTTGAATAAATATGCAGTGAACGGACTGTTCACTTTTGTTTTTGATGTAAATGCCGAGGGAAAGATAGAAAATTTAAATGTTTTGCCTAAAGTAAAAAACAGCGAATTGTTTATAGAAGACATGGATTTTGCGATCAAAAAAGTAAAAAAGAAATGGAGGCCGGCAATGCACGATGGAAAGCCCGTTATTTCTAAAAAAGTAATAAAAATAAATTTTACTTCAGATCATTTTGATGATGGAGATTAGTCTACATTAATTCTCATTAAAATACACCAATAAATGATTTAATTCCTTTATTTTCGCCGTTGCAATATTGTAACGGCTTTGTTGTTTATTGAACTTATACCATGACGAAATATCTTTTCTTTTTATCTGCATTTTTTTATACATTTATCTTCTCACAAAATTTTTATGAAGATCAATATGTGTATCCTAAAAATCAGTTTCCATACATTGGAGGTGAATCACAGTTTTATAAAGATTTTCATCAAATTTTGATGTCGAAGAACCTGAAACCATGTGAAAATAAAGATGAAATATACAATCTTAAAGTTATCATTGCAACAGATTCATCAATAAAATATCTGAAAGATGATTCTAATAAAGAAATGGCTGAAAACAACAAGTGTACCTATGATTTGGGATTAGAAGTTGTATCTTATATGAATAAATGGAAACCGGCAGTTGTGGATGGTGAAAAAAAACAGTCAATTGCTCATTTTTATATTATTCCTAATGATCTGTTTGAGAATTATAAAGAAGGCTATATTCCACAAGGGAATGCTGCAAATTTCGGAGGTTCGACGGGCGGTGTTAATGCTTTTCGGCAGGAAGTTGTGAAAAGAGTTGACTTAAGAGGTTACCAATGGGATAAACCATTTAAAATGTTGATTACTTTCGTTGTAAACAGAGAAGGCGAAATGGAAGACTTTCAAGTGGTACAATCTTCAGGATTGCCTGAGTTTGACCAAAGAGTTCTAAACGGTATCAAAAGTATTAAAGGAAAAAAGCACAAATGGACTCCCGCAAAAATCAATGGGCAGCCTGTAAAATATAGATTCAGATTACCTTTGATTTTTAGCGCTACTCAGTAATTTTGTGTATTGATTTTAATTTGAAAAATAAATAAGATGAAAAAATGTTTGTTGTTTTTTATAGTGTCATTAGTTTTTAATATACTATCCGCACAAGAAAAATTCGTAGATAAATATCCTCGTAGTTTAGATTTTTATGAAGGGGGTTCATTACAATTTTACAAAGATTTAAATGATATTTTTATTAAAAATAAATTCAAGCGATGTAATAACAGAGAGTCTGAAATGTTTGTGGCAAAAATTGAGATTGTAAATGATGTAGCTAAAATAAATAATAATGATGTTAAAGATGATTGTCCGACTCAATTATTTATAAATGGTCTTACTGAAATAAATAAACTGAAGAAATGGAAATCTTTGCCAAATTCACAAAATAAATTTACCATTGAATTTTACCCAATAGATTATTTTGAAAATTTCAAAAATGACTATACTCCGGAAGGTCTTGCTAAAGAAGCTGAGTTTCCTGGTGGGATGGATGCTTTTAGAAATCAGTTAATGAATAATATTAAAAAGCAGAATATTAAAAATGTAAATCTCCAGATTATAATTAGATTTAAAATAAATAATGAAGGAGTTCTAAATAATATTGTGATAGAAAAACCGAGAGATTTAGATGAGGTTGTGAAAAGAAAGATTATTGATGCTGTGGAGCAAATTAATACAAAATGGAAACCTTTTATCTTTAGAGACACTCCTGTTATATCTAGTTACAGAATCCCTATAAGCTTATAAATTTTATTAAAATGAAGCTCTGCCAATCTGTCACAATATTTTGTATCTTTGCCAACTGAATTGATTTGAAAATTTGATGTTAGAAATTTGAAATTGCACAGCAGTTTAAGTCTCAACCACAAATATCAAATCTCAAATTTGAAAACGTGCAGGAAAAATATATAGACGAAACAAAACAGGGAGAAGCTTTTGCCATAGCAGAAAAGAAAGGAAATTCTAAAAAACTTTTTTTAGAGAGTTACGGCTGTCAAATGAACTTCTCAGATTCTGAAATCGTTGCGTCAATTCTTAACGAACAAGGTTATAATACCACTTTAAAAGTTGAAGAGGCAGATTTAATTCTTCTTAATACCTGTTCAATTCGTGAAAAAGCTGAGCAAACCGTGAGAATGCGTCTTGCCCAGTTTAAAAATCTAAAAAAAGAACGTCCAAATATGACAGTTGGAGTTTTGGGTTGTATGGCTGAACGACTGAAAACCAAGTTTTTAGAAGAAGAACAATTGGTTGATTTGGTTGTCGGTCCGGATGCATACAGGGATTTACCAAACCTTTTAAAAGAAACTGAAGACGGAAGAGATGCAATTAACGTAATTCTTTCAAAAGAAGAAACTTACGCAGATATTAATCCTGTCCGTTTAGGCGGAAATGGTGTTACAGCATTTGTTACCATTACAAGAGGTTGCGATAATATGTGTACATTCTGCGTCGTTCCTTTTACAAGAGGGCGTGAGAGAAGCCGTGATCCGCATTCAATCATTGAAGAATGTAAGAGTTTGTGGGAAAATGGCTACAAAGAAATTACTTTGCTGGGACAAAACGTAGATTCTTATCTTTGGTACGGAGGCGGCCCTAAAAAAGATTTTGCCAAAGCATCCGAAATGCAGAAAGCTACCGCAACTAACTTTTCTCAATTACTAGATACTGTTGCAAAAGCAGTTCCTCAAATGAGAATCAGATTCTCAACTTCCAATCCACAGGATATGGATCTGGAGGTTTTCAGAATGATTGCAAAGCACGATAATATCTGCAATTATGTGCATTTACCGGTTCAAAGCGGAAGCAATAAAATGCTGGAAGCCATGAACCGACAGCACACCCGTGAAGAATATTTAGAATTAATCAGAAAAGCGAAAGAAATCGTTCCTGATATTTCGTTTTCACAAGATATGATTATCGGTTTTTGCAACGAAACTGAAGAAGATCACCAAGATACTTTAAGCCTGATGAGAGAAGTAGAATTCGATTACGGTTATATGTTCTCTTATTCTGAAAGACCGGGAACGCCGGCTCATAAGAAGATGGAAGACAATATTCCTGCTGATGTGAAGCAAAGACGTTTGGCAGAAGTTATTGCTTTACAAGGCGAACTTTCAAGAAAAAGAATGCAGGGTTATGTTGGAAGAGTACATGAAGTTTTAATTGAAGGAATTTCAAAGAAAAATAAAAACCAGTGGAAAGGAAGAAATTCTCAGAATGCGGTTTGTGTTTTCGATATGCAGGAAGGCCAGAAATTAGGTGACATTGTGAACGTTTTTGTGTTTAATAATACGCAGGGCACACTTTTAGGAGAAACTGTGAAAAATTAATTTTTTATGGCAGCTTTATCCGCCCTCCGTTCCCGCTTTTTTGCTCGTCGTTCCTCCTCGCAAAAAGAGCTCCACTCAGGTCGGGCTGCGAGCGATTCGGTGTTATAAAAAATTTTAATAAAAAATAAAAATAAGCCTCTTTCAACCATAAAAAATGAAAGATTTGCAAAATACACAGCTTCTAAACAACATTTCTGCATTACTCGATAGTGCCAGAAAGAAAGTTGCTGCCGTTGTAAATCAAACCATGGTTCTTACCTATTTCGAAATAGGCAGAATGATTGTAGAGGACGAACAAAAAGGTGAAAACCGGGCAGAGTATGGAAAAGCCGTTTTACAGGAATTGTCTTTACATTTAACTGATCGGTTTGGTAAAGGTTTTTCCGAAACAAATCTCAAACAAATGAGGCAATTTTTCCTGTCTTACTCAATTCGTCAGACATTGTCTGACGAATCTAAAATGCCATTTTCCGCATCACTGTCTCGGAATTCTCAAAACTCAATGGGACAGACAGTGTCTGACCTTTTTGAAAATCCACAGACAGCGTCTGTTAAACTCAATCTTTCTTGGTCGCACTATCTTAAATTAATGAGAATTAAAGACGTCAAAGAAAGAAGCTTCTACGAAATTGAAAGTTTCAAAAATAACTGGAGCTTAAGAGAATTGCAAAGACAATATGATTCTGCATTGTATACAAGATTGTCATTAAGTAAAAATAAGGAAGAAATAATTCAGCTTTCAGAAAAAGGACAGATTGTAGAAAAACCTAAAGATCTTATAAAAGATCCTTATGTTTTAGAATTTCTTGGCTTGTCTGAAAAACCAAATTATTCTGAAAATGACCTCGAAACCGAATTGATTGATAAGTTAGAACATTTTTTATTGGAATTAGGCACAGGTTTTACATTCGTTGCCAGACAAAATCGTATTACTTTTGACGATAAACATTTTAAAATAGACTTAGTTTTCTACAACAGAATCTTAAAATGTTTTGTTTTAATCGACTTGAAAATTGGCGAATTAAAACATCAGGATATTGGTCAAATGCAGATGTATGTTAATTACTATGACAGAGAAAAACGTCTTGAAGAAGAAAATAAAACCATAGGAATTATTCTTTGTCAGGATAAAAGTGAAGCTTTGGTACAATATACTTTGCCGGAAGATAACGAGCAGGTTTTTGCGAGTAAATATCTTACCGTCTTACCAAGCAAAGAAGATTTTATTAAAATCTTAGAAGAAAATCAATAACAAACGATGGATAAATTTCAAAAATATTGCCTCAGCGTTTTATTGGTTATCATCAGTAGCAATATTTCGGCGCAGCTAAGCAATGGTACTCTCAAAAGTGCAGACTGCAAACAACTGTATGAAATTTACAATCAGTTTTTACATTCGAAAGATTGTACTGCGTTAGAAAGAATAGTTTTAAACGGAAATTCTAAATGCAAACTTTCAATCAATGATAAAAAGAATGCAGTTGATGTTTTAGAGAATATTTTAGGTCACAAAAATCAAAATGTTCTATATCGTAAATTCGAAAATAGATTTTCCGCACAAGAAAAGCATCATCAGCTTTTGATTAATTTTTTAAATAAAAATAAATTATTTGCTGAGATTTTAGACTTAGAAATTAAGGTCTCAAAGATTAGAAATAAAGATTATCTGGATGCAGTTGGTTAAAATTTAATCAAATTATTTCAAACTAATTAATCGTTTTATACAGAAATGTAAACGAAATTTTTAATCTTTTAAATCTAAAAAAATGGCAGAATTACAATCTATAAAAGCTCGCTTCGGCATCATCGGAAATTTTCCGGCTTTAAACCGAGCTTTAGAAAAATCTATTCAAGTAGCACCTACCGATATTTCCGTTTTGGTCATCGGAGAAAGTGGTGTTGGTAAAGAATTTATCCCAAAAATTATTCATTCAGAATCTAAAAGAAAACATCAACCTTATATCGTTGTAAACTGTGGAGCAATTCCGGAAGGAACGATTGATTCGGAGCTTTTTGGTCACGAAAAAGGAGCTTTTACAGGAGCTACAGCAACCAGAAAAGGATATTTTGAAGTTGCCGATGGCGGAACAATTTTCTTAGATGAGGTTGGTGAATTACCAGTTCAAACGCAGGTTCGTTTGTTGAGAGTTTTAGAAAGCGGTGAATTTATGAAAGTGGGTTCTTCGCAGGTTCAGAAGACCAATGTAAGAATTGTTGCGGCAACGAACGTGAATATGATGAAAGCGATTCAGGACGGAAGGTTCCGTGAAGATTTGTATTACCGTCTGAATACCGTTCAAATCGATATGCCCGCTTTACGGGAAAGAAAAGGTGATATTCATTTGTTATTCAGAAAATTTGCGATCGATTTTGCCGAAAAATACAGAATGCCTGAATTAGAGCTTGATTCCAGTGCAGTCAGTTATATCGAAAGTTACGCTTTTCCGGGAAATGTGCGTCAGTTGAGAAATTTGGTTGAGCAAATGACCGTGGTAGAACGTGAGCGAAATATCACGGTTGCAAAATTGGCAGAATATATTCCAATGGATGCACATTTGCCAATGGTGGTGAATAATACTCCGAATAATCAAAAGCAGACCGATTTTGGGAACGAAAGAGAAATTATGTACAAAATTCTCTTCGATATGCGTAATGATATAAATGATTTAAAATCCTTAACTTCGGAACTCATAAAGAATCGTGGAACTGCAGATCTGAGTAATCAGGAGAAAAATTTGATCAACAGAATTTATACTCCTGAAACACAGCAGGCTACAAATGCCAATTCTTTGTTGTATTTTGAGAATCATAGCAACAATAATCAGAATATTCAGAATCCGACGATCGTATCAAATTCAAATGATTCTTACGAAGATTTTGAAGACATCGAAGTGGAAGAACATACTCCGGAATCATTATCTCTTCAGAATAATGAAAAGGATTTAATTATCAAAGCACTAGAAAAGCATAACGGCAGAAGAAACAGAGCAGCAGACGAATTGGGAATTTCACAGAGAACTTTATACAGGAAAATAAAACAATATAACTTAGAAGAATAATATACTAAATCATGAATGTAAATTTAACACCTAAACCAATCAACTTTAAATTTGGCGAGTACATCAACAAAGGCTTCGAGCTTATGAAAAAAGACTTTGGAGGCGTTTTCGTCGGCTTTTTAATAACTTTTCTGATGTCGATTATCCCATTTTGCGGACTTTTAGCAATGGGTAATTTCTACAAGTATTTGCGAAAACTTAGCAAAAATCAAAATCCAACTGCGGGAGAAATTTTTGATTTTAAAGATTTCATGCCTTATTTTATTTTGCAGTTGATCATCATTGGAGGTGTGTTTGTTCTGTACATTCCATTCATTTTCTTCGGAGGATTGGCTGCACTAACTGCTGATGGAAATGGAGAATCAAACCCAATGTTTGCGATTCTTATGTTTCCATATATGTTCGTAATGCTTTTTGCAATGTATTACTTCTTATTAAAAGGATTTTATATTGCACCATTAATTAGTTTTAAAGGTGTTACAGACATCAAAACAGCATGGAATATTTCTAAAGTGATGACTAAGGGAAATCTTTTAAACATTTTCTTATTCTCATTTGTAGCAAGTCTCTTGTCGCAAATTGGTATTATTGCTTGTGGAATCGGTCTTTTCCTTACATTACCATTTATGTATACTGCAAACTATTTTGCTTTCGAAGATGCTATTCAACAAATTGAATACGACGAAATCACCGAAATTGGTATCAAAGAAAAATATTAAGATTAAAATATAATTTAAAATGAATCAGCTTAAAAATCTTTTACTTTTAATAGTATCTGTAGGGTTTCTCAATTCTTGTTACAGCTTTACAGGATCGTCGCTTACCGACGAAAAAACTGTGCAGATCAATGAGTTTCCCAATAATTCTGCGTTGGTAAATCCTACTTTATCACAGCAATTTTCTACAGATATCCAAAACAGATTTTTACAGCGTACCACTTTGAAGGGAACAAAATCAAATCCTGATATTCTGATTGAAGGTGAAATCACAGATTATACAATTTCTCCGACTACGATTACTTCAACAACACAGCAAACTTCTGCAGGAACGATTCAGGAATCTCAGAATAAACTGACAATCACGGTGAAAGTGCGTTACGAAAACAAATTACATCCGGAACTGAATTTTGATAAAAATTTCTCTGATGAGGCGGTTTTCAATTCAAGTCTTTCGCAGGATCAGATTGAAACGTCACAGGTGAAAATTGCAACAGACAGAATTATCAACAAAATATTTAACGACATTGTAGCGAACTGGTAATATCATGAATACTAGAGTTTTAGAATTATTAAAAAATCCGAAAAATATACAGTCAGAAGATCTCCATCTTTTGAAAGAGGAAATTAATTCTTTCCCTTATATTCAAAATATCCGTGCGCTGCATTTATATGGAGTTCATCTTTTTGATAAAGAAAATTATCAGAAAGAGCTTTCTGCCACTGCAGCTTATACGACAGATAAAAAGATTCTTTATCATTTAATTAATGGTAAAACTCAGCAGATAAAAACTGAAAAAAGTGTTGAAGAAAATTCTGTTATTGAAGAAAAGACAGAAAAGATTTCAATAGAAAAAACAGAAGAACCAAAAGTTTCAATTGTTGAAAATTTAGCTCCAAAACATGATTATGAAGCTGTTTCTGAATCATTAATTTCACCAAAACCTGAGATTAAAAATATTTTTGTAAACGGAGAACGCAACAGGATTTTATTTGAAGGTGAAGAAAACTTCCTTGAAGAGGTAAATAATGAAACTATTGATCTTGAGTCTACTTTAGAATCGGGGATAATTGTTACTCAAAAACCAATTTCATCGCAAGGAGAAGATATTTCTGAAAAAGAAGAAATCAAATTTGAAAATCAAACTGATTTTGTCGCAGCACCGTCAGAAACAATTATCAATGAAGATAAAATTGATTCTGAAAAAGTAGAAGAAAAGGTTAACAATGAATCTGAAATAAGTTTTCAAAAAATCGAAGCATTTACACCTCAAACAGAAGTTGATGAAGAGAAGCCGGTTGAAAATGCAACTGTTTTAGAATTCGGAAAAACTGAAGAAATTTCTGAAAATTTAAATATCGAAACGGTTATCAGTGAAGATAATATTAATTCAGATAAAATTGAAGAAAAAATTAATGACGATTCTGAATTAAGTTTTATCAAAATAGAATCTTTCAAGCCTGAAACTGAAATTTTAGAAGAAGAAAATACGATTGAATCATCAGAATCAGAAGTAGTTTCAGAAGTTTTGAACACTGAAACAATTATTGAAGAAGATAAAATTGATTCTGAAAATGTTGCTGAAAAGATAAATAATGATGCAGAATTAAGTTTCCACGGAACCGATTCTTTCCTTCCTGAAATAAAAATTGAAGCCAATACATCTGAGCAAAAAGCTGTTGCTGAAATTCCGAAAACTAATATCAACAAACATGAAGACGAAATGCGCCGTCTGATTGAAGAAGTTGAGAAAAAGATGAAGACTCAGAAAAAAGTGGCTGAAGAAAAACCTGAGATTCAGGATGAAGTAAACAGAGAGATCAGCTTTGCTGAAACCCAGGAATTTCATGTCGGTGAAGAGCAAAAAGCAGCTGAAGAAACAGTAGTAAAAATTGCTGAATCAATTGTTGAAGAACAATTAGAAAAAGGAAATTCTGATAAAAAGGTGAAAGATGAGAAAGAAGAAATGAATTCAGCTTGGAAGCCAATGAGCCTTGAATCTCATCCTCTAGATTCTTTTAGCAGAAAAATTGAAGTTAAATCTGAAGAGGTTTTAAAAACTAAAGATGCCAAAGATACTTCTGAAGAAAATGTTTTAGAAGAAAAGAATTCAGAAATTGTTGATGAAGCTGAAAATATTGAAGAAAATCTGGAAACTGAAGAAACTTCAACAGAAAAAAATAATGTTCCTGTGATGAATGTTTCATTCTTTGGAAATGATATTTCAAGTTTGCCGATTAAAAAGCAAGAGGAAAAAGAACAGCCTGTTGAAAAAATTCAGAAACCTATTTTAAGTACAGAATCTAAAATTCTGGACGACAGTAACGTTCCCGGATTCATCAATACTTGGCAAAGCTGGCTGAAAATCGACAGAACCGAAGAGGTTGAAAAGATTAAAACTGAGAATAAGAATAAAGTCATTGAATCATTTATTGAAAACAACCCAAAAATAAGTCAGTTAAAAGATGAGGTGAGTTTTGTAGTAAAAGAGAAAACAGACGATATTTCGCACTTAATGACTGAGACATTGGCTAATCTTTATATCGAGCAAAAATTATATACAAAAGCAATCAACGCATTCCAGGTTTTGGTTAAAAAACATCCTGAAAGAAAAGAATATTTTGAAAATAAAATTCAGGAGATTAAAGATAATCGGGGAAAAAATTAAGAAAAATATAAACGGCAGAATTTCAAAGTTCTGCCGTTTTTTATACATTATTTGAAGTTTCTTTTCGTTTCTTTAGCTTTTTTAAAGCTTTTCTTCCTAAAATGACGATTATAATTATTGTTGCAATTGCCAAAAACGCTGCAATTACCGGAACAATCATTGCTAAGATTGCCATAATTCCTGCTCCTGCAGTTTCTGTTGTTCCAACGACTGAATTTCCCAATCCTCCCGTTGTTGCTGTTGAAGCCGCCCGAATTCCTGCGAATCCCGAGCTGATTGTGGCTGCAGTTCCTCCTCCTGCAATCAAAGCCAATCCCCATTGCGAAAATGTACCCAGATCTGCAAACTGACTTGCAAAAAGTAAAGAACCGGCAATTGTCGCCATGGGAACGGAGACTGTGTCTAGAAAATTATCGATAACAGGAATATAATATGCCAGTATTTCTGCAACCGTCGCAATTCCGGTTGTAATTAACGCAGGAAGGCCGGAAAGCCAGTCGAAGCTTTCATGCGTTGGAATCCATTGAAAATAAGATGCTAAACTCACCGCAAACATCGGTAAGAAAACTCTGAAACCTGTCGCAGCGGCTAATCCGATGCCAATAAATGCACTCAGAATATATGGGAGATAGGGAATGTGATCAAGCATTTTGATTCGTCAGTTGTTTTCTTAAAGCTACAAAAAATATCAATATATAAGGCAGATTAAACTTTGGAAAATGATTTTGCTCCACAGGAACAAAATCTTTGTGGAAAAAATAATAGCCAAAGAAAATTGCGCTCCGGAGGAGCGCAACAATTATTTATAAATCTAAAAATTTATCTAAACTGACTGTGATTTTTTTTGAGATTGAGACTGACATAATTTAATAAATTCCGCCTCAACATCCTGAAACTTTTCCGGAAGTTCATTAGAAACCCAAAATAACATGGCAATAGTTTTATCTCCAAAACTTTCTCTAAAAAGATCTTTATTTAAACGGTAACATTCTCGTAAAAGCCTTTTAACACGATTTCTATACACTGCTTTTTTGAAATATCTCTTTGAAACCGAAACTCCTAATTTTACATTTTCAGCAGGTAAATCGGCATAATTTTTAAGAATGATGATTCGCAAATTTCCAGAGCTTCTCCATTTACCTTTTGCGAAAAGTAAAGTGATCTCAGTATCTTTTTTGAGTTTTTCCTGTTTTGGATATTTAAAATCAGACATTAATCGTTTTTCACTAGATGATTGATAACTTCCGCAGCAGCATACAACCCAAAAATGGCAGGTAAAAAGCTGATCGTTCCGTAAAAAGATTTTTTATAGTTGCTTCCGTCGGTCATTTTTAAACTGTCTTCATCCTGGATTTCATCAGAAAACACGCAACGAATTCCCTTGTCAATTTTCACCTCTTTAAGTCTTTTTCTGATTTGTCTTGCCAAATGGCAGTGTTGGGTTTTGCTGATGTCACGAACTAAAACTTTGGAAGGGTCAGATTTTCCTCCGGCTCCCATTGAGCTTACAATTTTTATTTTTCTGCGTTTCGCTGCGATAATCAGTGCCAATTTTGGCGTAACACTGTCAATACAGTCTAAAACATAATCGAAATTTCCGCTGTTAAGAATTGTTTCCATCCTCTCAGGGTTCAAAAATTCATTAATTTTTGTAAGATTCAGATTCGGATTAATATCTAAAAGCCTTTCTGCAACCACTTCTACTTTACGTTTTCCTACTGTGGAATGCAATGCGGGAAGCTGTCTGTTAATATTGGTAGTATCTACGGTGTCACCATCAACGATAGTCATGTTTCCTATTCCGGCTCTGGCTAAAAATTCTGCTGCGAAAGAACCGACTCCACCCAATCCCACAACTAAAACCGTTGCTTTATTCAACTTTTCTAAACCTTCTTCTTTGATGAGAAGCTCTGTTCTTTCCAACCAGTATTTATCCATTTTTTATCGTTTCTAAATTTTCTACAATTTGTTTGTTGAGATTTTCTAAAGAAATTTCTTTTAATTCTGAAACTTTTAAATATAATTCTTCAATATTAAAATCTTCATTATCTGTTTCTAAAAATATTTTATGTAAAGGAATTATCTTTAAAACATTCTGCAAAGATAGATTATACAAAACGGGTTTCCCAAAACTCAAATAAAAATTATTTTTGAGCAAATCGTCGGCAATGCTTTGTTTTTTATTAAATCCGTGAATAACCATCGCCTGATTTGCATATTTCCTAAATGAAACCACTTCGTAAAACTTCCTCACACAATGAATGATCAAAGGTTTTTTCAAGTCATTTGATCGTTCAATTTGCTTTCTAAAGACATTTTCCTGAGTTTTCTGATCTACCGAAATCAATCCATCCAAACCGCACTCTCCAATAGCGAAACAGTTTTCTGTGAGATTAGAATTTAACCAATTAAATTGATTTTCAATGTTTTGTGTCTGAATATCTTGCGGATGAATTCCAATTGAATACAAATGTTGAGGCGGAGTTTTCCCATACTCCAGATTGTAAATTCCCAGTTCTTTATTTTCTTTATGATGATGAAAATCAAAAAAATCCATATTCAAAAATACTATAATTAAGCAAGATTTAAAATAATTAAACATCAGTTTATAGATCTGTTTAAAATTGCTAACTTTACTGAAAACGTAATTATGGGAAAGAAATTCTCTGAGAAGCAAATTCATATTCTTGATATTGCCGAAGAACTTATCGCCAGAAAAGGGTATGAAGGAACATCTGTAAGAGATATTTGTACAAAAGCTAACATTAATGTGGCAATGATTTCTTATTATTTCGGGTCTAAGGAAAAGATGATGTCTTATCTTTATCAGTACCGGGTTTTGAAAACGAGAGAGAATTTTTCGGAATTTGCAGACACTATTAAAGACGGCAGACCGGAAATGCAGATGAAAGAAATGATTAAATATATTGTCAGTCAGCTTTTCAGATACAATTATTTTCATGGTTTTGTGACTCAGGAACTTCGCCACACAGAAAATTTAAAAGATGAGCTTTTAGATTTTTATCAGCTTTTCGTAAGAAAATTAGATGAAGTTATTAAAAAAGGGGTTACTACGGGAGTTTTTACTTTCACTCCAAAACCTGAAGATATTTTGACAACGATTATCGGTTCTACTTTATTTGTCATCAGAAATAAAAACTTCTATGAATTGTATGTTCCTCATAAAGATGATGAAACATACAGCAAGGAAGCTGAAAAAAAGGTGAGAATGAATCTCTTAATGAATGTTTTTGCAGTTTTGGGTTACGCAGCTGACTAATTTTACGTTAAATAATCATAAAAAAAAAACTTTTAGCAAAAAAGTTATATTTTTGCAAATTAATAGGTCGGTAAACCCGAGAACTGTTACATTTTATATGAAAAAGTATATTTTAGGTATTTTCGCTATTGCTGTTTTGGCAGCGTGCAAGAGTCAGCAGGAAAAAGCATTGAGAAGTGCAGACAAAACCTTTATTCTTAAAGCTGCAAACGAAAATTTTGCTAAAAAGAAGTGGAAAAATGCTTTGGCACTTTACGACAGACTTCCCAATTTGGTTGCGGGTACAGATGATGCTCCGAACGTAGTTTTTAATTCTGCGTATGCCAATTACTATGATAAAAATTACAGATTAGCTGGAAATCAGTTTAAAAATTTCTCAGTAAGTTTTCCTCAGGACAGCAGAAAAGAAGAAGCTGCTTATATGTCTGCATTGTGCTACTACAACGGCTCTATGGATTATAACTTAGATCAGTCGAGTACAGAATTGGCAATTAATGAGCTTCAGGAATTTTTAAATAATTACCCGACTTCTGAAAGATCAAAAAATATCAGTACATTAATTGATGAACTTTCTTATAAACTGGAGTTCAAAGCCTACGAAAATGCTAAGCAGTATTATAAAATGGCAGATTACAAAGCTACATCTACCGCTTTTGAAAATGTTTTAGATGATTTTCCAAGTACTAAGCTTCGTCCGAAGATCTATGATTATATGATGAAAGCCCGCTATTCTCTTGCTATGGGATCTACTTATGAGCTGAAAGATGAGCGTATAGAAAGTGCTTTGGCATTTACAAGACAGGTTGAAAAAGAGCTTCCGGATACAGAATATTCTAAAACAGCTTTAGATTTAAGACAAAAACTGGAAAAAGAAAAGAAAGATTTTGTTATCGTTAAAAAGCAAAACGAAGAGCGAATTGCATTGTTTACTGCAAAACAGAAAAAGATTGCAGATAGGCTTGCAGAGCAGAATAAAACAGAGCAGCATATCAAAGATCAAATCTCAAACGAGAAGCAGGCAATGCAAATGCAAAGAGATAGTGCGGCGTTGCAAACTCCTCCTCCTGCGGCGACTTTCAAAATCCAAAGATAATTCGTAAATTTGCCAACTTATAAATAATTAATTTTCTCAAAATGAGCGTAAAAGATACAAAAGCAGAAGTAAATACTATTACTTACGATAAAGACAAGATTGAAGACAAGGTAGGTTCAATCTATGAAGCTATTGTAATCATGGGGAAAAGAGCAGAGCAGATCAATGCAGAAATCCGTACTGAATTACACAATAAATTAGACGAATTTGCTGTTCATAACTCTACTTTGGAAGAAGTTTTTGAAAACAGAGAGCAGATCGAAATTTCAAAACATTACGAAAAACTTCCAAAACCAACATCTATCGCGATCCAGGAATGGCTGGATGATGATGTTTACTTCAGAAAAACTGAAGACAGAAAATAAAAACAATTTGATTTTTATAAAATCTAAGGTCATAGAAGATTCGGTTCTTTTATGACCTTTGCTGTTTGATATATACAGATAGATTTAATAAAAAAATAAGTAAATTAGTGCTTTAAAAAAATCTACATGAGTATTTCCGGGAAAAAGATTCTCATTGCCGTTTCTGGTGGAATAGCTGCGTATAAAATTCATTTCCTTATCAGGGATTTGGTGAAAAAAGGGGCAGAAGTTCAGGTGATTATGTCTCCTGATGCGGAACATTTTGTAACGAAACTGAGTATTTCCACATTATCAAAAAATCCCGTATACACTGAATTTTACAGCGACAACGGAACCTGGAACAGCCACGTAGAAATGGCTCTTTGGGCAGATGTAATGATTGTTGCACCTTGTACGGCAAATACTTTGGCGAAGATGATTCACGGGATTTGTGATAATCTGTTGATTGCAACGTATATGTCTGCAAAATGTCCTGTTTTCATAGCTCCGGCAATGGATCTGGATATGTATCAACATCCCTCGACCAAGAATAATTTGAAGGTTGCAGAAGAATTCGGTCATACTGTAATTCCTGCCGAAAATGGTGAATTAGCGAGTGGTTTGATCGGACAGGGAAGAATGGCAGAACCGGAAACGATTGTTAAAACTGTTGAAGAGTTTTTTAATTCAGATCAAAAAAAATCATTAGAAGGGAAGACGGTTTTAATTACGGCGGGTCCAACTTATGAAGCGATTGACCCCGTTCGTTTTATTGGAAATCATTCATCCGGGAAAATGGGTTTTTCATTAGCGGAAGAAGCGGCAAAAAGAGGTGCGAGAGTGATTCTGATTTCAGGACCGAGTTCTTTAAACGCTGCTCATCAGAATATAGATTTGCATAGAGTTACGTCAGCAAAAGAAATGCTCAACAAAGTTTTTGAATATTACGAGACAGTCGATATTGGAATTGCAAGCGCAGCTGTTGCAGATTATGCTCCGAAAGTGGTAGCTTCAGAAAAAATTAAAAAAAATGAAGATACCTTTTCCATTGAATTAATCAAAAATCCGGATATTCTGAAAACAATGGGCGAGAAAAAAACACATCAGTTTTTGGTAGGTTTTGCTCTGGAAACTCAGAATGAGGAAGAAAATGCAAAAGGAAAACTGGCTAAGAAAAATTTAGATATGATTGTTCTGAATTCACTTCGTGATGAAGGTGCTGGTTTTAAAAACGATACCAACAAAATTAAAATATTTACCAAAACAGAAAAACTGGAATTTGATCTGAAATCAAAAGAAAATGTAGCGAAAGACATTCTCGATTGCATTGAAACTCAACTTTTAAAATAAATGTTATAAATTTCCGTTTTCAATTTTTAATTAGATAATGAAAAAAATAATTATACTCTTCTTTCTCGCAGTATTCAATTTCGGGTTTTCTCAGGAACTTCTCGCTACGGTGCAAATCAACAATCAGCAAGTACAGGGAAGTAATCAGAGTGCTTTTAAAGCTTTGGAAAAAAGTCTCAGAGATTTTATTAATAATACGAGCTGGACAGGAAAAAAACTTCAGAATTTTGAGAAAATCAAGTCAAATTTTGCGATTGTTATAAGCAATCGTGATGGAAATAGATTCACGGCACAGATTGTTGTTCAGGCGGTTCGTCCAGTTTTCAACAGTTCTTATGAATCTCCTTTACTAAATTTAAAAGACAATAGATTTGCTTTTGAATATGCTGAAAATGAGAATCTTATTTTTAATGAAAGACAGTTTTCAGGTAAAAATTTAATCGATGTTATCAGTTTCTATGTATATGTGATTTTGGGTTACGATGCAGACAGCTTTCAGTCGATGGGTGGAAGTCAGTGGTTTTCAAAAGCACAGCAAATTGCTCAGAATTCTCAAAACAGAGGATATGAAGGATGGAATCAGATTAACGAACCAAGAAGCCGTTCAATTTTAATCGGTGAGATTCTTAATCCGAATATGAGCCAGTTGCGTTCTACGATTTATACATATCACAGAGCAGGTTTGGATGGATTATTTAATCAGGACCAGACGCAGTCTAAGAAAATTATTTTTGATGCGATTATGCAGCTGAAAACCTACGAAAACTCTTTCCAGCAAAATTATTTTTTCAATCTTTTTATGGATACAAAAGCAGATGAAATTTTTAATATTTTTAATTCTGGTAATAATGGCTCTATAAATATTAACGATCTTAAGCAACAGATGATTATTTTTTCACCGAAAAACTCAGAATCTAAGTGGAATAAATGGAAGTAAGGAGCATAATTATTAAATTTTCTAACTTCTAAATTTTATATTTGCAGTAACAAACGTAATCTGCTTCTGATCTATGCTTTCAAGAATTTACATTAAAAATTTTGCTCTTATCGATGCGCTCGAAGTGTCTTTAAAGAATGGTTTACAGGTGATTACCGGCGAGACGGGAGCAGGTAAATCTATCATTTTGGGCGCACTGAGATTGATTTTAGGCGAAAGAGCAGATATAAAATCAATTTCTAAAACTGAAGAAAAAAGTATTGTAGAGACAGAATTTGAGCTGAATAATCAGTTTAAAAAATTCTTTATTGAAAATGATCTCGATTACGAGCATCAAACGATTATCAGACGAGAAATTTTACCTTCAGGGAAATCCAGAGCATTTATAAATGATGTTCCGGTGACTTTGGACATTCTGAAAGAACTCACTTCTCAGCTAATTGATATTCATTCTCAATTTGAAACCTCTAATCTTTTCACTTCAGAATATCAGTTTAAAATAATTGACGGACTTTCTGATAATAAAAAATTGATTGATGATTATCAACGTGATTTTTATGAATATCAAAACTTAAAAACTCAGCTTAAAAAATTTCAAACCCAGCTTTCTGAAAATACTAAAGAAAGTGATTATAAGCAATTTCTACTGAGTGAACTGGAAGATTTGAAAATGGATGATGTAAATTATGAAGATTTGCAAAATCAGCTTTCTGTACAGGAAAATGCAGGAATGATCTCTGAAAATTTAGCTCAGCTTTTATCGAGATTTCATCAGGAAGAAATCGGAATATTTTCATTTTTTAATGAAGCGAAATCTAAACTTTCTAAAATTGCCGAAGTTTCAACCAATTTTTCTGAACTTAATGCAAGACTGGAAGGTTCTTTTGTCGAATTAAAAGATATTATTTCTGAACTGGAAGATGAATCTGAGAAAATAGAAATGAATCCTGAAACGTTGGCTCAGCTTTCAGAGTTTAACAATAAAATAAATACGCTTTTCCTTAAACATAATGTTTCAGAAATTGAAGCCTTAAGGAAAATCAGAGATCAGCTTTCGGGTGAACAAAAAGGAACGGCAGAAATTGAAGTTTACATTACGGAAATTATCGAAAATATTTCTAAAAAAGAAAAATCGCTTGAGTCTTTAAGTCAGAAACTTTCAAAAAACAGAAAGAAAAGTATTCCTGTTTTCATTAAAAAAGCAGAAGATCTGCTTAAAAAACTCGGACTTGAAAAAGCGAAAGTTGATATTGAAATTAAAGATTCGTCAGAATACAATCAATTTGGGAAAGAAAATATTCAATTGTTGTTTCAGGCAAACTCAGGGTTTCCTTTAAAACCTATTCAGACTGCAATTTCGGGCGGAGAAAGATCCAGAGTGATGCTTGCTGTTAAAAAAATTATCGCAGAAAGTGACGAACTTCCAACGCTTATTTTAGACGAAATCGATACCGGAGTTTCCGGGAAAGTTGCCGAAGAAATTGGAAATCTGATGCGTGAAATGTCTGAAGGTATGCAGCTGATCGTTATTTCTCATTTGGCACAAGTTGCTGCAAAAGGAAATGACAATTACAAAGTATTAAAACAAGATGTAGCAGGAAAAACCCAGTCGACTATTATTCCTCTCAGTGAAGAAGAAAAACTAAATGAAATTGCGCAGCTACTTTCAGGAAGTAAAATTACTGAAGCTGCTTTAACGCAGGCGAAAGAATTGATCGGTTGATTTAATACTTACTTACTAAATTAGGGATATTCAAATGAAATAAGTAAGTTGTTGAGAATCAGTCGGATTCATGTTTTTTTTGTTATTTGGGATATTCAAATGAAATAAAACTAAGCCCAATATGGAATATATGAAGCGAATTTTTTTGAAGCACTATCAGGATCGTTAGGTTTTATTAGTCCACTTTCAATTGTTTCAGCAATAATTTTGGAAGCAAAGGAAACGTTATTTTTGGATATATTAAATCTTTTTCTTACGGATTGATTATTTACGGCTTGGTTGTTAATATAATTAAGGCAAGTATGTTGGTAACAAGCTCTTATTCTATCTTCTGAACTCATTTTTGTCAATGGAGTTGGAGCATATATTATAACCCTCGTATAGTCATCCCCTTTTATAAATTTTGGAGCAGGTAATTGAAATATCTCAATAGCATTAATAGCTCTATCAACTCCACTACCCCTTTCTTCACAAATATTTAATCTTCTCATAAGAGATGCTAACTTTTCATTTCTAGATTTGGGAGCTGTGTCGATGAAACGATTAATATCTACTAAGGGAACTCCTGGATTAGTTATTTCAAGTCTGTCTTCAAATATTTCAATCATAATTCCTGTACCAGAAATAGTCAAATCTTGATGTATTAATGCGTTTGCAACAAACTCTCTAATAGCAACATCTGGATACATCTTTACTTTTCGTCTTAATGCATTTTCAATTACTTCGTTTGTTGGCAGTTGATCCATTATATAGTTTACAAGACCTTCAAATCCAGATGCATATCCTTTAATTCCTTCTTGTTCTTTAATAGCATTAATCCTACTTGTTCCTTTGTATATAATTACTCTGATGGCTTTACGTTGTAAGCTTTTAAATTCTCTAAGATCTTTAGAAAAAAGAATAGCTCCTAAATTGAGAATATCCCAATTATTATTCCTATTAGATTTAATCAAATCTTCAATTGCCAAGGTTTGTAATAATCCTTGCTTTGTGTCTGGAAGTCTCTTTTCTTGTAAAGAAAAATAACTATCAAAATCAACGTACTGAATTACTTCATCATCATTGACATCACTCATTGCTATTTGCATCTCGAAATCAATACCTGTCGATACGGCAAGCATATGACGAAATTCTAAATTAGAAATTTTAACAGTTTGTCCAGCACTTCTTTTATAACTTTGAAATATATCTTTACCCCTTAGATAAACAGGTTTTTCAATATGTTCAGGAATATGAATAATTAAAATTGATGCATTTTCAAAATCGATTACAGCATGGTCAATTGATATTGGTTGTGCTAAATTATTTCTAGCAATATTCCCCAATTTTTTTACAATCTCATCAATTTTGGATTTATCTAAACTGTGGGGAATTCCATTGTCATTTACTCCAAAAACGAGATATCCTCCGTTTGGATTATTTGCAAAGGCGGATATATGTTGCGCTATTCTTTCGCTTTTATCGGAAAGATCACTCTTCCAATCTAATTCATTAAGTTCTTGTGGAACAGGTTTAAGACTACGTATTAATGTTTGTTTAGCAGTTTCTATCCAATTACTCATAAATAAATTAGTTTAATCAAATTTAAAAAAAATAGATTTGAACTACAATATATATAATAAAGGGTATTTTTTTTATTCTCACAACTTTTCTTATTTTTGAGAAAATCCTTCACAATGAATTTTAAACCAATATTATTAACCGCTGGAGTTTTGTTTTCAGCAACTTTTTACGCTCAGAAAATGAATTATCCTAAAGCTATTATAGGAAATCAAACCGATACATATTTTGAAACAGCCGTCGCAGATCCGTACAGAGATTTAGAAAATGATTCAGAACCAACAAAAAAATGGGTGGATGAAGAAGTCGCTTTTAGTCAGAGATATTTGTCGCAAATTCCTTACAGACAGGAAGTTGTAAAGCAATTAACTGACATCTGGAATTACGAAAAGATTGGCGCACCTTTCAAAGAAGGAGATTTTACCTATTATTACAAAAACAACGGACTTCAGGCGCAATCAGTTTTGTACAGAACCAATAATAAAACAAAAGCAACGGAAGTATTTTTAGATCCAAATAAATTTTCTGAAAAAGGAACGACTTCTCTTGCCAATTTATCGTTCAACAAAAAAGGAAATTTAGCAGCTTATTCAATCTCAGAAGGCGGTAGCGACTGGAATAAAATTATTATTCTTGATGCGATCACTAAAAAACAAATCGACGAAACGATTGTTGATGTAAAATTCAGCGGGGTTGCGTGGAAAGGTGATGAAGGTTTCTATTACTCAAGCTACGATAAACCGAAAGAAGGAACTGTTTTGTCTGGAATGACAGATAAACACAAGGTTTATTATCATAAATTAGGAACAAAGCAATCTGCTGATCAATTAATTTTTGGTGGAGAAAAAACGCCAAGAAGATATTTAGGAGCTTATCTTTCCGAGGATGAAAGATATCTGATCATTTCTGCAGCAAACGCAACGAACGGAAACGAAGTTTTCATTAAAGATTTAAAGAAAAACGGTGATTTTATCCAAATAAACAAAGGTTTTGATATCAACGCAAATATTGTCGATACCGATGGTGACAATCTTTATATTTTCACAGATAAAGACGCTCCAAATATGCGTCTGGTAAAAACAAACATTCAAAATCCTTCACCAGAAACCTGGAAAAATGTTATTCCTGAAACGGAAAATGTATTGGGAATTTCTGGCGGTGGCGGTTATTTTTTCGCAACATATATGGTTGATGCGATCGATAAAGTAAAGCAATTCGATAAAAACGGGAAATTAATCAGAGAAATTTCTCTTCCCGGAAAAGGGAATGTGGGAGGTTTCGGAGGTAAAAAAGATGAGAAAGAAATGTACTATTCTTTCAGCAATTATATTACACCCGGAACAACATACAAATTCAATGCAGATACCGGAAAATCTGAAGTTTATCAAAAACCGAAAGTGAAATTTAATCCAGAAGATTATATTTCAGAACAGGTATTTTACACTTCAAAAGACGGAACAAAAGTTCCGATGATGATTAATTACAAAAAAGGAATCAAGCTCGACGGGAAAAACCCGACTATGCTGTATTCTTACGGTGGTTTCAATATCAGTTTACAGCCATCTTTCTCGGTAGTTAACGCAATCTGGATGGAAAATGGTGGGATTTATGCCGTTCCAAACATTCGCGGAGGTGGAGAATACGGTAAAAAATGGCACGATGCGGGAACGAAAATGCAGAAGAAAAATGTATTTGATGATTTCATCGCTGCCGGAGAATATTTGCAGTCTAAAGGGTATACTTCTAAAGAATATATGGCTCTTTCAGGAAGATCAAACGGTGGATTATTGGTTGGTGCAACGATGACGATGCGTCCCGATTTGGCCAAAGTTGCTTTCCCGGGAGTTGGCGTTCTTGATATGTTGAGATACAATAAATTCACAGCAGGAGCAGGGTGGTCTTACGATTACGGAACTGCTGAAGACAACAAAGAAATGTTTGATTATTTAAAATCTTATTCGCCTGTTCATAATGTTAAATCAGGAACTTGTTATCCATCAACAATGATCATTACAAGCGATCATGATGACAGAGTTGTTCCGGCGCATTCATTCAAATTCGGAGCAGAATTACAGGAAAAACAGAAATGTGCTAATCCAATTTTGATTAGAATTGAGAAAAATGCAGGTCACGGAGCGGGAAGAGCAACAGACCAAGTAATTAGCGAGAATGCTGATTTGATTTCTTTTGCTTTGTATGAAATGGGAATTAAAAAGCTTGGGAAATAGAATTAAGCTTTCTTAATTGAAATCATCAATGAATGTAAAAGATTTAGTGCCGAAAGAAAAAGGAGACAACAAAAACATTGAGAAACTTAAAACTCTCTCATTTGAAGAGATTGAGCCGATTATTCCTGATTTATTAGTTTGGCTTCAAGATATTAATTGGCCGATTGCAGGTGATGTTGCTAATGTATTACAACCATTTACAAAGAAACTAACTCCTTATCTGATGGAAATTTTCAAAACCAATGATGGTCTGTGGAAAATGTGGATTTTAACATTTTTCGGAAAAGAAACAAAAGATGAAATTTTATTAAAAGAGATTAATAGAATAGCTAAAAATCCGACGTTTGACGAGATTGACTGTGAAGTCAATTTGGAAGCACAAGCAATTTTAGATGGGAAATATGTCTAGATCAATTAATGATAAAGCGATTTTGTAGAAATATAAAATCGCTTTTTGTTTTGTCAAAGAAATATTTCTTGCAATACATTAATCCTGTAAGATGAAGATCATTGTTGGAAATATTTTACACAACGTAAAAAAATCTAAGATTAAATTCTTTGATACTAATGTGTTTAAAATTCTTCGTTTAAAATTGAAAATCAACCACAAAACATTCCCCCAAAAATGCTTACTTTTAAAATCTTAAATCAAAACTCATGAGAAGGGAAATTCAAAACAAAAATCCCCAGTTTAGCCTTTCAGAAAAGCATTTTGAAATCTATCAGTTCGAGAAAGACGGACTTGAATTAAAGTCAAAGTACGCTCCAGAAGATATAAAAGATAAAACAATTGCAGACAGTTCTCCGGGAATTGCGCCTTACATGAGAGGTCCTTACTCCACAATGTACGTTCAGAAACCGTGGACGGTTCGTCAATATGCAGGTTTTTCTACTGCGGAAGAATCGAATGCTTTTTACAGAAGAAATTTAGCGGCAGGACAAAAAGGGCTTTCTGTAGCTTTCGATTTGGCTACACACCGAGGTTATGATTCTGATCATGCGAGAGTTGTGGGAGACGTAGGAAAAGCTGGTGTTGCGATTGATTCAGTGGAGGATATGAAAATTTTGTTCAATGAAATTCCTTTGGATGAAATTTCGGTTTCCATGACGATGAACGGTGCGGTTTTGCCGATTCTGTCTTTTTACATTGTGGCAGCGGAGGAGCAGGGCGTTTCTCAGGATAAGCTTTCAGGAACCATTCAGAATGATATTTTGAAGGAATTTATGGTTCGTAATACTTACATCTATCCACCAACTCCTTCGATGAAAATTATTGCTGATATTTTTGAATATACTTCTAAAAATATTCCGAAATTCAACTCAATTTCAATTTCAGGGTATCACATGCAGGAAGCGGGCGCAACGCCGGTTTTGGAAATGGCTTATACTTTAGCTGACGGTTTGGAATATGTAAGAACAGGAATTAAAGCAGGAATGAATGTGGATGATTTCGCTCCAAGATTATCCTTTTTCTGGGCAATCGGGATGAATCACTTCATGGAAATTGCAAAAATGCGTGCTGCAAGATATATTTGGGCAACATTGTTGAAACAGTTTAGCCCACAAAATCCGAAATCTTTAGCTTTAAGAACACACTCACAGACTTCGGGTTGGTCTTTAACAGAGCAGGAACCATTTAACAATATTACCCGAACTGCGGTTGAAGCATTGTCTTCAGCTCTAGGCGGAACTCAATCTTTACATACAAATGCTTTGGATGAAGCAATTGCACTTCCTACAGATTATTCGGCGAAAATTGCAAGAAATACACAGATTATCCTTCAGCAGGAAAGCGGAATTTGTGATGTCGTAGATCCGATGGGAGGAAGTAATTTGGTGGAATCTTTGACTCAGCAAATGATTGAAGAAGCGATGAAGTACATTGATGAGGTGGAAAAAGAAGGCGGAATGACAAAAGCCATCGAAGCAGGAATTCCAAAAATGAGAATTGAGGAAGCGGCTGCAAGAAAACAGGCGAAAATTGACAGCAGCGAAGAATTTATTATTGGTGTAAATTCTTTTAAATCTGCTTTAGAGCAAACTCCAATAGAGATTTTAGATATTGATAACACAGAAGTTCGCAGAAAACAAATTGAAAGATTAGATTCAATAAAATCAAGTCGAAATTCTGAATCTGTTGAGCAAATTTTAAATGAAATCCGGGAATCTGCAAAAACCGGTAATGGAAATCTTTTAGCATTATGTATCGAAGCAGCCCGCAGGAGAGTTACTTTAGGTGAAATGAGTGATGCAATGGAAGAAAGTTTCGGACGTTATAAAGCGAATATCAGAACAATTCAAGGAGTTTACGCAATGAATGCAGGAAAAAACGAATACTTCGGAAAAGCTCTGGAGCTGACTCAAAAATTTGAAGAGCAAGAAGGTCGTCGGCCAAGAATTATGGTTGCAAAAATGGGACAGGATGGTCATGATCGTGGTGCAAAAGTAGTTGCAACGGCATTTGCAGATATGGGATTTGATGTGGATGTCGCACCATTATTTCAAACTCCGGAAGAAGTGGCAAAACAGGCGGTTGAAAATGATATTCACATTTTAGGTGTTTCAAGTTTGGCAGCTGGTCACAAAACTTTGGTTCCGCAGGTAGTTGAAGAGCTGAAAAAACTTGGAGCTGATGATGTTACAATTGTTGTCGGAGGTGTAATTCCTCAACAAGACTATGAATTTTTATATGCCAACGGAGCTGATTTTATTTTCGGTCCCGGAACAAATTTACCGAAATGTGCGGTTGATATCTTGAATCGATTTCTAGATTAAAATGTGATTAAAATCCAATAAGTTGCACGACGTTTGCACTGTAAGTTGTAACTAAAATAAAATATTATGGCTTATACAGTAATTTCAGTATTTCCGGAGACTGTTGATACAGCGGAAATCAAAACACAACTTATCAATAATGGATTTCAGGAAGCAGATGTGGTAGTTTCCACTTCAAAATTTGATAATGATTCTACTTCTGAAGATTATCAGGAAGATGAAAAAACAAAAAGTTTCTGGGATCACATTTTTGTCAATGATAATGAGATTTTAGCAGCCTACAGTAAGCAAAGTGTAGGGAAGATTAATTTGGTAGTTTATGCATCCACTCTTGTAGAAGCGCAAAATGCCAAGAAAATTTTAGATCAGCACGGCGCTTTAAAAATTTATAATAAGCCATCTTTCAATGAATCAGATTTTGAAACAGCAGGATTGCCGGAAGATGTGTACAACGGAATTATCGCAAAAGCAAAACACAATGTTTACTTTTTAGATGAAGAAAGGGTTTATTCGCCAAAAAGCAGAGGAATGGGAGATACCATGGATGGTTTGGGATCAAAAGATTAAAAATTAATTATTTAATGAATCTTAAAAATATATTGAAGCCCGCAAAAAGAAATTTTTTTCTTTTTGCGGGCTTATTTTTTATAGGATTTTTATTATTCGGAGCTATTGAAAAACAGAGAAATTTCCCTAAACCAAAGGTCTCAGCCGATATCAATTTAGTACAAAAAACATTTGAATGCTCTTGTTGAGACACCAGAGTTTCGCAATCATAAAAATATAGAACAACTTAATTCTGTTGCGGGCTATATCTTTAAAAATTTCAATGAATATAGCAATAATGCTAATTTTCAAGAGTATATGGTAGATGGCAAAATGTATAAAAATGTCATTTGTTCTTTTGGGACAGAAAATAAAAAAAGAATAATTATTGGTGCTCACTATGATGTTTGTGGTGATCAAAAAGGAGCTGATGATAATGCAACAGGCATTACTGCGCTTTTAGAATTGGCCAGAATGTTGAAAGGCCAGAAACTTAATTATAGAGAATCAATGTATACTCATATAAAATACCAATGCATTTATCCTTCTTGATTATCAGCATGATGAAAAGAAAAGATTTCTGAATTTTTTTTTTGCAAATTAAAAAATTCCTATATCTTTGCATCTGAAAATCAAGTTTAACCAATTAAAAAACAACGAAGCAATGTTCAAATTTAATTTACATTCATCAGTAGGATTGCCTTTTGCAAAGGCAAGGCTTCGTGGTTTGGTACACTCATAGAATAACAGTATATTGAAATATCAAAACCCGAAGTCATAAGATTTCGGGTTTTTTATTGCGCAATATTTCAAACTCAAAACAAGTTTCCCCGAAATCTTTTTTATAAAATTTTTAGGAGCTATTTCCCGCTTTCCACTATATCTTTTTTGCCAATGCTTTTTTCCAAGCCATGCAAAAAAAAGGATGTCGTTGCAATCGGGGCTATTAATAATGCTCTGCCAATTAGTAAACCTCATAGGTTTCAAAAACCTATGAGGTTTGAATCAACGACCAACTAAAAATCAAGTTGATAAACAGTTAATGTGATTTATGGAAGTCCAGCTTCAAATATCTCACCTTAATTTCTAAATTTATGGAAAAAGATAATCTTTTGCTTTTTAGATTACGAAGTCTGAGAAGCAGAAAAAGAATAATAAGAAAAGATGTAGAAAAACAGATCAGACAAAAGTATAAACGGAGTGATGATCTTTGTGAATTAAGAAGGAAAATCCCGTTAATGCCTCTCAAAGAGCCATATCAAAAAGGATTTGTAAGATTTTTCGTGGTAAGAGATGATGTGAAACGTTCCAAAGATGCTGATTTTTTTGATGGAATTCTGAACAAAATCAATACAAAAATGTATTCTCCAACCCGAAAATTTTTAAAAAAGAAAAGAAAATTCGGACGAAGAATCTATGTTGAAAGAGAGCAGAAATTGGTTCAGCTTTCAGTTCATCAATGGAACGATCCAAAATTGGCATTAACAATCAGAGAAAAGCAATATTTCCTCAGAATAGAAAACTATTGTCCGATCAGAAAGAAATACAACGTTTATTACAAATTTATCGAACCATGGAGATTTGTGTTAAGAGTGAAACCCAATATAATCACTCATTATAAACCTTTAAATTCAGATTTGGATAAAGAAATCGACGAACTCGATTCTTATTTAGGTCAACATAAAATTCGGGGAATTATCCATAAAACAATTTATGGCAGATCAAATTCCTGGAAAGATAGATACAAACGTGATCCGTTGAAAAGCAGAAAATGCTTTCACTACGAAATGTCTGCAACAGAGTTTGCAGAAAGTTTAGAAGACAGTTATGTCTAAAATTTTAAAACAAAAACAATGGGAAATTTAAAACTAAAAGGAAAAGATATATTAAAATTAGGCTATCCAAATAATCAGAGTGTCAACATTGCTCTGGAAGTAATGAAAAGAAACTTCGCCACTAAAAATATTCATCAGGTGAAATCTTTATTAAAGGAAATCCAGCAAAATCCGGAAAAATTTGAAAAAGATTTAACCTTCGGACAAATTGCAGAAGCTTTGCTTTCATCTAAGAAAACAGAAAAAAGAATGCTCAATACAAATCGTGCCTCTTTCCAGATTTTCGGAAACAATATTTCAGATGAAGCAAAAAACCAACTCTACACCGCTTTGAAACTGCCGATTGCAATACAGGGAGCTTTAATGCCCGATACACACAGCGGTTACGGACTTCCAATTGGTGGAGTTCTCGCCGTGGAAAATGCTGTAATTCCTTACGGAGTCGGAATGGATATCGGTTGCAGAATGTCGCTCAGTATTTTGGATACTCCTATTTCATATCTTGACGGATCGAGAGATAAATACGAAAAAGCTCTTGCCGAACACACCAAATTCGGAATGTATGAAACGCATAAATCTCACGTCGATCATGAAATTTTCAACAGAGATACGTTTGATTTGATTCCGATTTTGAGAAGATTAAAAGGAAAAGCCATCAAACAAATGGGAAGTTCCGGCGGTGGAAATCACTTTGTAGAATTCGGGGAAGTGGAAATTACGGACGAAGACCAACAAATGAATCTTCCAAAAGGAAAATACCTTGGAATTCTTTCGCACAGCGGTTCGCGTGGATTGGGAGCAGAAATCGCCCAGTATTATTCGAGAGTTGCAACAGAACAATGTCCGTTGCCGAAAGAAGCACAAAACTTTGCCTGGCTGGATTTGAATACGCATCTCGGAATCGAATACTGGACGGCGATGAACCTCGCGGGAGATTACGCTTCGGCTTGTCACGACGATATTCACAGAAGATTGGTGAAAGCAGTTGGCGGAAGAGTGAAAGCCAGAATCGAAAACCATCACAACTTTGCGTGGAAAGAAATCCACCACGGAAAAGAAGTGATTGTTCACCGAAAAGGCGCCACTCCAGCCAACGAAAATGAATTGGGAATGATTCCAGGTTCGATGACCGCAAAAGGTTTTATCGTACGGGGAAAAGGAAATCCAAATTCTTTAAACTCAGCTTCACACGGAGCCGGAAGGGAATTTTCAAGAGGAGAATGCAGAACCCGTTTTACTCAAAATGACATTAAGAAAGAATTAAAATTCAAAAATGTCACTTTAATGGGCGGAAATGCCGAAGAAGCACCAATGGCGTACAAAGACATCAATGAAGTGATGAACGCTCAAAGTGAACTGGTCGATATTCTCGGAACTTTTCAACCTAGAATCGTGAAGATGGACAAATAATTTATCAAGAAACCTTCAAGGTTTCAAAAACCTTGAAGGTTTAAATTAAAAACAAAATGGACAAAACCATACAAATAACCTCGGGAAGAGGACCTTTAGAATGTCAATGGATAGTTGCTAAAGTTCTGAAGGTTTTTCTTGAGGAAGCAAGACAAAGTAAAATAGATTACGAAATCATCCATCGTAAAAATGGTGATGAAAACCTGACTTTGAAATCTGTGACTTTACTTTTAAAAGGAAAAGAAGTCAATGAATTTCTAAAATCCTGGCTCGGAAGCATTCTTTGGATTGGAAAAAGTACTTTCAGAAAACTCCATAAACGAAGCAATTGGTTTATCGGAATTTTCGAAATGGAAGATTTGGAGAAAATTAATTTTAATGAAAAAAATATTCAGTTTCAAACAGCGAGAAGCCAGGGAAGTGGCGGACAAAACGTGAACAAAGTAGAAACCGCAGTTCGTGCAACGTATCTGAAAACCGGACAAAGTGTTTTCGTGCAGGATTCTCGTTCGCAATTGGAAAATAAAAAACTTTCGATTATCAGATTAAAAGAAAAGGTGATGGAATTTCACATTCAGCAATTAGAAAGAAGAATGCAGGAAACGTGGAATAATCACTTGAATGTTCAGCGTGGAAATCCCATCAGAACATTTTCAGGATCCGATTTTAAAAAGAATCATCAGAAAAAATCTTTTAAAAAGGACAGTCCATAAAAAATGGATTAATTAATTTTACATATCATTGGAATAAACCCTCTGCCTTTCATAGAAAGATAGAGGGTTATTTTATAGAGAATTGTGAATTTTATTACGATTTTATTTAGATGAAGCGGGGGCTTTTTTCTCTTTTTTAGCATAATATACACCTGCCAATATTATTATTATCCCAAGAATTTCTTTTAAAGATAGGGTTTCTCCGAAAATAAAATATGCATAAACAGCTGCAAATACAGGTTGGCTTAAAATAATGACAGAAGAAAGCAAAATGCTAATTTTCCCCAAACAATAGCTTAATAATCCTTGTCCTAACAGTTGAGAAAATAAAGCTAATCCTATTAATATGGATAATTCTTTGACGTTTGGCGGAAATATTATTGTTTCAGTGGTTTGCGCAGCAATTAATAATACAGGAATAGAGCCTAAACCGCTGATAAACATAAGTGTAGCTGCGTCAATTTTTAATCTGACTTTATATACACTTAGTAAAAATAAACCATAAAATACGGATGCCAGAAAGGCCAAAAAATCTCCTTTATAGTTTCCACTGCTAGAAATACTTAGTTTTCCGGACATTAAAAGCAGAATACCAAGAATAGAAATTCCTAAACCCAGTAAAAAATTCTTGCTGGGCTTTTCTTTAAACAAAAAATAAGATAAAGGTATCGTTGTAAAGGGGACTAAGTTTACAAACAGATTAGCATTTGCCACCGATGTAAGATGGAAAGAAGTATTCCAAAGTATCAGGTCAATTGCCAAGAAGACTCCACTGAATAAAATAATGATCCATGATTTTTTATCTACAGTTTTTATTTTTTTATACACAAAAGGTAATAAGAATATCAGAGAAAAAAGGATTCTGAATAAAGCTGTGTTAATGGGCGGAAGACTGCTTAATTTCACAAAAATACCACCTGTGGCTAAACACATTACAGCTAAAAATGCTAGAAGAATTGTAATATTAAATTTCATCAATTTATTTTTTGTTTAGCAAATCTCTACATTTAGTAAAAACAAATTACTTTTGTAATTAAAGAATTTTATCAAAAAACTTTCATTTCTAAATAATTATGCAGCTAGATCAATTACATCATGCTATTTTGCATGAGCTACAAATAAATTCTCGTTTTTCTAATACTGAAATCGGGAAAAAAATTGGGCTTACAGCTCCGGCAGTAGCTGAACGAATTCGTAAAATGGAAGAATCTGGTATCATAAAGTCTTTTACTGTAAACTTAGATTTTGAAAAATTAGGTTTTAATGAAAATGTAATCATCGGAATTGATATCCCTTATTGCGATATCCCACCATTTTTAAAAGAAATTGAAGATATAAACGGCATTCTGAAAGTGATGAAATCTACCGGGGATTTCTGTCTTATTGTACATTTAGTATCTAAAAGTGTTTCTCAATTAGAAGAAATTATTACTCGTTTCAGCAAGCATGGAAAAACATCCACATTTCGGATATTGGCATTTCCCTTAGAAAAACATATGGTGAGAATAGATTAAAATTATACTAAGAATTATATAAAAAATTTGAATTTTATGATAATTAATCACGAATTTCTAAAATTATTACTGCTGAATTCTTAGTAAAATACTTTGATCACCTCAGAACAGAAGACAGGATACATTATTACAAAATGTTTTTCTTCAAAGAAAATATTTTGTAATAATGTAATATTAAAAGAAGATAATTTTACAAGTCATAAGAATCAATGCTCTAAAAAGGCGACCTGCAATTAGTTTCGAGGAAAGCTCGAATAATTTACTATTTTGTATGATTCTTAAAACTACAAAAACTAAAGATTTACTCCTGAAAATAATGATTTGATTTTGGAATTAAAGTAAATGATTTCTATATAAAACAATTTTTCAGGAACAATATTTTTGAGGGCTTATTTTTTATTTACAGAAATCAAATAATCATAGACCATTTGATGCTGCTCATCACTCAATTTCGCTTTTGATGCCATTCTGCTTAATGTTTTTACCCATCCTTGGTCGTCATGTTTCGCAGGATCCGGTAATTTGTGACATCTGTTGCATGAATTTTCGAAAACCGTTTTTCCTTGGGCTAAATGTTCAGCCGAAGAAAATTTTGGTCCGGTTACGGCGGTACTTTTCGGCCCGCAGGAAACCATAAAAGCAGATCCTAAAATCATACTCAAAGCTACTTTTTTCATAATGATATTTTTTGCTGGTTGAATGTTTATTTTTTTACAGAAACCACATAATCATAAACCCACTGGTGTTGTTCCTCAGTCAGTTTTGCTTTTGGCGCCATTGCATTCATAATTCCTACCCATTGTACAGAAGTGAATTGCGTGGGTTCATATAATTTATGGCATCTATTGCAAGACGATTCGTAAATTGTTTTTCCTTGTGCGATCTGTTCTGCTGTACTTGTTGCAGATTTTGGAGCTTCGGCTACAGTAGTTGCTTTTGGAGTACAAGAAACTAATAAAACGAGAATAACAGTTGCTGATGCAAATAAACTTTTCATGAATTTTTATTGTTTAAAACAAAAATAATCAATTTTGCAGGCGATTGTTACCAAGATGTTTAATTTAGAAGCATTAAAATTAACGAACTTTTACTCGGATTTTGAAGCTTATTTTATATTTTTGAATTAATGAAAATTTCAACGGAAGACTTTATTAATGGTATTAAATCAGGCAACAAACGTCTGATTGCGAAAGCCATAACTTTAGTTGAAAGTATAAAACCGGAACACCGAAATCAGGCAGAAGACCTTCTGAAAAAAATTCTTCCTTTAACCGGAAAATCAATACGGGTGGGAATTACGGGAGTTCCCGGAGCGGGAAAATCTACTTTTATCGAAAATTTTGGTAGACTTGCAATTTCACAAGGAAAGAAAGTGGCGGTTTTAGCCATTGATCCAAGTTCTGCCATCAACAAAGGAAGTATTTTAGGCGATAAAACCAGAATGGAAGAATTGGCAAAAGAAGAAAATGCTTTCATTCGTCCATCCCCAAGTTCAGGTTTTTTGGGTGGTGTTGCCAATACCACTTTTGAAACGATGATGATTTGCGAAGCGGCAGGTTATGATTATATTCTAATTGAAACTGTTGGAGTGGGGCAGTCTGAAGTTTTGGTTGCCGATATTACGGATGTTTTTTTATTTCTAAAAATTATCGGTGGCGGAGACGAACTTCAGGGCATCAAACGCGGAATTATGGAAATGGTAGACGTAATTTTCATTAATAAAGTTGAAGAATCTAATCTTCAGAAAGCAAAAAATACTAAACTAGAACTAAAGCGTGCCTTAGATTTTCTTCCATTAAAAGAAAAAGACTGGAAAGTTCCCGTTTTATTGGGTTCGGCTTTAAATAATAAAGGTTTGAATGAAGTTTATCAAAAAATTGATGAATTTATCTCTTTAAAAAAGAAAACAAAACGTTTTGATGAGGTTAGAACGCAACAATCTGAAAAACGCTTTGAATATTGGGTTCAGGAATATATTCTGAGCATAATGAAGAAAGATGATTTCGTAGAAGAAGCGTATATTCAGCATAAAAAAAATGCTTCAGACTTGATTTCCAATCCAAGTACTGAAGCAAAATTATTTGTAGAAAAATTCCTTAAGAAAAATTAAAGCTTCTCTTTTTCTTTTATTTCTTCGTTTTTAGAGATGTAACCATCATAAGAAATGGGCTGTCTGTCATTACTTCTGACAGATGTTGAAGCCTTTCCGTTTTTAAAAATTTCAATATTGATATCGCTTACATTTTTCACATCATTCGGTTTTATTTTATACACCCAATTTCCTTTTTTGCTGCGGGATTTTGTAAGTGTATAATCTTTAGAAATAAATCTGTAACTGTTATCTGTTGTTCCGTAATTTGGGTTGAAAGTTCTGCCAAAATAAGGTAATACAACATCCAAATTATTTTTTTTAATTTCTATAGAATATCCTTCCCCCGATAAATCAAAAATCCTTTGACCCGCTGCATTGGGCATAGAATTGGCAATATTAACGACATCCTGATTCATAGGAAAAGCTCTGTCTGCATGAAATGTGAATTCATCCGAACTTACCAGATTATTTACTGTTTGTGGATCAGTCTTTTGCGCAGTGCAGTTTTGAAAAAACAAGATAATGGTACAGGCTGATATGATTTTTATATAATTTTTCATGATACTAAAATTAGTAATTATTGATATCAAAATACGTGCAAAAATAAATATTAATATTTTTTTGGAATAGAAATTGTTAAGGTTCAAATATAATAAGCAAATTATGAAAATTACTCATCTTTTAGGAATAGGTGCAATTGCTTTAACAGTAGCTGCATGTACAACGAATCCGATGACCGGTAGAAAGTCTTTACAAATTGGAACCTTAAATTCTGAAATTACAGCAAGTGCGGTTCAACAATATCAACAGACTCTGAAAGAGTCGAAAGTGGTGACCGGAGCTCAAGCTACAATGGTAAAAAAAGTTGGAAATAGAATCAAAACTGCGGCCGAAAAATATTATGCAAGTATAGGTAGAAGTGCCGATCTTTCCGGATATCAGTGGGAGTTTAATCTTCTTCAGGATAACCAAATTAACGCATGGTGTATGCCGGGCGGAAAAGTGGCCGTTTACACAGGAATTCTTCCAATCACAAAAGATGAGACAGGACTTGCTGTAGTAATGGGACATGAAGTTTCTCACGCTTTAGCGGGTCACGGAAATGAAAGAATTTCGCAGGCAATGGTTGCACAATATGGCGGTCAGATTTTGGGAGGGTCAATCTCAAATGGACAACTAGCAAAGGTGTTTGAAGCAGCTTACCCAATAGGTTCTCAGGTTGCACTTTTAAAATATGGCAGAACCCAAGAGTCTGAAGCTGATGAAATGGGTTTAAATTTAATGGCGATTGCAGGATATGATCCAAAACAGGCAATTCCTTTCTGGAGCAGAATGGAAGCTGCATCTTCGGGAGCAAGACAACCAGAGTTTTTATCGACTCACCCAAGTCCGCAAACGAGAATAAGTGACATACAAAAAGATTTACCCAAAGCTTTGGAGTATTACAGAGCTGCAGGTGGAAAAGGATAATTTATATTAAAACTTAAACCCTTTCTTAATTAAAGTGAGTAAAGGGTTTTTAATTCTAAAAATTTATATATGAAAAGTCTATCAGTAATCGGAATAATACTTCTTGCAGTATCGGCTTTATTATTTTATCTCACGACAGATTTTACCGTGGAAAAAATAACTATTTCTCACATCATGGGAGTAATGGCAGGAATCGGAATAGGTTTAATATTCGGCGGAATGGTAGGTTATGTAAGTAAGGGCAGTGCTATAAAAGCTGAGGCAAAAAGAAAAGAGTTTTTGCAACTACAAAAAGATAAAGTGGAGCTTGAAAAACAGGCTTTGGAAATTGAAAAACGCAAGGCTGAGCTTGAACAGCAAAATGAAAATCCTCAAATTTAATTTGAGGATTTTTTTATGAGTTTATTATTAGAATTTATATCCTAAACCTAATAAAAATAAGCTTGATCTGTTATCATAATCAATTTCCTGGCTTGATCCGGCTATATTATTGATGAATTTTCTCTGATCTTTAGAAAACGCTCCTTCATATCTTGCCGAAAGAATAATTTTCTTTATTTCACTCTGTACACCTAATTGATATCCTACCGTGAATTCCTTAGCATCAACTTTCTGAACGAAATTATCAAAATTATCGCTTTTTGCTAAATTGAAACTTCCAACAGGCCCTGCATAAGCACTTAATAAGTTTCCTAATACATTTACACCAACCAAAACCGGGATGTCTACTCTGCTGTTTTTAGCTTTAATGGTCGTTTGAGCTGCATTTACATCATTTTGAACGGTAACTTCATTGCTGAAATTGGTATAATAAATTTCCGGCATTAAATATAATGCGGTTGGCAAATCTATTTTTAAAGATAAACCCACATTGAAACCCGTGATATTCTTTCCATTCTGTTCTACAGTATTTGATGCTGCAGTTTTAAAATTTTTCCAAGAAGCGGAACTTGTAGGTATTGCTACGTTAGCTTTTGCTGCAAGAGAAATCTGTGCCGAAGCAAAAAACGAGAAACTTATGAATGCTGCACTAATTATTTTTTTCATTGTCGTCAATTTTTGTAATTGTATTTTCAATAGTTTTATTATTCTCTAATAAATACTCTCTCAATTCTTTAAACAGTTCTGATGAATAAACGAAATCGATCAGATTTTTATTTCCTGCGGTAATAAGAACGTCTTTATTTCCTTCCCATTCTTTTATGCCTAATCTGAGATAAACAATTTTTTCCCCGATCGTCATCACAGAGTTCATATCATGCGTATTAATAATCGTAGTGGTATTGTATTCCTTGGTGATTTCAAGCAGTAGATCATCAATTACATTTGATGTATATGGATCTAAGCCTGAATTCGGTTCATCACAAAAAAGGTATTTCGGGTGATTCACAATGGCTCTTGCAATGGCTACACGCTTTTGCATTCCTCCTGAAATTTCTGATGGAAATTTTCTGTTTGCTTTATCTAAATGTACTCTTCCAATTACTTCAAAAACTCTTCGTTTTTTTTCTCTGAAAGTAAGATTGGTAAACATATCAAGCGGAAACATAATGTTTTCTTCCACCGTTAAAGAATCAAACAGAGCACTTCCCTGAAAAAGTGTTCCGATTTCAGAGCGTAAATGCTGCTTTTCTTCACGGTTCATGATATTAATGTCTCTGCCGTCAAACAAAATTTCTCCTGATGAAGGCTGGTAAACATTCAATAAGCTTTTTAGGAAAACTGTTTTTCCGGATCCACTTTGCCCGATGATAAGGTTTGCTTTTCCTTTTTCGAAAGTTGTTGAAATTCCTTTAAGCACTTCAACATCACCAAAACTTTTTTTAAGATTTTTTACCTCAATCATCAGCTTAATATTAATTGTGTTAAAAGTAATTCAGAAATAATGATGAAAACCATCGTCCAAACCACCGCTTGTGTACTTGCTCTACCGACTTCCAATGAACCACCTTTCACAAAATATCCGAAATAAGAAGGAACAGTGGCAATCACAAATGCAAAAACAATGGTTTTAGTAAATGCGTAGTATATGAAAAGGTTTGGCATATACATCTGGATTCCGGTGATGTAATCTGCAGTCGTCCAGCTTCCTGTAATAATTCCGGCAAGATAACCGCCTCCAATACCAAAAACGATACTGATCGCAATTAAAATAGGGTTAAAAATTAAGCACGCAATAATTTTAGGTAAAATTAAGAAATTGGGAGAGTTTACTCCCATAATATCTAAAGCGTCGATCTGCTCGGAAACTCTCATTGTACCGATTGTAGATGCAATATATGATCCTACTTTTCCTGCTAAAATCAAACTGATAATTGTTGGTGCAAATTCCAAAATTAAAACCGCTTTCGTTGCATATCCTACAAAAGCCGGTGGAATAGGGAATGATGAAGCATCAAAATTATTAAACATCTGAATTGCCACAACTGCACCCACAAATATAGATGTAAATATTACCAACCCAAAAGAATTGACTCCCAAATCGTTTATTTCACGCATAAACAGTTTCCAGAAAACTCTCATTTTCTGAGGCTTTTGGATAGATTTACCGATAAGAATCATATATTCTCCTACCGCTGTAAAAAACTTTTTTAACATGCTGCTAAATTAGACTATTTTTATTTAATTAAACCAACGTTGAAGTCGGCTGATATTAAGCTTATTTTGCGTTTTTATCTCCTTTTATAACCAGTAAAATAGTTTTTAAGATAATTACTAGATCTAAAACAAAACTCCAGTTTCTTACGTAAAATGCATCAGCCAAAATACGTTTGCTCATTTCAATTTCAATGTCTCCTGCATCTCCTCTCAAACCATTTACTTGTGCTAAACCGGTAATTCCGGGATTGGTGTGACTTCTCAAACTGTATCTTCCGATTTTAGGTTTATAATAATTATCAACCGCCAACATATGTGGTCTTGGTCCTACTACAGACATTTCGCCTTTTAAAACATTGATAAACTGCGGCATTTCATCAAGACTTGTTTTTCTTAAAAACTTCCCGATTTTTGTTATTCTTGAATCATTCTCACTCGTTGTTTTCTTCATTGAATCTTCATTCACAATCATCGTTCTGAATTTGATGCAATTGAAAACCTCTTCATGGAAACCATACCTCTTTTGAACAAAAAAAACAGGACCTTTAGAACCTCTTTTAATTAAAAAAGCGATTAATGGAAATAACCACGAACAGATAAATAGCAAAATAAAGACCGAAAAAATCAGATCAAATATTCTTTTCAATAAATAGTTAGAATAATAATCTAATGGATGTTTTGTTTGCGTTAAAACAGGCTGTGTCTGAATGTAGTCTAAATCATAAAAGAAAAAATTATTCTTAGAAATATTAGGAATTAAAGAAATATGAACTTTATTCGCTTCGGCTAATCTGAAAATTTTATCCTGCATTTCTTCGTCAAACGAATTTTCGGTAGGAAGGAATAAAGTGTGAATTCCGTTTTTTTTCCAAAAATCAACCAGTTTTTCAGGATAAATTTCAGAAGAATTGTAGCCGAATATTTTGTAGCCGAAATCTTTTCTCTCTTCAATTATCTTTTTTAATACCTCTGTAGAGTTATTTTCGCTCAAAAACATCACATTCCTGTGGTTGATTCCCATTGTACGAAAGTGCCTTATCAAAAAATAAACAGCCGACTTTAGTAAAAATATGAAACAGAAAAGATAAAGTGATAACCAGGTTAATTCTGAACCAAAAAACTGATTGCTGCTAACTTTTCGTATAAGAACCAAACCGATTATAAACAATAAAAAATGTATAATAACACGTTCTACAAACAAAATGTAAGTGAGATTTCTGGAGATATTATAAATTTTTGTTCTGCCGCTCAACAAAACCCAAAATGAAACAACCAAAAGCAGGGGAAAAGAATTTTCGTACCAAATATCCTGATTATGAACCAGATCACGGTTTGTATTGATAAAATAGAATACAAAAACCCCTGCAATAACCAGAAGGTCGAGCAAAATGATTAAGGATTTCAGATATCGGGAATATCGTATTCTTTGCATTAATCTTTAATAGAACGCAGAAGCTAATATAAGAATTTTATGGAATATTCAAGTATTTATGGGTTTGAACAGACGCCTGCCAACGAGGATTTGCCAAAATAAAGTCTGTCATTTTCGGATACATTTCATCACGTTTGCTCCATTCGCTCTGAAGATATAATCTGCAGTTTTCTGAAACTTTTGCAGCCTGTTCCTGAGCAAATTTAAAATCGTTATTGTTAAAAATAATTACTTTCAGTTCGTGAGCATTGTGATAGACTTCTTCTTTTGGCAAGCCTGTTTTTTTCGGTGAAAGCGTAATCCAGTCTAATTCTCCACTCATCGGATAAGCTCCTGAAGTTTCAATGTGAATGGTACATCCCAATTCTTTTAATTTTGAAGTTAAAATATCAAGATTCCACATTAAAGGTTCGCCACCTGTTAAGACAATTGTTTTACAATGTTTTGCTGCAGTTTCTGCGATTTCCTCAGCATTCATTAAAGGGTGAAGATTAGGATCCCAGCTTTCTTTCACGTCGCACCAATGACAACCTACGTCACAACCTCCTAATCTGATGAAATATGCTGCTTTTCCTGTATGAGCACCTTCTCCCTGAATAGTGTAAAAATGCTCCATCACCGGGAGCATTTTACCTTCTTTTAATAATATATCTTCTACTAAATCCATTTTGTTATTCCAAACCTTCAAGGTTTCAAAAACCTTGAAGGTTTAATTAATTAATCGTTGTAAACCGAAGTTTTGTAAGCAATGATGGTATTTTTCATCAGCATTGCTCTTGTCATAGGACCTACTCCTCCCGGAACCGGTGTAATCCAGCTTGCTTTTGCAGAACAACTGTCAAAATCTACGTCACCTGCCAAATAATATCCTTTTACAGAATCGTCATCAACTCTCGTAATACCTACGTCAACGATTACTGCTCCGTCTTTGATCATTTCACCTTTCAAAAAGTGAGGGTCACCTAAAGCTGTAATCACAATGTCTGCTTTTCGGGTGTATTCTTCGATGTCTTTTGTGTAAGAGTGTGTTAAAGTAACCGTTGAGTTTCCCGGAAAATCTTTTCTTCCCATTAGAATGCTCATCGGTCTTCCCACAATTTTACTTCTTCCGATGATTACGCAGTCTTTACCTTTTGTTTCGATATTATATCTTTCCAGTAAAGTTAAAATTCCGAATGGAGTAGCAGGCAGGAAAGTATCCATTTCCAAGGCCATTTTTCCAAAATTGGTAGGATGGAAACCGTCAACATCTTTCCGTGGATCAATCGCGTTGATAATTTTCTCCTGATCGATTTGATCTGGTAAAGGCAACTGAACGATAAATCCGTCAACTGCTTTAGATTTATTCAATTCATCAATTTTCTCCAACAATTCAGATTCTGAAACTGTGCTTGAAAATTTTATTAAGCTTGATTGAAAACCAACTTCTTCACAGTCTTTCACTTTTGCATTGACATAAGCTTTACTTGCCCCGTTGTTCCCAACAAGAATAGCCACCAAATGCGGAGCTCTTCTTTTGCTTTCTAAGATTTTATCAACTTCAACCTTTATTTCTGCTTTTATTTCTTTGGAAACTTTTAATCCGTCAAGAATTTCTGCCATTTTTACTTTTATTACTTTTTTATTATTAGATTTTAAGGATATTTTTCTGGATTCTGATGGGTGCAGAAAACAGAGAGGATATTTACAATGTTTTCTTTTTCATCAACATCAAATAAAACTAAATAAGGCAGTTTCTTTAAAGGAATTGCTCTTACATCTCTATATTTAACTGCAAAAAAAGGATTTATTTGTAAAGATTTATAAGCATCAAATAATTTCTTCCTAAAACTTTTAGCTGCAGATTGAGATTGCAGTTTATAATATTTAATGGCTTCATCAATATTATTGTTTGCAATGGGAGAAACTAAAATTTTAAATGCCATATTTTTCTGAAATTTCCTTTAGAGATTCGAATGCATCTACAAACTGTGATCTGTCTTGTTGTAAAGCATTATCAATCACCCTTTTCATTTCTTCCGTTAATTCAAAGTCTTCCTCGTTTTTTTCAAAGCTGATTTTCATTTTTTTTAAAAGATTCTCCATTAAGGTTTCTTCTTCCTTATTTTTCAGATGTATTGTAATGGTACTCATATCTTTTATTTTTATCAAAATTAATGAAAATCCGCAAGAATTATTTATTCGATTTATAATAATTAATCAACCCGTTTGTTGAAGAATCGTGGGAGCTAACTGTCTCATTATTTTCAAGTTCTGGAAGGATTTTATTGGCTAAAACCTTTCCTAACTCCACACCGAACTGATCGAAACTGAAAATATTCCAAATTACACCCTGAACGAAAATTTTATGCTCATATAAAGCAATTAATTGACCTAATGAAAAGGGAGTTAATTCATTGAAAATTATTGAGTTAGTTGGCGTATTTCCGTGGAAGACTTTATAATTTAATAAGAAGTCGATTTCTTCCTCAGATTTTCCTGAAGCTTGTAATTCTGTTTCCACTTCTTCTTCATTTTTACCAAAAGCCAATGCTTCTGTCTGAGCGAAAAAATTGGCTAATAATTTATCCTGATGATCAGAAACTTTATTCGGGCTTTTTGCGTAGGCAATAAAATCCGCAGGAATTAATTCTGTTCCCTGGTGAATCAGCTGATAGAATGCGTGTTGTCCGTTGGTTCCAGGTTCGCCCCAAATAATTGGTCCCGTTTCATATTCTACAAACTCACCGTTTCTGTCGACACATTTTCCGTTGCTTTCCATATCACCTTGTTGAAGATAGGCTGCGAATCTGTCTAAATATTGAGAATATGGAAGAATTGCATGCGTTGTAGCTGCGTAAAAATTACGATACCAGATTCCTAAAAGTCCCATCAAAACAGGAATGTTTTCAGAAAAATCTGCAGTTTGGAAATGTTGGTCTGTATTTTCAGCACCTTTTAACAATTGCTCAAAATTTTCATAACCAACTGCAAGTACTATACTCAAACCAATCGCACTCCACAAAGAATATCTTCCGCCAACCCAATCCCAGAATTCGAAGATGTTTTCTTCTGCAATTCCGAAGTCTTTAACGGCTTGAACGTTAGTTGATAAAGCTACAAAATGCTTTGCTACGTCTTCCTGTTTTCCGGCTTTTAAAAACCAGTCTTTCGCAGAATTGGCATTGGTCATTGTTTCCTGGGTCGTAAAAGTTTTGGAAGCAATTATGAATAAAGTGGTTTCAGGGTTTAAGTTTTTTACTACTTCAGCAATATGATTTCCGTCTACATTAGAAACAAAATGTACATTTAATCTTGTTTTAAAATGTTTTAAAGCAGAAACTATCATTACGGGGCCCAAATCGGAACCTCCAATCCCGATATTCACAATATCTGTAATTTCCTTTCCGCTAAAACCTTTATGATTTCCTGAAATTATGCTTTCAGAAAAAGACTTCATGTGATCTAAAACTCTTTTGATCTGAGGTTTTATGTTTTCACCGTCAACCAAGATCTCTTTATCAGAAAAATCTCTTAAAGCTGTATGCAAAACCGCTCTTCCTTCTGTTTCGTTGATTTTATCACCTGAAAACATTTTAGAAATAGCATCCTTCAACTGACATTCTTCTGCAAGATTTAACAATAATTCTTTTGTTTTCGCATCAATTAAATTTTTAGAATAATCAAATAAAAAATTGTCTTTTTTAATTGAAAACTCTTCAAAACGGTTCGGATTATATTGAAAAAGACTTCTCAGTTCAAAATCGTTGTCCCCGAAATGTTCATCAAGTGTTTTCCAGCTGTTGGTTTGTGTAGGATTTATTTTAGATAGCATATTTAAAGTTTGTAAAGAATTTTTAATAAAAATTAGAATAAATTTCGATAAAATCCGTGTTGTTAAATTATGATTTGCAAATTTACGGAATTTTCGTGCAATGATGTTAATTGTGAATTAAAAATCGATTTAACTAAAATAATGGCGGTAAAAATAAAACCTCTGCAAAAAGCAGAGGTTCAAAAGTATATATAGATAACCAGAAGGTTAGATTGCCATTTATTTTTCAGAAGTTTTAATTATCTCTTTATTAGATTTGTTTTTTCGGTAAAAGTAAAATACCACACCGCCAATTATTAATAATGGCCAGATTACAATCAGTCCGATAATAAGTCTTTGAATTAAATAATATCCTTCTATAAAAGCGTTTTTTGCACTGTAAAAGAAATCAAATTTATATTTATTATCAATATTTGTAGAGTTTGTCACTGCGATTTCGGCAATTCGAAGTTTGGGTTCTTTTATATAAATATCAACGGTACTGTATTTTAAATGATCTGTTACATCAAGATTAGCGAGTTGTTGTAGGTTGTTTTCGGACATATTTTGATCACTCAATTTCACTTTGTCTTTTGTGGTTTTAAGCTCAGAGATATTTTCTCCGGTTTTCTTTATTCTTTTACCTTCCATTTCAGCATATTTAATGCTTGAAGTCACATCTTCTGCACTGATAATTCTTGAATTCAGGAAAAGTTTTTTATCATTAATTAATGTTAAAAGTTCACCTAATTTTTCGGTGGGAACTCTTACCTGCATAGAATTTTCAGTCTGATATTTTTTTACAAGCGTTGCGTTTTCGTCGGAAGTGTTGTAAGTTTCTTCAGAAATTACTCTGCTATGTAAATTACTGTTTGTAACGAATCCTCCCAATTCCTGAACCGATTTTTCGATAGAAATTGTTGCATCATAAACATCTTTTACTTCCATATTCACATTGGCAGTTTTGATAAATTGTTTTTCTTTCATTGTCATCGTTGCAACTGATGAAACACTGTCGGAAATATTTACCGAAACCGAATCTGTAGATGTCGATAAGGCGTAGTCACTTGTTATTGTTTCACCTTTTTTACAGGAGTAAATTCCTAAAAAAATTGCTGTTGCAATACATAATTTGATGTAGGTCGTTTTCATAATATTTGATTTTAATGTTTTTGCTTAAACCAAAGTTCCATCAGAATGTTTTGTAATATTTGAATATTTGAGGTAAACATTTTGTAAATAAATAATTGAATTTAAATAGCTGCAATACAGTTAATTGTAAAGCTTTCTAAGTTGTGCGAGTGGTATTTCGGATTGATTTTTGCTGATGATTTACAAAATTAAATCTCAAATAATATGTCTAAAACTTTTTCTAAAATCAGAAACGCTATAGAATTATTTAAATCAATTGATTTTGATCAGCTCGGGGAAATTTCTCAAAAAGTAAATCTTCCAAAATTGATGGAGAATTTTTCCAAACTTGATGAGAAACAGCTCAAAGGAATGATGAAAATGCTCGATCCGAATAAGAAAAAGAAAGAGCTTCCGCCTATTGATGGCGATTTTTACGACATTTACCACACTTTGACTCCTGAGCAAAGAGAAGTTCAGCTGAAAGTAAGAGCGTTTATGGAAAAAGAAGTAAAACCTCTGGTGAATCATTACTGGTTGAGAGACGAATTTCCGCATGAATTAATTCCTAAATTCCAAAAATTAGATATTTGCGGAGTAACATATGAAGGATACGGCTGCAAGGGAATGCCTTTTTTAATGGAAGGTGTCATTGCTATGGAAATGGCTAGAATTGATGCATCCATCGCAACATTTTTTGGTGTACAGTCTGGTTTGGCGATGGGTTCGATATACATTTGCGGCTCGGAAGAACAAAAACAAAAATGGCTTCCTCAAATGCAGAAGTTCGAAAAAATAGGAGCTTTTGGTTTGACAGAGCCGGAAGTGGGTTCCGGAGCAGCGGGAGGATTAACGGTTACCTGCAAAAAAACTCCTGAAGGCTGGATTTTAAACGGAGAAAAAAAATGGATTGGAAATGCCACTTTTGCCGACATAATTATTATTTGGGCAAGAGATTTAGATGACGGCGAAGTAAAAGGTTTTATCGTTGAAAAAGATAATCCCGGGTTTTCAGTGGAAAAAATAAAAGGAAAAATGGCATTAAGGATCGTTCAGAATGGACTGATTACTTTAAAAGATTGCTTGGTTACAGAAGAAAACCGTCTTCAGAATGCCAATTCATTTAAAGACACTGCGAAAGTTTTGAGAATGACAAGAGCCGGAGTTGCCTGGATGGCGACAGGTTGCGCAAGAGGAGCTTACGAAAGCGCTTTGCAGTATACAAGAACACGGGAACAATTTGGAAAGCCTATTGCTTCTTTTCAAATGATTCAGGGGCATTTGGTAGAGATGCTTTCTAATTTAACGGCTATGCAAACAATGGTTTTCCGGCTTTCTGAAATGCAGGATGAAGGAATTTTAAAAGACGAACACGCTTCGTTAGCGAAAGTTTTCTGTACCATGAGAACGAGAGATGTCGTTTCGAGAGCACGAGAAGTAATGGGCGGAAACGGAATTTTACTTGAATATGATGTTGCAAGATTCGTTGCCGATGCAGAAGCAATTTATTCTTACGAAGGAACGAAAGAAATCAATTCACTGATTGTTGGTCGTTCTATTACCGGATTCAGTGCGTTTGTATAAGATAATGTGAATGGTCAATTGTTAATTCGCTTTGCTTGTCAATTTTTAAATATTCACTTGCGAAGCAAAATTCACTATTGACCATTGACTTTTTCTATTTCAACAAAGCTTTATATTTGTCTTTATTATCGATAATCATCCAAATATTGATAAGGAAAAGAACTCCTGCAATCGACATTCCCATTTGGGATTTGTCTATTGTGAATACGTGAAGAACAATTCCGACCATTACCGGCAAAATTACTATTGCTCCTAAAGCTCTGGTTTTTGGGAAAATAAATAGTAACCCCCCAATCACTTCAACGGCTCCGACTAATGGCATTAGCCAGTGCAATTGATTAAATGCGTCGAAAATTTTCATTTGCTCCGGAGTAAGTTTTGGCATTGGCATATAATGTAGAAATTTATCTAACCCTGCATTGATAAACATTAATCCGAATAAAAGACTGATAATGAATTTGATAATTTTCATGAAATTGAATTTTTATTAAATTTAAATAAAATTTCAATTCATTGTTCGAAAAATATTAAAAATTAAAATTCATCAAAAATTGCTCATTGCTAATGTCCTAATCCATTTCCTTCAAAGTAATATTCTTAGAAATCTTGTAGCTTTTCTTTTTCTTGTTTGGTTTTTCATCTTCACCGAGAAGTTTTCCCCAAGGTTGTAAACCTTCCACTCTTTCAAAAATAATTTTAATAATAGCAATTGCAGGAATGCACAGAAACATACCTGAAATCCCCCAAAGATGTTCGCCTACAAGAATTCCGATAAAAGAAAATAATGCGTTGATTTTTACTTTTGAACCAACCACAAATGGAAGAACAATATTTCCATCAATCACATGAACGATCACATAGCCGATCGCGACATAAATGCAGGTTGAGATGCTTCCCGTAGCAAATGCGATAAAACATGAAATAATTAGCGAAATACAAATTCCGATGTAAGGAATAACGTTAAGTAAGCCTGTTAAAACGCCTAATAAAATGGCATATTTTACGCCTAAAATAGTTAGAACTATTGTTGTAAGAACAGAAACTATAATTACCTGAAGGCACAATCCGATAATATATCTTTTCGTCATAATTCTGACTTCTGATACTACTTCCTGAACGCTCGCTTTATGTTTTTCATTGAAAACATTAACGATGAAGTTGTTTAAAATCCTTCTGTAATTTAATATAAAAATGAAAAATAAAATGAAAAATGCCAAAAATCCCAAGCTTGAAGAAAAAATTCCGAAAGTAAATCCTAAAATCACTCCTGATGAAGATAAAAGTTTGCTTAAACCTTGATCTAAATAATCAAGTTGCTCATCTATTTTCACATTGAAAGTATGCGAAACCCAGGTCTGCAGATTATGAAATACCAAATTAAACTGTTTCGTTAAATGCGGAATATCTCTGCTGAAACTTGAAATCTGTGACCCGAAAAAGAACATCATTCCCGTTAAAATAACCAGCAGCATCGTCACCGAAACAATGGTGGAAATTGACCTTGGAAGCATCAATTTTCGTTCTAAAAAATTAGCAATTGGTAAAAAAAGCATTGCCATTAAGAATGCTAAAAAGAATGGTGCCAAAATGCTCTGTCCTAAATGAATAAGATAACCGATTCCGATAATAGATATGATTGCTAAAGCTAGTTTTGGGAGAAAAGGAAGTTTAAAAAAGTTCATGGTAAAGTTTTTTTCTACACATAACAAAAACCTCACCGTTTCCGATGAGGTTATAGATTTATGAATAAAAAATTATTTTTCGATAGCTAATTCAAGGACTTCATTCATCCAGCTTACATAGTTTACCTTCAGGTTTTTCAGGTAATCATGTTTGATTTCTTCTACGTCTTTTCTGTTGGCTTCACACAAAATCACTTCTTTTATTCCTGCTCTTGTTGCGGCTAATAATTTCTCTTTGATTCCGCCTACCGGTAGCACTTTTCCACGTAATGTAATTTCTCCGGTCATCGCAAGATGAGGTCTTACCTTTTTGTTTTTAAATGTAGAAACCATAGAAGTTAACATGGCAATTCCCGCTGAAGGTCCGTCTTTTGGCGTTGCGCCTTCAGGAACGTGTACGTGAATGTTTTTCTTTTCCAAATCATCTTCGCTGATGCCTAAATCTTCATGTTTCGCTTTAATATATTCCAAAGCAATGGTTGCAGATTCTTTCATCACGGTTCCCAGGTTTCCGGTCATCGTAAGATTTCCTTTTCCGTTACTGATTAAGCTTTCAATGAATAAAATATCTCCACCAACGCTTGTCCACGCCAAACCGGTTACAACTCCGGGAACATCCGTAAGCTCAGATAAACTTTTCGGTCTTGGAACGCCTAAAATTTCATCCACTTTATTGATGGAAATCTTAGCATCATATTCTTTTACTAAAGCAGTCTGCAACGCTACCCAACGAGCAATTCCGGCAATTCTTTTTTCTAAGCTTCTTACACCGCTTTCAGAAGTATGTGCTTCGATGATGTGTTTCAGTTCAGGATTTCCTAGCTTGAAAGATTTTGCTGTCAAACCATTTTCGTCCTGCTGTTTTTTTATTAAATGTCTCTTTGCAATCTCGATTTTTTCTTCCAGAGTATAACCTGCAATCTGAATGATTTCCATTCTGTCTAACAGCGGCGTCTGGATTGTAGAAAGTGAGTTTGCTGTTGCCAGAAACATAACTTTAGACAAATCATAGCCCAATTCAAGGAAGTTGTCATAAAAAGCATTGTTTTGTTCAGGATCAAGAACTTCAAGCAAAGCCGAACTCGGATCGCCGTGCATTCCTTTTCCTACTTTATCGATTTCATCTAAAACAATCACAGGATTTGATGTTCCTGCTTTTTTAATAGACTGAAGAATTCTTCCGGCCATTGCGCCGATATAGGTTTTTCTGTGACCACGAATTTCACTTTCGTCATGAAGTCCGCCCAGAGAAACGCGCACATATTTTCTTCCCAAAGCATCTGCAACCGATTTTCCTAAAGAAGTTTTACCAACTCCGGGAGGACCTACCAATAATAAAATTGGCGATTTCATATTATTTTTCAATTTTAAAACAGCCATATGTTCTAAAATTCTTTTTTTAATGTCTTCCAAGCCAAAATGCGCTTTATCTAAAACTTTCTGCGCTTTTTCAATATTGAAAGTATCTTTTGTAAAAGTTTCCCAAGGTAAATCTGTAAAGAAATCCAGATAATTTCTCTGAACATTATAGTCCGGTGAATTCGGATTTTGACGTTGAAGTCTGTTAATTTCCTTTTGGAAATGTTCTTCAACTTCAGGTTTCCAGTCTTTGGTGTCAGCTTTTTTAATTAAATCTTCAACATCACTTTCCGGACCGCCACCCAATTCATCCTGAATTGTTCTTATTTGCTGGTTTAAGAAGTACTCTCTCTGTTGTTTATCAAGATCTTTTGAAGTTTTCTGATGAATCTGGTTTCTCAGCTCCAGTTTTCTGAAGTCTTCATGCATCATTTCGTAGCACGTATTGGCTCTTTGCATCAGGCTTTTTTCCTCCAGAAGTTTTTGCTTTTCCGGATAGGGGAAATTGGCATTTGTACTGATGAAATTTAATAAATCGTCATTATTACTGATGTTTTTTATCGCAAAATTCGCAGCATTCGGAATGTTTGGGTCGAGCTCAATAATTTTTAAGGCCAGATCTTTTACATTTTCCAATAATGCTTCATATTCCTCTTTGTTTTTGGCCTTTATGTCTTTTAATTTAGTGATTTCAGCTTTAAAATAGGGCTTAAAATCTACGATTTTCTTGATTTTGAATCGGTGAAAACCTTTTGTGATTGCGGTAATATTTCCTTCAGGAAGTTTAATGATTTTAATAATTTTTGCTAAAGTTCCTGTCTGATAAAGATCTTTTTCGGTAGGTTGCTCAATGTCTGAGTTTTTCTGGCTTACAATACCAATGTAATCACCGTTTTGCTGAGCTTCTTCAAGGAGCTGTATTGATGTTTTTCTTCCCGCAGTAATAGGAATTACCACATTCGGGAACATTACCATATTTCTTACCGGAAGTATTGGGAATATGTCTTGATCTGAGCTTTTTTCGTTGTCAACGTTCAGGTCAGAAAGATTGATTTCTTCGGCAACAATATTAAAACCGTCGCCAAGAATATCCTCAAAATTTATATCTTCAAATTCTGTCATAATAATTCGAATGACAAATTGTCATTTTCAGTTAAATTCGTTATAATGATATTTCACAATATGCTTCAGAAAAGCATTATATATGAACTGTGCATAAATTTGTCAAGATTAATGCCATTTCTTAATCGCTAAGAAATATGGTCAAAATTTCCATTTTAAGAGTATTTGAATTTTAAAAATTAAAAACACGACTTATATTTCTGTAATTTCTTAAAAATGTGTATTTTCGCACACTGATATAAAAACTATATTTATAAAATGGCAATTTTAGGACAGATTAGAAGTAAACCTTGGCTATTGATGGGAGTTATCGCATTGGCACTTTTGGCTTTTTTGGTAAATCCTGACAGTATTGATAAGGTTTTCGGAAAAAACCCTGATGTTTTAGGAAAAGTAAATGGTGAGAAAATTACCCGTGAAGAGTATAACGATCAGCTTTTCGTACTGCAGCAGCAAGCTGAGCAACAACAGCAACCAAAAACAGGACTTGAAGAGCAGGCTTGGCAATTGCTTGTACAATCAAAATTGGTAAAGCAGCAATTTGAAAAAATGGGCTTCGAAATGACAGATGATTTGTTCTGGAATCAAATTCAGTACGATCAGATGTTCGCTCAAAACCAGCAGTTGTTTGACGAAAAAGGAAATTTCAAACTTCAGGAATTGAAAAAAGAAGTTGAAACTTTACAAAATACAAACCCTGAAGCGTACAGCCAATGGTTGAAAACAAAAAAAACCATTGAGTACAGAATTATGGCAAGACAGGTTTTTGCTAATATTTCTACAGGTATTACAACAGGTAAAAAAGAGGCTGAAGAATTAATGAAAGAAAGAGATCAGCTTGCTGATATCGATTTCGTGAAAGTAGATTATGCTTCTTACCTTCAGAAAAATAAGATCAAAGTTTCGACTGAAGATTTAAAAAAATATATTGATCAACATCCTGTACAATTCAAAACTGAACCAAGCAGAAACTTAGGAATTGCATTTTTCCCTTCACTGCCAAGTGCTGCTGACGAAGCTGCAGTACAGAAAGATATTACAAAAATCTTTTCAGGAGGTACTGATGCAAGTGATGGAAAGGAAAACTTTCAGAATACTACAAATGACTCTATGTTTGTAATGGCAAATTCAGATATGCCTTACAATAATGCATACGTTCAGGCCAACCAACTGCCTCAAGGTCTGAAAGGTAAAATTGAAACTGCTGCAATTGGGCAGGTTTTCGGTCCTTACAAAGAACAGAATCTTTATGTACTTTCTAAATTAATCGACAAAAAACCTTCTGATTCTACATTGTCAAATCACATCTTAATTTCTTATAAAGGTGCTGAAAGATCTACAGCAACAAGATCAAAAGAAGAGGCTAAAAAAATTGCCGACAGTTTAATGGCTGTAATTAAAGCTAATCCTGCAAAATTTGCTGAAGGTCTTAAACTTTCTGACGAACCTGGTGCTGCTGAAAGAAATGGAAGTGTGGGTTGGACTACTCCGCAAAGTCAGTTTGCTCCGGGATACTTAGCATTTTTGGCTAATAATCCTAAAGGAACAACTGGTTTAGCCGAAACAAACTTTGGTTACCATATTATCAATATTGAAGATAAAAAATCGGGAGCAATGGGCTATAAAATTGCTCACATCGTGAAAACAATAAAACCTTCTGAAGCTACCGAAGCTGATGTTGATAAAAAGGCAAGAAGATTTATCCAGCAGATTCAGGGGAAATCTTTCAACGATTTTGTAAATATTGCTAAAAAATCAAACTACCAATATTCTAATGCCAAAACTGCAAAAAGATTTGACGGGCAGTTGCAAGGTTTAGGAACTGATAAAGACGGAGAAATTATTGCATGGGCTTTTGATAAGAAAAGAGAAAAAGGCGATACAGAATTCTTCACCGTGGAAGGTACAGGTGATAAAATTGTTGTTTATCTAAACGGAAAACAAGAAAAAGGCCTTGCTGATCCTGAATCTGTAAGAGAGCAAATTGAAACAGTGGTTCAGAATAAAATGGCTGCAAAACAGATTGCAGAGAAAATCGGAAAAGCAGGAAGTTTAGATCAGGTTGCTAAAACTTTTGCAACAACAAAACAGTCTGCACAGGTTAATATGCTTAATCCTTCTGTAGCCGGAGCAATGGAACCTAAAGTTGCCGGTGCTGCATTTGGTATTGCAAAAGGAAAAACTTCAAACCCAATTGAAGGTGGAACCGGAGTTTATGTAATCGTTAAGAAAAACGAAACAGTAAACAAGCAACCAGGTGATGCAAAACAGTTTACAGAATCTGTTACTCAGAGAAACCAAGGAATGTTTGGTCAGTCTTGGTTGAAGAGTCTACAAGATAATGCAGATATCGATGACTATAGAATCGAAATCTGGAGTAAGATTGGAAACCAACAATAAGAATCTGATTTTAAAAATATAAGAGCGCCAAAATTATTTTGGCGTTTTTTTTGTATTTAACGCAGAGGAATAAAGAGATGCATTAATTTTAAATGTATTATATTTGCTAACATTAGAAAAAATTTAACAAGTGAAATTCAGTAAAGAATTAAAAGCTGGTTTGATCTCGCTTTTGGCCATTATCGGCTTCGTGATTTTATTTCAGTTTATGAAAGGCAGAAGCCTTTTTACTACCGACAATATATTTTACGCAAAATATGATAACGTAGAAGGTTTAACGCAATCTTCTCCGGTTTCTATCAATGGTTTGAAAGTAGGACAGGTTGATAAAATCATTCCTAAGACTGCTAAAGATGGAAAACTAAATTTTATCGTAAAGATTACCGTAGATAACAAGTTTGAATTTTCAAAAAATTCAAACCTTGAGATTTTCGAACCTAGCTTGATGGGCGGTAAAGAAATGAGAGTTAATCTTTTCTACGGTGGTCCTATCGCAAAAGACGGAGACACTCTGCAAGGTGCTTTCAAATTGGGAATGATGAACAGTCTTTCTTCACAGGTTGGTCCCGTAAAAGATCAGCTGCAAACTGTTTTACACAGAGTAGATTCTTTGATGGCCAATGCCAATCAGGTGATGAATGCTCAAAACAGAGAAGAAATCAAAGTTTTGCTTCATAACCTTAATAAAACCGTTGGAGCATTAGAAACTACAGCAGGAAGCGTGAACAGATTGGTGGGAAACAACGATCCAAAACTTCAGAAAGTTCTTGATGAAGCAAGTCTCACCATGAAAAGTGGTAAAGTTACGTTAGATAAATACGGAAATCTTGCGGAAAGTATCGATACAAAACAATTGAATCAAACAATTGCAAATTTAGACCAGACAGTTGGAAAATTGAATAATGTAGTTTCCGGAATTGATAAAGGCGAAGGAAGTTTAGGTAAAATCATGAAAGACGATCAGTTATATAACAATCTGAATTCTGCTTCTACAAACCTAAATTCTCTTATTGAAGATATGAAAGCCAATCCTAAGAGATACATCAATTTCTCAGTTTTCGGTAAGAACAGTAAAGACTAATAACTACTTTATGCAGTATCTTGATAATGTATTATTCCTGATTTTATTGATTGCAGGATTCGGATTATTTGGAAAAAGTCTTCTGAAAATCTACAGAAACATCAGATTAGGAAGAGAAATCAACAGAAGTGACAGAAAAGGAGAGCGATGGGAGACTATGGCTCGTGTTGCAATGGGACAAAGCAGAATGACAGCAAGACCAATTGCCGGAGTTCTCCACCTTTTCGTGTATGTTGGTTTTGTCATCATTAACATTGAATTAATCGAAATTATTGTTGACGGTATCTTTGGAACTCACCGTTTCTTATCAACAGTTTTCGGACATACTTTTTACAATTTTTTCACGGCAACTTTAGAAGTTTTAGCGCTTTTAGTAATTATCGGAGTTGTGCTTTTCTTTATCCGCAGAAATTTCTATGGCGTGAAAAGATTGACGATGAAAGAGCTTTTCGGATGGCCGAAAAATGATGCAAATTGGATTTTGATTATCGAATTTGCTTTAATGGTTGCTTTTTTCACAATGAATTCTTCAGATTTCATTTTACAGCAACGAGGAATTTTGGCAGCACACGGAAGTTTTCCAATCAGTCAGATAACTTTAGTTCCGTTTTTAGAGATTTTCAGTTTTGATAATATCTTTTTAGAAATTGTTGAAAGAGGAGCTTGGTGGTTTCACTTTGTTGGAATCCTGTTCTTCATGAATTATCTTTATTATTCTAAGCATTTACATATTATTCTTGCTTTTCCGAGTACTTGGTACGCCAACCTTGATTTGTACGGGAAATTCAATAATCTTGAATCGGTTACCAAAGAAATCAAGTTAATGATGGATCCGAATGCAGATCCTTACGCTGCTCCGGCGGAAGGCGCAGAAGAAGCTCCTTCAAAATTTGGTGCAGAAGATGTTTTTGATTTGAATCAGGTTCAATTACTGAATGCATATTCTTGTACAGAATGTGGAAGATGTACTTCGGTTTGTCCGGCAAATATTACGGGTAAAAAATTGTCTCCGAGATTGATTTTAATGAAAACCAGAGACCGTTTGGAAGAAGTCGGAAGAAATATCGACAAAAACGGAAAGTTTGAGGACGATGGTAAAAAATTACTGAACGACTATATTACCAAAGAAGAACTTTGGGCTTGTACTACTTGTAATGCTTGTACGCAGGCTTGTCCGGTACTTTTAGATCCGCTATCCATTATTTTCGAGATGAGAAGATTTTTGGTAATGGAACAATCTGCAGCGCCACAGGAATTAAACCTGATGATGACGAATGTAGAAAACAACGCCGCACCTTGGCAATACAATCAGGCGGATCGTCTGAATTGGGCAAATGATTAATTAATCTAACAATGTAAAAATGTAGCAATGTAACAATCATTAATAAACTGTTATATTGTTCTATTGATAAATTTGAAACGGATATGGATTTCAATATAAAAACAATGGCGGAATACGCAATGGAAGGCAAATCTCCGGAAGTTCTTTTCTGGGTAGGATGTGCCGGAAGTTTCGACGACAGAGCCAAAAAAATAACCAAAGCTTTCTGCAAAATTTTAAATAAAATCGGAGTTGAATTTGCTGTTCTCGGTCAGGAAGAAAGCTGCACCGGTGATCCCGCAAAACGTGCAGGAAACGAATTTGTATTTCAGATGATGGCAATGACGAACATTGAAGTTCTGAATGCTTATGAAGTGAAAAAAATCGTAACGGCTTGTCCGCACTGTTTTAATACTTTAAAAAATGAATACCCTAATCTGGGTGGAAATTATGAAGTGATTCATCATACTCAATTCTTAAGACAATTGATGAATGAGGGCAGACTGAAAATTGAAGGCGGAACTTTCAAAGGCAGAAGAATTACTTTCCACGATCCTTGTTATTTAGGAAGAGCAAATGGAGAGTACGAAGCTCCGAGAGAGCTTTTAGAAAAATTGGATGCTGAACTAATTGAAATGAAGCGTTGCAAGACGAATGGTCTTTGTTGTGGTGCGGGTGGAGCACAAATGTTTAAAGAACCTGAAAAAGGGAAGAAGGACATCAACATTGAAAGAACTGAAGAAGCATTGTCATTCGAGCCGAAAGTGATTGCAACGGGTTGCCCGTTCTGTAATACCATGTTAACAGACGGAGTGAAGCATTTCAATAAAAATAATGAAGTGGAAGTAAAAGATATTGTAGAACTTTTGGCAGAAGCTGAAGATTTATAAATGTTTTTCTGAAAGGATAAATCTTGTGTGTATGAAATCACCATGATTTGGAAACGCAAATAATGATAGAGAACCACGATTGCATATGTCCTTTAAATAACTAAAACCTACATATGAAATTAAAATGGGGTTTATCCTTTCTTTTCTTCATCATTGGATTAAGTTTTCTTACTTATTCCTGTTACCAAAACAGAGTTTACGATTGGGATTTGCCGGGTTATTTAGGCAGTATCTATTCCTGGGACTTTCCGGATAATCCTCAAAAAGTACATGAGCTTACTTATTCAAGTATGAAAAGTGAAGCTCCTGTAAAAAGCTATAACGATATTGTAGGTCTTAATTTACCCAACAAAGTATTCGAAAAAAATTCCAGTGCATTTTCTGAACAAATTCCTTACTATAAAATAAAAGTGGGCTTTAATGCTGCAGTTTATGTTTTTTATAAATGCGGTTTTTCAGCACCTACATCTGTGTTGCTAGTCAATATTATTGCTTATTTTGTTTCCGGGATTCTTCTGTTTTTCTTTCTTAAGTATATTTTTCGGGATAATTATTTTATAGCTCCGATTCTTTCACTCTTCGTTATGGGGATTCCTGCGATGCGGGGAATGGCTGAAAATCCGACACCCGATATGTTTTTGCTGGTATTTATGATGCTTTTTCTAATAAGTGTCCTTCAAAAAAGAAGTGTCTTACTACAATTTGTGCTTTTATTGAGCTGTGTATTAATTCGGCCGGATTACATTTTATTTGCATTGACTTTTTTGTTTGTTCGCTTTATTTATGAATATTTAAAAAAATCGAAAAAAATTAATTATTATCTTGTTGTGCAAGGTTTTTTACTTGTTACAATTTATATTTTCATCTTAAAAATGTATCATTATCCGGGTTGGAAGGATGTTTTTTATGACAGTTTTATTTCCAGACGAGTTGTTATTTCAGCTGAAAAAGCAGATTTCACATTTAAGCAATATTGGGATATTCTGATTTTTAAATTAATAAATTTTAAAAGAATAACACTTATTTCCTCCGTTTTGGTTTTCTTGATTTTTTATTTTTCAAAAGGCTTATGGATGAGAACTTTGGCGGTTTTATTTTTTGTCAATATTTACATAAAATTTATTTTCTTTCCGGATGGCGGAACTTTAAGATTTTTTTTAGGATTTGTAATTTTACTTTTTATGGTTCTTCTTTACGTTTTAAGCAAAAAATATGATGGTTTTAAACTCAGGAAAATTGCGTAATTTTATACTTTAATTTATGCAAAATGAAAATTGAAGAATCTAATATTGTTGAAGCAAACGATTACAGAGTTATCATATATCCAGCCTCAAGACCTTTCACTACCAAAGAAGCCAAAGTAATTACCGAAAAATTATACGACTTTTTAGCAGGTTGGGCAGCGCACGGAAAACCTCTTTCCTCATCATTTAAAATCGAAAAAAATCATTTTATCATTATCTGTGTAGATGAAGAGAAAGAAATGGCTTCAGGATGCAGCATTGATGCTTTAGGCAAAATAATGAGAGAAATTGATGCCGAATATCAATTGGGATTATTCGACAGAATGAAAGCCAGTTTTGTAGAAAACGGTGAAGTAAAAACACTGAAATTAATTGATTTCAAAAATAAAATCAGAAGCGGAGAATTATCAAAAGACATTGAGGTTTTCGACTTTTCTAAAAATACCTATCTTGAGTTTTTAGGGAATTTCCTTTTACCATTTAACAAAAGCTGGGCGGTTACTATAAAATAATATTTTTGAAAATACTGTTTATCTCTTCATGGTTTCCCAATAAGGTAGAACCTACAAACGGAAATTTTGTACAACGTCATGCCGAAGCTGCCGCGCTTTTAAATGATGTTGAAATATTGCATTCCATCGGAGATTTCCACCAGAAAGAAAAATTCAGAGTAGAAGAAAATATTGTTAATGGAATCAGAACCTTAATTGTATATTATAAAAATTCAAAAAATCCGGTTCAGAATTTTTACCGTCGTATGAAATCTTATCAGATAGGATTTTTAAAAATGAAGAAACCTGATGTGGTTCATGCGAACGTGATGCATAATTCAATGCTTTTTGCAGTATATCTGAAGAAAAAATATAATATTCCGTATGTGATTACTGAACACTGGACTGCTTTTCAGGAAAACGCCTTAGATTCTCTGGGTTTTACTGGAAATTATATTGCGAAAATTATTGGAAATAATGCTTCAAAAATTTTGCCTGTCTGTAAACGATTGGAAAGAGGAATTAGAAACAACGGCGTAAAAACTCCCATGGAGATTATTCCAAACGTTGTTGATACCGATGTTTTTAAGATCAGGAATGATGAAGGAAAAAGAGGTAAATTTCTCCATATTTCAAGCCTCACTTACATGAAAAATATTCCGGCTATTTTGGATGTTTTTCTTAAACTGCACAAAAACGGATATGAATTTGAACTTTCGATTGGCGGTGATGGAGACACAAAACCGATCGCTGATTTTATCACTGAAAACAATTTAAGCAAAAAAATAAATTATTTCTCCACGCTTTCACATCGTGAAGTTGCCGATAAAATGAGGGATCACGATGCATTTGTTTTATTCAGCAGGTATGAAAATCAGCCTTGTGTTATCAGTGAATCGATGAGTGCGGGATTATTCGTTTTCAGTTCTGATGTTGGTGGAATTTCAGAGTTTTTTCCGGATCAATTTGGAGTTTTAATTCAAAAAGATGATTCTGAAAGTCTTTATAAAGCCATAGAAAATTATTTACAATATAAAACTGAAGCAGCTTCCACTCAAGAAATGCATAATTATGCTGAAAGAAATTTTGGTAAAAAAGCGATTTCAGAAAAATTTGATAAAAACTATCGTCAGATTCTGCAATCATGAAAGCTTTTATCCACGATTTTATAGCAAAAAAAGGAATTTGGGTAGGTTCATCGCTTCTCATATCAAGGCTTTCTGCTTTTTTGCTTACTATTTTTGTGGCAAGAATTTTAACGAAAGAAGATTTTGGAGCCGTCACTTTTGGATTAAACTTTCTGACGATTTTTCTTGCTTTTTCTGGCTTTGGAGCTTCACAGGGAGTTTTAAGATTTGGATCTGTCATAAAAGATCAAGAACATAAAAGAAACTTATTCAGATATGCTTTTTCTTACGGCTTGATTTATAATTGCGTTCTTACTCTAATCATGCTTTTAGCGGCAATATTTTTATATTGGAATGAAATTCCGAAAATCGAAATCATTGCGCTTTTCAGCATTCGTTTTTTGGGAATGTATCTTGTAGAGCAGAAAAAAGCAGAATACAGAGCTCAGCATGACAATCAGTCTTTCGCCAGACTGGATATTTTTCTGTCAGTTTCTGCTTTGGTTTTAGGAATTGCGATGACTTATTTTTTAGGAATGAAAGGTTTTATGGCAAGTTTATGTATTGCTCCGTTCTTCCTTTTTTTTTATAATTTTAAATTAAATTTTTCCTTAAAAAAGTTTCATTTCGAAGATTTTACAACAAAAGAATTCTGGCGGTTTTCATGGACAACGGCTTTAACAACACAAATTGGCGAGCTTGTTTTTATTTTAGATATATTTTTTATCGGATTGCTAATGAATGATCATGACGTGGCAAACTATAAAGTGAGTTCAATGATTCCGATGAACATTTTGGTTCTCGGTTTCATATTTATGCAGACCGAATATCCGAAACTTTGTCAGCATCACAGAGACAAAAAGTATCAATATCATTTCATTTTCAATTACTGGAAGCTTTTTGCAGTCTTGAGTATTTTCATTTTAGGAATTGGTTTTTTCTTTGAAAACGAAATTCTGGCAATCTTTGGTTCACAATATAAAGACATTGGAATATACAGGATACTTTTATTAGGAGCTGTTGCATCACTTTTATTCAGAGTTTTGTTTGTCTATATGCTTGCTTCGATCGGAAAACCGATTTGGAATCTGGTGATTTCGATTTTTATGCTGGTTCTCACATCTTTAAGTTTATATTTCATCATTCCTCAATACGGTTTACTGGGCGTTTCATATGTCACTTTGGGTTGTCTCAGTTTATCAGGTATTTTACCAATGTTTGCGTATTTTTACGAATCTAAAAAACTTTAAGATATGTGCGGAATATGCGGTTATTATTCATTTAAGAAAGAAATTTCTTCTAAAAATATATTAGAGATGAATAATGCCATCCGTCACCGTGGTCCGGATGATGAAGGTTTCTGGATTTCTGATGGTTTTTATGGGAAATCATTTTCAGGAAATGATTCTACGCAGAAAATTAAAGGAACTTTCCCTCTTTTAAATGAAGCTTCTTCAAAAATTGCTTTAGGTTTTCGTAGACTTTCGATTTTAGATTTGTCGGAAAAAGGCCATCAACCGATGCTTTCAGAGGATGAAAAAATTACCATTACGTTCAACGGTGAGATTTATAATTTTAAAAAAATCAGAAAACAACTTGAAGACTTAACTTATGAGTTTACAAGCCATTCAGACACCGAAGTTATTCTGAAATCTTACGAAGAGTGGGGAACGGAAATGTTTTCTAAATTCGATGGGATGTTTGCGATTGCCTTGGTTGATTTAAACGAACAGAAACTTATTTTAGGTAGAGATCGAGTTGGTTTAAAACCTTTATTTTATTTTAAAAATAACGATGTTTTGGTTTGGGCTTCAGAAATAAAATCTATTCTGAAAAATCAATTCATCAAGTCGGAAATCAACTGGAATGGAGTTTATACCAATTTTCTTTTTCAGACAACCTTAGCTCCGGAAACGTGTTTTCAGAATATCTATTCATTAGAGCCGGCTTCTTTTTTAAGTTTAGATTTGCATCATTTAGAAATATCCAAAGAAATTTATTGGAATTTTCCGTCTGATAAAAATGAAAACATTACAGAAACTGAAGCAGTTGAAAAAGTCGATCAATTGCTTTCCGAAAGCGTAAAAGAACAGCTTTTTGCCGACGTTCCTGTTACAAGTATGATGAGCGGCGGAATCGATTCTACATTGATTACTGCGAAATCCAAACCATTTAAAGGTGATATTAATGCATTCACCATCTCGTATCAGTTTTCTGAAAGTGAAGTTGAAAATGCTTCGTTATTAGCTGATAAAATTGATATTGAACATCACGTAAAGAAAGTTTCTGATGATGAAATTTTGGATCAATTAAAAGAAAATATTCAGCATTTTGAAGAACCTTACAGCAGTCTGGAAGTATTGATAAATGCAGCAGAATATGCAAAGAACCTTGGTTTCAAAGTTGTTTTAAGCGGAAACGGAGCTGATGAACTTTTTGCAGGGTATTCTCATTCTTTAAAGCTGAACAAATGGCTATCAATGAGAAATTTCAATTTTATCCGTCATTTAATTTTTACCAATAATGATTTTTCAAGAAAAGTGAAAAACTATTTTTCTCAGGACGATATGATGGATTTTTTCAGGCAAAGCCAGGTTGGAATGAAACCTGTTGAAGCTAAATCTATTTTTACTAAAAATATTCTTAATTCAATTCGAACCAATTTAAGCGACAAGAAATTATCTGAAAGCAAAGATTATCAAGGACTTTTTGAATATGATATAAAATATTCTCTCTCTTCGCATCACGTTTTCAGAGATGATTTGAGTGCGATGAAGTATGGCGTTGAATTCCGTTATCCTTATCTGAGCAATGATCTGATCGATTATGTTTCTTCATTACCTGAAAAATTGCGGTATAATGGAATTCAGAATAAGCCATTGTTAAGAAAAGTTGCTGAAAAGTATCTGCCGCCAGAAATTTTAAAAATGCCGAAGCGTGGATTTTCTTTTCCGTTATCACATTTTATTAAAACCGAACCGAAAGTCAGAGCTTTTATCGTTGAGCATTTAAACAGCCTGAAAAACAGAAATTTTTTCAATGCTGAAGTAATTGATCTGTGGTGGAGCAATCAAAAAAATGAGTATGATTGTGTGAAAATCTGGCAATTGGTGACTTTTGAACTTTGGTATCAGAAATATTTTGAGAATGAATAAACTTTTTTTTTCATTAATATTTTATCTTTGTGGTAATGAAGAAATTATTTCCATTATTAATGCTTATCGGTCTCTTGCTTCTCAGTTGTGGAAGTGATGACGATTCTTTGCAGAAAATCGATCAGCTTTTTCATCTGTACATCAAAGATTCTACAGGGAAAGATTTGCTGAATCCTACAAAAGTAGGATCTTTTACAGGCCTTTCTTTGAATGACGAATTGGCAGCCAATGATAATGCACCCGTAAATTTCAATCGTAAAATGCTTTCAGATTCTACTTATTATATGGAATATTTGGCAGGAGCAACCAGACAGTTTGTTGAAGATTCTCCCGATGGAAGCAAAATATATAAATCCGAGATCGAAGTTTCATTAACAAAAAAGCTGTCCGAAACGCAAAATGCTCCCGTAGTTTTGGATAAGCTTGAAATATTTTATCGCTCCTCACCCAATATTTTTGAAGTTTCAAGAGTACTTTACAACAGTCAATTGGTATTTTCTAAAGTTCAGGATCAGCCAAATGAGGTCACAATCATAAAATAATCTTAGATTTGCAGGAATTCTGTCGGATGACGGAAGCTGGATGATGAAATCCTAACAACAAACATCTAACACCCAACAAAAATGTTACAGGTTCAATTTTTGCGCGACAATAAGGAACGCGTTTTAGAAGGTCTTCAGAAAAGACAATTCAAGAATCTTGAGTTGGTAGACGAGGCGATCGTTACCGATGAAGAAAGAAAGAAAATTCAGTTTGAATTAGATTCGCAACTTTCCGAAATCAACAGAATTTCCAAAGAAATTGGTATTTTAATGAAAGAAGGAAAAAGAGAAGAAGCAGAATCATCCAAATCTAAAACAGCCCAGTTCAAAGAGTCGAGCGCAGAATTGAAATCTCAGTTGGAAGCAATTGAGAAAAGATTGCTGGATATTTTATATCAAATTCCAAATGTACCTTACAAACGGGTAAAAGCAGGAGTTTCTGCAGATGATAACGAAATTATTTACCAGTCTCATGATGTGGAAGGTTTAGGGGAAGGAGCAATTCCTCACTGGGAACTGGCAAAAAAATACAACCTGATCGATTTTGAATTGGGCGTGAAAATTGCCGGAGCAGGTTTTCCTGTGTATTTCGGGAAAGGAGCGAGATTGCAGAGAGCTTTGGTTCAATATTTTTTAGATAAAAATACAGATGCAGGTTACCTTGAAGTAAATCCGCCTCACGTTGTGAATGAAGCTTCAGGGTACGGAACCGGTCAGTTGCCGGATAAAGAAGGGCAGATGTATTATATTAATGCCGATGATTTATATCTGATTCCAACAGCGGAAGTTCCGGTAACGAATTTATACCGCGATGTTTTATTGGATGAAAAAGATCTTCCGATTAAAAATACTGCGTTTTCTCAGTGTTACAGAAGAGAGGCGGGAAGTTACGGTGCTCATGTAAGAGGCTTGAACCGTCTTCACCAGTTTGAAAAAGTAGAAATTGTAAGACTGGAAAAACCTGAAAATTCTTATGCTGTTTTGGAAGAAATGGTAGAGCATATCAAGAGTATTTTAGAAGACCTTGAATTGCCTTACAGAGTCTTGAGACTTTGCGGTGGCGATACAGGTTTTGCTTCTGCAATGACCTATGATTTTGAGGTTTGGAGTGCCGCTCAGGAAAAATGGCTGGAAGTAAGCTCAGTTTCAAACTTTGAAACGTTTCAGGCAAACCGATTGAAATGCCGTTACAAAGCAGACGGTAAGTCTCAGCTGGTACATACTTTAAACGGATCTGCAATGGCATTGCCAAGAATTATGGCGGCTTTGCTGGAGAATAATCAGACTTCGGAAGGCATTAAGCTTCCTAAGAAAATCGCTGAATACGCGAGATTTGAATTGATTGATTAAATTTTAATCTTATATAAATAAACCCACCGAAGTTCGGTGGGTTTTGTCATTTTGGGTTAAATAGTCAAAAATAGTTGGTAAAAATCTATGTATTGCCTATTGTTACTGATGATTTAGAAAGTTTATTGAACTTTGTTTCAATAAAATTTTTTATGGCTGAAAATTCAAAAAAATAGTTCTTGGAGTTGCAAAAGTCTGGATGTAATTTCTTAGGGAAAGCAAAACGGGAAGTGTCATTTTAAATGTAAAAACTGTGGCATTTATTTTACTTCAGAGAATAAATTTGTAAGCCTGAAAACAAAGAAATTTGGTTTAAAAAATGGATCGTCGAACAGACTTATGAGCAGATTTCAGCATAATCAGGATATTCGGTAAGTACTCTTCAGCGGTATTTTAATGTGATGCTTGGAAACGCTCCAAAGCTCTGTTACAGCCAGAACAAGGAAGTTTTTTTGCTAATAGATGACTTACTTTTCCAATAAAATCTGTTGGCGGTGTACAGAGACAATGTTTTTAAACAAACTCAGCTTTACAGAATTACTGACGGAGAGCATTACGAAGAACTGAAAGAGGATTTGGAAAACATTCTGAATTTAGGAATAAAAATTGGCGGGATAACCTGCGATGGTGACAAATCTCTACTGAAAGCCATCCGAAAAGTCTGTCCCAAAGTTTCTGTTCAGAGATGTCTGGTACATATTCAAAGGATGTGCAAAATATGGCTTTCTGCTTATTCAAAATCTGTAGCTGGTTTTGATTTGCGTGAAATTGTCTGCAAAATTCATCTTATTGATAATGAAGTTGAAAAGCAATATTGGATCAAAGAATTTTTGGATTGGTCTGAGAAGTATAAAGATTTTCTGAATGAAAAATCATACAGCCAGGAAACCGCAAGATATTGGTACACGCACAAGATAGTAAGAAGATGTTTTTCAGTCGTCAGAAAGGCTCTACCCAATATGTTTATCTTTCTGCAAAATCCTAAAATTCCCAAAACAACCAACAGCACAGAGTCTTTTTTCGGTCATCTGAAAGGTAATCTCAATATTCATCGGGGACTTACCAAAAAGTCGAAGAAAAAAGTTTATCCAATGGTATCTTTTTTATAAAAATCTAAAGTCGTAAAAGGTTTTTTAAGCCATAGAGCTCTTCCAATATTTTACAAAAAAGGATGGCAAAAGCCATCCTCTAAACTATTGTTTACAGCGTTGATTGTATTGCTGATAAACGAATGCGTTCGTAATCTTCGTAAAGCATTCGCTTTATCTCAATTATTCCTCAGCATTGCTTACTTCCTCTTCCAACCAACCGCCAAATATTACGAATTATTTTTGTGAAAAACACCAACTATTTTTGACCACATTACCAAAAATAATGTTCAGAAAAATTTCAGACCGTTTTTGTTTTATTTCAAAGCTTTTTTGACTTCCTTTCCTACTTCTTTACCTGTTTTTTCATAGGCTGCAGATATTCTACCGTATTCCATTCCGTAATCTACCTTACTTCCGGTTCCTTCAATTTTATCGCCTTTAAATGTTGCTAAAATATTTGAAGGATTTGCTGTTTCCACAATCGTAATTTCTGCAGATAACTTTCCTGGCTGTGTTATGAAGCCACTCCACCCTGCGTACATCCATGTTGGATGAATGATTAAAGTGTATTTCGCTTCAATATTTCGGGCAAATTTAATTTTCTTTGATTTATTTAAACCTTCAATAAATTTTTCTATCCAAATTGTTTCCACATGTTGTTCCCAAGTGTCAATCCAGGTTTTCCAAGATGCTTCACCTTTTTTAGCTACCGTTTCCTTGTGTCTTCTTTCTAAATATTCGGTTTGCGAAAAATTTTCAGCCTGAAATAAAGGCTCTCCATAATTAAGCTCTACATTTACTTCAGTTTGACCTTTTAAAAAGCTAAGATTTCCAGAAGTTAACGAAAGGTTTTGAGCAAAATTTGATGTCGCAATTGCTACAAACAAAAGCAGAAATATTTTTTTCATAGTTTATAAATTAAGACCACAAATATAATATTTGAAATGAAATTTAGTCTTAATTTTATGCTAATATTTCCATCTTTATAGAATAAAGTTTACCTCAAATCGATAAACGTAATTGGTTTTCTGGAATTTGGATGAAAAACGGTTTTAGATAAAATATCAAAATCTACCAATTCAATTTTCGGACTGACTCTCAATTTTGCACGAAAATGATCTCTCACTTCATTCACAAAATCATCGCTATTATTTTCTGTACTTAATTTGATAATAATTTCATCCAAGCCAATTTCGTTAGACTGAATCATGATCTGATAACATGAAATTCCGTTAAAATCGTTCAGAATATCGTTCATCGCAGGTGGATACAAAGTTGTTCCTTTATATTTAATCATCTGCTGTTTTCTGCCGATAACCGGACCTAATCTCATCGTATTTCTCCCGCATTTGCACGGTTCGTGATGCGATTTTACAATATCACCGGTTTTAAACCTAAGTAGAGGAATCGCTTCAACTCCTAAAGTTGTGATCGTTAATTCTCCGCTTTCACCATTTTTCACAGGATTTCCTTCATCATCAAGAATTTCTGTAATGATTAATTCCGGATGTTGATGCCCTCCATTTTGCAATTCACATTCTGTAAACGCCGTACTCATTTCGGTTGAAGCATAGGTTGAATATAATTGAATATTCCATTTCTCTTTAATTTTTCGTGAAAGAATATTATCTGTGAAATCCTGATTTTTAAGACTTTCCCCAATGCAAATTGCTCCAAAAACACTTGAATTTTTATAATCTAAGTTGTTTTTTTCTGCGTAATCAATCATTTTCAATAAAAATGAAGGAACCGTAATCAAATATTTTGGTTTGTATCTGAAAATAGAGTCCCATTGCAATTCCGGAATTCCGGGTCCCATCCTCACAACGCTTGCTCCCATTTTTCTGAGGCCGAGAAAATATGCCAAGCCGGCCATAAATCTTTTATCAATTGTGGTAATCATCTGCACAACATCACCTTTTTTAATTCCGGCGCAAGCAAAAGAAATGGCTTCATTGTAAGCCAGTCTCTCCAAATCTTTATCAGACAAGCCGAAAGTCACCGGATCACCTAAAGTTCCTGAAGTTGTACTGTAATCTACAATCTGATTTTGTGGAATACAAAAAAAATCGTCATTATTCTGTTGCAAATCATCTTTCTTTGTCGTCGGAATCTTTTGTAAATCTTCCAGAGTCTGAATATCAGAAATGTGAATATTATTTTCTTTAAATAATCTTTGATAAAATGGCGAATTGCTTTCAAGATATTTTAAAAGCTCTTTCAGTTTTTCTTCCTGAAAAGTTTTTATTTCCTGAATACTTGATTTTTCGATTGAAGGATAAAGTTCCAAAGGTTTATTTTTAAAAGACAAATTTATTTAATTTAAAATTAATTGTTTCCCACAGATTGAACAGATTTTCACAGATAATAATATTAAAAATTGAAATCTGTGTTATCAGTAAAATCTGCGAGAGTAAAATTAGGTTTCCAACAAAACACAAATCTTGCTTGGTAAACCTATCATAAATTCATATTTCACAATGCGCATTCTCGATTTCTTTACAAAAGCTTTCAACAACTTTTTAATAGACTGTATCAAAATAAAACATATATTATAAACCGACAAAATTCACTAAATTTGCCAACTTGATTAATCAACGAAATTGAGAAATTATAATGAGCCAATTTAAAGAATATAAAAACCTTAATCTTATCAACATCGCCGAAAATGTTTCGGAATTCTGGAAAGTAAACAATACTTTCGCAAAAAGCGTGGAAACACGTGAGGGAAAACCTGAGTTTGTATTTTACGAAGGTCCGCCTTCAGCAAACGGAATGCCCGGAATTCACCATGTTATGGCGAGAGCGTTGAAAGATATTTTCTGCCGTTACCAAACGCAAAACGGAAAACAGGTTTTCCGTAAAGCAGGTTGGGACACACACGGACTTCCTGTAGAACTTGGAGTAGAAAAAGAACTCGGAATTACTAAAGAAGATATTGGCAAAAAAATTTCGATTGAAGATTACAACAAAGCGTGTCGTGAAGCAGTAATGCGTTATACCGATGTGTGGAATCATCTCACCGAAAAAATCGGATATTGGGTAGATTTGGAAGATCCGTACATCACGTACAAATCAAAATACATGGAAACGGTTTGGTGGTTGCTAAAGCAGTTATACAGCAAAGAATTGTTGTACAAAGGGTACACCATTCAGCCTTATTCGCCAAAAGCGGGAACCGGACTTTCTTCTGCGGAATTAAATATGCCCGGAACGTATCATGATGTGACCGATACTACGATTGTTGCTCAGTTTAAAGTTAAAAAAAATTCTTCAGAATTATTCAACGATGTTGACGGTGATGTGAGTATTTTAGCGTGGACGACAACGCCATGGACTTTGCCTTCAAACACAGCTTTAGCGGTGGGAAGAGATATTGAATATTATGTAGTGAAAACTTTCAATCAATATACTTTTGAGCCAATAACTGTAGTTTTGGCGAGAGTTTTATTGGAGAAAAATTTTGGTAAAAAATATGTGGAAGGAACGGATAAAGATTTAGCCAACTACACTTCAGACAGCAAAACAATTCCTTTTAAAATTGTAAAAGAATTTACCGGAGATCAATTAGCCGGAACCCAGTACGAGCAGCTAATCCCTTGGTTTACTCCAAATGAAAACGCCGAGAAAGCATTTAGAGTTATCGTCGGAGATTTTGTTACGACAGAAGACGGTACAGGTATCGTTCACATTGCGCCTACTTTTGGTGCAGATGATGCAAGAGTTGCAAAAGAAAATGGAATTCCGCCCATGTTGATCAAAGACGAGAACGATAACTTGGTTCCGTTGGTAGATTTACAGGGTAAATTCATCAAAGGCGAAAATGTTCCGGAATTATTCTCAGGAAAATATATTAAAAACGAATATTACGACGAAGGAACTGCACCGGAAAAATCCTGGGATGTAGAATTGGCAATTTTATTGAAAACAGAAAACAAAGCTTTCAAAGTAGAGAAATACGTTCACAGCTATCCTCATTGCTGGAGAACTGATAAACCTGTTTTATATTACCCATTGGATTCCTGGTTTGTGAAAATGACCGCCGTGAAAGACAGATTGGTTCAACTGAACAAAGAAATCAACTGGAAACCAAAATCTACTGGTGAAGGCCGTTTTGCCAACTGGATTGAAAATGTAAACGACTGGAATCTTTCCCGCTCAAGATATTGGGGAATCCCTTTACCAATCTGGAGAACAGAAGATTTAAAAGAAGAAAAAATTATCGGTTCCGTAGAAGAATTATATAATGAAATCGAGAAATCTATCAAAGCTGGTTTGATGAAAGACAATCCTTTCAAAGGTTTTGAGATTGGAAATATGTCTGAAGAAAACTACTCTTTGGTAGATTTACATAAAAATATTGTTGATAAAATCGTTTTGGTTTCAGATTCAGGACAGGCGATGAACCGCGAAAGTGACCTAATCGACGTTTGGTTTGATTCTGGCTCGATGCCTTATGCGCAGTTGCATTATCCTTTTGAAAATAAAGAATTAATTGATACGCATAAAGCTTTCCCGGCAGATTTCATCGCTGAAGGAGTTGACCAGACTCGTGGTTGGTTTTACACGCTTCATGCGATCGGAACAGCAGTTTTTGACTCAGTTGCTTATAAAAATGTGATGAGTAACGGACTTGTTTTAGACAAAAACGGTCTGAAAATGTCGAAATCGAAAGGTAATGCAGTTGATCCATTTGAAACACTTGCAGATTACGGGCCGGATGCAACGCGTTGGTACATGATTTCCAATGCAAATCCTTGGGAAAACTTAAAATTCGACAAAGACGGAATTGATGAAGTAAGAAGAAAATTCTTCGGAACACTTTACAACACGTATTCTTTCTTCACTTTATATGCGAATGTTGACGGATTTAAATATTCTGAAAAAGATGTTGAAAACAGACCTGAAATCGATCGATGGATTTTATCTGAATTAAATCTTTTAATTAAAGAAGTAAAAGCATTTTACGAAGATTATGAACCTACAAGAGTTGCAAGAGCAATCAGCACTTTTGTGAATGATAATTTGAGTAACTGGTACGTAAGATTGTGCAGAAGACGTTTCTGGAAAGGAGATTATTCTGATGACAAAATCTCTGCTTATCAAACTTTATATACCTGTCTGGAAACTGTTGCAAAATTATCTGCACCAATTGCACCGTTCTTTATGGATCAGTTGTATCAGGATTTAAACAAAGTGACAGGAAAAGACAGCAATGAATCGGTACATTTAACGGATTTTCCGGTTGCTGACGAAAATTTAATCGATCAGGATCTGGTTGAAAAAACACATTTGGCGCAAAATATTACAAGTATGGTTTTCTCTCTGAGAAAGAAAGAAAATATAAAAGTGCGTCAACCGTTACAAAAAGTCTTGATTCCTGTGCTGGATGACAAAACTGAAGAGCAGATTTTAGCCGTTGCAGAATTAATTAAACAAGAAGTTAATGTTAAGGAATTGCAATTGATTAATGCTGAAGAAGCTTCTCATTTAATTATAAAACAGATCAAGCCTAACTTTAAAACTTTAGGTTCGAGACTTGGAAAAGATATGAAAGTGGTTGGTAATGAAATTACTAATTTTTCAGCAGAACAGATTTCTTCTTTAGAGAAAAACGGAAGCATCGAAATTCAGGGATATGAAATTACTGTGAACGATGTAGAAATTTCCACAAAAGATATTCCGGGCTGGACAGTGACTTCAGACGGAAAAACAACTGTGGCATTAGATTTGACACTGACAGAAGAGTTGAAATCTGAGGGGATCGCAAGAGAATTTATTAACAGAATTCAGAACATCAGAAAAGATAAAGATTTTGAATTAACAGACAGAATTAATATCTTTTTGGAAGAAAATTCACCATTTTTGGAGCAGATCAAACAAAATGAGGAATATATTTCATCTGAAGTCTTGTCAAACAAAATAGAAATTGTATCTTCACTATCAAATTTTAACGAAATCGACATTGATGAGCTAAATTTTAAAGTGAATATTGAAAAAAATTAATATAAAGGTATTGTTTTTTCAAATTCCAATTCATAATTTTATTAAAAGAAAAAAAACATGCAAGACGAAAGAGTAAGATATAACGACTCTGATTTACAAGAATTTAAAAAGATAATCAGAGAAAAAATAGATAAAGCTGAAAGAGATCTTCAGTTGATAAGAGAAAGTTTTATTAACGATCAGAATAACGGTACGGATGATACTTCACCGACTTTCAAAGCCTTTGAAGAAGGAGCAGAAACATTGAGCAAAGAGCAGAATTCTATTCTTGCAGGAAGACAGGAAAAATTTGTACGTGACCTGAAAAATGCTTTAATCAGAATTGAAAACAAAACATACGGCGTGTGCAGAGTAACAGGAAAACTGATCCCGAAAGAAAGACTTTTGGCGGTTCCGCATGCTACTTTGAGCATTGAAGCTAAAAATATGCAGAGATAATTATTTTTTATATTATTTTTGTAAATAATTAATTGGGTTTATAATTTGTTTTACGACATTTTATAAACCTAATTTTTAATTATATCTATGACTGAATTTTTAATTTTAGCCGTGATTGTAATTGCTGTTTTATGGTTTTTCAACAGAGAAAAAATAAAGCAGAGATTTTTCCCTGAAAAAGAAAAAAATTACACCATTGACGATAAATTTAATTCAGAGAAAAGAGAAAGAGAAAAGGAAATCGACCATCTTCTGAGTAAAATGGGCAAAAACGGAATCAACGATTTGTCTGCAAAAGACAGAAAAAGACTCGACGAACTTTCTAGGCATTAATTTTAAATAAATCGTTGTTAAAGCTGTATTTAGATTTAAACTTCGATTACAAACCAACTATAATGGAAGCATTAATTGTACACCCAAAAAACCAAATGGAGCTGAATGCGCTGAAAAGCGTAATGAAAGACATGGGAATTCGTTACGAAAAATTTCACACGAGAGGCGCAAAAACCCAAAATTTCGAGCCTAGAACTCCTGCAAATAAAGAAAAACCTGCAAGAAATTTCAAAGATAAACCAAAGCCGAATTTGTAATGAAGAAGATTGCAATTATCACTTTTCTTATTTTGTTGATCGATCAGGCATCAAAAATTTATATTAAAACGAATTTCAATCTTAATGACAGTATTCCAGTTTTTCCGGGATTTAAATTGACATTTGTTGAAAATCCTGGGATGGCGTATGGTTTTCATTTCGGGGGATTGCTTGGTAAATATTTTCTGGTGATCGTTCGTATTTTCCTGATTGGAGGAATGATTTACTTGTTTAATAAATGGCTTAAAAGAGGTGAATCTAATTATCTGATTATTCCAATGTCTATTATTTTTGCAGGAGCTATCGGAAATTTAATTGACGGAATGTTTTACGGATTAATTTTCGACAGCGGAATGGTCTATGACGAAAGCGTTAATCAATGGATTGGTTACGGCGGAGTTTCTAAACTGGTTTCTTTCGGTGACGGTTACTCTACTTTTATGAAAGGATGCGTGGTTGATATGCTTCATTTTCCTTTGGTAGATTGGTATGTTCCTGAAAGCTGGCCTTTGATTGGCGGAAAACATATAGAATTTTTTAAATATATTTTTAATGTTGCCGATTCAGCCATCACAGTCGGAGCTGCACTACTTTTAATTTTCAGAAAAAAAGCTTTTCCGAACGGACTTGAATTTTAAAATATTTAATACGTAGATTTTTATTATCTTTTAAGGACATATTTAATCCCATAATTTTTATCGGTTTTTGTGTTGCCAACTCATAGGGATTTCATACTTTTATAAAAACTTCAAGGTATAAATGTATGAGAAAATTTATAAAAAATACAATCAAAATTTTCCTGTTACTTTTCGTGGCAGGAATTATTTTTATTATCTGGTCAAACTTTACGATTAATAATCAGACGGAAGATTACGTCTCTTACAGTATTCCCAGATTACCTGATGAAAAAACCGGACTTCTTTTAGGAACAAGTAAAACTTTATCCGACGGTAATCCAAATGCCTATTTCTTCAACCGAATTGAAGCTGCTGTAGAATTATTCAAATCAGGAAAAATTCAAAATATCATTGTAAGCGGAGATAACTCTAAAAAAGACTACAACGAGCCTGAGGAAATGAAAAACGAACTCATTAAAGCCGGAGTTCCAGCCGATAAAATTTTTGAGGATTTTGCAGGTTTCCGAACTTTGGATTCTGTTTTAAGAGCTAAGGAAATTTTCGGACAAAATTCATACATCATTATTTCGCAAAGATTTCACAATGAAAGAGCGGTTTATCTTGCAAGAAAAAACGGAATTGAAGCTTGGGGTTACAACGCAGCAGATGTCAACAAATATGCAGGTTTAAAAACCAATGCAAGAGAAAAACTGGCAAGAGCAAAAGTCTTCTGGGATTTTATTTTTGGAGTAGAGCCGAAGTTTGGCGGGGAAAAGATTATGATACCATAATTCTCTTTCCCACAGATGACACAGATTTCCACAGATCTCATCTTACAGTTTCCAGTAATAATAGAATCTGCTCAATCGGAAAAATCTGCGTGAACTATAATTACCGCTGTAAATTTCCACAATCATCTGTGCAAATCAGTGCAATCTGTGGGAGAAATACTTAAATTTGCATTTCAATAATTTTATAAATAATTTTTAAAAAAATGTCAAGAATTCTTACCGGCATACAAGCCACCGGAACACCGCACCTTGGTAACCTTTTGGGTGCAATTATTCCTGCGATAGAGCTTTCTAAGCAGTCAGGAAACGAATCGTTTTTATTTATTGCGAATCTTCATTCGTTGACGCAGATAAAAGATGCAAAAGAACTTAAAAACAACACCTACGAGATTGCTGCGGCTTGGCTTGCTTGTGGATTAGATACCGAAAAAACATTCTTTTACAGACAGAGCGACATCCCTGAAACCTGTGAACTTTCTTGGCATTTATCATGTTTTTTTCCTTATCAGAGATTGACTTTGGCGCATTCATTTAAAGATAAAGCAGACCGCTTACAGGATGTAAATGCAGGTTTGTTTACCTATCCGATTTTGATGGCGGCAGATATTTTATTATACAGCGCAGAAATTGTTCCTGTAGGAAAAGATCAGCTTCAGCATTTGGAAATTGCCCGTGATGTTGCTTCAAGATTTAATAACCAGATGGGTGAAGTTTTAGTTTTACCTCAAGCTGAATTGCAGGAAGACACCAAATACGTTCCCGGAGTTGACGGACACAAAATGTCTAAATCACGAGGAAATATCATTAATATTTTCTTACCTGAAAAAGAATTAAAAAAGCAGGTAATGAGCATCGAAAGTGATTCTAAAACTTTAGAAGAGCCAAAAGATCCATCAACAGATAAGACATTTGCAATTTATGAATTGATTGCAACTCCTGAACAAACCGAAGCGTTGAGAGCAAAATATTTAGCAGGAAATTTCGGTTATGGTCATGCTAAAAAAGAGCTTTTAGATTTAATTTTGACAAGATTTGAAAAGGAAAGAGAATTATTTTCTTATTACATGAATAATCTTGATGAACTGGAAACAAAACTTCAGGAAGGAGCAGCTAAAACGAGAGTTGTTGCAACGGAAACGATTAAAAGAGTAAGAGAAAGTTTGGGAATTTAGTTCTTGAATTTTTTGCGAAAAACAATAGCCATTCAGATTGAATGGCTATTGTTTTTCAAGAACATCATATTAGTTATTAAAATATTTCGTCATTTTCACATAAGTAAGTTATCAAACGTTTCTATTTATCCTTGGCGCTATCAGCGTCTTTTTTTATTTTTATTTCAACTTCCTGTATTACATTTTCAGTCTTATTATAAAAAGGATAAAGCAGTTCTTCATCAGCATGTTTTCCGGAAGTATCAGAACCATTTGGTGTGGAAACCAAAATCATATTCCATCTACCGTCTATACCGATATAAAATTCTTTATCAGCATATCCCTCATGCATTTTCAGGCATTCTTTTACATATTCAATAATATGATAACGGGACGAAGATTCAATTTTCTTCATATCATCAATATCTACAAGAACGAGAAGCTTATTTCCGTTTGATTTGGAAAAATATTCTATTTCATCCTGATTTACAGTATCCCCCAAAAGCATATCCATACACTCTTTTAAATAAAAAGATGTACTATCTATTTTCATTTCAGGTTTTCTTGTTGCTTTGCTCAAATCTGATTTTAGCAAAACTTTCCTTTTATCTTCAGGTTTTTCAGGCTCATCCTTAGATCTAAACCATCCCACAACAGCAGTTCCCAGAAGAAAGATAATTCCCAAAAAAATAATAAAGCAGCCGCAGCCATGCCATATTGGTCTCGGATTCGGATTTACTCTCTGTTGAGAATCAAAACTCTGTTCCATTTGAGGAGTAAACTGTTTATTTTCCAGCACAAAATTGGAGTTGCAGTTTGTGCAGACCGCAATATTCTTTTTCGAAGTAGGAATTACAGGAATGAAAAAGAAATGTGCATATTTCGCAACCGTTCCTGCAACCATCGTATTCGTTTGATGGCAAATAGGACATTCACAATTGGTAAGAGGATATTGATTTTTAAGTGTAGATTTTCCGGTTCCGAATAAGAAAAACATAGGTTATTGAATTTTTTCAAAAATAAACTTTTTTTTGAAATTTCAAAAAACTATCTCAAATTTTAATGTAAGAAATTTAAAAAAATACATTCTATTTAAAGATAATTCTTTATTTGAAAAAGATGTTTTATCACTTTTAAATTTTCTACTTCTTTATTTTCATTTAAAATATCAAAGAATATACAGTCTATTCCAAATTGTTGAGATCCGATAATATCGGCAATCCAATCGTCGCCAATCAATATACTTTCTTCCTTTTTTGCTTTAGCGAGGTTTAAGGAATATTCAAAAATAGCAGGATTTGGTTTTCTTACACCAACAGAATCTGCACTTGTGATGGTTTTAAAATAATGATCAATTTTAGAAAGAATACATTTTCTTTCAGTCACTTCCTGAAAACCGTTGGAAATAATGTGAAGCGTATAATTTTTACCCTTTAAATAATCTAATATATACTCTGCTCCTTCAACAAGATGATTGTAATTAAGAATTTTGTCTAAAAAATGTTCTTCAAAATACATTGATAATTCCAGGTTATCAATTCCGAAACGGCTGAAAGTATCATAAAAACGGTGTATTCTGAGATAACCTTTATCGATCTCGCCATCTCTTATTTGCTCCCAAAGTCTTTCGTTAATTTCGTGATAAACGGAATGAAATTCTTCAAAATCAATATTGTATTTTAAAGTAATTTCTTCTTTTTCGAAAAGATCTTTTATCGTCAGATAGGCGTTTCTTCGGTGATCCCAAAGTGTATTGTCGAGGTCAAAAAAAATGTGCTGAATTTTCATACAGCACAAAAATAATGATTTTTAATTTTTTGAAAGATGATAATGATTGTTTTTAATCTTTACCACATCAAGATTTTTTGAGAAACTAAGCAAAAAATCAATGGTTTGTTTTTTGGGTTTCAAACTTTTCGATTTTAAAGAGTCGATTTTTTTCATAGGCGAAAATTTCTTTTTTCTTTAAAACGTGAAACATTGTGAAATATTATCTCGTTAAAATAATATTATTCTCTTCCATGATTTTTCTCAGATTGATCAGCGCATATCTCACACGTCCCAAAGTCGTATTAATACTCATATCAGTATGTTCTGCGATTTCTTTAAAACTCAACCCGTCAAAAAACCTGAGTTTTATCACCTCTTGTTGATTCTCAGGAAGGAACTGTAACATTTTCAGTAGATCTTCCTGAATCTGTAAACTTACCAATTGATCTTCAATATTTTCCGAAGGCTCTCTTATTAAATCAAAAATTGAGAATTCATCGTTATCAAAAGTTGTTTCAGAAACTTTTACATTTTTTGCTTTGGCACGAAAATGGTCTATGATAAGATTCTGAGCAATTCTTTTTGCCCAGAGAATAAACTTTCCTTCCTCATTGTAGCGCCCTTCTTTAAGCATGACAATGATTTTGATGAATGTATCCTGGAAAACATCATTTGCAAGATCCTGATCATTTATTTTATACAAAATAAATGTGAATAGATCTCTTTGATGGCGATGGATTAATGTTGATAATGCTTCTTCGTCTCCTTTCTGGTACAGAGAAATTAATAGGCTATCTGTTGATTTCATAACTTTCCTCATTTTTATCCGCCGACAAACGTTTTTCTTGACTAGGATCAAGTATATTTTTAGTTTGCCGCAATCGGTATTAGAGTAAAGTCTTATCTATAAGCATTAAATTATGCTGTAAATATAAATAAAATTTTAATAACTGTTAAGTAATTATTAAATATTCTAAAGAATTATTTAAAAAAATCTACTTTAACATATCATGTAAGAAAGATGTAGGAATATTTAGTGTGAAATTAACATTTACTCCTTTTAATTCTTTCCCGTTTAAACCTGAATTTCCCACAGGAAAAGCATAACCTCCCGTCAAATCTAAAATTCCGAAAAGAGTAACGCCAATTTTTGGAGCAATATATTTATTAGTAGCTTCTGCACCGGCAAGAAAATAATAAGAATGATAAAAATCTACATTTCTTTCAAAATTCAATAAAATATCACCTTGTAATTTAGGCATAATCGCAAATTCAGAATTTGCAGAACCCATCAAAGCAGAAGCTCCCAATCTATAAATAACGTCATCATTTTTTAGAAACAGTAACTTTCCTCCCACTTCTCCAAAGCTTTGATTTTGATAAACATAACCTACATTAATTAATTTATGAACGGTATATTGAGCTTTTACAAAAGTTCCAATAAAAAAGAGAAAAAGTATGGTGATTGCAGATCGCATATTCATTATAAAATATTTAGGATGTAAAAATAAAAAAAACTGCTTTAGCATTTTCATGTTAAAGCAGTTTCTATACCGAAAAGCAGAATTAAATTCCGAAAGCGGATTTAATTTCTTCTACTTTGTCTAATTTTTCCCAAGTGAAGAATTCCAGACCCTCCAAAGTCAGCTCATTTTTATGGCCTTTATTAAAGGTTTTATCAGCTACAAAATGCTCTCTTCCCATGTGACCGTAAGAAGCTGTTTCCTGATAAATAGGATTTCTTAATTTTAAATTCTGCTCGATTGCGTAAGGTCTTAAATCGAAAATTGCAGATACTTTTTTAGCAATCTCACCGTCATTCAAAGCAACTTTAGAAGTTCCGTACGTATTGATGTACAAACCACAAGGTTCGGCAACACCAATTGCGTAAGAAACCTGTACCAAAACCTCATCTGCAAGATCAGCCGCAACTAAGTTTTTAGCAATGTGTCTTGTCGCATACGCAGCACTTCTGTCTACTTTTGAAGGGTCTTTTCCGGAGAAAGCACCACCACCGTGAGCTCCTTTTCCACCGTAAGTATCAACAATGATTTTTCTTCCTGTAAGACCTGTATCTCCGTGGGGACCACCAATTACGAATTTTCCGGTTGGATTGATGTGATATTTGATCTGATCATTAAATAAAGCTTTGATTTCTTCAGTCTGCAAAGCAACTACTCTGGGAATCAAAATATTTTTAATGTCTTCTCTGATTTTGTTAAGCATTTCTTCTTCAGCTGCGAAATCGTCATGCTGAGTAGAAACTACGATAGAATCTATTCTTACCGGCTTGTGATCATCAGAATATTCAATGGTAACCTGAGATTTTGCATCAGGACGAAGATATTTTATTTCAGAATCTTCTCTTCTGATAGCAGAAAGTTCTTTAAGAATAGTATGCGCCAAATCCAAAGCCAAAGGCATATAATTTGCCGTTTCGTTGGTAGCATAACCAAACATCATCCCCTGATCTCCTGCACCTTGAGCGTTTGCTTTTGTTTCGAAAGTTTCGTCAGCAGTTACTCTGTCGACACCTTGATTAATATCAGGTGACTGTTCGTGGATTGCAGAAATAACCCCGCAAGAATCTCCGTTGAACATATATTCACCTTTCGTATAGCCAATTCCGTTGATTACTTCTCTTGCAATTGTCTGAACATCTAAATAAGCATCAGATTTTACCTCTCCTGCCAAAACAACCTGTCCTGTAGTCACCAAAGTTTCACAAGCTACTTTTGAAGTTTTATCGTATGCTAAAAAGTTATCGATCAGTGCGTCGGAAATCTGATCTGCGATTTTATCCGGATGTCCTTCTGAAACAGATTCAGATGTAAATAAATAAGACATATAATTCTTTGTATTTTTAAATTAAAAATATGAAGAAAAAAATGGTAATTGCCCGAAAAAGCTAAAAAGAATTACTGTTTTAGCATTTTTTTAGAGAGGTTGCAATCAGGTCAAATTTTTCCTCGTTCATAAACGTCTGCAAATTTAAGTACTATTTTTTAATACTCAAAACTTTTCATTGTTTATTCTAATTTTCTTGAAATTAATGATTTATGTAAGTATTAAATTCCAGCCAGTTTACTGAGGCTTAATACTTACGTAATCTTTGGGAGCACTATTATAATTTAGTTTAGTATTTAAAGAAGATTTTATAAAAGAGCCCAATTCGTCAATAATCTTCTGCTTAAATGTCGGCTTGTAATAAATAATGCTGATTTCCCTGTATGGGAAAGGCTTTTTGAATCTGTAAACCTTGCTTTTTTGCTCTTCTGAAAGTTGATTTAAAGCTAACTCAGGTAAAATACTGATTCCGCCAACTTTGTCAACCATGTGAACCAAAGTCTGAATATTTGAAGCTAAGAAATCTAAATTTTTAGGTTTCAAAGTATTTTCTTTTAAATGGCAGATATTTTCAAACTGATTTCTCAAACAGTTACCTTCTTCCAAAAGCCATACTTTTTCAACATTTAATTCTTCAGGAACAATAAACGTGTTTTTCTTATTAGCTTCCGTATCAGAACTGTAAATCATCAATTCTTCATTGAATAAAAAGTCCTGATAAAATTCGTTGGCATTGTCATAAGGTGTAGAAATAATTCCCGCATCCAGTTCTCCAGCTTTCAGAGCTTTAATAATATTATCTGTCGTCATCTCCTTTACATTCATCTGAATTTTAGGATTATCCTGCAGGAAATGGAAAATTTCTGTTGGCAGAATAAATGAAGAAACCGTTGGGATAATTCCCAGATTAATTGTTCCTCCCAAAATATTATTCAGCAAATTGGCTTTATTTTTAAGCTCATTTACCGCTTCAATAATTACTTTTGCCTGATCGATAATTTGTAAACCAACATCAGTTGTTCTTATTGGGTGAGTTGTTCTGTCAAAAACCTTCACATCCAGCTCGTCTTCAAACTTCTGTATCATTGCACTCAATGTAGGTTGAGTTATAAAACACGCCTGCGCTGCTTTACCAAAATGTTTGTACTTATCTACGGCGATAAGATATTCCAATTGCTGAATGTTCATTTGATTAATATTATCTATGACAAAGATATGATGTTTTTGGCAGAAGCAATTAAAAATTGGCATAAATTTGATATTGGAAAACGGATATAAATCTCAAATTATAACTATATGGATTCTAAAAAATTAACAACAGGTAGTGGAGCTCCTTATTACGAACATCAGGATTCTCAAACGGTCGGATCCCGCGGTCCGGTTTTATTGCAGGATTTTATTTTGCAGGAAAACCTGGCTCATTTCGTAAGAGAGAGAATTCCGGAAAGAATTGTGCATGCCAAAGGAACAGGCGCATACGGAACTTTTACCGTGACACACGATATTTCACAATACACAAAAGCAAAAATATTTTCAAAAGTTGGAAATTCTTGCAGAATGTTTGCAAGATTTTCTACAGTTGGCGGAGAAAAAGGAAGTGCAGATACAGCAAGAGATCCCAGAGGTTTTGCTTTAAAATTCTACACGGAAGATGGAAATTGGGATTTGGTAGGAAATAACACTCCGGTTTTCTTTATTAAAGATGCTAAGAAATTCCCGGATTTTATTCACACTCAGAAAAGAGTTCCGAAAACCAATCTTAAAAGTGCAACCATGATGTGGGATTTTTGGAGTTTAAATCCAGAATCTCTTCATCAGGTTCTGATATTGATGTCTGATCGTGGAACTCCTTACGGTTACAGACACATGCACGGATTTGGCTCTCACACTTTTTCGATGATCAATGATAAGAATGAAAGAGTATGGGTGAAATTTCATTTTAAAACACAACAGGGAATCAAGAATTTCACTGATGATGAAGCGGTAAAAATGGCAGGTGAAAATCCTGATTTTGCGCAGGAAGATCTTTGTAATGCAATCGAAAGTGGTGATTTTCCGAAATGGAAGGTTTACATTCAGGTAATGACCGAGGAACAGGCGAAAGAATTCAGATGGAATCCTTTTGACATCACTAAAGTTTGGTTTCAAGGAGATTTCCCTTTAATTGAAGTCGGAGAAATGGAACTGAATGAAGTTCCTGTCAATTATTTTGCTCACGTAGAACAATCGACTTTCTCCCCAAGTAATTTAGTTAATGGAATTAGCTTTTCACCAGATAAAATGCTTCAGGGAAGATTATTTTCTTATCCGGATGCACATCGATACAGAGTTGGCGTGAATGCCCATCAACTTGAAGTAAACAGATGCCCGTTTGCTGTAAACAATTATCAGAGAGACGGTTTTATGGCAGATTCTGGTGAATATCAGGATAAACCCAATTATCACCCAAATAGTTTTGATGATATTGTACCCGATTCTTCATATAAAAATTTCGAGTACGAATTAGACAGTAATCACGTTGCAAATTTCAACAGAAATGAAAATGACGATGATCATTACACTCAACCCGGGCTTTTATATACAAAAGCGCTGAACCAGGAAGACAGAGAACATCTTATTAATAATATTGTAGGGAGTATGAGCGGAATTGACGGTCCTAAAAAAGATGAGATTATCAACCGCCAATTATGCCATTTTTTCAGAGCCAATATTGAACTTGGCATGAAAGTAGCATCAGGTTTGAATGTCAATCTTGATATGAATATGATGAATCATTCGAAATAAACTATTAAATAATAAACATTTAAAAAGGGAAAAAAATATTTTTTTCCCTTTTATTTGTAAAAAATTTTTAATTTGCAAGTTCTTAAAGATTAAGAAGATAATGACTTACGAAAATATACTGCTACAAAAGGAAGATAAAACTGCTGTACTTACAATCAACAGGCCTGAAAGTTTGAATGCTTTAAATGCACAAACGATACAAGAAATCAGTTCTGCGCTGGATGATTTACAGTCTGATAATGAAATAAGAGTAATTATTTTGACAGGAAGCAGAGAAAAATCTTTCGTAGCGGGTGCAGATATAAAAGAATTTAGTAACTTTAATCAGGAAAAAGCAGAAGAGTTAGCAAGAAACGGACAAAATATACTTTTTGACAAGATCGAAAACATGTCTAAACCCGTTATTGCTGCAATTAATGGTTTCGCTTTAGGGGGTGGTTTAGAATTAGCAATGGCATGTCACATTAGATATGCTTCAGAAAATGCTAAACTTGGTCTTCCAGAAGTAACATTAGGTCTTATTCCGGGGTATGGAGGAACCCAAAGACTTCCAAAATTAGTAGGAAAAGGGATTGCGAATGAGATGATTTTCTCTGCAAAGATGATTCCTGCACAAAAAGCAAAAGAAATTGGTTTGGTAAATGAAGTTTTTCCTATTGATGAACTTCTTTCAAAAACTGAAGAATTGGCAAGGCTAATAGCTCACAATTCTCCAATGGCAATTTCAAAAGCTATTAAAGCAACCAACCTGTCGGATACAGATAAAGGTTTTGAAACTGAGATTAAATTTTTCGGAGAACTTTTTGAACTTGATGACAAAAAAGAAGGAGTGACCGCTTTCATGGAGAAAAGAAAGCCAAATTTCTAATAGATCATTCACAAATTATTTCGAAAACCGATGCAGATGTACAGTAAGTTTGACAAAGCTTATCTAAAAATGGCTCAGGAATGGGCAAAACTTTCCTACTGCAAAAGAAAACAGGTAGGAGCTCTTATCGTAAAAGATAGGATGATTATTTCAGATGGTTACAACGGTACTCCATCAGGATCTGAAAACTGCTGTGAAGACGAAACCGGCAAAACCCACTGGTACGTTTTACATGCAGAAGCAAATGCAATTTTGAAATTGGCAGGCTCTACACAATCTGCCCGAGGTGCTACATTGTATCTCACTTTATCGCCTTGTAAAGAATGCAGTAAACTGATTTTACAGGCCGGAATTTCAAGATTGGTTTACATTAACGCTTATTCGGATGATGAAGGAATTGGTTTTTTAAAAGAACACCAGGTTGAAATAATACAGGTTTCAGAAAATGAATTAAATATTTAAAAACAAAAAAAACACAACACAATGACTTGGGATGAAAAAATTAAAGATTTTGAAATTTTTCTACGCTTTGAAAGAAATTTTTCCGAAAACACACTTGATGCATACATTCGCGACATCAAAAAATTAAAAGACTATGCTGTAGACGATCTTGAAAATACCAGTCCTGAAAAAATCACCTACGATCATCTTCAGGAGTATATTTTTAAATTATCTAAACAGAAATTCAGTGAAAGATCTCAGGCAAGATGGATTTCTTCCATTAAAGCATTTTTCAGATATCTTTTGGAAGATGAAATTCGTGAAGACAATCCTTCATCTTTATTGGAAGGTCCAAAACTGGGATTGTACCTGCCCGATACATTAAGCCTTGCCGATATTGAAAAAATTATTCAGGCAATAGAAATCAGTTCAGATCTGGGGCGGAGAAATCATTGCATTATCGAAGTGCTTTACGGTTGCGGACTGAGAGTTTCTGAATTGATTGATATTAAAATTTCGAATATCAACTTTAAAGAAAATTATATTAAAATCACCGGAAAAGGCGATAAAACCCGCTTTGTACCTTTAGCACAGTATACTTCAAAACTTTTGAAAGAATACATCAATGAGGTACGCTCTAAATGTAAAATCAATAAAAAGCATGAAGATACCCTCTTTCTGAACAGCAGAGGAACTTCAATGTCTCGTGTGATTGTATTTATTATCATTAAAGAACTTACTGATAAAGCCGGAGTAAGCAAAAAAATTTCTCCGCACACTTTCAGACATTCGTTTGCTACCCATTTGCTGCAAAACGGAGCAGATTTGCGGTATATTCAGGAAATGTTAGGACATTCGAGTATTACAACAACCGGAATTTATACCCATTTAAAAACAGAAGAACTTCGAGATGTGATTTTAAATTTCCATCCGAGAAACTCTAATATCGCTTAATGAAAATACTAAAATTTTGTCCCAATTGCGGAAACGAAACCCTTAATTGGGATGGAGAGAAAAAATGGAGTTGCCCAAAATGCAGCTTCAATTTATATAATAATGTTGCAGGGGCCGTTGCAGTGGTCATCCGTTGTGGTGATGAAGTTTATTTAACGAAAAGAAATCAAGAGCCTAAAAAGGGAAAACTTGATTTGGCAGGAGGATTTGTCGATCCAAAAGAAAGCGCAGAAAACACTTGTAAAAGAGAGCTTTTTGAAGAACTTGAAGTCGAAATAGATGTTAAAAACTTAAAATATCTTACAAGCCTTCCGAATGTTTATCAATACAAAGAGATTGACTATAATACAATTGATTTGTTTTATGAATACAATGTTTCTGAAAAGTTTGAGGCTAATTTAGCCTTATCTGAAATATCTGAAACGCAATGGATTAAAATTTCTGAAATCAATTTAGATGATATTGCTTTTGATTCTCAGAAAATATTTTTTGAAAGTTATAGCAGGAATATTTGATTATCGTATTAAAAAATGAAATTCCCGCAGATTATGTACATCTGCGGGAATTTTTATTACTTGTCAAAATTTAGTAAGTTTTTGAATTTAAAACTTCTTCAAAATATTTAATTAAAACATTTCTGTCATCAATAGTTAGATTTGCCTGATCATGATAGATAATGTAAGCCGGCATTGGCATTACTTTACTTTGAATTGTCTGGATAGAATTTTTAAGCATACTTTGCTTCAAATCTTTATTGTAAGTTTCCCAAATAGAAAAATTAAGATGTTTTCTTCCGTCATTGACGTGACTTTTCACAGACCAAGAAAAAGGTGCGATGTAAGCATATTTCGGATAAACTGTTTCATCTGAATGACAGTCGTAACAAGCATTTTTAATTAAATCTGAAACTTTTCTGGGAGTATTTTTAACATCAACAAAATTCTTTGTTTTATCTACAGGTTTATTCACTTTATCAATAGGAATAAACTGAATAATCGCAAAACCAACTAAACACCAAAATACAATTTTTTTAAATTTCTGCATTATCTTGTTAATTGAAGATTTCTTCCACTTCCTCTGGTTCCGGAATTATTTTGATTGGTTGTATTTCCGGAAGGATTTAAAGATGGTCTTTTTTCAGTAGATTGATTTTTATCCGGTGCACTGCTGTTCGTTTCCATTTTACTTATATCAAGGACTCTAGTATCTTTCAGATCCCAGGTTTCTTTTGAAGTCCATAAAGGTCTAATAACAGCAGTTTTATAATAAATGTAAGAATCTTCTGCAAAAGTTCCGTTTTCGAAATCTGCTTCGTCCCAATATTTGTTTTCATTATTATCTACCAAAATTCTGAGAATATATTCGCCAGGTTTGAGAACATCAAAAGTTATATTACTTCCGCTTGTATATTTCTGATACACAGGTCTTTCACTCGAATCTAAAAGCTGTAACCAGTACTTTTTATCCGGGGCATTTTGGAGAATAATATTTAAAAGCCCGTAGTTTTCAATTTTGTCGACTTCAAAATCGAAACGTTTTGACTCCGTGTTTTTATCAAAATAAGAAGAAACTGTGGTTTTAGGAATCGTCAACTGATATTTTTTACCGGAAACAAAATCCGACTGAATCAAGATTTGGTAAGGATTAGTCTCAGAAATTTTTGCCGTAAAAGGCTGAACGATGGTACTGTCAATTTTTAGAGACCATTTTTCGGGACTAATTTTATCTATAATATAGTTTGATAAGATTTTAAATTCAGTTTTAGGCGGCAATAAAGATCCACCGTTATCACTGTTGATATTCATCACATTCTTTTTATTATATTTATAGAATGTTGAAACGGTATCCTGCACTTTCCCTGTATCATAACTAAATTCCAGTTTTTCGTTGGTTGTTTGCCCCAAATCACTTTTCACGGCATCAAACCAGATTTTCACAGAATCTGATTTTGGAGTATGAGTAACTTTTATTTCTTTTAATTTTTCGCTTACAGGAAGTACTTTCACTTCATCAGGATTTCCTTCAAACAGCATCATTATACCGCCTGCCATGTCTTTAAACTCAGGTTTTTTAAAAGGTTTTTTTGAGGGATAAAGCTTTAATTTTAAACCTGAAATAGATTTCTCAACAGTTACAGTATCTTTTCTGAAAGCAATTTTTTCTTTTCCGGGATTATAAATAGAGTTTTCGTTATCATCATCGAAAGCAATAATCTTGTATTTTCCGGGAGCGAGATAGTTTAATTCGTAATAACCATCGTCGTCAACTTTTGTTATGTAGTAAGGCTTTTGACGATAATCTATGCTGTCTTTCAACTGATAAAGACCTACAACCATTTTATTGTCTGAGCTGTTTTTCTTTTTTATCGTAAAACCATCCGTCACTTCACCACTGATGTATAAATCATCTAATTTTTCACCCGTTGAAAAAGCAAAATTGTAATATCTCAAAGGATTTCCTTCGCTGTTATCAACAATTGCATTTCCGAAGTTGAAATTATACGTTGTATTTGCCTGCAAAGTATCAGTCCATTGAATGACCATAAATTTATTGGCAATATTAGAAGGGAGAATTCTTTTAATGTTCTTTATCGGCGGAGAAATATTAAGGTTTTTATTAATATCCTTCAGCGTAATATATTCGTTAAAATCAATTCGAAGTTCTTTGATGTCTCTTCTTACATTCACTCTCGTCGTATCGATATTTGAACCGACAACCTGCGGAGCCAAAGTATCTTTTGCACCTCCAATTGGCGAACCGACTCTCGCACAAGACTGTACAAGAATCCCAATGATAAATAAAAGAAGAAATCTTTTCATGAAATTATTTGAGCAAAAATAAACATTATTCTCCAAAAACCTCAGTTTGCGTTTTCAAAGTGTCTTGGTGATCTTTCATTATGCTGTGAAGCTTATCTTTCTGAGCCGGAAAATCTTCGAATAATCCTGATAAAGCTAAAGCCGTGTAAACTTTCCCTGAATATTTATTTCCGATGGCAACAATCGTCACTTTTGATTTTAAAAGATGGGCAAACACAGAATTTGTTCCGTGCCACCAACCGTTGTGGTACGTCAGTTTTTCACCATTATCAAATATTTTCATTCTAAAACCTAACCCATAATTATTTTGTCCTGATTTTTCATTACTGTAAGGTGTGAAAACCATCTGCATTAATTCTGGCTTTAAGAAATCCTTAGAAAACATTGCTTTGGAAAAATTCAGCAGATCTCTTGGCGTTGTATACACATTTTTGTCTCCATAAATTAAATCCAATCGGTCTAAAGGATACAATTTGTTTCCGCCGTAATAAAAAGATTGTGAAGCAGTAGGAATATCTTTCTCCTGAAAAATGTACGTATTCGTCATTTTCAAAGGAGTGAAAACCATCTCTTTCATTGCTTGTGGAAAAGGAGTTTTTGTCACCTTTTCAATCAACAGAGCCAAAAGTGCAAAATTGGTATTGCAATACATAAAACCGGTATCAGTATCTCTTGCCAAATCAGGTTTGTATTGAATAAGCATATTTAGAACATCCTGATTCGTGATGTAAGTTTTCGAAAGTTCTGCAGGAGCAGGTTGAATTTTTGTGATAAAATATTCGTATTTCGGAAGCCCGCTTCTTTGGTCTAATAGAGTCTGAACCGTCACATTCGGATAAGGAAATCCTGGAAAAAACTGCGTTAAATGGTCTGATAATTTTATTTTTCCGGCTTCGATTAATTTCATCATTGCCATTGCCGTCATGGTTTTTGAAACTGAAGCAACATGAAGTGCCGTATTTTTATCAATCGGATTCTGATTTCCTTCTCTTGCAAAACCCCGATAATTTTCATAAAGAATATTATCTCCTTGCGCAACCAAGAAACTTCCGCTAAGATTACCATTTTCCCAAACTTTTTTGTAGTACTGATCAATGTAGTTTACAGCCTGTTTTTTATCAACCAGATCAAATTTTTCACCAACAAATACTTTGCTTAAATCTACATTTCCGTAATTGGGGAGATTAGTCGTAGATTCTGTTATTGCAGGATCTTTTTCGGATTTATTTTTACAGGAAAATAGGAATAAAAAAAGGGTTGTAATGAGTACAAAGTTTAGCTTCTTCATGTGTTCAAAAAATGAGTGGCAATTTAATAAAACTCAGTTCAAATATGAATAGGCAATTATCAATTATGAATTATTTAACATAAAATTTCACACCTTAAAAGAGTAATTTGTAACTTGATTTTTGATTTAACAAAAAGAGTCCACAATTTTATCTACAATCACTTGTGCCAATTTCTCTTTGCTTTGATGCGTCCAACCTGCGATGTGAGGCGTTACTATTGCTTTTTCTGAATTTAAAAGATAGTTTAAATCTTCATTGTCTGCTTCAAGATTTTCAAAAGAAGATTTTTCAAATTCCAAAACATCAAGACAAGCACCTTTTACTTTTCCGGATTTTATAGCTTCAACCAGATATTTCGTTTCAATATTTTTTCCTCTTGCGGTATTAACGAAATAGAAGTCATTTTTCATTTCAGAAATAAACTTTTCGTCAATTATATAATGAGTTTCCGTAGTCAACGGAATGTGAAGACTTAAAACTTCAGCTTTTTCCTTTAATTCTTCTAAGCTCACCTGTGTTGCAAACTCATCTGAAAGATTGGGAAGAATATCATGGAAAATTACCCTACAACCAAAACCTGAAAGTCTTTTTGCTGTTGCTTTTCCCATATTTCCGTAACCAATTAATCCTACAGTTTTTCCCAATAACTCATCACCACGATTTTCTTCTCGAAGCCAGATTCCGTTTTTGACTTCATTTGAAGCGATAAAAAGTCGGTTCATTAAAACCAAAAGCATTCCGACAACGTGTTCAGCCACAGAATCACGGTTTCCTTCCGGAGAATTAATTAGTTGAATTCCTAGTTTTTCAGCAACAGGAATATCAATATTCTCCATTCCCGCACCTACTCTTGCGATGAATTTTAAGTTTTTACCCTGTTCCAAAAAATTAGCATCCAAAGGGATTCTGCTTCGGATAATGACGCCATCATAATTTTTAATTTTAGCACAAACCTCATCGTAAGAAGACGTAAAATCTTCTTCCAGAATAAAGTTTTTTTCTAAAAGCTGTTCAGTAATAAGAGGATGGTTTTTGTCTAATAATAGGATTCTCATTTTTTAAACACTAATTACACTAATATTTTTCACGAATGCCACAAATTTATAATGTTCCGTTGATAACTCTTTTAACTCCATTTTTAAAATGAAGTGTATTGAAATTAATCAACATTCCTAATTTACAGTTGCTTAATCGTAAATAAGTAAGGATTTGAGCTAAATGAATATCATTCAATGCTTCAACAGATTTTATTTCTAAAACAAACTTACTTTCAATAAGTAAATCTAATCTATATCCAACATCCATTTTAATATCATCGTAAACCAAAGACATCGGTTTTTGTTTTTCAACAAATAATCCTTCTTTTTTAAGCTGGTAAAACATGCATTCTTCGTATGCACTTTCCAAAAGTCCAGGACCTAAAGATTTGTGAACTAAATATCCTGCTTCGTATACAATTCTTGAGATTTCATTTTCTGAAATAGTAGTTGTCATATTGTGTTTTTATTTAAACACTAATATCACTAATTTTTTCCACAAATATCACAAATCAACCTGAAAACATTTTGATTATCTTTAATATCTAACATCACAAATATCTCAGTAATTAAAAATTTTGTGGAAATTAGTATGAGTTGTCATATTGTTTTTTTATTTAAGCACTAATATCACTAATTTTTTCCACAAATATCACGGATCAACCTAAAAACATTTTGATTATCATTAATATCTAACATCACGAATATCTCAGTAATTAAAAAATTTGTGGAAATTAGTGTGAAAATATTTGTGAGATTTGTGTTTAAACTATTTCGCCTGAAAACAGCTTTTTCAATTCCACAGATTCTGTTGGCTTCATTCTTCCTGAAAGAATTAAAGATAATTCTTTTCTTCTTAATGCTGCATCAAATCTTTCTACTTCTATTTCTGTTTCGGGTTCCATCTGTGGAATTGGAATCGGTCTGTTGAATTCATCCACTGCAACGAAAGTGTAAATTCCTTTATTGGTCTGAATTTTTTTATGATTAATCGGATCATCCAACCAAACATCAACATAAATTTCCATTGAGGTTGAAAATGCACGCGAAACTTTAGATTCCATTACCACAATTCCGCCTTCAGGAATCGGGTGATCGAAAGAAACATGATTTACAGAAGCTGTCACCACTCTTCTTTCGCAGTGTCTTGTTGCTGAAATCGATGCACAACGATCCATTCTTGCCAACAATTCGCCTCCGAAAAGGTTTCTAAGTTGGTTGGTATCATTCGGAAGAACGATATTCGTCATCACTGTAAGAGATTCTGACGCTTTTTTTATTTTTGCCATTTAGGTTTTGATTTTTGAGTTGCCGGAACTTTCACAGATTTTACGGCTGTTTTTTTAATAGAATCCTGAATTAAAGAGTCTTTTTTCAGTTGAACCTGCTTTAAAGAATCATTCAGTCTCATTTGAGCAGAGTCAATCTTTACAGGAATAGTCTTTTCAATTCTTTTGGTTTTGGTTTGTACCGACACATCATCAAAAGACTTTTTTCCGAAAAGCATTTCTCTCTGGGTGTAACCAAAATACAGAATTCCTAACACAGGAATTATGAAAAGAAAAATCCACAGAATAGATTTGTTGAATTTATAATCTTTCTCTTTATTAACAGTGGGAATCGAGCTTTCATCATTTTTAATGTCAGAAAAACGAATTTCCTCCAAGCCATAAAAATCGGGATGATCTGATTCTAAACGGTTTCCTCTGAATGTCAAAATTCCGTCTTCAACGAAAATAGTTCCAAGATTCTGTATTTCTAAAGTCTGTTCCGCCTGAAGTTTTTTCTTCCAGAAATCGGTCTGAACCTGCAGTTCGCTTTCAGCAGAATTTTTAGAAACCCCTTTTTTGGTGCTGACAAAATTTGCCAGATCATCCGATGAAATCTGATAATCTGAGCGAAAAGCAATCTTGCTCGAAGGCGGAAGAATACTTCCGTTTTCAGAATTGATAACTGCTTTGGTATTTTCGAGTGAAAAAACGCCAAATTGCGGAACTACAACGGTTCCGAATTGCTTCAGGTATTCTAAAATGTAAGCTGAAATATTCATTTGACCGCAAATTTATGACTTTTTCGTGACTTTTTGAGAGATTTATTTTTAGTTTAAATTGTTAAAATCATAAATGAATCTTCTTATTAAATCTCCCACAGATTACACAGATTTACACAGATTTTATTTAGTCTTTAACTTAAATCTAATAAAAAAGACTGCCGAAACAGTCTTTAAAAAATTTAATAAGAAACTAACTATAATAATGTGAAATGGTGTTGTATTTTTGATTATTGAATTTTCCAGCTGATTCCGAACATAAAATTCGTTCCGGCCTGAGCAAAATAAATCGGACCGTCGTAAACATAGCCGTTATTTACATATTTCTGATCGAAAATATTATTGACTAAAAGTTTTAAAGCGACATCGTGTTTAGAAATTTTAAAGTCATACTGCACATTAAAATCTGTCAGAAAATAATCTTTCAACAATAAACTCTGTGTTTCCGTATTGTCCAAGTACTGTTTTCCAACATATTGATTCATTAAAGCAAAGTGGAAATTTTTAGTAGGATTAAATTTCAGGCTTACATTAGCAATCACGTTTGGTGAGAAAGAAATTTCAGTATTTCCTAGATTGTTAATTCCGGTCTCGTTTTCAATTCTGAAATCCAGGTTTCTGTTTTGGCTTAAACTTACATTCCCGGAAATTTCCCACTGTTTTGAAAGCTTCGCCAAAGCACCAACTTCAATTCCTCTTCTATAACTTTTCCCGGAATTGGTTCTTATAAATTCTCCGATATTGCTGATCTGCCCGTTTAAAACCAACTGATTCAGATAATACATATAATATAGATTTGCAGTTAAAGCTACCGGACCAAACTGTTTTTCGATTCCTGCTTCTACATCGTGAAGACTTTCAGATTTCACATCATTATTTGATATTAAATCGTCACGATTCGGCTCGCGTTGCGCATGAGCGTAAGAAATAAATACTTTTCCGTTGCCTAATTTATAATTGATTCCGGCTTTAGGGTTGAAAAACAACCAGTTTTTTTTCAGATTCGCACCTTCATCATCACCTTCCATCAAAATTTTGGTATCGTAATCAATATTTCTTAATTGCAAATCTCCGAAGAATTCAAAATCATTTACTTTGATTAAAGCTTTGGCAAAACCGGCAATTTCATTCTTCACCGAACGATTTCGGTAATATTCATGTTGTGGAATTTCTGCAAAGAAAACATCTCTTACATTTCCGTAATGTCTTCCGTAATACTGGTTTCCGACAACCCCGAAATTCAAATCAAGATTATCAAACTTTCCGTATAGAGTAGAAACCACGCCGTAGAAATCATTATTCAGCCATTTTTTTCTGATGAAGTCTGAAGATTTATTTCCATTAAAATCAGGCAAATTATATCTTGCATAAGGATCGCCTTGTTTGTAATTTTCATAATAACCTCGACCTTTTGTGTAGTGAAACGTTGTTTCAAGGTTCCAATTCGTATTTAAGCCTTGTTCCCAAAGTAATTGATAGTGATTTTGTCTGTAATTATCAGTTTCGTTATCATAAAACCCTATAATATTTTCCCAGTTTGCATCATAGATTGCTCCTGATAAATTGGTTCTGGGATTGGTTTCCCAGGTTTGACGGTCAACACCGTTCCACGCCTGATACGTTTTTTCCTTTCCGCCAAAAGCCATCAGACGAAGTTTCGTTTTTCCTTCTTCAAATAATGCTGTGAAATTATAAGAATTCAAATCTGAAGCAGCTCTGTCAATATATCCGTCAGAATGAATAGTAGAATACCTTCCCATCACGGAAAGACGATCTTTCCAAAATTTTCCGGAACCGATTTCTGCAGAATATTTGTAGGTATTAAAAGAACCATAACTGTCATCTGTTTTAAAATAAAACTTGTCTTCAGGCTCTTTTGAAATCACGTTGATACTCGCTCCGAAAGCAGAAACTCCATTATTTGAAGTTCCAACTCCACGCTGAATGACAATTTGCGACGCTGAACTCGTTAAATCCGGAACATTCACAAAAAAAGTTCCCTGACTTTCTGAATCATTGAACGGAACACCATTCATCATCACATTAATTCCTCTTCCTGCAACCCCACGAATTCTAAATCCGGTGTAACCGACTCCGTTTCCTGCATCAGAAGTTGAGATAATTGAGGTTTGATTTTTCAAAAGAATCGGTAAATCCTGCCCAAGATTCCTACTGTCGAGATCTTTTTGAACATTGATGATTTCTTTGGCGACAGGAAGTCTTTTGGTGAAGTTTACAGCTTCAATTTCTCTGACTTTCAGAGAATCCGGGTTTTGAGTTTGTGCGAAACTCAAAGAACTTGCGGTAAGTCCTAAAAAAAATAATCCTTTCATTCTTATAAATTTTAAAAATTTAATGGAATAAAAGGGGCGATTATGATATCAGTAATGAGTGATTGGTAATAAGTAATTCTAATGGATTACTTATTGCTTATTACTCATTGCTCATTTAACTTCCCTAAACAGCATTACCTGTTCCAGGTTCATTGGGTATAATCTCAGCTCCAATCGGGGCACCCCTTTAATTTCAGCGGCAAAATTACAAAAAATATTTAAAACTGGATTAAGGAAAACATTTTCCTCTAAATTTTTATTTAAATCTAATACGAACGGTTATCAGAATCGATATAGTAGTAATTTTTATCATCTTTGGTAACATCAAACATTTTACCTAATTTCCAGCTGTAGTTTCTTTTTATATCTGAATATTCAAATGGAATGACTATTTTATTATTGATGTCAATCACTCCGAATTTATCGTTGTAGGTTGCAACAATCATAGGATTTGACACATCGTCGCCTTCCAAAATATAGAGATACTGATAACTTGGATAAATAGTGAATTGATTTTTATCTGACGCATTTTTAAATTTTGAATCTTCAATAATCCCGTATTTCCCGTTAAGAATATAAGCATGAAATAAAGGTTTTTTTAAATCATACGTACATTTTCCTAAATCATTATTGCTGTATTGATATACTTTTTTGCCTGATTTATTGATTCTAAAAGTAATTCCGCCTTTTTCAACAGTTGCAAAATCTACCGTGCCAAATTTCTTCGCTTTCTCATTAGGAGAATTTAAAAGATTGCAATCTTCACCAAAAAACATCACCAAATCATACTCCGGCAGAATAACAAATTTTCCTTTTTGATTAACAAAGCCAGATTTTCCGTTCTTTTTTTGCGGAATCAATAACGGTATATTTTCATTAACTATTGGAAGACCAGGAGAAACTTTCTTAGTTGTACTTAACTTAGAAATAATTTTTGATTTATTTAAAGAACTCTTATTCAAAGTTTTAGACTGAGAAAAAACAAAGTTTAAAAGTAAGAGCAAAAAACTCAACATCAATTTTCTTAAAATCATCTTTCGCGTAAATTTGTGCCAAAAATAGAAAATATAAAAAACATATTTATAAAGAATCTAAATAATTTAGCATAAGAAAAAAATTAAAATTCCGTATTTTTGGGAACATTTTTAAATGTACGATAATTTTAAAAATGTTTTAAGATCTTATACTTGATTTTTGTCATTTTAAATCTAATAAACGTTTTATCCGAAAAAGAATTTTCTGCGATACTGATTGCAAAGTGAATTCTTACATTTTCAGAGAAAGTCCTTTTTTAATATTTATCCATTAGGACAGATTATTATCTCACATTTTGAGAAATGTTGTAGATTATTCAGCCTGATTCTGCATTTTACAGATGTCTACTTATCAATAATCTACTTTAAACTTATAAAAAAGAACTTCTATTTATGAATATTTATCAGGATTACATCCAAGAAATCGAAGAAAGAAAAAGCCAGGGTCTTCACCCAAAACCAATCGATGGCGCAGAATTATTAAGCGCAATTATTACACAAATTAAAGATAAGAATAACGAATACAGAGCAGATTCTCTGAAATTCTTTATCTATAATACTTTACCGGGTACAACGTCTGCCGCAGGTGTGAAAGCTCAGTTTTTAAAAGAAATCATTTTAGGAGAATCCGTATTAGAAGAAATTACTCCGGCGTTTGCTTTCGAGTTATTGTCTCACATGAAAGGCGGTCCTTCCATCGAAGTATTGTTGGATTTAGCTTTAGGTAACGATCCTGCAGTTGCTAAAGAAGCTGCAAATGTTCTTAAAACTCAGGTTTTCCTTTACGAAGCAGACACCGACCGTCTAAAAGCAGCATTCCACAGCGGAAATGAAATTGCAAAAGAAATCATTGAAAGCTATGCACAGGCAGAATTTTTCACAAAACTTCCGGAAGTTGCCGAAGAAATTAAAGTAGTAACCTACATTGCCGGCGAAGGTGATATTTCTACAGATTTATTGTCTCCGGGAAATCAGGCGCACTCAAGATCAGACCGTGAACTTCATGGAAAATGTATGATATCTCCACAAGCTCAGGAAGAGATTCAGGCTTTACAGGCTCAACATCCTGATAAAAGTGTTATGTTAATCGCCGAAAAAGGAACAATGGGTGTTGGTTCATCCAGAATGTCTGGTGTAAATAATGTTGCACTTTGGACAGGTAAACAGGCAAGTCCTTATATTCCGTTTGTAAATATTGCACCAATTGTAGCGGGAACAAATGGTATTTCACCGATTTTCTTAACTACTGTTGATGTAACCGGAGGAATCGGGATTGACCTTCAAAACTGGGTTAAAGTTTTGGATGCAGATGGAAACGTTGTGCGTAATGAAAGTGGAGAACCAATTCTTGAAGAAAAATATTCTGTTGCAACCGGAACTGTTCTTACCATTAATATCAAAGAAAAAAAATTATACAACGGCGATCAGGAACTGAAAGATATTTCTAAATCTTTCACACCCCAAAAAATGGAATTCATCAAAGCGGGTGGATCTTACGCAATTGTTTTTGGTAAAAAATTACAGACTTGGGCTTCAGGTATTTTAGGAATTGAGATTCCTACAGTGTACGCTCCATCAAAAGAAATTACAAAAGAAGGAGTTGGTCTTACCGCTGTTGAAAAAATATTTAATAAAAATGCTGTCGGTTTAGCTCCTGGAAAAGTGTTGCATGCCGGTTCAGACGTTCGTGTTGAGGTAAACATTGTTGGCTCTCAGGATACAACAGGTTTGATGACTGCTCAGGAATTGGAATCAATGGCTGCAACAGTAATTTCGCCAATTGTAGACGGAGCTTACCAATCGGGTTGCCATACGGCTTCAGTTTGGGATAAAAAAGCGCAGGCAAACATTCCTAGATTGATGAAATTTATGAATGATTTCGGTTTGATTACTGCCCGTGATCCGAAAGGCGAATATCATGCAATGACTGACGTTATTCACAAAGTTCTGAACGATATTACGATTGACGAATGGGCAATCATCATCGGTGGAGATTCTCACACAAGAATGTCTAAAGGGGTAGCTTTCGGAGCTGATTCAGGAACTGTAGCTTTGGCTCTAGCAACTGGTGAAGCATCAATGCCAATCCCGGAATCCGTGAAAGTAACTTTCAAAGGTGATATGAAACACCACATGGATTTCCGTGATGTTGTTCATGCGACTCAATTACAGATGCTTCAGCAATTTGGTGGAGAAAATGTTTTCCAGGGTAGAATTATCGAGGTTCATATCGGAACACTTCCAGCAGATCAGGCATTTACATTTACAGACTGGACTGCCGAAATGAAGGCAAAAGCCTCAATCTGTATTTCTGAAGACGATACATTAATCGAATCATTGGAAATTGCAAAAAGCAGAATCCAGATTATGATTGATAAGGGAATGGATAACCATAATCAAGTTCTTCAAGGATTAATTAACAAAGCAAATAAGAGAATTACTGAAATTAAATCTGGTGAAAAACCGGCTTTAACTCCAGATTCAAATGCAAAATATTATGCAGAAGTCGTTGTTGATCTTGACGTGATCATTGAACCGATGATTGCCGATCCGGATGTAAATAATGATGATGTTTCTAAAAGATATACGCACGATACGATTAGAGATTTAACCTATTATGCAGGTGAGAAAAAAGTAGATTTAGGCTTCGTGGGATCTTGTATGGTTCACAAAGGCGACTTGAAAATTGTTTCTCAAATGCTTAGAAATATCGAAAGAAAGAATGGGAAGGTAGAATTTAATGCTCCTTTAGTGGTTGCTGCTCCTACTTACAACATCATCGATGAATTAAAAGCGGAAGGTGACTGGGAATTATTAGAAAAATATTCAGGTTTCGAATTTAACGATAATGAGCCAAAAGGTGCGGCTCGTACAGAATACGAAAACATCATGTATTTGGAGCGTCCAGGTTGTAACCTTTGTATGGGTAACCAGGAAAAAGCAGAAAAAGGAGATACTGTTTTAGCAACTTCTACCCGACTTTTCCAGGGAAGAGTGGTTGAAGATTCTGAACGTAAAAAAGGAGAATCTTTATTGGCATCTACTCCGGTTGTTGTGCTTTCTTCAATTATCGGTAGAATTCCAAGTATTGAAGAATATAAGGAAGCAGTGGAAGGCATTGATCTGACTTCTTTCGTTCCACCAATAAAAGAATTGGTTGCTGTAGGTCATTAATACAGTTTAAAATTAAGTCTTAAAACTTTTTACATAATAATTGAAAGATTCTAGTCCACCGGATTAGGATCTTTTTTGTTTAGAACATTTCCATTTAAGCCTTATCAGAATTATTTTGATATAAATCAACGAACAAGGTTTTAATTTTTCTTAACTTCATAGTTATAAATAATCTCAGTCATTCATTACATTAATCCCTTTTAATGAATTGGAGGAATAGAATTTGATACCACTTATCGAGAAGATTTTTCACATTAAATATTAATTTTACTGGTGAAAATTTCATTGAAAATAGAAAAATTAAAATAGATATGACTTTCGACATCAACATGATTAAAAAAGTGTACGAACGCTATCCTGAAAGAATTGCAGCAGCAAGACAGATTACAGGAAAGCCTATGACACTTTCAGAAAAAATTCTTTACACCCATCTTTGGGAAGGTAATGCAACCAGCGAATATGAAAGAGGAAACTCTTATGTAGACTTCGCCCCGGACAGAGTTGCAATGCAGGATGCCACTGCACAAATGGCACTTTTACAATTTATGCAGGCCGGAAAAGCCAAAGTAGCTGTTCCTTCAACCGCTCATGCAGACCACCTGATTCAGGCGAGAGTAGGTGCCGAAGCAGATTTACAGGAAGGAATCAATAAAAACTCGGAAGTTTTCAATTTCTTGAGTTCGGTTTGTGATAAGTATGGTATTGGTTTCTGGAAACCGGGAGCCGGGATTATCCACCAGGTAGTTTTGGAAAATTATGCATTCCCGGGAGGAATGATGATCGGAACTGACTCGCACACCGTAAACGCAGGAGGATTAGGAATGGTAGCGATTGGAGTTGGCGGAGCTGATGCCGTTGACGTAATGGCTGGAATGGCCTGGGAACTGAAAATGCCCAAATTAATAGGTGTCAAATTAACGGGTAAAATGTCTGGCTGGACTTCAGCAAAAGATGTTATCTTAAAAGTTGCAGGAATTCTTACTGTAAAAGGCGGAACAGGGTGCATTGTAGAATATTTTGGTGAAGGAGCAGAATCTCTTTCCGCAACCGGAAAAGGTACGATTTGTAACATGGGAGCTGAAATCGGAGCAACTACTTCCACCTTCGGGTATGATGATTCCATGAGAAGATATTTGGCTTCTACTGGAAGACAGGATGTTGTGGATGCAGCCGATATTATTGCAGAACATTTAACAGGTGATCCTGAAGTTTATGCTAATCCGGAACAGTATTTTGACCAAATTATTGAAATTAATCTTTCAGAACTGACTCCTCATTTAAACGGACCTTTCACTCCAGATTTAGCGACTCCGGTTGCTGAATTTAAAGCTAAAGCCGAAGCCAACGGATGGCCTCTGGAAGTTGAATGGGCACTAATCGGCTCTTGTACCAACTCATCTTACGAAGATTTGTCCAGAGCAGCTTCGATTGTGGAAGATGCTGTTGCAAAAGGCGTAAAACCAAAAGCTATTTTAGGAATTAATCCCGGTTCTGAACAGGTAAAATTTACCGCAGAAAGAGACGGATTTATAGATTCTTTCAAAAAATTTGAGAACGCAAGAATTTTTACCAACGCTTGCGGACCTTGTATCGGGCAATGGGACAGAGAAGGTGCTGAAAAAGGAGAAAAAAACTCAATTATCCATTCTTTTAACAGGAACTTTGCCAAAAGAGCTGACGGAAACCCAAATACGCACGCTTTTGTAGCTTCACCGGAAATGGTTGCAGCGGTTGCCATTTCAGGACGATTAGATTTTAATCCGATCACAGACACTTTAACCAATGAAGCTGGTGAACAGGTAAAACTTAACGAACCAAAAGGTTTCGAACTTCCATCAAAAGGATTTGCTGTAGACGACAACGGATATCAGGCTCCATCTGAAGATGGTTCAGGCGTTGTTGTTAATGTAAACCCTACTTCAGACAGACTTCAGTTACTGGAAGAATTTCCAGCCTGGGACGGGAAAAACATTACCGGAGCAAGAGTTTTAATTAAAGCTTTCGGAAAATGTACAACCGATCACATTTCGATGGCCGGACCATGGTTAAAATACAGAGGTCATCTTGATAATATTTCAAACAATATGTTGATCGGAGCAGTAAACGCTTACAACATGGAAACCAATAAAGTTAAAAACGAACTCAACGGTGAATATGGTGAAGTTCCTGCTGTACAAAGAGCCTATAAAGCTGCCGGAATCCCTACGATTGTTGTGGGAGATCAAAATTACGGTGAAGGTTCTTCCAGAGAACATGCTGCAATGGAACCGAGACATTTAGGTGTAAAGGCAGTTTTGGTAAAATCTTTTGCAAGAATTCACGAAACCAACCTGAAAAAACAGGGGATGTTAGGATTAACTTTTGCTGACGAATCTGATTATGACAAAATTCTGGAAGATGACGTTGTGAATTTCCTGGATTTAGACCAATTTGCTCCAGGAAAACAATTAACTTTAGAATTCATTCATACAGATGGGACTAAAGATACGGTAATGGCCAATCACACTTACAATGCACAACAGATTGACTGGTTTAAAGCAGGCTCTGCTTTGAATTTGATAAAGCAACAGGAAAATTAAAATTTCTGTTTAAATATAAAAAAAGCAACTTCGATTTGGAGTTGCTTTTTTTATTTCAGTTTTTCTAAAAAGATTAGATTACTATATTTCTCTCATCGAAATTTCATGTTCAGAAATTAAGATCAATTTTGAACTTTTACTTTATTTACATTTAAAATATATGATGCTATTAACTTGAAGATTTTACAAAAAATATTTCGATTCTGTTTCCTGCAATTTGCTTAATCTTTCTTGAACTTTTATAGCGCTTTTGTAAAATCTAGAGAAGGAAATCGGTTTTTAGCAAATAACATACAACATGATGATGACTGCATAAAAATAAAAATAATAACCTATCTAAAAATTTCCAAATCTACAAACGTCCGTTTTTTTCCGATGAAAATATTTTAAACCGACATATTTCCCAATTGGTCGAAACTCTATTTCATCAAATTGTTATGAGATATAAATTTGTCAAAAATATTTAAAACAAATTATTATGAAACCATACTTATTAATAACTCTATTAGCATTATCAACTTATTTATTCGGACAGAAAAAACCTTCAGAATATTTTCCTGATCCTAAAACAAAAGTTTTGGTTGTGGGTTCATTTCACTTTGATTATCCCAATCAGGATGCTCATAAAACTGAAAAAAGTAACCAGATAGATGTTTTAGAACCTAAGACAGCTGCAGAAATGACAGAACTAATCAATTACATCAAAAAATTTAAGCCTACAAAAATCGCCATTGAAGCATGGCCAGACTGGAAAGCCAACGAAAAATTACAAGAATATAAAAATGGTAGATACAGAGATCAAAGAGATGAACGTTACCAACTTGCCATGCGTGTTGCCGAAGAACTTAAGATCAATGAATTGTACAGCATCGACGCTAATTCAGTTTTAGATGATTTAACAGAAAAATTTGGCAAAAAAGACTCATTATATTTTAAAAATCTCCTAAAAGATTATGATTTCTTAAGTGACGACGCTATTTCTAAACAGTACAATACTTTTATTAAAAATACAGAGCCCAAAAATTTCAAATCACTTCTTGAAATGTTCAAATACATGAACAGTAAGGAATTTCATCAATACGAATATGGAGCCTATTTAACAGGAGATTTCAAATTGAGAGAACATGATGGCGCAGACTTGCTAGCTTTGTACTGGTATAACAGAAATCTTAGAATGTTTAGAAAAATTCAGGAAATACCTAAAAATAATGAAGATAAAATCTTAGTAATTGTAGGAAATGGTCATGCTTCAGTTTTAAGACAGCTTTTTACGTCATCACCTGAATATGATTACACTGAATTTTCATCTCTAGATTCAAAAAAATAATTCTCAAACTTATGTTGAAATGGCTTAAATACAGGATTGAATTAAAGAACTTACTCAAGCAGAAGTACAAACGGGACACTAAATTATCAAACAGAAAAATTGAGTTGATCTTTTAAAAATACTTACTTAGATGGCAATCTGTAAGAAATCAATACAAAAAGTACCAACTTTGAAGAAAAAGGCATAGCTCGGTAAAATTTTGTAACAAAATAGGTTTTTTGTCGTCTAACTGAGTAGATTTAATCACATCATGAAGAAAACTTTATTTACTTTATCAATTGTAGGATCAATTTTAGGATTTGCACAGGAAACGAAAGACAACAAAGAAACCAGCGAAAAAGAAAAACAGATCGAAGGTGTAGTTATTACCAAAACTAAAAAAGCCGTTGAGCAGAAAGCTGACCGTACGATTTTTGATTTTTCTGAGCAACCTAGCTTAAATTCCGGCTCTTTGATGGAAGGAGTGAAAAAACTTCCGGGTTTAGTTGTTTCCGATATGGTGGGAATGATGTATCAAGGGAAACCGCTTGATGTTTATATGGACGGCAGACCTCTGAATATTTCAAGCAATGAGCTAAATGCTTTTCTGGAAGGAATGCCTGCAAATTCCGTTGAAAAAATCGAAATTATTACACAACCGGGAGCAGAATTTCCTGCGACTTCCGGAGGTGCTATTTTGAATATCATCACAAGCAAATCTGCAAAAAATTATCTTACTGCAGTTTATAACGGAGGTTACCGTTTTTCAAGTTACGATAAGTACAGAAGTAGATTTAATAATTCCATTGCGCTGAATTCAAGAAATAAATGGTTTGGATGGCAGGTAAATTTAGGACAATATTATCGTGAAAGTTTATCTCTTTCTGAGTTTGATCAATTAACCAGAAATAATTCGAATTCTTTAGGAAGAACGTATTACATGAATTCTGCCTTTACTTTTGAACTTGGAAAAGACAGATTATTATTAAATTACGACATCAATCACACCAATGGTGGCTCATCAATCATAGCAGATCAATTTTTAAATACTGTAACAAGGTCTCATATAACCAGCGATACTGAAGGTTTACGACAGGAAGTAGCCGCAACTTATCAGAAAAAATTTGATGATAAAAATAAAAAGCTTGATTTTAAGGGGGTTTATTCAAACAACAACTCAGAATTTAATCAGTTTGGGGAGAGATCATTAGAAAATTCATCTTTATTTAATTCATATAATTTCAGAATCGATTATTCTCAACCTTTGAAAATCCTTGACGAAGGTAAGATGAGTTTTGGAGGTTTATATGATCAACAGAATTTTGAAACTAAAAGCGGAAACCTGGTAAATCTAGATTATACAAGACAAACAACTTCCGGGTATTTAGAATTTCAGGCAACATTGAAAAAATTTGATTTCATTGCCGGAGCGAGAGCTGAAAACTATGATATTACGGGAATTACAAGATTTTATGACGTCAATAATGGTTTAAATGAAAAGAATTTAAATCCTTTCAAAAAGTTTAAAGTATTTCCAAATGCAAGTGTGCAGTATAATTTAATGAAGCAGCTTTTTGTAAATTTAAATTATAATAAAAAAATCAGTCTTCCGAGTGTATCTCTTTTGAACCCTAATAATAATACCCTTACAACCGAGACACTTACATCAAACGGTAACCCAAACCTTCAGCCGACCATTTTTGACAATGCAGAAATTAAAATCAGTGCTTTTGATTATGCATACATTGGCTACAATACAAGCTGGGTGAAAAATCAGATTGTACAGAAAGTTTCCAGAGAAGGTAATTTAATTAGAAATGAGCAGTTACAGGTTAACAGTATCCGAACACACAATTTCAATTTTGGGATGCCCATTCCGTTTATGCTTTTCACAACACCTTTCAGCGAACTGATGAAATTTAATGTGAATCCTGATAAAATGAATTTATTGTACGTTTATACAGGGTACCAAATTCAGGAAATGCCGGATCTAAAATCAAAAGGTTTCTGGATTTTCAGTTTGATGGGGCAATTTTTACTTCCTAAAGACATCAGACTTCAGGCAAATTATAATGTGATCCCAAAAGGCGGAAATTTCTATTATTTTGAAATTGAAAAACCACTGAATAACGCTTTAGACATCACGGTTTCTAAAAAGTTTATGAGCGAACGTCTTAATCTTTCGCTGTATGCAAGAGATATTTTTAATCAGAACAAAAGTGTAATTGTAGCTAATTCTTCAGGTGGAAAAGTATTTACATCTAATAAATTTGACAGCAGAAGTTTCGGAGTTTCGGTAAATTATAAAATTCCGACCAAAAACAAACTGGCAAAAGAAGATCCTAATATGGTTAAGCAAACCACTCAAAGCGAGAACAACGGCGGAATTTTACAACAATAAAAATTTTATATAAAAATAAATCGGCTCTAAAATACTAGAGCCGGTTTTGTTTTAAGAATGATTACAATTTATTTTTTAATAACTTTTAATGATTGTAAAGAGCCATCTTTCATTTCAAGAAGTAAAATATACATTCCTTGCGAAAGATCATTTAGTCTTAGTACAGACTCAGGCTTATCAAATGTTTTAATCAATTTACCTGAAATATCAGAAACTTTAATTGTTTTCACAAGATCTGCTCTGCTGATGTTTACAACGTCAGAAAATGGATTAGGATAAACCTGTATCGCATTTTTACTTTCAGTTTCTGCGGTTGAAAGACAATTAGAATCTACTGTGGCTGTAACCATTGTTCTGGCAGACTCACAACCAGAGGTAATTTTCCAGTTATAGAAGAAATAATAATAAATATTTGTGGGGCCTAAATATGCACCGGTAATACTCATAGTACCGGGTACTGTATAAGGATAAGAAATATTACTTGCGTCTCTGTACATATTTGTCACTCCAGTCCAAGCACTCGCTGCTAAACGGTAAGAAGCACCACCCGTGACAGGAAAATTTACTGTAACTGTCTGAGGAACTGATGTTGCAGTCGAATTATAACCAATCACATTTACAGTAGCAGACGTAATAGGTGTTCCTGTAGATGTACGCAATTCAATGGTAACAGTGCCTGCTGTACCTGCAGTGGCCGAATATGGAAATATATCTACTGTATTTAAAGTGAAATCTTTTAAGGCCGTAAATTCAAGATAAGAACCTAATCCTCCTCCAGTAGTTGCATTAGACTCTATCGCAGTTTTACCTACATAAGATGCGCCTGCTGTTGAAGCTGAAACATAGTAAGGAGTTGTTGTGGTTAATGGAGGGGTTACAAATGAAGCTCCTGTTCCCACAGCATTTCCTCCGGTACTGGAATCATACCATTTTATTGTTGCTCCAGTATCTGCTGTTGCAGACAAAGTTGCCGGTTGATTTGGGCAAACCGTGGCACCCATTGTTGAAAGTACTGCAGGAGGTTGACATTGTGTACTGATGATTATTGGTGCTAATGACCAAACGCTTACATTTCCAGCACCACAATTAGACCTTACCCAAACGTAATAAGCTGTTGATGGAGTTAAAGGGCTTAAAATTGCAGATGTCGTTGTACTTTGTTGTGATGGTGTAGTAGTAGAAGTCGGCGCAGTACTCGATGTACTGTAATAAATATCATATCCATTAGACGGATTTGAATTTGATGAAGACCAAGATATATTCCCGGTAGTTGTAGTTGTAGTTCCAGAAAGTAAGTTTGATGGTACCCAGCAAGTTGGTGGAGTCCAAGTGTAAGTTAATCCTGAACTAGGCATTCCCGGAATTGCATTTGAAGTATTAAATGCTTGTGTACTATTATTTGCAGTTCCTGCAGTTGAATTTATGTATTCAAGTGTTGTTGCATTAAGGCGATTGTTAAAATCCGTTGCTGCTGCTCCTCTCAATCCTATTTGTCCCGTTCCTGAAACAGCAGTACTTCCTACCAAATAACTTCCACCATCATAAATCAGTTTAATGATATTTGAAGTTTCCTGTAATCTGATTTGGAATGAAAATGAATATACAGATGTAACAGTTGTAGCAGAGTTCGTTCTGAAATTACTCCACTGTATTACAACCTCTCGATTAGGAGCCGTACCTATTGTTTGCCATGAGATACTTCCTGATTTTGAAGCAACATCAAAAAAACTGCTAATATCTCTACCCCAAACCGAAACTGCTCCTTCATAGGCTGCAGTACTACTTATAGGAGTAGTATTCGTTGTGGTAGGAGCTGTTGAACCAAACGTTATAAAACCATTGGTCGAAACATTTAATGAATTGTAAGAAGTTCCGTTAAAATTAAATCCAAAAGGTAAAGAAACAGGAAAAACGTCACTGTTAAGACTTGCAGCAGAAGTGTTTGCCGTTGCAGCACCTAAAACAGTTCCTGTAATCGGAGTATAAGTTTCCGATGACCGCGCAAAACTGTAAGTACTTACCTGAGCTTTTACAATATTTTGACCTGCAAATAATAAAGTAAAAGCTGCAATCGTGCTCTTTAAGTAATTTTGAGATGATTTTCTTTTAAAAAAAGAACAATTGTAGATTTGTTTCATAGACATCTTAATTTATAATTGAAACAAATATACTAAAATTAATAAATAATCAGCTAAAAACCCGTACCATGAAATAAACAAAAAAGAAACACAATAAAAACTAAAAATTAAATAACAAAAACAGCTATTATATAAAAAAGAAACAATTTAGAAAAATTATTCACAACTCTCCAAATTGCATCATTTTGAGGAACCGGAGCGACAATTTGTACTGCTTCTTTTGTAACAGGATGTATAAACTGGAGCTTTCTTGCATGAAGATTAATTCCGCCATCAGGATTTGAGCGAGGCGCTCCATATTTAAGATCACCTTTAATGGGAACTCCCGTTTTTGATAACTGCGCTCTGATTTGATGATGTCTTCCTGTTTCCAGATCAATTTCCAGCAAAAGATAATTATCTAAAGTTTTAATAACATGATACGTCAAGATTGCTTCTTTCGCTCCGTCTGTAGCTTTAGTGAAAACAATTGCTTTGTTATTTTTTTCGTTTTTCTGTAAATAATGTACCAGTTTCTGACTTTGAGGAATCATTTCTTTAGCTACGACTGCCCAATACGTTTTTTCAATTTCACGGTTTTTAACCATTTGAGTCAGCCTTGAAAGAGCTTTGGAAGTTTTAGCATAAATCACCAACCCGGAAGTTGGTCTGTCGATACGATGAACCAAACCCAGAAAAACATTCCCGGGTTTATTATCTCGTTTTTTAATGAAATTTTTTATTAAATCAAGTAAAGACTCATCGCCGGTTTTATCTCCCTGAACGAGTTGTCCCACTTTTTTGTTAATGACTAAAAGATGGTTGTCTTCATAGACGATTTGTTCTTCCATATTTTATTGACGATACTGCGATCTGCTTATAAAAGAAATAACCACTCCACCCAAAAGACCAATTGTTTTAATGACATTTAAATTGGAGTCCACCGGTAAAAAAGCACCAACAATACACAAACCAGCCGCTGCATACATCGGATACATAAATTTAGGATTCGTCACCATCAACATTCTTCCCTGAACAATAAAGCTGATTCCTATCAAAATATAAAACAGTCTTGCCGAAAGAAAATAATTAATATTTTCCGGAAAAAGTTTAAACCATCCTGCTGCAAGACAGATAATTGCCAAAATAGAGATGATTCCCTGTGCGGTCTGTAAATTATTCCTCATTAGTAACTTTCATTTTGGTTAGGAAAATCAGCATCTTTCACATCTTTTACGTATTGTGAAACTGCTCCCGTGATTTCTGTATATAAATCTAAATATCTTCTTAAAAACTTAGGTGAAAAGCCTTTGTTCATTCCCACCATATCATGATACACCAAAACCTGCCCGTCACAATTTGCTCCGGCTCCGATTCCGATGGTTGGGATAGAAATACTTTCTGTCACTCTTTTAGCCAAATCAGCAGGAATTTTTTCTAAAACAACACCAAAACAGCCCAATTCCTCAAGCAATTTTGCATCGCTGATTAATTTTTCCGCTTCGGCCTCTTCCTTAGCTCTTACTTTATACGTTCCAAACTGATAAATCGACTGTGGAGTCAATCCCAAATGTCCCATAATAGGAATTCCGGCATTGATAATTTTCTTAATTGATTTTGAAATTTCTTTTCCACCTTCAATTTTAATAGCGTGAGCTCCACCTTCTTTCATCATTCTTACCGCAGATTGCAAAGCGATATCCGGATTACTCTGATATGTACCAAAAGGAAGATCTGCAATCACCAAAGCTCTGTCTGTACCTCTCACAACACTTTGGGTATGATAAATCATTTGATCTAAAGTGATGGGAAGCGTGGTTTCAAAACCCGCCATTACATTCGCAGCAGAGTCGCCAACAAGGATTGTATCTACACCTCCCGCATCAACCATTTTAGCCGTTGTAAAATCATAAGCAGTAAGCATGGTGATTTTTTCCTTGTCGAATTTCATTTTACGCAAGGTTTCAGTGGTAACTTTCTTTATTTCAGAATGAACAGACATAATATTTATGATTGTTTTAAAGTTAAAAAAAGCCGACTTTCGCCGACTTCATTGTATTTTGATTTTATAAAACTACGTGTCCTAGTTTCATTAGTTTGTCGTGGTTGAGAATTTTGATATTTCTGCCGTCTACTTCGATGAGCTGATCTCCCTTAAATTCAGAAATCAAACGGATTGCGCTTTCCGTCGCCGTACCGATGATGTTGGCAATTTCTTCTCTCGTTAATGAGATTTTGATGAAACCTTCAGGATCTGTACCCAATTTTTGCTCAAGAAGAATCAGAATTTCTGCTAATCTTTCACGCACTGTTTTTTGAGCCAGGAAAGTAATCGTATTGGAAGATTCTCCCAGTTCGTAAGAAATTTTCTGAAGCATAATGAATGAAAGCTGAGGATCTACTTCCAGTAAATACATAAAAACATCTGCCGGAAGAAAAGTACATTCTATATCAGTCATTGCTTCCGCTTTTGCCTGAAAATTCTCACCACAAAGCAACGCTCTGTAGCCAATGATATCGCCTTCTTTTATAAATCTTAAAATCTGATCTTTTCCGAAAGATCCGGATTTTGACAATTTAGCAGCACCTGTTTCCAGAAAATAAACTCCTTTCGGAATTTCGCCATCATCAAAAATGATATCATGTTTCTGAAAACTAACTTTCTTTTTAGCATTAATATATCTTTCAAAATCAGTATTGGAAAGCCTCTCTTTGAAGGATTTATCGTTAAAAACCCTGGCAAATCTTTCTTCAATAGCAATCTGTTGTTCCTGCGACATTCTTATATGACATTTGTCACAAAAATAGAACATTTTAAATCGATAAACAAAAAAAAATTGTTATAATTTTGTGAGTCAATAATTTATGAAGGTGAGCGAGAACTGTTTTCATTGCGGACAAGGGATAGAAAAAGAAAGAATTTCTTTTGACGAAAAAATTTTCTGCTGTACCGGCTGCAAATCTGTTTATGAGATCTTAAACATCAACAATCTCAGCAACTTCTATGAATTAAATAAGAATGCAGGAATAAGACCTGATGAAAATTCTTCGCAGTTTGATTACCTAGACACTCCTGAAATTTTCGACAGAATCACAGATTTTTCTGAAGGAAATACAAGTTTAGTAACATTCAGAATTCCCGTCATTCACTGTTCTTCCTGCATTTGGCTTTTGGAAAGTCTTCATACTTTGCACAAGAACATTCATTATTCTCAAGTTAACTTTACAAGAAAGACTTTACAGGTTTCATTCAATCATAACGAATTAAAATTAAGTGATTTAGCTAAATTTTTAACGAATCTTGGTTATAAGCCTGCCATCAATCTTGAAACTGCTGATAAAAATGAAGATAATTTAGATAAGTCTTTATTGGTAAAACTGGCAATTGCGGGATTTGCTTTTGGAAACGGGATGTTTTTAGCCTTTCCTGAATATATCGGCGGCGAAGATTTCTGGATGGAACATTACCGGGGTTTATTCAGAATATTGATGTTCTTACTTTCCGTTCCGGTTGTATTTTATTCTGCTTCAGATTATTACAAATCTGCTTGGTATGGTTTAAAAAATAAAATTGTTAACATCGACGTTCCGATCGTTTTGGGGATTTTCGTTTTGTTTGGACGTAGTATTTACGAGATCGCAACAGATTACGGACCGGGATATTTCGATACGCTGTGCGGACTTTTATTTTTTATGCTTTTAGGAAAGATTTTCCAGAAAAGAACGTACAGTTCGCTTTCCTACGACAGAGACTACAAGTCATTCTATCCGATCGCCGTCACTAAAGTTGATTTCCATGGAAAACAGGAGAATATTTTACTTTCTGAAATTAAAATTGGAGACAGAATATTGGTAAGAAACCACGAAATTATTCCGGTTGATGCCATTTTGATTAATGGAAAAGGAAATATCGACAACAGTTTTATTACGGGTGAAAGCGTAAGTATTTCTAAAAATCCGGGTGATAAAATTTTTGCAGGCGGAAAACAGATTGGTTCTTCTTTGGAGCTTGAAGTCATCAAAAACGTAGATCAAAGTTATTTAACGCAACTTTGGAACAAAGAAGCTTTCAAAAAACACGAAACCGGACTTGACACTCTGATCAATAATATCAGTAAGTATTTCACATTCATTATTTTAGGAATTGCATTGGTTGCAGGAATTTATTGGTATTTCATTGATCTGGAAACCATGTTCCAGGTGATTTCAGCAGTTTTGATTATTGCCTGTCCTTGTGCATTGGCATTGTCTTCGCCATTTACTTTTGGTCACATTATGAGGATTTTAGGTCGAAATAAATTCTATGTAAAAGATACTTTAACAATAGAAAAAATCGCAAAGGTCAACGCTTTGGTTTTCGATAAAACAGGAACGATTACGCACAGAAAAAAATCAAACATCAAATATGAAGGTTCTGAAATTCAGGAATTTGATTTGTTAAACATTAAAAGTTTGGTAAAAAACTCCAATCACCCGCTTTCAAAATCTCTGTATGAATTTCTGGATGTTCAGGATGATTATTTTCCTGTTGATCAATTTGAAGAGATTTCAGGAAAAGGTTATGAAGCAAGTGTAAGAAGCAATATGTATAAAATTGGTTCTGCAAAATACAATAATCAAGAGTCTAAAAATCTTGAAACTGCAGTTTACATAAGTAAAAACAATCAATTTATCGGTAAATTTATCTTTAAAAATGAATACCGTGAAAATTTAAGTAATCTTTTCAAAAAATTGATTAATTATAAGGTTTTCATTTTAAGTGGTGATAATTCTTCTGAGGAAAATCAGCTGAAAGAAATCATCCCGAATTACAGCTCTATGGCATTTAATCAAAATCCGGAAGATAAACTGAATTACATCAAAAATCTTCAGGATGAAGGCTTAAAAGTAATCATGCTTGGAGACGGATTAAACGATGCGGGTGCACTAAAACAGAGCAATGTAGGAATTGCAATTTCTGACGACAGCAACAGTTTTACGCCCTCTTCAGATGTGATTATGAATGGTGAAAAAGTTTCTCAACTCGATAATTATCTGAATGTTTGCAAAGGCTCTATCACAATTGTAAAACTGACTTTTTTAATCAGCTTTTTGTATAATGTTGTAGGATTATCATTCGCAGTGTCCGGAAATATGAGTCCACTTTTTGCGGCTTTAATTATGCCGGCAAGTTCGATTACCGTCATTTCATTTACTACCATTTCAACATGGATCCTCGGGAAGAAATATTTCAAAAAACAGACCTGAAATCCCTTATTTAGACTGATTTTAAATTAGTCAAGCCCGCTATTTATTGATATTTGTCATTATTTTTCACTAATTTTGAACCCCGAAAATAGGTTAATTTTGTTGTCAGATGGATATTCTATATTTAATGATCTTATGCAGCGTTTCTTTGGCTGCAGTTTTCCTGGTTATTTTTATAGTAAACGCCAGAAAAGGACAGTTTGAAGACGACGAATCTCCAGCTGTGAGAATACTCTTTGATTCCGGTGAAATAAAGGATAAAAAAGAAACTGGCAACGAAAATAAAAAGGAAATAGAAGATAATAATAAATTTGAAGAAAAAAGTGAATAGTTAATATGGAGACACAAAAGTTTAGTTATGACAACAATATTGTTCGGGCATTCCTATACGCGACCATAGTTTTTGGAATTATAGGTTTTACGTTTGGATTGACGGCGGCATTGATGCTTTTCTATCCAGAACTTCCGGAGTTTTTATTCGGAACTGATGATCCTGGAACCATGAGTCTGCACGGCTCGGAAAGCTTACAGGGTTTAATCAATACACATGGTGCGTTTGGTTTTGGCAGAATAAGAATGCTGCACACCAACACCGTAATTTTTGCATTTGTTTGTAACATTGTTTATGTAGGAGTTTATTATTCTACACAGAGATTATTAAAAACAAGAATGTACAGTGATACACTTTCTTGGTTTCATTTCTGGACATGGCAGTTGATGATTGTAGCCACTTTCATCACCTTCTTTATGGGGATCAATACTTCAAAAGAATATGCTGAGCACGAGTGGCCAATTGATATTTTGATTGCAATTTCCTGGCTTACCTTTGGAATAAACATGATTCTTACCATTAAAAAAAGAAGAGTAAGACACCTGTATGTGGCGATCTGGTTCTATTTAGGAACTTGGGTGGCTGTTTTAATGCTTCATATTTTTAACAACCTAGAAGTACCTTTATCTTTCTCCGGATGGAAATCGTATTCTGCTTATGCAGGGGTAAAAGATGCTATCGTTCAGTGGTGGTACGGTCACAATGCGGTTGCGTTTGTATTGACAACTCCAGTTCTTGGTTTGATGTATTATTTCTTACCAAAAGCAGCAGACAGACCTGTATTCTCGTATAAACTTTCGATTATTCACTTCTGGTCATTAATTTTCGTATACATCTGGGCCGGTCCTCACCACCTTCAGTATACAGCTTTACCAGCTTGGGCTCAGGCAGTGGGAACAGGTTTTTCAATCATGCTTATTGCACCATCTTGGGGAGGAATGCTAAACGGTCTTCTTACATTAAGAGGAGCTTGGGATAAAGTAAGAGAAAATCCTATTCTTAAATTCTTCGTTGTTGCAGTTACCTGTTATGGTATGGCAACTTTCGAAGGGCCGTTATTGGCAACAAAAAACATTAACAAAATTGGGCACTTTACCGACTGGGTAATTGGTCACGTTCACTTAGGAGCATTAGGATGGAATGGTTTCATGGCATTCGGTGTTATCTATTATTTGGTACCTATTATGTGGAGAACCAAAATCTGGTCTGTAAAATTGGCAAACTGGCATTTCTGGTTGGGTACTTTAGGAATTATTTTCTACGCTGTCCCAATGTATATCGCAGGATTTACACAAGGATTGATGTGGAAACAATTTAATCCGGACGGAACTTTATTGTGGAAAAACTGGCTAGATACCGTTACTGCAATTATCCCTTATTATAAATTAAGATTCGTAGGAGGTTTATTCTATCTTTCCGGAGGTTTGCTAATGGTTGTGAATGTTTACAAGACTGTCAGAAAAGGTTCTTTCCAAAAAGAAGTTCCTGCAGAAGCTCCGGCTTTAGCGAATATCAGTAACAAAAGAAAAGAAGGTGAAGGTTTCCATCTTTGGCTGGAAAGAACGCCAATGCTTTTAACAGTATTGTCATTGCTTACTATCTCGATAGGAAGTATGGTAGAAATAATCCCTACTCTTTCACTTAAGAAAAGTGTACCTACAATTTCTGCGGTGAAGCCTTATTCACCATTAGAACTGGAAGGTAGAGATCTGTATATCCGTGAAGGTTGTAATGCTTGTCACTCTCAGATGGTAAGACCATTCAGAGACGAGATTGTAAGATTTAACGGTAAAAACGGACAGTATTCTAAAGCAGGAGAATTTGTTTACGACAGACCATTCTTATGGGGTTCTAAAAGAACAGGACCAGATTTGCATAGAGAAGGTGGCAAAAACCCAAGTTCTTGGCATTACAAACACATGTTTAACCCAAGATCTACCTCTGCAGGTTCTATCATGCCTCGTTACCCTTGGTTGATTGCAAACAATTTAGACAGATCTAAAATGATTGATAAAATCAAGTTTATGAAAAGTACTTACGATGTACCTTATACAAAAGCTCAAATTGACTCTGCAGATAAATGGGCAGATAATCAGGCAGCTAAAATTGTAAAAGACATCTTTGTAGAAGCAGCCGACGTGAAAAAAGTATATGCTAACAGACCTAAAGGAGAATTGGAGAAAAAAGAGATTGTCGCTTTAATTTCTTATTTACAGAGATTGGGTACTGATATCAAAACGACAGAAATAAAAACAGCTAGTAATAACTAAATATTAAAAACCGTCAGATGATTCCTCAAAACTTTAAAGATATATTATCCAATACCGACAATGCAGGTTTTTACCAAACATTGGCTCTGATATTCTTTATGTTGTTTTTCGTTTCTCTTATTATATACGTTTTTAGCAGGCCTAAAAAATATTACCGGGAAGAAGAGCACGCACCACTTGAGGATGACGAAGATGATTTTAATTTAAAAAATTAAACAATTATTATGAAACAAAGAACACCGGTTGTTGTAAACATCTTGATAATAACAGTATTATTAGTAATATTTTATTATTTATTTGTTCAGAGCTACTCGTTTTTAGCTTCACCATATTTCTGGGGAACAGTTGTGATCAGTGCAATTTTAGCGTACATTCACAGTGCAATTGGAGATTTGATTGAAAACAATAAGTTCAAAAAACTATCTGTTGAAGAAAAATCTGCTTATCTTAATGAAAAGAAAATTCCTTTCCTGAAAAGGCAATATGATGCAGCCTTCAAAAAGCAGTCTGATTCTCATGAAAAAGATATCCTGATTGACCACGGTTTCGACGGAATTATGGAATTGGATAACCAGTTACCAAAATGGTGGTTAGGTTTATTCTACTTCGGAACTGTATTTTGTATCGTTTATATCTGCGCTTATGCATTTACAGACTTTGCTCATCCAATCAGTGAATACGATAAAGAATATAAAGAGCAGATGGCTGCAATTGAAATTTTTAATGAAAGCCAGCCTCCTATTACAATCGAAACAGCAGTATTTTCTGAAGATAACATCGCAGCAGGTGAAGAAGTTTTCAAGAGCAACTGTGTATCTTGTCACTCAGATGGTGGTAAAGGAGGTATCGGTCCTAACCTGACAGATAATTTCTGGCACAATCAACCTGAAAAAACATTGTTCAAAAACGTATTTCATGTTGTTGAAAATGGGGTAACAGGAACTGCAATGCAGGCTTGGGGTAAAAACGGAGTTTTAACAGGAACAGATATTCAGAATGTTGCCGCTTACGTTTACTCAATTAACCAGATGAAAAAACCAATCACTGTGGCAGAAGGTGGTGCACCTCCATACGGTGATGAAGCTCATTGGGAAAAACAGTAATTAAAAAATAAAAATATATGGAAAAAGCATAATTTGTTATTAGATAAAAATAGTAACGAATTATGTTTTTTCTTTTTATAAAACCTAGATAAAATGTCAAAAATAGATGAAGAAGTCGCTCGTGGCGGACAGGGACAGGTTTTAGACCCTGAAACCTATAGAGATTCTATAGGCACAATGGAACAATCCGGGAAAAGAAAATGGGTTTTTCCAAAGAAACCGAAAGGTAAATACACCAACAAAAGAGAATTCGTAAGCTATATTCTCCTGGTTGTTTATTTTGCAATACCATTTATCAAAATTAATGGAAACCCATTCTTTTTGTTTAATGTTATTGACAGAGAATTTTTCATTGCGGGACAGCCCTTTTATCCTCAGGATTTTTTTATCCTTACTTTAGGTGCTATTGCTTCTCTTATTTTCATTATCATCTTTACGATAGCATTCGGAAGAATTTTCTGTGGGTGGATTTGCCCTCAGACAATTTTTATGGAATCTGTATTTCGTAAAATAGAATACTGGATTGATGGAGACCGTAACAAGCAGATGAAACTGGACAGGCAGGAATGGAACTCTGAAAAAATCTGGAAAAGAAGTCTGAAATGGTCAGTCTATGTTGTTATTTCCTTAATCATTACTCATTTCATGTTTATGTACATTGTGGGATATGAGGAAGTCATCAATATTATTTCTCAGGGGCCATTTGCCAATCCTACCAACTTTATGGTGATGATTCTTTTTACCGCTGCATTTTATTTTGTATTTGCGTGGTTCAGAGAGCAGGTTTGTACATTGGTTTGTCCGTACGGAAGATTACAGGGCGTTTTAATTGATAAAGAAACCATCAACGTTTTTTATGATTTTAACAGAGGTGAAAACCGTTCTAAATGGAGAAAAGGTGAAGACCGAAAAGCTGCGGGAAAAGGAGACTGTATCGATTGTTATCAGTGCGTCGTAGTGTGCCCTACAGGAATTGACATCAGAGACGGGCAACAATTAGAATGTGTAAACTGTACTGCATGTATCGATGCCTGCGACGAAGTCATGGAAAAAGTAGGTCTTCCGAAAGGATTGGTAAGATACGCATCTGAAAAAGAAATCGAAACAGGAACTCCTTACAAGTTTACTGGAAGAATGAAAGGTTTTGCGGTAGTTTTAGTTCTGCTGGTTGGATTTTTAGGATTTTTACTATACAACAGAGGTGAAATGGAAGCAAAATTCATCAAACCTGCCGGAAGCACATTCTTTGTAAGAGACGGAAAAATTATCAACACCTACAATTACACTTTCCTGAATAAAACCAACGACAAAAAAATTGTTACCGTAAAAGTAATTGATCCTGCTCATGCAGAAATAGGTTTCAGTGCATCAAGCAAAATTACTGTTGACAGAGATAAAATTTCAAAAGGAACCATCAATATCAGTTTCCCGGAAGCTGAAATGAATTTATCCAAGCAAAATATCACGATTGGTGTTTACGACATGAATGGTAAATTGATCGACTCTTATCAAACCTATTTTGAAGGTCCTTTTAAATTACAGTTTTAATATTTTAAGTTTTACAGCATGAAAAATTTCACTTGGGGACACGGCGTGTTTTTAGCTTTAGCCTCATTCATTATATTTATTTTATCGATGTTGTTCTTATTTCCAAACGGACAAAAAAACTCTGAAATGGTTACAGAACATTATTATGAAGAAGAGCTTCAGTATCAATCAGTAATTGATGCCAAAAAACGTGCAGACGATCTGGCTGAAAAACCGGTTTATTCTCAATCTCCTTCAGAAATTAAACTAACTTTCCCTGAAAACATTAACAATTCAAACTCTAAAATCAGTTATGTTTTAAACCGATCAGATGACCAGAATTTAGATGTAAAAAGAAAAGAAACGTTAGACGCAACCCGTTCATTCACCATTCCAAAAGCAGTTTTAAAAAACGGAAACTACACCTTAAGACTGATGTGGACAAAAGACAAAGTCGATTACAGGCTCGACTATGACGTGATATGGAAATAGCCTTGATTATCTCTGCCATTGGTTTAGGTTTCGCATCCGGTTTTCACTGTATCGGAATGTGTGGTCCCATTGCGCTGTCGATGGGTTTAACCAAAAAGCAGGCAACCAATTATTATCTTCAGAATCTCACGTACCAGTTCGGAAGAATTTTTACGTATGCATTTTTGGGAGCAATTCTCGGAATAATCGGACAAGGCTTTGAAATGGCGGGCTTTCAGCAATATCTTACGATTGGAGTAGGAATTTTGTTGATTTTAATGGCCTTATTTTCATTTGGTGGAAAAGATTTTGCCTCAAAAATTCCTTTTATCTCTAAATTTCTTTTTAAAGTTAAATCCAACTTAGGAAAACTGCTTCAAAAAGCCGACTACCGCTCAAGATTTACCACAGGAATTTTAAACGGATTTCTACCCTGCGGAATGGTCTATATGGCGTTAACAGCAAGTCTCGCAAGCGGAGGAATCTGGCAAAGCGCTTCTTACATGGCATTATTCGGTTTGGGAACACTTCCATTTATGTTTACCGTAGTCCTGGTTGGAAATTTAATTAACCAGTCATTCAGGATTAAAGTATTAAAATTCATTCCTCTTGTAATGATTATCCTCGGTGGGTTATTTATTCTTAGAGGTCTCGATCTTGGCATTCCTTACATTTCTCCACCATCGGAAGCAATGAAGGTTTCTCCGGAGCATGATATTAATTGTCATAACATAGATCCCAATCATAAACATAGTGTGGAGACTTGTCATTGATTATAGTTCTGTTTCTTATACAAAACAGAACATTAGATAACAAAAACCCATCGCAATTGCGATGGGTTTTTGTTATCTGCGATATGATAAAATTGTGCACAAGCAAAGGAGTATTTGATAAATATATTTTTTACTCCTGTTGAGCTTGAGTATTGAATTTCAAGTTTCAGAGCATTAAAATTAAATAGCATAAGTCAAAACACCCCAAAGTATAAATAATATTGTAGCAATGAAACCAGTTAGAATATCTTTCTTTTCTTCTTTGTCAAAATCTATCTGATGTGCTAAATCTTGTTTTTTTATACTAAATTTATAAATAAATATAAGCCGTATTATGCTACCCACAAGAGCAATCATATTAATATCCAATCCCATTTAATTATTCATTTTCCATTGTTTTATTAATAGCAGTTTTTGAAGCTGCTTTAATTCCCATTTTTAGACCTATATTGGCTGCAGTATTTTTTACTAAATTTAATTTTGTCCCAACACCCAATGTCATTGCATCAACAGCCGGCATAGCCATTTTTTCCATTTTTTCCTTTTCAGTCATTATAGTTTTACCATCTATTATTCCATTGTCTTAACCAAAGAACCATTCTTACCCCCCAAAAAGTCATATCCATCTTTACGTGAATGTTTTCCATTCTTCCTTGCTTATACATTTCTCCATGAACCTTGCTTAAACCTTTAAAAAAATATCCCAAAAATTGAAATCCTTCAGCAGGTTTCGAAATGATATTATCTGCTGCAAAATTCCATGTTTTCCTAGCCGTGGAGGGTTCTTTTCCATCAGGACAACAATTATTTTGATTAGCTTCTCTGTCAACAGTGTTAAAATCACTTTTTCTGTTGTAATCATATCTTGCATCATATCATTACCAAATCCAGCATCACCACTTTGAAAACCGATTCCAAAATCTATTCCCCATTTAAAGCTAAAAATATCTCCTAATGTACTAAAGATATTGCTATCGCCGTACGATTGCGAATAATTAGTTGACCAATGAAAACTGAAATCAAAGTATCCAGAATAGAAATCTCCTTCTTCACTCCATGTGGATGTACTAATTTAGCGTCCAGTTAAAGTTAAGGATAAACCCTTAATTTTAACTTATGAAACGAGAGCGAAAAATCTACGATCCTGCTTTAAAACCAAAGCAGTTCAACTAAGCAAAGAACGAACTAATGTGTCAGAACTCGCAAGGGAATTGGGAATCGCAGTCACGCTGCTTTACAAATGGCGTAAAGAGTATGAAGAATTTGGAGAAGGAAGTTTTCCGGGGAATGGAAAACTAAAACTAACACCCGGGCTCTTTCCTTTAAGATTAAGTCTTATCCTTTTGTTGTTGTAATAGTTGATATATTCTTTTATTCTTTTTTCAATTCGTTAATGGTTTTGAATTTTCTGGTGTAAAACATCTCAGACTTTAGAGTTCCGAAGAAGTTTTCTATGATTGCATTATCCAGACAGTTTCCTTTTCGGGACATACTTTGGATGATTCCCTTTTCTTTTAATAAATGCTGATAGGCTTTCATCTGATATTGCCAACCCTGATCTGAGTGAAGAATGATATTTTCTGTATTTTTTATTTTCCTGAAACTCTTTTTCAGCATATTCACAACCTGAGCAAAGACAGGCCTCTCTGAGAGTTCATAACTGATGATCTCGCCGTTGTAAAGATCAATTATTGGAGATAAATACAGTTTATTTCCGGAGACATTAAACTCCGTAACATCAGTTGCCCATTTTCTGTTGGGCTGATTGGCCTTGAAATTCCTCTTCAGGATATTGGGCGCGGTAAGACCAAGTACTCCACGATAGGATCTGTATCTCTTCACTCTGATGATGCTTTTAAGGTTCAGGGTTTTCATCAATCTCAAAACAGTTTTATGATTAATGACAATGCCTTTTTGCCTTATTACCATAGTAACCCTTCGGTATCCGAACCTGCCTTTATGCCTGTGATAGACCTGTTTAATCAATGCTTTTATCTTAACATATTTATCTTTCTTCTGAAGCATTTTCTGATGATAATAAAAACTGCTTCTCGCCATAGATGTACAATCCAGCAAAATTGCAAGATCGAATTCCTGCCTCAATTCCTCTATAATCTGGGTCTTTTCCTTGCCAGAATTAAGGCGTCCAGCTTTTTTAGAACAGCAATTTCGGCGCGCAATCTTTCGTTCTCCAAAAGCAGTTCTTCCTCGCGGCTCAGTGGTTTGTCGGATTTTCTTTTCTTACGTTTATAGTCGCTCATTATTTTTGGTCTTCCTCCGGATTTATTTTCTAAACCTAAGATACCGAATTTTTCGTAATTCCTCTGCCAGTTGATAATACTTGATCCAGCAGCGATATTAAACTTCAAGGCCGATTCTTTTACTGAAAACCTGCCTGTACTGATTGCATGTAGAACTTTCATCTTAAACTTTACACTATACTTCCGATTGCTTTTACGCTCAAGCCCTGCAAGCCCGTAAAGCTCATAAAATTTCACCCATTTGCGAACCATCGCTGCATCTAACCCAAGATCGTGTGCTACTGATGATGCAGAACGTAAATCCCTGATAATTGTTTCTACACAATCTTTCTTAAATTCTAAACTATACTTTGATATGCCCATAAATAAAATGCCCCTAAAAAGTGTCTAACTTTTTGGGGGCAGTACATTTGCGAGGGTTTTTTATTTATCTGCCACACGATATAATCGTGCGGGAGCGGGGGTTTTTATTATATCAGTCACGGATTACAAATCCGCGACATCGGGTTGGCAAATCCGCGAGATCGGGTCCTGCAATGCTCAACCGTTTTAACGATATCGAAAAACTTGATCCGGAAAATAAAAAACATTTGCTTTCTGTGGTGGATGGATTTATTCAGGCTCTTAAAATTAAAAATATTGCTGCACTTTAATTCTGTTTCCGTATACAAAACAGAACGCTTTATAACACGAAACCCACCGCAATTGCAGTGGGTTTTTATTATCTGCCACACGATAAAATTGTGCGAGAGCGAGGGGGGGATTTATCCATAACATGGATTATTTTGTTTAGTATTACATTTTGGACATTTTACTACACCATTATTATTAGTTATTTCCCAAGAATTATCACAATTAAAACACATTACCCAATTATCTCCGACAGAAACAGCACTTTCCAATTGATCATTAGGGTATTCATTATCAATTAAATTTTGATATTTTTGGAAAATAACATTTGCATTGCCAATGTTTTCCATCATTTCTTCTTCAAAGAATTTATTACATTTCCATTCTCTAAAAGTAATTAGGTTTGGAAATAAAGGATATATAGGATAATTCTCTTTACCTGTAAAGCCTTCCCAGTATTTTGACATTCTATCGTCTGTAACAATAAAAAATTCAGAAGGATAATTATGAGGATAAATATTTCCTTCTTCATCAATAATGAAAAAATTTATTCGCCCCTCCTCTGTATATTCTATTGCATAAACAGTATACTCTTTTCCTATTGTTAATGGAAAACGGTCATAAGGTATTTGCCAGTTTATTTTATAGTTTACTTTTTCTGGATTGTCTATTTTAGTATATTTAACCTTCATTTTGAAATTTTTAATTCTTAAGGATAGCGATGTCCTCTACTTTTAGCATTTGTCCCATCTTTTATTTTAAATCCTGAACGTTTCCCAGTTTGATTATTAATATCATAATGAACCTCTGTTTTTGTACCATCACCATGATCATGAGTATGTTTCATTTTTGTATTGTGATTATACTTAGGGTCTTTGAGTTTTCCACTCATAATTGTATCTCCTTCACCTGATTCTGCTTCTTCAATAGCTAATTGTTCTTGCAAATCTTTTGGATCATATCTTGCATCAGGTTTTCCTTCTTGAGGCACTTTTACACCATTTACATCAGTACTATCTGTTTCTGCACTTGATTTTGACCCTGCATTAGATTCTGCATTATCCGTATGTCTATACATCATTGGATCAATACGGGTTGGCTGATAGGTTTCATTAGTATCTATAAAATCGCCGATAACATACCATGAAGCAACCGCAAAAAAAGAGAACAACGCAAATTGAGCATTTCGTGACATCACACTAGCTGCAGCAACTGGAGAAACTCCCTTTGTAACAACTTCATCTATATCTGTAAATGTTTTTCCTCCTTCTAAAAGCTGTACAGTTGCTCCATCTATCCTATAAGATCCTGTTGGTCCAACATAATTCCAACCTTCAGGCGTATTGCTTTTTCTTGTAACATTTGGATCCCATCTATATCTATTGGTGGTCGGATTATGAATCCAGTCAGAGACTTCTTCGCCAGACATTCCCGTAGGATCAGCAAAAGTTATAGGGTTATTCCAAACGTAGCTGTACGTTTCCTGAGTGTATTGGCTTCGTGGATCTACCACACCCCATCTCCCAATATCCGGCATATAAAATCTTGCGCCGTAATCATACATTCCTGTCTCTTGCAACTCTTTACCGTTATACTTGTATTGATAACTCGGGTTTCCAGCAGTAGGATTATATCCTTCATGCTTTAAACCAAACGGGTAATAGTTATTTTCTTCAAGAACTTCTGCGCTTGTACCATTGTTAAAATAGCTTAATCTCACATTTCCCAAATGGTCTGTATAATTGTAAATATACTTATTATTTTCGAAATTAAAATATCCTTCCGATGTGGGAACAAACTTGAGTTCCGGATTTCCTGAGTAAGAAAAAGTAATACTTTTTTCGTACTGAAAACCATCCAGATAATCGGTTTCCGTCTTAGCAATGAAGTTCGTTACAATCCAGTCTTTATAGGTGTATATTTTTTTGAGCTTGATACCGTCTGCTCGGTAAGTATTGGTGGTGCTGAGATAAATCTCTGCCTGTCTTCCTCCCGTAGCCACAAATTGATCTGATTTTATATAATTAGGTAAATTCAGATAATTGTAACGTATTTCCAGAATATTTTTATCCTTATGGCTCTTCATATTTCCGTTAAGATCATACGTTATCGCATTTCCTGATGTATCGGGATATCCTTTGTAGTTTTGGGAAGTATCGGTAACGGTGCTTAATCTGTTGCTTTGATTATTATTTTCATATACATAATCAAGATTGTCAATAGCTGTAGCAAAAGCATTTCCGTCTTTAGATGCTGACCTTTTTAAGTTTGTAATATTTCCGTTAAGATCATAATCTATTTTCTCGAAATATTCTTTTGCCGTAGGATTGTCATCACGTTGATAAAAACCTGCTTTCAAACGGTTGAGACCATCATAAACATAGCCATATCTTCTGAGATTATCGCCTGTTGTTGTGTTTGTTCTCCAGTCTATTTCAGCAATATTACCGTTGTATTTTGGCTTTACTTGAAGGTTTAAAAAATCGGTGTTGGGGTTTTCCAGTCCTTCCACCTGATTATACTTTATTTTATATCCAAATAAATCTCCGCCAGTTAAGTCATTGGGATTGTTGACCTGCGTCATCCAACCTCGGATGTTGTAGCTGTAATCGATGGTTTGTAAAGGTGTTGCAATATTGGTTTGCTAAAAAACAATTTTATTTGGTTATTGATGCTCTGGTAAAAGATTTTAAAACTAAACAAGCATATTCGTAGAAAATTACTCTATTCTATAAAACACAAAAACCCACCGCAATTGCGATGGGTTTTTATTTATCTGCCACACGATAAAATCGTGCGGGAGCGATGGAAATTAGATGATTGATGATAATTGTTTTTTTAAAAAATCTTTACTAAAATTTTTTATATTATCATAGTCAACAATTGTTTCTATATTTTCGCGGACATCTTCATTTTCAAAATCTACATTATTATATAATGTAAGTATATCAGCGATATAACTCATTAAATAAAAATCCAATCTATCATCTATAAAATCTTTATATAATTTTACGACAGTATCCCTATTAATAAAAAGTGTCTCGTTAGAGTAATCAAAATTAACATTAACAGAAGAACCTTTTTTTGACATTTTTATTTTGTATGATTCAACATCATCTTTGTACTTCTCTAATAAATCAATTGCAGAAATTTTATTTTGCAAATAGTTCAATAAATCACTTTGTTTCATAATTTTTAATTAGCGGGTCTTCCTTCAGGACCTCCTGTTAATGGTTTTCTATGTTGAAATTTATTCGCACGGTCATAAGAATCTTTGTAAGTTTTTATAACCTTCCCATCTTTATTCTTTACTCTAGTATACTCAGCTCTAGACTGTCCAGGGCTTTGCTTAGATGGTCGCACTTCTGTAGTTTTTGTGTATTTCCCCTCTTTGCCAACTGTTGTAGTTGTTTTTGATTTTTGGACTTTATTTGGCGAACTAGAAGATGAAGAACTACTATTTGATGAGTTTTTAGAATTATCATTCTGCATATTCTTGGAAGAATGATACACCATTGAAGTTCCAAGACCTACTTTTAGTGTTCCTGACAGGATTAATCCTCCACTTACTACAGCTCCCGGTACTCCGGCAATTGTTCCAACTCCTGTTGATGATGCAGCACTAGAGGCTATTAACCCAGTAGTCCCAGCTCCAATATCTGTACCTCCTGTATACATCAATAAACCACCAGCTATGAAAGATGTCGTGTTTCCTGTTCGTACTCCCTCATTATATGCAGCCGAACCATCATTATATTTTTGCGCCAGGTTACCTCCAGTTACATTATCCATCATGGATAAAGCAAATCCTTTTATATTACTACAACAATCTTCTGTACCATCTTCCGGAGCTCTTCCATCAGGATCAGTTAATTTTATAGGATTATTATAAACATAAGCATAAGGATCCTCTGTATCTTCAACCAATGGATCCAACTGCATCCATCGTCCAACATCCGGCATGTATTGTCTCCAGCCATAATCATACATTCCGTAGTCTACACTACTTTTCAAGATTTCTCTACTCAAGTTTTTCTTGCGCGAGGCTTTTCACTGTGAACTTCTTCGCTTGCTCGCTTTTCTCAAAAGTACAGTTTTTTCTTTTC
>NZ_JBMHFF010000003.1:0-536520 GCF_049166575.1 Chryseobacterium sp. GP-SGM7 | reverse complement strand
CAACTGCCTACGTCAATCCATATAAGTTTAATGCCAAAGAATTAGACAGCGAAACAGGTCTTTATTATTATGGAGCAAGATATTACAACCCAAGGATAAGTGTGTGGTATGGAGTAGATCCGTTGGCAATATATAATCCTGTAATGGAAACAGAGTTCTACGGAGATGGACAACATAACGGTGGAATATACAACTCTGGAAACCTGAATCCCTATATTTACTGTTATCAAAGCCCCGTTAAATACATCGATCCAAATGGAAAGCAAATTTTTACGCCATACATATTATCTAAAAAAACAGCCTCCTTTTTGTCATCTGCAAAAGGCAGAACTATAGGATTTGGTGTAAGTAACCCTGTAAAGGCATTTACAATAGGCGAGAGTAAGCGCGGCTCAGATAATATCTCATCTATTGTTACTAGATTTGCAACAACAGGAGATATTTTATCTTCCACATCAGATGGAAATAAGACAATTGATGAGGGTTCAGAAATAGGAGCATTTAGACATTCACTATGGCAAGCTACTATAACGGCAGGATATAGCGAAGATATTGCCAATCAGGTAGGTAATGCACATGAAGAGGATCCCAATACCAATTTAGATATAAGATCATTTGATAATATTGCAGATGCTGATCAGACTGTAGACTTGTTAAATAATATTATAGGAAGAAATGTTGGTAAATCTACTAAAAGCAGAAATCCTAAAGATCTTGCAAATGCCGTTTTGGAGGAATTTAAGAATAATGGATTGTATCAGGCAAGGAAAGATAGTAAAGGAAAATGGAATGTTTCTAGAGGGAAATTATCTGAAGATAAATACAACAGATATAAAGATAGATTAAAAACTATGAATGGTTTAGGACGAACACCCCAAGAACAGAAAAAAAGGGATAAGGCTAAATAGTAGGAAATATGACTCCAAAAAATATTATATTAATAGTACTTTTATTATTTTTCGGAAGTAGTTGTACATCGAAGGATTTACAATCTGAAGTGGAAAGTAAGTACAAAACCTGCAGTGTTAATTCTAAAATTGATTCATGTAAAATTGATTTCAGCAAAGATTTAACGAATCTCAAATTAGAAGATTGGGATAGGATGTATATAATTCCAACAGGTTTAGATATTCCGTTAGAAATTGCGGAGTTACATGGTTGGGATAATATTATATTATCGGAATCATTTTTGCAAAAAATCATCTTCGTGAAAAATCAAAAAATAATTTATCAAGAAGGTATAGGCCCCCGATTAAGCGAAGATGATCGATGTTTGGTATTTGAGGAGAAAAAAATTATCTGCTTAAACCACCACACGGCTAAATTTTTCATATTTACAGATAATTCTTTACAATATTATTTAAAAAGAGTAAATAATTGAGAAGCCTAAGAAAATACTACTAAACTGTATTTTCTGTTTTATTAGGAAATAATTATTGTTTATTAACGGAGAAAATAGAAACATTCGGATTAACTTTTCCGAATGTTTTCTGAAATTAATGCCAAAATGAAGAATATTTTAATTATGATGCCAAATATGTTTCCTATGCAAAACCTCAGGAAAATTATTCATTTGCAGCATGAACAATGTCTATGGTCAAAACTTACCAGGTGACAGAAATTATCTGATTTTTCTTTTTGGTAATGTATACATTTTCTGCCATGACAAAAGAAAAACAGGCAAAATGGCGGGAAAGATTTGATAAAGATTACAATGGTTTTAGAGAAAAAAATGTAAGGTTTATGACTCTCATAGTAAGTTCAGATTAATATTTATCTTAAAATTATACTTGAAGCAACTCCGATTAAGCTAGAAAATTTTTGTATTTCAAAATTAAAAAGATGTCCATTGCAAACGAAGCAGAATTAATCGGAATGCAGAAAGTGAGCGAAGCAGTTGCTTATACTTTAAAAGAAATGATAAATTATGCTAAAATTGGCATGACTACGAAAGATCTTGATGAGTACGGAGCAACAATTCTTTCAGATTTTGGGGCAAAATCGGCATCTCATCTTACTTACGGGTTTCCAGGTTGGACGTGCATAAGTGTCGACAACGAATTCTGCCACGGAATTCCTAGCTCAGAAAGGGTTTTGAAAGATGGGGATTTAATTAATATTGATGTTTCTGCTGAACTCAACGGTTATTGGGCAGATAACGGAGGTTCTTTCATTGTTGGAAAATACATCAATCAACATCAGAAATTGGTTGATGTTTCCAAAGCAATTTTAGAAAAAGCAATCAATAATATAAAAGGCGGAGTAAGAATTGCAGATATAGGCTTTTTAATGGAAACTGAAGCGAAGAAAAAGGGTTTTAAAGTTATCAAAAACTTAGGCGGTCACGGTGTAGGAAGAAGCCTTCACAAAGAACCCGATGAATTGATGAACTATAGAAATCGTTTTGACAAGAGAAGATTTAAGAAAAATTCTGTTGTCGCCATTGAAACATTTATTTCTACAGATTCTACGATGGCTGTTGAACTGAAAGATGGTTGGACGATGGTGGGAAATAAAGGAGGTTACATGGCTCAACATGAACATACCATTTTAATCACCGACGGAAAACCGGTTATTTTAACGCAGGTGAATGAGATTTTAAATTAAATAAAATTTAGTTTCTATATAAATTATGAAGCCTTTCAAATGTTTGGAAGGGGGGTGAGAATAATTTATAATAAATATTCTTTAATATTGATCAGATTAATTACGTTAAAAAGTGAATTATTTTAAATAATAATCAACTGTTGGCGTAAACTTTGATGTTTTGCAAACTGAAAATTGCTATTTTCAATACCAAATCACCAAAATACGATCATATGAAATTTAAAGTACATCACCTTTTGATTGCTTCTGCTATGTTTTTAGCCAATTGTTCAGACAATATTGAAGAAACTATTACTGAAGAACCGGGAAATGAAGCTATTTATCCACCTGTTGAAACCGGACAAGCCAATACCAATTATCAGCCCGCTTTTGCAGGGCAAACCAGAGCAAATGGCGTAAAAACACAAACTCCTTTTACAAGTACGGTTCTCACATCTTCTTTGAGTACCCCTTGGGGAATCACTAGTTTACCCGATGGAAGATTATTGATCACCCAAAAAGCTGGAACAATGAGAATTGTTACTAATAGTGGTTCTGTTGGAAATCCAATCACAGGGATTCCTGCAGTAAACTCAAACGGACAAGGCGGTTTATTGGGAATTTGCGTCGATCCTCAATTCTCCACAAACAGAATGATTTACTGGGTTTTTTCTGAAAATGTTGCAGGTGGAACCCAAACTTCTGTTGCGAAAGGAAAACTTTCAACGTCGGAAACTACCATTGAAAATACAACGGTTATTTACAGAGCAAATCCTTCTGCATCTGCAGGAAATTTACATTACGGAGGAAGAATTTTATTTGATTCTACCGGAAATTTGATGGTAAGTGTAGGTGAACGTTCAGATTTATCAACAAGACCTTTGGCGCAATCGGTAACTGCAGCGATTGGTAAAATCTTGAGAATTACAAAAGAGGGTGCTCCAGCTCCCGGAAATCCTACTTTCACTCAAGCCGGAGCTTTACCTGAATTATACAGTATCGGTCACAGAAATCCACAGGGAATTGCCATTCATCCTACAACTGGTGAATTGTGGCAAAGCGAACACGGACCTCGTGGAGGAGATGAAATCAACAGAGTTCAACCAGCAAAAAATTATGGTTGGCCAACCATAACTTATGGAATTGAATACAGTGGAGCGGTCATTGGAAGCGGGATTCAACAGCAGAGCGGGATGGAACAGCCTGTTTATTACTGGGATCCTGTAATTTCTCCAAGTGGAATGACGTTCTATAAAGGAAACAGCATTCCGGAATGGCAAAACTGTCTGTTTGTTGGTGCTTTGAGCGGTCAACATATTGTAAGATTAGTCATCAAAGATAACAAGGTAGTCGGAGAAGAACGTTTGCTTGCGAGTGAAATGCAGCGTTTCAGAGACATTACGCAGGGAACTGACGGTGCGCTTTATGCCGTTACCGACGCAGGAAAATTATATAAAATTCAAAAACAATAAATTATTTTTTTGTGCAATTGAAACAGCGGCAGAAGTGTCGGTGTTTTTTTATCTTGGGATCGAAAATTTGTTACTGACTTTCAAATCTCTGCTTGTAATTTCTTCAAAATCATATTTGCCGTCTGAATAATCGATATTGATTTGATAGTTATGATTTTTAGATAAAATAATTTTGCAGAAACCATCATCGTCAACAGTCTTTTTTATTACTCTTTTCGTTTCGCGTAATCCAAAAAAAGAATTTCTTCTTACTCTCACTTCCAGTGTATCTCTCTGTTTGGAATCGCTGCTTGTTTTTTTGATTTTAAATTCTACCTGAGTTAAATTTTCATTCTCTGTTTTTGGCTGATAATACTTTTTGATCTGATAAGATGACCAAGTGAAAATTAAAACCGGTAAAAACAAACTTAGATTGAATATTTTTAAATTAAATTTTTCCCATTTCGTTTTAATATAAATCCATGAAATGAGCACGGTAAAAAATATATAGGCGAAAAGTTTTCCTATTTCAGATACATAGTTAAAATACATCATTAAATAAGTGATGTAAATACAGCTTCCTACATTAAGATATCCAAGAATAAAAGAAGTATATATATTTATTTTCAGCCTGAATTTGAGAAACATGGCATTTACAATTCCAAATGTTATCACCCAAATCTGATCTCCATTTTCACTAAACAGCAGAAACACTGATGAAGGAAATATAGCAAGAATATTGATGATAAATATTAATAGTAAGGATATTAATTGATGTTTTAAATTCATACAGTTTTTTCTTATCTCTGAAAATTTTCGTACTCAGCGAAATAATTCTCAAAGATAGAAGATTTTGATTCTTCTTTTAAATCTAAAAAATCAAAAACTGCCGACAAAATTTGCCGGCAGTTTTCTTGAAAATAATATATAATAGAAAAAATTAGTAGCCTTCGTTCTGTACCAAATATCCTGGTTCTGAAGATGCACCGTCAATTGCTGATTGTGGGATTGGGAACAGTCTTTTTCTCACATCGCTGTTTGTTTTTGAGGTGTAAGGTTCTTCATAATGACCGAATCTTATCATATCTGTTCTTCTTGAATATTCCCAGTAAAACTCAAAACCTCTTTCTCTGTATAAAGTATTCAGATCGATTGACGTCAGTGCCGGTGGAGTTACAGCAGGTCTTGCTGTTCTTGAAGCTCTCACTAAATTTACATCGAGTAAAGCAGCAGCAGCATTTCCTTTTCTCAATTGTGCTTCTGCTCTCATCAGATAAATATCGGCTAAACGTAAAAGTACAATGTCTGCATTTCCTCTGTTTCTACCGGTATCTGAAGTTCTGCTGAACTGGTATTTTGAAACTCTGTATCCGTCTGTGTAGTCTTTATTGTTCGGATTTTCAAGATCGACTTCTAAAGTATGGTTTACATAGTTTACATAGCCGTTTCTCTGCTCAATAATAGGGTAGATTTTATATTGTCCGTTTTCTGTCTTAAAGGGTTGTCCGTTTGATGCATTTCTCAATCCCCATTGTATTCCTCTTTGAATTCCTCTGTTGATTTCGTAAGTTGAACCATTTACCAGAAAGTAATGATTAGAATCATTGGCAGGCGTTACTCCCGTTAAGTTCTGTAAGGCTGCAGGAACCGTAAAGTTTTCTTTATAAAATCTCGCATCAGCTTGCGCAGGATCTTTACTTCCGTAAGCCTGAACCCAAGTATTGTAGAAATCAGGAGTAATTGCAGGACCATCTGTTCCGTTCGCTTTTGGGAAAGCTGCCAATGGATACTGGCTTCCTGAAAGAGACCAATACGCCAATCGGTTATGAGAAGTATTCAGATCCTGACGTTGATCAATGGCAAAAATCAATTCTTTGTTTGAGTGATTATTGTCGTCAAAAATGGCAAAATATTCAGATGATAAAGTATATGACCCTGAGTTGATCACTTTATTGGTGTATTCAATTACCTTATCCATATCTGTTGCTGTGAAAACCGGTGTTCCGTAAGGATTTCTGTAAACGCCTGCATTCAGATAAAGCTGTGCTAAAAATCCGTTTACTGAGGCTTGAGACATTCTTCCCGGACCTTTTGAATTGTCTAAAATATTTACTACAGCAAGAAATTCGCTTTCAATATAAGAAATGGCTTCCTGTCTTCTTAAAATTTCAGAGTTTTGTCCGGTATTTTCTTTTTTGAATGCAACTCCCCAATAATCAAGGATCAACATATTATAATAAGCTCTTAATGCGCGCATTTCAGCAATGGCTCTAGCGGCATTTGGATCTGTTCCGGCAAGTGGTTGTAGTTTTTCGATAGCCGTAATGGTTCTTGAAAGCATTAATCTCATAGCGTCCCAGGTCTGTTGTACCACAACATTAGTTGTTGTAGTGGTGTGTTGATGAAGCTCAATGTATTTTCCGCCGTCATACCAGTCGTTTCCACTTCCTCTTGGAGGTAAAATTGCCTGATCTGAACTGATCAACTGAAGACCATAGTTTTTTGTATGCGTAAACGCATCAGGAAGCGGGCCGTAAGCGGCTGCAACAAAAGATTCAACAGGTGTTGTTGTTTGTGTTTCCAGTGATTCGTCAATCACCACTTCCTCAAGATCGGTACATCCTACAAGCGCTAAAACGCTTACACTTATAATAGAGATTAAAAATTTATTTTTCATTTTTTTCCTTTTAAATAATTAATTAAAATGCTGCGTTTACACCAAATACGAAGCTTCTTGCTTTAGGATAAGTGGCGTAATCTATCCCGAAAGACTGAATTCCTCCCTGAGATAAACCGGTATTAATTTCAGGATCGAAACCTGAATATTTAGTTATTACAAATAAGTTTTGAGCGGTTACTGAGAATCTGATATTTCTTACATGCTCACCAATTCCTAAGATTTTGGGATCTAAATTATATCCTAAAGTAGCATTGTTTAGTCTGAAGAAATCTCCCTTCTCAAGATATCTTGTTGAGATCACATTGGTGTTGTTTAAGCTTTCGTTGGGATATTGTGTTGCAACGTCTGTGGTGTTTTGTGATATTCCAAGTCTTCCTCTCGAAAATAAGGTGGAAGCAGTATTATTATAAATCATATTTCCGGCTACCCCGTTGAAATTTAATCCTAAATCGAAGTTTTTGTAAGCTGCTTTTATATAAAGATTATAAGTAAAATCCGGCAAGGCACTTCCTGATGCCACTCTGTCGTTGTCGGTAATAATTCCGTCGCCATCTACATCTCTGAAAATATTCACCCCTTTATCATTCAATCCTAAAAATTCTCTTACGTAGAAAGTTCCGATAGGCTGATTATTGATATACCCGTTAATCACGGCGTTTGTAGTTCCTGGACCTTGAGCTTCTCCAGTAGTAAGCACTTTATATGGGGAATCTTTTACTCTGTTTTTAATGAAAGACATATTTCCGCCAATATTGTAGGTAAATGCATGGTTTGGATTGCTATTATAATTCAATGATAATTCTAAACCGGTATTGTTGATGCTCATATTAGGAATGTTCTTCCAGATTTTTGGAGCAGGTTCAACCGGGTCTACAGGATTTATTTCCAACAAAATATTATCAGAAACTTTATTAAAGAAATCGACTGTACCTGTTAACCTATTATTTAAAATCCCAAAGTCTAAACCGATGTTGGTTTGAGTCGTTACCTCCCATTGAATATCAGGATTGTTAGCTCTTACCAAATAAACTCCTACAGGATAATTTCCGGTATCGTTTAGGGGATAAGTTGCCTGTGCGCTTCCGTTGGAATCAGCCTGATAACTTCTCTTGGTAATTTTGCTCGGTATTTCCTGATTTCCTGTTTTACCCCAACTTGCTCTTAGCTTTAAGTTGTTGATGGTGCTTACATTTTCCATGAAGCTTTCTTTGATGATGTTCCATCCTGCCGCCACAGACGGGAAAATTCCGTAACGGTTGTTTTTCCCAAATTTTGACGATCCGTCTGCTCTTACAGTCGCGGTTAAAAGATATTTGTCCTGAAAACCATAGTTTACTCTGCTAAACCAAGACTGCAACTCGTTTTTATTTGCGATGACTGATGTTGTCTGGTTCGTTGTACCCGCTGCAGGAATCTGGTATTGAGGCTCAATTCCGTTGATTGGGAAATTCTGATAATACCAACCTCTTGAAGTCAATAATAATTTCTGATAAGAATGACCTGCCATTACATTAAAATCATGGCTGTTAACTTTGAATTTATAAGTTAATGTATTTTCTACAAGCGTATTGTTGTTTGAATAATTACTTAGGTTTAAAGTCCCGATCTCTAATGGTACAGCATTCGGAATATTTTGAATCACTCTTTCTGCAGTAGAATAATCAATGCCTAAATTCAGTTTATAGATCAATCCCTTTATAATTTCTACGGAAGGAGAAACGTTTGCTAAAATCCTGTTATTTTTTGTAAAATCTTTGTAAATCTCACGACGGATGAGCGGGTTGAAACCACCGTTGTTGAATACCGTTGTAGGTGCATCATTAGTGTATGCAGGGTAAGTAGGATTCCATGTTAACATCTCAGATACTACACTCGCTGCATTGGGTCTGTTGTTTTCAGTTCTTGTTCCGTTTAAATTGAAGTCGATGTTTACTCTTCCGTCAAACGCTTTTTGAGAAACATTTACACGACCCGAATATCTTTTCAGATTACTGTTGTAAAGAATACCTTCCTGATCTTCATATCCTAAAGCTGCATAATAATTTGAAGTTTCCGTGGCTCCGGCTGCAGAAAAGTTTACATTTTCAGAAACTGCAGTTCTTGTCAATTCGTCTTGCCAGTCTGTATTTCCGCCCATATCGTCCAGTTTTCCTCCGGCTGCAGTTACCTGTCTTCTAAATTCATCTGCACCAAAGACATTCATTTTATTGGCAAGTTTAGACACAGTAAGATTTGACGAAAGATTCATTTGTGTTCTTCCTTTCTTCCCTTTTTTAGTAGTAATTACAATGACACCATTTGCTCCTCTTGCCCCATAGATTGCTGCTGCTGATGCATCTTTCAGAATATCCAATGATTCAATATCATCGGGATTAATAAAATTCATCGGGTTGTTGGCTGTTCCTGTGTTGCTGTTATCGATTACAAAACCGTCAATGACATATAACGGAGTTGTTCCTGAGCGTAAACTTCCGACACCTCTGATGATGATATTTTGATTTGCGCCTGGCTCACCACTTACATTGGAAACGTTTACTCCGGCCACTTTCCCCTGAAGTAATTGCCCAACGTTGGCTACCATTCCTTTATTAAAATCTTCGCTTTTTACCGATCCAATTGCTCCGGTTACATCAGATTTTTTCAGACTTCCGTAGCCTATCATCACGACTTCTTCAATATCTTTCAGTTTGCTCTCATCCTTGAGTGTGTCGGATTCTTTTTTTTGTGCAAATGTTAAGCTGACACAACTCATCAAAACAGTTGGCACGAGATAAATACGTTTCATTCCTTTTTATTTTGATGCAAAATTAGTTCGGTGAAACGCCGAAAACGGTTAATTTAATATTAAGTAACAGGTTTTTAAAATTAATAAAACGTGAATATTTTTGCCGAAAATTAAATTTGTGAAAACTTTATGTAAACAAATTTTTTCAACATTCTAAAATTCAATTATTTCCTTGTTAACATTGAGTTTGTGATTTGTAAATGAAAATTTTGAATGGTTATAATATCTAATTTTGTGCCCTTATTTCGCTTGCATAATTATTATTAAAAATCCAATCATTATGAATTGTCGTTACGAAAGTATCAATTTCAGGGCTGTTGCAGTTTTTTCTCTGCTTCTTCTTACAGCATTATGTTCGGCTCAAAAAAAACAAAAACCCCTTAGTGTCATTTTTATGATAGGAGATGGGATGGGAATTTCACAGGTAACTTCTGCTTTTTATTTTGGAGACTCAGAACCGAATTTTACTAAATTTAAATTTGTCGGTCTTTCAGAAACTTCATCAACAAGTAATTTAATTACCGATTCTGCGGCCGGAGCTACTGCTTTGTCAACAGGAAAGAAAACGTATAAAAGAGCTATCGGTATGGATAAAGATTCAATCGCAATTCCAACCATTTTAGAGCAGCTTCAGAAAAATAATTATCAGACAGGTTTGGTAAGTCTTACTTCAATTACCCATGCAACACCGGCTTCATATTATGCTCATGTAAAAGATCGTGACCTTCATGAAGATATTGCACTAGAATTTTTAAAATCGAATGTAGATTTTGTAGCGGGCGGCGGCATAAAGTTTTTTAATAAAAGAAAAGATGGTAAAAATTTGTTGGAAAAATTAAGTGAGAATTATAGGATAGATACCGTATCGCTATCAAAACCCGTTTCCGGAAAGAAAAACTTATACCTATTAGCTCAGGATGAGTTACCCAATAAAGTTCAGGGAAGAGGAGATTTTTTACCGGAAGCAACCCAGACAGCATTAAATTATTTCTCTAAAACTAAAAAACCGTTTTTTCTGATGGTTGAAGGATCGTTTATCGATTGGGGAGGTCACGCAAAAGATGCTGAAATGATGACTAAAGAAGTGCTTGATTTTGATAAAACAATTGGTGTTGTGATCGATTATATCAGGAAAAATCCAAATACTTTATTAATTGTTACTGCCGATCACGAGACAGGTGGGGCAAGTATCGGAAAATATTCAGAAAAAGATGCGGCAACAGGTAAGGAAAAAGAAATTGGCAATAAAGTTCAGGTCAATTTTATTGATAATCAACATACAGCGGCCTTGGTACCCGTTTTTGCAATGGGAAAAGGTCAGGAGCTTTTTTCGGGAATTTATCCTAATAATACAATCTATCACAAATTGGCCGAAGCTTTGAAAGAAAGCGGAATCAAGATTAAATAATACACATATAAAACCTCAAGAGGGTTGATAACTTCAAAAATAATCATATATAATTTTAATTTAAAAAAAATGTTTTCAACAATAAAAAAAATAATTTTCTTCGGAACGTTGGGGATGGCAAACCTTTTTTTTGCTCAGAAAACGATGGTTCATTCACACAACGATTACGAACAGAAAGTTCCGTTCTGGTACGCTCTAGGCTCGGGAGTACAATCGATTGAAGCCGATGTTTTTCTTGAAAACAACGAGCTATTTGTCGCTCATAATCAAAAAGATATTACTAAAGAAAGAACTTTTGAAAATTTGTACCTCAATCCTATTGATAAAGCTTTAGAAATGAATATGATCAAACAGGAATCATTGCAGATCCTGATTGACATAAAAACAGATGCGAAAGCAACGTTGGCGCAAATCGTAAAATCTATTCAGAAACATCCGAAAATAGCAACGCAGAATAAAGTGAAGTTTGTAATTTCAGGAAACCAGCCATTGCCGGAAGATTATAATTCATACCCGGACTTTATTTTATTTGATTATCAAAAACTGGATGATTTAACGGCAGATCAATGGAAAAAAGTTGCTTTGCTGAGCTTAAATTTCAAACAATATTCTGTCTGGAACGGAAAAGGGGGGGTAATGGAGAAAGATTTGCCGACAGTAACCGAAGTTATTAAAAAAGCTAAGTCATTCGGAAAACCCTTCAGATTTTGGGCAATTCCTGACGGGAAAACGTCTTGGGAATTTTTTGCTCACAACGGTGTTGATTTTATCAATACAGACCATCCGAAAGAGTGTACAGATTACATAAACAATTTAAAATCACGAACGTTTACCAATACTGTTTTTTCTGAAGTTTATCAGCCAAAATTTTCCTATTTAAAGAAAAAAAGTCCTGTAAGAAACGTTATTCTTCTAATTGGGGACGGAAACGGTCTTTCGCAAATCTCGTCATCGGTTTTAGCCAATAGAGGTCAGTTAACTCTAACGCAACTGAAAAATATAGGTTTGATTAAAACCACCTCTGCAGATAATTTTACAACCGATTCTGCAGCGGGAGCAACTGCTTTTGCTACCGGAAAGAAAACCAAAAACAGATTTATCGGAGTGGATGCCGAAGGAAAAAATACGCCAAGTATAACAGAAATTCTTTCTGAAAAAGGCTTTAATACAGGAGTAATTACAACTGATGAAATTGTGGGCGCAACACCTTCCGCATTTTATGCCCATCAAAAAGACCGCGGAATGGAAAAAGAAATTGCAGAAGATTTGCTGACAAGTAAACTTACTTTTTTTTCTGCCGGAGGAAAGTCTAAAATTTCCCCAAATCATCAGTTTGTGATCGCCAATCAGCCTGAAGAAATCGGGAAAAATAAAGCAGAGAAATTGGCCTATTTTATGTCTGAGAATGGCGTACCGCAAGTTTTGAAAGGTCGTGACAATCTTTTGGCAAATGTGGTTGAAAATAGTCTTGCTTTTCTGAAGAATAAGAAAAAACCATTCTTTATGATGATTGAAGGTGCTCAAATCGACACTGGCGGTCACAGCAATAATGTGGGAACTATCGTTACTGAAGGAATTGATTTTGACAGAGCAATTACAAAAGCCATTCAATTTGCCGATCAGAATCCCGGAACTTTGGTCGTCATTACAGCAGATCATGAAACAGGTGGTTTCAGCATTCCGCATGGAGATATGAAAACGAGTACCGTTGAAGGTGATTTTACAACCGATGACCATTCGGCAACTTTAATTCCGGTATTTTCTTACGGCTCAGGTTCTGAAAACTTTACCGGAGTGTATGAGAACAATGAGATTTTCCACAAAATTTTAAAAGCTTTGAAGCTGAAATAAATAGTTACTTTTACGTATTAGATTTTATTTTAAAGCAGTTTCTGAAAAGGGCTGCTTTTTGTCTTCCCACAGATAGCATAGATTTTAGCAGATGATTAAGAATATTTTAATACTAAAAATAGTGCTGTTTTGCTGAGGTTAATTAATTAATTAATTAATTAATGTAAAATAATTGATGCCAAGAATTCACGAATTTTTAAACTTAAAAATTTGTGTCAATCTGTGAAATCCTTGGAAATATTTTTTTTGGTTGAATAGAATAATCGAAATAAGTTACTTTAGTACGCTCCAAAATATTATCAATTTTATAAATAAGCATAAACAATCTTCTGTTTAAAATATCATAATGAAAAACGGCAAAAAGTTTGTTGAATAAATGCGTAACTTTAGTAAAAATATAGATTATGCAGATAGAAACACGTACCCTGAAAGTAGACGATTACGACGAGTTGGTAGAAACCATGCGCAGGGCGTATCCTCAAATGTCAGAATACGTTTGGTCAAAAAAAAGCATCGCCAAGCTGAATAAAATTTTCGAAGCCGGACAAATCTGCATCACTGTAGATGGAGTGATAGCGGCAGTTGCACTTTCAATTATTGTAAATTATGATGAATTTGGTGACGATCATACCTACAGCGATATTACAGGAAATTATACTTTCAATACCCATATTTCTACCGGAAATGTTTTATACGGAATCGAAATTTTCGTGGACCCAAAATATCGGGAGCTGCGATTGGGCAGGAGGTTGTACGATGCAAGAAAGGAGCTTTGCGAACTATTAAACTTAAAATCAATTATTTTAGGCGGAAGAATTCCCGATTATCATAAATACAGTCATGAGCTTTCAGCAAGAGATTATATCAGAAAAGTAAGAGATAAAGAAATGTATGATCCTGTACTTTCTTTTCAGCTTTCAAACAATTTTTTACCGATAAAAATCCTTAAAAAATACCTTCCCGAAGATGAAGCCTCCCGGGAAAACGCTGTTTTACTTCAATGGAACAATATTTATTACAGCAAAAAGCCAAACACAATGCAGGACAGCGTTGTTCGTTTAGGTTTGGTGCAGTGGCAAATGAGGCATTTTAAAGATATTCACGCTTTCTATGAGCAGGTAGAATTTTTCGTCAATGTAATGGGTGATTACAAATCTGATTTTGTGCTTTTCCCGGAATTATTCAACACTCCTTTGTTGGCACCGTTCAACAATCTTTCGGAGCGTGACAGTATGATCGAGCTTGCTAAAATTACGGAAGAAATTAAAACTAGAATTTCTGAATTGGCGATTAGTTACAATGTCAATATTATTTCCGGAAGTATGCCGATTTTCGAAAATAATGATTTGTACAACATCAGTTATCTGCTTCACCGTGACGGAAGAATCGATGAATACCGGAAAATTCATATCACACCAAACGAAAGAAAATATTACGGAATGAAAGGCGGAAACGAAATCAAAGTTTTCGATACCGATTGCGGAAAAATTGGTTTGGTAATCTGCTATGACGTAGAATTTCCGGAATTACCGAGAATTCTTGCGGATCAGGGAATGAAAATTTTATTTGTACCTTATTTAACCGATACTCAAAATGCTTACACGAGAGTTCGTCATTGTGCTGCAGCAAGAGCGATAGAAAATGAATGCTATGTTGCGATTGCAGGTTGTGTAGGAAATTTACCGGGTGTAAATAATATGGATATTCAGTTTGGTCAGGCTGCAGTTTTCACACCTTCAGATTTTGCTTTTCCGTCGAATGCGGTGAAAGGTGAAGCCACCCCGAATACAGAAATGACCCTGATTGTTGATGTTGATTTGAATTTATTAAAAGACCTTCACTACAACGGTTCGGTACAAATTTTAAAAGACAGACGAACGGATTTATATGAAACGTATTTGAAATAAAATTTTCATTCCTGCTCTCGCAGATTATGCAAATTGAATTGATCTTTCTTATTTGGGTTATCTGCGTGATATTTAAAAATTATAAAGCACTTTATTTTGAAGGTGCTTTTCTTTTAACATCAAAGTTTGTAAAAAATACGTATCAATTATCTTACGTAATAAGAATCCTTTTTATTCTTTTGAATTTCTTTTACACAGAATAATTCTTATGTTTCTTTTGCGGTTAAATAAATTTAAACCAAACTTAAAATACAATCCACATTCAGTTTAAACTAAAAATATACCTTTAAAAATTAAATACTCTGTTTTGAACCTACGATTTTCTATTCTATTTTTCGTTCTTTTTCTTTTTTCATCGAATCTTAATAGTCAGCAAAAACCAGTTAAGATTGCATTTTTAGCCGATGTCCATTTTCAGGATTTACATGGAAATTTTTCAGATTCAGATTTTAAAGGAATTGAAAATCCAAAAACGGGCAAGAAAACCATTCTCAGAACGATGAATTCTCAGCTGCATTCAACAAGGATTTTTAATGAAAATTATTTCGCTTTCCTTACTGCTTTGGATGATATTGCCAAAAGAAATATCAAAATTGTAGCACTTCCCGGAGATTATACAGATGACGGACAAGCCTACAATCTTCGTGGTTTAAAGAAAATTTTAGACGAATATCAGCAAAAATTTCAGATGAGGTTTTTTATGACAACAGGAAATCACGATCCGGTGGGCCCATTTTTGAAACCAGGTGGAAAATCTGATTTTATGAATGAAAATGGAGATGAATTTTCGATTATCAGCGACAAGAATTTAATTAGAAGTAAAGATGAAAATGTAGTTATTACCAAAGATATTGCGATGTCGGGCTATCTGGAAATCTTGAACAGTATGAAAGATTTCGGATTTGCTCCTTCGGCAAAAGATTTATTTTGGCAGACACCTTTCAGTAAAGATTCTTACGATCAATTTAGTTTAAAAAATGCTTTAAAAGATTCAGAATATTCCAGCAGAATGTATGAAGTGAGTCCGGGGTTTTCTGTTCCCGATCTTTCTTATGTTGTAGAACCAACTGAAGGAATCTGGATAATGGCAATCGATGGAAATACGTATATTCCAAAAGATATCACCGGAAATCCGAAGGATGAAAATAATTATCATGGTGCTTCAACAGGTTACAATAATGTTTTAACGAATAAAAAACATTTATTTCCCTGGGTTGAAAAAGTGGTGAATGAAGCCCAAAAACACAACAAAACGCTGATTGCATTTACCCATTATCCGATTCTGGATTTTAATGATGATGCCAATTCCGAAATCAAAGAACTTTTAGGAAAAGACAAATGGCAGATGGACAGAGTTTCAAATGATGAGGTTGCAGAATTGTTTGCAAAAGCCGGTCTGAAATTACACTTTGCAGGCCATATGCACATCAACGATACCGGAATTAAAAAGTTTGAAAACGGAAAAATGCTTGTCAATATTCAGATTCCTTCATTGGCGGCCTATATTCCTGGATATAAAATTCTGACGGTGAATTCACAGGATAAATTTGAAATGGAAACGGTTTCGATTAAAAACGTTCCCAGATTTAATGAATTGTTTCCTTTGTATGAAAAAGAATTTAAAAATTTAAAATATAAAAACTCAAAAGAAATCTGGAATCAGGGGATTTTAAAAACAAAAAATTATCAGGATTTTACATTATTTCATCTGAAAGAATTGGTAAGACTTCGGTTTATTCCTTCTGATTGGCCGAAAGATTTTATTGAAAAAGCTTCTCAACTTTCGGGTAAAGATTTGTTGGAATTGAGTTCAGAAAATCAAAAATTATCCAATCGAGCTAAAAAGCAATTTTCCAAATGGAACTTCGAAGATGTTCTTTTAAATCTTTACCAGTTTCAATCTGCGGATGAACTGGCAAAACAAGATATTCCTAAAAAAAGACTTGAACAATATGAAGTTTTAATTAAGAATTTTGAAAATTTAAAAACGACAGATCAGTTTTTAATTCAGCTTAAAACTTTTTTTAAAATTTTGGAGAAATTATCTTCGGGAGATGCTTCAGACCATTTTAAAATTGATTTTCGGCTAGGCGAAATTGTGAAAATAAAATAGCGAAATTTATTTTACGCCATTCTTCCTGATCTGTAATTTTTTAAGCAAACCAAACAATACAAATCTTCCCGCCAAACACGATTTACCTTATAGTTTAATATTCTGTCGATTCCCTGCACGATGGTAATTCCTTTTGCAATAGACCCTTCTTTTTCCGGTTTGGTTATAGAATTTGATTTTATATTTTCCAGATCTTTCATGTTTCGTTCTAAAAGAGCTTTATCTTCTACCGAAACAGAATCTGAAATAGTTTGTTTTTCATTATTAGGCTCTTTGTTTTGTGCTGAAAACAAAGCAAAGCTGCAAATAAAAAGAAGAATTAAATATAATTTCATAAGTTGAAAAGTGTATCCCAATTTAGTGAAAATTTAGATATGATGTAAAATTTTTTACTTATCTGTCAAACTTTTCAGGAAAAGCAAAATTTCAAAAGAGAAATCCAATGTTTCGACGATAATTTTTTCATTTTGATTTATTTGGTGATAGATTTTTTTGTAGAATTCTTCTGAAGTTTCTTTTTGCTGTAAAAATTCAAAATCTTTATTTTGAGGTTTGTAAACGGTAACTAAAAATTGAAAACAGACGCAACACCCGTTTCAGGATTGGGATAAGAAGCGGTGGTTGTGTCGTTGATTATATTGGACTGAAAATATTTTTGTTTTGCTATTTCAGTCGGGAACTTATGAAAAAAGTTGGCAAATATTCAATAACAAAATAGAATACTTAAAATTTTCTTCATTTTTCCAACCCATTTTAATTAAATTTTTTCTCCATGAATTCCCGTAGCACAACTATAAAAGTAGCTTTCAATATCGACTTTGAGGTGATGTTTTTCAAATATTTCTTTCACCCGATTACAGTTTTCAAAATTCTCAGTGTAAATCCAAAGCATTTTGTAATCATTTGGATTTCCCAAAAATAATTTACCCAAAACCGGAATGACTTTGCCTAAATAAATTCTGTAAGCAGAATATAAAATTTTGTTTTTTGGCTTGGAAACTTCTACAAAACTGAATTTACCTTTATGTTTCAGAATTCTTGAAACTTCTTTTGCTAAAATATCAAGTTGTTGACTGTTAAATGTTTTTAAACCGTAAGCGCAGGAAATAATGTCGAAAAAATTGGATTCTAATTGACTTTCAAGAACATCTTCGCAAAGAAGATTCAATTGGTTTTTAAAAACTTTGTTCCCTTTATTTCTTGACTGAACAATCATTTCATCAGAAAAATCTAATGCTGTAAAACTAGAGTTTGGGAAATTATTTCTAAGATAAGTCCAGTTTTCTCCTAAACCAGAAAGCAGGTCGATGACATTTAATTTTTCGTCGGATTTTCCGAGCTTATTTAAAAATTGTCTTCTCCAACGAATGGAAAAGCCGAAAGAAGTAATGTAATTCATCCTTTCATAAGACCCCGACATTTGATTGAAAAGTTGTTTTACAAATTCTGGTTCATAAATCTTATTCATCAATAGAAATTATTTAATATTCTTTAGGTTTTCATCGTAAAGCCCTACCAAAAGACTATTTCCGTTCTCGTCAACTTTCACTGCACCATATTTTGCTTTCGCATATTTTTCGCCTTGTCCTTCCTGAAAAAAGAAAGATTCTGCGCCGATATTCACATTCCAGTTGTTGGATGAAGTGTAATTGATTAAATATTCTCCCTGTTTCAAAGGGGTCGTATTTTCCTGAAATCTCTGTTTTTGTGCAACACCGTTTTTGTCTAATTTTACCACACAATATCCTCTTTTAGGAAAAGATTTTTCATTGAAATCTTCTGAAATGCTGTAACGTAAAGTCATGTAATCTCCCTGCATCAAAGAACGCGGATCAACAGGAGCTAACGAGAGCAGAATTAATTTTCCATCTTTTAAAAGAGTTTCCTTTCTGGCAACAGAAAAATTAAAATAGACCAAAAGTATAATGAGATTTAAAACAATAATCAGCCATTTATATTTTTTCATCGGATGATAGTTTTTTATGGGTTAAAAAGTAGAGACCAAGAAACAAAACACCTGAACAAAAAAGGACAATCGATTTGGTAAGCAGCGTGTAATGAAGGTCATAATAATATTGTGAAACAAAGTAAACAAACGCTACAACACCGATAACTAAAGAGGTTTTGTAGTTTACCAAAAAGCTTAACAGAATAATTAAGATCGCTCCCGAAATTGACGGGGCAAAAATCGTTGGCAATAACATCAAAACTGAAAGTGCGTAAATCCCATATTTTTGTTCGCTCTTTTTGATATTCAGCATCTCAAAAAGATGAGAAATTACGTACAAAATTGCCAAAATAATAACTACTGAAGAAATCCAGAAATTTCCAAATGTATGTTCAGCCAGATAATCAACACGATAATTTTTTCCCAAAAGATATAAACCGGCTAAGAAACAAAAAATTAATGCAATACGAACTGAATCATACAGTTGTAAAAATGATTTATTGAAGGTGATTAATTTTGATTCTTTCAGATACATGAAAGTAAGAATTACAGCCAAAAGAGAAATATAAATATGAATTAAATCAAAGCTTTTATTTGATATTATTAAAAACAAAAATCCTCCGCAGATAATCAGTACCGAAATAAATGAAATGAGATAAGACCGCACGATCAATAAAGCTGAAGTTGCGATTAAGATAAAAATAATACTGACGAGGTTTTCATCCGTTTCCATTTGTACTAATCCTACTCCAAGGAGAATAAATCCTATAATGTAGGCTGAAATACTGAGCGTATCTAACAGTATGTTATCAGTTACTTTGGTTATGAATGCTCCAAAAATAATTAAAAAAATTCCGAGTATTAATAATCCTAATTCTGAATCGTAAATTCCTGTAATAAAAAGAAATCCTACAAACAGACAACTTGCCATGATTCCACCGAAAATGGATAAAATTTTTATTGCCAAAGACTGATGATTATCGCTTTTCTCGTAAGCTTTGTAAATTTCTTCTTCGTTAAATTTCAAATCTTGACCGGTTGAATTCTGAAGAGAATCCAGGAGTTGTTTAATATCTTCTTTAGTTCTCATTTTTCCATTTTTTTTGAAGATTAATAAGCGTCATAATCACCGCAGTGACACTTCCAATCACGAAAAGACTTACAAACAGAAACATTCCGCCGTCATTCGAAAAATTGATGAATACAGAGGTCATGATTGAAATAATACTGAATGATATAATCGAAAGATAGAATGCACTTTTTGAGTTTAAACCATGCCAGATTCCCAATGCATAAGTCGTTAAAACAAGCATGGTAAATAAAATTGAAAAACCTTCATGATTATCATAAATCACGATAATCATCCCCATTGTTCCAATGACTGCGCAAGAGAGAGCTAAAATATGGGTAAACCAAATAGGAATTGCAGAGATTTTCTTCTGATTTTTCAACAGAAGAGCACAAATTAGCGCAATTGCATTAATGCAGAAAAGTAGGGTTGCGATTAATAATTCGTCCCAGTCTTTGGCAACCTGCTGCGTATAAAGAATAAAAGTTGTGTTGATTAAAACAATAAAAAGCAACCACAACGGAGCAAAATTTGAGACAGCGACCCACAAAGCAATGAAAAGCGTCCACGCTAAAAAGAAATCGTAAGCATTGGCTCCGGTTTGATAAATCTGTCCGAAAACTGCAAATAAAACACCCACCAAAAACGAGGCTCCCGTAAGAATAATATTTCGGGTATTCTGATTGATTTTAGGAAGCAGCGCAACGATTGTTGTGGCAATGACGAGCACTTCAGTCAATCCTATTTTAGCAAATTTGTGTAAATCTGCCCAGTTGTAGGCGAAAAAGAAAAGAATTCCGGCGGTAGTAAAACCCACTCCAAGTGTGATAAAGAACAAACGCAGAAATTTCTGCCACATTTCTTTATCATTGTACACATTGTCTTTCAGAAGCCGCTCAAATTCCGCCTCGCTCATATTGCTGTGAAGGCTGATTATTTTGAGATCTTCACGTTGGATATTTTTCATTCAATTGTTTTAAGGGAATTAAAAAGTTTTAATATTATAAGACGATTAATTCATTTTCAATTGAACTAAACTACAAAAAAGTGATGTAATGTTGTGTTTTTATTTACAAATCTTTGAATGTTGTAAACAGTCTGTAATTAGTTAATGGGTTTAAATAAACCCCTTTAACAGGAATCGCAAAATTATTTTCGATCTTATAAAATTCCGATGGATAATACATTTTCACAGAGTTGCTGTCAAGATTAGAAACATCATATTTTTCATCATTGAAAGTCTTATCGAAACCGAAAAGATTTTCAAGCGTCTTTATACTTGCATTTTCGGTGAATTTCGGGTAACTGTAATATTGACCTTTTTTATTTACATAAACTTTATCAAACTGATACTTCTGATGAAAATAATGACTGCCATCTTTACTTTTTGAAATGTATAAAATGACAGAATCGCTTTCTGCAAATCCTGGAGTTCCATAATGATCATATGCAATAAATTCTATGGTATCACTTTCAAGATAATTAAACATTTTTCTTAAAACCTGATATTTACATTTAAAAGCTCTGTCCATAATGTAATGTTTCCTGATAATTTTAAGAGTGTCACCCGTATCTTCATCAATTTCATATTCACCTGTAAGTTCATTTTCTTTATTTTCATTGGGATCAAATTCTGTCACAGAAATTTTCTTTCCTACAAAAGCATATAGATTTATGCTTTTATTTGCTCCGCCATCCTTAAGTTTTTTTGAAGTATTGATGTAGGCTGATTTACAGGAAATCAAACAAACAAATAAATAAAAAAGTAGTTTTATGAATGTTCTATTCATTTCTAAAATTAATAATCTAAATTTTCAAAATACATTTGCAGTTCCAGTGCTCTGCTTTTCACAATTTCTTTTTTCCTGTCTTCAGCAATGGTGTACCAAATGGTTCCTTCTTTCAATTCAAAATAAAATTTAGAAATTAAAGCAAATTCTTTATCTCTGTAAATCATCCATTGTTTTTGCGACTCTTTCAAGGTTTCAAAAGTCTCATTTGGAAGTTTATTTTTTAATAGATTATAGTATTTATTGAGTTCTTTATCCCAAGATTGTGTTGCTTGAATGGTGCAGCTTCGCATTTCAGCATTTGAAATGTCTTTTTTATCAAGACAATTAGATTCTGTGAGATCTATCAAATTTTCCTGCTGATCTTTATTCTGAGAAAAAACAGAAATTGTAAGAAAAAGCAGAATTGCCATAATTATATTTTTCATCACATTCTTTTGTAGAGATTTGCATATCTTGTGAAACGGGATATTGTAAAGTTATTCAAAAACAGACTTATTGATGAAAGGAAATTGGGTAGAATAAATAACTTTTATGCTATCCCCAATTTTATATTTTTTATTATAGCTTGGTTTTTGATACGTTTTACCATTCAAATTAAACTCGTAATAGTAAGAATAAAACTCAAACATATGAGAACCTCTGCCACGTTCCTTTTTATCAATGATTTTAGCATTAACTTTTTTAGTTTCTAAATAATCAATTATATTTCTATATATAAGAACATTTCGGTTCAGATAAATAATAAGAGTAAATATCAATATGAGAAAACCTATTTTCTGAATTTTATTTAGTTTTTGTTTATTTTTCAAATTTCAATATATTATTTGGAAGATAGTTCTATCAAAACAATCCTCTCCTCAACTTCTTTCAGCAAGCCTTTCCCAACCAATTCCTCCACACAAAACTTCACCACCGTCTCAATCTGAGAACCCACTTTCGCAAAACCAAAAGTCTTACAAACTGCACGAATCAATTCCTCTTTATTCAAACTCAAACTCGAATGCATCAATTCCATAATAGCTACCGAAATTTCTTCAGGTGCAATCTCATCAATCAGTCTTTTTTCGACAGAATTATCTCTGTAAAAATCTAAATTTTGAGGTTGAAGATTTTCGCTCCAGTAAAATTTCTGATAACTTTCTGTCGTTTGTAAATTCGGGATGGAATTCAACATTTCTAAAAGATACGAATTGAGTTTTCCGCCGGCTCTTGAAGTATTCCAAAGTTTTAAAATCTTTCTGAATAAAGAATTCTGGCTAATCGGAGATTCGGTATCAATAATCGTTTTTAATTGACTTAAAAGAACCTGCTTATTTTCAAAAGAATAAATCGTTTCTGAATTGGCATTCGTTTCAGGAATCAATCCTGCTGCAACATACGGAATCATTTTTAAAGGTCTTTCCGTCGCTGAAACTTCATTTAGAAATATTTTTTCTGATGTTTTTACTTCACTAATTTGCTCCTTTTTTTCCTGAACCTGCATTTTTATTTTTTCAATTTCACACTGTATTTTAGTGACAATTTTTTCTTTATTTTTAATCCAGTCCAGCGTCCAGATTCTGAAAACATTCCAGCCCAAACCTTTCAGAACATTCGGAACAAGCAGTTCTCGGTCGTTCGTCGTATTGATGTTATAATAATTTTCACTGTCCAGCAAAACCGCCATCAGATATTCGTTTTCATTTTCAGGATTGATGATTCCGATGTCAATTTTATATTCTGAACTTCCGATATTTGTTTTAATCTTAAATCCGTTTTCTTCTAAAGTTTTCGCCACCGAATTCACCATCAGTTTCTGCTGATTCATATTAGAATTTGAGTTTTGATACCCCAAACCTTTTTCAGAGAAATTCAGGAAGTTTTTTAATCCTAAAACACCTTCAGAATTTGTTCTGTTCATATCAATCTGGTCGCCTTTTAATGAAGAAAAAACTTTCATTTCGTATCGCGCTCTCGTCACGGCAACATTCAGTCGTCTCCAACCTCCGTCACGGTTGAGCGGACCGAAATTCATCGAAATTTTCCCGTCTTCATCAGGTCCGTAACCAATTGAGAACAGAATAATATCCCTTTCGTCACCCTGCACGTTTTCAAGATTTTTAATGAAAATCGGTTCTTCAGAATTGATCGCCAATTCTTCTAAATTTGGAGTTTCCTGAAATAATTTCTGCAGTAAATCTTCAATCAAACTCTGTTGGGTCTGACTGAAAGTGACCACACCAATCGATTTTTTGTCATTCTTTTCAAGATGATTTTTAATGTAATGAATAATGGCTTCCGCTTCATTTTTGTTGGTTCTCGTTTTTCCTTTATCATAAAATCCGTCAACAAATTGAAAGGTTACTTTTCTATTTAAGTCATCCGGAGACGGGAACGTGAGCAATTTATTATCGTAGAAATGAGCGTTCGAGAAAGAAATCAGACTTTCATGCTTACTTCGGTAATGTCTCAACAGATAATTCGACGGAATTGAAAGCGCAAGACAGTCATCCAATATACTTTCTAAATCTTCCAGTTCAAAATTTTCTTCGTCTACTTTTTGGGATGCAAAAAAACTGGTCGGAGGCATCTGTTTCGGATCGCCAACAATAATCGCCTGTTTTGCTCTTGCCAAAGCACTCACCGCTTCAGAAGTCGGTAACTGTGAAGCTTCATCGAAAATTACCAGGTCAAAATGTTCTTCATTCACATCAAAATACTGCGCCACCGAAATCGGACTCATCAGCATACAAGGTTTCAGCCTCGGAATTAAAGTCGGGATTTGGTCGAACAATTTTCTGATGGATAAACCTCGTCCTTTATTTCGAATTGCTTTCTGCAAAATCCCGATTTCAGAGCTTTGAACGGCTTCCTGCGAAAAATTAGGAATTCGGTCGCTGAGTTTCATGATCAATTGATTTTTCGTCAGTTCCGTAAATTCTTTGTGGAGATTTTTATACTGCTGAATCTGAGATTCGTAAATATTGGCATCAAAACCGTTCAAAGTTCCCGAACTGTAAATGGTTTTAATGAATAAATTCAGATGAACGACTTTTTCAAATTCCAGTTCGATAGATTCGGTATCAAGCCAGCCTTTTTCAAGGAAACTGATGAACCAGTTTAGGTTTAAATCCTGTGCTTTTTCCTTTAAACCGTTAAAATTAATCCAGTCTTCCAGCTGATGAATATTTTGAACAATATTTTGTAAATCTGCATCATTGGGAACTTCATGCACAAATTCCAAAAGATGAGTTTCTGCATTTTCAAAATCTTTCAATGTCTTAACAACTTCAGAAATAATCTGATTATTATTTTGTTTTAAAGAAAAATCTTTCAACCATTCCGGGAAATTTCTGATGGAATTTTTCTGAGCTAAATCTTTTGCATTTTCAATAGTCTTTAAATCTTTTTCAATCGCAGAAAGATCAAACGAAGTTCCATTAAAATAAAGACTTGTCACGGATGAAAGCGCATTATAATGAAGATTGCTGAGCTGATTTTTAATCTGCTGATAATTTTCAAGCTTTTCAAAAAGTCCGTCAATCTGAACATCAGATTCAATTCCAGATTTTGCATAACCGTTTAATTGTTGCTTTACTTTTCTCTGCTTAAACCATTTTGGAATAAACCAGGTATGTTTCGCCTGATTCCAAATTAGTTTTAAAGAAGCGAAATCGATATTTAAAATGGAAGCATTAAAACTTGCCGTAATTTGATTTTCAATTTGTTGAAACTGCGTTTGCTGAGTCATCCAGTTTTTAAATAAATTCAACTGACCTTCATTGAAAACCAAATCTATCAAAGCAGATTTTACAGGATTATCTTTTAAATATTCAAGAATTTCAATGCTATCGAAATTGGAAACTTCATTCAGCTGAAACTGATTTTTCACCTGTTCGGCCAAATTTTTCTTTTCGTTGAATTTTGAAATTGCCGAAAGAATCAGATTTTTATTTTCAAACTGATGTGTTGAAGTTTTTATAGGTCTTAAAGCGTGAAGGGAAGGCTGCCCGATTTTTCTCACAATCGATGCAAATGGAATTAACCAGTCTTTCCACTGATTCCAGTTGAAAATATCGGCACTTTCCAGCGGAAAATTAATGTGAAAACGTTCGTCTGATTTTACGTGATTCGTTTCCAGAAAGGCAATTGTATCAAACAAACTCCAGCCAATCGGGAATTTCTGATGCAGTTCATTGACGTATTTTCCGAGTTCTTTTCGGCGTTCATCAAGTCTTTTTGCTTCTTCGTGATAATCGGCATTGATTTTATACTTCGGAACTTCCAATGTTCTTTCAAACTGTTTCAGAACATCCGATTTTTTAGATTTATTGGAATGTAATTCAAGACAAAATGCTCCCAGACCAATATTTTCCAAACGGTGATGAACCACATCCAAAGCAGCTTTTTTGGCAGCAACGAAAAGTACTTTTTTATCATTTGACAGCGCATCGGCGATGATGTTGGTAATCGTCTGAGATTTTCCCGTTCCCGGAGGTCCGTGAAGGATAAAACTTTTGCTGAGATTGGCATTTTTTACGGCATTCAATTGAGAATTGTCGGTTGAAATTGGTAAAACGAGTTCTGCAGCGGAGATATTTTCTAAACTTTGGGCATCATTTTTTACGCTTTCTAAAGTTCCGGTCAATCTTCCGTCAATCAGGCTTTTTACAATCGAAGATTTCTGAATTTCTTCTGAATATTTTGAAATATCCTGCCAGAGAATCAGTTTATTGAAGGAGAAAATTCCCAAAACCAACTGTTCCAGAACATCCCAACCTTCCAAATTCAGAACGGCATTTCGGATAATCGCCAAAACTTTCGGTACATCAACTCCAGATTCGTCCATCGGAAGATTTTCGAGGCTGTTGATGTTGAGTTTAAATTCCTGTTTTAAATATTCCAACAACGTAATATTGATCATTGTTTCCTCTTCACGACTTCGAAGCGTGAATTTAGAATTGACAGATTTTCTCGACAATTCGACAGGAACCAGTAAAATCGGAGCCAGTCTTGGAACATCTTTATTTTTGGGTTCAAACCATTTTAAAAGTCCGATTCCCAGATAAAGCGTACTTTTTCCGTTTTCTTCTTCGGCTAATTTTGCGCTTCGGTAAAGGTTGGTGAGAATATTATCCAAATCATCCTGATGGTAATACGTTAAAAGCCGGTTGTATTTAAACTCATCTTCCGCCAGTTTGAAAAGCGGTTGCGATGGGTGTAAAGGTTCGCTGTACAGATTGTATTTTCTGAGAATTGCCTGATTATTGTCAGGATGAATCGTGAAAGATTTTCCTTCGGCTAAATTATCTTCAAGGACATTTATTTTGGTATCGATCAGTTGCAGTATGCTTTTGGTAAAGCGTAAATTGAGCAGATTATTTCTAAGCGATAAATCCAAAAGTTTCCTTTCCCAGACTTTCTGTTTGGTTAAATTGGAAATATCCGTCAGTTCCAAATCATCATATTGTGTTCCCAAATCAAAATCCTGATCCAATTCATTTGAATTTTTAATAGAATCAAAATCCTGATTTTTAATCGTTTCATTTTTAAGAAGTGGGAGAGGGGAAATTCCCGCTGACCTTGCGTTTTTAATGTCTAATGAAAGCAGAAATCTTGAAGAATCCATCAGTTGAGTTTCTGCAGAATTCATTGCATCTTTGAAGGAGATGTTAATTCCTTTGCATAAACTGGTCGACTCAATTAAAGCAATTTCTTTAATTCCTGAAGCGATTCTTTTAGAAATGGCGGCTTGGTCAAGATTAATCATTCCGTCAAAACGTTGATCATCGAGCCAGACTCCGACAAAAGCATGACCTTCAGTCACAACGATAATTGGGTTTAAATCAATCGCTTCCAGACACGCCGCAAAAAGGAGAGAAATGTCGATGCAGTTTCCGAATTTTGTTTCTAAAACTGTGTCTACAAGCCTTATTCTTTGTCCGTTCTTCTCAAAACTGGGCGGCATTGCACTGTAAATGAGTTCCAGATTCTGAATGGATTTGTAGATCGCCGAAACCATCTGCAAAACTCTTTCCTTGCTTTTTTGCTGATAACCTTCAAAGGATGGTGTGAGTTTATTTCTTGCTAAAATATCAATCGCATCCGCTTTGATTTTGTACAGAGAAGTAGTATTGGAAAGAACATACGAAGCCAAAAGTTGCGGGTAAGACTGCAATCCGCCAAAGTAATCCATCGGCAGAACTTCAATGCTGAAACTTTCCTCACAGATCGATTCGCCGTTTTTTAAAACCTGAATTTTAATCTGGTCTAAATCTTTTTCCGTCAATCTTTTCAGCAGAGAATGATTAAAAACAAAATTGAAAAGTGAAATTTTATACAGTGAATTTTGCCTGATTTTATCAATATAAACATCGTATTTTTCAAATAAACCTAAAGATGAGGTAATCTGAATATTCAGATTTTCAAAATCTTCGGTTACTTCTCTGAAAGAAATGCTCTGCAAAAAAGACAGTTGATTAAGGCAAAAAGTATAGTTGAAATAAGGATTGTACTGTATCTGTAAGTCAAACGGAATAATCTGATGCATAAGTGTATTTTGTAATCGTTCTCCCTTTCGGGAGAAAATGCAATTTAGAAATAAATGGGTGAATCACAAAATGGTTTGAGGTAAAGAGATTTATCGGTAACCAAATTTGGTGAGAGTAAATGACTGTTTATAAATATTAAGAGTTTGGTTTCTAAAGGTCTGTTTGTCATTCCGCAGGAATCTCAACATACAGAAAATAAAACAGTTTAGATTCCTAAGGAATGACAAATTGACTGCCGATTTAGATTATATAACTAAAAAGGATATTCAAAATATTCTTCTTTTTTTGATTCTTAAATCATTATTTTTCCATATTATTAAACATGAAAAAGTTATCCCAATTTACATTTACCATCGCCATCAGTTTTTTATTTCATCAGAATTTAGAAGCTCAGCAAAAAGCACCAACTCAGGATTCTTCAAAATATACCATTGAAAACTGTGTCAACGAGTTTGATTTAGCAAAAGCGAAAAAGACAAATGTCGGTTATCAGTATTGGTTTGCCGACAAAAAATTAACTGAAGAAAATACATTAAAGATGAGCATTGTAGAACCGGGAAAATCTACCCACGCTCCACATCATCATCCTGAAGAAGAATTTTTTTATATTCTGGAAGGAAAGGCTGCGTTTTATCTCAATGGAAAAACGGTGGAAGTCGGTCCAAATACCAGTTTGTATTGTCCGCCAAATTCTGAGCATGGAATAAGCAATGCGGGAGATAAAGATTTGAAATATTTGGTGATTAAGAAGGATTTGAGGTGAAGTGAATTTTTAATAAATTTAAAACCTCCAATTTTGGAGATTTATTATTTATGTTTTTTTAATCTCTGCTAAAAATTGATTTATCTCTTCAGATTTCTGCGTCCCAATCAAAAGTTTTTTACCATCCTTAAAAACCAATTGAAGTCCGATGTTTCCTGAAATGTTGTATGCTTTTCCGTTTCCGAACATTCCGCCTCTCAATCCCCAACCTCCGTATTCTGTAATCGGGGAATATTCTCTAATGAATGCTTTCTCTACATTTTTCCACTGGAAATATCGGAACTGTAAATGGAATGGAAAAAATCTTACCCTGATTCCGAGCTCATCGATTTTAGTTTCCAGTTTAATAATAAAAAACAGGATGAAAATAATGACTGAAACGGATGATGAAGCAATCAGTTCGCCCGTTGAGAAGTATTCAAGACTGTCAGTAAAGTTATAAATAGAAACTCCTAAAACGAAAATAAGAATCGACCAAAGCCACCATTGTCTGAAGTGTTGTTTTTCGCAGAAGGCAGAATTCTCTTGCATAGGATTAATTTTACTTAAAAGTAGAAAATTTTGTTGAATTGTTACTGGAATTTATGTTTTAAGAAAGTTTTAAGGTTTAAAAAAGCAATTATATACAGAATATTTCTACTTTTGAGAAAATAACATTTATGGTTATAGGTAAATTATCGAAATTTGGGTTAAGTTGTGCAATCGTTTGCATAACTGCGGATTTCATGAACGCGCAGACTTCAATTCAGGTAAAAAATACTCAGGATTTTGCCCGAAATGAGATTGTTTCTCTTTCAGATGCTCAGTTAAAATCATTTTTAGGGAAAAATAAAGCGGAAGATTTAAGAATTAAAGACGCTCAGAATAATTATCTGGTCATTCAATGGGTGGATAATGATGGAGATGGAAAAAACGACGAACTTCTTTTCAAAGCTAAAGTAGATGCAAAAAAAACAAATTATTACACCATTGTTGCTGATTCCAAAACGGCGGTTCCGGAAAGTAAAATAACGACGTATTCCAGGCTTGTTCCTGAAAGAGTGGATGATTATACCTGGGAAAATGATAAAATTGCGTTCAGAGTTTACGGCCCGAAAGGTCAGGCTGAAGCTTTGGCCGGAGTAAAGGGAAGCACACTTTCAAGCGGTGTTGATATTTGGTTTAAACGAACAGGAAAATCTGTGATTAACGAATGGTACAAAGGCTATCTGACAGATCCGATGTACTATCACAAAGACACGAGAGGCGAAGGTTACGACCCATATCACGTGGGAGACAGCCGTGGAACAGGCGGAATCGGAATCTGGAAAGATGAAAAACTTCAGGTTTCTAAAAATTTCACAAGTTCTAAAACGATTGCAGAAGGTCCGTTACGAACAATTTTTGAATTGACATATGCACCGTGGAGCGAATTTGGTGTGAAAGAAACGAAAAGAATTTCTCTCGATTTAGGTTCGAATTTTTCTAAGTTTGAATCTACTTTTGAATCTGAAAAGCCTGTCCCGAATTATACAGTCGGAATTACTTTACATAAAAATGAAGGTGAATCTAAACTGAATGATAAAGCCGGATATTATCTGCACTGGGAAAAAATCGATGATGCATACGTGGGCGAAGGAATTGTTGTCAACCCGAAAACCGTTGAAAAATCTGTGGCTCACAAATCTGAAACTCCAGACCAAAGTAATTTGTTGATTGTAACAAAACCGAGTAAAAAACTGACTTATTATGCCGGATTTGCATGGCAGAAAAGCGGACAGATCCAAACTCTGAATGATTGGGAAAATATCTTGCAGAAGCAGGCGAAAATTATTGCTAATCCCTTACTAATTACCGTTAAATAAATTCATATGATAATAAAATCAAAACTTACAATTGCCTTATTTTGTCTGGCGTTTTCAGAAATTTCAGCGCAGACGAAAGATACTTTGGCAGAAAAAATGATGATTTACCAGCTTCCGAACGGAGGTTGGGGAAAACACAACAGCGATAAAAAAAATGTAGATTACACGGCAAAAATAGATTCGAAACTGTTAAAAATCATCAAAGCGAATGACAATGATCTCGCAACCATAGATAACAATGCCACTTCGAGGGAAATCAATGGTTTAATTAAAGCTTATAATAGCACGAAAAATCCTGCGTACCTTAAATCAGCGGAAAAGGGAATTCAATATCTCCTGTCTATGCAGTACGAGAACGGTGGTTTTCCTCAATATTTTCCGAACACCTCAATTTACCGAAAACAAGTCACTTACAACGATAATGCGATGATTAATGTAATGATGGTTCTGTACAATATTTCGGAAGGAAAAGAAGGTTTTGATGCGGTAAATTCTCAGTTGAAAGAAAAGTCGAAAATGGCTTTGCAAAAAGGAATTGCCTGTATTTTAAAAACCCAGGTTGTACAAAAAGGAAAGCTGTCAATCTGGGCAGATCAATACAATGAAGTGACGTTGGTTCCTGAAAAAGCCAGAGCCTTCGAACCCATGTCTTTGGCAAGCGGCGAGTCGGTGAATATTGTCAAATTTTTAATGATGCTGCCTGTAACTCCGGAAATTGAAAAGTCGATAAAATCTGCAATTCAGTGGTTTAAAGAAAGCAAAATAGAGGGTTACACTTATGATGTTTCGAAAGAAAATAATAAGGCGATCCGTACTTTAAGCAAGAAAGAAGGTTCGGTAGTTTGGGCGAGATTTTATGATATTGCAACCAATAAACCTGTTTTTGGCGACCGCGATGGAAGTGTGAAATTCAATTATGAAGAAGTGTCTGAAGAACGCAGAATGGGCTACAGCTGGTACAACGAGTCGGGTACAAAACTGATTGAAAATGAATTTCCTAAATGGATGAAGCGAAATAATATTTCTCAGTAATAAAATAAAGTTCAAAGGTTTCGAAAACCTAAAAGCTTTATCAAACTATAAAATCCTGATGCAAAATACATCAGGATTTTATAGTTTCAAGCCAATTCAAATCTGCTTTATCTGCTCAATCTGCGTGAAATATTTTGTTCCACAGATTTAACAGATTTCCACAGATTTTAGTGCAATTACTTTGTAATTGTTCATTCGTGGGATTAAAATGATTTAATTTCAAATATTGTTAAATGCTTGAAATCAATTTTTGTGTTTAACATTACCCATCATTTATTATTCATATTCCCAAGCCAATCTGCACAGATTTTTTTCCAGTTATCAGTCAGTTCTGTCGTATTGGAAACTCCAATATTATGTTCTCCTTTCGGAAAAATAAATAACGCACCTTTCACTTTATTTTTAATCATCGCTTCATAATACAAAATGCTGTTAATGACGGGAACGGCATTATCATTCTGTGCATGAAACAAAATCGTTGGTGGTGCTTTTTCAGTCACCCGATTCTGCATCGAATATTCTCTAATTTTTTCTACCTGAGCATTTCCTCCTAACAAATTGTCACGGCTTCCTTTGTGTGCAAATTCTCCCAAATCAATCACCGGAGAAATTAGAATTGCGAAGTTTGGTAAAGTGGAATAATTTTTCCATTCACCTTTTAATTCAGTATAATCTGTAGTAATATTACTGACCATTGCCGCTAAATGTCCACCTGCAGAAGTTCCCAAAACTCCAATATGGTCTGGAGAAATTCCATATTGAGAGGCATTTTTTCTTATTAGTTTTATAGCCGCCTGAATATCCTGTAACGGACCAATTTCTCCCTGTTTTAAATCTGGAGAAGTTGGCAAACGGTAATTCAAAACAAAAGCTGAAATTCCTAAAGTATTGAGCCATTTAGCATAAGAATACCCTCCCAAATCGTAGGTCAGATGTTTGTATCCGCCGCCTGGAATAATGATTATTGCCATTGGTTTTCTCTCTTCTTTAGCAGGTAAAAAAGCAAACAATTCAGCTTCCTGAATCTGGGTAATTCTGCCTTCTTTTTCTTCAGTGATCTTTAATTTTAAACCTTTAGAATTGGGCATTTCACCTTTCGGCCAAACCGTAATTTTCTGTTGAGCAGAAATTTGAATTCCAGAAAATAGGATTAAAATTAGAATGAAATTTTTCATTGATTTAACAATTTGGTTGCTTTTGTTTTAGTTAATCGCAGCTGCAATCTTTTTTGATAAAAAATACTGTTGTTAAAACGCAAAAAACTTCTACAGCTCGGTGTGATTTACAGCACTTTAAATTACTCATTACCGATTACTTATTACCAATACTCTCAAGCCAATCTGCACAAAGTTTCTTCCAGTTTTCACTCAACGCATCTTTATCGGTAACAAAAAAACGATGTCCTCCTTTAGGAAAGATAAACATCGCACCTTTCACTTTATTTTTCGTCATTGCTTTGTAATACAAGATGCTGTTCATCGGCGGAACTGCGGTGTCATCCTGATTGTGAAACAAAATTGTGGGTGGTGTTTTTTCAGTCACTCTATTTTGCATCGAATATTCTTTGATTTTTTCTGTCGAAACATTTTCTCCAAGTAAACTTTCACGGCTTCCTTTGTGAGCATATTCGCCAAAATCAATAACCGGACAAAACAGAACGGCAAAGTCAGGAATTGTGGAAATTGTAGTCCAATCACCTTTTAAATTCGTGTAATCTTTGGTAATATTGCTTACGCTAGTTGCCAAATGTCCACCTGCCGAAGTTCCGACAACACCTACTAAATTTGGAGAAATCTTCCATAGCTCAGCATTTTTCCTGATGTATTTAATAGAAGCCTGAATATCCTGTAGTGGAGCAATTTCTCTCTGAATTAGATCGGTCGAAATTGGTAATCTGTAGTTTAAAACAAACGCAGAAATTCCCAAAGTATTCATCCATTTTGCAATCTGAAAAGCCCCTTCATCATACGTCAGTTTCGAATATCCGCCACCGGGAATAATGATGACCGACATCTGTTTTCTTTCTTTTATGGGAGGAAGAAAAGCGAAAAGTTCGGGCTCTTTCAATTTTGCCAATTCTTTTTTCTTCTTTGTTTTTGAAGCTAAAATTTTAGAATTGGGCATTTCACCTTTCGGCCAAAACATCTGTTTTTCTTGAGCTGAAATATGGTTGAAAATGAAAATAAGTAATATCAAAATGCCTTTTCTCATAGGAATTTAAATTATAAATCTCATAGGTTTCGAAAACCTATGAGGTTTGATTTTATAAAATTTAATCTTTCAGAAAATCCTCTCTAAATGGTGTAAAAGCATCAATCAGTTTTCCTGCTTCCAGACATTTCACACCATGAAAAATATTGGGTTGGGCAAAAAAACCGTCACCTTGCTGTAAAATTTTGGTTTCGCCGTCAACGGTTACTTCAAATTTTCCTTCTGCAACGTAAGTAATCTGTGAATGAAAATGCTGATGCAAAGCGCCAATCGCATCTTTTTCAAACTTCACAATAACCATCATCACTTGAGCGTTATAACCGACAAACTGTCTGGAAACACCGCTTCCCAAATCTTCCCATTCTGAATTGCCGTCGAAAAAAGGTTCTTTTTTGAAATTCATTTTATTTGTTTTTTAAATTTTTTCTGCATTCACTTTGTCATGCTGAAAGCATCTAAACGGCAAAAAATAAGTATAGATCCTTTCAGGATGACAAACTAAGCGTTAATTTCTCTGCAGATTTCATAAGATTGAGCAGATAATTTGTAATTAAATCTGTGAAAATCTGTGCAATTCGTGGGAGATTTATTTAATATATTTCTCCAAACCGGTTTTCAGTTTTTTCAAATCTTTAGCCGCCAGTTTTGCAACCGTTTCTGCACCGAGTTTTGATAAATGCGTGTCATCCGCTTTGTCTTTATCGTAATACGGATTTTCACCGGCTTTGAAATACAAATGCAAAAGTTTTGATTTTTCCGGACCTGCTGCAATTTCCATTTGCTCAGTCAGCAACTGCATATCTACGAAAGCAACGTTCATATCATTTGCCACCATTCTTACTACCAAAGGATAATCTGTATGCGTGTCAATTAAAACGCCGTTTTCATTAAAGTTTCTTCTTGTAATGGAAGTCATCAAAATCGGTGTTGCGCCTTTAGCTCTGGTTTCATTCACATATCTTTCCAGATTGGCTCTGTACTGCGTGTGCGGATTGGTAAATTTTGTGGAATCTTTTATTTTTTGGTCGTTATGTCCAAACTGAATAATGACAAAATCACCTTTCTTCAGTTGTTTTTCCACTTTATCCCATCTTCCTTCCGTTCTGAAACTTTTTGAGCTTCTGCCGTTCATCGCATGATTCTGAAGTTCGATATTTGGAGTTAGGAATTGACCTAAAACCTGTCCCCACCCGTGTTCAGGATTTTTTTCGGGATTGTCTTTATTAGACATTGTGGAGTCACCAATCAGGAATAAAGTTGGTTTTTTTTGAGCCAGTGTAAATGTTGATATTACAATGCCTAGAATTAAAAGTATTTTTTTCATTTTTAAATAAATTTTAATTGATATTCTTTTGTTTTAAAAAAAAAGAACCAAAAGTTCAAGACTTGGAAACTTCCGATAAAAATTTAAATTGAATCCTAAAATTTCCAAACTCGTGCAGAACATAATTGTGTTTATTAGCCTAATTTTTGCAGCACTCAAACAGTGGAAATTTCTTAACGGATTAAGTTTTAATTTCACGCTCCATTTTCTTATGTTATTTATATTGTGATAATTACTCATTACTCATTACCAATTACTTATTACTCATACCCGGATTCCAATCTCCGAAGATGTTTTCGATTGTGTATTTTTTTGCTTCTTTTTTTGTCAATTGATGCGACCAGGCTACGCGATTTTCGGTTTTTCCGCCTTCGCCTTTGCTCCCAAATTCTGCGTAATAAGCGGTTTTATCTTTATCCGGAAACATTTTGTCACCTGGCCACGAATTCCAGCCTTCCGGGACGATGTGATTTCCCATTTCGGTATTGATGAAAACTGTTTTTGCGTAAGGCCTCCATGGTCTCCCCAAAAATACTTTGTTGATGCCTTCTTTCGCAATTAATGTACAGTCGAAAAATACATAGCCGAACTCTTTACTCTGGTCTGTTGATGCCGCCGTAATATAAGAATTTGCCAAACTTTTAATGGTACAGTTTTTAAATACAACGGTTGCCGAACCAAAAAGGAAATCTGTCGTTCCTTCGATGTAGCAGTTTTCGTAAAATTGTCTGCTGTGATTTCCGCCTGTGTAAACGGTATCCTGACAACCTAAAATTTTAGAATTCTTGATAATGAAACGGTCACCTTCCACATGAAGCGCAACGGCTTGTCCTTTATTGCACCAGGTATTCTGAATGGTGATACCAGAAATTTTAACATCATCCGACATCACCAAAAGCGTGTACGAATTGAACGTCGTCATTTTTTCGTTCAACACATCAGTTTTACCGGAATAATCATCGTTGGTGATGATGGTATTTTCTTTATTCTCGCCTTGTAAGGTGATTTTATGTTTGGAAGAAGGAATGACGATTTTCTCATGATACATTCCGGATTTTATTTTAACCAAAGCTTCTCTAGGTCCAAAATCTCGAATCGAACTGATTGCTTTTTGTATGGATGTAAATTCCCCGCTTCCGTCCTGTGCAACCGTGATGGTGATGTATGGGTTTTGAGCCAAAATAAAATTAGTTACAGAAATGAGAAGTATTAAAAATAGTTTTTTCATAAAAAATAATTTGATTTTAATGTTCTTTTGTCTTAAAACAAAAGAACCAAAAATTCAAGGCTGGATTTTTCCACTAAAAATTTAAAGTAAATCCTAAAATTCCCAAAACTCGTGCGGATTGAAAATTTCATTTGTTAAGATAATTTTTGCCGCACTCAAACAGTGGGAATTTCTTAACGGCTTTATTTTAAATTTTCTTAACGTTCCAAACTCCTAAGCCGATTTAAGGATGACTTAGCCTAAACCTAAATCTTACTTTAACGTTTTATCTAAAAAATCCACTGTCAGATTCAAAGTTTCTGTGAACCAAGGTTCGGCATACCAAAATGAATGGGGAGTATCTTTTATTTCATGAAATTCTGTGAAAGTTCTGTAGCTTTTCAGTTTCTTCATCATGTCGTCTCTTCCTGCATGGAAACGGGGCTGAGAAGAATTAATGAATAGAGTAGGTGGCGTTTTTTCATCTACGAGTTCTAATGGTGAAGCAGCCGTCCAGTTTTTTAAATTGACGTCTCTGTCGCCGTTTAACCAATAAGCAGCATATGTGCTTTCCTCTGCTTCGGGATGAATAAAGGAAACAATTCCGTCGATATTTACAATTGCCTTTATTTTTCCTTTAGATTTCACGCCAACCAAAGTTGCAATCTGCGCACCTGCTGATTCTCCTAAAACTGCTATTTTCTTAGTATTTAAAGAATACTTTTTTCTATTTTCCTTTAAAAATTCAATGGCAGAATTTACATCGTCGATTGCTGCCGGAAATTTTGCCACGTCGCTTAAACGGTAACCGACGGCAATAGCTACATAACCTTTTGAAGCCAATTCCTGAGCCATATATTTTTCGTTTTCCTTACTTCCTGAAATCCAGCCGCCACCGTGAACCAATGCAATTCCGGGATGTTTTTTTGATTTGTCGAGAGGATAATAAATGTCTGCTTTCAACGATAATCCGTTGATCTTGTCGTACTCTACATCTTTATCGATTCCAATATTTTTGGGAAAAGGTCTGTTCAACGGAGTGATGATCGGATATTTCTTTTTTAATTTTTCAAACGTTGCTTCGATCGTGTAAGGAGAAGCATTCGGCTTTGTCTGACCGAATGCTGTTGCTCCTACAAAAAAAACAAAAAGAAAATATAGTTTGTAAAAACTCATTTTTAAATTAATTTTTTAACCGCAAAAGTCACAAAAGATTTTCGCAATTTTTTAAGTTTAGACTTTGAAAATATTGAGTTCAAAAAAGCTGACGTTTTAATTTTAACTGCAAATTTTTGACACATTAGAAACCTTTAAGTTTTGCTGCTTTGAAAAAATTTAGATCTCATAAGTTGAAAAATTAAAATTTTTCTTTGGTGCTTGAATTTTGAAATAACAATTGTCATTTCATAGATAGGATTTTATCCTATCCTTTAGAAAACCGTCCTTTCAGGACTTTAAATACCGAACCTAGAATTTCTTCATGTCTCGTATCTCGTATCTCAAACCCGCATCACGAATCTCAAACCTCAAACTTTAAATCTCAAATCATTTAACAGCATTCTTCGCAATCTCTTTTGAGATGCTCAGTTGCTCGCCTTTTACATCTTTTGGAAGCTTTACCGCAGTGGTTTTTGCTCCCAAAACTTTGATGGTCGGTTTTTGATTTTCCAGCTGAAGTGTGTTAAGGTCGATATTTTTACTGTTAAAAATAGTTGTTCCAGTTCCTTCAGTGTATTTTAATTTTACATTTTTAAGCTGAATTCCGTCTGCGTCTACAATGGTTAAACCTTTTTTAGTTTCAAACTGAGAATCTTCAATAACGATATTTTTAAGATTCATTTCTGCCAAACCGAAAAGAGTAATGGCTTCATCAGAATTGGTCGCAGTGATGTTTTTAAAATAGATATTTCTGAAAACCGGAGTTTCTTCAGTCACAGGATACGTCTTTTCCGGAGCTTTATTTCCTTCCATTTTTTGTCCGTCTTCCAAAACTGGCGAAGAACCTTCGTAGAACATATTGAAACCAATCGTCTGCGTCGGAATGTTGATCATATCAATATTTTTGATGTAAATATTTTCAACAACACCACCTCTTCCACGAGTCGTTTTGAAACGGAGACCGATGTCTGTTCCAATAAAAGTACAATCTGAAACGTGCATATTTCTCGCACCGCCACTCATTTCGCTTCCGATAACGAAACCACCGTGACCATGATACACCATATTGTTTTTGATGATTACATTTTCAGTTGGCATCCCTCTTTTTCGTCCGTCAAGATCTTTTCCTGATTTAATACAGATGGCATCGTCACCAACGTCAAATGTGTTGTCGTAAATCAATACATTTTTGCAGGATTCCAAATCTAAGCCGTCACCGTTTTGTGAGTACCAAGGATTTCTAACCGTAAGATTTTTTATGATCAAATTGGAAGTCATCAATGGATGTAAATTCCACGCCGGTGAATTCTGGAACGTTGGTCCATCCAATAAAACCTGATCGCAACCAACGATGCTCACCATCACCGGACGAAGGAAATCTTTTACAGATTCCAGTTCAGATTTGCCGATTTTATCCGGAACGTTGAAGTTGGTGCTGGCTTCGAATCCTTTTTTATAACTTTCGGATGGGAACCATGTTTTTCCATCTTTCGATAAAATTCCTCCTGACGCAATGAATTTTTTCCATTCAACTTCAGAAAGCTTCGATTTTTTAACGGCTCTCCAAGCGTCACCGCTTCCGTCGATTACTCCTTTTCCTGTAATCGCAATATTTTTAGCATTTCTTGCCGAGATAGGTGACTGACAACGGATCGTATTCAATCCCTCAAAACTCACATCAACCAAAGGATAATCGCTTTTATCTGTGCTAAAAATTATCATGGCACCGTCTTCTACATGAAGATTGATATTGCTTTTTAACTCAATCGGTCCTGTAAGCCAAAGACCTCTTGGAACAACCAGTTTACCGCCACCTTTTTTTACCAAAGCGTCGATTGCTTTTCTGAAAGCTTCTGTATTTTTTACACTTCCGCCTGCAACACCGCCAAAATCTTTGATGGAAACTGTGTTGGCTGCAAAAGAAGTTTCAGTCACTTTCGGCATTTTAAACTCTATTCCTTTGTAAATATCAGTATTTTGAGCGTAGATCTGTCCCGAAAACATCATCGCTGCGACAAGACCTAGTATTTTTATTGACTTCTTCATTATATATATTCTTATTTATTTTCTGTTAAATTTTTTTCTCCCACGGATCACACAGCTTTTCGCAGATGATTGTGCAAAATTTTAAATAAACTTCATGTGATCTGTGAAAATCTGTGGGTAATATTTAATTTTTTGTTACCCTAAAATATTCAAAATCTGCGTAGCCACCGCGATTTGCTTTCTGTGTGCTAACAGAATATAATCCGACTTTAGCACCAATCCATTTTCCTGGTTTTGCCTGGAATGGTTCGCCTGCTTTGATGAAGTTTTTGCCGTTTTCGCTGTAACTGAATGTGCAAATTCCGTTCGGCTCGTTGACGTTTACTTTAAAATAGACTTCGTTTGACTTTAATTTGGTTTCAAATAAAACCTTTTCCTCACCACCTTTTTCGGCCTTTTCCGCTTTTCTTAACTGAACATAAAATCCGTCAGTTTTATTAGTGATCACAATTGATGCGTGATCCATTCCCATTACTAAAAGTCCGGCAGTTTTTCCTTCTTTGGCATCTTCCGGAGTTAATTTAACTTTAGTGGAAACAGCAAAAGTTGGAGCAGGGAATTTTTGAGTTAGAAGATTCGGAACATTCCAAAGGTTTTTATCATTTTCTGCCATTTTCATCGAGAATAATCTCAGAAATTTTTGTCCGGGAAGTTTTGAAGACCAAACAATATTTTCGTTGGCACTCCATTGCCATTGCAAACCTAATTTTTCACCATCAAACTCATCCGTTTCTGGCGGAGTAACGACTGGATATGTTTTTCCAACGTTAGGTTTTTTATACGTTAAAACCGGTTCACCAATTCCATTTTTATCGTTATCAATTCCCATTACAGGCCAGTCTTTTTCCCATTTCATCGGTTGCAGATGCACGATTCTTCCGCCTGCATCAACATCCTGAAAATGGTAAAACCAATCTTCACCTGAAGGTGTATCTACCCAAGCTCCCTGATGTGGGCCGTTTATTTTAGTTTTTCCCTGTTCGAGGACAATTTTCTCTTCGTAAGGACCGTAAATATTTTTAGATCTTAAAACCAATTGCCAACCTGTAGCAACACCTCCCGCGGGAGCGAAAACATAGTAATAGCCGTTTCTTTTGTACATTTTCGGACCTTCAATTGTTGGATGAGCATCGTGACCGTCGAAAATATGTACCCCTTTATCTAAAACTTTTGTTCCTTCAGGATTCATTTTATTGATGGAAAGCAAACTTTTTACTCCGGCGCGGCTTCCTGCCCAACCGTGAACTAAATACGCCTGTCCATCCTCATCCCAGAACGGACAGGAATCAATTAAACCTTTTCCTTCCATCACCAAAACTGGCTCGTCCCATTTTCCGAGTGGATCTTTGGTTTTTACCATGTAAATTCCATAATCCGGATCGCCCCAATAAATATAGAATTCTCCTTTATGAAAACGTATTGATGGCGCCCAAACTGCATCGCCTCTTCTTGGAACTGAGAAATGTTCCTTTGGTAAAACATCTTGAATTGCATAATTCACAAGGTTCCAGTTGACCATATCTTTTGAATGAAGAATGGGTAATCCAGGAGCTTCATTGAAACTTGAAGCGGTCATGTAGTAATTTTCTCCAACGCGAATGGCATCAGGATCGGAATAATCTGCGTACAAAATCGGGTTTTTGTAATTTTTTCCCTGATCGGCAGTCCAGACTTCTGAAACGTAGGACTTTTCCTGTGCATTCAAAAAATTGCAAGCAATAGAAAATACCGTGATGGAAAGTATATTTAAAATTTTGTTTGTCATAACATCAGATTTTTAATCTGGTTTAGTTTTAATCGCAATGAGCGCAAGGATTTTGTTTAATCTCTTTCTGCATATTTTCCGTTCGCAAAGGCGCTCTGCTCAGCAAAGGCTTGATGTTTTAAACTTAGTTTTTTTCAAACCATTAAGAAGTATAAGTTTTTTTAAGCTGAGCTTTGCTTTAAGCTGCATTCTTGATAAAATCTTTGATTTTTTAACCTTGAAAAAACTTAAGCTTTTAATTCACTTAATGGTTCAAATTTCTATTTTTCAAACTCCAAACTTGCCAAAATAAATGGTCCCGTTCCTTTTCCGTCATTGGAACGGATTTCTTCGTTTACGTAATATTCGTAAGAACCGTCTCTGTAAGGTTTTCCACCTAAACCGGCAACAGCACAACATTTATTTAAATTCACCACGCCGTTTTCATCAATTGTAATTAAATTTTTGATGATTCCGTCGTAGCCTTTTTTTGCTGCAGTTTTGTAAGATTTTGGTAAGTAACCCTTGTTCACGGATTTAATCATTGTGTACACAAACATCGCTGAAGCTGTTGCTTCTTCGTAGTTACCATTGGTTAAAGGCTTGTCTAAAACCTGATACCAAAGTCCGGAATTTTTATCCTGAACTTTAATGATAGCATCAGAATACGATTTGATGTAAGAAATAATTCTTGCTCTTCCCGGATGATCTTTTGGTAAATAATCCAAAACATCAACCATTGCCATTCCGTACCAACCCATGGCTCTTCCCCAGAAATTAGGTGAAAGTCCGGTTTCTTTATTTGCCCATGCTTCTTTTTTGCTTTCATCCCAAGCGTGATAAAGCAAACCAGTTTTTTTATCTAAAAGATTTTTCTGAACCGAATCAAATTGCATTACAATATCGTCATACGCTTTTGTTGCCTCTGCACCTTTTACGAAATCTTTTGTGTAATGCGTATAGAAAGGCATTCCCATGTACAATCCGTCTAACCAAACCTGGTTAGGATAGATTTTTTTGTGCCAAAAGGAACCTTCATTGGTTCTGGGCTGTCCGTCAATTTGTAAACGCAGTGTTTGAAGCGCTTTCAGGTATTTTTCTTTTTTCTCTTTTTCGTAAAGATAAAGCAATACATTTCCGCTGTTCAACATATCGATGTTGTACTTGTCCAGATCGTACGTTGCGATGGTGCCGTCTTCTTTAATTAAATCTTCACCGAAACCTTTAATGTAATCGTAATATTCTTTTTTGCCGGTTTTATTATATAATTGCTCAGCACCCTCCAAAACGATCGCAGAAGGATAGGTCCATTTTGGGCTTTTACTGAAATCGAGCATCCAAGCTTTCGGGAAACGCTGCATTTCTGAAAGCATCATTCTCTCAGACCATTTCAGGTTCGTAGGAACTACTTTTCCTGATTGCGAAGCTGCATGCACTGGCTTTGATGCAACAGCATTTTTTGTCTGAGCACAGGCCATGAACATTCCTGAACCGATGGTTGCGAGAGCAAGTATTTTTATTTTATGGTTGATGAAATTCATATTTTATATTTTAAAGTTGATTGTTCTGATCTAAAGTTTCCAGTTTTTTATCTAAATCTCTATAAAATTCTTCTTCTGTTTTTAAACCGTTTGGCTCTTGCGACCAGGCTCCCAGAAAGTAATACGAAACATTTTTATTCTTTTTGAAAACCACAACGTGCGTTGATTTTGTTTTTACAATTTTATCTAAATTTTCGGTAGAGTAGAAGATCGCCATCCCAAGATTATCTTCGTTTTTGGCTAAAGTCTGCGTTCCGTACGTTGCAATATAAGCCCATTTTTTGCTTTTACTGACCGCCTCTTTCATGGGAATATCTTTGAAAGCGACAATTCCTGTACACAAACCGGAAATTGTTTCATTTAAACTTAAATCAACCTTTACAAAACGGTCTCTGTTAAAAATTGTCAGTTTAGATTGAAGGTCAACTGCTTTTCCCCATGTCTTCCAGCCTTTATAATTGATAATTGCGAAAGATTTGTCGTTTTCATTAACGACTTTTGCCGTTGTAGTTTTTACGGTTTTAAAGGTTTCCACAAAATCATTCTGATCATCGTATCTTCCGTAAGAACCGATTCCGATGGTACGGCCGGATTTCAAAATATCCTGCCCCCAAAGTGCATCGTGATGATAGGTTTCAAAACCGTCCTGTCCGACTTCCGGTAAAACCAAAGTGCTGACTTTTTTGCCGAAAATATCTGTAGCATTTCTCCAGTCCAGATATAGTCTGTAAGCAATCTGATTATTTTCTAAACCAATTCCTTCGTATCTGATATAGAAAGAATGATCAGTATGCTCAGCCGGAAGCTGTAATTCGTTCACGTTTTTGAAAGTTCCGCCGATGTATTCATTTCCCTGCCATTTTCCGCCGTCTTTTATTGAAAGTTCTGCGTATGAAAAAGGTGTTTTAGGATTTTTACGGATTTTTTCGATCACGTTTTTCTGTGCGGAAAACGATCCGGCTGCGAAAACAGCGCCCGCTAGAATAATTTTGAATACATTTGATCTGAATTTTTCTGACATAATACTTTCGTTTTAGATACCCGTTTACTCAAAAAGTTCATTGAGTTTCTACTGTTTTTCGGTTATTGTTTTCACAAGGTCGTTTATGTAAACCTCGATATTGTCATAATTTTTATCTAAATCTCTTCCGTTTGGGTTTGCTTTTTTAGGATCTAGATTGTTTTTAATTTCCCATTCATCAGGCATTCCGTCGTTGTCTGAATCAGCTGGAACTTTTCCCATTTTTAATTCCGGAAATCCACCGACATCTTTTTGGGAATCGATGATTCCGTTTTTGCTTCCAAGAGAACCTTCGTATGTGAAAGTTCCGTTTTTAGCATCTTTTAAAATCCTTAAATCAACAGCATCTCTTACGAAACTCGCTCCTCCGATCTGCAATATTTTTTCATACGCCTCTTTTGGAGAATCCGTTTTTACATTATTCTGAATATCGTGTGGCTGATTGATTTTGATAGAATTTTTATCGGCTTCGGTCAGGTTGTAAGACTTTTTCATCTGACTGAAAACTCCTTTTTCCCAATTGTCTGCCGTTACTTCAGGATTTCCTTCAGAAAAGTTTCCGCTGATGTAATATTTACCCCAAAGATTGTACACTTCGGTTTCTGGCTTCTCGTTTTTATCGATGGCAACAATTCTTGTCCTGTTTAAACTTGCCGGACCGGGTTTAAAATAGTTGTTCACGATATTCACGTTCATCGCTTCTCCACCATATATATTGTTGTGTCCCCAATTGTAAATGACGTTATTTCTAAAATCTGTCAAATCGGTTAACGCAAATTTACTTCCGGCATATTCTCCCAATCTCGGATTTCTGCTGTCGTGATTGGCATATAAATTATGATGAAAAGATGCGAATCTTCCGCCTGCAATTCCGCCATAGCCATGAGCTCCCTTTTGATGGGTTGAATTTCTTAAGCTTTCTGAAATCAGACACCACTGCAGCGTAGTGTTTTCGTTAGCATAAATAGAAACCGTCTCATCGGTAGACCAGCTCATCGAACAGTGATCGACGATTAAATTTTTAATAAATCTTGCACCTAAAGCATCACCTTCAAATTTTTTCTGATCTCCCATTCTGAATCTCATGTAACGGATAATCACATTATCAGCCGCAATGAATGTTTCATAGTTGGCAACTGTAATTCCGTCTCCGGGAGCGGTTTGTCCGGCAATAGTGACGTTACCTTCTTTAATTTTTAATGGAGATTCCAAATAAATCGTTCCGGCTGTTTTAAAAACAATATATCTTGCTCCTTTCTGGTTTAAAGCATATCTCAAAGTGCCTTCCGAACCGTCATCTGCCAATTTGGTTACCAATAAAACTTTACCACCTCTTCCACCAGTTGTAAATCTTCCAAAACCTTCTGCTCCTGGAAAACTGATTGTTTTTCCTGAAATTACGGTTTCGTTTTCACCTGAAACTTTAGACTGAGCTGTGCAGTTTTGCAGGGTGAAAATTCCGAGTGTTGAAAGGGCAAGGAAAGTATTTTTCATAATCTTTCGGTTTGGTTTTGCCTTATTGTAAAGCTTTTTTGAAATTCCAGTTATCTTTTCCGGAAAGAATATTTTCAGCAGTATATTTTTTACTTTGTTCTTTAGTCAATTGATGCGACCATGAAACTCTTTTTGATATATCAGCTCCAACTCCTTTAGAATTGTATTCTGCATAAAAAGTAGTCTTCTCAGCATCAGGTTTAGACCAATTGTGCCAACCTTCTTTTTTAATAATGGAATCGATTGCACAATTTATATAAACAGTCTTTGCAAAAGGTCTCCAAGGTCTTCCCAAATACACAGAATTAGCATCTGCATTGCCTGTTAAATTACAGTTAATAAATACGTACCCATATTCATTACCTTCAATTGTTGAAGCCGCTGTGACGTAAGAGGCATTTTTCTTAGAGTAAATGGTACAGTTTTCAAAAACAGCAGTTCCGGCTCCGAAAATGTAATCGGTTGTACCTTCGATGTAGCAATTTTTGAAATAATTTCTCGAAATTTTAGTTTTATCTAAAGAATCCTGCACTCCTTTTGTGTAAAGCGTATCCTGGAATCCTAAGAATTTACAGTTTTCGAAAGCAATTCTGTCGCCTGTCGTTAGAACGGCAACTGCTTGTCCGACCGGACCGGCATCGTTTTGAAAAGTGATATTTTTAGCTGAAAAATCATCAGAAAAGATAAAAAAAGATGATGAACCTGTTGTTCCTATATTTTTACCTTCAGAATTTATTTTTGAAGCATAATCACCGTAAACTAAAATCGTGTTTTCGGGATTTCCTCCGATTAAAATGATCGGGCTTTTTGTTTCAGCAATACTAATCTTTTCTCTGTAAATTCCTGGTTTTACAATAATTTTTGTTCTTCCTGTTTTTCCATCTTCAACGGCATCAATTGCCTGTTGAATCGTCATGAAATTTCCTTTTCCGTCTTTCGAAACGATGATGGTTTTATCATCATTAATTTTGAAAGAAAGAAGGCTGATTATGACTGCTGAAAAAATTAGTAAAGACCTGATGGTATTTTGTAAACCTGAAATCTGCATATCGCCGAATTTTTCTTTGAAGAAAAGTACAGACTTTCTCCCAAAAGGAGTAAGTCTGTACTGAAAATTAATCAATATAAATGTATATCTTACTAATACCCATAATCTTGGGTAAGATTGTAGTTGGAATTAATTACATCTAATGCAATCGGGAGTAATTCTTTCTTGTTAGGCTGGAAATAATAGGCATAACTTTTAATAGGATCTCCACTGATGTAAGGCTGGGTCAACGCCAATCTCCAGTTTACTTTTGTGTAACCTGAAGGTGTAGCCACTGATTGATTCGGACTATAAAAAACGTCTGCTTTAGCAACTCCAGTAGCAGTATAAAAATCGATGTCTGTAACGTTTTGCTGTGCTGTTTTTGTTGGCACGTAAGTTGGCTTTTTATAGAAAATATATTCCGGAACATTGGCGTAAGCTCCTGTACCATTCATGAATTGGGTAAGCTTGGCTCTTGTTTCATTGATTTTAGTTTCTAATAAATTCCAACGAATAAGATCATATTTTCTTAAACCTTCTCCACCAAACTCCAATTGTCTTTCTTTAACAATATAATTAAAAAATCCTGTTTTGTCTGTAGGGATTGTTCCAACTTGAGCTAAATTTCCTGCGTAAGCTCTCTGTCTTACCGATAAAACTGCATTTATTGCTTGTGCGGAAGGTGCGCTGTTAAGCTGGTTGTCTGCTTCTGCAAACATCAATAAGATATCAGAATATCTTAACATTGGCCAGTCGATCCCAAGATTCTGAGAAGTTCCTGTGATAGACGTCCAGGATTTTCTGAATTTACCGTCATTCCAGTTGATTGATGTCTGTAATTCTTCTTGCTTAGAAGTACTAACTCTATAGATGGCAATATTAACATCTCTTCTCAAGTCGTATTTTGTAAATTCATAAAAATAAACAGGAATTGCATTGATACCACCTGAAGATTTCCAATCGGTATCATCATGTCTTAATCCGTTGTAGTAACCAATTTTACTGTCGGTTTTAGAATTTCCTCCGAAAGCTCCGATTGCATAAATCACTTCGTTTGTAGCGTCCTGACTATTCGTATGTAAAGATCTGAACATTCCTTCATAGCTAGGATTTAGAGCGTGCTGACCAGAATTGATGATGTCTTTACATTCATCATATGCAATCTGATAATATTTCTGAGGATTAGATCCCTGCATCATTAGCTGTGGGTTTCTTCTCAAAGAATATCCTCCTCTTGCAAGGGCAATTCTGGCTCTTAAACCTTTTACAGCACCTTTTGAGATTCTCTGTGCTGTAGTTCCGCCTTCTGATCTCCAGGGAACTAAGCCTTCTGCTCTCAATAAATCGTCTAAAAGCTTATCGTAAATTACATCTCTGTCTGTTTTAGCTAGATAAACAGACGGAAGATCTGCTGAAGGTACATCCTGAAAAGGCACATCGCCCCAGTTTTTAATCAGATCATGATAAAACATAGCTCTCAACGTCAATGCTTCACCTAAATATCTGTCCATTAATTTTTTATCGGCTGCAGAACCTGTTTGATATACAGGAGAAATAGGGATGTTTTTAATCACCAAATTCGCTCTTTCAATACCGGCATACGTATCTAAGAAAGGTCTTAAAAGTTCTGTGTTGGTGGGAATAGCTCCAAAACAGCTTACCCCTCTTCTGTCATTCGCATTGTAATCACCGGAAGTTCTTAAATCGTCTCCTGATTGAGTAAGGATGAGATTCATTCTTTGTCCGTAGGTATTATCACCCATGCTGCTGTTGTAAACACCTACCAATGCTGAGAAAGTATCTGAAGCAGAATCAAATTGCTGTGCTTCTGCTGTATTTGATAAACTTTCTACATCAAGATAATCATCGCAAGAAGACAAAGTTATTGTTCCTGTAACAGCAAAAAGAATTGTTAAAAATTTATTTTTTTTCATAATATTAGAATTAAAAAGTGATGTCAACTCCGGATAAGATAAATCTGCTTCTTGGGTAAGCTGCATAATCTACACCGGGCGTTAAAGGGTTTCTTCTTGTATTTGCTTCAGGATCGTATCCTGAATAACCAGTGACAGTAAAGACATTATTCATTGTAAAGTACAGCCTGAAGTTTGAAAGACCAATTTGCTTTGTAAATTCTTTTCCAAGAGAATAACCAAGCGTTACGTTGTTCAGTCTTAAGAAAGAACCGTCTTCAATACCGTAAGAATGCAGGAAATAAGCTCCCGCAGGTGGAGTCCATCCTGTAGTATTGGCATTTAATGCAGCCAATTGAACAGGATCATTAACCTTCTCACCTGCATCATTAAACCATCTGAATCTGTCGGCAACTTCTGCAAGCATATTGTTGTCTTTATAAAGATATTGGGTAGAATATTCTAGCTTATTGGCGTTATAAACCTTGTTTCCGACAGAGAAATTGAACATTAAGCTCATATCCCAGTTTTTATAACGGAAAGTTTGGTTGAAACCTCCATAGAATTTAGGTTGAGCATTTCCCAAATCGGTCATGTCATCATTATTGATCACACCATCACCATTCAAATCCTGAAGCTTAAGATCTCCCGGCTGCACAGGTCTTGCTCCGTTTGCTGCAGCGGCAGAACTCGCAATACCTGCTTTAAGTGTATAAGCTTGTGTAGCCGCATTATAATCGAAATCACTTACTTCGTATCTTCCTGCAGTCACATATCCCCAGTAAGTTCCTACAGGTTTTCCTACCTGAACCAGGAAGTCATTAAGGTTATTTTGCCATCCTGAAGGAAATAAGTAGTAATTCGAACTTACTGATGCATTGTTTCCTAAACTTTTTATGGTGTTTCTGTTAGAAGAAATATTGGCATCAATTTTCCAGGTGAAATTTTCCTTGTTGATGATAGAACTTCCAATAGAGAATTCTATCCCTTTATTCGTTGTGCTGCCAGAATTTTGGAATTGATATTCATACCCGGAAGTCTGTGGGATTCTTGCTAAAAGCAGCAGATCTTTTGTATCTGTCTGGTATACATCTAAAGTACCGTAAACTTTACCTTTAAATAACCCAAAATCTAATCCTAAGTTTTTAGAAGCTGCAGATTCCCACTTTACATTTTTGTTTGCTAAAATATTTCCCGTAGTCGCTCCGGGTGTTACATTCGTTCCAAATGCATAACCGTAATCAGATGATGTTGTGAAAAAAGTATCATATAAGAATGCTCCGATCCTGTTATTCCCAGATAAACCATATCCTGCACGAAGCTTTAATTCACTAATAGTTTGACTGTCTTTTAAGAAATTTTCTTCAGCAATTTTCCACGCTACTGAAGCTGCCGGAAAATATCCCCATCTGTTTCCTGGTCCGAAGACACTTGAGCCATCTGTTCTCATTGATGCGGTAACAATATATTTATTTTTGAAAATATAATTGGCTCTTCCAAAGAATGAAGCTAACCTGTCGGGTATTCTTCCTGCTTTTGGCGCATCTTGTACCTGACCAGATGGAGGAGAAGCGGCCTGAATATTGGCAAATGCTTCCTGAGCATTGATGGATTTTGGAAACCATTTAATATTCATTGTTAAAGATTCTCCATCGGTTTTTACCATTTCCTGACCCAACAATAAATCTACTTTATGATTGCCAAATGTTCTTCTGAAATTTAAGGTATTGGTATTTGTGATTCTTCTTGTTTGAGCCTGGCTAAGAAAAACCACGGGCTGGTCATTATTCTGTCTTGCAAGAGTAGTTACGAATCCCGAAAACTGATTAACAGACTCGTCTCTTTGAACATATCCTATTACAGTTCTGAAAGTAAAATACTTACTGATTTTATAATCTAAAGCCGCATTAAGTAAAAGGTCATTTCTTCCATTTTCCTTAATCTCATTATTAGCCAGTAAAATAGGATTTACCAAGTTGGTTTGATCTGCAAATAAAGGGTCAAACTCATCAACGTTTACCGTAGAACCACCTTCAAAAGGCTGATATCTTACAGCATTTCTAAGACGGTTTGTACTTTGAGATCCTGTAGAAGATGTTCCTGCTCCGAAAATAGTTTGTCTGCTGTATCTTGCATTTAGAGACATGGTTAATTTTTTAGAAATATCGTAATCATATTTAAAATTGGCCATATTCCTTTTGAAGCCGGAACCAATCATGATTCCCCCTTCATCAACATTGTTTAAAGATAAAGAGAAAGAAGAATTATCAGATCCTCCTGTTACGGCAAGATTGTGAGTAAAATTAAAGGCTTCTCTGCCAAAAACTTCATCCTGCCAATCTCTTGTTTCTACGTCTTTATATTTGCTTAATTGATCGTAAGTTCCGTATCTTGCTTTAAAAGCATCAATATCTGTTTGTACCCCTGCTTTATTGTACAATTCGTATTGATAAAGAACATACTCATAAGGGTTTAATACGTCGATCTTATTCTGCAGCTTTCTTACACCTAAAAACCCGTTATAGTTTATGGATGTTTTAGATTTTTTTCGTCCGCCTTTAGTTGTAATCAGAACAACACCATTTGCTCCTCTTGCTCCGTAAATATTGGTAGAAGAAGCATCTTTCAAAACTTCTATAGATTCTATCTCTTTTGGTGATAATATAGAAAGAGCATTATCCATCTGTATTCCGTCTACAATATATAGAGGAGCATTACTTCCTGTAATTGATGTACCACCTCGTACAACGATATCAACTTCTGCTCCGGGTGAACCTTCACTAAGTGCAACTTTTACCCCGGCCATTCTTCCCTGAATAGCTTCAGCTGCGTTTGTCGAGGGCATATCCTTTATTGCATCTGCTTTTACAGAAGATACAGAATTCGTAACATCTTTTTTAGAAACTTTAGTATATCCTACCAAAACGACTTCGTCAATTTTGGTTTCTTTATCTTTTTCCTGAGCCATAGCCAGTACAGGAAGAAGAAAGACAGTTAAATATAACCACTTTATTGATTGTACTTTTTTATCCATTAATATATCCTTATATAGTTTAATTGGGCTTTGAGAAGCCATTTAGCTTCCCTTTTTCTTTTGGATTTTTAAGTATTCTGTTTTTAGTGATATTTCAAATTCATTACGCGAACTCAGTGTGCAATCGATTGCGTAATTTTTTACAATAAAATATCTTGGCTTCTAAACTAATATTATTTTTTATTACACAAAGAAAAAAATATTATTTTTTTATTAATTTGATCGATTTGTTTGTTAACAATAGCAAAACGTTCTGATTTTAATGTTGTTTAATTGTCTAATAATCAGATTTTTGTGTCTAATTGTATTTGTTTTAAATATTAATTAAAAAGTTTATGATTTTCTATAATCCTACCAATAATAACTTCTGAATCACCTGAATTTTTCGAATTTTTATGAAAATAAATTCCCGTTTTTTATTGTTAGCAACTGTTTTTTTAAAATTAAAGTGATTTTTATCAGTTTTTTTACCATCAAATTTTGAATATTTTATAGATAGTAAGAAATTGGGTGAATTTAACATTTTATATTTTACATGTTTATATTATTCTTATCTATAATGCATTTAATACTATCTTAATGAAATTATTGGCACGATTTTTATTTTTCATGGCTGTTACTCTATTATTTCGTTAAAAAAAACATTAGTTTTCAATACCAAATCAGCAATTTACAATTTATTTTTAATTTTTATTTACTTGATTATCAGTTTTTTGTAAATTAAAATTAATTTTTTCTAAACTGATTACATATAATTTATATATTTAACCACAAGTATTTCTGTATTTTTTTAGTGTAATTTAATGCAATCGATTACGCAATGTTTAACAGGTTTCAAAAAACCATAATTTAAGATTAAAATCTAGAGTATGACAAAATCAGAATTTCGTTACGCCCATCATCCGGAAGATGTAAAAAAATATACAACTGAAGACCTGAGAAGGGAGTTTTTGATGAATGATTTATTTAATGAAGATCAGATCAATGTAGTATATTCTATGTACGACAGAATGATTGTTGGTGGTGCAAGGCCCGTAAAAAGTGCGTTGAAACTTGAACCGACAAACGATCTTAAAGCAGAAAATTTCTTAGACAGAAGAGAATTGGGAATCATCAACGTAGGTGCTGTCGGAAAGGTGACTGTTGATGGCAAAGTTTTCGAACTGGGAAATAAAGAAGCTTTATATATCGGAAAAGGCGCAAAAGACGTAGTTTTTGAAAACGGAAATGAAGGTCAGACTTTATTTTATTTCAATTCCGCGCCGGCTCATCATTCTTATCCAACTAAGAAAATCACTAAGAACGAAGCTGAAGTTGTAGAATTAGGCGAAACGAAATACGCCAACAGAAGAACAATCAATAAACTGATTGTAAACAGCGTATTGGAAACTTGCCAATTACAAATGGGAATGACCGAGTTGCACGAAGGAAGCGTTTGGAACACCATGCCTTCTCACACGCACAGCAGAAGAATGGAAGCGTATTTCTATTTTGATCTGGAAGAAGGTCAGGCGGTAAGTCACTTCTTGGGACAGCCGAATGAAACCCGTCATATTTTTATGAAAAACAATGAAGCAGTCTTGTCTCCGGAATGGTCGATCCACTCAGGAGTTGGTACTTCCAACTACACCTTTATCTGGGGAATGGCAGGAGAAAATATGGATTATGGCGACATGGATGCCGTTAAAACTAACGAACTAAAGTAATTTTCCCACATGAATTTATTCGATTTATCCGGTAAAGTGGCCGTTGTTACAGGCGGAACTCACGGATTAGGAATGGCAATGGCAGAAGGTCTTGCCTCTGCAGGTGCTGAACTGGCAATCACCAGTACAACGCCTTCAAAACTAGATGAAGCTTTAGACTATTATCACAGCAAAGGATACAGTGCAACAGGTTATCTTTTTGATGTGACAGACGAGCTGGAAGCCGCTCAGAAAGTAGCTTTAATGCTTGCAACCCATGGGAAAATAGATATCTTGGTCAACAATGCAGGAATCATCAAACGTGTTCCGGCTTTAGAGATGGAGGTGGCAGACTTTAGAAAAGTAATCGATGTAGATCTTACCGGTCCTTTCATCATGTCTCAGTTGGTTGGGAAACACATGATCAAAAGAAAATCCGGTAAAATCATTAATATTTGCTCAATGATGAGTGAGTTGGGTCGCGACAACGTTGTAGCCTACGCTTCAGCAAAAGGAGGACTTAAAATGCTTACTAAAAATTTAGCAACAGAATGGGCAAAACACAATATTCAGGTAAATGGAATCGGTCCAGGATATTTTGCAACAGCTCAGACAGAACCAATCAGAGTTGACGGAAATCCGTTTAACGAATTTATCATCAGCAGAACTCCGGAAGGGAGATGGGGAAATCCTGAAGACCTTGCAGGAACGGCTATTTTCCTAGCTTCAGACGCAAGTAAGTTCATCAACGGACAGATTATTTATGTTGATGGAGGGATTTTGGCGACCATAGGAAAACCTTCAAACGAGTAACACCAGAACTTTACAGAAATGAAATCTTTTATTACAGATAACTTTTTATTACAAAATAAATACGCGGAAGAATTGTACTTCAATTTTGCCGAAAAACAACCTGTTATTGATTATCACAATCACTTAATTCCCAAAGATATTGCCGAAAACACAGTTTTCGAAAATATCTCAAAGGTATGGATTGCCGGTGACCACTACAAATGGAGAGCGATGCGTACGATGGGCGTGAACGAAAAATTCATTACCGGAGATGCTTCAGACAAAGAAAAATTCGAAGCTTGGGCAAAAACTGTTCCTTACACTTTGAGAAATCCTTTGTACCACTGGACGCATTTAGAATTGAAGCGTTATTTCGGAATCGACGAATTGTTGAACGAAAAAAACGCATCAGATATTTACGACAACATCACAGCACAGCTTCAGACTCCTGAAAAGTCGACCAGAGGTTTGCTGAAAATGATGAACGTAGAATCTTTGTGCACAACAGAAGATCCGATTGATCCTTTAAATTATCACCAGGATTTGGCAAAAAGTGATTTCGATATTAAAGTAACGACAGCTTTCCGTCCGGATAAAGCGATTTTAATAGAAAACCACAACTTCGCAGATTATATTTCTAAATTAGGCGAATCGGCTGGAATTGAAATTAATTCTTACCAGACTTTGTGTGATGCTTTAACGAAAAGAGTAGAGTATTTCCATGAAAACGGATGCAGACTTTGCGACCACGGATTGAACAATATTTCTTTCGAAGAAGCTTCGGAAGCGGAAGTAAGCGCAATTTTCAATGATAAAATTTCAGGAAAAGTTATTGCCGAAAAGCAAGTTAACCAGTTTAAAACTGCGATTTTATTATTTTTAGGCGAAACATACCATAAATTTGGCTGGGTTCAGCAGTTCCACTTGGGAGCATTGAGAAACAACAACGAAAGAATGCACAGAATTTTAGGTCCTGATACGGGTTGGGATTCTATCGGTGACTTCGTACAGGCTGAAACTTTGTCTAAATTGTTAAATGCGTTAGACGGAAAAGATAAATTGACGAAAACGATTTTATACAACTTAAATCCTGCTGACAACGAAATTTTCGCAACAATGATAGGGAATTTCAACGACGGAAGCATCAAAGGAAAAGTACAGTTCGGTTCAGGATGGTGGTTTTTAGACCAGAAAGATGGAATGATCAAGCAGATGAATGCCCTTTCAAACATGGGATTAATCAGCTGTTTCGTTGGAATGTTGACCGATTCAAGAAGTTTCTTATCTTTCCCGAGACACGAATATTTCAGAAGAGTTCTGTGTAATTTATTCGGTGAAGAAATGAAAAAAGGCGAATTGCCGGACGATATGGAACATGTAGGAAAAATTATTTCCGATATCAGTTATCACAATGCTAAAAATTATTTCGATTTTTAAATTTAAATAGTATTAAATCTCACGTAGATTGAACAAATTTTGCAGAGTTTAATTGATCTGCGTTATCAGCTAAATCTGCAAGAGATTCAAAATATTTTTAAACCATTAAGGAGAATTAAGAAGTTAAGTTTTATTAAGGTAAAATCACAGATTTTAATATAGCGAAACCCTTAAAGCAAAGCTCAACTTAATTTTTCTAAACTTCTTAAATAAATCTTAATGGTTCAAAAATCTTAAATAATAGAGATTAGTTAAAGTTTCGGCTTATTTGATCTTTTATTTTTAACATATTTAACTTCAAGTAATGAAAACATCAAAAACTTTTGTTTCTTTTGTGGTTGAAAAATGAGTTAAGTACAATATGGGCAACAAAATTCTTACTTTCGGTGAAGTAATCATGCGGCTTTCGCCTCCCGGAAACAAAACAATGAAGCAAAGCCACGAAATGGAATTCTTTTTCGGCGGAACTGAGCTTAACGTAGCTTCATCATTGGCAACAATGGGTTGCGATGTGACGCATATCAGTAATGTTTCTGATGATTTTGTAGGTGAATCTGCACTTTCTTTCATCAAAAGTTTTGGTATCAATATAAACTTTATCAATAAAAATGAGCATCCTTTAGGGTTATATTTCCTTGAAGTGGGTTCATCAGTTCGTGCAAGCAGAATCGCTTACAACAGACTGAACGGTTCATTTGCCAACATTAAACCGGAACAGATCGACTGGAAAAAAGCTTTGGAAGGTTGCCAATATTTCCACTGGACAGGCATTAGCCCAGGAATTTCAGAAGCAGCTTACGAATCATTGAAACAAGGTTTAATCACTGCTCGTGAACTCGGAGTTGAAATTACAACCGATCCGGCGTACCGTTCCAACCTTTGGAAATATGGCAAAAATGGAAATGAAGTTTTAAAGGAATTGGTTTCTCTATCAACGATTTTCATTGGTGGTGTGAATGAAATCAACGAAATTTTAGGAACTCAGTTTCAATCCAACAAAGAAGGTTTTCTGGAAGCTTGTGAGGAATTGAAAAAACAATGTCCGTCAATTCACAAAATTTTCGACAAAATAAGAATCGGAGTTACAGCAAGTTCTCAACAAACTCAGGGAAGAGCTTTGATCAACGGAAATTATTTTGAAACTAAATTTTTAGAAATAGACAACGTTGTCGACAGAATCGGAACTGGTGACGCTTTTGCCGCAGGTCTGATTTATGGTTTATTGAATTTCGACGACGAAAAAGCATTGAATTTTGCCAACGCAGCTTGTGCCATCAAACACACGATTTTAGGTGACATCAACTATTGCAGCGCAGAAGATATTCTCGAAGTAATGGCAGGAAATTCAGGCGGAAGAATCAAAAGGTAGTTGGCTTTTGGCGATTAGCTTTTGGCAAATGGCTTTGGAAATTCCCTGATTTCAAATTAAATAATACTAACCAAGTTTTTGGTCTTATATAAGCGAAGCGGCTTAGTGAACCTTAAAACAGTTAGTAGTTAAAAGACTCCGTGAACTCTGTGTTCCAAAAAAACACAGCACACAGAAGGATGGCTAAAACTCCATCAAAGATTATTTTTCAAACAGAATAATTTAAAAAAAATGACAAAAATTCAAACAGTTACGAACGCTATTATCAATCAGGGAGTTTTACCTCTGTATTATAATGCTGACGAAACGGTAACTTTAGATATATTGAGATCACTTTACAAAGCAGGAATCCGTGCGGTGGAATACACAAGCCGTGGTGAAGCAGCGTTGAGTAATTTCACAAAAATGGTAGAAATCCGTAATGCTGAAATGCCGGAAATGCTTTTAGGAATCGGCACCATCAAGAATTTGAAACAGGCTGAAGAATATTATAAAGTTGGGGCAGATTTCTTTATCAGTCCGGGTTTTGTGGCGGAAGTTGCTGCATTTTTAATTACAAAAGATGTATTATACAGTCCGGGTTGCATGACGCCGACTGAAATTATCAACGCCGAAGCAGGTGGAGTAACTTTCATTAAATTATTCCCTGGAAATGCTTTAGGTGCAGGATTTATGAGTGCCATCAAAGATGTGTTCCCGAATCTTAAATTTATGCCGACAGGTGGAGTTGATACCACTAAAGAAAGCATCGAAAGCTGGTTTAAAGCGGGAGTTTCTGCGGTAGGTATGGGTAGCAAACTGGTGAGTAAAGAATTAATGCTTGCGAAAGATTATTCGACGATTGAAATTGAAACTAAAAAAGTTTTGGATATTATCCAAGCTTTAAAATAATTAATGTTAGAGTAAAGTAATTTTTTTGTGGTCTTGGCTGAGTGAAATCGAAGATTCGACGTAGTCAAACGCCTTTACGAACTTAAAAATATACATCAGGTTTTAAAGAGAAACCTTTGCGGACTTTGCGTTTAAAACAAAACATTATTAATAAATTAAAACTAAATTCTAAAAAATGATGAGTTCAGTTAAAGCTCTAAAACCAACTCAATACAGGTGGACGATTTGTTTACTTTTATTTCTTGCCACTACGATTAATTATTTAGACCGTCAGGTTTTATCATTAACGTGGAAAGATTTTATCGCTCCGGAATTTCACTGGAACAATAATGATTACGGAAATATCACCGCCTTATTCTCAATTTTCTACGCTGTAGGAATGTTATTCGCAGGAAAATTCGTAGACTTCATGGATACCAAAAAAGGTTTCCTTTGGGCAATCGGAGTTTGGTCTATTGGTGCCGTATTACACGCATTCTGTGGAATCGCAACTTCAGGAATCCTTACAGGAGAATGGATGGCTGGTTTTCACGGATCTAAAGAATTAATCGGAACGTTTTCAAATACTTCAGCGATTATCAGTACAAGTGTAACGCTGTTTGTTTTTGCACGTTTCGTACTGGCAATCGGTGAAGCAGGAAATTTTCCGGCAGCGATTAAAACGACGGCAGAATATTTTCCTAAAAAAGACAGAGCATTTTCTACCAGTATCTGGAATGCAGGAGCGACGGTTGGAGCTTTAGCAGCACCTATCACAATTCCTTTTATTGCAAAATCAATGGGTTGGGAATGGGCATTTATTATTATTGGTGCGTTAGGATTTATCTGGATGGGACTTTGGGTTTTCGTTTACAAAAAACCTCATTTAAACAAGAAAGTTAATGAACATGAATTAACATATATCAACCAGGATCAGGACGATCTTCCGAATGAAGATGCTTCAGTTCCGGAAAAAGTATTTACGTTCAGAGAATGTTTCAGCTACAGACAGACATGGGCTTTTGCCTTCGGAAAATTCATGACAGACGGCGTTTGGTGGTTCTTTTTATTCTGGACTCCGGCATATTTAAGTTCAGTTTACGGAATGGATTCCACACAAAGTGCATTGCCATTATTCGTATTGTACATGATTACTTTGCTTTCGATTATTGGGGGATGGCTTCCAAAATATTTTGTGGAAAAGAAAGGAATGAACGCTTATTCTGGTAGAATGAAAGCGATGTTGATCTTCGCATTTTTTCCATTATTGGCACTTTTAGCACAACCTCTTGGTTCAGCAACATACTGGTTTCCGATTTTAATTATCGGTATTGCAGGAGCAGCACATCAGGCTTGGTCAGCAAATATTTTCTCGACAGTAGGCGATATGTTCCCTAAAAAAGCCATAGCAACCATCACAGGAATTGGTGGAATGGCAGGTGGAATCGGTTCATTTATCATTAACAAATCTTCGGGAGTTCTTTTCGATCATGCTCACAAAGCCTGGTCAACCGTTGACGGAGTTCCTTTACTGGAAAAATATCCTCAGTATATCAACGAAAGATTACCAGATGATTTTTTCAAGCAACTGGAAAAATCAGGAGCAATCGTCGTAGACGGAATCGATAAAGGTTATATGATCATTTTCTCAATCTGCGCCGTAGCCTACTTAATCGCTTGGGCAGTAATGAAAACATTGGTTCCTAAATATAAAGTAATCAGTAAATAGAAATTCTAAACCTTCAAGGTTTCAAAAACCTTGAAGGTTTGAAATAGCAAAAGCGCTCTTCGCTGAGTGAAACGCCTTTGCGAACAAAAAATATACAGCATTTTGTCCAAAAAAACTTTGCGGACTTTGCGTTAAAAATCATCCAATAATAAGATGGAAAATCAGACAAAACAAAAATTAAACCGCCAGAACAGCGGATTAGATACAAAACGTCCAATTAAAATCGTACAGTTCGGTGGCGGAAATTTCATGCGTGGATTCACAGATTATGTGATCGACAAAATGAATAAAGAAGCAGGATTCAATGCAGGAATTGTGAACTTACAGGCGACGCCAAACGGTTCAATCCAAAAAATGGAAGATCAGGATAATTTATACACTCTTTTCAACAGAGGAATTAAAAAAGGTGAAATTATCGATCAGAAGCAGATTATTTCTGCGATTCAGAAGTCGGTCAATCCTTATGCGAATTATGATGAATTCTTAGCTTTGGCAAAAGAAGAAGAATTAGAATTTATTTTTTCAAATACAACCGAAACAGGAATTGCATACGACGAGAGCGAAACTTCTTACGAAGGTCCGCACAAAAATTTCCCCGCGAAAGTAGCGGTTTTATTGTATGAAAGATTTAAGCATTTTAATGGAGCTTCAGATAAAGGGTTAAGAATTATTCCTTGTGAATTGATTGAGGACAACGCCTTTGCTTTAAGAAATATCATCCTGAAATATGCCCAACTTTGGAATTTAGAAGAAGCATTTGTGCAATGGATTAACCAAAGCAACTATTTTCATAACACATTGGTAGACAGGATTGTTCCGGGTTATCCGAAAGACGATGCAGAATCGTATGAAGACCAGTTGGATTATGAAGATCAGAACATGGTGGTTTCAGAAACATTTTTGTTGTTTGTGATTCAGGATGCCGGAAATTTAAATGAAAGAATTCCTTTCAGTAAAATCAACGAACAGATTTTGATGGTTGATGATATTCAGCCGTACCGTTTGAGAAAAGTAAGAATTCTGAATGGTGGCCATACTTTGATGTTGGCTCCGGCAATTTTATCAGGAAAAGAATTGGTAAAAGAAGCAATTGATGACCAGTTTATCGGTAACTTTTTAAGCGAAACTATTTTTAACGAAGTCAATCAGACTTTAGGTTTAGACGAAACTGAACTGAAAGATTTTGCGGAAGAAGTTTTCGACCGTTTCAGAAATCCTTTTATCAAACATCATTTGGCGAGTATTGCTTTATATTTTGTTTCTAAATTTAAAGTGCGAGTAATCCCAAGTCTGTTGACATATGTGGAAAGAAATAATAAACTTCCTTTGAACTTAACCTTCTCTTTAGCAAGTTTAATCAGATTCTACCAGGGAAGTTATGGCGAAAAAACACTTCCGTTGAATGACGAAGCACCAATTATCGCTAAATTCAAAGAAATCTGGACAAACGAAGATTATGAAAAAGTGGCTGAGCTAGCTCTTTCCGAAAAATCTTTTTGGGATACAGATCTCACTCAACTTGAAGGTTTGAAAGCAGCAGTAGTAAAAGCATTGTACGAAATCGATCACAATGACATGGAAACTGCCTACAAAAATTTTATTCAATTTTATTCTTAAAACATCATGCAAAAGAAAGTACTGAAAGTAAATCCTAAAGACAACGTTATCGTAGCGCTGTTGGATTTGCCTGCCGGAGAATCGGTGCATCTAGACGGTACAAATTACACGGTTGTAAAAGATATTAAGGCGAAACATAAATTTGCCGCTGTGGATTTTGAAGACGGTGATCATATCATCATGTATGGCGTAATCGTTGGAAAAGCCAACCAATCCATCAAAAAAGGAGAGGTGATTACGACTGAAAACGTAAAACATCAAAGTGCAAAAGTAGAGGGCAAAACTGAAACTTTAGGTTGGAATCCACCGAATGTTGATAAATGGAAAGACCGCACGTTCAACGGATATCACCGTGAAGACGGACAGGTGGGAACGGAAAACGTTTGGCTGTTCTTCCCATTGGTATTTTGCGAAAACAAAAATATCGAGACATTAAAAGATATTTTTGAAAAAGAATTACTGCACGATAAAGCCAGCAAACATCAGTTATTATTGCGCTCATTATTAAATGGAGGAGCGACTGATGTTGTTGAAGAAGAAAAAGAAGAAGATGCTAGAGTATTTAAAAATATTGATGTAAGATTCATCACGCACCAAGGTGGTTGTGGAGGAATTCGTCAGGATGCCGAAGCATTGGGAAGACTGTTCGCAGGATATGTGAACAATCCGAATGTTGCAGGTGCTACAGTTTTAAGTTTAGGCTGTCAGAATCTTCAGGTGCAGATTTTTATGGATGCATTGCACGCTTTGGCTCCAAATAACAAAAAACCGATTGTCGTTTATGAACAGCAAAAATCGGGTACCATCGATGAAATGCTGACCGGCGTAATTAAAGATTCTTACGAAGGAATTAAACAGGCCAACAATATCGAAAGAAAGCCTGCACCTATCACAAAACTGAATATTGGTTTGGAATGTGGTGGTTCAGACGGTTTCTCAGGGATTTCTGCAAATCCTGTTTTGGGTGAAGTTTCCGATATTATGGCAGCAGTTGGCGGTACAACCATGCTTGCCGAATTCCCGGAATTGTGTGGCGTAGAGCAGGAGTTAGTGAACCGTTGCATTAATGATGAAGACGGTGTGAAGTTCCTGAAGCTGATGAAAGATTTTGAAGCTTCTGTTGTGGCGGCAGGATCAGGTTTTGATATGAATCCGTCTCCCGGAAATATCAAAGACGGTTTAATCACCGATGCCATGAAATCTGCAGGAGCAGCCAAAAAAGGCGGAGCAGCCCCGATTGTAGAAGTTCTAGACTTTACAGAATACGCAACAAAACCCGGACTGAATCTTTTGTGTACTCCCGGAAATGATGCCGAATGTACCACAGCTTTAGTGGGTTCAGGTGCAACCGTAGTTCTTTTCACAACAGGTCTTGGAACTCCGATGGGAAATCCTATTGCTCCTGTAGTAAAGATTTCTTCGAACACCGTTTTAGCAGAAAAAATGTCTGATATTATCGATTTTAATGCAGGAACAGTAATCAGCGGAGACAAAACAATTCCCGAAGCAGCAGACGAATTATTAGAATACATCATCAAAGTAGCAAGCGGCGATGTAAAAACCAAAGCCGATCTACTCAATCAGAATGATTTCATTCCATGGAGACGAGGTGTCTCTCTGTAATGGTTAATTATATTAAATATTAGGGTTGAAAATGCTTCTTGCTTTGTGTGGGGAGCATTTTCTTTTTTGGGTGATAACGCGTTTGTTGATAGCGCGGATTTTCAATCCGTGCTTATTTCATATTTACAATATATAAGTATGATATTTAAAGCATATAGTCACGGATTGCAAATCCGCGACATCTGGTTATCTTTTGTGTACACCAGGAAATGATGCCGAATGTACAACCGCTTTGGTGGGTTCAGGCGCAACAGTAGTTCTTTTCACAACAGGTCTTGGAACGCCGATGGGAAATCCGATTTCTCCGGTAGTGAAGATTTCTTCAAACACGGTTTTAGCAGAAAAAATGTCTGATATTATCGATTTTAATGCAGGAACAGTAATCAGCGGAGACAAAACCATTCCCGAAGCAGCAGACGAATTATTAGAATACATCATCAAAGTAGCAAGCGGCGATGTAAAAACCAAAGCCGATCTACTCAATCAGAATGATTTCATTCCATGGAGACGAGGGGTCTCTCTGTAATGATTAATTATATTAAATATTAGGGTTGAAAATGCTTCTTGCTTTGTGTGGGGAGCATTTTCTTTTTGTTACTTTTGCTGAAAGCTAGTATAAAAATTATGGGCTTATTTGAAATATTGTATTTTAATGAATAGTGTCTTAATCCGCATATTGAAGATTATAATTATCTATTCAATTTGACGACACCCGCATAGGTAGCAACACCGATGTCGCGGATTTGCAATCCGTGACGACAACACACCACAAATCACCCCATAAAAACCACAAAAACATCTAAAGGATTATCTAATTCCGCATAATTGCGTGCGCTACTGAAGTAATAATGTTCAGGTTCTGTCACGATTTTCTGTTTCACAGGATTTTGATGAATGTAATTTATTTTTTCTTTAATCCATTTGTTAGAAAAAACTTCCTCGGCATGATAGCCATCCTGCCAGACTTTGAATTTTTGTTCACGAGATAAATGTTCACAGGATTTTTTAAAATAATCCAACATCCATTCTTTTCTGCTTTCAGGTTCAGATTGTATGGTTTCAATAATTTTTTTTGAAGTAAATTTTTTAAAGTCACGCATGATTTCAGATAACGTATATTTTCCATCTGCTCTGCAGAAAATATGCAGGTGGTTTGACATTAAACAGTATGCAAAAATGGAAAGACCTTTTTGTGCCTGACAATATTTTAAAGATTCTATAATTACCATTTTTTGTGATAATCTGGTAAATACATCAACCCATCCTACAGTAGTGATTGTGATAAAGTAAGCCTGATCAATATCTAAAGCTTTGTATTTTGTAGACATTTGTGTTTTTGTTTAAATGTACAAAATATTTTTCTTTTAGAATCGATAGTGCGGATTTGTAATCCGTGCTTAGGATATCGTATATTGTAGAAAGTCACGGATTGCAAATCCGCGACATCGTTCTCGTACCCATTGCAATTAATAAAAGCGATCACAAGCGAGACACTTGTTCCAGCAAAAGCCATTCTCTCCACGTTCCCAACCCAAAACTTGCCGTTCCCAACCCCTCCCGATACGTAAAACATACATCGGGATACGTCCTACAAAAGTTCCGACACATTCTTCAAAGGTTACGATACGTACCCAACCTATCCCGACACGTTCCTCAAAAATCCATCGGGGTGGTTGATACCTCCGACGGGGTAATATGACCCTTGCTACAGGTCACGCAACCTATCCCGACAAATAAAAGATAAGTCAGGATCGATAAACGACCGCTCCGGACTTTCCGAAAACGTGTCTGAAGCGGGACATGATAACGGGCGACTATTAAACAACGCGTCCGGATGATTAAATAAGCTCTCCGAACCTTCATTAAACGTATCGGGAACAATAAACAATGCCTCCCAATCATTAAAGAACCTGTCATTAGGTTGTGATGATCACGTAAGAGCATAAAAATACCCCTCCGTAACATGGGAGGGGTAATCTGTGTCGTACTGTTTTACTTTTTCTCTTCGGGTGGAGCGGTGGAAGTTGAATTTTTTACAAAGAACTGTTTCAGGTCTTTGTATTTGTCTTCAAATCCCGGTGCCGAAGTTCCCGCTTTGTAAGTGGTGTACGAATAATCCACGAGCGCCGACTGATAATTGTCGTAATCATGCAGGGTTTTAGAATTATTTAGTCTGGTGATAAGGCTTTCCAGTCTGCTGATCATCCCTTCGAGCGTATTCCGTGAGCTGTGATCTTTGTTGAATTCATCCCAGTCGACTTCGGGAGAACTCAAGTTGGGCTGACTGTTGTTGTAATCGTAAACTTTGTTCACAAAGAGTTTGTTTTGCTCGTTGATGCTTCCGTACCGTCTGCGGTCTTCGGGCGAAAGGTTGAAAGTGATTTCAGCAAGAGCTATTTCCAGTGCCGCAATGGCATCTTGTGCTGCAGTGATCTTTGCACTGCTCAAATGGGTGGAGTTCAAATTTGTTAATCCCATCATTTTTGATTTTAAAGGTTAATATATATGAGTATTAAAATCGTGTGTTTTTATTTAATGAAAACTAAGGTAGAAAAAATTTTAATACCACAGGAAGTTTTTTTTAGGATAGATTACAAGTATAAAGTGTTAGATCTTTTAGATGTCATCCTGGTGTAGTGTCACAGATTGCAAATCTGCAAATTCAGTTCGTTATCCTTTTTTTTCGACAAATAGTACCGATCACTGTGATTTATTATTATCGTAAAGCATAAAGTTTGTCATTGACTTTTTCGAATCTGCGATTTCCTAAGAATCTAAACGGTATAATTGTGTTGTTGAGATTCCTCTGGGATGACAAACAGAATGGAAGAATTTAATATTGAAATATCATTGAACATAATAAATTAAAAACAAAAGGGCTGAAGCGAAAATTTCAGCCCTGCATCTAAAAATCTGGGATTTATCAGGCATATATTTTATCCTGTTACCTTCAGGTTCTGAATTTTTCCATTAGCAATTTTAAAGTGGAATTTTAAAACAAGCGGACTTCCCGGGAATGTTCCTGCGATTTTCGCTGATAAAATATCTTCTTTTTCATCGTAAGCTAACGGCTCCATCGTGGCTTTGTTATCTGTATTGGATTTGTCTATCCACTTTTCTATTTCTGCTTTTCCAGTATGGGTTTTGCCTTCATCAAATACTTGCGCATCTTCAGCGAAACAGTTGGCATAGGCAGCACTGTCAAATTCATTTTGAGTCTTTACTAATTCTTCAATTACTTTAGGTAAGTTCATAATATTATATTTTTAAGGTTAATTAAATGGTTGGGACTGTTCCTCCGTCGATCACATATTCTGTTCCTGTTAAGTAGCTTGCTCTTGGTGATACAAGAAATCCTACAAACTCTGCGACTTCTCTCGGTTCGGCAGGTCTGCCAAAAGGGATTCCGCCAAGTGCATCCATTATGCGCTGTTGTGCCTCTTCCACGGTACTGTTGGCGTTTCTTGCAATTTCGCCCAGCCATGCTTCTGATGCTGATGTATTGATCCAACCCGGTGAAACAGCCAAAACACGAACACCCTTTGGAGTCACTTCATTCGAAAGACTTTTACTATAATTTCTCAATGCTGCTTTTGCAGCTGCGTACGGCAAAGTAGAATCGTACAAAGGAAGCATACCCTGAATAGAGGCAATATGGATGATAACACCACTTTTTCTTTCGATCATTTGAGGTAAAAATCCTCTGTCTAATCTTACAGGAGCAAGTAGATTAGCTCTTAATGTAGATTCCCAGTCATCATCTGTGAGAGCATTAAATCCACCTGCAGGAGTTGTAGAAGAACCTAGATTATTGATCAGAATATCGAGCCTTCCATATTTTGACATCACCTCATTGATTATTTTCTCTGTTCCTTCTGCGGTGCTTAAATCAGCGGCAATAAAATGCAGATTGCTGTTTTCTTTTTCAGGTTCATTTCTTGCAGAAATATCACTGTTGCACCGGCTTGCAGCAGCCTTTCTGTAATGGCTTTTCCTGCTCCCTTTGTCCCTCCTGTTACCAATGCAATCTTACCCGATAACTCATTGTTGAAATTAAATTGTTCCATTTTTAAATTTGTTTATAGGGCAAAATTGGGGTATAAAAGCAGTTTGTACAAGTACGGAATTACGATTCAGATAGAGATAAATTATTCCCCTATTGTACAAATCGGAACATACGTTTAATTTTGCTTTATGTATGAGAGAAAAATAATCCCGAACTTAAATTGCGGTCTTGATCTGATCGGCGAAGTGCTTTATGGCAAATGGAAAATACGTCTGCTCTGGTTTATTGATCAGGGACATCAGCGACCGAGTGAACTGCAGCGCAAAATCCCCGATGCTACAAGGAGGGTTTTGAATATCCAGTTGAAAGAACTGGAAGATCATGAACTGATTACCAAAAAAATCTATCCAGTCGTACCACCAAAAGTGGAGTACAGTCTTACAGATTTGGGTAAAAGTGTTATTCCCATTATTCTGCAGCTTGGAATTTGGGGTGATGAGAACGAAACGCATTTGCGTACCGTTATTTTAAAACGTCTGAATGCGGAAAGTGAATCGCTTCGTATGGAAGAATAATTGTCTCCATAAAACCACCCCGTCAAAAAATATAAAATTTTTTGCCACCCCTCCAAAGGAGGGGAATGAACACATTTAGGCTTTATGTGAAAGTTGTTTTCAGGTGAGAAAGCAGATTGTTACAGATCACAAAATTCCCCTCCTCTGGAGGGGTGGATTCGACCGAAGGGAGAAGACGGGGTGGTTACATCATGTAATTTGAAACCACATTACTTCCTCTTCGAAGACTTTCTGATACAAATCTGCGGAGTCAAAACTACTTTCTTCTCAATAGAGACACCCGAAGAATTATCTTTAATTCGGTCTAAAAAAACCTGTCCTGCCATATTACCCATGATAACAGGAGTTTGATCGATTGAGCTCATCGGAAGTTCCATAAATTGAGTGAACGGTTCGTTTGAGAAACCGATTACGGCGACTTCCTGAGGGATTTTTATTTTACGTTTTTTAAGTTCCTGACAAGCTCCCAATGCTGCAAAATCACTGGCAGAAAATATTGCATCCGGAATAGATTTGCTTTCCCACAAAGTCTTGATGGCCTCAATTCCGGAGTCAATCGAACTTCCCGTGGAGATAATATTCTCTTCTTTTACCTGAAATTGATGATCAATTAGAGCTTGTTTATAACCATTAAGACGGTTCTGGTAAATCTCGAGATTGAGATCTCCTGAAAAATGACAGATGTTTTTGTAACCTTCAGAAATCAAATGTTCAGTCGCCATATATCCACCCCGATAATCATCCACCGTTACCGTACTTATTCCCGGAATATCTTTTTTTCTGTCGAAAAATATGATCGGAGTATTGGATGTATCTAAAATATGCTGAATATGTTCCGTATCGATTGTCGTTCGGGAAACCGACATGAAAATTCCGTCAACCTGTGCATTTAATAAAGTATTAAGATGCTTTTTTTCGATATTTACGTCTTCATGACTTTGACAGATAATAACGTGATAGCCGTGTGGAGAAAGCTCTTCCTCAATCCCGCGAATAACGGAGGAAAAGAAATTGGTATTAACAAAAGGTACAATGATTCCTACGTTTTTGGTTTCTCCGCTTTTTAGCGCTTTGGCAAGATTATTTTGCTTATAGTTCATTTCCTTTGCGGTTTTTACTACAAGTTCTTTGGTAGCCTGGCTGATTCTCGGGTGATTGTTTAATGCTCTGGAAACGGTTGCCACACTTACGTTCAGCTTCCTTGAAATATCATAAATAGTAGCATTTTTCTTTGTCATAGATAATCTGGAATAATGTTAAATTTTCCTTCGATCAATCCCTCTCAGGATAGCTGTAAATGTAATCAAATTAAATATGATCGACATACTGTGAACAGCAAATTTATGCTTTTATTAACAGGGTTTAGAAATAATTAGGATACGACTCTGTGTCATTTATTAAATGGTTCACAGATTCACAGATTTACATAAATGGAAAATTATTATTCATAATTCATCCGAATTGTTATTTTTGTATTTTAAAACACAAATTAATATAATGCATAGTCTTTTACCTTTTCTATTAGCAATGATTGCAGTAATCGTTCTGTTGAATATATTTGCTGCTAAACTGAAAATTGCTTACCCGATCTTATTGGTTACCGGTGGTTTAGCGATAAGTTTCATACCGGGATTACCCGTTATCAAAATTGATCCGGATCTAATATTCTTTATTTTCCTTCCGCCATTACTGTTTGAAGCAGCGTGGTCTATATCGTTCAAGGAAATGAAGAAATGGTGGCGAATCATCGGAAGCTTTGCTTTTCTGGTTGTGTTTTTTACGGCTTTGTCTGTTGCGTTAGTAACTAATTATTACATTCCGGGATTTTCGATTGCTTTAGGATTTTTGCTTGGCGGAATTGTTTCTCCACCGGATGCTGTCAGTACCGGAGCGATTACAAAATTTGTAACCATACCAAAATCTACAGCCACAATTTTAGAAGGTGAAAGTCTGTTAAATGATGCATCATCGTTGATTATTTTCCGTTTTGCTTTGGTAGCTGTCGGTACAGGTCAGTTTGCTTGGCAAGATGCTACAATGAGCTTTTTTTGGATGGTTATTGGCGGTGCTCTGATTGGGTTGCTTGTGGGTTGGCTGTTTGTAAAAGCACACAAAATTCTTCCCACCGATGCGCCTTCTGATATTGCACTGACTATTATTGAACCTTATCTGATGTACTGGATCGCAGAACAGCTTCACAGTTCTGGTGTATTGGCAGTTGTAGCGGGTGGACTTTATATGTCTGCAAGAAGATTGAAATTTTTGAACAGTACAAGCAGAATTCACGCTTACAGTGTTTGGGAAAGCTTGATATTTATTTTAAACGGAATCGTATTTTTAATTATAGGATTAGAACTTCCTGAAATTGTGGATGGGCTGAAAGAAAATCAAATTCCTCTTCAAACAGCAATCGGTTATGGTGTGTTGGTGACGGCAATTCTGATTTCGGCAAGAATGATAAGTTCGTACATTGCATTAATCTTTACAATGATTTTCCGTCCGGGCGTACAGCCTCATGCATCCTCCCGTAGACGTCGATGGATGATGCCTCTTTTGCTGGGATGGACAGGAATGCGTGGAGTGGTTTCCCTTGCCGCAGCATTGGCAATACCGGTTACACTGAGTAATGGTGAAGCTTTTCCACATCGTAATTTAATTCTGTTTATCACTTTTGTGGTAATACTCCTTACACTTTTAGTACAGGGACTTACGTTACCCTACATAATAAAAAGAACAGGTTTTTTTGATGGAATTTATAATGAAGATAATGAAGCTTTAACCAAACAAAAGATTAAAAAAGATCTCAAAAAACATATCCATGAATTTTTAAAATCAAAGTACGAAAATGAGCTGGAAAAGCACTCCGGCCTTGAAGTCTTTCTAAAACAATGGGAAGAGCGTGCAAAAGCCGGAGATGACAGTTGGATGAACGACAGAACTAAAATTATTTTTATAGAAATGCTCGAAGTTCAACGTGAATATCTTTCAGAACTTAATAAAGATCCCGAAATAAATGAAGAAATTATCCGTCAGCAATTACTTCAGATCGATCTTGAAGAAGAACGTTTGAAGATGATTTAAATGCTTTTCCATGCTGCTTCCAATGCCAATTCGATCATTGGTTTCAAAGCTCTCTCCCTTTGATCAGCAGAAATATTTTCGTGTGTCGGAATAATATCAGAAACCGTAAGAATCGTCGCTGCATTTTTCCCTAAATGTTTCGCATTGGCAAACAATCCGAAAGCTTCCATTTCTACAGCCGGACAATGATGTTTTATTGCAATAGCCGGAATTGCGGGATCTTTTCTGTAAAAAATATCACTACTGTGAATATTGGTAGATTGTGATTTTAAAGATAATTCTTCAGCAGTTTCGTTTATAGTATCAAAAATATTTCCCTGATGAGAAATTATATCATCTTCAATTTCCCAGGCAAATCTTGCATAGGTACTTTCACTTGCCGCATTTTCAACATTTAAAATATCAAAAACTTTAAGATCAGTTGTATAAGCTCCACAAGTTCCGATTCTGATGATGGTGTCAACTTCATATTCTGTGTACAGCTCAAAAGAATAAATTCCGATGCTCGGAAAACCCATTCCGCTTGCTCCCACTGTGATTTCTTTTCCTTTATAAGTTCCTGTGTAGTACAGAATACCTCTCGTCTGGCTCACCAGTTTTGGATTTTCAAGAAAATTTTCAGCGATATATTTTGCACGAAGCGGATCGCCCGGTTGCAGTACGACTTTAGCTATTTCTCCTTTTTTGGCACTGATATGTACACTCATAATTTTATTTTCAATGGTGCAAAGATAACAAATATGTGAAAAATGAATGACACGTGAATTTTTTTTGAAGCTATTTCCCGCTTTCCGTTACAATCTTTTTTTTTAAAAAAGGATTTTCACTCAATCGGGGCTAATAATGTTGTTTGTAATATAAAAAGAAGTGACTTTACTCTATTCATAAATTCTAATTAACTTACAACGCAAAATTGACATTTCACTAAAAATATTGTTATTTTTGTTACATGTTGGAAAATAAATCTCCCTTCTTAGACACTTTGTTTCGGCTACGAAAAGATGAGTGTATTACCATTTTTGCTGATATCAAAAAAATTTCCCCAAAAGAGGAACAGGAAGCGGCAGATTATTTTGAAACTGAATTCGAAAAAGAAAGATTAGAATTTTTGTCGGATCACATTCTGTTTGACAAAGAAGCGGCGGTTTGGGCAGCGAAAATTTTGTATCACAGTGTGCAGCTTTATCTCATTCGTGAAAATACAGAAAAAGATCTTTCGAAGTTAATTCCTGAATTTAAAGGTCAGTTTACGCTTTCATCAAAATTATCTGCTGATTTATCGCTGAGGTTTTTACCGCAAATTATTATTTCCCTGAAAAATGTAGATTCTGAAGACCCATTGATTGTATTGCTCGAAAACATTCTGAAACAATTTCACTATTCAGGAATTGAAATCGAGCTCCATTTAGAAAATCTAAATTGGGAAGAAGAATTAAAAGATAAAACGTACAGAAAACTGTATCTCGAAAGAATTGTAGAGAATAAAGTGTATCGACTTGCAGAAATTCCTTACATCAATCAATTGTTAACGGCAGAATTCGGATGGTACAAAGATACTTTCTGGAAAGAATTGAAAAAAAATAAAGAATGAATAAACTTAGCGGTCTTTGCTGAGCGAAACGCCTTTGCGAACTAAAAATATGCAGATCAATATTAAAAAAACCTTGCGGACTTTGCGTTAAAAAACTAGTATAAAAAATTGAACAAATGACTCAAAATATTGAAAAATTAAATACCGTTCTCGATTATGTAAAAGCTACTTTTGTTGGGAAAAATGATGTGGTAGATTTGTTGGGAATCTGCTTACTGGCAAGAGAAAATGCCTTTTTGTATGGACCTCCGGGAACTGCAAAATCTGCTTTAGTTAGAACATTGGCAAAAACAGTGAAAGATGGAAAAAACTTTGAATATTTGTTGACCCGTTTTACGGAACCGAACGAAATTTTCGGTCCGTTTGATATCAGAAAATTAAAGGAAGGCGAGCTTTTCACTAATACAGACGGAATGATGCCGGAAGCTTCCTTGGTTTTTCTGGATGAAATCTTCAATGCCAATTCTGCCATTCTGAACTCCCTTTTGATGGCGCTGAACGAAAAGATTTTCAAAAGAGGAAAAGAAACAAAAAATCTTCCTGCATTAATGTTCGTAGGAGCAAGTAATGTGCTTCCCGAAGACGAGGCGTTAAATGCATTGTTCGATCGTTTTTTGGTCAGAATAAATGTTGATTATGTCCATCCTGATCTTCTTCAGCAGGTTCTTTTGGCGGGAAGAAAGTTAGAAAATACCACAGATAATGAAATTCCTGAAATTCTTGCTCACGAAATCAAAGAACTTCAGACATTATGTAGAACGGTAGATTTAAAGCCAATTTATGAGGTTTATCTGAATACGATCATCAGTCTTCGAAATACTGGAATTACAATCTCGGATCGTCGTGCGGTTAAAATGCAAAATCTTATCGCTGCAAGTGCATTAATTTGTGGAAGAAATGAAGCAATTTTATCAGATTTATGGGTGTTAAAACATATTTGGGACACCGAAGAGCAGATTGAGATTTTAGAAGGAATTATTAATCGGACAATCGAGAAAGACGAAAACCCGAAATCTCATCCGCAAGCTTTACACAATAAAACTCCGAATCCCGAAGAAGTGATGAAAGATGTGAAAATATTAATCGATCAATGGGAAAACGGAAATCTGAGCTTTGAAGAACAGAATGTCATTAAAGATAAATTAAGATACCTTCAAACCCGTTGTGACTGGATTACCAATGCAGAACAGAAACAGTTTATTAAAAAAGAAATTGAAATCTTATGGCAGAAGATTCTTCAGAGTATTTAAAAGAATTCTGGGCTGAAATTCCCCGTAAAGATGAATATTCTTTGGGATCAATCCGTGACTGGAAAAATATTCAGATTTGCGCAGATGATGAGGTGATCTGGATGAAAGGTTTTACCGCAGAACAATCTGTTTCCTCTGAATTGAAGCAGCTTCCAAACTTTATTTTGTATGAATTGAAAAACGGACTTTTATTCAGAAGAAATGCATTGGTTCCAAGTAAAAAAGTAAGAACCGGATTGCTCTGGACACCAATTGATAAAGCTTTGAAACTGAATTTTCCGCCTACAAATCATAATTTTTTCGGAATTGATGAAAAAATTGCTGTTCATCTCAAAGAAGGAAAAAATGAATTTTCAGCCGTTGCACTGTTGTGTTTGATTGATGAAATAAAGGATAAAATTGCTGAAATTCCGAAATTTAAACTAGAAAAACTGGAGTGGCTTATTGTAGATGATAAAGCTTTATTTCTGGGAACTCCATTATTGGGCTTTCCGGGAAAAACATTCTGGATGAAAGATGGTCATCTTTTACCAAGCGGATTTGATTTTGAATTTAAAAATCTGAGTTTACTGTTGCAGAAAAAATATAATAAAAATTCAGACCACTTGTTATTGTGGAATGAAAACGGAAGCTATCTTTCCATCAAAAAAGATGATTTACGGAAATTCTCTGTAAGTTCTTTCCGTTTGACTCAAAAAGCAAGAGAATGGATGTAGTACGTTATTTTCAATCCTATGAAAATTATTTTTGGGAATGGATCACAGATAAAGATGTTCGTGATCCTTCAGGATATCTTGAAAATAATCTTGCTTCTGTTCCGAATGTGGGTGCAATTGCTTACAGACCTTATATTTTAGAAGTTTTAAAAGAACTTCAGCCACAAGGTTTTCCGTCTTTCGGAGCTTTTTTGCTGACAATATATGCTACACAGGACGGTTATCTGAATCTGGACGGAATATTTTTTTTCCTAAGGAAATACAGAATAGAAGAAACGAGTGATTTTAATTTAGATATAAAAAATGCATGTCAGTTATTGGAAAACCTAAGTAAAATCGGGAATTCCATGAAGAGAGGACAAAACAGAATCAATCTCTTCCAGACGGTTTTTAAAGATACTGTTCATCTGATTTCTCCGGAAGAATCGGAATATATTCTCAACAGTTATTACAGAAGTCCCCAGAAAATTGGAGATGCTGCTGAAAAGCTTATTCTTTCTGATGAGGTTATAGAAAAGGATATTGAAACATTATCATTTATTCATCAAAAATTTCCGACAACAGAATCTATTGTCAAAGCTATACAGGGTTTAACAGACGAACCGGAAATTAAAAAAGAAGTAGGCGGGGAAAACGCAATCGAATCTGAAAAAGATTTTATTCAGGAATTAATTGAAGAACCAAAAACATTTCAGGTAGGAAGTTTAATTAAAAGAATCTGGAGCGGACTGAAAATCCCGATGAAGCATCTTTCTCCCGGAGAACAGCCAATTGGCGGTGTTTCTGATATTACCAATAAAGGCGATCTTCACCGAATGCTTTTGTCTGAATATGCCCATGACGATGAGGTTTTTATGAACCGTGTTGCGAATAATGAGGCACTTTATATTCAAAGAGAAATTCCGCCCGAAGAAAATGTTTTTGAAAGAATTATTCTTATTGACACTTCGCTTAAAAACTGGGGAACGCCGAAAGTTTTGGCGTTTGCTTCTGCTCTTGCGATAATTAAGCATCCTAAAGCGCATTCGGAGTGTAAAGTATATGCATTGGGAAAATCCAGCATTTCGATGACATTAGATCATGTTGAAGAAGTGATTGAAAACCTTAATCTGGTAAGCGGAACACTCGATGTTTCCGAAACTTTGGATTTATTTTTCAAAAAAGAACGTACAGAAAAAGATATTGAAGTTTTTTTTATCACCAATCATGAGAATTTAATGAATGAAAACCTGCAAAGAGTCATTCACGAAAACAGAAACCGGCTTAAGTTTTTAGTAACAACATCTTCAGACGGCGAACTTAATTTTTATAAACATCATTTAGGAGCGAGAAAACATATTCAGAAGATTGTACTTCCTCTGAAAGAACTTTGGGCAGATCCTCCACGCAAAAAAAGCAAAAGATCAGTCAGCCAAAATAGTAAAGGTGAAAAAACAGACGTTCCGCTTAATTATCCGTTACTTTTCCCGATTCCGCAGCAGCAGATTGCAAAGTTTTTGTATGAAGGAGAATTTTTTATTCTGAGCAGTAAAAAACAATTGTTGAGAACCTATCTTTCGAATAATTATTATGACAAAAACTACTATGAACTCTACAAAATTCTTCGTGGCTGCGAGGTTTTGTTTGAGGCTGTTTCGGTAAAAGACAGAGGAGTTTTTGCTTTGGCTAAAAGCAAACAACAACAATTTATTTTATGTCAGTATCAACAGGATAAAAACCTTCTTTCAAAACTTAATATTGAAACCAAGGAATATTCCGAGCTTAATTTATCGGGTTTCGATATTCCTTTAAATATGGAACTGGTGTATTTCGACAGGTATTTTTATTTGCATCAGAAAAATTCACAAACCATTTTTAAAATTAATCTTGAAGGTGAAGTTTCTCTTGACCCTGTGAAAAATGATTCTGAAATTGATAAAAATCTAGAAAAAGTAAAAATCGAACTTGAAAAACTGAATCATAACATTCATAAATTTACCAGCAATTTTACGTTGATTGGGATTAATGAAAACAATAATTTAGTAGTCTCAAAAAATGAATTGAAATTTTGGGGAAGTTCGATAAGTCAGTATAAAAATCATTCTCCGATTGTAAGGGTTGCTCACCAGAATAAAAATAAATTTACTTTCTCGGATGGAAGCGAAATTATTGCAGATTCCCGGGGAATGCTAACTTTCATTAGTATTAATGCCAATATTCCTGAGTTTTATTTGCCAAGTACAACGCATACAGCAATGGCCATAGCTTCAGAAACAGAATTTGGAGGGTACGAATATTATCTGCCCGATAATACATTGCTGAAAGTAAAAACTATTGCAGATATGTATCAGGATTATTTACAACCATTTATAGATCAGATATTGGAATATGGAGCTGAAGATTAAACCTTTTCCGAAAAATAACTATCCCAAAAGAGGAGTTCTCATCAACAGCGCTTCACCTTTGGTGTGGCTTCGTGAAATAGAATCGTTGGGAATTGACCTTAATATGGTGCAATCTTTTGCAATACCTTCTTTGAAACCCAATATTTTGTACGGATGCTTCATTGTTTTTGGTGGTCATGCTCCGAATGAAATTGGGAAAAATTCGTATTTTCAATGTTTTGATAATAAATTATTTATTCCTGAAAATACAGATTTTTATCCTAAAATAAATTCAGAAGACTGGAAACATATTGATGCAAAATATATTATCATGCATCCCGATTTCGGTTTGGTGAAATTAAATGAAACCATCGACTGGGTTTCTATTTTGGAAGAATCTCTGGAATCTGAATCTCAGCTTAAAAAACCTTCAAACGGAGTTTTCATTCCACAAAAAATACGAAGCTTTAAAGTGGATATGGATGATGACGAATTGTTGGAACAGCTTTTAAAACCTATTACAGATGAAGAATGGATGAAAAATCTGCCATTCGATCTTGAAAAAGTAAGAGCAGGAAACCATGATGAAATTTTAAAATATATAGAATATATCACTAAATATCCTGAACGAGCGGTTTATTTAGGAATTCCACTGGATATTCACGATGCTTTGAGAGGTGGTTTTGGGGATTTTGATTTTGGGATGTTTGGCAATTTTTTTGGAAATAATGAAAATAATTCTAAAGAAAATCAGTCCGCCGGAAAAATATCTGGCCTGCAAAAAATATTTGTAGCCCTTTTTGCGTTGGTTGTCATTATTCTTTTCGCTATTAATTTTGATAAGAAAAAAGAAGAGCAGAAGGAAGTTTTAAATGATGATATATTTACCGAAAGTCATTTTAACAACAAACCTTATCCGGAGATTGATGAAGGATTGGTTTTCGAATCGGGTCTTACAGAAATCGACAGAAAGATCGATTCGATGTTTGGAAACGAAAGACGGTGGCTGATTAATGATTACAGACAAAGTATGAACACCAAGGAAGGAAGATCGACAATGTTATGGAAAATCGAAGAATATAGAGCAAAGGAAAGACAGGCAAGAGAAATATTTAAACAGGAATATCTCAAAAAAATCGAAAGTGTCGTTAATCTGAAGACCAAGACATTTTACAGAAAAATATTAGATTCTATACAAAAAGATCCCTTAAATAAAATGTCTGTGAAATCCAAAGTACTTCTTGCAGACGATATTCTGGAAATGAGAAAAATTGTAATCACTGATTCTTTGGCAAGAATTTACGGCACTTCTCATGAAATTGATCCTAAAATTGTATTCAATAATAATGGCGGAAAAGAAGCATTTAATATCAATAAAGAAGGTGATGGAAAAAAAGAAATTACCTTGTCGGAAATTGTCTGGCTTTTTCTTGCACTTGTTGCACTTATAGGAGTATATTTTTATTTTATAAGAAAAAAGCCATTGTATATGGGCGGAAATCATGTTTCAGACGGAATAAAAATATTTCTCATTGCTTTACTGGGAGTCGCTTTGCTGTATATTTTCTATCCCCTTATTAACACTTTTGGGTATAATTGGCTGGTCTGCTTATTGATTGTGGGTGTCGTTGTTTTGCTTTACCGTTTGTTTGATGAAGAAGTTGATATTTTAAAACCAAGAAAGAAATGAAAAAGCAAAAGTTTTTAGAAAAGTTTTTGGTCGCTTTTTTTATTCTTGTGATTTTTAAGGTGATTGCCATTTTTGCACAGATGTCTCAGACAGAGATGGTAAATGTTACAGAAACGGTTTTTAAGTTTATATTTTTTGCTGCCATTGCTGTTGTGGCTATCGTCTTTTTGCAGAATCAGGAAAAAGATCCTCAAGCAAAAACAAAAAATATATACAGTGGAGGTGGTGGAGCGGCAATAGATACGTCACTTTTTGATAAATTAAAAAATATCTATGAAGATATTGCCAGAAAACACATCGAAGACAACGAATATAAAAAAGCCGCCATTGTCTACATGAATCTTCTGAAAGATAATTACCGTGCTGCGGCAACTCTTGAAGAAGGAGGTTTTTATAATGAAGCAGCCATCGTATTTTTACGAAAAGTTCAAAGTAAAGTCGATGCTGCCAATTGTTATGTAAAAGCAAAGCAGTATGATAAAGCCATTACTTTATACAAAGAACTTCAGCAAAAAGAGAAAGTGGGAGATTTATATAAAGAAATTAATGATATCGAAAATGCATTTATTTTTTATAAAATGGTGGTTGATGATTACATACAGAGTCATCAAATAGTAAAAGGCTCTTTAATCTACCGAAATAAAATGGGTAAACCGAGCGAAGCTCAGGAAACTCTTTTACAGGGCTGGAAAGAAAATAAAGAAGCATTAAACTGTCTTAATAATTATTTTGCGAATATTCCTGAAATCGGTAAACTCGAAAATGAAATTAAAGATTTATACGGAAATATGCCACCCGAAAAAAAATTGATTTATCTGGAAGCGATGAAAACCGAATTTAAAAAAGATCAGCGATTGCAAAACTCAACACGAAATATTGCATACGATATCATTGCTGAAAATATCAGCGGCCGTTCTGAGATTGTTAATGATCTGAAACACTTCAATCCGAATGATGAGGTGATTTTAAAAGATATTTCAAGATACAAAACAGGGAGGAATAAAATGTTTAGAAATTGATGTATTTTTAAGCGCTTTGTTTCTCGCAGTGACAAAATTAAGAACTTTTAAGAAAAACATTTATCTTTGCGCCAATAAAATTATGACAATACAAAGAGCACATATCAGTTTGAATCTATGCGATCGCCCTGTAATAAAGGGATCGTTAGGACATGGATGGATGATATGGAATGAGGCGAAATGTGCTTGCTTTGAGAATTATTTACCGTAAACTCGTAAAAATTTAATCAAAATACTGCAGAAACGCCTCGACAATCGGGGCGTTTTTTGTGTTTTTAGGGCAGAAATTATTTAGAATGAAAAAAAATAACTATAAAAGTGAAAATTATTTAATAAATAATGAACAAATAATAAGAAAATAAAGAGTGATCAATAACCCGATGAGAGACAGTCATTTAGGTATTAAAAAGTATCTGCGAAGTATTGCGGACAGAAATTCTCTACTCTATATTTTAATTATAATTAATTGATTTTCAAATGATTAATTCAAAAATAAATTTGCTGGTTATAAAATTTCATCTTTACTTTGCAACCGAAAATTAAAAGCAACACGTTTTTAATCTTTTAAAAAAAACAATTTTAACATAACAAGAATATAATGAAACATTTACACAATATATCTAATCAGTATTCAAAACTAAACGGACAAGAGCCGATGGGATTTGTATGTATTCTTGATAATGAATTTGTGGATAAAAGGTGCTTATATAAATGGGTCTGCTAATGTAGCAACACATCTGAAAAATATAAAGCGCCTCCCGAAAAGAGGCGCTTTTTTTATGGTTTCTTTAGCTTATTTGGTAAAGCGTCGGTCTGTGGAACCGGAGAACAGGGTTCGATCCCCGGAGAAACCCAAAATGTGAATGGTGAATTTTGTTTAACAAGTGAATTTAAAAATTGACGAGCAAAGCGAATTGACAATTGATCATTTACAAATTAAAACCAATCTCATAGCTCAATCGGTTAGAGCATCGACCTGATACGTCGAAGGTTAAAGGTTCGATTCCTTTTGGGATTACAAAAATGTGAACGGTCATTAACGAATTTTACTTTGTAAGTGAATTTTAAAATTGACAAGCGAAGCAAATTAACAATTGATTATTCACAAAAATTAAAAACAATCTCATAGCTCAATTAGGTAGAGCACCAGTCTTTTAAACTGGGAGTTGAAAGTTCGATTCTTTCTGGGATTACAAAGATTCATGGAGATTTTCAAATACCGACTGTCTCTCGGAAAAGAATTTTGAAGTGAATCTGAAAACTGGAAAGATAACGGTGGTTGTTTACCCGTCTTGGATGCGGGAGGTCGCAAGTTCGAATCTTGCTTTCCAGACAAAAAAGTGAAAAGTGAATTTTCAATTTTACTTCGTAAGTGAATTTTAAAAATTGACCAGCAAAGCGAATTGACAGTTCACTATTCACACTAAGTTAATTGTTTCAAAAAGAGGAAAGAAAAGGTTTGTCGAGAGCAGAAGATCTTTACGCCAAAAACACAATATTATATAGATAAACTTTTTCTTAACTCAATTAAACAGAAATATGGAAATTAATTAACAGAATATAAATTTTTAGATAAAATAAAGTTTGTCGAAGCGCAAAAGTTCTTACATCAAACAAAAAATTAAGACAGGCTTTATTTTTTTAGAATAGAAATTATCTAAAAACTATTAACTATCAACCAACAACTGGTTGCAAAAACGATGGCTCGCCGAAGTGGAAGAGTAGGGGCGGTCTGCAAAACCGTTGTGAAAACTGAGTGGGTTTTGAAATGTGAAACATTCGTGAATTCAAATAAAAAAACAAAAACGATTATGAACAATCCCATAACCATCTCAAATACATTTTGTCAATAGTCAATGGAGAATTTTGCTTTGTAAGTGAATTTTAAAATTGACCAGCGAAGCGAATTCACGATTAACAATTGACGAAATTAATTGTTCCGAAGAAAAAATAAAAGTTTGTCGGGCGCAGAAGTTCTTATATCAAACAAAAAATAAAAGACAGGCTTTGTTTTTCTTCAACCTTGATTCATCATGTAATTGGTCAGCATACAAGATTTTGATTCTTGGAGTTCAGGTTCAAATCCTGATGAATCAGCAAACTTTTAGAGATTGAATAGGAATTTAGTGCGAAGATTTACTCATTGAAAATTACCTATCACTCATCAACTTGCGGGTATGGCGAAACTGGAAAACGCGCTTGACTTAGGCTCAAGATTTTGAGGGTTCGACTCCCTCTTCCCGTACAATTTTGTGAAAACAAAGATAAAAATCAACAATTTAAAATTTAACAAAAACAAACTTAAAAATGTAGAAAAAATGGAAACGCAACAACAAAAATGGCAGAATATGAACGGAAAAATCTTCCGAAACTCTATCACAACTTTGGTAGAAGGAGCCATCATCCGCGAACAGAAAAATGGTCACCGACTGAAAGTATGCGTGGGTTCAGACTCCCATGTTTACGGTGACGCCATCAATTATGCGACTGCAGTTGTCTTTATCCGTGAAGGAAAAGGAGCGTTTACCTTTATCAGAAAAGAAAGAGAAATCCAGAAAATAAGCATCAAAGAGCGAATGCTGAATGAGGTCAATAAATCCGTAGAAATCGCTTACGCCATCTGTTCTATTCTGGAAATGTACGATGTAGAAATGGAGGTTCATGCCGACATCAATACCGATCCGGATTTTAAATCCAATGTCGCTTTAAAAGATGCTATGGGATATATTTTGGGAATGGGATATGTATTTAAAGCAAAACCTTATGCGTTTGCAAGTTCTAATTGTGCAGATATGATGGTTTAATCTTAAAAAATAAAAATTAAAACAATGGAAATCATAAAAAGGTTACTGTTTCTGGATGATATAAGATATCCGATTGAGGCGTATCAATACACGAAACAGGACATTTTCCTCAGAAAAGACTGGCATATCGTTCGGAATTACGAGCAGTTTGTTAAAAGGATTTTGGAAAAAGGACTTCCGGAGATGGTCTCTTTTGACCACGACCTCGCTGATGAACATTATTTGGAACCAAATTCTCAGGAATTTGTCGAGAAAACAGGCTACGATTGTGCGAAATGGCTGGTAGAATATTGTCTGGATAATTATTTTGATTTGCCAAAATTCTATTGCCACTCAATGAACCCTGTTGGAAAGCAAAATATTGAGAGCCTTTTAAAAAATTTCAAAAACTATTAAAATTAAAAAAAATGAAACCAAATATATTTTTCACGGCAGACCATCATTTTGGTCACGAAAATATTATAAAATTCTCCGAAAGACCTTTTGAGTCTTTGGAACAGATGAATGAAGAACTCATCAAAAGATGGAATGAAAGAATTGGCGAGAACGACACTGTCTATCATTTAGGCGATGTCAGTTTAGGCAAACCAGATTTCACGAAAGAAATTTTAGATCGATTAAACGGAAATATTCATTTAATAAAAGGCAATCATGAAGGCGCAGCATTAACTTATCCTAAACGATTCGCCTCGATTAGAGATTATCACGAATTGAAAATTGATGAGCCTGAAAACAGCAACGGTAAACAGAAAATCATTCTTTTTCATTACGCCATGAGAACTTGGAACGGTTCGCATCGAGGAGTTTGGCAGCTTTACGGACATTCACACGGAACTTTGCCGGATGATGAAACGGCATTGAGCTTCGATGTCGGTGTAGATTGTCATAATTTTTATCCGGTTTCGTACGAAGAAGTTAAGGAATTGATGAAAAAGAAAAAATGGACACCGCCGTTTGCTCCAAGAAATTAATAAGTTGGAAGTTGGGTGATGGAAGATAGAAAAGTCTGAATCTAGAGGAAATGAATTAAGCACTGTAAAAACTTCCATCTTCCCACATCCAACTTCCATCCATTAACAATTAAATTTTTTAAACAAATGAAAACAACAGATAAAATATTAATTATAGACCTTGAAGCCACGTGTTGGAATGACCGACCGCCGAGAGGTCAGGAAAGTGAAATCATAGAAATCGGAGTTTGCATAATGGATGCAAAAACCGGTAAGATTTCCAAAAATGAAGGTATTTTAGTTAAACCTCAATACTCAAAAGTAAGTCCGTTTTGTACGGAACTGACCTCTATTACTCAAGAGATGCTTGATGAGGAAGGCATTTTGCTGGAAGATGCATTAGATATTCTGAGATCAGATTATGATCCTGAAAATCTAACCTGGGCAAGTTTTGGAAACTACGATCTAAACATGCTTCAGAATCAGGCAAGAAAATTCAATGTCGATTATCCGTTGAGTGATGATCATATTAATGTGAAAACATTATTTGCTCAGCTGCATCCGATAAGAAAAAGCGTTGGAATGGACAGAGCATTGAAAGAGCTGAAAATCCCATTGGAAGGAACTCATCACATAGGTGTGGATGATGTGAAGAATATTGCGAAAATTCTTTTTTGGTGCTTGCAGAAAAACTGATTAAAATAAAAATTAATTATTTTTTTAATTAATTTTTCTACGCAAAAACATTGCGCAATTTCCTTTTTACTTTGCATCATCAAAATGAAACAACACTAAAATTTTGAAAAATAAATTTTTAGTCAAAATATCAGGCAGGTCACGTTGAGTGTTTCGGTATATCACCATTGCAGAAAGGTTTGTTGAGAAACATAATCTCTTTCTGTTCAACTTGATCTGAAGGTTTGAGGAATTTTTCCAAAAAAATTTCTGTAATTTTTCTAGGTACGGAGGTTCGAATCCTCCCTGTAGTCGATACAGTAGCTAAGTGGTATAGCATGGAAATCTTAGGATGCGAGGGTTCGAATCCCTCTCTCAATTCAGTTTTGAGGTAGCTCAGTTGGTTAGAGCACTACACTTTTAATGTAGTTTGAAAATAGACTTAAAATCTATTTTATCAGCGAGTTTGAATATCTCTCAAAAAATATTCACCATAGGAAAGTCTGGGATTTTTTTCAGTTGTTAAATCAACATTTTGAAAAAGCCTGTAAGAAAAGATGTTTTCTGAAAATGAAATTTAAGTTATGAGGTAATAATTCTTATAGGATTTTTTTTAAGTTAAAGTTTTAATATCAATGATCTAACAATGTTTTTTGTCCGCAAATAATCAAAGTTAAATCAAGTTTAAAATCAAAACTTTTTAAAATAAATTTAAAATTATTATACTCAGCTCAATGGAATTTTTTTGAATTGCTTCCCTTCCGCCGTTTTTGGAAGAAGAGATTCCGGATTTTTCTTTTAAAATTAAAAAAATGTTTGAGATGATTTTAAATTAACCACAAAAGAGACAAAAGATATTTGAAAGTAATAATTAGATAATCAAAGTTCTCAAAAGTGAAATTAAAGATTTTTGAAAACTGATGTGTTCTTTTTTGCAAGTTTAATAATAACCATTTAAAATATAAAACCATGATAAAGAATGTACAAATTAAGGCGTATGAAACAGGTTTGGTTTTCAAAAACGGAAACCTGATTGAGATTTTAAGAGAAGGTAATTTCTGGATTTTCGGAAATAAAACTGTGGAAACTTACGATATGAAATCTTTATTTAAATCAAATACTGATCTTACTCTTTTATTGAAAAATGAAAGACTGAAATCTCTGTTGGAAGTTGTTGAAGTGAAAGACGGTGAAATCGTTCTGATGTACGAAAACGGGATTTTCAAAGAAGTTTTGAATGTCGGTCAATATGCTTTCTGGAAAGGAATTTTGAACATAGAATTTCAAAAAATCGACTTGGCAAAAGTTGAAATTACAGAGAAAATCTCTAAAACAATTCTTGAAAATATGAAGTTGAAAAATTTCGTAAGAAAGTTTGTAGTAACGAATCAATATAAACGTCTTTTGCTGATTGACGGAAAATTAATCAAAATTCTGGAAGCTGGAACCTACTACTTCTGGAACAACGAAATTTCCATTGATGTAAAATCTGTTGATGTAAGAATGCAGCAAATGGAAATTGCAGGTCAGGAATTGTTGACAAAAGATAAAGCAATGCTTCGTATCAATTTTTATGTACGTTTTCAGGTGGAAAACATCGAAAAAGCGTTGATGGAAAACAAAGAATATGATAAGCAATTGTATATTATGATGCAGTTGGCTTTGCGTGAATTCGTTGGAGCTTTGACATTGGATGAACTGCTTGTGAAAAAAGATTCTGTAGGAAAAGAAATCCTGAAAAATCTTGACAATAAAGACGAAGATCTTGGTTTGAAAGCTTCCGATGCAGGAATCAGAGATGTAATTCTGACAGGAGAAATGAAGGAAATCATGAATCAGGTTTTGATTGCTGAGAAAAAAGCTCAGGCAAACAGCATCATGAGACGTGAAGAAACCGCTTCCACGAGAAGTTTGCTAAACACTGCGAAATTAATGGAAGAAAACGAAACACTTTGGAAGCTGAAAGAAATGGAATATATGGAGAAAATCGCCGATAAAATTGGAGATATCACCGTTTCCGGAAACAGCAACATCGTTTCTCAGTTGAAAGAAATTTTCGCAAAATAATATAGAGACAGATTTTCATAAATGAAAATCTGTCTCTACTTTTATATTCAAAAATGATCCTTAAGGATGATTTTACCAAAAATCAGATGCAAATCCGTTTAATTAAAACGATAATAAAATGAGACAAAAAATTATATATACATTGAAAGACAAAGAAACGATATTGAATGAAGATCAGCTCCATGAGCATACAAGCTATCTTAAACATTTTTATTGTGATGTTGTGCTTCAGAAGGTTGAAGAATATGCTTTCGGAAAACTTTTAAGTGCAGAACTTTACATTTCGGAGGACAATATTACTGATGAAGAGATTTTATTTGAAAATGTTTTCGTGACCGCAGTGACCATCATAAGAGAAAAGCTGTTTCAAAAATATACATTATTGCATAAAACAAGATATTACCTATTTACACGGCAATATGAAAATTATGAAATAAAAGATTCTTTAGATCGCATAATTTCAATCTTGAATGTCTATCAAAAAGGCGAACAGCCAGATCATAATAAAAAAACAATGCATGGAGACAATGGTGATAAATTGGATATTTACTATTTTTCAAGTGGAAATCCTACATTCAAGAAATCTGAAATAGAAAAAAAATTATCTGAATTTTCAAAAAATTGTAACGAAAAAAACGATGATTCTTACTATCTTAATTTTTTCCCGATGATTCCGTCAGGAGAAATAATTGAAACCGAAACCTGTAAATACTTTTCAGAGAAGTTTGGGGTAGAAAAAGAAGTAACACTGCAGGAAGCTTTTTTTAAAAGAAGTTTCGAAAAGAGAATATATCGAAACAATATCCATCAGAGAACGATTAGGTTTTCAGGGTTTAAAGTTTATTCGAAAGATTATTTTGTTTATGACAATTTTCCGATGACTTTAAAATTAGAAGATATAAATATTAATGTCACAATTAATTATTTGAGAGAAAAGAGAGACGGTTTTACGAAATGGGAGATAGAAGAATACAAAAAAAATATATTCACCGGAAAACGTATAGAAGTATTTGATATATTGGATAAAAGTATTTTTCGTCAAATATTCGATTTGAAAGGAAATGTTGAGTTTACAAGAAAAGACGCCTATTATGATGGCGATGATAATGAGTATGACGGGTTTTATTATGATGAAAATGGCGTATTGACAACGGAATACATCACAATTGATGATGGTTGGAGTGGAGAAGATGTTTATATTTCTGACTTACGAAATAGAGGTTTTTTTAACTCGGATTATGGTAAATATTATCTGTCTGCAAAGCCGGAAATTCCAGAATCGAGATTTTTAATTAAATCTTACAGAGAAATTTATAGAAATCATTTGGGTGAGATCATTACAAAAGAAGAAGCGGAGGAACTTTACGAGTATATTGAAGAAATTTTCGAAAACGATTTGCCCAAAAATAAAACAACTTATAAAGCATTCTCAAAAAAAGATCTTAAAGAAAAAACATATAAACAATACACGGAAAGTTATCATCATCATGTAAAAGAAATCCCGAATTTAGAAGATTTTTATTTAGGCAGAAACACTATTTATTACAACAGAAGATTAGAAAATACCTATATCGTTTATGATTTTTTGGTGCGTGATGTTGAAGATTTTTCGCAGGTAAAATATTCGGGAACGGTTGTTTATGATAATTTTTATAGATTAATAAGTAAAATTACTTTTAAAGAACGTACAAAAGAACTTATTTCAGGACAAAAAATTCATTACAACTTTTTCGAACCCCATCATACCACCGATAAAGGCTCTGCCGAATCCATCTTTGTGAATTTTAATCATAAAGGAGAAATTGAAAACTATGTTGACAGAAGCAAACCTTACAGCCCGGATTTCTATTCAAAAGAAAAATATGAAAATGAATATTTCTTCAGTATGAGTGCTGTAAATCAACCTTATTATAAAAGTTTAAAATCTCTTGTTCCTGAAGAAAAAGCTTATCCTTTCAAGGAATTTGAACAAGAAACAATGTATTTCAGAAAAGAAGGATCACATTGGGATACGGGAATTGATCTGTTCATGTCAGATTCAAAACTTAAAATTGCTTTGGACGATAACTGTTACTATTACTTCTTGGGAGAAAATGAAAAACCATCTGATCTTCCGATTATTGATTCGAATTTTAATATTGTCTTTTCCAATATTAAAAAATCGGCTTATAAAATAGAAACGGACTGCAATTATGACAATAAATTCAAAATGCATTTTATCATATCTCTTGATTCTGGAACTATAGAATGTCAATTTGAAAATAATTTTGATAACAAACTTAGCTTTGCATTATTGCAATCTGCAGATTATTCCGATCTCTATTCCTTTTATTACGATGATAAAAGGATGGCAATGATGGATATTTATCTTGAGCTGATTATTCAATTATTATTAAAAGCTTAATTGTATTGCAACCAATCTTCATAAGAAATCACTCCCAATTCCGGTTTTCCCACACCTTCCAATATCGAGATAAATTCCAGTTGATTTCCATCAGGATCATTAAAATAAATTGCCAAAGCCGGCATCCACGAGAAAACCATGGGTTGAATAGTTTCATTTTTTAGGAAATTATAAGGCTTTAAATTTTTATTTTTCAAAAACTCAACAGAATAATTTAAAATATCATCTTTATCGGCAGAAAAAGCAAAATGTCTCGTCTGCAAATTTTCCTTTTGCTCCCACAATCCCAACATCGATTCTTTATTTTTTCCAATCCATAGAAAAACAATCGGTCGGGTTTCGTCCCGGTGAGCCAATTCCAATCCTAAAACTTCAGTATAAAATTGAGTGGCAGTTTCCAAATCGCTTACCTGAATGTGAGTCTCGTATAATCCTTTAATCATCGTCTTAAATTTAATTAAACAAAGCTATAAAAGAGATTTTCAAAAATTTCAAATCAGTGATTCCTTTATTTAAAATCAATGATAGATTTTTTCTAAACACAAATCACACGAATGGTTTCACCAATTTCAAAATTGATTTTCAGTTTGTTTAATATTTTCCCATAAATGCACAACAGGTAGAATAATTTATTTTTGATGCTGTTTTCTATCTCTTTCCAAAACCTCAATCCTTTCCAATATTCTGGAGAGGATGTTTTTTTGGTCAAAAGCAAGATAACCGGCAATTTTATAAATCTCTTTTTCTGAATGTATTTCTTTTGGAATTGATGAAAGGTATTTTAAATTTCCATTTTCTATAAACAATAAAGTTTCAGAGTTTTCTTCTGCAATATTAGATTTTATCAAAAATAAAAAATCTCCTATGTTGTAGTTTGGTAAAATCAATGTGTTTTCACAGAATTCATAGATTAAATCAATATTTGCTAATGCTTTTTGCAGTGAGTTATATTTAGCATTATTGTCAAAATTATTTTCCCGATAGGGAAGATCTGAATTAAATGATAATTGAAATTTTTCAAAATTTTCTGGTTTATTTAAATCATCCACAGTTAAAGGAACAGTTAAAAATTTATCTAAATCCAGATTAAAGTAATGCACGACAGTGAGTAATGTTGATATTTTTGGTTCAGAACGTCCTTCTTCATAAGCACCAATTACACCTCTGTTTAATTCAAATAAATCTGCGAATGCTTGCTGACTCAAACCTTTTGCCTGTCTTATTGTTTTAATATTAGCTCCGAAAAAACTCATATGTCTAATTATTTTTGCAAATGTAAGATTAAATTTAAATATTTTGCTAATAATATTTGCATTATGGCAAATTTTTATTATATTTGTGAACATCCGTAAGAAATAAACAGTTATAGTTTGTAATTTAGGTTGGATCTCAATAAATATTAAATGAAAATTGGGTATTTATTGATAATAATTAAAATTAAAAAAAAAACACCAGATATGAACTTTCAAGAATTTTTAACCTTAGCTTTTTCGCCGGTCAACACCGTTTTGAGCGTGCTGCTTATTTTGGCGGTTATTTATTGGCTCTTCACGATTGTTACAGGTTTGGATATTGACATCGGGCTTGATGCGGATTTTGATATTGACACGAATGCACCGGATGGTCATGTTCATATTCCGGATGACCCTTCTGCATGGATTCATTTTTTAAAATTTCTGAATCTCGATATTGTTCCGATTACTTATTTTCTTACAATTTCGCTTTTTCTCACTTGGCTAGGCTCAATTTATCTCGAAGTTTTTGCTTCATTCGAAATTTGGATTTCAGCATTGTTAATTGTTCCTATGTTTTTAGTAAGTATGCTATTGACTAAAATGTTTTTAAAACCGCTCAATCCATTTTTTAGAGAAATTAATCACAAAGGAGAAGCTCCACATGAATTTTTGGGAAGACAGGGCAGAATGAAATCAACAATCCACGGAAACAAAATAGGGATTTTGGAAGTTTTTATCGGAAGCGACCCAATGACCTTAATGGTAAAAAGCAAAGATGGTGAAATGATCGAGCACGGAACAACAGTATACATAGTTGATGAAGCAGAAGGACGAAAGTATTATTACGTAGCCAAGGAAATTAAATTTTAAAAAATGAGAAGATTGAAACATTAAGAATATAAAAGTTTTAAGTTTTTAAAGGTCAGATAAATCTTATTAAGTGAGCGCTGAAAAAATATCTGCAGATATTTCCTTAATCCATTTTAAAAATTTAATCAAACTTAATGGTTCGAATAATTTCAATTAAAAACAAAAACACATTAAATAAATAAACTATAAAAATATGAATACACCTTTGATTGTAGGAATTGTTGTCATAGTGATAGCTTCCATCGGATTGATTTTCTGGATTTTATCTATGTATAAAAAAACGGTTCAGGGAATTGTGATTTTAAGAACAGGTTATGGCGGAACGAAAGTTTTCTTCAACGCAGGAATTGTTATTCCGGTCATCCATAGAATGGAATCGATGGATATTTCCGTAAAAAAACTGGAAATCGCCCGAGAAGGAAGAGCGGGATTGATTTGTAAAGATAATATGAGAGCCGATATTCAGGTGGCTTTCTTTATCAGAGTTAATAAATCAGCGGATGATATTGTGAATGTTGGGCAGACTATCGGTTGTCAGCGGGCTTCGGATATTCATACTTTGAGAGAATTATTTGAGGCTAAATTTTCGGAAGCTCTGAAAACGGTCGGCAAAAAGTTTGAATTTATCGAGCTGTACGAAGCGAGAAGCGAATTCCGCCAGGAAATTTTGGATATCATCGGAACAGATTTGAACGGTTATGTTCTGGATGACTGTGCGATTGATTATTTGGAACAGACCAAAATCGAGAATTTAGATAAAGACAATATTTTAGACTCAGAAGGGATTAAAAAGATTACAGAATTAACGGCGACTCAGAACATTAAGGCTAATCAGGTTCGAAGAGATGAGGAAAAAACAATTACAAAACAGAATGTTGAAGCCCGTGAAGCGATTTTAGAACTGGAAAAACAGTTGGCTGAAAAAGAAGAATCTCAGAAAAGAGAGGTGGCGAATATTAAGTCCCGTGAAAATGCAGAAATTTTAAAAGTTACAGAAGAAGAGCGTTTAAAATATGAAACTGTTCGTATTGCAACCGAAGAAAAACTGCAAATTGCCGAAGAAAATAAGCAAAGACAGGTAGTTATCGCTGCTAAGAATAAAGAGCGTGCAGACTTGGTGGAAACGGAAAGAGTGCAGAAAGACAAAATGCTGGAAGCTACAGAAAGAGAAAGAATTGTTTCTTTAGCTCAGATTGAAAAAGAAAAAGCAATCGAGTTAGAGAAGAAAAATATTCAGGATGCAATCCGTGAGCGTTTGACAATGGAAAAAACTGTAGTTGAAGAACAGCAAACCATTAAAGATCTGGAAGCGTTTAAAACCGCCGACAGAACGAAGCAGGTAGAAATCACTTTGGCAACTCAGGAAGCTGAAAAGAAATTAATTCAGGAAACAAGAGCCGCAGAATCCAGAAAATTATCTGCTGAGAAAGATGCTCAGAAATACGTCATCGAAGCTCAGGCAAAACGTGACGCAGCTGAAAAAGAAGCAGAAGCAAGAAAAATTATCGCTGATGCTAAAGCGAAAGAGGAAGCTACGGTTGGTTTATCTGAAGCTCAGGTTCTTCACGCAAAAGCCGATGCAGCCGAAAGACAGGGAATTGTAGAGTCTATTGTTATTGAGAAAAAAGCTGAAGCTGAAAGAAAAGAAGGAATTGCTCAGGCAGAAGTTATCAAAGAAAAAGCATTAGCGGAAGCTGCCGGAATTACCGAAAAGGCAGAAGCGATGAAAAAACTGAACGACGCAGGAAAAGAACACGAAGAATTCAGACTGACTTTATCAAAAGAAAAAGAAGTAGAGTTGGCGCAAATCTCAATTCAGAAAGAAATTGCACAGGCTCAAGCCGGAGTTTTAGCAGAAGCATTCAAGTCTGCAAAAATTGATATCGTAGGTGGAGATAATACTTTCTTTGATAACGTGATTCGCCAGGTTTCTGCAGGTAAAGGTTTAGATAAATTTATCAGCCACAGTGAAAATGCAACTTTGGTAAAAGAAAACCTTTTAGGCGACGGCGAAAACATCATTGGAAAAGTAATGGGAATGGTTGAAAAATACAACGTTTCCTCGGAAGATATCAAAAATATGAGTATTGCAAGTCTTATTTTTAAATTAAATAATGTTGCCAACCCACAGGAAAGAGGACTTCTTGACAGAGCAATGGATATGGCAAGAAATCTAGGCATCGACCAAAAACCAATCAGATAAACAGAAAATCTCTAAAAGTCCTGAAAGGACGATTTTGTAAAGGATAGGATAAAATCCTATCCATAAAAACAAGAAATTATATTGTAAAACTCTCATTGTGTGATTTTCAATGATACTTTGAGAGTTTTTTTTTCTAAAGGTATTTGATTTGAATAATTAATTCAATAGAAACGGGCTTTAGCCCGTTAAAAAAAAGGTCGATGTATTCGGCTTTAGCCAAAACTTAAAATAGCTTTAGGTCTTAGCTGAGTGCAACGCCATTGCGAACGGAAAAATAAACACAATATTTTCAAAAAAAATCTTGGTGAACTTTGCGTTAAAATCACCGCAGTATTTTCCAAAACATAACTGAGCGATGATGACACCAAACATCCATCATCATTCATCAAATATATAAAAACCTATGTCAGAACAACTCAATTCAGGGACATACGAAATAATTCAGAACCGTCTGAATGAGCAGAAAAATGATCTCATTCAGAGGCTTCAGAACTTGAACGAAAACCGTAAAGAGATTTTCGGCGGAGTAGATTTTTCACTCATCGCCAACGAAAGAATTTCTACGGAGCACAATTGCGTCGCCAAAGATATTTTCTCGCTGAAAGATACTTTGATCTTTGGCTCTAATGCACATTTGGGTTTGCAGACAGAGATTAATATCACTGATGTTTTTTCAATCTACAATATTAATGATGATCGATTTGAACCTCGTGATTCGTCGCTGATCAATGATGAAATCTTTATTGATGAGTTCAAAAATCTCTATAAATATTACAGAAATACATTTTTTGCACGCTTCCATTTTACCGAAAACTATCTGTATATGGTTTTTCAGTTGTCTGAAAGTACGTCGGATATCAAAGCGTTTAAATGGTTGATTAAAGACAATCAATTGATATACGTTGATTCCAGAAGTGCTTCGGAAGTCACGTATCCGCCGCAACATGGTTTTTTATGGACGAAAGCGACCCGAGATATGCAGCGAAGCGGAAAATTCCCGCACGTTTCTTTGGCGGATAAAGTTTTTGTGGAATCCATCGGTGGAGATCTAACCATAAAAATTGAAGACAATACCGATACCGGAAAAGGAATCTATTCTGAAGATGTCATTCATAAAGACCAGAATCTTGATGATGCGGAAATCTATTTTTGTGATCTGGATAATTTGGTTTTATTTAAAATTAAACCTTATCAGGAAACAGAAAGATATTTCATTTACAACCATAAAGAAAAAACGGTTTCCAGAGTTGATACGTTGAAGCATTCGGCGGTTTTGCTTCCGGAAAATCAGGGAGTTTTGTTCTCAAACGGTTATGCTTTGCAAACGGGTGGTTTGAAAGTGATTTCTCAGGATGTCAACAGACTTCATTATCTGAAAACGATTCAGGAGCCGAACGGTGAGAATTTCATGTATGTTTTCTACGATGATAAAACCAATAATTATCAGCTGATTTCGTATAATATCATTACCCAAACCATTGAAACACCGATTCGTTGTAGCGGATATTCGATTTTAAATGATGGAAAATTAATCTATTTAAGAGAAAGTGTTGAAACGACAAAGCATCATTTAGCTCAAATCTGGCAGACTCCATATTCAAAAGAATTGTTGCCGAATACGGAAAAATCAGACACACTACTTTATAAAATCGGGAATAAAGATATTGTAAGAGTCATGGCTGAAAGTCAGGAGCTGATTACACTTTTAAATAAAAAAGATTCTTACAGCGGGCTTTACGACGATATTGTTAAGCTTTCCACGACTATTTTAGATGCGTATTATTTCCTTGCGGATGATGAGGTTGAAAATCTCGACCAGCCTTTAAAGGAAATCAGAAGTATTGCCCATTCTGCGATTAATGAATACGAAAAGGTTGTCGAGCAGAAGAAAAATACAGGCGAATCCGTTGAAAAAATCAAAGTTGCCTGCGAGAAAATTTTAGATGAAACCAAAAGAATTCATTATTCTCAACTAACGGAATATATCGATATGCTTTCTCAAATCAGAGCGTTGCGCGGTGAAATTACCGGTGCACGAGATTTGAAATATGTTGATATTGCGGTTCTCGATTCTCTGGAAAAATCATTGGCTGAAAGATCAGAAGAACTTTCCAATGCGTGTGTGAATTTCCTGTTGCAGGACGAGGCGTTGCTTCCGTATCAAAACAGAGCAAAGCTTATTTCTGAAAATATAATCAATTTACAGAAAGCAATTGATGCAAAATCGATTGAGGAAGAAATTAATAATTTATCCGGACAGCTCGAACTTTTGGTGGATATTGTCAATAATTTGAAAATTGAAGACACTTCACAATCTACGCAGATTATTGAAAATATTTCCCTGATTTTTGCGAGATTAAATCAGGAACGGTTAGAACTTTCAAAAAGGAAAAGAGAAATTTCAGGAAAGGAATTGTCTGCTGATTTTCAGGCGCAAATGATGTTGTTTGACCAATCGGTAATCAATTTTCTGGAACTTTCCCAAACTCCCGAACAATGTGATGAATACCTGACCAAACTTTCCATTCAATTAGAAGAAATGGAGACGAAATTCGTTGATTTTGATGAATTCATACAAAATATAGGCGAAAAGCGTGAAGAAGTTTACGGTCATTTTCAAAACAAGAGAGTTCAGTTAACAGAATCCAGAAACAAGCGTACACAAAGTTTGTACGATTCTGCACTGCGAATTTTAAAATCTGTTCAGACAAAATCTGAATCTTTTGATTCTGAAAATGAAATTAACGGATATTTTGCAACCGATCTAATGGTTGAAAAAGTCCGTGATATTTCCCGACAGTTGATGGAAATGGAGGACTCTGCCAAAGCGGAAGAAATTCAGACTTTACTGAAAACTTCTCAGCAGGAATCGGTCAGAAAACTTAAAGATAAAAAGGAAATTTACGCAGACGGCGAAAATGTGATTGCTTTAGGGGATTATAAATTTGCGGTCAACCGTCAGAAATTAGACCTGACTTTGGTGATGAGAAATGCACGGTATTATTATCACTTAACGGGAACCGGATTTTACGAGCCTTTAAATTTTGAAACGATTTCAGATTATAAAGAAGTCTGGAATCAGGAATATATTTCAGAGAATCAGCAAGTCAGACGTTTTGAATATTTGGCGTGGAATATCTTTTCGCTAAATAAAAATATCAATACTGAAGAACAAAACCGAAATGCAATTCAGCAGTTTATGACTGAGCATTTTGGAGAAGGTTTGGTAAAAGGAATTCATGATGAAGATGCTCTTGTGATTGTTTCAAAACTTCAGCAGATGCATAATGAATTGGGTTTAATGCAGTTTACTCCCAAAGAAAGAGCGTTGGCGCAACTGTTCTGGTATTTTTTAAATCAGGAGAGAAAAGAATATTACCAAAAACAGTTTGAAGCAGCGGATTTAATTTCAAAGTCATTTACAACGGATAAAGGTTTTCAATATTTAAATGAAGAATTATCGAATGAAATAGAATCTTTTGCTCAGAATAATCATCTTTTTGCCGAAATCAATTATCTGAATGCCGCAATTTATCTTAAAAGAGAAAATAAATCAGCGTTTGTGGTTTCAGAAAAAGCAGGTTTATTGTATGAATTATTTTTAAAAGATTTAAAGGAAAAAGGTAAAGATTTAGAGCTTATCGACCAGCTTAATGCTTTGAAACAGTATCCTGCTGCTTGTTTTTCTATTGCAGAAAGCGCTTTGAATGCGTTTATATTTAATTCAGGATCAAGCTTTGAAGATGATGTTAGAAAAGAAGCAGCCGTATTTTTCGTGACACAGAATTTTGACGCTAAAAATATTTTTCACATCGCTTATGAAACGGTTCTAAAAGGATTAAAATCTTTAGAAAAAGATGTCGGTTATGCTGTAAATTATTATGAATTCATTTCTCGTTTATCCAATTTCAATGAAGTTGTCGTTCCAAAGTACAGACAGCTTCAGGAATTAAAAGCGAAATGGGTTTCTGATAAAAAGAAAGATTTAAAAATCGATACTTTCAAATCTCAGGTTTTAAGTTCGTTTGTGAGAAACAGATTGATTAATGATGTTTATTTTCCTTTAATCGGAGCAAATTTGGCCAAACAGTTGGGAACGGTTGGAAATGATAAACGTACCGACAGAATGGGAATGCTGCTTTTGGTTTCGCCTCCGGGTTACGGAAAAACGACTTTGATGGAATACATGGCAGACCGGATGGGATTGGTTTTTATGAAAATCAACGGTCCGTCAATCGGTCACGATATAGTTTCAACTGATCCAAGTGAGGCGAAAAATGCCGGTGCAAAACAGGAACTCGAAAAGTTGAATTTAGCTTTGGAAATGGGCGATAATGTAATTTTGTATCTCGATGATATTCAGCATTGTAATCCCGAGTTTCTGCAGAAATTCATTTCTTTAGCCGATGGACAGAGAAAAATTGAAGGAATTTATAATGGCGAAAGCAAAACCTATGATTTAAGATCGAAACGTTTCTGCCTCGTGATGGCCGGAAATCCTTATACAGAAAGTGGGGAGAAATTCAGAATTCCGGATATGTTGGCGAATCGTTCTGATACCTATAATTTAGGTGAAATTTCAGGCAGTAAATCGGAGTTATTTGATTTAAGTCTAATCGAAAATGCTTTAATGTCAAACGATTATCTTACCCGATTGACGCAGTTCGGAATGATAAATCTATACAATTTATACGAAAGTATTCAGTCTGATTCGCCGAATGTAGATTTGGAAGGGAATTTCAGTTCAAACGAGATTTCAGATTTTAGAAAAGTGCTTGAAAATACGTTGAAAGTAAGAGATATTGTTTTAAAAGTCAACAAACAATATATTTCTTCTGCAGCAATGTCTGATGATTACAGGAATGAGCCGTCTTTCAAACTGCAGGGATCTTACCGGAATATGAATAAATTGATTGCTCAGATTCACCCTATTTTAAAAGAGGAGGAAGTGACGCAGATTGTTTTAAATCATTATCAAAACGAATCTCAGACTTTGACGACCGGAGCAGAATCAAATATGCTTAAATTAAAAGAATTAATGAATCTGATTTCTGAAGATGAAAATTTACGCTGGGAAGAGATCAAGAAAACTTTCGTTACAAATAAAATGATTAAAGGTTTGGGAGATAATGACAGAATGACGCAGATAGTAGCTTTATTAGCTCAGTTCAGTGAAGGTTTGGATGGGATAAAAGATGTTTTAAAGAAGAGCTAATTTATCAACCCCAAAAAAATACTACGCAATTTGCGTAGTATTTTTTTATTTTTTTGAAGTTTCAATCAATTCATCTTCCAGTATTTTTTTCCATTTAGAAAAAGTTGTTCGGCTGATACTGTATTTTCTAGACATAAAACTCGTTGAAAGACTGTGTTTTTTCTGATAATTTAAAAGTTTTATCATTGTCTTTTTATCGTAAGTTTTCAACTGCTGATTTGTTTTTGCAGTTTCTTTATTGGGCTTGAAAAGTCTTTCGTTCAATTTTAAAATCTCTTCTGTTGAATTAAGTTTTCCAAGCTGTTCTTTTACTTTTGGGCATTCCAGTTTTTCGGGATGCTTCATTTTGAGCAGATCCTCGTAGATCTTGTTGTAATTTGGCCTCATAAGATATAATATTTTTCGGTGTGTTATCTCTTTTTCTGAATCCAGCGATGCAAAGTACTCTTCGGGATAGAATATTCCTTAATGACGTCTGCCTGAGTCATTTCTCCGGTTTCTATTCTGTTCAGGATAAAATCTTTTATTTCCTGGGTGTAAATATTCTTCCTGAATTGTGGGGTTGTTTCGCTCTTTTTTTCTGTTTTATTAACAGCTGAAGGTGGCGCATATAAAATAAGATGTGAACTGTATAATCTGAAAAAATCAAATTCCAGCAGTTTACTCCATCTTAGAAGAACGTCTGTGTCTACCGATTGGCTTTCGTATACATTCTCCACAAAATCCTCATCTTTGCCCAGAAAATTACATATTCTTTCAAGAGCAATATTCTTGCTCTCTACCATTTCCTTAATGTACGTACCTATATGTATATTTTTATATAACATTTATTAAAAACTAATTTTTTTTAAATTAATCATATTTTATCAAGTAAAGAAGTTGTTATTGCTGCCTTTTTAAGAAAAATGAGAATTTATTCTATGGCAAAATGATAGGGTTTTGATTCCCTGCTGTTTCATTACTTTACAAAATTAATTGATTACTAATTGTATAAATATGATTTTCAGCAATTTGTGCTTTGTGATTGGTTGGTGAAACAAGATTTTACAATGAGCTTTTTATCTCAGATAACAGTTTAAAATAATAATAAAGACTATTAGTGTGATTTAATAAAGGTTTTTAATTCTTTGTTTTATAAATCTTCATTCTTCGATATTACATTACACTATTTAACATAATATTTTTACTCTAATATAAAATTATGGTTAATTATCATCTTGTTTGCATGTCAAAAGTAGAAAAAATTAATGAATAAATCACAATTTATTATTCAATAAACATTAATAATATTTAATTAATATTGAGAAATGATTGTTAAATAGCGGCTAATACAAGAAAATAATGTTTTAAATATTGGCTTTCGTATAGATTCTCAATTATATACACTTTCTTTCAGATATAAAGTTTTTCAGGAAAAATTGAATTGTGACTCTTATGTCTTATTTTTGTAACGTCAAAAAAATAGATTGAATAAGAGGATAGTAATAGTATATTTATAAACTATATTTTATTTTAATAATTAATTTATGTTTTTTTTGATAATATTATAAACTGCTATGCGATCAATAGATTTATTCGACTTCACAAAGAAAATCAATTATAAAAATGAACTTTTGGCTGGGTTCACTGTCGCAATGACTATGATTCCAGAATCGCTATCTTTTGCCATACTTGCCGGACTTTCGCCCTTGATTGGTTTGTATGCTGCCTTTATGATGGGATTAGTCACTTCAATTTTAGGAGGCCGTCCCGGAATGGTTTCCGGTGGAGCGGGAGCTACAATTGTTGTTTTAATTGCCCTGATAAAAACTCACGGTGTAGAATGTCTTTTTGCAACGGTAGTTCTTGCCGGAATTTTTCAGGTATTGGTCGGAGCTTTCAGGCTTGGAAAATTTGTTAGATTAATTCCGCAACCTGTAATGTATGGTTTTTTAAATGGTTTAGCGGTCATTATTTTTATGGCACAGGTTGAGCAGTTTAAAATAATTGATGCAAATGGAGCTGTAAGCTGGTTACAAGGAAGCTCTTTGTATATAATGGCAGGTTTGACGGTTTTAACGATTGCGATTGTTTATTTTTTTCCAAAAATCACCAAAGTTATTCCTGCCTCTCTGGTTGCAATAGTGATTGTTTTTGGAATTGTTTTAGGTTTCGGAATTAATACAAAAACCGTTGCGGATATTGCCCACATCAGCGGAAGTTTGCCGGTTTTTCATATTCCGCGCATTTCTTTTTCAGTCGAAACTTTACAGATTATTTTTCCTTATGCTTTAATTATGGCAGGAGTTGGTTTAATTGAGTCTCTTTTAACTTTATCAATGGTTGATGAAATCACCAATTCCAAAGGAAGTGCCAATAAAGAATCTGTTGCGCAGGGTTTGGCCAATATCACGAATGGTTTTTTTGGAGGAATGGGCGGTTGTGCAATGGTTGCCCAGACTTTAGTTAATTTAAATGCAGGCTCAAGAGCAAGGCTTTCCGGAATTATTGCATCTCTCACTATTTTAGTTATCATTTTGGTCGGAGCTCCGTTTATTGAAAAAATTCCGATGGCAGCTTTGGTTGGAGTGATGATGATGGTTGCAATAAGTACTTTTCAATGGGTTTCGATTAGAATTGTCAATAAAATGCCAAAATCTGATATTTTTGTAGGAATTACAGTAGCTTTAATTACGATTATTCTTCATAATTTGGCATTAGCAGTTTTGGTTGGCGTTATTATTTCTGCGTTGGTTTTTGCATGGGATAATGCGAAAAGAATCAGAACAAAAAAGTATTTAGATAAAAACGGGATTAAATATTACGAAGTTTCAGGGCCGCTGTTTTTTGGTTCTGTTACTGCTTTTGCAGATAAATTTGATCCTGAAAATGATCCCGAGCAAGTAGTAATCGATTTCAAAGAAAGCCGGATTGTGGATATGAGTGCTATTGATGCCTTAGATAAAGTATCAAAAAAATACAGTCAGTTAAACAAGAAACTTCATTTGAAACATCTCAGCGAAGATTCAATAAAAATGTTAAAAAATGCTGAAGCAGTGATAGAGGTCAATATCCAGGAAGATCCTACATATAAAGTTATGCCGGATAAATAGTGGATTGTAAGTGTTTTTTTGAAAAGCAATACCTTCTCAGATTTAACGAGATGGTATTGCTTTTAGAAAAAATTATTTTTTAATAAATTTAAAGCTGGAAATTCCTTCAATATCAAGAAAATAAGCTCCGTTATTTAATGAGGAAACATTAATTTTTGAATCATTCAATTCTCCTGTAAGCACGATTCTGCCATTAATATCGATGATTTTGTATACGTTTTTACCTTTCAATGGAATGTTTACAGATAAAATATCACTTACTGGATTAGGCGCAATACTAGTATTTGATTTTATTGATTTTACGTCATTTGTTGAAAGCGTACTGTTGTATAATTGACTGATTTCTGTTGTGGTAAGAACTCTGCTCCAAATTCCAACATCATCAATACTTGCAGCAATATATCCGCCGCCGATTGCCCTGCCAATATAAAAAGGCATTGCAGCTGATGTAGAGCCGGTGTAAGCATTAGTTGATGTTGATACTAAAGCTCCATTTTTGTAAAGCTGCATTGTTTGATTATTATAAACTGCGACAAAATGTTCCCATGCTGTTGTAGAATAATTTGGTCCGTTTGCCCAGGTCCAGGATTCGCCTTGTTTGTTGGTTCCAAAAATGGTTTTTGTAGCATCACATTGAAGAAGCCAAATAAAATTCCCTGAAGTGTTTGAGCCACTCATCATCGCAACACCTTCAGAATTTCCGGTTTTTTTCATCCAAAACGATATAGAATAAGTTCCACTTTGTGAAAAATTATAAGATAATGAGGATTTTGTAAGAAATGCACTTGTTCCGTTAAAGGAATACGCTGTATTTGCTGTGCCATTTCTGTCTGCGGTAAGGGTTGCTCCGGTTACCGTTAAATCATTTGAGTTACCGCTCGTATCAATTGCACTTCCTGTAAAACCCCACCATGCGACTAATCCTGATGTGGGAACGTAGGTTGGCGTTTGTGCTTTTGCAAATAAAGAAAACAGAATTGAAGAGAGGAGTAGTGTTCGTTTCATAAGTATTAATTTTTAATGGTTTTTCAAATATAGCTATTAGTTTTAAATATTTGACACTGATATGATTTTATTCATGTATTATTTTTGCTATAAATGGTATTTGTTTAATTTTTTTATGTTAAAATTGCTTAATATATTGTATTTATGTGATGTGATATTTTTGTTTTAAATGATTTTTGAGAAATTTATAATAAATAAAGCAGAATTTGTTTAATAATATTCTATAAAAAATATCATCTATTTAAAATTGCCATTTTAGATTTCAAAAATCATACGACAAGACTAATCTGGAAATTCAAAAGTATAAACATCTTTCATTAGTGTTTAATAATATCTTAAAAAATCTTAAAAAGAATCAAGATTGAATGAAAAATTTTATCTTTGATAAGTTTTGATTTTAAAACACAAAATCTTGGAAAAAAGTTGTGGTATTAAGGAAGAAACTTTTTTCAGCAAAAGCTTACTAGATTAATTTAAATTATTTTGAAAACAGATATCGATATTCAAAACCATGATCATTTTTCTTTTGATTTATGGCTTACTTTAATCAAATCTCATCCCGAATTTAAGGCAAAAAGAGTTGAGCTTTTCTCTTCATTTTTTGATGTAAATAAACCGATTGAAGAAGTTGCTAAAACAGTGAAATACTACGATGATCTTTGCAATAATATTAATGAGGTAATCGGTGGAAATATCGATACATTTGAGATTTATTTATTGATTTTGGCTGCATTAAATGTTGATTTAAAACGATTAAATAAAGATGTCTTGAATGATTTTTATCAAAAAAGTGAAGACCTGTTTTTAGAATATAAACCTGTTGTGATTTTTAACGAATTGCATCAGTTTTTTGATGAAATCAAAAGTCAGGATAAGACTATTAATATTCTTAGCAATACAGGTTTTATAAAAGGAACTACGATGCGGAAATTTCTTGCAAATGAAAATCTGAATCAATACATCGATTTCCATATTTATTCTGATGAAATCAATTGCTCAAAACCCAGTCCGGAGATTTTTCAGGAAGTGAGAAATTTAATCAAAAATAAAGATTTACAATTGGAGAAGATTTTGCATATCGGTGATAATCCGATTGCTGATTACAAAGGCGCAAAAGATTTCGGTTTCAGTGCACACCTTCTAAAACACAAAATATAATTATGAATAAACGTTACAGTTTACATAAAATAAACTCTTCAGAAGAGTTTACATTTTCTCCTGCGGAGTACAGCTATTTCAAATATGGAGACAAATTTTACGCAGAGAAGTTTGCAAAAGAACTTTTCGACGGCTTTATTTCTCAACATCCTGAAATTTTAAATACAGAAAAAGAAATCCTTGTTTTGCCGAGTCCTTACATGGCGATTCCTACAGCTTCGAATTTTCTTTGTTTTTATTTTAAAAAGCATCTTGATTTTTATCTTTTTCAAAAAGGAAAAAAGGCAAGTATTATTTCAAAAATCAACAGAAATCATACATATACAACCGATTATGGCAATTTAAGTTTTGAAGACCGTAAAAACCTGATTTCCAATGATACCTATTATCTCGATAAAGATTTTTTAAGAGAAAAACTCTGCATTTTTATTGATGATATTAAAATTACAGGAAGTCATGAATTTACAGTGAACAAAATTTTAAATGAATATGCGGTAAATGCCGATTTTCTTTTCATGTATTACGCGGAACTGACGAATTCTGATATTGATCCGAAGATTGAAAATTTCTTCAATTATTACACTGTAAAAAATGTAGAAGACGTTGCAGAAGTAATGGCTAAGGAAAGTTTTCAGTTCAATACGAGAATTGTAAAGTATATTTTAGGTTTAGATTCAAGTAATTTTGATTATCTTACGTCTAAAATAAAAAAACAACATACAGATGATTTAATTGAGCTTGCAATCAGCAACAATTATCATTTAATAAAAGAATATAAAAATAACATAAACACTTTAACACAAACAGAAATCTATTATGGCAATTAATTTACAGAAAGGACAAAGAGAAAATATAAACGCACCAAAATTTACAGTTGGTTTAGGTTGGGACGTTAACAATACTTCAACCGGCGGAGCTTTCGATCTTGATGCATCGCTTTTTTTATTGGGTGACAACAAAAGACTGGTTTCAGACAGCCATTTTATTTTTTATAACAACCTTGAATCTCCGGATAAATCTGTGATTCATACAGGAGATAACTTAACAGGAGACGGTGATGGAGATGATGAGCAAATTAAAATTGATTTAACTAAAATTGATTCTGCCGTAAAAGAAATTTCAGTGGTTGTAACAATTCACGAAGCAGATACTAGAAGACAGAATTTTGGTCAGGTAAGAAATTCTTTTATCAGAATTTTTAATACAGATACCAACGAGGAAATTTTAAAGTATGAATTGGATGAAGATTTCTCTATCGAAACCGCAGTAGAATTCGGAAGAATTTACAACAGAAACGGAGAATGGAAATTTGAAGCAGTAGGAAGCGGTCAGAGAGACGGCCTTGAAAAATTTGTATCAATGTATCAATAATTATCATATTATGGATAATCAAAATAACCAAAATGATCCATTAGGATCCATTGAGCCTTTAAAAAGTTTCGATCCGACACCTTCAATGAGTCAGTCACTACAGCCTGATCCTGCTGCACCGGCAGTTTTGATGGATAGAGACGGAAATGTAAATTTAAATCAGATTCAGGATGCTGATCGTGCAAAATACGAAATGGTAGCCAATGCAATCGACGAAACAAATCCCGGATCGATCGTTAATTTCGGCTCAGAATTACAGAAAACCTTAGCGAATCAGAGTGATAGTTTCTTAGGTAATGTAAGAAGATCGAATTCTGGTGAAGTAGGAGAATTGATCAATAATTTATTGATTGAATTAAATTACGTTGACGTAGACGAAATCAACAATGGAGGAGTAAAAGGTTTTTTAAGTAAAATTCCTTTTATGAAAAAAATGCTGACGCAGGTTGATAATCTTTTCGCTAAATACGATAAAATTACAAGCAATATCGACCAGATTTCGCATAAAGTAAATGCCGGAATTATTACTTCGACAAAAGATAATGCAGTTTTACAGACTATTTTCGACAGCAACGTCAATTCTATTAAAGCCATTGAAGATTTGGTAATTGCCGGAAATCTTAGAATGGAAAAAGCAGCCGTTGAGCTAGCTCATATGGAAGCGAATGTTCAGAATTTTGCCGATTACCAGATTGCTGATAAAAGAGATTTTATCAACAGGTTAGACAGAAGATTGGCTGATTTAAAGGTTGTTCGTTTGATTATGATGCAGTCTCTTCCGCAAATAAGATTGGTGCAGAATAACAACGTTTCGATTGCTGAAAAAGCGCAAACTATTTTAACAACCACTTTACCGGTTTGGAAAAACCAGCTTTCTTTAGCAGTTGCCATGCACAGACAACAGCAGAATATCGAGATTCAGCAGAAAGTTTCGCAGACAACAGAAGATATTTTAAGAAAAAATGCAGAACGTTTGGGTCAGAATTCAAGAAATGTAGCGAGAGCAAACGAACAGACTATTGTTTCAGCTGAAACATTGAAAGAAACGACTGCAATGTTGATCAACACTTTGAATGAAGTAAAACAGATTCAAAAGCAAGGTACAGAAAGCAGAAGAAAACTGGATCAGGATCTTCAGACTTTAGAATCAGAATTAAAAGCAAACATCAGAGGTTAATAAGAGGGTAAAAAGGTGAATGAGGAGGTTGCAACCATAATGTCTCAAAGCAAAAGAAGATTAACAAGGCTTAAACTTCTTGCTAATTTCTTTGAAAATGTTGATATCATTGCGATTTATATCAAAACGGATATCATCCACAATTTATTTAATGAAAATCAGACATTAGATTATAATAAATTGGAGCTTTTTCACCTTCAATATACCGACAGTCTTATCGAATTGCTGACCAAAATAAAAAAGAAAAAGGAAAACGATTTATTGGCGGTCATCAATGAAATCAATATCAACAACCGATACATTGCTTCTTTCGAAGAAAAAAAGAACGACAGTTTTGAAACCGACAGAAAAATCTACAGCGGAATTTTTTCTGAGCATCTGAGAAATCTCTACAAAGATTTAACAGAAAACAGGGCACTGCTGAACTGGAATGATGTACTGTATTTTCATAAAAAATATGCTGCAGAATTTTACAGAGCAGATTTTGATGAGGAGAAATTAAAACCTCAATCTGTTCCGTTTTACCAGTACCAAGATTATTGTATTGAGCGGAAATTATTAGGGAAGCTTAATATTCAGAATTTTAAAGTTCGTTTTGTCTGTGGTTATCGGGTTGAAAGAGATGAATATGAACTGTTTAAAATTTTTCAGTCGGATGATCATTTTGTCTTCAATGTAGAAGAAAAAAAAATGTATCTGATTGATGATGAAGATTTAGAATCATTAAATACGAATGAGAACGAATCGAATCAGATTTCAATAATCAATCAGCTGAAAAGAAAGAATGAAGACTTGGAAGAAACCATGGAGTTTAAGAAAAAATCTCTTTCCGAAGATGTTGAATTGGTTTTAAAAGATTACCTCAGAAATCTCGAAAACATCGATATTATGAGCAAAATATTTGATGTCAACGAAGAAACAAATATTCTTCGGGCAATGCTTAATTTGAATATCAATAATTAAAGTAAAAAGTAAAAAGTAAAAAGTAAAAAGTAAAAAGATTTATTAAATTCAATTTTTTACAAGCTTTTTGTCTAAACTGCTATCATTTGCTGAGTGAAACGCCTTTGCGAACGAAAAATATGCAGAACAGTTTAAAAAAATCTTTGCGCTCTTTGCGTTTAAAATAGACACAAAGATTCAAAAAAATAACAAAAACAAAATATAATAATGGCTATTAACTTACAAAAAGGTCAGAGAATAAACCTTACCAAAGAAAACGGAACAACACTTTCCCAGGCTTGTGTAGGAATTAATTGGGGAGCAATCGAAAAGAAAAGCTTCTTTGGCGGAACTTCAAAAGAAGCAGTAGATTTAGATGGAAGCTGTATTTTATACGATTCAAATAAAAATGCTACTGAAGTTATCTATTTCGGAAACTTAAAATCAAAGAACGGATCTGTAACACACAGTGGAGATGACTTAACAGGTGACATTAATGGTGATGATGGATTAGATAACGAAGTGATCACAGTTGATTTTTCTAATCTTGATGCGGGTGTTGAGCATGTTGCCATGGTTTTACACAGCTACAGAGGTCAGGATTTTGGGACAATTCCTTTTGCGTCAATCAGAATTTACGAAGGAACTCCAACTAATGTAAGAGAGGTTTTTGCGAAATACGATATTGCAAATGATAAATCTTTCAGCGGTCACGTTTCAATGGTGATGGGAGTTTTTTACAAAAGAAATGGTGAATGGAAATTCAACGCGATCGGAGATCCTACTTCAGATAAAAAATTAGAGCAGACTGTAAAAACTGTTCAGGAAAGATATTTGTAGAATAATTCAATTCATTCAATATTTTTTATTGAAACGAAATTAGATTTAAATAAGCAATAGCTGTATATTTACAACTATTGCTTTTATCATATAATAAACAAAAACTAAAGTGGAACAACATCAAAGTATTTTAGAACTGCACCCTGGTTTGGTGTGGGGATTTGCGATCACGGTTGTGATTATGCTACTTCTCGATTTAGGAGTTTTCAATAAAAAAAGCCATGAAGTTTCATCCAAAGAGGCTACAATCTGGTCAGTGGTTTGGATTTCACTTTCAATGATTTTCTCAGGAGTGGTGTATTGGGTTTTCAATACCGACGGATCTCCGCAAAGTCATGCTTTGGCAGTAGAAAAATTCACACAATATCAAGCGGCTTACTGGATTGAAAAAGCACTGTCCGTAGATAATCTTTTTGTATTTATCCTGGTTTTCGGATTCTTTAAAGTGCCGAAATTCCTGCATCACAAAGTGTTATTCTGGGGAATTATCGGAGCATTAATTTTCAGAGCAATTTTCATTTTTGCAGGAGTTGAATTAATTGATTTAACCTATTTACCTGAAATGAATATCTTCGGCCATGCGGTAAGAATCAATGTTGTAATGACACTTTTCGGATTATTCCTAATCTATGCAGGAATTAAATCCTGGGGTGATGGTGGCGACGATGACGACGAAGATTACAGTGATACAGCAGGTGCGAAATTAATTAAAAGCTTCTGGAAAGTTTCAGATAATTACGTGGGAGATAAATTCTTCACCATACAAAACGGAGTAAGAATGGCAACACCACTTTTGGTTGTGGTTGCAGTTATTGAATTTACCGATGTACTTTTTGCAGTGGATTCTATTCCGGCGATTTTTGCGATTTCAAATGATCCTTTTATCCTTTATACATCGAATATTTTTGCGATTTTAGGATTAAGATCTTTATATTTCCTATTGGCGAACTTTATTCATATGTTCAGTAAATTACCGTATGGATTGGCAATTATTCTGGCATTTATCGGTGTGAAAATGTTGATTGCGCCTTGGTATCACATCACCTCTCCGGTTTCGTTAGGAATTGTAGGTGGCGTTTTGGTACTTTCCGTACTTCTTTCCATCATGTTTCCGGATAAGAAAGAGGATGAAGAAAAAGAAAAAATAGAAGAAAATTAATACAGGAAAGGCTTTACAAATCGTAAAGCCTTTTTTATGTTCAAACCTTCAAGGTTTTCAAAACCTTGAAGGTTTTTTTGCAAGAAATTCACACTTCATATTTCTATCAACCATCAACTAAAAACCATCAACCTTATCTATACTTCAGAAGCTTATTAATCTTTTTCCTCGTCTGCAACGATACTTTATAGGCTTCATCTCTCAGTTTCTGAATTTTCCCGACAGGTTGAAAGATTTCTGCACTATCAAAAGGATTAAATGATAACAATTCGTTCTCGCAATTATTAGGATTCAGCAAAGAATTTTTATCAATTTTAATTTCTCCGATTTTAATGAAAGGAGAGTTTATCCATTCTACATTGAGTTTATTGATAGGCTGATCTTTCAAATCATAACAAAACTGAATAAAAACATCTGCCAAATAATCCTGATTTAGACAAAAATTTTCAACCGATTCTTTGACTGAATTTCTTCGTCCAAAATTTTTCTGAACATTTCTCGGGCTCATTTTAATTTTGATCATTTTATCATCAAAACGATACGCTCCAACAGAATGGTAATCAAAAGAAAGCATAAAATTGTTCTTATTTAAAATAAATTTCCATACATTTTTTAGAAATGAAGGATTCAATGTTGAAGGAATAATTTTATAAAAATGGTTTAATAAGGGAATTACATTGCTCCATTTTTTTAGAAAAAACCGATTCAAAGAAGTGAAAAACTGTAAAAATGTCGAAACAGAACTCACTGGAAACAGTGGGAAATTCACCAAAGGATAATTGGAAATTGTTCGTCCTGATTCATCTTTTATTTTAATGGAAAAACCATACGCCGGAATGTCTCTTTTGTTTTTATTTATTTTTAAATGAGCATTAGATAATCTTGCAACTATTTCGTATTTCTCGCTGTCGAAAACATATTTTAAATCTCCCGGAATATCTTTATTAATGATAAATTCACCTTTTAAAACGGCATAAGTTTTTGCGTGGGCATTTCTCGTTGCATAATTCACGTCACTTATTGTAGAAGAATATTCCACAAAATCGACAATGCTATTTTTTGTTTCTTCCAAAAGTTGTTTTTCTTCATAGCTTAGTTTTTCAAAGTTCTTATTATATCGTAACGGATCTGGCATATAGTTTTTAAAAAGTCAATGATAACGCCAAGTTTTTAATTCTGCGTTACGAGAATATTAAACATTTTTAAAGTTTGTGGTGCTGTAAGCAGAAAAGATCACTTTCAGTACTTCCAGCTTCCAGCTTCCATCATCCAACCATAAAACCTTATCTTTGTAAAAAAAAATTATGGGAGTAGCAGATTTGTTATTTAAGAAAAAAAAGGAATTGGCCGAAAAAAACCTGAAAGATGGTCAGGAATATATGTTTGAATATGGCAAAAGAGAAAGTGTAGTCCAGTTACCGAGCGGGTTGCAGTATGAGATTATTACCGAAGGAGATGGCGCAAAACCGGGACCGAAATCGATGGTGAAATGCCATTATCATGGGACGACAATTGCCGGAAAAGTTTTCGATAGTTCTGTGAAAAGAGGAACTCCGGCTTCATTTCCTTTAAATAAAGTGATTAAAGGTTGGACCGAAGCTCTGCAACTAATGTCGGTTGGAAGCAAGTGGAGATTAATTATTCCGCCTCATCTGGCTTACGGAGATCAGCAAATCAGCAAAGAAATCGGACCAAATTCTACATTGGTTTTCCAGGTGGAATTGTTGGAGATTAAATAATCTGTTTATCAAAATAAATAAAAAAATTCACCTGTTGTTCAGGTGAATTTTTTTATTTGCACTATATTAGTACCTGTTCCAAAATTTTTTAATCCGGTTTCAATGAAAAAGATTTACTTTTTTTGCGCTGTTTTTATGCTGATGGTTTCGTGTGTTTCTAAGAAAAATCAGACCATCAGACAAAATATTTTGACTTTGAAAGACAGCTATTGCAAAGCACCTTTCAAATATAATTATGAAGAAAAATTGCCTTCATACAATTCAGATTCTATTATTTCTGCTAATCGACAGTTGAAAACTATTTTTTCAGATCAGAGTATTCTGGTTCTAAATGCTTTGGATAATCTGGATGAAGTGAATGAAATTATGAAGCTTAAAAAAGATTCTTCTTTAAGCTCTCAGGTAAAAGTTTTACAGTTAAAAATGAAAATCAACAGCAAAATTACCATTGCTCTTACTGAATTAGACGCAGTTGCCGCAGAATTTGACTGTGAAGGAGAACGTGTGGCTCAAATCGGAAATTACGTTGATAACTTGAACGACTCCCGAAATAACAAACTTATTTTATATTCGATTGCAGCCGGAGCAGTCGCATCGATTGCAGGTGGAATTGTAAAAGATGATGCTTGGAGCAGTGCCATTGATATTACCGGAGGTGCTTTGGGAGCTGGTTTTGGTTTGGCAACTTTAAATCCTAAAGGCAAAAAAGTAGAATTTATTCACCAAAGAAATTTACTGAGAGATATTTGGAATGAAAAGTTGGAATCTTCAAATTTTCCACCATTTATTTGGTATATGTACAGTGAAAAAAGGTTTTCCAATAAAGAAAAACACTCCATTATTTCGAGTATGAAAGAAAGATGGCTGCATTACCAGTTTGATGATAATAAAGATGCGGCAGATCAATCTGTAATTTTCAAAGATGGGGGCTTTTACAGAGCCGATGATCTGCATAATCGGGCTGCAATGCTCAACCAGATGCAGTCTGCAACCCGTACAATAAATCAGACGATTAATTACCTGCTTTTGGATTTGGATAAGTTGATTTTATGATTCTGAATAGTTTTAAACTAAAATATTTCTCTGGATAAATCATTTTTTTCATGTTTAAGTAGAACGCCTTTGTTTAACTTAAAAAGCATTTAGTAGTAAAAAAAATTATAATTTTTAAATAATTTTGAATCTGTAAATTTGCCCTAATCTACTTAAAGAATGTCGGAATTAAAGAAAATCAGAGAACAACACAATCTAACTCAAGAGGAATTAGCCGAAAAATCGGGAATTTCTGTAAGAACAATCCAACGAATTGAAGCAGGAACCGAGCCGAAAGGTTACACCCTGAAAACTCTTGCTGCAACTCTCGAGATTGCTGAAAAAGATTTATTAACTCCGATTCTTCCGGCTGAAGAAATAAGCGATAATAGTGAAGAAAATGCTCAGGAAGTAGAGTATAAAGATGACATTAATTATCGTTTAGTGAAAATCATTAATCTCTCATCGATACCTTTTGCGTGGTTTCCTATCGTCAATTTTTTGTTGCCATTATTCCTCATGTTATTTACAAAACAAAAATCTCAAATTGTAAAACAGATTATTTCTCTTCAGATATTTTTAGCCATTATTTCTCCCATAATCTTCATGATTGTAGCTTTATTAAAGTTAGGTTCAACTTCCGTTATGTTGACGATGATTACATTAACGTTGACAAATATTTTTATTATTTTGAGAAATACATATGAAATTGATAAGAAACAATGTCTTCGTTTTAGATTGAATTTCAGTATTATATAAATTTAAAAGCTAATTGTCGGGTTTTTGTCGGGTTTTTTTTTGAATTAAATTTGATTTATTCTGAATCTTTGTCAAAAATAATTCAATGACAAAAAAACTTAATCTTATTATTTTTATTCTCATCTTTTTCTTCGGAAACATACATGCTCAAATTGAGAAAAAATCGCCGTTATTTTTAGAATTAAAAAAGGAAGACAGTATCTTTTTTGAACGTGGATTCAATAATTGTGATATGGCTTTCTTAGAAAAGAAAATGGATGATAATTTGAAATTTTATCATGACACTGGAGGTTTTCAGGATAAGAAATTATTCATAGAAAGAACAAAACAGAATATTTGCTCAAATCCCAATCAAAAACCAATTCGTAAAGTGATTGAAAGCAGTTTAGAAGTTTTTCCACTGTATAACAACGGTGTTTTGTACGGAGCAATACAAACCGGAGAGCATCAGTTTTACATTCGTGAAAAAAATAAACAAGATGTTTTGGGTGGTCATGCAAAATTCACAACCGTATGGACAAAAAAAGACGGCAAATGGATGATGAGTGACGTTTTGAGCTATGATCACGGAGATCCTAATAAATCAAAACTGACAGATAACTTTGAGCAATTGATGAAAAGTAATAATATCCCGACTTTGGGTTTAGGAATAATTGAAGATGGAAAATTAAAAGAAATAAAAGTTTATGGAAAATTAAATGATAAATCTACTGCTTCTTACAACAGTCTTTTTAATGTTGCTTCTTTGACAAAGCCTGTTACTGCAATGACGGTTTTACGTTTGGTAAGTATTGGTAAATGGAATCTTGATGAACCGCTTGACAAATATTTTATTGATAAAGATATTGCAAATGATGTGCGACATAAAAAGTTGACAACAAGATTAGTTTTGAGCCATCAAACAGGCTTTCCGAATTGGAGATGGATGAATAAAGATAAAAAACTTGCTTTCGAATTTGATCCCGGAACAAAATATCAATATTCTGGAGAAGGTTTTGAATATCTTAGAAAAGCCGTCGAAAATAAATTTCATAAAAGCCTTGAAGAACTTGCGAAAGAGTTTGTTTTCCAACCTTTAGACATGAAGGACACAAGTTATATTTGGAATGAAAAGAATTTTTCTGAAAGAATGGTTGTCGGTTATGACAAAAATGGAAAAAGTTATGATATCGTGAAAAATAAAACTCCAAATGCAGCCGATGATTTAATAACTTCAATAGAAGATTACGGAAAGTTTTTAGCAGCAGTATTGAATAATGATTTATTGATTCCCAAAGTTTTCGAAGAAATGAAATCGAAGCAGATTGAAACTAAAAAAGATAAATATTTCGGACTCGGATTTGAAATTTACAATCTTGGAGATAACGAAATAGCCTTATCTCATGGTGGTTCAGATAAAGGCGTTAATACCATTGTCTTCCTTTTACCTGAAACAAAAAAAGGGCTGATTATTTTTACCAATGTTGAAGATGGCTATAAAATATATGAACCGATAGTCAATTATTATCTAGGTGCTATTGGCAAAAAAATTATTGAAATAGAAACAAAATAATTTTTAACATCTTAAATGTAATTATTTTTGTTACAATTAAAATATTTGTATATTTGCACTGTAATTACAATGAACAACACAAGATTTGCCACGGCAATACATATCATGACTTTATTGGCGGAAAGTCCGCAAAACTGGCTCACTTCCGAATGGATGGCGGGAAGTATTAATATTAATCCTGTAATTGTTCGTAAAGAAATCGGTGTTTTAAAAGAAGCTGGTTTAATTATAAGCAGACAAGGGAAAATTGGAGGGGCTCAATTGGCAAAAAGTTCAGATTTGATAAGTATTTCTGATATTTATTTAGCCGTGAAAAATACTGAAGTTTTAGGTAAAAGAAATAATAACCCGAGTCCTCTTTGTAGTGTTGGAAAAAATATTAACAGTCATCTTAATGTTTTGTTTGGCGAAACCGATCAGTTGGTTTTAAAATTTTTAGGAAATAAGACGTTGAAAGAGTTTACAGAACAGTTTAAATAAAAATTTTTAACATAAATTGTAACAAAAATTATTACAATTAATTAAAATAATATCAAACGAAACCGAAAGGTTCGTGAATTCCTTTAAAAATAAATAAAAAAAGTATGAACAAAAAAGTAGCAGTAATCGGAGCAACCGGTTTTGTGGGAACACAAGTAGTAAAAGAGCTTTTAAGCAGAGGTTTTGAAGTAGAAGCAATCGTAAGAGATGCTTCAAAAGTAAATGAAACTGATAATATAAAAGCAAAGAGCATTGATGTCAACAATGTTGAAGCTTTAGCAGAAGCTTTAAAAGGAAACGACGCAGTAATCAACACGTTCAACGCAGGATGGACGAATCCTAATCTTTATGATGATTTCTTAAACGGATCAGTCAATATCGAAAAAGCAGTTGAAAAATCGGGTGTAAAAAGATTTATTACCGTTGGAGGAGCGGGAAGTTTGTTTATCAACGGAAATCAATTGGTAGACGGACCGGATTTTCCTGCAGACATCAAACCAGGAGCAACTGCCGCAAGAGATTATTTAAACAAAATCAAAGAAAATATAACGTTGGATTGGACATTCTTTAGTCCGGCAATTGAAATGCATCAAGGAACTGCAGGAATCAGAACCGGAAAATACAGAACTGGTCTTGAAAATCCTGTCTTTAATGATGAAGGAAGAAGTGTACTTTCTGTAGAAGATGTTGCGGTGGTTTTGGTTGATGAACTGGAGCAGAATAATCACATTCGTGAAAGATTTACCGCAGCTTATTAATTTGAAATTCTACTTGAATTTTTAGAGAGCCAGGAAGTGGTGACCTTTTAAAGAATCGGGTAAAACCCGATAAAATGAATATGATTATCAAAAAAGTTCCGGCGACACTAATGTGTCGCCGGAACTTTTACTAACAATAAAATTATAAATTCATAAACAATTTAGGATTTACAGGTGCATTGTTTTTATGCACTTCATAATGAAGATGAGGTCCCGTAGAACGTCCTGAATTTCCTGATTTTGCGATAACCTGTCCTACTTTTACTTTATCATTGGTTTTTGCTACCAGTTGCGAAAGATGTCCGTAAAGTGTTGCCAATCCATTTCCATGGGAAACAATCACACAATTTCCATAACCGCCTTTTTGTCCTGAGAAAATAACGGTTCCGGCTGCCGTTGCAACCACATCAGATCCGAAAGCTACGGCAATATCCAACCCTTTGTGAAACTGCATTTGATCAGCTTCAGCAGGAGCATTATTTTTTTCAGTCGGAGTTTTAGAAACAACCGTATTTTTCGCCGTTGAGCTTGCCGGAGCAGAAACAGGAGCGCTTGCAGTTTTTGGAGTTACCATTACTTTTACTTCTCTTTTATTTCCATAACTATCGGTTATCTCAATGATTTTTTCTACCGGTACAGTTTTTACTTCAGGTTTAGAAGCAGCCGCTGCAACACTTGTATTTTCTTCTGCAATTGGTTTTACAGAAGCAAAAACTGTTTTAAAAGGAATCGGGTTTTTTCTGATTCCGAAATTAGAGGAAATATAACCATCGGTTGGCATTCCCAAAGGAACCTGCATCAGTTTTTGCTGAAGATTCATCAGATATTCGCTGTATCTGTTTGATTGTTTTGCCAGATAAATTGAGTTTGAGATACTGTCGTTATCAAGAACCATTAGTTTTTCGTTCTTAATATCTTTTGATTTCAGAAAAGAATTCAGTTGGGAAACTGTTTGATCAACTAAGCTAAGATCGGTCTTCATTTTAAGATAATCAACGCTGTCTTTTTCTGTATTTATTTTTACCAAATTTACTTCATAGTTTCTGTTATCTTTTTCCGAAAACAATTTGGCAATGAAAATACTTTGTGCAAAAACGATAAGTGAAAGTCCGCTAATCAGGACTGTTACTTTCTTTTTGCTTCCTAAAAATTTCTTCATTTTTCTTTCTCTTAGAATTTAAAAAGGTTTTAAGGGTGCAAATTTAGTTAAAAATAGACTTTTGGTATTATTCTTAACAAAAATTTATAAATACTTCTAATAAACGGTGTTTTAATTATTTAATTGTGTGAGAATATTAAATTTTCAGAATTAGAGAGATAATTCGATGGCATAATTTCTGATATTTCTTTGTTTTAATATATTTGCACATCAATTTCAATTATGGCGAAAAAGAAAATCAACTCAGATTCTTCAACTGCAAAAAATAATAAAAATGACGTCACAGTTGGCGTTGTAGGAAGCGGAAGTTTTGCAACAGCAATCGTAAAAATGCTTGTTGAAAACTGCAAAACCGTTCATTGGTGCGTAAGAAATGAGTTTGTAAAAGGTGCAATTGAACTTCGGGGACACAATCCGACTTATTTGACTGCGGTCAATTTTAATCTTAAAAATTTGAAACTGACAACGGATGTCAACGAGCTCGTAACAGCTTGTGATATTGTTGTTTTGGCGACGCCGTCTATTTATCTCTCAGACACTTTGGATAAAATGAATTGCGATTATAAAGATAAAATTTTTGTTTCTGCGATTAAAGGGATTATTCCTAAAGTGAATGATGTGGTTGCGCATTATCTGAAAGAAGAGTTCCAGATTGGTTTCAGAAATCAGGCGGTAATTGCTGGACCTTGTCATGCAGAAGAGGTAGCAATGGAAAGGCTTTCTTATCTTACACTTGCAACGGTGGAAGACGAAACTTCACAAAAATTAGTTAATATTTTTAATTCAGATTTTATAAAAGTACAGTCAAGCAAAGATATTTTGGGAAATGAATACAGTGCGATTCTTAAAAATATTTTCGCGATCGGAGCAGGAATTGCAAGTGGTTTAGGCTACGGAGACAACTTTATAGCAGTTTTCGTATCCAATGCCATCCGTGAAATGGAAATTTTCCTTGAAGCAATTTATGAAGCACCAAGAGATGTTAACGAAAGTGCTTATTTAGGAGATTTACTCGTTACGGCATATTCATTATTCTCTAGAAACAGAAACTTAGGAAATTTAATCGGAAAAGGATATACCGTAAAATCTGCCATTCAGTCGATGAACATGGTTGCGGAAGGGTATTATGCAGCAGATTCTATTTATAAAACATCTAAAGAAAAAGGTTTAAAACTTCCAATCATTGATACCATTTACGGAATTTTATATGAAGGAAAGAATGCTGAAAAGCAGTTTAAAAAGCTTACAGCAAAATTAGATTAGAATTTTTTTAAATATAGATGAGAAAAACATCAGTAATTTATTGCTGGTGTTTTTTTAAGTTTAAATTGAAATTCTTATTAATGATTTTAACAATAATTCTTGTTAAAAATCATCGGATATATCTTTTTGTCTGAAAACTTTTCCCGAAATTAGTGTAAAATTTCACAGAATGTCACAGCAGATTACAAACAGAACTCCCAAGCCAAAATATGACGTGGTATTGATCGGAGGCGGAATAATGAGTGCAACTTTAGCCACTTTACTTCATGAGTTTGATCCCGATTTAGAGATAGCAATTTTCGAAAGACTCGGAAGATTCGCCAAAGAAAGTACCGCTGCATGGAATAACGCCGGAACAGGTCATTCGGCATTTTGTGAACTCAATTATACTCCCGAAAAAGAGGATGGAACAATCGATATTTCAAAAGCAGAAAAAATTGCCGAACAGTTCGAAATTTCAAAACAGTTCTGGTCTTATTTAATTGATAAAAATTACATCCAGAATCCACAGGAATTTATCAATTCTTGCGCACACATGAGTTTGGTGTTTGGTGAAAAAGATGCAGAATATCTTCAGAAAAGACATGAAGCAATGAAAGATTCACCTTTATTTTCTGAAATGCAATTCTCAACCGACCATGATAAACTGAGAGAATGGATTCCTTTGGTGATGAGCAAAAGAAACCAAACTGAAGTTTTAGCAGCCACAAAAATGGATTTGGGAACTGATGTCAATTTCGGAACACTCACCAGAAAAATGGGACGTCATCTTTTGGAAGATTCTCATGTGGAAGTTTTTCTTTATCATGAAGTAAAAGATATTGATCCACGAGAAGACGGAAAGTGGGAAATGAAGGTGAAAGACCGTATCAACAGTCACAAACAGGAAGTTGTCGCCGATTTTGTTTTCATCGGAGCGGGAGGTTATGCTTTGCCATTATTGGATAGTTCGGATATTAAAGAAAGTGAAGGTTATGGTGGTTTTCCGGTTTCGGGAGAATGGTTGGTAACGCACAATCAGGAATTAGTGAAGCAACATCAGGCAAAAGTCTACACTCAGGCTACCGTTGATGCGCCTCCAATGTCTGTTCCGCATTTAGATTTAAGAATTATTGATGGCGAAAAAGCTTTACTTTTTGGTCCTTTTGCTGGTTTTTCCACTAAATTTTTAAAAGAAGGAAGTTATCTTGATTTGCCTGAAAGCGTGAATACAAAAAATCTCCGTTCTTTATTTGGAGCTTGGTGGCATAATATTCCCCTGACAAAATATCTGGTACAGCAGGTTGCGATGACAAAAGCTCAGAGAATTCAGCATTTAAGAGAGTTTGTGAAAGATGCAAAAGAAGAAGACTGGGAATTGAAAGTTGCGGGACAGCGTGTTCAGATCATTAAAAAAGATGATAAATTGGGTGGTAAATTAGAATTCGGAACTGAGGTTGTTGTTAACGAAAAAGGAACCATCGCATCACTTTTAGGAGCTTCTCCCGGAGCTTCAACGGCAGTTTTCGCCATGTTAAATGTTTTAGAAAAATGTTTCCCAGAAAAACTTCATGGTGAATGGAAAGATAAATTGCTGGAAATGATTCCGTCTTACGGGCAAAAATTATCCGAAAATCCTGAACTTACCAAGCAAGTAAGAGCAAACAGCAAAGAAAAATTAGAACTTAAACATTAAACTATGGGTAATGTGTAATGAGCAATCAGTAATTTTGCAGTTCGAATTGCTCATTACTTATTACTCATAAAAAAAGATGGACGTACTCACAAAACCTATTATTGCACAGGAAATCTTAGAATCTCTTCAGACAAAAATTGAGGAAGAGAAACAGGTGATTGTGCATTGCTGTTTTCCGGCGTCACCGTTTTTAGGGAATTTGATTAGAATTTGGAATACCACCGTTCTTATTGATCAGAATTCTTCTCATAAAAGCAAATTGATTCATGCTGAAAACATCAGTATTTATCCTAACTGGACTGTAGTTCCCTTTATGAAAGATTTTTGGTTTACATTGGTCTTTACAGGTTTGCCCAAAGATTGCAAAAGTTTTGATTTTAAAGAAGAAATTCCCGAAGAAGGCGGATTTTTTGTGAAATCAATAAAAAGAAATTCATCTGATATTTATAGAATTAAAATTTCAGAGTAGATTTAAATTTAAACTAAAATGAAGAAAATCATATTGATTATTTTGGCTTTTTTTCCTTTGTTTATGTTTTCTCAGAAAGCTAAAAGCAGCAATTCTTTGATAAACAATTCAAAACATATAAAAGAAGTTGAAAAATTTCAGGCAGATTTAAATAAAGAATATCTTGACAAAAAAGAAACGCCATTACGTGGAGATAATTTTATTAATTTCAGGCAGCATCCTTTTTTTCCAATTAATCTGAAATACAGAGTAACTGCAAAATTTGTTAAAAATGAAAATCCTAAACCTTTTAATTTGCCCACTTCTTCAGGGAAATCAAAATCATATCAGGAGTATGGGAAGGCAACATTTGATTTAGAGGGGAAATCCTATACATTAACAATCTATCAAAGTTTAGATTTAATGAAGATGGAAGAGTATAAAGACTATCTTTTTCTTCCTTTTCGCGATGAAACCAATCAGAAAGAAACATATGGCGGCGGGAAATATATGGATTTAAAAATCCCGAAAGGTAATACGGTCGTGTTAGATTTTAATCAATCTTACCAGCCTTTTTGCGCTTACAACGCTTATGATTACAATTGCCCGATTGTTCCGCAAGAAAATAAACTTCCTGTAGAAATCAGAGCAGGAGTGATGTACAAAGATATTTATAATCATTAAGTTATGGTAGAATTACAATTTTTTGAACCGAAACATCTATCTGAATTAACTTATAGTCTGGATGAAATTCAGGCACAATATTCTTCTTTACCCAAACAGGCATTGGAAAGAATTGAATCAAGAAATCAAAATGACGACTTTTTTGCGTATCCCATTACGATTTTTTACGATGATAAAGTGGCAGGATTTTGTGTTTTAGATTTTGGTGCCGATAAACTTGAACTGACCGACAATTCTGATGCTGTTTTGCTTCGTTCGTTATCTGTAAATCCCGAATTTCAGGGAAAAGGTATCGGAAAATCTGCCATGGTTGCCATTGATGATTTCGTTAAGCAGCATGATAAAGATTGTAATGAAATCGTTTTGTCTGTCAATGAAAGAAATGATTTGGCTTTTCAAATTTATCAGAATCAAGGCTATATTTACGATGGTAAAAAAATAGACGGGAGAAGCGGACCACAGTTGGTGATGTCTAAAATTTTAGATTAATTTAAAAAATAAACGATCAGTTTGGCGTGAAACTTTCAATTGATTTTAAATATTATAAAATCAAGATATGGAGGTTTCATTAAAAAATCAAGTCGCAATAATTACCGGTGCATCCAGCGGAATAGGAACAGGAATTGCAAAATCTATTGCTTCGGCAGGAGCAACGGTCATCATTAATCATTCATCCGAAAACTCAACAGATGAAGCTCAGAAAGTTTTAGAAGAAATTCAGGAAAACGGAGGAAACGGAATGGTTTATCGGTGTGATGTCTCCAAAGAAGATGAGGTTGTAAAAATGTTTGCAGACGTGATTTCTGAATATGGAACGGTTGATATTTTGATTAACAATGCAGGAATTCAGAAAGATGCCAAATTTATTGATATGACCGTTGAAGAATGGGATACCGTGATGGGAGTCAATCTTCGTGGGCAGTTTTTATGTTCGAGAGAAGCTATAAAAGAATTTCTACGCCGAGGAATAGATAAAACCCGATCGGTTGCCTGTGGAAAAATCATTCATATCAGTTCGGTTCACGAAATTATTCCTTGGGCAGGTCATGCCAATTATGCAGCAAGCAAAGGGGCAATAAAAATGCTGATGCAGACTTTGGCGCAGGAACATGGCGCCGATAAAATCCGGGTTAATTCTATTTGTCCCGGAGCGATTCAGACTCCTATTAATAAAGATGCGTGGGGAACTCCTGAAGCGATGAATGATTTGATGCAGCTCATTCCGTACAACAGAATCGGTCAACCCGAAGATGTAGGAAATCTGGCTGTTTTTTTGGCGAGCGATTTAGCAGATTATATCTCAGGAACGAGTATTTTCATCGATGGCGGAATGACAAGTCTTGAAAGTTTCTCAAACGGCGGATAGTTTTTGGCGCACAATTCCGGCTTTCACTACTCGCTTTTTTGTGCCATGCATTTCCCTTTCCTGCAAAAAGAGCTCAAACATGCCGTTCAATCCGGGGCGCAGTCGGTCTATTAATCAATATTAGTTTTTATTTAAAAATCAGTCAATAATGAATTCCGAAAAAGAAAGAGTAAAAGATGTTTCCTGGAAAAAATGGGGTCCTTATGTAAGCAATCGTGAATGGGGATTGGTGCGTGAAGATTACAGTAAAGACGGCGATGCATGGAATTATACCAATCACGATACCGCTGAAGCAAAAACATACAGATGGGGTGAAGAGGGAATCTGCGGAATCTGTGACGATATGCAGAAACTGGTTTTTTCCGTAGGTTTTTGGAATAAAAAAGATAAAATGGTGAAAGAACGCTTCTTTGGATTGTCAAATGAGCAGGGAAATCATGGTGAAGACGTGAAAGAATATTTCTACTATCTAGATTCTACACCTACTCATTCTTACATGAAGATGCTTTACAAATACCCGCAGAATGAATTTCCTTACGAAGATTTAGTAGAAACAAATGCAGAAAGAACCAAAGACGAACCGGAATATGAACTGATCGACACCGGAATTTTTGATCAGAATGAATACTTTGATATCTTCATAGAATATTCCAAAGAAAGTCAGAATGATGTTCTGGTGAAACTCACGGTTGTTAACAAATCTGGTAAGCAGGCATCACTCATCATACTCCCAACAATCTGGTTCAGAAATACCTGGAATTGGGGTTACGACGGTTATAAACCAATATTAAATTCAGAACAGCCAACACACATAAAAGTCGCCCACAAAGATGTTGAAATTAAAAATTTCTATGCTAAACAATCTTTAAAAGCCCTATTCTGTGAAAATGAAACCAATAACGAAAGGCTTTACCAATCTTCAAACCTGTCAAAATACTGTAAAGATGGCATCAATAATTACATCATTAATGGAAATATATCCTCAGTCAATCCACAAAACGCCGGAACAAAAGCATCTTTTTTGATTGATGAAAATTTTAACCCAAAAGAATCGAAAACTTTCGAATACAGGCTTTCTGATAAAGATTTAGATAACCCTTTTGAAGATTTTGAGGAGATATTTCATCTAAGAAAAACAGAATCGGATGAGTTTTACGCAGAAATTCAGAACGGAATAGAGACAGATGACGAAAAAATGGTTCAAAGACAGGCATTTGCAGGAATGCTTTGGAATAAAATGTTTTATCATTACAATGTCGATAAATGGCTTAAAGGAGATCCTGCAGATCCGAAACCACCAAAATCCCGTGAGAAAATCCGAAATTACGATTGGAAACAGCTAAATAATGAGCACATTATTTCCATGCCCGATAAATGGGAATATCCTTGGTATGCGACATGGGATTTAGCCTTTCATACCATTAGTTTATCACTTATAGATCCTGATTTTGCAAAATATCAGCTGAAACTTTTCCTTTTTGAATGGTATATGCATCCCAACGGACAGTTTCCGGCTTATGAATGGGATTTTAGTGACGTGAATCCGCCGGTTCATGCATGGGCGGTTTTCAGAGTATTTAAAATTGATGAATATCTGAAAGGTAAGCCGGATTTGGAATTTCTTGAAAGTGCCTTTCAAAAACTTTTAATGAATTTCACATGGTGGGTAAACAAAAAAGACAACAACGGAAACAATATTTTTGAAGGCGGATTTTTGGGTCTCGATAATATTGGTGTTTTCGATCGAAATGCTGTACTTCCGAATGGCGAACATCTGGAACAGTCTGACGGAACAAGCTGGATGGCAATGTTTGCGCTCAATATGATGAGGATTGCTTTAGAATTGGCTCAATACAATAGGATATATGAAGAAATGGCAACAAAATTCTTTGAGCATTTCTTATATATTGCCAATGCGCTGGATAATATGGGTGAAGAGCATTTCAGTCTTTGGGATGAGGAAGACGAGTTTTTCTACGATGCAATTTCTTCTGGTGATGGTAATAATCAATTCTTAAAACTGAGAACAATTGTAGGATTGATTCCCATGTTTGCGGTTGAAGTGATTGATGACGAAATGATAGAAAAACTCCCCAGTTTCAAAAGCAGAATGAAATGGATTCTTGAGAACAAACCTGAGCTCGCCGCTTTGGTTTCGCATTGGGAAGTGAAAGGTGAAGACTCTAAACATTTGCTTTCACTTCTCCGCGGCCACCGTTTAAAAAGATTATTAAGCAGAATGCTGAATCCGAAGGAATTTCTTAGTGATTATGGCGTTCGTGCTTTATCGAAGGAATATGAAGAGAATCCCTATCAATTAAATTTAAACGGAACAGATTATTCAGTAAAATACAAGCCAGCCGAAAGCGACAGCAAACTTTTTGGAGGAAACAGCAATTGGCGTGGTCCGGTTTGGTTTCCTGTTAATTTTTTAATTATTGAAAGTCTTCAGCGTTTTTTCTTTTATTACAGCCCGGATTTTATGGTTGAATATCCTACAGGAAGCGGAAATTATTCAAACTTAGATCAGATTGCAGATTCTTTAGGCAAAAGACTGTCTCAATTATTTTTGAAAGATGAAAACGGAAACCGACCTTTTAACGGTCAGTATCCAAGATTTCAGACTGACCCGGATTTTAAAGATTATATTTTGTTTTACGAATATTTTCATGGTGACAATGGGCGTGGAGTAGGAGCGTCACACCAAACAGGATGGACAGGTTTAATTGCAAAAATTCTGCAGCCTCGATATAGTAAAAAGTTAATAGCAAAATCTGAAACTGAAATGCCAAAAAACTGTGACAATCATTAAAGGTTACTCAAAAATCTGCTGAATGATTTCCAAAGAATTTGGCGTTCTGAAATCAGAAACATGATAATGATAATAGATTAATATACTGTCTAAAAAATTCTTCCTTAAATTTTTGGGAATTTTAATTTCATAAGGATTTGGGGAAGATAAAACCAACTTCCAAAGCATGGAATTTTCGCTGTCGAAAAAATGATGTGTTCCGCTGTTGGTAAAAATTCCGGTTTCGGGATCTAGGAAATTACCTTCACCTAAAAGTGGTGCTACACCCTGTATCTTTAAAATTTTAATTAAAAAAAACAGATGTGAACGATAATTCTCTAGATTTAACTGCTGAATAAACTCATCGATGGCAAAAAAAACTAACGGATTTTTATTTTCATGTCTTAAAACCTGATTCAGGAAATCTGCAATAAAAAATATAACAGTATTGGCTTTAATGTCGGTATAAACATCACTTATTTCCGTCATTTCAAATTTTGAAACCGTCTGAATACCTGTGCTTCTACCTGAATTAACAGAAAAATTGAGTTTACTCAGTGGAAGTAAAAAAGCTTTTTTCTTATTCTTTTTACTATAAATTCCTTTCAGAAAATACGTCTGAAAACCATCTTCTTCGGTAAAACAATGAAGAACCGCATCGTTTTCTCCATATTTTATAAATGAAAGTAAAAATCCGTTTTGAGAAGTCATTAATTCACTACCGCTATTTTTGCCGTAGCCTTATCTGAACCGTCTTCGTTGGTCATCAAAACAAAGTAAATTCCCGAAGCAACTCTTTTACCCTTTTGATTATTCAGATTCCATTCGTAATATCCGGTTCTTGCGATTGCAGAATGAACAAGATTTCCTGCGGCATCAGTGATTCTGATATTCGTTTTTTCAGCCAGACCTTTTATTGTTACATTTCCTTTAAACTGGGAATAGACAACAGGATTGGGGTAAACCAAAACGTTCCCGAAATTTGAAGTTACATCTGCAACATTTCCCTGATACGTTACAATTCCGTCAAAGGTTACAAAATAAACTTTTCCGGTTTTTTTATCTACTTTAATATCAGTAACTGTGTTTGTAGGTAAGGGCGAATTATCTTTTGTGAAATGCATAATGGTTTGTTCACCCGATGCTGATAAATAGTAGACTCCGCCATCTTCTACAGAAACCCATTTCTGGTTACCTCCGTCAACTTCTACATGAAGAATCGGTGCATCTCTAAAAAGTTCCTCAGCAAGATTGCCTTGTTCGATAACGATAGGTTCTAGCTGTGGATTGTTTTTTACTTCGTTTACGGCATTTGGTAAAATTCTAAGTCCGGTTTGGGCACCGATCCAGGCATCACCGGATTTGTCCATAGCAAAAGAAACTGAAGCTCCCGGAAGACCATTTGACTGATCGAGTAAATATTGCGTGTCATCCGAAGGATTTGCTGTTTTCTTTGTGTCGTAAACCAGGAAATTGGTCGTTCTTGGTAAAGGAATCCAAAGTAAATCATTGCTGAACGTTGGAAACTGAATTCCTGCACTTGCATTAAGATTTTTTAGTAAAAAACTGTCGGTAGTTCTATCATAAAATGCGAGAGCCGAAGAGGATCCGAAATAGCCAATAGTGGCAAAAAGATTATTTTGATCATCTGAAGTAAAGCCGACAGGTCTGTTGCCATATCCATCTGGTGCGCCAAGATCATAGCGCTTGACGAAATCAAAGTTTTTAGATGTTGTGTTGTATTTCATTTTGTAAATACCGTGACCTCCTGCCGAAGTGGTCGCATAATTGGTGAAAAAAACATCTGAAGTATTCGCCGGGTCAGGAAATGCATCCAAAACATTGAAAAGAGTTGTGCTTCCTACGAAAATTGAAGGATAAATCCATTCTGTGCCCGTAAAATAATAAAATCCCGGATTTTTTGGGTTAAACTGTGACTGGTTGTAGCCATCTATTCTGGCTCCTGTAGAAACTAAAAGCTGATTTTCATTAAATAATCTTATTTTGTAAGCATAATTAAAATAAGGGCCATCTGGCTTATAAGTTATATTATCTTCGGTTTTTATTCCTGAAAGTACGGTTCCGCCATATATTTTCGAGCCTACCGTTGTTGCCGTGTTGCATTCTTCTCCCACTGTAGACGCTCCTGTAGAGTTTCCGTTTGTGTTGTAGGTATAAATTCTTGCGCCATCGGTCACAATAATGCTGCCGGAGGTAACCACCACATCTTTAATTCCACTAAAAGTCTGAGATAAAGGAGTAGACGTTCCGTTATTGTAAAGATAAGTAGTGTTTGCAGATGAAAAAGCCAAAACGTTTTCTGAATCTATATCGATGAAATTTCCTGTCATTTCTGTCGTCCAGGTTGAAAATACAGGAAAAGTAGTATTTAGCTCATGAGTTTTCAGCCCTGTATTGGTTACAGAAAAAACTTTATTTCCTAATATCGTGGCTTCATTGCTCGCCTGAAAAACGCCTCCACTGATAAAAAATGCAGAATCACCGAATTCTTTCTTTTTTAGATCAAAAATAGAAACTCCATAGCCTACGGAAACAACTGCTCTGTCTCCGGTAATAGAAATATGATTGATTTTTTTACTGCCGTTATAACCTGTTGCAATAGGAATATCTACAACATAAACTACGCCTTGTGCCGTAATTACATCTAGAGAGCCGTTTTGATAACCCACCAAACCAATTTTTGTTTGCGGATTATAATCAAACGCTGAGATTTTTACATCGTGAAGACCATTTGCTTTTGAAAGCTTTGTGATTTCTCCTGTGGAAATTGTATAATAAAAAATCCCGTTTTCTGTGGCGGCAACGATTTTTCCGTTATCTTCTTTCATCGCCAGAACGTTGTTGTAAGAAAACAAGTCTGCCCATTTTTTTGAAGAAATATTCTGCGCATTTACAAATTGTAAAGCTGCGAAAATACCAAAAGAAAGTAGTGAGATTTTTTTCATATTGTAGAGGTCTATCGTTTTTAAGTTCATCCCGAATAGTCGGAACAAATTATGCTATTATATTGCTGTCGATTACCTGATTGTTCCAGGAAATCTGTTTTACGTTTTTATTTTGATCAAAAAAGAAATCGAGTCTGCCTAAAAGAAGTCCCGCCCAACCTACTTGGTTCACCAAAACATTTTTCCCTTGTCTGTTTTGAAACGTTTGAGGCTCTGGTAAGAAAGTATGAGTGTGTCCGCCCAAAATTAAGTCAATATTTTCTGTTTTTGAAGCTAAAATTTTGTCACTCAATTTATCAGGTTCACCTTTATAGTCGTATCCGATGTGTGAAAGACAGATCACTACATCACATTTATGTTCATTTTTTAAAAAGTTTGAATAGTGCTGTGCGACTTCAATAGGATCATTCCAAATCGTTTCTCCGTATTGTTTTTTTCCTACTAAACCTTCAAGCTGAATTCCCACACCAAAAATTCCGACTTTGATTCCGTTTTTGTTGAAAATTCTGTATTGAGAAGTTTTTCCGTCTAAAATGGTGTTTTTAAAATTGTAATTTGAGCAGATAAAAGGAAACTGGGCATTCGGTAGTACTTTTAAAAATCCATCCAGACCATTGTCGAAATCATGATTTCCCATGGTGGAAGCATCATATTTCATCATCGACATCAGTTTAAATTCCAATTCACCTCCGAAAAAATTAAAATAAGGAGTCCCCTGAAAAATATCTCCGGAATCCAGCAGCATAACATTGCTTTCTTCGCTTCTGATTTTCTGAATTAAAGTGGCTCTTCTCGCAAAACCACCCTGATTAGGATTTTTTGTATAACTCGAATCAAAAGGTTCAATTCTGCTGTGCTGATCATTGGTATGAAGAATTGTAAGTTTGGTTGCGGGTTTAAAAGAATTCAGATTTAACTCTTCTGCCATCAACAAATTGGGAGCTAAAGACATGGCTAAAGTTCCACCGGTGATTGTTTTTAAAAAACTCTTTCTATTCATTATTTCTTCCCGATAAAATTTAAACGAACCTCTTCTTTAGGATTGATTTGCTGATTTTTCTTAAAATAATCAATAAATAAATCTCTTAATTTGATGCCTGTAGGAATCATTTCTCCTTTGCTGAAAAACTTCATATTATCTCCTCCCAAAGCTAAATAATCTGATGTTGCCACATAATAATCCTGATTAGGATTTACGGGCTTTCCATTAATTAAAGTTTTAACAACCTGCTTATTCTGAGTTTCAATATATAAATGAGAAACCGGATTATTGGTTTCATTTTGAGCATAATAATCAAAAAGTCCCTGCAAATCTGAACCTTTGAATTTTACAATAATCACCTCATTTTCAAAAGGCATTACTTCAAACACATTTTTCAGCATGATATCGCCTTTGCCGATTGTCGTACGAATTCCACCGATGTTAATCAAAGCTGCGTCTATATTTTTATTTAAATTGGCTTTCGCCCAAACGTCAGCTCCATCAAATGTAAAGTCGGCTAAAAGATTTCCCAAATTGCTGTTGTCGCCCTCTTTCGTTAAATCAACCTGCGTATAAGAGATTTTCTGATTCATCTCTTTATTGAGTTTCAACGTGTAAGGTTCGATAAATTTGGCAAATTCCTCATCATTTTTCAGCTCATTATTAATGGAAATGTTTTTTTGAGTCTCCACATTCGCTACCTGTAACGACGTTGTTTTGCAGGCAGTAAGTGAAACCAAAGCAATTCCTAGTAATAAGAATTTATTTTGCATAATATCTTTTAGTATATGCAAATATAATTATATGTATAATAAAACATCAGTAATTATTATAAATTCTTATCTTAAATTATTAAATTTGAACAAAATAATTTTAACAGATGAGCATTTTAAAAGGAGTTGGTGTTGCTTTGGTTACGCCCTTTAATGAAGATTTATCCGTTGATTTTGACAGTTTAACAAAACTTGTAAACTACAATATCGAAAACGGAACCAATTATTTAGTTGTCTTAGGAACTACGGCAGAAGCTGCAACGCTTTCAGCTGAGGAGAAGAAACAGGTAGTAGATCATATCATTAAAGTAAATAATAAACGCCTTCCGCTGGTTTTAGGAATTGGTGGAAACAATACGCTTGAAGTTAAAAAACAGATTGAAGAGGCAGATCTTTCAGATTTTACAGCAGTTTTATCTGTGTCTCCTTATTACAACAAACCTAATCAGGAAGGGCTTTATCAGCATTATAAAATGTTGGCTTCTACGGGAAAAAATATTATCATTTACAACGTTCCTTCAAGAACAGGACAAAATGTTGAGGCAGAAACTACTCTACGTTTGGCAAAGGAATTTCCAAATTTATTCTTAATTAAAGAAGCTGCACCGAATATTCTTCAATACTTTGATATTTTGAGAAAAAAGCCTGAAGGTTTCAATTTGGTTTCCGGAGATGATGAGTATACGCTTCCTGTAACTTTAGCGGGCGGAGCAGGAGTTATTTCTGTAATTGCACAAGGATATCCGAAAGAATTTTCTACGATGGTTCAGCTGGCTTTTGATAAAAAAGTGGATGAAGCATATGAAATTCATAATAAATTGGTTGAAATCACAAGATTGATTTTTGCTGAAGGAAATCCTTGCGGAATTAAAGCGGTTTTAGCAGAAAAGGGAATCATTAAAAATTATCTGAGACTTCCTTTAGTTCCTGCTTCAGAAGGACTTTACGGGAAAATTAAAGCTGAAATGGAAAAGATTTAGTATTTTAAATCTCAAAATTTACGCTCCGTTTGTCATGCTGAAAAGCATCTCTACAACTTTGTGTAGGATTTATGGAATGACAAACTTTGTGTTTAATCTATATATAAAAGTGAAGAGTGTGATGCTTTTCACTTTTTTAATCTCATGCCTTTGCTGAGTGAAACGCCTTTGCGAACGAAAAATATGCAATTGGTTTTAAACAAAAACTTAGCGTTAAAGAAATATCTACTATGAAATTAATCAAAGCAACAGAAAAAGACATTCCCTTAATTCAGGATTTAGCTAAACGTTCATGGGAAAATGCTTACGCAGAAATACTTTCTGTCGAACAGATGAACTACATGCTTGAAACGATGTATTCCGAAACAGAAATTTCGGCTCATTTGAAAAATCCAAACTATCATTATTACCTTGTTTTTGATGAAGTTTTGAATTTATTTGACGGATTTTTAGGTTTTGAAAATCACTACGAAGAAAATACAACCAAACTGCACCGAATTTATTTAGTTCCAGAAAGTAAAGGGAAAGGTTTAGGCAAAAAAACGCTTGAATTTCTCAACGAGAAGGTAAAGGAAGTCGGTGATAACAGAATTATTTTAAATGTGAATAAATACAATTCCGCTCAAAAATTTTATGAATCTCAAGGTTATAAAGTTTACGATGAAGGTGTTTTTGATATTGGAAATAGTTATATGATGGATGATTATTTGATGGAGAAAAATTTGTAAAGAATTGATTATGTTGTGTTAAAAGTTGTAAATTTGAATTAAATATTAAGAATATGAATGCTGCGGAAGTGAAATTAGATTTAATTAACAGGATTGCAAACCTGAAAGATTCTAAAGTTATTGAAGAAATCAAAAATTTTTTAGATTTTGAACAGGATAATACCGTTTTTGAATTAAATGAGGAGCAAAGATTAAGACTTTTAAATGCTCAAAGTGATGAAATTCTCACTGAAAATGAAGCAAATAATGAAATTGAAAAATGGCTTCAAGAAAAATAAGTTGGACGAAAGAAGCCAATATTGAAAGAAAAGAGATTCTTGAATTTTGGATTGACAACAACAAATCTAAAACATACAGTATAAAATTAAATAAGCTTTTCATCAAATCTCTCAAACAACTTGCAGAAAATCCTATGATTGGTCGAGAAACAGATTTGAAAAATGTAAGGGTGAAAAATGTTAGAAATTATCTTGTGTTTTATGAGTTTTCGAGTGTTCAGATAAAAGTCTTATCTGTTTGGGACGGTAGACGAAATGATACAACAAAAAAAGATTTTCTTGATTTGGAATGAAATATTTCAGGAAATCTTACTCCACTTATTTTTCCCTTTGTAATTCTGCAGATAATAATTTTTAATAATATGATGCTCATTTCTTGATAAATGCGGATCGCTTTCAAGAATTTTTTCGACTAAATTTTTTGTAGTTTTAATAATCGGCGCATCACTCACCAAATCCAGTCTTTTAAAATCAACCACGCCGCTTTGCTGAGTTCCCAAAATATCTCCGGGACCACGCAACTGCATATCGACTTCAGAAATTTTAAAACCATCATTGGTTTCTACCATTGTTTTAATTCTTGTTCTGCTGTCACTCGACAATTTATCAGACGTCATCAAAATACAATAGCTTTGTTCAGCCCCTCTTCCCACTCTTCCACGAAGCTGATGGAGTTGCGAAAGACCGAATCTTTCAGCACTTTCTATTACCATTACAGATGCATTCGGAACATTTACTCCTACCTCAATTACTGTAGTTGCTACCATAATCTGTGATTTACCTGAAGCGAAATAATTCATTGCAGCATCTTTTTCATCAGGCTTCATTTTCCCGTGAAGCATGGTGACATTGTAGTTCGAGAAATTATCCATAACATTTTCCAAACCTTCCATTAAATTTTTGTAATCCAATGTTTCAGATTCTTCAATCAAAGGGTAAACAAAATAAATCTGTCTGCCTTTCCGGATTTCTTCATGACAGAAATGATATACATAAGCCCGGTCTTTTTCTCTTCGATGAGCGGTAACAATAGGTTTTCTTCCAACCGGCATCTCATCAATCACAGAAACATCCAAATCAGAATAAAAACTCATCGCCAAAGTTCTGGGAATCGGCGTTGCAGTCATCACCAGAATATGGGGTGGGATTTTATTTTTAGCCCAAAGTTTAGCTCGCTGAGCAACACCAAACCGATGTTGTTCATCAATAATTGCTAATCCTAAATTTTTAAATTTAACCTTATCCTCCAAAACCGCGTGAGTTCCAATCAAAATCGCAAGTTCACCGTTTTCAAGCTCTTCATGAATAATTTTTCTGGCGGAAGTTTTCACAGAACCCGTCAAAAGACTGACTTTAATATCGGTATTTTTTAATAAATCTTTAATTCCTGCATAATGTTGCTGAGCGAGAATCTCGGTTGGAGCCATCAAACAGCTTTGAAAACCGTTGTCTAAAGCGATCAGCATCGTTAATAATGCCACCATTGTTTTTCCGGAACCTACGTCACCCTGTAAAAGCCGGTTCATTTGAATGGGCTTTTTCATGTCCATTCTGATTTCCTTTAAAACTCTTTTTTGAGCACCTGTTAAATCAAACGGAAGGTGTTTTTCGTAAAATCCTGTAAAAAAATCGCCAACGATAGGAAAAGGATTGCCAATGGATTGTGTTTTATGATGCAGCTTTTTCAGAGCATAACCCAGTTGAAAAAAGAATGATTCTTCAAATTTCAATCGGTTATCTGCTTTCTCAAAATGTTGCTGGTCTTTCGGAAAATGAATATTCAGAAAAGTCTGTTGTCTCGAAAGAAACTGATAGTGATTAATCATATATTCAGGAAAATTTTCCTCAATAAGATTAGGGATTTCTTTGCAGATATTTCTTAAAATATTTTGAAAAAACTTCTGGTTTAAACCTCTCTTGCTGAGTTTTTCTGAACTTGGATAAATGGGTTTTAGCCGTGTTTCCGTTTCTTTATCTTCCTCAGATTCAATTTCCGGATGTGGCATCGAATACTGACCGTTAAAGACATTAATTTTTCCGAAAATATAAACTTCCCGATTGATTGGAATCTGCTCTTTCAGCCATTTCGAATACTGAAACCAAACCAGATCCATCGTTCCGGTATGGTCATTGAATTTTGCTGAAAGTCTTTTTGTTTTTCCGGTCTGAATTTCCTGGATCGAAGTAATTTTTCCTTTAAGCTGAACTTCAATTGTTGTTTCATGAAGTGTAGAAACCGTGAAAATTTTGCTTTTATCTAAATATCGGATCGGATAGAAATTTAAAAAATCTTCCACCACGGAAATTCCCAACACATTTTTGATGAGTTTGGAGCGTTCGGAACCGATTCCTTTGACGAATTCTATGGGAGTTTCTAAAGTCAGAAATTAAATTTTGAAGCACGAATTTCGTGAAATTTCGGCAATAAAAAAAAGCTTTCGATTTTGAAAGCCTTGTTTTGTTTTGCTCACGCAGATCTTGCATATTTTTTAGACAATGATGAAATTAATTTGCCACGAATACACGAATAAATTTTGCTGTCAAAGCATTTATTAGTGCATTCGTGGCAGTAATATAAGCTAAAAGCCAGTCGCCAAATGCAATATGCAATTAGCTATTCTTTTATCTTTGACTTAAATTTTTTCTGATAGTCTTCCCATTCTTCACGGGATTTTATTTTTTTGTATAAGTCGTTTGCAATAAATCCGAGATAAGGTTCTAGTTCTTTTGCTGATAATTCGCCTTGCAACATTGTTATCGGGCGACCTGTTTCATCCAAAAAAACTGTACTTGGAACAGCATTTACATTCATAAATTGAGTAAATTCATGAAGGGAATTTCTTCCTTTTTTATGAGAAGTATTTTCATTTGAGAATTGTCTTCCGAAAATTTCTATGGTCTTTTTATCTTCTGCATCAAATTTTACAGGGTAATAATTTTCATTTAAAAATTCTGAAATCACCGTGTGTCCGTATGTTTTTTTATCCATTATTTTGCACGGACCGCACCAATCGGCATAAAAATCAATCAATATCTTTTTGGGTTGGCTTTTTTGTGCTTTCAATGCTTCTTCAATCGTCATCCATTTTACCTGAGACCAAGCAAAAAATGATTGAATAACGAATAGTACTGCAAATATCTTTTTCATAAATAGTAGATAATTAACTCATTACCGAACTTCCTGCATGAGTTTCTTCACCCACGGAGCTATCAAAATTAATACCACACCGGCAATTACAGCGTAAAGCCCAAGTTGTTTATAGCCATCTGTGTAGGTGATAAGAGCATCATAATTTGTAGAACCTTCTTTTGTGTCGGCTAAACCAGCTCCTATAATTCCTGCAACATACTGGCCGTAAGCTGAGGCGAGAAACCACATTCCCATCATCATTCCCTGAAGATTTTTGGTAGAAAGTTTAGTCATAATTGATAAACCGATAGGAGAAAGACATAATTCTCCCAAAGTGATGACCAATAAAGCTAATGTAAAGAAGTTTAATGAGGTAATTCCCTGTAAATCGGCAAATAATCTTGTGGCAAACAAAACATAATATCCCAATCCTAAAAAGATAAAACCTAAACCAAATTTAATAATAGTATTGGGTTCAATTTTTCGTTTGCTCATCCAAATCCATAATAAACCAAGCAGCGGCGCTAGGAAAATGATGAAAAATGCGCCACCGGAATTGTTAACCCCATTCGGATCTAAACCTAAAAGGTCTTTATTCAAATTTTTAGCCGCAAAAATACTTAATGAACCACCACTTTGCTCGTAAATTCCCCAGAATAAAATAGAAAATAATATAAAGATCAAGGCTGCCCAAAGTTTGTTTCTTTCTGCAGTCGTTACTTTTGACATCTCAAAGAAAAGATAGATCAAAGTCAACGGTCCTACAGTCCACATGAAATAGTCTGTATACTCGGGAACTGAGACCATTTTCATAATGATCGGAATAAGGATTAATGACAAAATATAAACTCCGTATTCTTTCCATTTTGGCATTGGAGCAGATTTGGTTTCATTTGCAGGATGCCCTGGCTGAAGCCCGATTGTTCCTAAACTTCTCTGTGTGAAAACAAAATTAATTAAACTAATAACCATTACAATTGCAGCTAGACCAAAAGCAATATGCCATCTCATATCTTCGGTAATGATGCTGGAAAAAAGCTCACCTTTACCTATTGCGATGCATAAATATCCTCCCAATAATGCTCCAAGATTTATTCCTGCATAGAAAAGTGAAAACCCTGCATCAGCTCTTGAATCATTGGGTTTGTAAAGCTGCCCGACCATTGAAGAGATATTGGGTTTAAAGAAACCTGTTCCTACAACGGTAAAAGCTATTCCTAAAAAGAAAAATTTATGCGGGTCTGTGGCAAGAATTAAGCTTCCGATGATCATTAGAAGCCCGCCCCAAAAAAGAGATTTCCTGAATCCTAAGATTTTATCCGCAAAAAGTCCGCCTACGAAAGTGAATGCATAAACAAATGCCTGAGTTGCTCCGTATTGCAAATTAGCTTCTTTTTCATGAAAGTTTAATTGCGAAATCATAAAGAAAACAAGCATTCCGCGCATTCCGTAGAAACAGAATCGTTCCCACATTTCGGAGAAAAAAAGTGACCAGATTTGTTTAGGATATTTTCCTTTGAAGTTTTGTATTTCGTCGAGAGTTAGGTTCATGAGTTATAATTGATGAATGATTATTTATAATTGATTTGTGACTCACAGTATCACGAATCTATGCAGAAGATTTTTGATATTAAAAAATTGTCCAACTGAATTATTGAGGCATTGTGTCAACAATTCAAAGATATATTCTAATTTACATATGTTAAGGTAACTTAGAACAAAATTTCCATAATACGAATGTAAAAAAAACCTCTGAAAAATCAGAGGTTTATATGATGTAATGTTAAAGAGTTTAGTTTACTCCGTGCATCATTTTCTTTAAAATTGGTGAAATAAGGGCTAAAATTACAGCTGCTATACCGCAAAGAACCACAAAAACCATAAAAAATTCAAACAAATTATGAATTGTAAACCCAGCAAACGAATTATATTCTACAGTAATCACATTGTCTGATTTAAGTTTAGATAACTCGGCTTCAGAAGGATATGCCAACTGGTCTGGTTTTATTTCCGCTTTTTTATCTGCTTTTTTTATTTCATTAATGGTTTTATTATTTTTTTCAATAGCTTCATTTAATTTGATTCCTGTGTGATCTAGTTTTTCTTTATCAACTTTAGCAAGATCATATTGAGCTAAGATAAACAATTCCTTTCCGGATGCGTCATGTTTTTTATCTAAAACAGCTTGTAAATCAATACCCTGCTTTTCGGCAGCTAAAAATTTATCACCAGTTGCAGGCAAGATAGACCCTAATGTTCCTGCTAAAGCATAACCTGCAGCATTGGAAATGAAGAATACTCCGTATAAAAGAGAAGCAAATCTTTTTGGAGATAATTTTCCAACTAAAGATAAGCCGATAGGGGAAAGACAAAGTTCACCACAAGTTTGAATGAAATATAGTAATACTAACCATTTGATAGCCAAAAGACCACTGTTTCCTAAATCTTTTACATTGTAAGCAATAATGAAATAAGAAAGAGCAATTAATGCTAACCCCATTGCTTGCTTAAGTGGTGATACGGGTTCTTTTCCTTTTGCTCTTAATTTATCCCAAAGAATACTAAATGGAACTGCTAAAATAACAACAAATAAACCGTTGAAAATCTGTACCATAGATGCAGGCATTTTCCAACCAAATAGAAATGTTCTATCTGTTTGATTATCTGCAATAAACGTCAAAGAAGAACCTGCTTGCTCAAAAGCAGCCCAAAAGAAAATAATAAAAAATGAAACAATATAAATTACTAATATTCTTTGAATTTCAATTTTAGTTAATGCTTTGTCAAGTAAGATAAGAATTGCTAATGAAATACCTGAAGCGTAGATGATTGGATAAATAATCCCTTTTACTAAACTTCCAATTTCAAATTTGCTGAAAAATACTTCATTTACATGAAGATATCTGAAAACAAAAAATAGAACTATAAATAAAATACCTGTAATACCTAAAGATGCCGAAGAGAATTTTGCTTTTTCTCCATCTTCTTCTTCTTTATTTGATGACTTTGAAGGTAATCCACCAATTGGTTTTCCATCTGGATCAACAACATATTTGTCTTTTAATAATAAAAATATTAAAGTTCCCAAAACCATTGCAATACCTGCAGCTAAATATCCCCATTTGAATACAAAAATATCTCTCTGCCCATCTTGATCAACAACATCTGCAATGATTGGAACAAAATATTGACTTAATAATGCGCCAATATTAATTCCCATATAAAAAATGGTGAAAGCAGAATCTAATTTTGATTTTTCCTGCGCAGGATATAAGCTTCCAACCATTGATGAAATATTGGGTTTGAAGAATCCGTTACCAAAAATAATAACCAATAAACCTAGCCAGAATGCTATTTTAGAAGTTTCCAGCCCAGTGTCGAATATAGTTGCGCTGTAGAAGAGTAAAAACTGACCGATAGCCATCAATGTTCCTCCTAAAAGTATACAATATCTATTTCCTAAGAATTTATCAGCAATAAAGCCACCTAAAAGTGGTGTTAAATAACATAAAGCTAAAAATCCTCCATAAATGATGGAAGCATTAGATTCACCTAAACGCAAAGCATTTACCATAAATAGAGTTAAGATTGCTCTCATCCCGTAGAAATTGAAACGCTCCCACATTTCGGTTCCGAATAGAACCCACAAACCTTTAGGATGTCCTTTCTTTTGTGCTGTATCCATATATACTTGTTAAATTTTTGTTAAGACCCACAAATATAGTTTTTTTTGTGTTTTTGACAAGGTTTTAATTTTATTTTTAAATAAAAGAGACTGTCTCAAAAGTGAAACAGCCTCTAATTGTTGTAATTTTTATGTGAAATTAGTTTACACCTTTTTCTTTCATGATTTTATTAAGCCTTTTTAAAATTGATAAACCTAATAAAGTTGCTAAAAGCAATAAACCGAAGTTTACAATAAAGAAATTAGCTTTGTTGTCATAATCATACCAAAAGCTTGCTAAAACTCCTGAAAGTTTGTTGCCGATTGATGTGGAAAGGAAAAACCCGCCCATCATTAAAGCGGTTAATCTTGGTGGGGAAAGTTTTGAAACCAAAGATAATCCCATTGGTGAAAGACAAAGTTCTCCCACCGTAATTACTCCATAAGCTGCAACAAGCCATAAAGCAGAAACTTTTACCAAACCATTTTGTCCGGCATAAACAGCTCCCACCATTACCAAACATGATAGTGCAGAAATAAATAATCCCAAAACAATTTTAGAAGGCGTACTTGGTTCTTTTCCTTTTTTACGAAGCATCATGAAAAATGCAACCACAACCGGAGTTAATAAAATTACCCAACCCGGGTTGATGGATTGAAATAACTCAGTATTGTAAAGATTAATAGATTGTGATGGATTCGCTTCTAGTTTTGCTTTGTCGGCCGCAGAAACATTTCTGAAATAAATATCTTTTCCTTGCTCTTTTTTAGGCTTTCCTGAAGCGTCTTTTATAGTTTGATATTGGTTGTCATAAACTGAAACCTCTTTATCCAAGTAATCTTTTTTATCAACCAGGAAAATGGCTTCCAAAGGTTTTTCTAAGGGAGCGGGTACGGTTCTATCTGTATAATAATTTGCCCATCGTGTTAAAGCTGTTCCATTTTGTTTGAAAACAGCCCAAAACATTAAGCTCACTGCAAAAATTGCCAGTAATGCACCAATTGGTTTTTTGTCTTCCGCATTAGCTTTTACATACAGCATGACGTAAAAATAAATGACAGGAATACAAGCAAAAATAAATGCATCTGTGCTGTCACTTCCGAAAATGTTATTTGGAATAAACCAGCCAATCAATCCGAATATTACTGCCGGTAAAAATACTTTTATTAAAACATCAGAGATTTTAGTATCGCCATCCTGTGCAGGTTTTAAGATATTTGCCTGAATGATATGTCTTTTTCCAATGGTAAAAACCAATAAACCCACAAACATTCCGACTCCTGCAGTCATGAAAGCTGGTCCCCATCCGTATTTATTTCGCATAAAAGCAGCGATGATGTTACAGACAAAGGCACCAATGTTGATTCCCATGTAGAAAATATTGTAACCTGCATCCTTATTGGCTTTATAAGGTTCTTCGTTGTATAAATTCCCTAAAAGTGTAGAAATACTTGGCTTAAAGAATCCGTTTCCGATGATGATTAAAGCTAATGATGCATAAAAAAGCGGTAACTCTTTAAACAAGCCAACTCCGAGATAACCTAATCCCATCAAAAAACCGCCAATGTAAATTGCTTTGATGTATCCTAAAACTCTGTCGGCTAAAAATCCGCCCAAAAATGGCGTTAAATAAGTCAATGCGATAAACGTTCCGAAAATATCGTCTGCATTTTTATCGTCAAAAGCCAATCCGCCTTTTTCACTGTCGATCATATACAGTACAAAAATTCCGAGGATAAGATAATAGCCGAAACGCTCCCACATTTCTGTGAAAAATAGATAGGGAAGGCCTTTGGGATGTTTGGTTTTCATGAATAAGATTTTTACAATTTCACAAATATAAAATTTTTAAGATAATAATCGAATTTTATTAACTTTGAGTAAAATAAAATTATGAATACAATATTTCATTTATCATCAGCTGACGAAATTAATGAAGATTTGATAAAAAGTATAAAAGCTGCATATAAAAAGAAACCTATTTCTATCACAATAGAAGAAGATTTTTCAGTTCCCGAATGGCAAAAAGAAGAGGTGAGAAGAAGAATGCAATATGCAAAAGAAAATCCTGAATCACTTCTTGAATTTGATGATTTTATCGAAAATTTTGAGAAAAAATTATTGAATGAAAAAAACTAAAGTGGTTATTACTGAAAATGCTGATTTCGATTTAACACAGATTGCTGATTGGTATAACGAAAGAAATAAGAAACTAATCCGGCTATTCTTAAGCGATTTCAAAGAAAAAGTAAAATACATTTCAGAAAATCCTTTAGTTTGTGAAATCAGATATGAAAATTTTAGAATTGCATACTTAAAAAAATTTCCGTTTGGAATTCACTATTTCTACAATGAAGAAAAAAAATAATTGAAATATATTCCGTTTTTCATACTTCCAGAAATCCAGAACAATGGAAATCCAGAAAATAAAAAAATCACTCAAATTCTGAGTGATTTTTTACTTCCAGCATCCATCTTCCAACATCCATCTCCTTACAAATTCTCCAAAATAAAATTTGTCATTTTCTGGTACAATTGCGGTCTTGTTTGTCCACCGTAAATTCCGTGGTTTTTATCAGGATAAGCCATGAATTCGAACTGTTTTTTGTTTTGAATCAAAGCTTCAGAAAATTCCATAGAATTTTGGAAATGTACGTTGTCATCGGCGGTTCCGTGTATTAAAAGGAACTTTCCTTTCAATAAATTCGCATACGTTGTCGGAGAATTATCATCATATCCAGCCGGATTTTCCTGTGGTGTCAATAAAAATCTTTCTGTATAAACAGAATCATAATATCTCCAGTTTGTAACGGGTGCTACAGCGATTCCTGTTTTGAAAACATCAGCTCCTTTTGTTAAAGCTAAACTCGCCATGTAACCTCCAAAACTCCATCCGAAAATTCCTATTCTTGATTTGTCGATATATGATTGATTTCCAAACCATTTTGCAGCTGTAATTTGGTCTTCTATTTCGTATTTTCCTAAGTTTTTAAACGTAACTTTTTTAAATTTTGCTCCTTTATAACCTGTTCCACGACCGTCAACACATGCAATGATGTACCCTTTCTGAGCCAGCATTTCAAACCAAAGTGCATTTCCGTTGTCCCACGAATTGGCAACCTGTTGAGATCCTGGTCCGGAATATTGATACATGAACAAAGGATATTTCTTGTTTTTATCAAAGTTTTTAGGCTTAATAATCCAAGCGTTCATCTGGTCTCCTGCTGCATTTGGAATCGTAATGAATTCTTTTACTGAAAAATTATCAGATTGTAATTTTTTAAGCTGGTCATCATTATTCTGAAGTTCTTTCAACTGTTTTCCATTGCCGTCTTTCAGTACAAAAGTGTATGGTTTTGCAGCTGTAGAAGAAGTTTCGATGAAGTAATTATAGTTTTTGCTGAAATTTGCCGAGTTATTTCCATCTGTATTAGAAATCAACTGAGATTTTCCGGTCTGAATATTGATTTTAGAAACTACTTTATTAATGCTTCCTTTTTCTGTAGTCTGAACAAAAATCTCTTGAGATTTAGGATTGTAACCGTAATATTCTGTTACTTCCCAATTTCCTTTCGTAACCTGTTTTTTCAGTTTTCCGTCTTTATCATACCAGTACAGATGGCGGAAACCGTCTCTTTCAGATGCCCACAGGAAAGAATTGTCTTCTAAAAATTCTAGAGTAACATTGTCTGTATCAATCCATTTGTCGTCGCTTTCCGTAAACAGTTTTGTTGTCTGACCTGTTTTTGTATTTACTTTTAAAACATCAGAAGCATTCTGCGTTCTTTGTGAAGTAATCAAAACAATTTCATCCGGATTTGAAGTTTGAATCACATTCGGAATGTAATAATTTTTAAAACTGTCTAAATTAACTTTCGTCTTTTTCCCGTCTGCCAAATGATAAATATGTGCAGAAGCTACCGAGTTTTTTTCTCCGGCTTTCGGATATTTGTAACGCATTTCAGTAGGATAAAGCGACTTTCCATAAATTGGAATGTAGATTTCAGGAACATCAGTTTCAACTAATTTTACAAATAAAATGTCAGCAGAATTTTTCGTCCATTCATATAATCTTGCATGGCCGAATTCTTCTTCATAAACCCAGTCTGCCAAACCGTTCAATACTTTATTTTTTACGCCGTGTTCTGTGATCTGAGTGATCTTTCCTGAATTTAAATCCTGATAAAACAAATTGTTATCAACAATGAAAGAAATTTTCGTGGCATCCGGTGAAAATCTCGGTTCCTGAACGGCTTTTCCTTCATTCAGACTAACCGTTTTTCCTGATTTTAAATCTTTAATGTCATATTTTCCTAAAAAAGAATGTCTGTAAATCGGCTGGCTTTCTTTTAAAAGTAAAATTTTAGCTTCATCATCAGAAAATTCATAGCTTTCGAAATTTCCGTCAACCAGATTGCCTTCTTTTTGGGAGGTTTTGTAATAATATTTTGCGATTCCGCCTTGTTCGATAACCAGATAATTTTCACCGTTTTTCATAGAAGTGATTCCGGCAATGCCTTTTCCACGGTAATATCCTGAATATATTTTATCTAATGTAATTTCCTGCGCAGAAATACTTTGAAATGCAGCAAGAACTGAAAGGGTAAGTATGAATTTTTTCATTTCGAATTTTAAAGAAATCCAAAGATAATAATTTTATTAAACCAAATTTAAAAAGCTATATCGGAAGTATTTTGGCAAAAAAATTGAATATTGTTTTTCATCAAAGAAATTAATTATGGAAACGAAAGAAGACAACAAAAAATTAAACCGTTATGAATTGGAAGATCAAATCATTTTTACTGGATTTTCTAATTTTAACGAAGCTGAAAATTACAGTCAAAACGAAGGCGGAAAGTTGGTAGAAGTGGCTTTTAAAGACGGAAATGATAATCCTCAACTGACTGATGAAGCTGGATTAATTGAAAAAAAACTACATTATCATGTAGAAGCAGGGCCGGAATATAAATTTATTCATTCTTCTGATCCCGGTTTTAAACAATACGCAGATGAACTTCAGAAAATAAAAGCCAATCAGGATAAAACAGGCCCTGAAGAGAGATATTTTGCCAGTTTTGAAATTGAAAATGCAGAAGATCCGATAATTGTTATTAAAAATGATCATCTAGAATCTGTAACATCGAGAGAACGCTCGAAATATTTGAAACATGCAGATGTTTACGAAATTGGGGTTTCTACTTTAAAATCTTAAAATGATAAAAACAAAAACCGTGAAATCAATTTCACGGTTTTTGTTTTTATTTGTTATACATGATGCTGTAATATTCATCTGCCATTCTATCACTGTTGAAATTATCTTTCACGTCTTTCATCGAATTATGCTGGATTTTTCTCCATTTATCGTGCTGATCGTAGTAGGTCGGAAGAATTTCATTTTCTAAAATTTCATATAGTTTATTCAAATCATAATTATCCTGTTCGTAAATACTCATGTTTAAATAATCTGCTTTTGGAACCACGAAAGCGTTTTCTCCATGTTTTGCAAACTCAGGAATCCAGCCATCATCTGTTGAAAGATTGATAGAACCATTCATTGCGGCGGTCATTCCTGAAGTTCCTGAAGCTTCTCTCGGAACTCTTGGATTATTTAACCATAAATCTGAACCCTGTTTCAAAGATTTGCTTAGTGAAAGTTCATAACCCGTAAGAACCGCCATATTTTTGTGATTTTTACTTTCCTCAACCAAAACATTAAACATAGAAATCGAAGAATAATCCATCGGGTAAGGTTTTCCCGCCCAAATAATCTGCACCGGATATTTTGGATTATTTAATAACTTTCTGAATCTTTCTTTATCGTGTAAAAGCAAGTCTGCTCTTTTATACCCGGCAAATCGTCTTGCCCAAACGATAGTGAAAACATTTGGATCAAATAAATTTCCGGTTTGATCTGCGACAATTTTGAATAATCTTTTCTTTAAAATTTTCTTTCTGTAGTCGAAAAGAGTATCGTTGTTTTCGTCTTTAGAATTGTATAATTCTTTATCACCCCAATATTTGAATTCCTGAGCATTGGTAATTGATTTTATTTCGCAAATACCGGGATATTTGCTCCACATTGCCCGTGAAACTTCACCATGAAGCTGTGAAACGCCATTCGCAATTCTTGCCATTTTTAAAGCACAAAGTGAATGATTGAATAATTCGCCATCCGAACCTTCAATCTGCTTCGCTTCTTCCATACTAAAACCTGAAAAATAAGACATATCGTAGCATAATTTCAGGTTGTGTTTTTCATTTCCGGCTTCTTCAGGAGTATGTGTCGTGAAAACCAGTTTTTCTTTTACTTTTTGAATGTTTCCGTTATATTTTTTCAGTAAATGGAACGCAGCGGGAAGTCCGTGAGCTTCATTCAGATGATAGATGTCTCTTTCGATATTCATTTCATCCAGAAGTTTTGCACCGCCTTTTCCAAGTAAAATATATTGGGCCAGTTTCGTCGATTCGTTGGCGTCGTATAATCTGTGACAGATTGTTTTTGAAATATGGTCGTTTTCCGGAACATCAGTTGAAAGGAAAAACATTGGTGCCGTGTTGAAAATTTCGGGATCTAGATACCAGACTTTTACCCAAACCGGTGCGCTGTGAATTTCAATTTGAAACTTCATTCCGGTATCTTCCAGAAAACTGTACATTTTTTTTGTCCATGTCGGTTGCAAAGTCTGATCATGATTTCTTGCCTGATCGTAGTAACCGAATTTCCATAGAATTCCGATTCCGATAAGATCTTGGTTTAAATTATAGGCACTTCTCATGTGAGAACCTGCCAAAAACCCAAGTCCGCCAGAATAGATTTTTAAAACCTGCTCTAAGGCGAATTCCATTGAAAAATACGCAACTTTTTTAGAGTATTTTGGGTTGATGCTGAAAGGCATCTGAAAATTTTTAAAATCCATTAGTGTGTGTTATTGTTAAATTTTAATTTTTTAATCCAAAGACAGTATTGAAAAAACTATGCCTACTATATAAAGTTACTCATCTTTATTGAATGTTTACTTTTTATTTAAACAGCTTCTCTATTTTGTTGTCAGATGTTTATTCAAAGATAAAAATTCAAATGAAGAATTAAATATTAAATGAAGTTTAAATTTTTTCTTTTTACGTAAACGTATTCTTTAATTTCATATATTTAATACGTAAATTTTTGATAATCAAAAACTTTCGAACCAGCCGTGAAAACCATGTGTCATTATTAATCTTAAAAAAAGGCAACATGAAAAAAGCATTTTCGGATGAAGACTTGATCAAAAGTCTCAGTTTGTACTATCTCAACCGGCATTTGAAAAAAAAGCCGATAGAAAAGTATCATCGTAAAATAGATGAATCAAAGCTTCATGACCGCGAAAAGTATAAGAAAAAAACGGAAATTTTGTTGCTTAATTCTTTTATGCATCATTTTCCGGAAGTTACCTTTGAAAATTTTACCTGCGAAAGTCCTGACTTTATCGCCAAGCTCAACGACAAAAAAATAGGAATCGAGTTAACCGAAGTGATCAACCATCTTGAAATGAAAAAGATGGAAAGCAATTTAAACAAAATTTTCCGTCAGGCAGAAATATTATTGGAACAGGAAGACACTACGAAATATCGTGGTGTTTATTTTTTAGAATTCCACCACAGCATCAAGTTTGATTCTCTCGAAAACCAACAGGAAATTATTTTGAATATTTATAAAAGCATTAAAAAAGCAAAGCCTTTTGGTTGTGTAAAATCCATCAGAAAATCTTTCCACCGCAGAAATGTTTTTATTACTCATGAGTATAATATGAATCTTTTTGATGAATTGTGTTCTGAGAAAATTTTAGAACTGATTGAAAAAAAGAATGAGAAATTTCCTTACTATGACACGTCTGTTGATGAGTGTTGGTTGGTTATTGTTTCGGATATGAATTCTATTGCATCACGATATACTTTCATTCAGGATAAAGAACATTTACATGAAGTAAAAAGTCCTTTTCATAAGATTTTCCACCTCGAAAATCTTTGTGGTAATATAACGAGTATTAAGTAGTTTTGTAGATTTGGTGTAAAAAATTTAATTAAATAAGTTTTTCGTTGCTAAATTTTTTCATTTTGTCAATATTTGGTGATTTTAATTAAAAATTGCTATATTTGAATGACTTTAAACTTAATAACCAAATTAGACATGAAAAAAACTCTACTTTTTATTCTTTTTTGTATTTCTCAGACATTTTATTCACAAGCAGATTGCGCAACAGCTTTAGCAGTTTGCGGAAATTCCAGTATAACATACAATCCTACAGGCGTAGGTTTGGTAAGTGAAACAATTGGTGACTGTATCACTTCTGGAGAACATAATTCTATTTGGTACAAAATCACCATTGCAACAAGTGGAACGCTTACATTTGATTTAGTTCCTACCAATTCCGGAGCAGATTATGATTGGGCTATTTTTGGTCCTAATGCAGTTTGCGGAAACCTTGGTTCACCTATCCGCTGTAATGCAGCAACCGTAATTGGTGTGGGAGCTTCTACCGGTATGAATATGACGAGTACTGTGATAAGTGCAACAGGAGGTTCCGCAACTCCTTACTGTCAGTATTTAGATGTTGTTGCAGGACAAACTTATTATCTATTTATAGACAATTGGGTAGGAGCGGGAAGTACAACAACAGCTCCATTTTCTTTAACTTGGGGCGGAACGGCAACTTTAGCGTCACCTTTTACAAACCCTGCACTGCAGCCAAACCCATTTGTTCCTCCGGGAATTCCTGCTGTAAATCCTGCAGATCCTCGTGAGATTCTTATTTGCTCAAGTCCTGCTTTGTTTGATTTCAGTACATTAAGTGCAGGAATTTTAAATGGAAACCCAAACTTTACGATTTCTTATCATACAACTCAAAATAATGCACTTTCGGGAGCAAGCCCGATTACCGCACCTATCATTGTAAATACAGCAACAACTTATTATTACAGTATTCATTATGAAGATCCTGCAAATCCAAATAATGCCCTTAATTCTTGCCGACAAATTGGTGCATTTAAATTTAAATTAGGAAATATCACCGCAAATGACGTAACGATCTTTGCCTGTAATAATAATAAACAAGGACAAGGGATCTTTAATTTAACAACAGCAAATATTTATACAGGCTCGTTAACTGTTACCACCACATATTATCCTTCATTGGCAAATTTAAACGCAGGAACAGGGCAAATTTCTAATCCTAATCAGCATCAGTCTGCGGAAGGAACGGTTTATGCTTTGGTAAAAACCGGTGATGGTTGTTCAGATACGGCAGTAATTACACTTAGTTTTTATCCTGAAGTTGTCGTAAATGACGCTACTTTAAGATTTTGTACAATAGATCCGGATCTGAAAACAGCTTCCTTTAATCTTACAACAGCGAATGTAACTGCACAAGCCGGAACAACAAAAAAATATTACCCGTCTCTAGCTGATGCCACAAATGATACAAACCAAATATTGCCTTTCACAAATTATATCTCTCCAAATGCAATTGTTTATGTAAGAGTAACCGATGCGAACGGTTGTTTTGGTATTGCAAAAATTACGCTGGAAGTTATTCCTCTGGTGTATTCTACAGTTTTGAAAGATAAAACAATTTGTATAGAAGACAGAACGACTTTGGATGCAGGATCAGGATTCAGCGGATATGAGTGGAGTACCGGAGCGACAACTCAAATTATTTCTGGTGTTGGTGTCGGAACTTATTGGGTAAAATTAAAAACCGGCGATTGTATTGCTCTTCAAATGGTAAAAGTTTATCCTTCAGAACAACCTGTGATTACAAGTGTTGATATTTCTAATGCAACGGCTACAGTTAATGTGAACGGAGGAACAGCTCCTTACCAATATTCAATGGATGGAGTTGCTTGGCAGGATTCTAATGTATTTACAAATATGAAACGAGGCGATCATAAGATTTATGTAAAAGATTCTTATGATTGTGAACCGATGGAAATTGGTATTGTTGTTCCGAATCTTATTAATGTGATTACTCCGAACGGAGACGGAATTAATGACGTTATCGATTATTCGGCTTTAGCAAATAAACAAAATTTAACCTTTAATATCTTTGACAGATACGGAAACAGGATTTTCCAGGCAGATAAATTCAATAATTATAAATGGGACGGAACGTCAGCAAACAAGAAAGTTCCTACAGGAAGTTACTGGTATTCTGTTTCATGGAATGAAAATGATAAAAAAGGTACACCAATTAAATATACAGGTTGGGTATTAGTAAAAAACAGAGAGTAATTTTGAATATTTTAATATAGTAAAAGCCATTTCCAAAAGAGATGGCTTTTTTTAGCTGAATGCTTCAGTATCTTTGAAATAATCAGATAAATAGAGAATTTTTCCAGATTCAGAAAACTGTATGATTGTACAAATTTGATTTCTGTATGAATCTCTTCCGGAAAGATTTCCTAAAGAATCAGTTAAATAAAAATATTTATCATTTCCCAAATTGAAAATTTCAGAAACATTCCATTCGATTTTTTCATATCGTCTGAAAATAGCTCTGAATAATGCCAAAATACGGGTTTTTCCTGAAACTTCTTTAGCGGGCGGAATCCAGATTACAGTTTCATCATTAAACCATTTTTCAAGTTCCTGAAGATTTAAGGAGTTCAAATCCTGCATAAAATGGCTTATCTTACAATTCATAGGCTGCAATTTACAATCATATACGTTAAAAATGCTAAATTGGTTTTAAATAAAATAAAATGCAAGACTTATTTTTAAAACGTTTTGAGTATTACAAAATGCTTGGTGACAAGTCGTTTGAGCAGCTTTCAGATGAGCATATTTTTTGGCAATTCAATGGAGAAAGCAACTCAATTGCCATTATTGTAAAACATATTGCTGGAAATATGTTATCAAGATGGACAAATTTTCTGACAGAAGACGGCGAAAAATCCTGGCGAAACAGAGATGAAGAATTCATTAATACTTTTAAAACGAAAGCTGAGGTTTTAGACTATTGGGAAAAAGGCTGGAAGTATCTTTTCGATGCTTTGAAACAAATTAATGATGAAAATCTGCAATCAACAATTTATATCCGAAACGAGGCACATTCTGTAATTGATGCGGTTTTTCGTCAGTTGGCACATTATCCTTATCATGTCGGACAGATTGTTTTTATCGCTAAAATGATGAAAGATGAAGATTGGAAAACGCTCTCCATTGCAAGAAATAAATCTGATGATTTTAATTCTGAAATGAAAGATAAATTTTCACAATCCGGAAATTTATGATGAATACAAACAATAGATTCAATCAATTTACTATTCATATTAAATTGATTATCTTTGCACCCACAAAATTCAGTATCAATAAATGTCTCACTTTCACAGAACTGCCGCATTCCATACTCTTGGCTGCAAATTAAATTTTGCGGAAACTTCTACTATTGCCCGTCAATTAACAGATGCAGGTTATGATAAGGTGAGTTTTGATGAGAAAGCAGATATTTATGTCATCAATACCTGTTCGGTTACCGAAAATGCAGACCGTGAATGTAAACTTCACGTAAAAAGAGCGATGAAAGCCAATCCTGAAGGTTTGGTGGTGGTGGTTGGATGTTATGCTCAGCTAAAACCCGAAGAAATTTCACAAATTACCGGTGTTGATTTGGTTTTGGGTGCCAAAGAGAAATTCAATATTCTAAGTTATCTTGATGATTTAGAAAAATCTGAAAGTGAAGGGGTTGTACATTCTTGTGAGATTGAAGAAACCGATTTTTTCATCGGAAGTTATTCTATTGGCGACAGAACCAGAGCTTTTCTGAAAGTTCAGGATGGTTGCGATTACAAATGTACCTATTGTACGATTCCGTTAGCAAGAGGAATTTCACGTTCAGACACCATCGAGAATGTGATAAAAAATGCCAAAGAAATTGCTGCGAAAGACATCAGAGAAATTGTTTTAACCGGTGTAAATATTGGGGATTATGGTAAAGGAGAATTTGGAAATAAAAGACACGAACATACTTTTCTAGATTTAATTTCAGAATTGAATGAAGTTGAAGGGATTGAAAGAATCCGTATTTCTTCCATCGAACCGAATCTTTTAAAAGACGAAAGCATCGAATTGGTTTCTAAAAGCAAAAGTTTCGTTCCGCATTTTCATATTCCTTTACAATCGGGAAGCGATGATTTACTGAAAAAAATGAAGCGTCGTTATTTAACGAAACTATACAGCGACAGAGTCAATAAAATTCGTGAAGTAATGCCCGATGCAGCAATTGGGGTGGATGTAATTGTAGGTTTTCCGGGAGAAACTGAAGAATTATTTATGGAAACGTATAATTTTCTGAATAATCTTCCGATAACTTATCTTCATGTATTCACCTATTCTGAAAGAGAAAATACAGAGGCTGTTGGTATGGAAGGCGTTGTTCCGATTCCTGAAAGAAAAAAACGCAATAAAATGCTCAGAATCTTATCTGAAAAGAAAAAGATGGCATTTTATCAAAACCAGCTTGGGAAAACTCTTCCTGTACTTTGGGAACACGAAGATAAAGACGGAAAAATGTTTGGCTTCACCGAAAACTATGTGAGAGTGCAAAAAGATTTTGATCAATCTTCTGTTAATCAGATTGAATGTTTAAAATTAGAAAAAATCCTGCCGGATGGCACGGTTTCTGTGCATTCTTCTTACGAGAGTTTTTTAGCAAAAGCTTAGTCTTTCTGCTAAATTTCTACTAAATTTATTCATTAACATTTTTAAATCTACATTCTTATGAGAGATAAATTTTTATCTTGGGGAATTGTATTGGTATTGGCGACCTTGGCGGTGTCATTGCTGATCAAAGCGCATTATTGGATTCCTACACTTTTAGCGACTATTTATGCTCTAGGTGTTTACAATGCTTATCAAAGTAAACACGCAATTTTAAGAAATTTTCCTGTTTTAGGATATTTCAGGTATTTTTTTGAGGGTATTTCTCCTGAAATGCAGCAATATTTCATTGAAAGAGAAACCGATGGAAAGCCTTTTCCCAGAAATCAGCGTTCGGCAGTTTACAGACGGGCGAAAAATTTAAGCGATACCGTTCCTTTTGGAACTCAATTAGAAGTCAATCACCGAAAATATGAAGGGATTAAGCATTCTATTTATGCTAAATCTCCAAAAGAAGAGCTTCCGAGAGTTTTGGTAGGGGGTGAACAATGTACACAACCTTACCATGCATCATTATTTAATATTTCAGCAATGAGTTTTGGGGCGTTGAGTGACAGAGCTCAGATTTCTTTAAACAGAGGTGCAAAAAGAGGAAATTTCTATCATAATACAGGTGAAGGTGGAATTTCTCCGCATCATTTGGAAGGCGGTGATCTTTGCTGGCAAATCGGGACAGGATATTTTGGCTGCAGAGATGAAGAAGGAAAATTTAATCCTGAACTGTTTACAAAATATTCTACACTACCCAGTGTGAAAATGATTGAAATTAAATTATCTCAAGGTGCCAAACCAGGTCATGGAGGAGTTTTACCAGGCGTGAAAAATACACCGGAAATTGCGAAAATCCGTCACGTGCAACCTGGTCTTACAATTGTTTCTCCGCCTTCGCATTCTTCTTTTTCGGATGCCGCAGGATTGTTACATTTTGTACAGCAATTAAGAGAATTATCAGGTGGAAAACCTGTCGGATTTAAATTATGTATTGGCGATACCAAAGAGTTTGAAGATATTTGTGTGCAAATGAATGTTTTGAAAATCTATCCTGATTTTATTACAATTGACGGCGCAGAAGGAGGAACCGGAGCTGCACCTCCGGAATTTTCTGATGGAGTAGGAATGCCTTTAGAACCAGCCTTGATTTTCGTTAATAGAACGCTGAGAAATTATAATTTAAGAGATAAATTAAGAGTAATTGCAAGCGGGAAAGTTTTGACAAGTTTAGATATTCTGAGGGCGGTTGCAATGGGAGCCGATATGTGCAATAATGCGAGAGGATTTATGTTTGCTTTGGGTTGCATTCAGGCTTTGAGATGTAATAATAACAATTGTCCGACCGGTGTTGCGACTCAGGATAAAATGTTGATAAAAGGACTAGATGTTACCGATAAAGCGGAGAGAGTATATCATTTTCATAAAAATACACTTCATACTTGTAATGAATTAATTGCAGCAGCAGGAAGAAATTCTTACGAGGAAGTCGACGCATCCATGTTCATGAGAGGTGATGAATTTGAACATCTTTCAGATACATATTTTCCGGATATTCTTGGAAATGTGAGATAAGCAGACAAATAAAAACGAAAACGGCCTCAAAATATTTTGAAGCCGTTTTTTATATCTAAATTAAGATTATTGTAAATCTGCAGGTCTTGTTTCTGTATTGTAAATTTGGAAATTAAAGACAAAGGTTATGTTTTTAAGTCCGTAATAATTTTCATTTCTTGCAAATGCAGCTTTAGATGGAACGATTATCACACCCTGTAAATTTGGTAAATCGCTGTTTGGAAGATTTTGAAATCCATTAAAGTATTTCAGTCCCTCTTTAAAACCAGGGATTTCATAATAACTTCTTTGTTTAGCAATATCTGTTGTTGCAGCATCCAAAACAGATTTTTTTACATAATAATATCTAGGGTCTGTTAAAGGAGATCCGCTGCTATCAAGTGTATTATTCAGACTTCCGTATAAAGATAGCGAAACGTTTCCATCTGTATCTGTAGCAAGATAATAGTTTGATCTTATCATTGTTTTGATAAGGCTTGCTGTAGTTGAGTTTGAATCTGTATTAATTGCTACTCCCGGATTAGGTTGAGCTCCATCTCTTTTAATATAAATAACTCCTGAAGGAAGTGTAACAGGACTTAACTGAGAAAGCTTTTTCTCATTGTCATCAGAAGTATCTGTGCTACTGAAAGCTTTTATATTTCCCTTAGAATCTAAGTAGTTGTTATCCATGAATTTCTGAATAGCCTGCTCATCATAAGAGTTTCTTACATTGATATCTTCCGGTTCTACGAAAGTTTCCACTTCATCATCCTTTTTACAAGCTGCGAAACACAATGATCCTGCAAGGATATACAAAAATATTTTTTTCATTTAAAAAACTTTAATTACTTTACAAATAATATAACGACAAAAGTATAAAAAATTATGAGAATAGATAAATTTTTGTGGAGTATTCGTTTTTATAAAACAAGATCGGTATCTGCGGATGAAATAAAAAAGAACAGAGTTTCTGTCGGAGCATCGGTCGTGAAGTCCTCAAAAGAAGTGAAAGAAGGAGATGTTATTAAAATTCGTAAAAACCAGATTGAATATAAAATTAAAGTCATTCAGATTCCTAAAAGCAGAATTGGCGCTAAATTAGTTCCGCTTCACATCAAAGATGTTACCGATAAAGATCAGTATGAGCAATTAATGATGCGCAAGATGTCTCAGGAATATTACAGAAACAGAGGCGAAGGAAGACCTACCAAGAAAGACCGGCGTGATATGGATGATTATGTGGAAAATGATGTCACCGCAGATTTTACAGATTGGGATGATTTCTTTGGCGAAGACGGAAGTGATTCTGAAAAAGAAGATTAATTAAAAACAGATTTAAGACAGAAAAACTCTAGAGATAGAGTTTTTCTGTTATCTCGTTGATAATATCTTCAGGATTTTTGTTATCTGTATTAATGCTGAATTGCGCTTTACTGTAAAAAACATTTCGTTCAAATAGATGTTTTGCAATAAATTCGGGTAAATCTTCATCAGAAATTTTTGCAATAAGCGGTCTTTTTTCTTTTTGTTTTAAAATTCTTTCCGATAAAGTTTCGATTGAAGCTCTCAAAAAGATACTTTTTGAATTATTATTAATAATTTCCATGTTATTATAATAAGCCGGAGTTCCGCCTCCCAAGCTCAGAACGATGTTTTCCTGAGCTGCCAAAATCTCTTCCAAAGTTTCTCTTTCTAGTTTTCTAAAGTAAATTTCTCCCTTCTTATCGAAGATTTCAGAGATTGTTAACTTATTTCGTCTGGAAATTTCTTTATCCAGGTCAATTAACTTGAAATTTATTTTATCGCTTAATATTTTGGAAATGTGAGATTTGCCACTTCCCATGTATCCTACCAGTGAAATTATCATGAATTTATTTTAAACAAATTTGCGAAAAAGTTTTGAGATAATGAAAAAAGCCCTATCTTTGCACCACTAAAAACAAGGGACATTACTTAACACTGAAACTTGATAATAAAGTGACCGACTCGGTAGCTCAGCTGGTAGAGCAATACACTTTTAATGTATGGGTCCTGGGTTCGAATCCCAGCCGGGTCACTAGCAAAAAATCTTACAGATTTGTAATTTTTTTTGCCTGCGTGGTGAAATTGGTAGACACGCCATCTTGAGGGGGTGGTTTCCTAAGGATGTGCTGGTTCGAATCCAGTCGCAGGCACTGCAAAAAATATTCAATTAATAGTTGATATTATATAAAAATAATTTTATATTTGTCGTCATTAATTTTATGTGACCGACTCGGTAGCTCAGCTGGTAGAGCAATACACTTTTAATGTATGGGTCCTGGGTTCGAATCCCAGCCGGGTCACAAGTTTACTGAAAAGTAAATTTTTTTCATATTAATATTTTGTGATTTGGTGTTCAAAGGCTTCCGTTAGGAAGCCTTTGATTTTTTATGTCAGTCCAAATGCATATTGTCAATCAGTCTCACACCGTCTACATTTACCACAATAAATGCTCTGTAAGACTTTCCGTTTTCTTTTATGCTGATTTCTTTTAATGTGTTTTCATCAGCGATCAGAAAATACTCCAATTCCATATTTTCCTGATTGCTGAAAATTTCATTTACTCTCTCTTTTATCTCAGATACAGACTTATCTTTAAACTCATCTTTAACTCTGATTAATGTTTCAAAAATAATTTTAGAATCATCTCTTCTTTGTTCCGTCAAACGTTGGTTCCTGGAGCTTAAAGCTAGCCCGTTTTTGGCTCTGAAAATATCTACTCCTTTTATATTTATACGAAGCTGCTTTTTCTCAACCATTTTTTTAATAATCATCAGTTGCTGGAAATCTTTTTCTCCAAAATAAGCGTTATCCGGCTTTACCTGTCTGAAAAGCTCTTCAACCACGGTTCCAACCCCGTCAAAATGTCCCGGGCGTGATTTTCCTTCCATCTCGTTTTCCAATCCATCATAATTGTAATGTTGGCTTTCAGTTTTTTCAGGATAAATATCTTCAACCTCTGGAAGATAAACAGCATCTACTAAACCTGAATTTTCAAGAATTGAGAGGTCTCGATTGAGGTCTCTTGGATATTTTTCTAAATCTTCAGCGTTGTTAAACTGGGTGGGATTAACAAAAATTGAAGAAATTACCAAGTCATTTTCTTTTCTCGCTGCTTCATATAGAGAAAGATGCCCGTCATGCAGGGCGCCCATTGTTGGTGCAAAACCTATTTTTTTGCCCATTTCTTTCTGTCTTTCAATGAAATCCTGAAGCGTTTTTTTATTTTTTAGAACTTCCATAGTTTATTTTAATAACAATTCAAAAATACTAAATATTAAAGGATTCATTTTTAGTTTTATTACATTAATGTCAACAACTATCGTAAAAAAATGTTAATTAGAATAATGTTGAATGTTTTTTCGTAATTTTGCAAATTAAAGCATTATCTAAAATTATATAAAAAATTATATGCCCAATCAGAAAATACTGTACATTACCACAGAGATGTACCCTTACCAGGAAGATACAAATTTAGCAGCGGTGGTAAATAAAATGGCATTTAAAATGCACCAAGAAGGCAATGATGTAAGAGTTTTTATGCCAAGATTCGGACAGATAAGTGAAAGAAAGTTTCAGCTTCATGAGGTGATTCGCCTTTCGGGAATGAATATTATTATTAACGATTTAGATCAGCCTTTAATTATTAAAGTAGCTTCTTTACCGGGTGAAAGACTTCAGGTTTATTTTATTGATAACGATGAGTACTTTAAAAGAAAACAATATTATTTTGATGATGAAGGAGCGGCATTTGAAGATAACGACGAAAGAGCGATATTTTTTGCGCGTGGTGTGATTGAAACGATTAAAAAACTAAACTGGGTTCCGGATGTTATTCATTTGAATGGGTGGATGTCTTCTTTCGTTCCTATTTATCTTAAAACTTACTACAAATCTGATACTTACTTCAAAGACGCTAAAATTGTTCTTTCATTATATAATGAGAAGGATGCTCCTTTAGCCAGAAATGTGGGTGAGAAATTAAAATTCGATAATATTTCAGATTTAAATGCGTTAACTAACCCTAGCTTCGAAAGTTTCGTGATTGAAAGTATGAATTACGTTGACGAAGTGGTAAAAGGTGATGAGTTCCTGAATGGCGAGCTTGATAAGGCATTTAACGAAACTTCTACTTCAAAGTCTGAATATTTGGATGTAGAATCTATCAGTAAACTATATTAATATACATTTTGATGATTTATAATATTAGAAAAATTTTCGCTATCCTTTCTTTAATGGTTATGGGTAGTGCATTGGTTTATAATTGTGAACCAGATCCGGACTCTCTGGGCGAGCAATTATTTTTGGATGGTGCAGCAAATGGAGTTGAGTCTTCCTACGATCTTATTGCGTATAATATCAAAAATAACGATTCAATAAGATCTGATGCCTTTAAGCTTTTAGATTTGATAAGTTCAAGTTCTACCTCTTCCAGAGCAGTTCTGGGTGCTTTTAATGAAAATCAGTTTGGGATGCAGAGAGCATCTTATTTTACTCAGGTAAGATTGGCAACTTATAATCCTGATTTTGGAACTAATGCTGTTGTAGATTCTGTTGTTTTGGTGGTGAAGCCTGTTTATCGTACAGATTCACTTAAAGCAACTACAACAGATGAGAATTACATATATCCTGATGGAAATGTAGATGCAAAAAAAGTGGTAAGTACATATCCTATTACGAAATTTGGAAAAGCTAAGAAAAGTCTTACACTTGAAGTACATGAAGTTTCAGATTTTATGAATGGCTTTAATGATATTGTGTATTCTAACAAGAAGTTTGCAACATATACTGATCTTTTAGGTTCAAAAGAAATCGCAGATGGTAATGCAAGCTCAGTTACCATTACAAAAGATTCTGATAATTCAGCATTGTTTACTTCTGCAGCACCTGCGGTGAGAATTAAATTGTCAAATTCTGTTTTTCAATCTAAAATTATTAATAAAAAAGGGCAACCTGAATTGAGTGATGTTTCAAACTTTATCAGACATTTCAGAGGATTGAAAGTTTCGGTAAATAATAATGATGGTTACTTATTCCAGATTTATCCGAATGATATGGAATTAATCATGTACTATAAGAGTGATTTGGTTGATTCTAATGGTGCAACTACAAGACCTCAGACGAAATATGCTTTCGACTTAAAAGCATCAAATATGCATTCTGGTTACTACGAGTATGATAGAGCAGGAGCTGCAATTCAAACCTATGCTAACGGAAATACTACAACCGGAGATTTAAAACTATATGCTCAAGGGATGGGTGGAAATTCGATTGGCGTAAAATTCCCGGTCGCTACTATTGATAAGCTTAAAGAGTTGTATCAAACCAACAAAGCGGCAATTATAAGTGCTAAAATCAGAATTTATACCGATAAATCTACTTGGTCAAACACTTATCCCAAACCGGCTAGTTCTGATTTTACAATTGTACAGAGGGATAAAGGAACAGACGGAAAAGAAACTACGGCTTTTACATCAGATTATACGTCATTGGGAACTACATTTATTCCAGTAAGAGCATATGATACAGATAAAAACCCTGCCTATTATGATTTTACAGTAACCCAGTCTCTTAAAGACATCGTAGAATCTACTACTAATGTTAATTACAGTAATAAATATTTTAAAATTGACCTTGCTCAATTTTTACCAAATTCTTCTGGTGCTTTAGCAGGATATACTTACACATCAAGATCATTTTCACCTTTAAGAACAGTATTTGTTGGTTCAGATCCTACAAATGCAGACAATGATACAACAGTTACCCCGAATGAAATAAAACTGAGAGTAACTTACGGAACAAAAAAATAAAACTAAAAATACTTAAAAAAACACTTGATTAAATTATGTGCGGAATAGTTGGTTATACAGGTTTTCAAGATGCTTATGATATTGTTATCAATGGTCTTAGAAGATTAGAATACAGAGGTTACGACAGTGCCGGAATTGTGTTGGAAAATGAAGCCAACAGCTTTAGTGTTGAAAAAACTAAGGGTAAAGTAGACGACTTGGCTAATATTGCCAGTGATTTAAAAGGAACAGCAAAAATAGGGATGGGACACACTCGTTGGGCAACTCATGGTGTTCCCAGCGATAGAAATTCACATCCGCATATTTCAAATAATGGTAAAGTTGCTATTGTTCACAACGGTATTATAGAAAACTATGATACGATTAAAACAATGCTTACCGAAAAAGGGTTTTCATTTAAATCTGAGACTGATACTGAAGTTTTAGTTAATCTCATTCAGTATTTTACAGATTTAAATTCTGAAACAGATTTTCCTACAGCTGTAAGATATGCATTAAATGAGGTTTATGGAGCTTACGCAATTACTGTAATGCATGAAGATTATCCGGGGGTTTTAGTTGTTGCAAGATTAGGTTCTCCTTTAGCAATTGGTATTGGTGAAAAAGAATATTTCATTGCATCTGATGCTTCTCCCTTCGTTGAATTTACAAAAGAAGCTATTTACCTTGAAGAAGGTCACATGGCAACCATTTCTTTAGAAGGAGGTGTAGATATCAGAACCATTACAGATAATTCTAAGATAATTCCTGAAATTCAGGAGCTCAAATTAAGTTTAGAGCAGATCGAAAAAGGTGGTTATGAGCATTTTATGCTTAAAGAAATTTTTGAGCAGCCAAAATCTATTCACGATACAATGAGAGGAAGACTTATTGTAAATGAAGGGGTCATTAAAATGGCCGGAATCTGGGATCATATCGAAAAATTCAAAAATGCAAACAGAATCATTATTATTGCTTGCGGAACTTCATGGCACGCAGGTTTAATTGGTGAGTATTTAATTGAAGAATTTGCAAGAATTCCTGTTGAAGTAGAATATGCTTCAGAATTTAGATATAGAAATCCGATTATTACAGATAAAGATGTAGTAATTGCTATTTCTCAATCAGGAGAAACTGCCGATACTATGGCAGCTTTGAAATTGGCTAAAGAAAGAGGCGCGTTTATATACGGTATCTGTAATGTAGTAGATTCATCTATTGCAAGAATTACAGATGCAGGATCTTATACTCACGCAGGTCCCGAAATAGGTGTTGCTTCTACAAAAGCTTTTACTGCTCAATTAACGATTCTTTCTTTAATTGCTTTAAAACTAGGAAAGCATAATGGCAATTTAGGAAATGCTGAATTTATGAGTCTCATTTCAGAATTAGATGCTATTCCTAAAAAAATTGAAGAAGTTCTGGAAGCAACTCATGAGCTTACTCAACATATTGCTAAAGATTTCATTAATGCAACAAATTTCCTTTATTTAGGAAGAGGTTACAATTATCCTGCTGCTTTGGAGGGTGCTCTTAAACTAAAAGAGATTTCCTATATTCACGCGGAAGGGTATCCTGCAGCAGAAATGAAGCACGGGCCAATTGCGTTAATCGATGAAAATATGCCAATCGTTATTATTGCTCCTAAAAAAGGGCATTATGACAAGATTGTAAGCAATGTTCAGGAAATTAAAGCTCGAAAAGGTAAGGTTGTCGCAGTCGTAAATAAAGGAGATAAACAGGTGAGTGAAATGGCAGATTACGTCATTGAAATTCCTGAAACATCAGAATGCTTCTCTCCAATCGTTGCTTCGGTACCTTTACAGTTATTGGCTTATTATATAGCGGTCTACAGAGGGGCAAATGTTGACCAGCCAAGAAATCTTGCAAAATCTGTGACGGTAGAGTAAAAAGTACTTGGAAATAAAATAAGTTTAGATTTTTTTCGTTATTCTAAAAAAAATCTTAAAAGTTTCTTAAAAAAATTATATATTTACGGCTTAATTATAAAAATTAACATGAAAAGGATATTTCTTTTATTATTGTCTGCGTCGGTAGCATCGGTATCTTGTTCAGGTGGTGGATCTTCTTCTGTAGGGAAGCCAGGAACAAAAGGAGAATTGATACCTAGAGAAAAAGCAAAATCATTTGTTGCACAGAGACCTTATGGTATGGTGGCAATTCCGGGCGGTTCGTTTATTGCGGGTATGGCCGGTGAATCATTTACCAATAACGGCGAAACTGCACCTTTGAAAACGGTAACTGTAGCTCCTTTCTTTATGGATGAAGCAGAAACTACCAATGCAGAATACAGGGTTTTCATTAATTATGTAAGAGATTCTATTGCTAGAACTATGCTTGCTGAAGCTGCCGGAGAAGGAGGCGACGGTAAAGGTAGAGGTCAGAGTATTGGTGATTATGCTTATTTAGCTAAAAAAGAAGAAAACCTTACACCTTATCAGGAATATCTTGAAGGAGCAGGTGGAAGAGATGATGGTTTTGATGCAAGCAAAAGATTAGATTGGAAAATTCCATTACATTGGAGTACATCTAAATATCCGGATGTAGAATATGCTGAAGTGTTAGAGTCTATGTATTTACCAGCTTCTTCCAGAGTGGGTAGCGAAAGACTTATTGACGTAAGTAAATTAAAATACAATTATAAGTGGGGAGATATGCAAGCTGCGATTGCTGATAACGAAAGAGGTGTAAACTTCTTAAGAAGCGAAAGTATTGCAATTTATCCTGATACAACAGTTTGGGTAAATGATTTCCACTTTACTTATAACGAGCCTTTGTTTGAGCAGTATTTCTGGCACAAGGCTTACAAAGATTATCCTGTTGTAGGGGTAACTTGGGATCAGGCAAGAGCATACTGTAATTTCAGATCAAAATTGAAGTCTGATTACAACGAAAGCTTAAAAAGAAGACAACAAAGACCTTTAGAGTTCCGTCTTCCTAACGAAATGGAATGGGAATATGCTGCAAGAGGAGGTAAAGAAAATGCTGATTATCCTTGGGGAGGTCCTTATTTAATGGATGACAGAGGATGTTATTTAGCAAACTTCAAACCAAAAAGAGGAAGCTACATGGAAGATGAAGTAAAAGGAACATATACTTACACGGCTCCTGTGAAAAAATTCAAGAAAAATGGTTTTGGATTATTTGATATGGCGGGTAACGTTTCTGAGTGGACTGTTTCTGGATATAATAATTCTGCTTACGGATTCTCGTCCACTTTAAATCCTTCAATTACAGCTAAAGCAGATAACAAAAAATCTGTAAGAGGCGGTTCTTGGAAAGATGTGGGTTACATGTTGATGAACGGTAGAAGAGATTGGGAAAACAAAGATTCTGCGAGAAGTTATATCGGTTTCAGAACTGTACAGGATATTCCTGAGGCTGCTGTTAAAGTAAAAAGAGTTAACAGATAAGGAATTACTGATTCTATTTTCAATATTAATTTATTTTAAAACTTAAAAAAAACTAACTTATATGTTTAAGACTAAAGATGCTTGGATGAATTTCTTCTATTCATTCGGTGCTGCAATTGTAATTCTTGGAGCTTGGCTTAAAATTACTCACATTACCTTAGGCCCGATTAATGGTAACATGGCTCTTACAGTAGGGCTTGTAACTGAGGCAATTATCTTTATTATTTTTGCGTTTGACCCTCCAGCTGCGGAAGAGTCTTACCACTGGGAAAACGTTTATCCTGAATTGTTGGATAAGCACGCAAATCCTAACCCTTTACACTCAAATATCTCTGCTAAAAATACAAGTGATCATTTTGCTGAATTGGAAAACTCTCTTTCAGGGAAGTTAGATAAAATGCTTCAGGATGCAAAGCTTGACGTACAATTGTTTGACAGACTTAGAACAGGTATTGACAAGTTTTCAAGTTCTGTAGATCAGATCAACCAAACTGTTGACGTATCTGCTTCTACTCACAAATACAATGATCAGTTAAACAAAGCTGCTACACACATGGAAAGTATGAATGCTTTGTATGCAATGCAATTGGAAAACGGTCAGAGACAATCAGAATTCGCTAAGAAATATGTTGACGATATGCAAAAATCAGCAGAGCAGTCTGAGAAATTTAATCAGGAATTACAAGGTTTAACAACCAACTTAAACAGCCTAAACAGAGTTTACGGTGGTATGTTAACTGCTATGAAATCATAATCCTTAACCATTATTTAAACAAAAACTAAAGAAAAAAGAATGGCAAAAGGAAAACAGACTCCACGTCAGAAGATGATCAACCTAATGTATTTGGTGTTCATCGCAATGATGGCCCTAAACATTGATGTTGAAATCATCAGATCATATTATGATTCTACAAGAGCTCTTAACGAAACAAGATTTTTAACAGAGCAGAAGAATGAAGATATTTTCGAAAAAACTCTTGAAGCAAAAGCGCAGCAAGTTCCAGATACTTATGCTCAGCCGTGGGCTCAGTATCAAGGTTTGAAAACGAAAATCGATGGTTTGGTAAAATCTGCTGAAGAAATTAAAGTAACATTAAAAAAACAATCTGACTTCCACGACAAAGATGAGACTGGGAAAGATATGGATGTTAGTGAGAATTTCTCTGCTTTGAATAATAATGAAGCTACCACAGAGTATTTCTTTAAAGAAGGTGATGAGAATTCTCCTTCAGCCAAAGCTTTAGAACTTAAAAAGCAACTGGATGATGTAAGAAAATATATCATTGATAATTTCGGAGGAAATGCTCAGTTGCAGAAACTGGTTGATAGAGCTAATAAATCTATTATCGCAGAATACCCTGCTGGAAAATCTCCGAACGGTAAGACTTGGTTTCAGAATAAATTCTATCATCAGCCGCTTATTGCAGCGATTTCAAATTTAGAAATTATTCAGAATGATGCAAGAAACGTACAGTCAGATGCATTGGCGTTAATGCTTCAGGAAAAAGTTGATGCAAGTATTAAGTTTACAAGCTATGAAGCCATTGTTTCTGCTCCTACAGATGTAGTTGCTGGTAAAAAAGCTGAAGCAGTTATTATGTTAGGAAATTATTCAAACAGTAACAAAATCAGCATCAGTGGTGTAAGCAGACAAGAGAACGGTAAAGGTTATCTTCCTTTAAATACAGGTGGTATTGGTGAGAAAAAGATTGGTGGTGTAATTACTTTAACAGATGCTTCAGGAAAAGCTCAGCAATTCCCGTTCACGCATACTTATAATGTAATCGCTGGTCCTCAACAAGTAAAACTAGAACAAGGTTTATTACTTTCTGCTGATAAGATGAATGTGATGTATAGAGGATTGCAAAACCCTGTTTCAGGATCTATCCTTGGTGCAGATAATGCTCAATTATCGTTGACAGCTTCTGGTGGAAGTGTTTCAAGTGCTGGAAAAGGTAAATGGAATGTGAAACCAACGACTGGTAATACAATCAATCTAACGCTTTCAGGTGTTGATCCTACAGGTAAGAGAGTATCACAGGTATTTGAATACAGAATTAAAAATGTACCTCCACCGCAAGGTCAAATGAGAGGACAAAATGTTCTTACAATGCCAGCTCAGTCTATTCAGAATCAAATTGTACAAGCTGCAATTCCTGATTTTGATTTCCCTGTAACATTTAATGTAACTGAATTTATGGTGAGAATCCCAGGAAGGGCTGCCATGTTAGTAAAAGGTAACTCTTTAGATGGTGCGGCAGGTTTATTGAAAAATGTTAGATCAGGTGATGTTGTTTCAATTATTGAAATTAAAGCAACTGCGCAAGGATTGGATGGTCAAACGATTAAGAGAATTACTCCAATCATTATAAATGTTCCTTAAGATTAAATAGCAATTATTATGAAAAAATATATTAGCAGTCTTTTAGTATTAGCTTCTGGGTTTGCATTCTCTCAAACTATTCTAAATGCCTCTTCTCCGGAAGAATTCAGACAGATGAGAGCTGAAAATATGAAAAAGGTAGGTGATACTGTTATTAGCAATAAAGTAACTCCTTTAGAATATGGTTTTGTAGATGAGAAAGATATCTTAAAAAGTATGATGGTTTGGGAAATTATTGACCTAAATGATAAAATTAATCAGCCTTTTTACTATGATAATCCAAATGGATTGCTTTCTAAAACTACAAGATCTTTATATCAGATTTTATTAGATGCAGCGTTAGAAGGTAAGATTGAAGAAGTTTATGATGATGAAAACTTTTCAGATAAACTTACGCCTGAAGCAATCAAAAGAAGACTTGAAAAAGTTGTTGTAGATAATGCAGCTATTGATATTCTTAATTCTGGAAGAGCACTTACAGAAGAAGAAAAGAAACAGTATACAGATGTTTTCAGAACCACAACTGACAAAGTTAAAGTTTTGAAAATTATGGGAATGTGGTTTATCGATAAAAGAGACGGTATGATGAAATACAGACCAATTGGTATTGCTGCAATGGGTCCTGATCCAGCTGTTCAAGGTGTATATGATGCTGAAGGTAAACCTATTGCAAGCAACGATGAACTTATCGATTTGTTTTGGGTTTATTATCCGAAAGCAAGAGATATTTTAGCAAACAATTATGTATTCAACAGAGCAAACTCGTCTGCAGATTTATCTTTTGATGATATTATCAATGCAAGAAGATTCTCTTCAATCATCTACAAGTCTACCAATGGTCTTGGTGATGGTACAATTAAAGATTATATTCCTAGAAATGCTGAAGAGCAGTTGGCTGAAAGCCAAAGAATCAAAGATCAGATTCTTCAAATGGAAAATGATATGTGGAATTACTAAATTTCACTTGATATTTATAAAAAACCTGAGTACATTTACTCAGGTTTTTTTTTATTATGCAAAACGTCGATTACATCATTGTTGGTGATGGTTATGCAGCATTATTTTTTGCGCATCAGTTAATTTTAAATAACAAATCATTTGTAGTTTTCTCAGAAGGTAAGAAAAGTGCTTCCCAAATTTCTGCAGGTATCATTAATCCTGTAGTGCTTAAAAAGTTTACCACATTTTGGCTGGCTCAGGAGCAAATAAACTTTCTAAAAAAAACTTTAAAAGAAATTGAGTCTTACACAAATGAAAATTATTTAATTGAATCTCCTATTCACAGGATTTTTCATGATGAGAATGAGCAAAAACTTTGGCTCAGAAAATCTGCTAATGATGATTTAAAAAACTTTTTAGATGAAAATTTTCATCATTTAAATAGAGTAAAAAACGATTTTCTCACAGGAAAGGTGAATCAATCTGCGAGACTACACGTTAAAGGTTTTTTTGAAGGTCTATTGGGTTATTTAGAAAATAATGGAAATTTAATCAAAGAAAAATTCAATTATTCAGAAATTAGTGCTGCAGATTCAATATACAAAGATTTTAAGTTTAAAAATATTCTTTTTTGTGAAGGAATGGCAGTGAAAGAAAATCCATACTTCTCAGATATTACAGTTATTCCAAACAAAGGCCATCATATTCGGGTAAAACTTTCAGAATCTTTTCCGGATGATATTACCATCAAAAAAAAGCACTTTTTATTTCCTGTAGAAAATGATCTTCATTTTTATGGCGGAACTTACGACCGTGAACAATTACATTATGAGATCGACGATTCTGCGGTTGAACAATTACAAAAAGGACTTTCAGAATTTTATCCGGGCAATTTTCAAATCAGAGAAATTCATTTTGGCTTCCGACCGACAGTAAAAGACCGAAGACCTATTTTAGGAAGACATTTTGAGCATTCTAATTTTTATGTTTTTAACGGATTGGGGGCAAGAGGAATTTTGAATGGATGCTATTTTTCAAAAATATTATTCGATTTTATCGAGAACAATATTTCATTGCCATCAGAAGTTTCGATTGATAGATTTAAGTAAAAAGATGTTTACTAAAACTTCTTTCTGCTATTGTGAAGCCATTTTTGTTGATGCCTGATCTTTTTTTCCGTGAAATAATACCATGTCTGCATCTTTCTTCAAGAAAGTAACTTCATTTTTGGTTTCATTAAATTGGTATTTATTATCGGAAGTTGAAAATCCTGCATTTTCAAAATTTTTATGAAGCTCATATGATTTTCCGTTAAGTCTCACCGTTACCGTATTTTTTGTGTTGTTTGTGATAATTTCCATTTCATCACCATGGCGATCAACAATAGTTTTTTTTGAGATTTCGTCATTTGAAATCTCCGTTTTGGCTTCAACTGTTTGTAAATCTGGATCTTTTGCAGAGTGAGTACACGCTGTAAATGTTAAAGTATATAATACTAAAAGTAATATAGGTAAGGCTTTTTTCATAATATTAATGTTTTATATGGTGTGAGTATTGGTGTAAATAATTACTTATAAAATTACAATTATTTTTAGTATAAAATGTTAATTTTTGATAAAATAACTGAATTTTTTTATTTTATAATCTTTTTAATTATTATTTGTGAAACGCTTTCCTGATTTTTCGCTGTATAACTACATTTTATTAATTTGACAATAAAATATGTTCAAAATTTTCAGTTAAATTAAATTACAGTTAAATATTGTTAATTGATTTTAGAATTCATAAATGTAAGCTTACATTTGTTGCTTCAAATGAAAAACGCAATTATATATTTTCTTACCGGGCTTTTTCTGCTTTTTGTAGTAGAAAGCAGACTCAATGTAAATACATTGCGTAATGACTATACCACTCATAATTCTCAAAATCTTCCAAAAAGAGCAAACCGTCTGAATCAGACCTTAGAAAAAATATCTGTCCAACAACAGGCAGACAATGTTGCTGCAAGTTCTTTTGAACTAAGCGAAGGCAATTTTCAGATTTCTGATGCAGCAAAGACGATTTTGGTTTTTGCTAGTGTTTTCGGATTTATCTATGTTTTTGGCTTAAACTATCGCAAAAGATTAAAGCCACAGGTTTTCGATTTTGTCACAGATATTCTGTCTGTAAAAAGATTCATTTTTATCCGTTCTATCAGAATATAGTACTTTTTATCAATTTATATTTTGTCTTATCCTAAAGACAGAATAATTCGGTGCGTTTATTCTGCACATCATTCAAATTTCATTTACGATCTATCCCTCAAATTTATGAAATCACAAGTTTTGGGTCTTAGAAAAACCAATACTTTGTTTTGATTTCGTCGGGCAATTTTTTTAAATAAACAAATTTATACCTATGAAAAGAGTAGCTTCATTCGTCGCTCTCGGCAGTTTGCTGTTGTTGGCAAATTGTAACAGCAAAAAAGAAGAAAAACAAGAAGATTCTGTGTATCCGGTGACCTCACCTGTGAAAATGGATACAATTATTAATAAAGATTATGTTGCACAGATTCAGTCGGTAAAAAACATCGAAGTTCGGGCTCAGGAAAAAGGTTTCCTTGAAAAAATATATGTTGATGAAGGTCAGTATGTAAAAGCCGGACAAACTTTATTCAGAATTATGCCTCAATTGTATCAGGCTGAATTATTAAAAGCGAAAGCCGAAGTTGAACAGGCATCTATTGAACTTAGAAATGCGAGTACATTATCCGATAATAATATCGTTTCTAAGAATGAAAGATTAATGGCGAAAGCTAAGTTAGATGCTGCCAATGCAGAAATGAAATTGGCACAAATTCATCTTTCTTTCACAGACATCAAAGCTCCATTTTCCGGTGTTATCGACAGAATTCCTTTAAAATTGGGTAGTTTGGTAGATGAAGGTGATTTGCTGACTACACTTTCAGACAATACAGACATCTACAGTTATTTCAATGTTTCTGAACCCGAATATTTAAACTATCAGAAAAATGTTGCAGACCGTGGAAACCAGAATGTGAATTTGGTAATGGCAAACGGTGATATATTTAATCAGACAGGACAAATTCAAACCATTGAAGGTCAGTTTGATAATGAAACCGGAAATATTGCTTTCAGAGCGAAGTTCCCGAATCCTGAGAAACTTTTAAGAAATGGTGAAACCGGAAAAGTGCGTATGACTTTACCGTTAACCAATGCGTTAATTATTCCTCAAAAAGCAACGTACGAAATTCAGGATCAGAAATATGTTTTTGTAATCGATAAAAATGGTGTGGCAAAATCTAGAAATATCAAAGTTTCTTATGAACTTCCGGATATTTATGTCATTGCATCTGGTCTTTCAAGTGGTGATAAAATTCTTTTAGAAGGTGTTCAGAAAGTGAAAGATGACCAAAAAGTAAAGGTGAAATTCCAGGATCCGAAGAAAGTTCTTCAGTCTTTAAAATTAAAAGCAGAGTAAAAATAAATGATAATCGATGATTGATTTTCCAAATGTTCAGCGAATCATTAAACATCCATCATCTAACATCTAACATCCAACATTATCATGTTTAAAAAATTCATCCGCAGACCCGTTCTGTCGATTGTAATCTCTTTGATTATCGTTTTTATGGGAGTTTTATCGTTAATGAAACTTCCGATCACTCAGTTCCCATCCATTTCACCGCCAAAAGTAAACATCACCGCAGAATATCCGGGTGCAAACAACGAATTGCTGATTAAATCTGTAGTTATTCCGTTGGAAAGAGGTTTAAATGGTGTGCCGGGAATGAAATACATGACTTCCGATGCCGGAAACGATGGAGAAGCTTCTATTCAGGTGGTTTTTGACTTAGGAACCGACCCTAACGTAGCTGCAGTAAATGTGCAGAACCGTGTATCTTCGGTAGTGAACAAACTTCCGCCGTTGGTAGTTCGTGAAGGGGTGAAAATTACCCGTGAAGAACCGAATATGTTGATGTATATCAATTTATACAGTGACGATCCGAAAGCTGACCAGAAATTTCTTTTCAACTATGCAGATATTAATGTAATGTCTGAGTTAAGAAGGGTAAGCGGAGTTGGTTTTGCCGATATTTTGGGAACCCGTGAATATGCAATGCGTATTTGGTTAAAACCGGATCGTTTAACGGCATACAATATTTCAGCTGATGAAGTGATGGAAGCTTTAAACCAGCAAAGTTTGGAAGCATCCCCGGGAAAAACAGGAGAAAGTTCAGGAAAACGTTCTCAGTCTTTTGAATATATTCTGAAATATTCCGGACGTTTTAATAATGAAAAAGATTACGGAAATATTATTCTTAAAGCTAAATCAGCTGGAGAATTTGTTAGGCTGAAAGATGTTGCGGATATCGAATTTGGTTCTTCGATGTATGATATTTATTCTACATTGAATGGAAAACCGTCTGCTGCAATCACGGTAAAACAATCTTACGGTTCCAATGCAAGTGACGTTATAAAAAACGTAAAAACGTTGATGACGCAATTGGAAAAGACAAATTTCCCTAAAGGAATGCATTATGACATCAGTTATGACGTTTCAAGATTCCTGGATGCATCAATTGAAAAAGTAGTACATACTTTATTTGAAGCATTTATTTTAGTAGCGATTGTGGTATTTCTATTCCTGGGAGATTGGCGTTCAACGCTGATTCCGGCTATTGCAGTTCCGGTTTCTTTAGTAGGAACCTTTGCGGTAATGTCTGCATTTGGAATTACTTTAAATATGATCTCGCTTTTTGCTTTGGTAATGGCAATCGGGGTCGTCGTCGATGATGCCATTGTAGTGATTGAAGCGGTTCACGCTAAGATGGAAGAAAAAGGACTTTCTGCATTAAAAGCGACTGAAGAAGCAATGCACGAAATCAGCGGAGCAATTATCGCAATTACTTTGGTCATGGCAGCGGTATTTATTCCGGTAGCGTTCATGTCGGGTCCGGTTGGAGTTTTCTATCGTCAGTTTTCAATTACAATGGCTTCAGCGATTATTCTTTCGGGAGTTGTTGCATTAACACTGACTCCTGCTTTATGTGCTTTAATTCTGAAAAATAACCACGGAAAAGCGAAAAAGAAAGGTCCGATTACTATTCTTTTAGATAAATTCAACGGTTTATTTAATAAAGGAGCTGGGAAATATGAAAAAGTACTGAATAAAACAGTGACCAAAAAGTTCATTACGCTTCCTTTACTGTTACTTTTCTGTGCATGTACTTATTTCTTGAGTAATTCATTGCCTTCAGGATTTATACCAAGTGAAGATCAGGGAATGATATATGCAATTATCCAGACTCCGCCGGGTTCAACGTTGGAACGTACCAATCAGATTGCAAGAGAATTATTGAAAGAATCTGAAGATATTGATGGCGTACAGTCTGTTTCATCTTTAGCGGGTTACGAAATTTTAACGGAAGGAACGGGTTCAAACTCAGGAACATGTTTAATTAACCTTAAAAGTTGGGACGAACGTTCAGAATCTGCCGCCGAAATTATCGAAAAACTCGAGGAAAAAGCCAAAAATATTCCCGGAGCTAATATTGAATTTTTCCAACCGCCTTCTATTCCTGGTTATGGTGCTGCAGGTGGATTTGAATTAAGACTTTTAGATAAAGCTGGAAGTGGTGATTACCAGAAAATGGAGCAGGTGAGTACAGACTTTGTAAAAGAATTGAAAAAGCGTCCGGAATTAGGATCTGCGTTTACTTTTTACTCTGCAAGTTTCCCTCAATATATGCTTAAAATTGATAACGATTTGGCCGAACAAAAAGGCGTGAGTATCGAAAAAGCAATGGATAATTTATCGACATTAATTGGTTCAAACTACGAAACAAGTTTCATCCGTTTCGACAGACCTTACAAGGTGATTGTGCAGGCAGGTCCTCAATATCGTGCTTTGCCAAGTGACTTGTTGAAATTATATGTGAAAAACGACAAAGATCAGATGGTTCCGTATTCAGATTTTATGCATTTGGAAAAAGTGTACGGTCTTTCGGAAATTACAAGACACAATATGTACAACTCTTCTGAGGTAAGCGGAACTCCGGCTCCGGGTTACAGTTCCGGACAAGCTATTAAAGCAATTCAGGAAGTTGCCGATAAAACGTTGCCGAGAGGTTTCGGAATCGACTGGGCAGGTATTTCAAAAGACGAAGTAGGTCGTGGAAACGAAGCTATTTATATTTTCTTAATATGTTTAGGATTTGTTTATTTAATTCTATCGGCGCAGTATGAGAGTTTTATTCTTCCATTACCGGTGATTCTTTCTTTACCGACAGGTATTTTCGGAGCATTTTTATGTCTAAAACTTTTAGGTTTAGAAAACAATATTTATGCTCAGGTTGCCATGGTCATGCTGATCGGACTTTTAGGTAAAAATGCCGTATTGATTATTGAATTTGCCGTTCAGAAAAAAGCCGAAGAAGGAATTTCCGTAGCGAAAGCTGCAATTGAAGGAGCAGCAGTTCGTTTCAGACCGATTTTGATGACCTCTTTTGCATTTATTGCAGGATTAATTCCTTTGGTAATGGCAACCGGACCGGGAGCTGTAGGAAACAGAACCATCGGAACCGCAGCAGCAGGAGGGATGCTTCTTGGTACCGTTTTCGGATTGATGATTATTCCGGGATTATATTACATTTTCGGAACGATTGCCGATAAAACGAGACTGGCAAAATATGAAGAGGAAAATCCTTTAACAGAACAAACAGAACCTTATCAACACGATGATAAACATGAAGATTTATAATAAATATATTGCAGCCATTGCCGTTTCGCTTGTTTTGGCAAGCTGTAAAGCTCCGATGGCAACCGTCATTCAGGACGAAGTAAAAAATAATATTCCTGAGAATTTTAATCAAAACGAAAATCAGGATGTTAATAACAACAGCGGAACAACCCCTTGGAGACAGTTTTTTACGGATCCCAATCTGGTAAGTTTAATTGAAACTTCTCTGAAAAACAATCAGGAATTAATGATTACGCTTCAGGAAATTGAAATTGCCAAAAGTGGCGTTGTTGCCAAAAAAGGTAAACTTTCTCCCAATGTGAGAGCAGGTTTGGGAGCTGGAGTAAGCAAAGTAGGCCGTTATACAAGCGAAGGAGCAGGAGATGCTTCCACAGAAATTGAACCAGGAAAAGAAATGCCCGATCCGCTTGGGAATTTCGAAGGTGGTTTGATGGCGAACTGGGAAATCGATATCTGGAAAAAACTCAGAAATGAAAAAGATGCTGCCGTTGCACATTATCTTTCAACAGTAGAAGGGAAAAATTTCGTTCTGTCTAATCTGATTGAGGAAGTTGCAGATAATTATTACGATTTATTGGCGCTGGATAACCAGCTGGATATTATTCAGCAGTACATCACATTGCAGAAAAGAGCTTTGGAAATTTCTAAAATTCAGAAGCAGGCAGCTGCTGCAACCGAACTGGCAGTGAAAAAGTTTGAAGCTGAACTGGCAAAATCAAAAGCAACAGAATATACCATCCGTCAGCAGATTACGGAAAAAGAAAATCAGATTAATGCACTTTGTGGTCGTTATCCGCAACCCATTGTGAGAACCAAGGAAAGTTTTATGTCTACCATTCCGCAAACGGTTTATACAGGAATTCCATCTCAGTTGCTGGCAAATCGTCCTGATATCAAACAGGCTGAATTAGAATTAAAAGCTGCGAAACTTGACGTAGAAGCAGCAAGAAAAGAATTTTATCCAAGCCTGGAAATTTCTGCAACTCTCGGACTGGAAGCATTTAAGCCTTCTTATCTGGTTAAATTACCCGAATCTATTGCGACAAGTCTGGTGGGAGAATTGGCAGGTCCGCTGATTAATAAAAGTGCCATTAAAGCCAATTTCCAAACTGCTGATGCAAAACAGATTCAGGCGTTATACGAATATGACAAAACCATTCTGAATGCATATCTGGATATTTCAAATCTGATGTCGAAAGTAAAAAATATCGATCAGTATTATCAGTTGAAATCTCAGGAAACTCAGGCTTTAGACCAATCGATTGACATTGCGAATCAGCTTTTCAAAAATTCGAGAGCAGATTATCTGGAAGTTTTATTGAATCAAAGAGATGCTTTAGATGCTAAAATGGAACTCATCGAAGCAAAGCAAAAACAGTTAAGTACCGTTGTCGACATTTACAAAAGTTTAGGCGGCGGCTGGAAATAAGTATTTTTTATTCATATATCATTATTTCAATCATGAAGTCCGGTTCTGTTTTCAGAGCCGGACTTTTTTTAGAGATTAGTATTTTAAAATCCGGGTAAAAATTTAAAAGTAATTACCCGCAAAATAAAAAAAACACAACTGAAATAATAGTTATTTAAAAGATGACAAAATGTAAAATTTTGCCATCTTTTGAGTAGCTTCTAGCAGAATATAATCTTTTGTGCCTTTTGTGGTTAAAAAAGTTCAATAATTTTAAATAAAATCAGAAAAAAATAAAATTTATTTTGAACAAGATAAAACACGTCAAGTTTTGACGCTTTACACCTATAGCTTTGTCGTATAAATATTAAGAGCTATGGAAATCCCGTTTTATTTAAGTTTCAGAGAATTCAAAAATCAATACTACCAAAATCTTGAAAAGTGGTTTGAAAACGATCAAAATACTTCCGAGACAGACTTTTTGCTTTATGTAAAAGAAATGTACAAGCCGTATTTGTGCTACAATTTTTCAGAAGAACGATTGCAGGCGGATGCGACCATTGAAATAAAAAACTGCTTCTTTCCGTATCATGAAAACTTTGGGATTTCATTCAATAGGAATCATGCCAACGCCAAAAACTTCAAAACCGGAATCAGCAATGTTTCCGAGACAAAAACCATCACAATGATGGAATATGCGCAACATATTTTAGATAGAATTCATCTTTATTTTCAAAAGAATAATGTTACGATGAAAGAAAATGAAACGATTCTGGATTATCTCAATCATTACGAAATCATCATGGCAAAGGAAAAAACGGGGTATTGCCCGGATTATGATTTACATCAAAAAAAATTGCCTTTTTTAAAGGCTTTTCTCCCGAATTTCGGAAACACCGTTGATATGTCTTTATACAGAAATTTCTATTTTTCGGTCGTGAGAATTGCAAATTTTATCGACTATAAACTGAAAGGAGTGGAAGCTTTCGAACAAAGTATTTACAGTGAACTACGATCTGAAGCGATGATGAAAATTCACATGAGAAATCAGACTTTTCTTACTATTTGCAATTGATTTTTTTTAGGAGCTTAATCCGGCTTTCCACTGTATCTTTTTCGCCAACGTTTTTTTACAAAGCCATTTCAGAAAAAGGATGTCGTTGCAATCCGGGCTAGGAAAGTAGTTCATCATTAAAACATTCATACACATCATTATATTGTTGAAATGCAATGTAAAAACTGTATTTCAAGTGAAAACCAGATCGATTGATCTGGTTTTTGTTTTTGAGAATTTTATGTCAATGAAATTTTTTAACTTTAATTAATTTAGCTGTTAAATAACAGCTAACGTTTTGGGGCTTTGCGTTCGGGCGGGGTTTTAGCACTGCACTTGATACGAAGAATCGCACTTCAATTATTCACAAAATTTTCAATAGAAGCACGTTATCCCGCCTGACGCAAAACCGATGTTAGCGGCTGCCTTTTCTTTTCGGATTAGTGTCGCAGGTTAAATAACTTCATACACAAAGGTATTAGCCCGATTGATACTGCAATGAAAATTGCAACTCTTACATAGTTAAGTGTCTGCCAAAGTGAAGTTCGGATTATTAAGTCTTTTGCAAGTGTCGGATTTTTCGCAACTTTTTGAAAGTCTATTACGTTTGGTGCAAAAAATGCAAGTGTCCAAACCCTAACTGCAAAATGAACGGCAAACAAAATCAACAACCAATTTCTTACGAGTTCTATTTTCCAACAAAATATTATGGCAAGTAAGAATGTAATTTCGTGTAACGAATGAAAAATTATCCAAAAGAATTTCAAACTTGTTCCTTTTCCGTCTAACAGAATTTTGAAATTGTCGGGCGGTGAAGCTGTCCACTTAGGAACAAACACAAGTGTTTCAAAAATTTGTGCACCATTCATTAAAAAATAAATGAGTGTCGTAATGCAAAGCCAAAATTCGGCTCTTGTCAAGTATGAAGTAGCTATATTTTCCATTTTTGTCATTCTATTTGTTGTTTAAATTATTGGTTATGTCTTTCATAATGTTGGTTGCTTCTGTAAAATAGCGTTCAATGATTAAAATTTCTTTTTCAGAAAACGAAGCAATAAGGTCAGCGGTTTTTTGTTGCAGTCCGCTGAAAATTGGTTGCAAAAGTTTCATACTATTTTCAACGCTTGGTATAATAATTACTTTTCGTCTGTCGTCTTTGGTAAACTGTCTTTTCAGTAGTTTTTTCTTTTCTAAACGGTCTATTAAGCCTGTAACAGCACCTGTTGTCAGTCCTGTCAACTTGGAAATGTCGCCTGCGGTTAGTTCCTTATGTTGAAGTATAAGACCTAAATACTTGTGGTCTGTACCCGACAAACCTGCCTTTTGTGCAATGGCTTCGTGCATAAAGATTGAAGCGTCTGAATACTGTCGGCTTACAATTCTAAACTTGTCAGCAATGTTGTCTGTTTGTTTTTTGCTCATTGTCTAAATATCTTTGTAGCAAAGATAATTGGTTTCTAAAAAACAATGCAATTTTTTTAGAAAAATTTTTAAACGGATTGTAATTGTCTGTCTGTGCGGTGGTCGGTCAAGGTTGCCGCTAACGTTTTGGGGCTTTGCGATGGTGGGGCAATCGAAGCACTTCCGTTCAATTAATGTACAAAAGTTGATAGAAGTATACAAGTTCAATTTATCACTTTCAGCCCCACTATTGCAAAACCCTTGTTGCCTGCTGGCTGTGTTTCGGTTCTTTATTTCGTCAAGTGTTGTTGAAAATACACGAAATGATATTCAATAGATTTACTCCAATATTCTGTATTATGGTCGCCTGGTTGACTAATAAAAGTTGTCGGTATTTTTAATTTATCAGTTAGTAATTTTAAGTTTTCTGAGTTTGGATATAAGACATCTTCTGTTCCACAATCAAAAATGAACGCTTTTTTAAAGTTAGTATTTTGTTTCAGAAGCGTTGATATGCTGTAATTGTTCCAATTTTCGATTTTTGGATTTCCAAGATTTCTTGTCAAGTCATCTGTCATTCTGTTTGTCTGCCAAAATTGTAGGCTTACTTTCTGAAAATTCACATAATCAATTTCCAAGGCTCCACTTGTAGAACCTGCTGTATTAAAATAATTTTTGTGTAAAATGAAATATCTCAAAGCTCCATAACCACCCATACTTAAACCGCTTATGAAAATATTTTTATCGTCAATGTTAAACGACGTATGAACTTTAGGAACTAATTCCGAGAAGAGAAAATCTTCATATAGAAAACCTTTATTTATCGGACTGTTGACATAATATGAGGCAAATCCGTCTGGCGTAACAATGATAAAGTCATATTGGTCGGACAACTTTTGTAAATCTGTTGTTTGCGACCATTGTTTGTAATTTTCGCTATATCCGTGAAGCAAATAAACCAAAGGATATTTTTCGGTTGCATTATATGTTTTTGGCTTGAAAATCAAAACAGTGTCGGGTTTTGCTAAATTTTCCGATTTTAAAATCCATTTTTATTGTGCTTTTGTTGATATGCTCATCGTAAATGCGAATACTATTATTATCAGCTGTTTCATTTTTGTAATTTTGTAGCAAAGTTCTGCAAGCGTTTTTGAGTTTGCAATAACGAACAAAATTGTTAGTCTAACTTTATATGTTATGAGAAAAGAAAATTCGACCAATTCAATGAACGAGCGATTTTTATTTCAGGTTTGCGAGTTAAATTCAGCAATAGCTATGATTAGCGGACGTTGGAAATCTCAAATTGTCTATTCGATTTCACAAGGAAACTATCGTTTTCATTTGTTGAAAAAAGAATTGCCGAATATTTCTGAACAAGTTTTAGGTCGTCAGCTCAAAGAATTGGAAACACACGCAATAATTGTCAAGAAAGAAATTCTCGATACTGTTCCAGTTGGGATAGAATATGTTCTTACGAATAAAGGTCTGGATTTAGTTCCGATTTTAGAAAGTCTATGTGATTGGGGCAAAGTTTATGAAAGCGGAAAAGAAATTTCGATTTGTTCAATGTCATAATTTTCTTTTGGTGACGGCTCATCGAATCAGCTTGCAGGTAGCATCCAAATTATATGCATTGCGCAAATATGAATTATGTATAATTACGTTAATCCTGTTTGAGTTTTATTTAAAAACCTGTAAATTAGTTGATTAAGTTTTTGTGTATACGTAAAGATGAATCAGATTTCACGTATCAATTTATGACAATATTTTCCCTGAACTGATTTAAAAATAATATAATAATATAAAACAAAAAAAAGCGTTGATTTTCAACGCTTTTGCAGAGAGGAAGGGATTCGAACCCTCGATACAGTTACCCGCATACTACCTTTCCAGGGTAGCTCCTTCAACCACTCGGACACCTCTCTATGTTTTGAAGACTGCAAAAATAGGCTATTTTATTGAATCTGCAAATTCTTAACTTAAATTAGTTGCTTATTTCTCCGCAAAGATTCCATGAAAAATTATCTGCAAAACTTCCGCTGTAATTAGGATTGTCAATGAGGTGCATTGCTTTGGTAATCGCAGCTTCAGCCGTCATATCTCTTCCACTGATGGCTCCGATTTTCGCAAAAATATTAGAATTCTCGTATTTCCCAAACGAAATTCCACCTGAAATACACTGACTTACCACCACGATTTCAGTTCCGTTATTTCTTATTTGCTGTAAAGTTTCCAAAGTTTTTTCACTGCTGAAAATCGTTCCCGAACCGAAAACCTGTAAGATCAATACTTTCATTTTCGGAATTTCTTTAAAATGATTGAGTTTCATTCCCGGGAAAATTCTCCAGAATAAAACATCTTCCGAAATATGCTGGTCTACATGAAACTCAATTCTGCCATCGCAACGGAAAAGATTATCCTTATCAATCTTCAAATGAACCCCGGATTGTCCTAAGATAGGGTAGTTCGGACTTGCGTAAGCATCAAAATACTCCGCAGAATATTTTAAGGTACGGTTTCCACGTAATAATTTGTATTCAAAATAAATCGCAACTTCCTGAATAACGGCATCATTGAACTCGTATAAACTTGCGTAATACAAACTTGTCAGAAGATTTTCTTTCGCATCGGTTCTCAAATCTCCGATTGGAAGTTGTGAACCCGTTAAAATAACAGGTTTTGTCAAACCTTTCAGCATAAAACTTAGTGCAGAAGCGGTGTAAGACATTGTATCCGTTCCATGAAGAATTAAAAACCCGTCATATTTTTTATAATTGTCAAATATCAGATTGGCAATCATTCTCCATTCTTCAGGGCCCATATCGGAAGAGTCAAGCGGCTGTGCAAAAGGGTGTACGAAAACTTCACATTCCATGAGCTTCATTTCGGGCATTTTTTCAAAAATATTTCCAAAATCAAATGCACGGAGACTTCCGGTTTCGTAATCTTTTTCCATACCAATCGTTCCACCGGTATAAATGAGCAGGACTTTTCTTTTCATAGTTTTATTGAAGAATTTAAAGCTGTGTGAGGTTCAGAATTTCAAAATTACGTTAATTTGCAAAGATTTGAAAGAAGATGGAAGATTTAGCAAAAACTTACGAGTATTTACAGCAGTTTTTAACGGAAGAAAGATTGAGAAAAATTGAACATTTCGCTCCCGAAAGTTCAGATTTTATTCTTCCTGTCATTGAAGATATTTATCAGTTCAGAAACGCAGCTGCGATTGTACGTTCCGTTGAAGCCTGCGGTTTTCATAGAGTGGTTGCTTTGCAGGAAGAAAATATTTTTGAACCTAATTTAAGGGTTACAAAAGGTGCGGATACTTGGGTTGAAGTAGAAAAACTTCCCCGAAATATGGATTCTTTTCAAAAAGTAAAAGGTCAGGGCTATAAAATTGTAGCGGTTTCTTTAGAAAAAAATGCTACATATTTGCCTGATTACGAAATTACCGAGCCAATTGCGTTGGTTTTCGGAACTGAAATGGAAGGTGTTTCTCAGGAAATTTTAGATTTTGCAGATGAAACTTTAGCGATTCCGATGTATGGCTTTACGAGAAGCTTTAATGTTTCAGTTGCGGCATCAATCTGTATGTATGAACTGAAGCAGAAATTGATAAAATCGAATATTAATTATAAACTGAACGAAGAAAAACTCCTGAGAATGAAAATTCGATGGGCGGTAAATTCTATACGAAGTGGTGAACAGATTTTTGAAAAATATTTGAGGGATAATAATATTACTTTTTAGGAATGCTTAATGCTAAAATAAGCAGTCATTTTGTCATTCTGAAAGAATCTCAATGCATTGAAAATAAAGCAGTTTAGATTCTTTCAGAATGACAAAAAGATCATTGAAAAGTAAATTGTTACTAATTACGGATATTATTAATCATTTTATTATAATTCCAGGCTGCCACAAAAACTCCCGCAGTTTCCGTTCTTAAACGTTGATTTCCCAGAGAAACTGCCTTAATTCCTTTTTCTGCTAAAAACAAGATTTCCTTATCCGAAAAATCTCCTTCCGGACCAATCAGGAAAGTGTAATTTTCTAAGTTTGGAACAGAATTCAGTTCCGTTCGTTCTAAATTTTCATTACAATGCGCTACAAAAGTGGTTTCAGAATTGATGTTTTTCAAAAAATCCTGAATTTTAATTAAATCATTAATTATCGGAAAATGAAATCTCAAACTTTGTTTTGAAGCCGCAATGGCTTGTTTTCTTATTTTATCAATGTTGATATTTTTACGTTCAGTTTTTTCAGTCTGAAGAATCGTAATCTCAGAAATTCCCATTTCCACAGCTTTCTCGACGAAAAACTCAATGCGGTCAATATTTTTTGTCGGCGCAATCGCAATATGAAGTTTCGGGTTGAAATCTGGAGTTTCAGTTTTAATTTCAGAAACCTCAATTCCTGCTTTTTTACCTTCAATAATCAATGTTCCGGAAGCCAAATTTCCTTTTCCGTCTGTAACAAAAATTTCTTCACCGTCTTTCATACGAAGAACTTTTACAATGTGCTGTTGTTCTTCGTCATTAATGATTGCTGTTCCGTTAATGATTTCGCCAAAAAAAAGTTTCATTGTTTAAATATTAAAATTTCGATGGGTATCTGTAAATATGAATGTCTGTAAATTGTTATAATTTAGTTTTTAACGACTTGTTTGTCAATCTTAATGTAGTGAAAATAAAGCTGTTTAGATTCCTCCTGAATGACAAAATGACTCCTGTTTCCAGTTTTGTAATCAAAAAAATAAGTAGAATCGTTTAAAAATAAATTTCATTTTCGCTGATAAACGCTACCCCGGTTTTGATGGTGGAGTAAACATCGCCTTCGCAATCACGGTAAGAACACATATAGATTTCTTCAACCCAAATATTATTCATGAAAATTAAATTTAAATATTCCTTTTTCCTTAAATTATTTTTGATGGATAAGTAATCTCCTTCCTTAGGCTCAAAATCAAAATTAAAAACATTTTCAGCATTAATTTTCTCAATAATTTCTTCCTTAATATTCTGAATAAATCCTGTTTCTGAATTTATCATTAAATAATCATCTTCTTCAGTCTGTTCTTTTACTTCATTTTTTCCTGTCACGGTTTCCAAAACCCAATAATATTTTGAGTTCTTCTTAGATTGCGTTCCCAGTACTTTTTCTTCTAATAATATTTTCATCGAATAATATATTTTAAATTTTTTACCGCTTGCAAACGAATAATGAAATGAAAATCGCTCGTTTACATTTTGTAAACTTTGTAAGTCTTTATTTTCAATTATTTCTTTTGGAACTTTTGCGGTAAAAATAATTACAAATCGTATTTTGAAATGGCTGTTGTTCTTAAATCTGTAAATTCTCCCCGCTCAAATTTCAGCTGGGCAACCATAGCAATCATGGCTGCATTATCAGTGGTGTACTCAAATTTTGGGATGTAAATATTCCAGCCTAATTTTTCGTGATTGTCCTGCATTACTTTTCTCAGCGCAGAATTGGCAGAAACTCCGCCTGCAATCGCTACTTCTTTTATATCTGAATCTTTTGCCGCTTTTTCCAGTTTATTCATTAAAATTTCAATGATGCATTTCTGAACCGAAGCGCACAAATCATTCATGTTTTCTTTAATGAAATCAGGATTTTTCTTTACTTCTTTCTGAATAAAATACAGCACCGAAGTTTTAATTCCGCTGAAAGAATAATCGTAATTGTCTAATTTAGGCTTATTGAATTTAAAAGCATCAGGATTTCCTTCTTTTGCCAATCGGTCGATAATAGGACCAGCCGGATAATCCAGATCAAAAATTTTCCCGATTTTATCAAAAGCTTCACCTGCTGCATCATCAGTTGTTTTTCCAATGATTTCCATGTCGAAATAATCTTTTACCAAAACGATCATGGTATGCCCGCCACTCACGGTAAGACACAGAAACGGAAATTTGGGCGGCACAGGATTTGCATCGTCGATGAAGTGCGCTAAAATATGCGCCTGAAGGTGATTTACTTCTATTAAAGGAACATCTAAACTCATGGCGAGCGACTTGGCAAAAGACGTTCCTACAAGCAGAGAACCCAAAAGACCGGGACCTCTTGTGAAGCCTATGGCAGAGATTGCATTTTGTTGTATATTTGCTTTGAGTATCGATTTTTCAACAACGGGAATAATATTTTGCTGATGGGCACGGGAAGCCAGCTCCGGAACCACACCACCATATTCTTTGTGGATTTCCTGATTGGCTGCAATGTTGGAGAGAATAGAATTTCCTTTGATAATAGCTGCTGAAGTGTCATCACAAGATGATTCGATACCTAAAATTATAGAGTCGCTCATAATAATGGCAAAGTTAGAGAATAATAACGAAAATGAGAATAAAAAATCGGTAGCTGAAAACTTGGGAGATCAGGTACAGAAGACCGTAGAAAATGTTCAGGAGACGGTGAAAGAAGCATCTGAACTGGCTTCAGATGCTATAAACCACCCCATAGATACTGCTCAGGAGTTTGGTAAGCAGGCTGCAAAAGCCGTAGTCAGCTATTCCTGGTGGGCAAAATTGTTATTGATTCTGTTCTGGACTGTTCTTTCAATTGTCGTTTTGGTTTTCATTGCCATCAATTTGCCGGTTACCAAAAGATGGGCTGCAAATCAGGCTTTACAGATTGTAAACAAAGATTTTAAAGCCAAAATGTCTACAGAAAGTGTAGAAGTAGATTTTTTTGGAGATGTTACCATCAAAGGTTTAAGAATTAAAGATTATAAAGATTTAGATTTCATTAAAGCACGGGAATTTAAAGCAAATTCCGACTGGTTTTCTTTAGCGACAAATATCGGTGAAAATAATTCTTTAAGCTTTAACGGATTGACGCTTAATGACGCTGATATCAAAGTGATTACTTACAAAGGTGACAGTATTTCAAACTTCATCCGTTTTACACAACTTTTTGACAGCGGTAAAAAGAAAGATCCTAAAAAACCGCCTTTCCAGCTCAATGCACGTTTAGAGATTTTAAATTCTAAAATTTCCATCGTCAATCAGAATTCTCCGGGAGAACCGGGAAAATGGCTGACCGCAACCAATGTCAATCTTATTGTATCAAAATTAAAAGTAAACGGAGTAAATATTGCTGCGAGAATTGATAATTTTACTTTTACAACCAAAAGATGGGGAAAATCTCACTTTGTTGAGACGTTTTCTACGGATTTTTCTATGACTCATGATTTTCTCTCTTTGGGAGATTTAACTTTAAATACAGATCATTCGCTTCTTCAGGGAGATATAAAATTTAATCTGAATAATGGAGCGTGGACAGATTTTACCAATAAAGTAAAATGGGATATGAATATGAAGCTGGGAAGCCAGATAAGTGGTTATGACATCTCTTATTTCGTCACCAACTGGGATAATTTTATTCCTTTTAATGCAAGTGGTAAAATGACGGGTCCTTTAAATAATTTCACTTTAGAAAATTTCTTAATCAGAAATCCGAGTGTTAATATTGCGACCAGAAAACTGAAAGCCAAAGATTTACTGAAAGGTAATTTTCAAATTGAAACCAATGATCTTTCTGCAGATTTTACCTATAAAGATTTGAAAGCAATGATGCCAACTTTCGTCTCGTCGAAGATGAAAAACTTTGCAGATGATTTTGGGAAATTAAAATACAACGGAACTGCAAAAGTAAATCCGAAACAGGTCTATGTTTTCTCAGGAAATCTGATGACAGGAATCGGGCAGGCAAAAATATCTAATTTTTCTTTAACAGATTACAGTTCTCCTTTGCCAAAGTACAAAGGTTATGCGGAAGTGAATGATTTAAACACATCTGTCATTACCAAAAGCAAAGCAGTTGGTTTAATTTCAGGAAAATTTAATCTTGACGGACAGAGCTTTGATGTCAATACGATGCGTTTGAGTACAAAATCTCAGATTTCGAGCATTGAAATCATGAATAAAGAAATCAATAATGTAGTTTTGGATGGTCTTTTAGATCATAAAAAATACAACGGTTTGATTACTGTGAATGATGAACAGGCAAAAGCAACAGTAAAAGGTTTGATAGACTTTAGTACTTCAAGAATTTCTGCCAATGTTGATGCAGATGTTTCATATTTAAATATGAATTATTTTACCGATAAAGCGGGAACTCAGGTGGTAAGCGGTAAAGTAAGCGGTAAAATGGCGATGTCGAACATCAATGATTTGAATCTGGATGTTGAAGCCTTTAATGTAAATTTTGCAACTGCTGACCAGAAATATCATATTCCGAATGCTAAACTTAAAACTTTTGTTGAGGGAGGAGAACGTTCTATTTTAGTTGATGCACCCGGAGCTGCAAATGGCAAAATTTCAGGAAAATATAATTTGGCAGATTTAGCAGGAATGGTAGAAAATGGTTTAGGCAAAATTTTGGTGGGGCCTGAACCGAGAAAATTGTATCGCGGACAATCATTTGCAATGAATTTTGATGTTGAGCAAGGTCTTGTTGCTTATTTTCTGCCTGATTTAAAACTTCCTAAAGGGGCAAAAGTAGAAGGAGAATATGATGGGAATTCAAATAATTTAATTCTAAATCTTGACGCTGCCTCACTGAAATATGTAATGACCAAAAAAGAGGAAATTACAGAAGCAGATCAAGCTTTGGCACAAGCCAATCCTGATTATAAATTGGATGACAGAATCGCTGTAACCCGCGATAGTGCAATGGTCGACAGTGTGATGGTAAGAATAAATACAGCCAATACAGATCAACAGCTTTATGCAAAAATCAGCAGATTAGAATACAATAAAAATATCCTCAAAGACTTAATATTAACAGGTAAAAACGAGAATAATTCGATTCTCAGAATTGCCACTAATTTCAAACACGGAAGTCCGGAAGATGAGATTAACGATAATCTGAAAGAATATGCAGTTAATTTTAATCAATCGACAAATCCGGCAGGAGATTATGTTTTCAGATTTGAGCCTACAGAAGTTAATTTAAATAATGTGAAATGGGCGATTGATACCAACCCCGAACTCGATCATTATGTAAGTTACCGGCGAAAGACAGGTGATTTTGAAATTCATAATTTAAAAATTTATTCTGATACAAGTTCGTTGCTCATCAATGAATCTATATTTAAATCTGCTAAAGACTTTTATGTAGATGCAGAAGTTCAGAATTTTCAGATCGAAAAGATATTCGAAATGCAGTCAGGCGGAAATCCTATGGATATTAAAGGTTTAGCCAACGGAAGTGTGAAAATCAAGATGGATAAAAGCACTTTGCAGCCTTTGGTTGATCTTACGGTTGATAATATCATGATGAATGGCAATGATATGGGAGATCTTACGATTTCTGCGGTCAATGGCTTTTCTTTAAATGTTTATGATGTTGATGTAAAGGTAGCTTCAGCCGGAGTTATCGGTAATAATAATCTGCATTTAACAGGAACAGTTAATAATAATACGCCTTCACCAACAATAGATTTTACGACAGAATTGAGAGATTTCGATCTTGCATTTACCCAACAGTTTGTACAGACTATTTTCGGAAATCTAAGAGGAAAAGCAACGGGTGATTTAAAAATAAACGGTACCCTTAAAAATTTAGATTACAGTGGTGATATTGCTTTAAAACAGTTTGGTTTAAAACTTTTATTTACCGGGGTTGATTATTCTTTTGATGATACGGTGATTCCGCTTTCTAAAGGTCTTGCGATTTTAAATAATATTGCAGTTCATGACGGGAGAACAAATTCCCAGGGAACAATTTCAGGAGCAATACAATTTGAAACCTTATCTTCTATGGGAGTCAACCTGGTAATGAGAGCTGATAATTTATTAATGCTGAATACTACTCAGAAAGATTATGATTTATTCTGGGGAAGAGTTTACGGACAAGGCGATTTATACGTCGACGGACCAGTTTCAGCTTTAAATCTTTCCACACCAAATATGAAAGCTTTGAATGGAAGTACATTTACGTTCAATTCAGCATCAACTTCAAATGTGGAAGAATTTAAAATGCTGAGATTCCTAAAAGAAGGAAAAGATGGTTTGGTGACTTTGGAAGAAAAGAAAAGAACCGGGGCAAACATGAATATCGACTTCAATCTTGATGTTGACAAAGGCACTACAGTAAATGTATTGGTTGGAGATGATGTAGGTAATATTTCTGTAAAAGGAATGGCAAATAATCTGAGATTCCAGATGAGCAGACAAGGAAATATTGCAATGAACGGTTCTTATATGGTTGATAGCGGAACTTTTGTATCTAAAGCAATTTTGAACAGAACTTTCCAGATTCAGAAAAATAGTAGTATTCGTTGGGATGGCGATGCAATGAAGCCGGCTTTAGATATTTCTGCCAATTATGTGAGAATGGTTTCCAACGCAGGAGATTATTTGAACATGGGACAGTTGCAACCTATCAGTGTATTACTTCAGGCGAATATTACCAATACTTTAAATGATCCTAAAGTTGCCTTAAATGTTACTGCACTGGACGTTTCGAGTCAGGTGAAAGAAACATTAGCTGCGAAAATTAATCAGACGGAAGGCGAGAATGTATTGCAGTTTGGTTCCATTCTATTGCTCAATATGTTTAATGTAACCAATAGTGGCGGTGGTTTGAGCTTTGATGCAGTAGGAGTAGCAGAATCTTCCGGGTATAATATGTTATTGAAACAACTGGGTTCTGTTTTAAATACAGTCAGTAACGAATTTCAAATTGATCTAAATTACGTAAAAGGAAATGACCAATATTCAAATAATGGCGACAGAGCAAATGCGGGAGTAAGTTTTGATGTGTCACCAAGAATTACCGTAAAAACAGGTTTGGGAATTCCACTTACCAGAACAGATAATACAAGCAACAATTATCTTTCGGGAGAAGGTACGGTGGAATATGATATATCAAAGAAAAATGATGGTACACTGCTTTTAAGAGGATATTCTAAACCAACGAATATCGGGATGGGAGTAGGAACTGTAGGAACAAACGGTTCTGCAAATCAGGCTTATGGTGGTGGTATCGTTTGGAGTAAAAGTTTTAATTCTTTCTTTAAAAAGAAGAAAAACAGAAAAAAACAGCCTGAAGACGATAACGAAATAAAAACAGATTCTGTAAAATCAGAGGCTAAATAGTTCGGAATTTTTAATGATTTTTATCATCCGTGTTAATTATTGTTAATATTTAATAATATTTTTTTAGTTTAATTATTTTTTTTAATTTTGTAAAAAATTTATGGATTTTTTAGGAAAAATATAATTTCACTAATATGAACTATCAACTGGACGAAATAGACAAGAAAATTCTTGATTTCTTAGTAGAAAACACAAGAATGCCTTTTACAGAAATTGCTAAGCAGATGGATGTTTCTGCGGGAACAATTCACGTAAGGGTAAAGAAAATGGAAGATGCAGGTATTATTTTAGGATCATCTCTTAATCTTGATTATGGTAAATTAGATTACCATTTCACAGCTTTTATCGGGATTCTTTTAACAAAATCAAACCGTACGCAAGAGGTTTTGAAAGAGTTAGGAACTATTCCAAACGTTATCGAAGCAAGCGTTATTTCCGGAAAATACAATATTTTCTGTAAAGTAAGAGCTAAAAATACAAACGACGCAAAAAGAATTATCTATCAAATAGACGACATTCAGGACGTAATGAGAACTGAATCTATGATTTCTATGGAAGAATTCTTAAGCGATAAAAACAGATTGATCAACGCAATCTCGATTTAATCAAATTTTAGACGATATAAATACCGAAGAACTTATGAAATCATTCATAAGTTCTTTATTTTTGCAGTATGGAAAAAGAATACAAAGAGTACAGTTATTTTGATGAAGATCCGAAAAAAGGATGGGGTTTTATTTTAGCACTGGCTTCTTTGCTGTTGTTTACTTTCATGGGTATCGGGCTCGATTTCGATGAGTATTTACAACATGAAGGCTTAAACATTCCTCAAGGATATTTTTACCTTATTTTCTCAGTTGATATTTTGATGATCTTAGGAATTGTATTAATGTTTTTCTATAAAAAATTAGGCATTGTATTGTTTCCGGCGATGTTGCTATTGCACTTTTTTATGCACAATTATTATCTTTCTACATTCTTATATTCTGACGTTACCAATCTGTTTTTGTTTACAGGATTCGGAATGTTGGCTATTATTCCAAAATGGAAATTTTTCAGATAATTTAATAAAGCAGTTCTGATTCTTGTCAATAAATCAAAAAAGTGATTAGAATTCTTTATACAAGCAAAAAGCATCCAAATCTGGATGCTTTTTCATTTATATTTTAAAAAATCTTAAGCTAAAATTCTTTTTACAGCTTCCTTCACAGCAGCGGAGTCGATTTTATATTTTTTCATTAATTCTGCAGGTGTTGCAGATTCACCGAAAGTATCATTTACAGCAACGAATTCCTGTTTTGTGGGTCTTCTTCTGGCCAACATTCCGGCAATAGATTCACCCATCCCACCAAGATAATTGTGCTCTTCAGCTGTTACAATTTTACCGGTTTTTTCAACTGATTTTAAGATGATTTCTTCGTCTAAAGGTTTGATGGTGTGAATGTTGATGACTTCACAAGAAATTCCTTCTTTCTCCAGTTCGTCTGCTGCAACCAAAGATTCCCAAACTAAATGACCGGTTGCAACAATGGTTACATCAGTTCCTTCCTGCAAAAGAATTCCTTTTCCAATTTCGAAAGGCATATCTTCAGGGATGAAAACCGGTACAGTTGGTCTACCAAATCTCAGATAAACCGGACCGTGGTGATCTGCAATGGCAAGAGTAGCTGCTTTGGTCTGGTTATAATCACAAGGATTGATAACCGTCATTCCAGGAAGCATTTTCATCATTCCGATGTCCTCCAAAACCTGGTGTGTTGCGCCATCTTCCCCTAAAGTAAGCCCTGCGTGAGAAGCACAGATTTTTACGTTTTTATCAGAGTATGCGATCGACTGACGAATCTGGTCATAAACTCTTGACGTAGAAAAGTTGGCAAAAGTTCCTGTGAAAGGAATTTTCCCTGTGATGCTTAAACCTGCCGCAAGACCCATCATATTTGCTTCTGCAATACCAACCTGATAAAATCTTTCAGGAGCTTTTTCGATGAATTTTTCCATTTTCAAAGAACCGATAAGGTCTGCACAAAGGGCAACAACATTAGGGTTTGTATCAGCCAATTCTGCTAAACCAGCCCCAAAACCTGAACGTGTATCTTTTTTTTCTGTATATGTATATTTCATGAGAATTCTAAATTTATAATTGATTAATGATTTTTGATAATTGATTAATGAATTTAATCGAATATAAATATTATTTAAACCATTAAGGTTTTTAAATTTTAGGAAAAATGAAGTTAATATCTTAGATATTCTTAAGTATAACGTTGAATCAGATTTATCTGACTCTAAAAAAATCTTAAGAACTAAAATTTCTTAATGTTTTAATATTTTTTCTGTATTTAAATTACTCATTACCAATTGCTCATTACCGATATTAGTAATCTGCCGGAGCTTCTAAGTACAATTGTTTAAAGGCTGTATCAAGCTGCTCGTCATTTGGCGCTTTTCCGTGCCAAGCATGAGTTCCCATCATGTAATCTACACCGTTACCCATTATGGTATGAAGGATAATTACCACTGGTTTTCCTTTTCCTGTTTCAGTTTTTGCCAATTCAAGCATTGCAATTACGGCTTCCAGATCATTGCCGTTTTTTTCTTCTAAAACTGTCCAGCCGAAAGCTTCCAGTTTTGCACGAAGATTTCCTAAAGAAAGTACATTTTCTGTGCTCCCGTCAATCTGCTGTCCGTTATAATCAATTGTAGAAATAATGTTGTCAACCTTCTTTCCTGCAGCATACATAAAAGCTTCCCAAACCTGACCTTCCTGCAATTCTCCGTCACCATGAAGCGTATAAACCAAAGAATCGTCACCGTCTAATTTTTTACCCTGCGCAACACCTAAAGCAACAGAAAGTCCCTGTCCTAAAGATCCTGAAGCCACTCTGATTCCTGGCAAACCTTCATGAGTTGTTGGGTGACCCTGCAATCTAGAATCTAATTTTCTGAAAGTTTTCAATTCTTCTACCGGAAAGAAACCAAATCTGGCTAAAGTAGAATAGAAAACCGGTGAAATGTGGCCGTTTGAAAGATAAAAATGGTCTTCGTTTTTGCCATCCATGGTGAAAGGAAGCTTATAATTCAAAACTTTTCCGTAAAGTGCTGTAAAGTACTCTGTACAGCCTAAACTTCCGCCCGGATGTCCTGAATTTACAGCATGAACCATTCTTAAAATGTCTCTTCTGATTTGTGTTGTAAGAGATTTCAGCTCTTCAATACTTTTACTCATATATTAGGATTTATTATTAAAATTGATCTATGCGAAATTACAATAATTTGTCGGCTTACGGAAATGTAAAAATCCGAAGATTGAGTTCCGGATTTTAAATTTTATTAAACAAAACCTTGAAGGTTTGATGATTCTAGTGAAGGCTTTTTATAGGGCTTCACGGCCCGACCTGAACCGAGCTCTTTTTGTGAAGAGGTATTGCGAACAAAAAGCGAAGTGGAGGGCGTATTAAACTGCCAAATAATCTTAAACCACCTTCAGATAATTCTTATTTTTCACCAACCACAATCCTATAAAGGTCAATAATCCATTCAGAATAATCAATTCTACGCCGATTCTGTAATCTGTATAATTGGTTACCAACATGTTGATAATATAAGTTAAAACCGGAGCCAAAAGCGTTACCGAAAGAATGGAATATTTTGTAGAGATTTTAAATTTAGTAAAGATTCCAAAAGCGAAAAGTCCGAGAAGCGGGCCGTATGTGTAACCGGCGATTTCCATGATGAGATAAACAATCGACTTGTCATTCATTGCTTTGAAAACCATAATTAAAATAAAGAAAACTACCGTGAAAATCAAATGGACTTTCATTCTTAAATGTTTTTTCTCTTTTTCTGTTTTGGTTTTAACTTCATTAAGATTAAGAATATCAACACAATACGAACTTGTAACAGCTGTTAAAGCGCCATCTGCCGAAGGGAAAAGCGCAGAAATCAAACCGATAATAAAAATCACCGAAATAATCATCGGAAAATGCCCCTGAAGTGATAAAGATGGGAATAAATCGTCTCCCATGACGTTGACAATTTTTCCGGCAGAATCTTTAAATCCGAAAACATTTGAAACGACCTCTTTTCCATCAACCAAAGTTGTAATTTGAGAATATCCTGCACCATTCTGTAAAGCAAAAAGATAAAGCAATCCGCCTAAAAACAAGAATGCAAGATTGACGAAAAGCAATGTTCCCGCAAAAGTCAGCATGTTTTTCTTTGAATTCTGAAGATTATCAACCGAAATATTTTTCTGCATCATTTCCTGATCCAATCCGGTCATTGCAATGGTAATGAAAATTCCGCCTAAAATAGTTTTCAGGAAGAATGTCTTGGAGTTAGGATCGAAATTGATAAAATGTGTATAATTTTTCTGTTCTAAAATCGTGTATGCTTCACCAAATGATAAATTCAAATTAGATAAAATGTAAACGATGCAGGCAATCAAACTGATGATCATAAACGAAGTCTGAAGAGTGTCTGTTATCACAATCGTTTTTACACCGCCTTCAAAGGTATATAAAAGTACCATTAATAAAAGCACCAAAGCAGTTACCCAGAAAGGAACGCCTAAACCTTCCAACAAAAATATCTGCAAAACATTGACGACCAAATATAATCTCGCAGTCGCACCAATTGCTCTTGAAACAATGAAAAATACAGAGCCTATTTTGTGCGCTTCTACATTGAATCTTTTTCCTAAATACGTATAAATCGAGGTCAGATTCATCTTGTAATAGAGTGGAAGAAGGATTGCTGCAACGATGAAGTATCCGATGAAAAACCCGATCACCATCATATAATACTCAAAACCACCGAAAATATATTCGCTTTCGGTCATTTTTCCGACTGTTCCCGGAACGGAAATAAATGTCACACCGCTTAAGCTTGTTCCGATCATTCCGAAAGCAACGAGCCACCATTTGCTTTTTTTATTACCGATAAAAAACGATTGATTGTCTGAGTTTCGGCTTGTAAAATAAGAGATTACTAATAAACCGATGAAATAAACAAAAACAAATAACAAAAGGATAGTTCCGGAATTCATGCTTGAAATTAATTTCAGCAAATATAGTTTTTTTTAGAATGTAGCAAGATGTTGGATGATGAATGCAAGATGTAGTTTAAGATTTCACGCAGATTACACAGATTACCACAGATTTTTTAATTTGCTATAAAAAGTTAGCCGCGAATACACGAATTTTTCATTTAGTTATTAAAATTTATTCGTGTATTCGTGGCAAAAAAATATTCTCAATCATCAGAGAAAATCTATATAATCCGTAGGATTTTCTTAGCCTTTATATTAAGCCTCACTCTACAAAACATCCTGCAAATCTTCATTTTTCTGAAATGTAGCTTTTGCAAACGGACAAAGAGGAATGATTTTTTTGCCATTTTCTCTTGCAAACTGTACAGCTTTTATCAGCATTTCTTTTCCAACTCCTTTTCCGTTGTAAGCTTCTTCTACTTCGGTGTGGTCGATAATGAATCTTTCTTCACCTGCCCAAGTATAAGTCATTAATCCGGCTCTGTTTCCATCGATTGTTGCTTCGAAGCTTCCGTGTTTTTCGTCGTTGTTTTGTTTTATGTCTATCATATTATGAAAATTTGGTTTGAATTTGAATTTCGTTAAGTAATATTTTGTGTACCGGACAAGCATCTGCAATAGCATGAAGCCTTTTCAGTTGGTCTTCGCTGAGATCACTTCCTTCAAAACTAATGTTTCTTTTGAAGACTGCCAATTTTGTCAGTGGGAAATTTTCCAGTTCTACTTCTACGTCGATGTTTTCAACGTTCCATTCTTTTCTGTCGATGTACATTCTGAGAGTTGCTGCGGTACAGCTCGCTAAAGATGTTGCGAGTATTTCAAAGGGATTGAAGCCTTTATTTTGTCCGCCTTTATCAACGGGTTCGTCGGTTATTAATTGGTTTTCACCTGCGACAACTTCTGTGTAATATTTTGTTGTTCCTAAACTTGCTTTTACAATAACTGACATTATTTCTCAATATTAAATTTATAACTTAATGCTCCGGAAGGGCATAAGTCTATCTGATTTTTAAGTTCTGATGGTGTTGCATTTTCAGCTTTCAGCCATGGTCTTTCTTTGGGATTATACACTTTTGGAAGTGTTTTTACACAAATGGCAGAATGGATACATTTTTTAGGTTGCCAAATCACTGTGATTTCTCCGTTTACGTATTCATGTGTTTCCATATTGTTTTATTGTGTTTTTTATGTATGGGTTAGTTATTGATTTTATTTTTAAAACTTTCAATTTTTTCGTTCAAATCTTTCAGCATTTCTGGGTTGATAACTCCACTTTCCAAATCAAAGTTTTCGTAAAATTTAGATAGAGAAAATGTTTCTTTTATATCGGCTCCGAAGTTCGGGAAAAATGTTTTTGCTGTATTCATAACATTTCCGCCACCATAGCCTCCCGGAGAAGTCGACATTAAAAACATTGGCTTATTCTGGTAAACTTTTACATTGATTCTTGAAGCCCAATCGAAAATATTTTTAAAAGCAGCCGAATAAGAACGGTTGTGTTCTGCTAAAGAACAGATAATGACATCGCATTCTTCAATTTGCTTTAAAAAATTGTGCGCTTCATCCGGAAAACCTTTCTTTTCTCTGTCAACCGAGAAAACAGGCATATCAAAATCATTCAAATCGATTAAATTGATTTCATCTTCCTTAAAACTTTTCATAACAAATTTTACCAATTCTCTGTTGATCGATGTAGAAGAAGTACTTCCTGCAAATGCTAATATTTTCATGATTAATATTCTTATTATTTAAATTATTTTTTCACTGAATCTTCCTTCACTTTTTCAAGATAATCATTCTCCAGATCTTTTAATTTTTTGAAATAATTTTCTTTATCCATAAACAATTTAGGATTATAAGCATCTCCCTCTTTTCTTTTTTTATGAAGGTCAAACTGGCTTGCGTGAGAAGCTACCCAAAGATCAAAATTCATTTTTTTCATCGCCTCGAAAGTATAAGCGTAATCTTTTTGAATACTTTGATAGGTTTTTACCTCAGAAAATTTCTTATCAATGATGATCGAAGGCAAATTGGCAATCAAAATCTTGTAATTTTTGTTTCCATCTTTGGTTTCAAGTATAAAACTACAAGATCCTTTCGTGTGACCGGGATGATGAAGCAGCGTTAAAACTGTGTTTCCCAATTTTATCTTATCGTTATTTTTCAAAAGAAAATCAGGATTTACAGGTTGAAAAGTGATTCCGTATTTTCCCATTTCATAGTCAGATTTTCCTCCGCTTTTGAGTTCTGCAGCATCTTTTTCGTCAACGTACAGTTTCGCTCCGGTTTCTTTTTTTATTTCGGCCATTGCTCCCATGTGGTCAAAATGAGCCTGTGTTAATGTTAAAATCTTAATGTCGTTATAATTAAAACCTAATTTCTTGATATTATTTTTAATAACAGGAAGAGAATCTTTCAAACCTGTATTGATAAGAATATTCCCTTTATTGGTAACAATTAAATAAGATGCCAGATCATAAGTTCCTACATAATAAAGATTTCCAACGATTTTGAATGGCTCATAACTTTGCGACCATTCTGCGGGGTTGTTTTTAGGCTCAGTAACAGTTTGAGCATTACTTAAAAAAGATGTAATGATTAATAATAGAAAAAATATTCTTTTCATAGAAATTGGTTTAAAATCGAAAAAATAAGCTTTAAAATTTATTTTCTGTTCAAAATAGCTTTCGGAAGCGGAACATATTCTCTTTCATCTCCCGGAACTAAAGGGAAAGATTCGTGATTTTGGTCGTTCCAGTCCACTTTTGCTTTGTCGATTAATTCTTTATCTGAACTGACGAAATTCCAGAATATAAAACGTTCTTCGTCAAACGGTTCGCCTCCAAAAAGATAAACTGTACCGTTTTCGCTCATTTCAAATTCGCATAATTCGGTGTTTTTAGCAATCATCAGTTGTTTTGAGCCATAAGAATTTCTGTCTGTTGAAACGGTTCCGTCTAAAACATACATTGCTGCTTCACCGTAAAGATCTTTTCCGATGCTGATTTTTTTGGCCTCCTTGGTTTTAATTTCAATAAAAAATAATTTGCTGTGAACCGGAACGGCAGACTTTCTTCCAAAAGCTTCGCCTGCAATTAATTTATACTGAATTCCGTTTTCTTCCCAGACCGGAATTTCATTGGCTTCAATATGATAAAAAGTAGGCTCTGATTGCTCCAAATGTTTCGGAAGACCCACCCAAACCTGAAATCCGTGAAGTTTTTTGTCAGTTGATCTAAGATATTCCGGAGTTCTTTCAGAATGTACAACACCTTTTCCGGCGGTCATCCAGTTTACTGCTCCGGGTTTTATTTCACGAGCACTTCCGATGCTGTCTCTGTGAAAAATAGATCCTTCCAAAAGATAAGTCAGTGTAGAAAGCCCGATGTGAGGATGCGGCGGAACATCCAGGTTCTGATAATCTTTCAATTCTGAAGATCCCATATGATCGATAAAAACGAAAGGTCCGACTGCTCTTTTTTCGCGGAAAGGCAATAATCTTCCTACCAAAAAATTTCCTATATCTGCAGATTTTTCTTCTATGATAAGTCCTATATTCGACATAATGATTGGTGATTTTAGTTTTTAAATTTAATTAAAGTTTTACAGGTAAGCATATTATTTTTATCACAAAAATCACAAAAAATACTTTTGTTTTTAAGTATAATTGCAATGAATATAAGAACACAAAATAGAAATCAAAGATTTTAAAAAACTAATGTGAATTGTGTGCTAAAACTTTTTGTGACTTTTGCGGTTCAATAAAATTAAAGTTTGTTGTAACCTTCAAATCTTTCATCAACAATACGTTTCCAATCTTTATTTTTTTTGATGAATGCAAAAACGTATGGACAAAACGGAAGAAGCTTTTTGCTGCTTTCCTCAATATACATCAAAGTCTTTTCTACGACAGCTGCTGCAGCTCCGGTTCCTGCCAATTCTGGTTCGGCTTCAGTATGAATTAAAGCAATTTGCTGACTTGTTTCTTTATAATCGATAAATGCAAAATGACCGTTAAATTCTATTTCAAATCTTTTTTTATCTTCATTTTTTACCAATGGAATGTTTTCAAATTCTGCTTTCATAATTTTTATTTTTTAATTTAAACAAAATTACTACACATTATCACAAGTGAAGTTGATGTGTGATAAGTTTTGAGGATGGCTGAAATTTATTCTTTAGCATTCATATTTCTGCCGTCTGAAACGTGGAGTCTCCTGAAAACCAGCGACGAAACTACCGTAAGAAGCCCTATTGTAAGAAATGTATACCGGAAAGCATTGTGGGTTTCGTTTCGAATTAATTCGGTATTGCTTTCGTAAATTTTTAAAACAATCAATCCGAAAGCGATTCCAAATCCTATTGCAAGCTGTTGATTTACAGATAAAAGGGAATTTCCGCTGCTGGTTTGAAAGTTTCGTAAATCTGCAATAGAAATCGTATTCATTGATGTAAACTGAATAGAATTAAAAAATCCTAAAATTGCAATCACCGGAATAAACCAAAATATCGAAGTGTGAATATCCGGAATAGCCAGACAGCAAATTAAGGTTCCAATTACAATGGTGTTAAGCATTAAAGTTCGTTTATATCCGTATTTATTGAGGATTTTAATAACATAAGTTTTACCAAACATTGCTGTTAAAGCCATCGGAGCGATAATCCAACCTGAAATCACTGCAGATTGACCGTACGCAATTTGTATCATCAATGGAAGCAAAAGCGGAACGGAACTGATTCCTAATCTTGTGGCGAGATTTCCTACAATTCCTACTCTGAAAGTTCTTACCTGGAATAGATTTAATGGAAATATAGGGTTTCCGCCTCTTTTGGCGTGGTGATAATAGTAATAAAGAAATAAAAATCCTAAAATGAAAACCACCAAAACCGGTGTAATGTTCTGCATATCTCCAAAAAGTTCGAGCGAAACGGATAATAAAAGTGAAGCTGCTGCAAAAATTAAAAATCCTTTTACATCAAAATCGGTGTCTTTCGAATTGTAATTCGGCATAAATTTCAAACCTAAAACAATTCCTAACAGTCCAATCGGAATATTAATAAGAAAAATCCAGTGCCAGGAAAGATAATCAACCATGTAACCACCAACCAAAGGACCGAGAACCGGACCAATCAATGCAGGAATAATTGCAAAATTCATTGCTTTTAGCAACTCATTTCTATCGAAGGTTTTTATTAAAGCTAATTTTCCAACGGGCGTCATCAAGCTTCCACCAACTCCCTGAATAACTCTTGAAATCACCAGATGTGTCAGATTCTGAGAAATCGCACAAAACAGAGACCCCAAACTGAACAACACCAAAGAAAAAACAAAAACTCTTCTCGTACCAAATCTATCAGCTAAAAATCCGCTTGCAGGCATAAAAACTGCCAAAGTAAGAACATAACTGATGATAGCATTCTGCATATTCAGTGGAGATTCTCCTAAATCTTTAGCAATAGAAGGCAAAGAAGTATTAAGAATGGTAGAATCGAGCATCTGCATGAAAATGGCAGTTGCTAAGATCAAAGGCAGAACTTTTTTTACGGTTTGACGGGGAGAGGTATTGGTGGGCATTTGTTTAAACTAGATGTATTTGGCTAAACCAATTTACAAAAATTAGTCCGAAATAGCTTATAATTTGCTCCTGAATTATCTATAAACTCATATGAATGATAGGATAATCTTTACCCGAACCATCTTTCTCTGATCTTCTAATTTTTTTAAATCCAATCTTTTGATAAAACCCAATCGCTTGTGGATTTTGCTCATTGACATCCACTTTTGTAAAATCTGTTTTGTCTTTTAAAAACTGGCATAAAATTTTGCCGAGGCCTTTTCCGTGGGAATTACTGTGAATAAAAAGCATTTCAAGCGTATCTTCTGAAACAGCACCAAATCCTTTAATTTCATTGTTGAGAGAAATTAAATAAACTTCGAGATTGGGCAAATAATCTTTAGGAATAATTTCTTTGAAATATTCAAAGTCGGCTTCAGATAGGAAATCATGAGTAGCTTTTACAGCAGATTCCCAAATTTCCGTAATTTTAGGATAATCTTCCGCACTTGCAATTCTGATAGAGTGATACATTTTTTGTTTTTATAAAAATAAAATTTTTTTTTTCGAGAGGGGCGAGTTCTGTAAATAAAAAGATGAGTAGTTAAAAATATTATAAAAATCAATTTTTTAAATAAATCAGTGTGTCAAATTATAAAACTTTATCCGAAATTTGAAAGACATTAAAAGATCAAAACAAAATATTATGAATCAAAAGAAATATTCAGGACAACCTGTGATTACATTGAATAACGGCGTTGAAATTCCCGCTTTAGGTTTCGGAGTTTGGCAGATGGAAAACCTTGAAGAATGCGAAAAGGCGGTCATTAAAGCAATTGAAGTAGGTTACAGAATGATAGATACCGCCGCAATTTATCAAAACGAAACTGCAGTTGGAAATGCTATCAAGAATAGTAAAGTAGACCGTGAAGATTTGTTTGTGACCTCAAAACTCTGGGTTCAGGATCACAGTTATGAAAAGACAAAATCAGCTTTCCAGAGAACGCTTGACCGTTTACAGCTGGATTATCTTGATATGTATCTTGTTCACTGGCCTTTCGGAGATTTTCCAGGAGCCTGGAAAGCGATGGAAGAATTGTATAATGAGGGGAAAATCAAAGCAATCGGGGTTTGCAATTTTACGATTGAAAAATTAGAAGAATTAAAGTCAAATTCTACCGTTTCTCCGGTTATCAATCAGGTTGAACTGCATCCTATTTTCCAGCAAAAAGAACTTCGTGTGTACAACAAAGAAAACAATATTATTACGCAACCTTGGAGTCCGCTTGGAAACGGAAATGCAGAACTTTTAGACAATTCTTTGCTTAAAAAGATTGCATTTAATCATAATAAATCAATTGCTCAGGTAATTTTGAGATGGCATTTGCAGGAAGGTTTCTGTGTGATTCCAAAATCGGTGACGCCTTCGAGAATTGAGCAGAATTTTGATGTGTTCGATTTTGAACTTTCTGAAGATGAAATGAATGTTGTCCGTTCTTTAGATACCGGAAAAAGATTGTTTTTTGATCCTAAAGATCCGGCTTGGGAAGAGAAGATGCTGAATGTGGTAGCGGATATTTAACAGAATCTCTCGCGGATTTTGATGATTTAGCAGATGTTGAATTTTGAAATCTGTATTATTTGCTTAATCTGCGGGATTTAAAAGAAAATTTATGCATTTTTCAAATACAATTAGCAAAATATTCAACACAAAATATCCCATTGTTCAAGCTCCGATGTTTGGCGTAAGTACTCCGGAAATGACAGTTTCAGCTGCAAAAACGGGTTGTTTAGGTTCATTGGCATTGGCGGATCTTTCTGCTGAAAAATCCATTGAATTAATTCAAAAAACAAAGAAACTAACCAATCAACATTTTGCGGCCAATATTTTTGTTCATCAGATCCCAGAAATTACGGATGAACTGAAACAGCAGTATTTTAAAACCAAAAAATTCATTGAGGAATTGGCATTTAAAAATAATATAGAAACCAATCTTACTGATTTAGAAGATATTAAAGTCAATTCTTATCACGAACAAATCGATGCTGTAATTGCAGAAAACTGTAAAATTTTAAGTTTTACTTTTGGAAATTTAGACCAGCAAAGCATTCAAAAATTAAAAGAAAACGAAACGGTTTTAATAGGAACTTGTACTTCTGTACAAGAAGCTTTAGAATTAGAAAAATCCGGAATTGATGTTATTTGTGTTCAGGGAATTGAAGCAGGCGGTCACAGAGGAAGTTTTGCTTCTGAAAATATCCCTCGAATCGGTGGATTTTCTTTGCTTTCTCAGGTTTATGATTTGGTAAAAGCTCCGTTGATTTATGCAGGTGGAATTTATAATGGTAAAACTTTAAAAGCTGCGCAGGAATTGGGAGCGCAGGGTTTTCAGGTGGGAAGCATTTTGCTGGCTTCAAAAGAAAGTGCTTTGCAGGATTTTGAAAAGGAAAGATTAAAAAAAGTCAATGAAAATGAGATTGTTTTAACGAAAAGTTTCTCTGGGCGTTATGCAAGAGGAATCAGAAACAAATTTATCGAAACCATTGAAAATTCAGAATATATTTTACCGTACCCTTATCAAAATAAACTGACGGGAGAATTGAGAAGAATCGCAAGAACGACTAAAAATGCTGAGTTTGTCAATCTTTGGGTAGGTCAATCTATTATGAATTACAGTGAAGATTTTACACAAGAAATCTTAGAAAAACTCATTCAGGATTATGAATAAAAGAAAACTCCTTTCAAATCGAAAGGAGTTTTTTATTATTTTGTTAAATCCAAACCACCGAAATTTCCGGAACTCATCATCATATAAACGCCTTGGGTTTTATCTAATAATTCCCAGTATGCATGAAGTTCTTCGGCATTGGTAAAGACTTTCAGGTTTTCATTTTCAAATTTCTCTTTAATTAATTCAGGAGAAATAGGTTCCATTCTTTTGATTTTTAAAGCATCTTCAGAATAGAAAACGATGGCTTCATCCAATCCGTCCATTGCGTGGTCATATTGTTCAAGAAAGACAGGATTTAAACTAGAATAAGTGTGAAGTTCAAGAAAGCCATATTTTTTTTCGTTTTTAAACTGTTCACAGAATGCTTTTACGGCAGCTTTTACTTTGCTTGGTGCGTGCGCAAAATCTTTATACAAAATTCCTTTGTCTTCTCTTTCTACTTTTTCAAGACGCTTTGATGCGCCTTTGAAGCTCATGATGGCATCGTAAAACTCTTCATCCATAATTCCCAAAGTGTGGCAAATATTTCTTGCACCTTCAAGATTTAATAAATTGTGCGCTCCAAAAACAGAAAGCGGAATGTCTCCCATTTCGGTTTTTAAAAGCACTTTTCCGTTGCTGATTTCGTATTCCGGAGTTCTGTACGGCATTTTTCTGAAATAATTTTCAGCATTTTCCACTACTTTTACAACCTCAGAATCTTCTTCATTATAAACCAAAACGCCACCCGGCGTAATGCTTGCAACAAATTTTCTGAACTGCTCAATATAATCGTCAAACGTTTTGAAAACATTGATATGATCCCAAGCAATTCCGCTCATTAAAGCGATATTGGGTTGGTATAAAAGAAATTTTGAGCGTAAATCAATAGGAGAGGAAAGGTATTCATCGCCTTCTAAAACCATAAAATCGTTGTCTTCCGTCAGTTTTACCATACAGTCAAAGCCTTCCAATTGCGCTCCAACCATATAATCTATCTCTTTCTGATGAAAATTCAGAACGTGGAGAATCATTGATGTAATCGTTGTTTTTCCGTGTGAACCGGCAATTACGACTCTGGTTTTGGTTTTCGACTGTTCGTAAAGAAATTCAGGATATGAATATATTTTTAAACCCAATTCTTTTGCTTTAGCCAACTCAGGATTGTCTTGATGAGCGTGCATTCCAAGGATTACCGCATCAATATCAGACGTAATTTTTTCAGGAAACCATCCCAATTCTTCAGGAAGAATTCCTTTTTTTTCTAATCTCGACTTCGAGGGTTCAAAAATAGCATCATCCGAACCTGTAACCTGATATCCTTTATCTTTAAGAGCAATGGCAAGGTTGTGCATTGCGCTTCCACCAATAGCAATGAAATGAGTTCTCAACTTATTTTCTTAGTTTTTTACGTTGTTATTAATGATTTCCTGAAAATGTACCGTAATATTTTCCCAATTGGTTTTGTAATTAGGCATAATTAAACTTCCATCATTCTTGCTGCTTTCATTTGCGCCTTTCTTAATGTTGATGGATGTTGTCACATTATCATAAAATTTCTTGTGATCTTCCTGAATTCTCCTGAAATTGTTTTTTGAAAGTGTTTCGTCTAATTTTTTCAGGTCTTCATTAGATATTTTAAAGTTTTTCTTTATTTTTTTATCTTGTCCTTCAAAGGAATAATGAGCATCATTTCCTTTAATTAAAAGGTTTTCGTAAGACGGTGCGTAACCACCACTTTTAGAATAACTGATATCAAAATCTGAATATTTTTTCTGACTGTTACACGAAAGTACCATCAAAATAATTAAAAATACTCCTAAAATCTTCTTCATTGTTATCGTTTTAGTTTTGAGAATTGGTTGGGTCAGATTTTTTAGCTTTAATTTCTTCATCGTAAGTATGGAGAATATTAAAATCTTCAGTCTGCTCAATGGCTGTCATTATTTTAAGAAGAATTTGCTGGGCATTCTCGTTATCGTAATCGATGTCTAATGGCTTTTTAAATTCCATTGTTGGTTTTACTCCGGTTACTTTTACACGAAGACCTTTTTTATCAAACGCTCTTCTGAAGCCATTTATTTTAATTGGAATTACAATTGGACGCTGATTTTTAACCAGTTTTGCCGTTCCTTTTCTTCCCTGAGCAAAAGCTGCAGTCGTACCTTGAGGAAATGTAGCAACCCAACCGTTGTCCAGAGCTTTCATAATATTGTCAATCTCACCGAGATCTACCATTCTGTTAACATTTTTACCTTCTGCTCTCCAGGTTCTTTTTACGGTAACCGCACCTGCAATTTTAAATATTTTTGGAAGTATCCCTTTATTCATCGTTTCTTCCGCAGCTACATAATAAAAATCTACTCTTGGATTCAATAGATAAATAGGATTTTTAATCGTATTCAAATAGCCATTATTTACCGCACAAAAAGCGTGATACATGGCTGCAACATCAGCAAAATAAGTTTGATGGTTGGATACGAAAAGTACATTTGAATCCGGAAGATCTACTAAATTCTCTGTTCCGGTAATTTTAAGCTTATTGAAGCCGTTGAATCTTCTGTAAGACACAATTCCCAGAATAAAAATGATAAATCTTTTTAAGAAATACGGTGTTCCGAACGAGTCGGTAAAAATGTTCTTCTTCGCCATTTTTTAAATCAAACAATTTGTGTGCAAAATTACATTTTTTTTATCAACTGGCTGAATTCACTAAGGATCATGGCTGTAGCTCCCCAAATAATATATCCGTTAAAATTAATGACGGGAACTTCATGACCTCCTGCTCCCGGAAGCGCCATAATTTCAGGACTGTCTGGTAAATTCAGAAATGAGGTGATCGGAAATTCAATCACTTCTACCGCTTCGCTTTGCTGTAAAATAAATTCCGGATTTTTTTTGGTGTAAGAAATATACGGATAAACATAAAAATTACTTGGCGGAATGTAGATTGGTGATAACTCTCGAATAATCCTTACATAATGTTTTTCAAGACCTATTTCTTCGGATGTTTCACGAATGGCGGTTTCGGCAAAATCTTTATCCATCTCTTCACGTTTTCCTCCCGGAAGAGAGATTTGTCCGCTGTGTCGGTCTCTTTCGTTGGTACTTCTTACAATTAAAGGAAAATACCATTCATTATCTTTTAGATATAAAACAATATTTACGGCAGCAAATTTTGGATTTTTTTCTAAAACCTCATCATAAGTAAATATTGGTCGGGAAGGCGGCGAAAAAACACCATGTGCATTTGAGCCAGCCAATTCAGCATTTTTTATTTTTCTTAAAAGATCTTTTCCAAAACTTTCCATAGCTCAAATTTACTAATATATCTTGTAGAAAGGAAGCCGGAAAATGTTAATTATCGATAATTTTAAGATTAAAACTTACCCCGTAATTATACGGATTCACTTTGTAACTAATAGCCGTTAGAAGGCAAAACTGGAAACGGTTACAATACAAACTGCATCCAGTGATTTTTTCAATTTACTATTTTCCCGTGGTTTTTTCCTCATTTTGTGCCTCTATCTTTGTCTCACTATTAACCAACTAAATTTTAATTAAAATGAAAAAATTAGTAACAGGAGCATTTGTTGTTCTATCAGCAAGCTTCGCTTTAGCCCAAAACAGTGATAATACTGTAACACAAACCGGAAACAGTAATTCTGCTACTGTTACGCAGCAAAGTCTTAGTACATTTGGTAATGAGAATGTATCTGACCAAAATGGTACAGGAAACACAATCAATGTAAAACAAAGAAGTAATACAGGTCGTAACAAAGCCGAAACAACTCAAAACGGATTGTTAAACGAAGCTACCGTGTCTCAAGGACAGGGTTTTTCTGCTGGCGGAGTTGAAGTAAAACAAGATCAGAATGGTATTCTAAATAGAGCTACGGCTACACAAGAATATACATGGCAGTCGAAGATTGATCAAAAACAAGCAGGAAGCTTCAATACTGCAAGAGCTACACAAGGCGGTGCAGATGTGAGATCTAATATTAAACAAGATCAGGACGGTTTAAGTAATACAGCTACAGCTTCACAAAGTCAAGGAAGTTATGTGCGTCCGACCGGAACTTGGAGTACAGCAAATGATATTAAGCAAATTCAAGATGGTAATTTTAACACATCTACAGGTACTCAGGTTGGATATTTAAATGACTTAGATCAAGTTCAAGATGGTAATTTAAACCGAGCTACTTCTACACAGATTGGTGAAAGACATACTGCATCTCAAGATCAGGATGGAAACTTAAACGTTGCGACTGCTACACAGACCGGTGTTCATCAAACTGCAAATCAGAATCAGGATGGTAATTTAAATAATGCTTCTGCTACACAGGGAGGAAATGATAATTCTGTAACACAAAATCAAAACGGAAATTCAAACCGTGCGACAACTAATCAATCTGGTGGTTCTTCCTGGAATGTACAATCTCAAAACGGTAACAACAATGTTGTTTCTGCTAATCAATCAGGCGGTATTTACAACGCAGCAATGCAGTCGCAAAGTAATAACAGAAACAATGCATCTTTGGATCAGGTAGGAAGTTATAACGAAGCCGGACAATACCAAACAGGTTTGAGAAACTTAGCAGATGGCGACCAAACTGGTAATCGTAATTCATTAGACATGAACCAAAATGGTAATGATAATGAAGCATTTGCTACTCAAAATAATAATTATAACAAATCTGATATCGACCAAATCGGAAATGATAACTATGCAAGATCAAACCAAAGTGGTTCTGCAAGTGCCACAGGAAATATGAATTCTGTTAAAATGTATCAAAAAGGAAATGATAACAGCGCTATCGGAGAACAGTCTATTGGAAATAGCAATAATTTAATTGCTAACCAATATGGTAATGATAATAGTTCTGAAAGCTACCAAATCGGAAGTAGTAACACTGCAACAATCAACCAGGGTTCATCTTCAATGGCAGCAAACAGTAACGAGTCTTACGTTACACAAAACGGTAATGGAAACATGGCTGCTGTAAGCCAAATGACAAGCGGTAATACTCATACTTCAATGCAAATGGGTAATTCAAATACAGTGACAGTCAATCAGTAAATTTAAAATACATTTTTTTGCAAGAGAAACTTCGGTTTCTCTTTTTTTTGTCTATGCGTATTTATACGGTGTGCAATAACCGAAATCAGTGATTTTTTGTGAGTAACTGTTTAACGTGTTTCGTAAGGCGTTGTATTCAAGTACCTTTAAAAAAAATAAAACATGAAAACTTTTGAGAAAATATTTATTACCCTTGCTTTGCTTTTTGCAATAACAACACAGTCACAGACCACAGACTGGAATCTTATCAATAGTCAAAATGCACTCGATATGATCAGTATTCAGAATTCAAATCCTGCAATTTCTACATCTTACGGTTCACAAGTTGTGCAAATGGGAAGTAATAACAATGCAGATTTACAGCTTAATGCAAAAACAAATATTGTTATACAGCAACTCGGTGATCAAAACAGCATTTATTTTAATAATTCTTTTTCTACTAAAGAAAGTAAATCGGCAATTACCACCCAGGGAAATAATAATATTATAGATATAACCGGTACCAACAGTATTTCAGAAGGTTTACATCTCAATATTAAAAGTGATAATAAGACGATATTTATGAGAAATTATTAATAAAATCTCTATGAAAAATTTAGTCTTTTTATTTCTGAAAGCTTTCTTTATCTTTTTGTCTGTCTGTTTATATGCACAGGAAGATAAAGGCATTGTTGCAAAAATTGAGAAAAACGTAATAGAGAAACAGCTTTTAGTGAAAGCGGCTGTTACTAATAATTCTTCCATTTACAGAGAGCTAAATTATCTCCTGGTCGCTATTAAAAAAGGAAGCAGCGGAAATCTTTCAAACAATAAACAAAGCGGAAAGTTCTCTATAAATCCGGGTGAAACCAAATCTTTATCTGAACTCAGCGTAAATCTTGATAAAAATGATGCCCTTAAAGCTTATTTATACATAAGAGACGAAGAAAACCAAAAACTTATTTCGAAAGACAGTCTTGAAATCAATCAGAATTTTCTGAAAAATAAGATTGCAAAAGTAGAAAGTGATGTCGTTTTTGAATTGCGAGGTCTTACCATTGACGAAACGAAGACAAAAGTTGGCAAAGATTTCTACGACCAGTTTTATATTCAATACAATCAGCTTCCGGAAAAGAGCAGCTCTGCAATTAAAATTATTGAATTGCCGACAAGAGGTACAAGCGGACAGATTACTATTGAGATTGACGATAAAATGATCTACGGCTTTGTCACCAATCCCAGTGAAGAATTTATTACCGAGCAGGTTTTTAATGCTCTTCGATACATTAAAGAATTTACAGCGAGCAAAAACCTTGTGAAAAATGAATTTATCTACTAAAACCAGCTACCATGAAAACCATAGCAATTTTTTTAATTTTCTTGTCAGGAACTTGCCTGATAAAGTCACAACAATTGGTCTATAAACCCATCAATCCTGCTTTTGGTGGTGACACCTTTAATTACCAGTGGTTATTAAGTTCCGCAAGCGCCCAAAATCAGTTTGACGATAACAAAATCAGTAATCTGTTGGGTAACTCCAGTTCTTTAGATAGTTTTACTCAGAGTCTTAACCGGCAGGTTTTGAGCCAGCTTTCTTCAAAACTTTTTCAGGATCAGTTTGGAAGTGGGGTAATACAGCCAGGAAACTATCTTTTTGGTTCTCTTTATCTGCAGATTACTGCAACAGCACAGGGAACGATGATCAGTATCTTGGATACCAATACGGGAGAACAGTCTGAGATTGTGATTCCAAAATAAAAAAACTAAAAACTATACCATGAGATTTTTTTTAACTATCAGAATTATATTCTGTATGCTCTTATTGTATGCCCTACAATCGTGTGGAACCGCAATGAGTTTTACTTCTAATAAAGAGGTCTCAACGATGGGTGAGATTACTGCTCACACCACAGAATTGCGAAATTTACCATTGCCTAAAGAGAAAATTGTCATTGGTGTTTATAAGTTCCGGGATCAGACCGGGCAATATAAACCCTCTGAAAACGGGGCAAACTGGAGTACTGCAGTACCGCAAGGTACAACCACCATCCTTATCAAAGCTTTGGAAGACAGCAGGTGGTTTAAACCCATCGAAAGAGAAAACATTGCCAATCTTCTCAACGAAAGACAGATTATTCGGTCTACAAGACAGGAATATTTAAAAGATTCAGATAAGAACAGTCAAAATTTACCGCCATTATTATATGCAGGGATGCTTTTGGAAGGCGGAGTAATTTCTTACGACAGCAATGTTATGACCGGCGGAATTGGCGCAAGATATTTCGGGATCGGTGCTTCTTCACAATACAGACAAGACAGAATTACGATTTACCTTCGTGCAGTTTCTACTTTAAATGGTGAAATTCTAAAAACCGTTTACGTTTCTAAAACCATCCTTTCTACCAGTGTAAACGGAAGTTTTTTTAAATATATCGATACTGAAAGGTTAATGGAAGCTGAGGTTGGTTTCACGCAGAACGAACCGATTCAGCTGGCTGTAACAGATGCGATCGAAAAAGCGGTAAAATCACTGATTATTGAAGGTATTAAAGATAATATTTGGGGCAAGTCATTAGACAACATGGCAAACTATCAAAAAATTGTAGACGATTATGATTTGGAAGCTCAAAAAAATACCAACAGACAAATTGGAAATATTTACGCTACTGCAGAAAGATCAAAATTTTCTTTATTTGGTCAGGTTGAAGTTAATCAGGTGAGAAACGATTATGTAAATCCTGTTGCACAGTTTGGTTTAAAAGGTGGCGTGAAATATTTTTTCGATAAAAATTTCAATGTAGAATTAAACGCTTCAGCATATAGATTGGAAAACCAGGGGATTCGAAGACGCACTTTCATATCTCCCGAATTTAATTTAGAATATTTTCTTTTACCAAAATATAAATTCTCACCATTTATCTATGCCGGAGTCGGTGCCATGTTTTCCACTGAAGATGTAAAATACAAATCACAATTCGGAGGTGGTTTTGAATATCTGGCTTTTAAAAACCTTGGAGTGAGACTTTCTTCCCAATACGATATAGGTTTTTCAGATGATTGGGATCTTCTCAAAAACGGAAAGAGAAATGATCATGCTTTGAGATTTGGTTTAGGTCTTAACTTTTATTTTGGCAATAAAAACTAATAATGATGAAATCGCCATTAGTAAACTTTGTAAAAAAACAGTGGTAAAGATTGGCGATAACATATGACCTCTAAAAAAATAAAAACTACATATGAAAACTTTTATAAAAATATTTACCCTTTTCGTTTTACTTTTCACTTTAGGATCGTGCAACGAAGAATTGGTAGAGCAATCACAATCTGGTGTTCTTAAAGGTAAAGTTGTGAAAAAAGGAACCAACGAACCTATTCCCAATGCAAAAGTAATCACAACGCCGAGTACGCAAACCGTATTTAGTGATAAAGATGGTTTGTTCGAAATAAAAAATATTCCATTAGGAAATTATTCTGTGAAGGCTGAATTGTCGGGATATGTTGCCAATTTTCAGGCAGTCAATATTCAGGGTGAAAATCAAACCGTTACCATAGTTTTTGAAATGAGCGATGATGATTCTTTAAACTCGCCGCCTACAACTCCTGTATTGCTGAGCCCGATTGATAATGCGGTGAATCAACCTTTAACAGTTGAATTAAAATGGAATTCTACTGATCCCGATACTTCTGATGTTTTAAAGTACAGATTAATTGTTAAAAATAATATCAATACCAACGTTGTTGAGGTGAATGATCTTACAGCTAAAAATTATACACTGAATAATTTACAATACGGAGTGAGCTATTTTTGGCAGATTGCAGTTTCAGATGGTATTCACCCAGAAGTTTTGAGTGCTGTATTCAAGTTTACAACCAGTACAGTTCCTTCAAACCGTTATCATTACGTACAAAAACAAAACGGAAATCTTGTGATTGTTTCAAGTGACAGTCAGGGAAGTCATTTTCAGTTTACACAAACCATGTACAACAGTTGGCGACCGCGAAAAAACAATAATGCAGGCTTAGTTGCATTTCTAAGAACTGAAGGTGGCGGAACTCATATTTATACGGCAAATCCGGACGGTTCAAACCCGTTTAAAGTAACGCAGATTCCGGTTTCAGGTTTTAATAATTATGAGATGGATTTTGCATGGAGTACCAATGGAAACACTTTGATTTACTCCAGTTTTGATAAATTATATAGAATCAACAAAGACGGAAGCGGTCAGCAATTATTGTACACAACACCCGATGGAAGCTTGATTACAGAATGTGACTGGAGTTATGATAACAGTAAAATCGCTTTAAAAACCAACAATTTTAACGGATATAATGTGAAGATTTATATCATTGATATGCTTGGAAATGTTACTAAAAATATTTTAAGTGGAAGTTCCGGAGCTGCAGGCGGATTGAATTTTTCTGTTGACGGACAAAAATTATTGTACACAAGAGATGTTTCAGGCTATCAGGATTCAAATTACAGACAACTCGATTCCCGAATTTTTATTTATAATTTAGTAACGAATGTGATTTTGGATGTTTCTACAGAAAGTGATAAACCTACAGGAACCAACGATCTTGATCCGAGATTTTCACCAAATGACTCGCAGATTATCTTGATGAATACATCCAATGATAATATTTCACAGAAAAACGTCGTAGTTATTGACCTGAATACTTCAATGATTGATTTTGTTCGAACCACACTTTTTACCAATGCCGAAATGCCGGATTATGAATAAGATTATTAACTAAACATTTTCTCGCAGGTTGTTAAATTTATAATGGGATTAAAATCTGTGAGAATAAGAAACAAAGTAAAACTTTAAATAAACTTATTTGTAATTTGAAATAATTGAAAAAATTATGCATACGCATAGTTTGCAATAATTAATTTTTATCTCTATTTTGTCATTCTGAAAGAATCTTAATACACTGAAAAAAAATAATTTAGATCCCTCCGGAATGACAAAAAGGCTGTTGATTTTATGGATATGACCTAAAAAGGACATACATCAAAAATAGAAATCTTTTATAAGTGAAACTTAAAAAAAAATGATTTTAAAAAAAAAACTTTGTGCACTTTGTGTTAAAATTAAGATTCATAATTGATCGCACCATCAAAATTTAAATAAGCAGTTCAAATATTTATTAATTTTGTAAACTTTTGCATCTAATTTCATAAGATTTGTAGCAAAAAAAGATCTAAACTTTTTGAGTTTAGATCTTTTTGTTTTAAAGATTAAATTTTTAGTTGAAAATATTATTCTCCAAAGCATATTTCACAACACCCACCGAATTTTTCACATTCAGCTTTAAAAGAATTCTTTTTCTGTGTGTTTCCACTGTGTTAATGCTGATGAAAAGTCCTTCGCTGATGTCTTTACTGCTCAATCCGTCGCAGATAAGTTTTAAAATTTCCATTTCTCTTTTGGTTAAAGGATCTTTAATGTGAGAATTCTGTTTTTCCTGCTCATGACTGATGTAATTGATCATCATTTCTTTTGCGTATTCACAAATGTAGATCTCATTCCGAAGTAACGACTGAATTGATTTCAGAAACTCAGCATAAGAACTGTTTTTATCGAGATAACTTTTAATGCCCTTGTTGAAAAGTTTTCTGATCGATGATACATCAAAAGAATTTCCGATAATAATGATTTTGATGCTTTTGTTTTCAGTGAGAATTTTTTCGATTGAAGAATGCATTTCGGTAAGAACTAAAATACGGGAACTGATCATTAAAAAGTCGGGAGGGTCATTTTTGATATGGTTAAAAAGATTATCATATGAATTAAAGATTTCAATTGAACTAAAAATCTTGTCTTGAACTAGGAGTTTTGATAAACCTTCCGCATACAGCAAAGGTTCATCAAAGATGGTTAATTTAGGCTTCATCAGGTTTAGTTTTCAGTATATAAATATAATGAAAAAATATCACATTTTAGCCCAAATAATCCATTTATTTGATGTTTTTGCTGAAAAAATGAGCATTTTATTGTAAAAACTATAATTTGATGGTTTTTAAATCATGTATTAGTGAATATTTTTTATTTTTAGTTTTTTTAGAAAATTTAAAGTTGTTTATAATAGAGACTTAGCGAAGATTTTGTGTGGTATTAAGTGTGTATTTAATAAACAAGTAGGGAATTGTACATTTGCTTAGAGAATTATTTATTTTTTGAAAATTAAATTTTGCAATCAGTATTTTGAAATATTTAATCAGAAATTTAAAATACCATAAATTCTGATACTCACACAAAAATAAAGATGTTTAAACTTTTATAAGCTTTAGCGGCTTTGCGAAACTTATGCATAAATATTTTAAATTAAAATCTTAGTGAACTTAGTGTTCCAAATTAATAATTGATTCCATCATTTTACAGTTTTTTTTCATTTTATTAAAACTTAACGATAGATTTTACGGTAATTAGATTCTTCCAGAATGACAAATGAACTGCTAAAAATTTCCTTGAAACTAACACGAATAATTCCTAAAATTTAATTTAAAAAAATCAGTATTTTCTGCTATTTAAGCTTAAATATTGGAAATTATGATGAAAAATTGAAAAAATTAAAATAAAAAAGCCTCCGGAGTAGGAGGCTGTAAAATGTTTTTTTAATTAGAATATCCGCTCAATTCTTCTTTTTTAGAATTGTAGATTTTGTATTCTAAATACTTAAAAGAATCCCTAGGAATAATGGTTACCCATTTTTTATATTTCAAAAACCATTTCATTTGAATGCTTTTAAGACCTTTAGTAAGGTAAGCTTCAACAAAAGGATGTACATGCAGGTAAAGTTTTCCTTTATCACCTTTTTGCATGATGGTTCTGATGGTGTCTTCCATTTTCTCAACAACGACGATTGGAGCTATAATTTCTCCGTCTTTGTTGGGGTTTTCTTCTTTTATGTCGATCTGTTTTTCCGGACGGTTTCTCTGTCTTGTGATTTGTATCAAACCAAATTTACTTGGTGGCAAAATCTTGTGACGGGCTTTGTCCCGGCTCATTTCGGTTCTGAAATGTTCATAAAGATCTTTTCTGTGATCAGGGTTGGTCATGTCGATAAAATCTACAACAATGATTCCGCCCATATCACGAAGACGCAATTGTCTTGCAATTTCTGTAGCTGCCATTTTGTTCACATTCAGTGCGTGTTCTTTATTGGCAGTGTTTCCGGTGGTAATATTGTTTCCGGAGTTGACGTCGATTACGTGCAGTGCTTCTGTATGTTCTATCACTAAATAAGCACCTTTTGAACTTGGAATATTTACGTGTTTTCCGAAGCTTTGTTTAAGCTGTTTCTCAACATTATAATATTCGAGAAGAGGAATATGGGAATCATAAAACTGAACGATATTTTTACGTTCCGGTGCGATCACTTCCAGATAATTTTTCATTTCGTCTACCATTTGCTCGTCATCACAAAAGACGTTTACAAAATCCTGATTGAAGTTATCTCTTAAAATAGACGATGCTTTATCGTCTTCACTTAGGACTTTAGAAGGGACTTTATTTTTTTGAATATTTTTAAAAGTATTCTCCCATTTTTGAATCAGCTGATTCATATCATTGTGAAGATCAGCTACTTTCTTTCCTTCTGCCACTGTTCTGATGATGACGCCGAAACCTTCCGGTTTTATACTGTCAATCAATGTGCGAAGTCTTATTTTTTCTTCAGAACTGCTTATTTTTTTTGATATAGAAACTTTGTTATCGAAAGGTATCAAAACCAAAAAACGTCCTGTTAAAGAAATTTGAGTAGAAATTCTGGGTCCTTTTGTGGAGATTGGCTCCTTGGTAATTTGTAATAAAACGATATCATCTTTGGCGATGATCTTATCTACGGTTCCGTTTTTGTCAATTTCAGGCTGAATTTCAAAATTTTTCAGGCTTGAAGCTGTCTGTTTATTAGAAACCGAATCTTTTAAAAATTTTCGGTACGTAAGATATTGCGGTCCTAGATCCTGGTAATGCAGAAAAGCATCTTTATCGTAACCGATATTTACAAATGCTGCATTAAGATTCGGAGCGAGTTTTTTTACTTTTCCTATAAACAAATCACCGACTACAAAATCATTTTTGTCTTCTTCCTCATGAAGTTCGCATAGTCTACCGTCTTCCAGTAAAGCAATCTTTGTGAGATCACCTTCGTGTGAAACTATTAATTCTTTCTTCATTTTTAAAATTAAAGATAAAAAGATTGATGATGAAATTTGAGGATATGATGGATCATTTTTCTCAAATTTTTACTTGTTTTACATAACAAAATATAGTCGGTGAACATTAAAAAAATTTAAAAATCACCAACTATATTATATATTAAAATCCCGAAGGAGATTATTTTTTCTTATGTCTGTTCGCTCTTCTTCTTTTCTTTCTTTTGTGTGTAGCAACCTTGTGTCTTTTTCTTTTCTTTCCGCTTGGCATAATGTTAAATTTTTAGTAACTAGTTAATATTAATTTATTTCTCTTTATTTTACTGCAACTTTAGTTTTTACTTTCTCCACAAAAGATTTTGATGGCTTGAAAGCAGGAATATTGTGTGCAGGAATTTCGATTGCAGTGTTCTTAGAGATGTTTCTCCCTGTTTTTGCTGCTCTTGTTTTTACGATGAAAGATCCAAAACCTCTTAGATAAACGTTGTCTCCATTGTACATAGAAGTTCTGATCTCCTGCATAAAAGCTTCTACAACTTTCTGTGTTTCATTCTTTTCGGTCCCCAATTTATTTGAGATGGTGTTTACCAATTCTGCCTTTGTCATTTCCTTTGTAAATTTTAAATTTTAGGTGTGCAAATTTAGTAAAAAAAAAGGAATAGTAGCGAATTCACACAAAAAATATTTTGCATAAACTGCTGAGAATTTTATGTTTAGTATAAAGTGCCGCTGAAATGACGTCATTTTTACATGCTGGAATTGTAATATCCGTTTTCTACGCAGAACCGAATGAGGTGAAGTTTTGTTTTTAAACCAAGCTTTTCTGTAAGTCTGTTAATGTATGTATCGATGGTACGTGTGCTTAGATTAAGCTTTTCTCCGATTTCTTTATTGCTGAAACCTTCGTAGCAAAATTTCATCAGTTGAATCTCTGTGGGAGACAGTTCTTCCTGGCTTTTTTTCTGACGGTTCATATATTCCTGAACTGCTAGAGGTTGCTGTTGCCATGATTTGTAGTAAGCGTCAAAGTCAAAATCTTTTGAGGAAATCTGCCCTTTTATAATATCTTTTATGGTATTGCTGTTTTTTTGACAGTAATAAATGTTGGGTATTTTAGATAAAATTTCTGCAATATCTTCCTGATAAGTCCCGGAATAGGTGATAATAGGTGTTTCGTTATTGTTTTTACGGATGAATTTTATAGCTTCAATTCCGCTGAGAACAGGCATAAATAATTCAATGATAAAAACATCTTCCTGCCTTCTGTAAATACGGTTAATGAGCTCGTGACCGTTGTTGCAATCATTGAGAAGCATATTGAAAGGGTTTTCCAAAAGCGTCTTGATCATTATTTTTTTAAAATAAAAATCGCTGTCGGCAATAGAAAACCGTACCATATTGGTAATTAGTTTACTCATTCTATTATCATGATTTGGTGGTACAGAATAAAATTCTGTTGACTAAAATATGAAAATCTTTCGGATCTGGAAATTAAACTTTACATTAAAAAATTGTAAATAGTTATTGTATGCATTGAATTTAATTTTGTGCATAAGTCTTTTTTTAGTATTTTCACATTCCAAACCAAATTACAAACATGTCTTCTAACAGAGAAAAAAAACTAAACAGATCTGATGTAAGATCAGGTATTTGGAAATTTATATTTTCATTTGTTATATTATCTGCGATCTCATTTACCAGTGTATTCTTCTTTTTTAAGAGTTACGACAGGCAGCTTGCCGGTGTTGATGAAGAAGTACGTGCATACCGTGACCTTTTGGCCAAGGATAACCTTCTTCGTATTCATGTTGACAGTATTTATGCAAGAATGGAGCTGTTGGATTCTGACAAAGCTTATAACGATAACTATTTACGTACTTATATTCTCGACAATGTTCGTGAAGCTCAACAGCTTATGGCAGCCGACAGTGCCCATAACTTAAAACATTATGCAGTTTTGATGCAGAAAATTAAACCAATGCTTAATCTGAAGAGTCAAATTCTCAATGTTTCTTTTAAACAACAGATTGCGATTCGTAATGTTCAGGAATGTCAAGGGAAATCCAATCAGATCAATAACAAGATGAAAATAGATCCTACCAGAAATTTTACAGGGCGAAGAAGGTAATTATATTTTAAAGTTTAGAAATTATGCAGGGACAAGTTACGTTATCAAAAAAAGAAAAACACTATCAGTTTTTTTACCTCATATTAATGCTTATCGTGGCACTTTTCTTTCTGGGAGTTATTTTTCTAAAAGGTTTTGCATCACCGTTTTCTGAAGCAGATACCAATTCGTTACAGATTTTGGATCAGAAGGTGAAGTTTGATCAGCAGCAAAAAATTGGTCTAAAATTAATAGATACCGCTTCGGCGAGAGTTAACAGATTATCTGTAGAAATTCAGCAGCCTGTAGAAAAGAATGATGCTGAATATGCAGTGCAGGATTTAGCCAATACATTCCAGAATGTTGTTGTCAACGATTCCCGGAAAATGGCTTTTCCACAAATAGGAAAATTCTTTAAAATGAATATGGTCGATAAAGAAAGAATCATGAAAATGAATGAAACGACGAAAACATTCGAAAAACAGTTTGAAGACTGTCAACTAGGATACAAAGAAAAAAGCAAAACTCTGAGAGATCGGAATAATGCTTTAAACCCAAGATAACACCAGAAAATATACAAAACACATCACAAAAACTTACTATGAATTATTTTCAAAAGAACAGGAAAAACATCATTATTGGTGTAATTGCCACACTGCTTATTGCCGCACTCGTCGCATTGTGGCTGCAAAAAAAGGTCATTCATTCGGAGAGTGATATTGAAGGAGTAGTTTTCCCGTCTTCGCTTTTTACAGGTGATACTTTAAGATTTCAGGATAAAACACCGTTTGCTAAATTCAAAAAATGGGATTTTGGCGATGGGCAAACTTCAGACAAAGACAAAGGAATACATTTTTACAGTAAGCCGGGGTATTATAATGTAACCTTGATTATCGATAACAAATATTCTAAGTCTTTCCCGATTATGGTTTCTGCAAGAGGAATTCCTAAATCTAAAGATAGCGCATCCGTAATTACCAGAATTGATGCTCCGACTCAGGTAATGCAATATGAAAATGTACAGTTTCGTGCGCTTTCTGATGCTGCCAATTTTACATGGAGATTCGGAGAAACAGGAAAAATAGATTCTAAAGACAAACTGGCGATTTATGCATATCAAAAACCAGGAAATTATATAGTTACACTTTATACAGACAAAGATTTAGAACCAATTGAACATCATATTAAAGTCGATCCGGCATATAATTCAATGCAGGATGAAGAGCCGACTCTTGATGAAATGTATGCTAAAAAAGATAACGATTTTAAATATCACCTGCAGCAGATTGCCAATGGCAACAGTTTTAATATGCACTACAATTATCTTCTGAAAACCTATTTGTGTAACAATGAAAATACAATCGTAAAAGTTGCAGACAGTAAAGTAAACAATTTTTATCTGTATTGTGCGGGTCTTCAGTTTGATAAAAATATAGTGATACAGACGGTAAAGTTGAATTATGATGACGGTATGACCTGTGTAACCAAAGTTGATATCAACCAAAGCAAATAACAAAATAGCCCTTTTTTTGGGCATCACACCAATTTATAAAGAAAATTAAGATGAAAAATAAATTTCCTTTAGCGGCTTATTACATAGGTATTTCTGTTATGTTGACGAGTTGTCAGGTAAAGTTACCTTCAAAAAAAACTCCTGAGCCACAACAATATGGGCAGATTGATAATGCTTCCGTAGTAAATGGTTTTCCTAAGAAATCTGTTCCGTGGATTGCGATCTCGGATCGATCAAGAAACACAGCTTATCTTGATAAAAGCGATGAAAAATCTTATAAAGAAGTTAAATTTTTAGAACCTTTAATGGTTTTGAAACATCGGGACGGAATGGTAAAAGTAGCGGAATATATTCCCGATGCTTTAATGAAAAAAGTATCGTCAAAACAGATAAAAACCTACGGCTGGATTCCAGAATCTGATCTTTTGCTCTGGAATAATTCTTTGAAAAGCGAAAAAACAGGTTTTCCGGTGAAAGTTGCCGTAGTTCCAAGCAATCCTGATGTCATCAAAAGTGCTGAAAAATATTATAAAAATGATTCCATTATGGTTTTTAATTCGCCAAGTCTTATTGAGGCGGCCAATGTAAAAATTCCGAATGGTCAAATGGTGTATGTGTATAAACAGGCAGAAAATAATAAGCGTTTCTTAGTAGGAAAAAAACCATCAGTCGATATAGACAGCATCAGTAAAGGTTTATACGGTTGGGTAAGTTCTAACGTAATTTCAGCGTGGGGAGAGCGCTCCGCCGTTAAAATGAAAAATACAACAGGAATTAAAGAAACAGCTTTAGGGATTCATGAAGGTGCGCCGGGTGGAGCAGATGCAGAAAAACGAACAGCTGTTTTATTGACGGATGTGAACAAAAGACCACCACTTGAAAATATTTTTCCTGTAACATTGTCTTTAGCCGAAGAAGCAAAACCGGATACCAGAACAAAATATTTTACGAATGTTTTAGATTACAGCAAAAATTTTGTTAAAAACGTACTGGGAGATCCTATTAATTTTGACCGCTACAAAGAAATAATTGATAAAAATAAAAAAGCAAATATTGTATTCGTTTTAGACATAAGTGCTTCAAATACACCCTATATTCCCATTGTAGGATCGCTTTTACAAGATCTTCAGTTAAAATTTGAAAAGCCTAATTATTTTGAATCAATCAAATACGGGGTTGTGCTTTACAAAAACAATTCTTGTGGAGAAAATGTGGCTCCGTCACCTTTAAGCAATGATTACAATACGGTGATGAGTTTTATCGAGCAAAAAACCAATGAGATGAACTGTCCGAGTAATATGGGAAACCAGCCCTTAAATGAAGGGCTAATTGCTGCCGGGAATTTACTTTCTAACGTTCCTGATGAAACCAATATTGTCATTACAATAGGTACTTCAGCCGACAGAAGCGGAAATATGTCCGGTGTTATTGGTTCATTAACTCAGGCTCAGGCAAAATTGATCATGTTCCAGACCAATGCACGTTCTTCCGATACTTACAATGATTTTGTATTGATGTCTGAAAATATTGTTACCAACACCGCAAAGAATGTAGCTGAATTAAAAAAACAAAAAATTATCAAGCAAAGTGATGTTTTAACCAAAAATAATTTTAATCTGATCGAAGGCGATGCAGGTTTCTTCTCGCTTGATTTTCCTAAGCAAAGTATGGCTCAGGGATTTGTGATTTTTCCTAAAAAAGGAGATATTACAGCTCCTGGACTTTTGGTAAAATCTGTCGATAGTCTGATTGCTCAGGTATCTTTTGATAATGAAATGATCGATAAATCTTTGAATGAACGCTTTCATTCTACGGTTGGAGCCGGAAAGACAGAGGTTGATTTTAAATATAAATATCTTTATCCAGGGTTAACGAACCCGGTTCCTGCAGGAATTGCTGCTCAATTGATTAATTATGGAAATCCGTTTTTAGCGAAAGGATATATTCCAAAAGAGTTAATGGATTACAAAGCAGGGATAGAAAAAGGGATTCTTATTTCTGAAACAGAATACGATCAGCTGAAAGCTTTCTATTCTGAAGTTTATGCCAATACAGGTGCTGCAAGAACAGATTTTAAACAAGGTAGGGCGGTAAGAGAATATATTAAATTATTAAAAAAATATAATCCTACTTTGAAATTTTTAGACAAAGGGGAATTGTATAAGCAACCCATGTCTTATGCAGTTGGCGTAAGTACCGGTTTTGATAATTCTGAAGAAGAGAAAATGTCTAAATTTATGCTGAAAGGCTGGACGAAATCTAATATCATCACCAACGAAGAAGCAAAAAGTTACTTTAAATATTACAAAGAACTCGCAGACAGAATGCTGACTTACAGAAATAATCCGGCAGTGAAAATTAAACACAACGGACAGGAATTTTATTGGTTAAACGAATACTTTATGCCAACAATGCTTCCTGTAGAAGAACCAGAATATACTAAACATTAATGAGTTATGCATAAAAAGAACGGAAAATTAATTTTCCGTTCTTTTGTGTTAAGCTACTTTTTGTTATCTTTGAGTACCAAATATCACAAATATGTCTACTCAATCATCATCTCATGATGGGAAACACTTCGTTGTTCAAAAAGGAACATGCGAGTGTGACAAAGGAGATCAGTTTCCCAAGCATATCGTCAGTACACACAATAAGAATTATTGGAATGATTCTGCCGGTAACGCAGATTATTTAGCCGTTACAGAAGACGATCTTCAGTTCAGTCCTTCAGGTCCGAGTTTTGGAAAATGTAAATTAAAGCCCAGTTCTGGTGGTTATCTACCATGTGCTTATGCTCCGGCAGGAAAGTGGCAGAAAACCTATGAAAAAGTGATGATAATGGGAAAGAAAGCAGTCACAGAAGTTTCAGAACTTCAGTGTACAACAGGCGGAAAAATCACGATTAAAGATCACGGACAACGTGGTGAAATGAGTAAAAAGAATGTGAAAAATGCTGATACAAAAGTAATCAGGCATATAAATCCTCTCGTGGATATGAATGACTTTAAGGAAAGAGTAGCGGAAGGTGAGATCGACGCCTACTAACAATTAAATTTTCTGAAATGTCAAAAAAAGGAGTTTCAAAAATATCAGGAAATGCTTCTCCGAAAGTAGGTGAAGCAACCACTTATTCTGTTGATGACTGGTATCCTTCCACACCTCAAAATCAGCGTAATTCTTCCGGGGTAACTTGGGAATTATTCAAAAAAAGATCTAACGGAAGGTTTACAACAACGAATATTAAAAAAATCGGCGATGGTAATTTTACATTTGGCGAAGTTTCACAAAAACATACGTATCGTCTTGAAGCCTATCTCTTTGAGCCGGAAGGAAGTGGTGATTCAACAATAGAAATTACTCCGCAACCTGCTGCAATTCCAAAAATTGAAAAAGTGGAACTGCAATATGTGGATGATTCACCGGGAACAGTTTTTAGTTTTACCGAAAAAATGAGAGCTCGTGCACAGTGTGTCAATTTGAATGGAAAAAAACTAAAGTTTACGCTTTGGGAAGATGATGAAGCCGGCAAAGGTCATAATGCAAAAAATCTTTTAATTGAAACTAAAGAAGCCAGAGTAGATCAGACGGGAGTTGCAGTTGCAGAATTTATGTTGACAAGAGCATTAATGCAGAAAGCAATGCAAGGCGAAGCAGATATAAAACAATTGGAATTTTATGTTACAGTAGAATATTTTTCGCATATAAAACATGCAACGGATAATTATCAATTAAACAATCCTTTGTATGCTCCAACGCCTGCTGAAAGACAACAATCAACACCTGCAGAAACTCCATCAAATAATACCCAGCCAAGAGCAGAAAATTCTCCGGCTGCTGAAAAGTCTGCCTCGCAAATGGAAGAAAGAGGAGTTGCCGGGCAAAGCAATAATCCATCGGGAGAATTGTACGATTATCAGGAAGCTCAAGGTAAAATTGAGGCTGAACAACCACCAACTCCGCAGACTAATGAAGGAAAAACAGTAAGCGTAGTTCAGGATTCTTCTATAGAAGAATTATTGGATGCTTATTTTGCTAAAAAAGAATTTACAAAACTTACAGGTGAGGCTGATGGAAATCATATTTATACTTTTGGAGGTAAGAAAGCCAATAACCAAACCGCAACGGCTGCTCAAAAAGATAATGTAGCCAAAACCATTTTAGGAAAAGTACAGGAAACATTAAAAACCAATAAAAAATATACAACTCAGGAAGCAATTGTTGTTGCACTGACTGCAAACGAATACGGAACCGATACTCAAAATGATAAAACGGTAACTTTCCCAACATTTAAGCTGGGAGAAGAGTTTAAGAGAGTTAATAATTCACCTTTAGACACGAAATTATATCTGGTTGCAAAAACCGCTGGTTCTGGGTTAAGCGACAAACAGGCTACAATTATCATCAAAGAAAAAGATGGATTAATCAAAGGCTCCGCAGATTCTGTTTTACCGATTTTAGAAATTACGGAGGAACAAATGAATCAGGCTACTCCGTCTTCAGGAGAAGTTCCCGGAACGGAAAAATCTGAATTTATAGGAAGGATTGAAAATGGAATGGTTAAGATTCCTGTTCATTTGAGACCAAAATCTAATGATGATTTAAAAATCTGGAGAGATAAAGTTTCCAAAGGTAAAGAAGACGGCGATTATATCTATAAATTCGGAGCCGAAAATAAGGTTACGGATGATGCTTCTAGAAAAACAGTTGCAGATGCTGTTCTTAGATACGCAAAAAGCGGAAATGCAAATAATGAAAAAATTGCTGATGGTAAAAATGCGTATGTTGATGACATTATCAAAGTTTTAGAAATAAAAAATTATCAGAAAGACGATACCATAACATTTAAGTTGCATAAAAAAATGCCTGAACTGCTTTATCTTCAGGTAAAAGCTCAAGGTGAAAAATCTCATGACAAAAACTTCTTAAAAGCAGACGGTTCGTATTTTGAAGTTGCCAAAAAATGTCCTCGTTGCGGAGTTTTAACCATGGAGGAGCTTTCTGAAATATTTACAGGAGCTACAGAAGAGAAAAAAACTCAGCTGATGAATGCTTTCAACGGAGCAAATACAAAATTTGGTCTTGATACTTGCAGACAAAAAGCTCAGTTTTTTGCTCAGGTATTACAGGAAGTTGGGGAATCTATCAATGTTCGCAACGGAGAAAGTCTGGATTATGCTGCAGAAAAACTTCCGGAGCATTTTTCTAGATTTACAACTACTGGAAGATTAAATGGACCACCAAACAATCTTGCTTTTCAATACGGAAGAAGTGCGCAGAATGGTTACAGATCAAACCCGGAAATGATTGCTAACATTGCTTATGCAAACCGTGAAGGAAACGGTGATGCTGCAAGTGGAGACGGCTGGAAGTACAGAGGAAGAGGAATCATTCAGATTACATTTAAAAATAAATATGATAAAATAAATGCAAGAATAGACAGCGATTACCCAGAATTCGGAATTGATATCGATGCCAATAATATTAATAATCTTAATGAAGGTACCGTTGCGAGTATGGCATACTGGGAAGAATACGGTTGTCAAACTCATGCCAATAAAGGTGTTGAGCGACCGAATTTCGATGCTATTGTAGATATTGTCAACAGTAGAACACCTACGCGAGAAAGCCGATGGCAGAATTTGCAGAAAACAGTCATTACTTTCAAAGTAAGTGAATGTAGCGGTGAAGAATCTGCAGGATGGCACGAACCTGTTGCGAATCCGATGTCGACTTTATATATGCAAAGTGGCGGTGGCGGTATTGACAGTATCGGTGAGAACTGGGGACTTTTTGGAAGTACAAGAAATGGAGGCACTCATCAAGGTCTCGATCTTTTTGCAGAGTTAGGAGAAGATGTTTTTGCCTGTACAAACGGCGTTGTTCACAAAGCACAATGGCATGGAGGATATGGTAATACTGTCACAATAAAAATCACCGATAAAGAAGCTTTCAAAAATCATAAACGGGAATACGCACTTATACATTCTGCACGTGGAGAAATTTCTCAGGGACCTTCTTTTGATAAAGATCAGGATGTATTTTTGTTTTATGCTCACCTAAATGAAGTGTTGGTTGCTGTAGGAGATGAGGTAGAATCTGGCGCTGTAATTGCTAAAACAGGAGTTTCGGGGGTTGTAGGAGGAACTTGTGCTCCGCATTTGCACTTCGAAATATTTACTACGATTTATGCTGTCGGTCAAGGCCTGAATTACAGATGTAATCCAGGATATTATGTACATTTTAAAGGACCTTCAGATCAGTCTGAGGCTGAAATTCAGAAGCAGAAAACAAGAGCAGAAGCAGGTAGAGTTATTAATCTTCAAGGAGGATAAAATATGAAAACAAAATTTTTAATATTATTTTCGTTCATTTTAGTTTTCTTATCATGCAAAGGAAATGACGGGAAAACGGTAAATGAAACTGATGCAAAAAATCAGACAGCTGTAAAGGAAGATTATAGCAGTTATAAAGAGATACACTTCAATGTAAAATCTGATTATAAAGATAATTCTAAAAAAAATCTCGAGATTTTTTTTGCAGATTTCCTGTTCAAAATTCAGTTTGTTGATGATCGAGCTTACCTGAAAGCAAGTTTTAAAAATAAAATGATTAGAGATTTTCAACAGGTAGTGTATAATTTTACTTACGATTCGGATTATGTCAATGCTGAAAAAAGAGTAAAAATCATATACAACGGAAAAGATGGTTATCTGTTTTTGCCGGGTTATTCAGAAGAATTTCAAAATTTCACTGTGTATAAATTTAATAGTCAGGATTTTAAATTTAATCAGGCTTTATCGCTAAATACTCACAATTGTAAAGACGGAGAAATCTTTTTAGATAATAAAAATGAAATCTTTTTCATGGTCGACAAAACTTCTAAAACTAAATGTATTTTTTCTAAAGAAGATGCTTATCCGGTTTCTACAAAACAAGCTCAGAAGGATTTAGCACAACTTCAACAGAATAAAAATGGCGGAAATGCTTTGAATGAATTTGTTTCAGATTTAAACAGAGACGGTAAAAAAGATAAAATTTCCGTTTACAAAAATGATACAGCAAAAGATGATTTCGACAAAACTCATTTTGTGTTACCTCTTAAAATCTTGCTGTCTTCAAAAAGTGGCTCAATTGAAAAATCAAATAATAATATGGTTTTTTCTAATAACTCAAATTGTATTTCAGAAGGTTTTTCCACCGTTGCAACAAAAGATAACTACTTCACCATCGAACAGCAAACTTGCTATGATTATGTTTTAGTGGATTCATACATAACTTTCAAGGTTGATGGTAATGAAATTTATCTGCATAAATACGGAGAAACGTATTTTGATAAAGCCAATCATGAAAGGAAAATACCGGATAAAATATGGACTGTAAAAGATTTTGGTAAGGTTAAATTTGAAAATGTTAATGAAAATTTTTTACTAAGATTGAGAAACAAATAATTTATATATATCCGTAATTTGTAATAATTTAATTTTTAGCTCCATATTTGTCATTCTATGATGGTACATTTTATACTTCCCGGAGATACGCTGCAAAAAATTGCAGAAGAAATCCAGCTTGAAAATCCCGCTTATCTGAAAGAATTTCACAACAATCATTGTATCAAAGAAGATTTCATTATCAATGATTTGATTCCCGGGAAAAAACTTTTGTTGCCGGATTTAGGAAGAATTAAAACCTATAATTCAAAAAATGATGCACCGTTCAAAAGTCCCGAAGTCAATCCGGACATAAATTTTAATCCTTTCCATTTTAATCAAAACTTTAAAGTTGTTTTTACAGAATCTAAAAATGATGAAGGGAAAATCAGTGAAAATCGTTTTTCATATGTCGCCAATTTGAAATGGATAAAAAATGAGTTCAACGAGCATCTTTTTCATTTCACAAAAGACAGATTTTCCAATCTTCACGACACAAAAATGGAGTTTATGGCCATTGCAACGTTTAAATCTCTACTTCCGATTGAAATATATGTAAATTCTAAAGGTGAAATTTTACGGACAGCTCTAACGAAGCAAATATTGAATAATTTTAATGAAATTAAAGCAAAACTTTCAGACGTATTTCCCGATCAATACGCTGAAATTTATCTTGAAGAATTTGAATACGTTGTTTTGAATCCCGACGTTTTTGATAAGAAAATGAAAGAAGACTGGTTTCTGAAAATGTATTTTTCATCATTCAGAAATCCATTTAGAAACGGAAAATCTTTTTTTGAAATATTTTTAAATCAATCTTTCGTTCAACTTCAGCAAATGGTAGAAAAATCAGATAATTTAGAGGAAATTTCATTAAATCAATTTTTAAGCAATCAAAAAGAAAAAGATTTTAAATTTAATGGAAATCTCACCATTTCAAAAGAAAACGGAATGATAAAAAAAATGAATAATTTTTACTCCTATAAAGAATATTCCGTTGAATATTCTACTGATTTTTCTGTAAATGAAGTTTTGTAAGGATTTGTTTAATATATGTTTATTACTAATCGTAGTTTTACGACATCAAATCGTAGAATTACTACAAATTTCAAAATAATGATTCAAAAACTCGAAAAATAATTGTCTTGGTTTTATCTTTGAAGTATAAAAATTACAAAATATTAACGATTAAAATTTACAAATCATGGCAGCAAATTCAAGAGGAATCTTAAAATTCAACGGTGGCGAAGGACAAAAATTGTTAAAGCTGAATTACAGTGTTTCAAGATCTACAGACGTTTCTGGTAGAGTAGCTTCAGATCCTTCCAATGCAATTATTAAATTAACGATCGAGGCAACAGAAAAATCTGACATCCTGGAAACTCTTCTTAACGGAAAATATAAGCCAACAACAGGTGAAGTTACTTTCAACAAATCTCACGAAGAAGGAACATTGATTACTTTAAACTGGGAAAACGGTTATGTTATTCAGCACGAAGTAGACTTCGACGCAGTAGACGAAAATTCAATGTTGATAAGCTTCGTAATCAGTGCAGAGAAAATCAATTACGGTAATTCAGCGTATGAAGGAATCTGGCCGGTTTAATTCGAAAATCACCTTTTCAGTATTAATATATACAAAGTCAAAGACCGTCTCAAAAAGGCGGTCTTTTCTATTTTAAAGAATTAAAATTCATATTTTGAAATCTGCATAATCTCCTAAATCTGCGAGAGAAAATTTTTGGCAGATATGAATTTCGTTCGTAAATTTCGATAAAGCCTTCGCTTTTTCTCATTTATGTCTTCCGCTCCCAAACCTAACAAAGTGGTTCGACGAAGTCAATCTTTTTTTTTGCCAATCTTTTTCCATTTCAAAAAAAGGATTTTCGCTCAAGCCGGGCTGCAATTTCTACATAAATTAGATATTTGTCATCAATAAAAAAGGCTGTCTCAAATGTTGAAAAGCCTTTATAAATTTTATTTTGAATATCCCTAATTTTTCATAATTGTCTTTGCTGAGTGAAACGCCTTTGCGAACCTTTAAAACGATTAGTAGTTAAAAAAACTTTGTGCTCTTTGCGTTAAAAAAGACATTATGATGAATTGTAGAAAATCAAATAATTATTTTATAACAAATTTCAAATTCGATTCATCAAGCTTTAGAATGTAAACACCCTGCAAAAGACTGTTTATCTTAATTGATTTTCCATTTTTAAACGGATTGTTGATAACTTGCATTACTTTTCCCTGAAGATTTACAATTTCAGCTTTTCTGATGTTTTCAGTTTCACCTTTCACAAAAATTTCCTGATTCAAAATTGGATTAGGAGAAATTTTTAATTCTTTTTGTTGAGTTGTAGAATTATTAGTTGCCGGACTTGTTCTTGCAGAAGTTCCGTTGCAGGTCCAGCTCAGATTATCAATTGCAACTCTGTTGCTTGAAGAGGTATTCATCAAAGTCACGACAACATTTCCTGAGATATTGATATTATTAATCGTCGTCGTTGTTGCAGTTGTGCTGTAAGGAACTGTTCCTACTGTTGCGCCATTTACCTGAACGTTAAAACTTCCGTTACTTCCGCTAAATTTAAGCTGAGTTGTAACCGTTAAAGATCCTATTCCGTTTGCAGAGCTGCTAGATTTTAACGAACCGTCTCTTACAGTAATCGCTTTATTAGAAATTGTCTGGTCGGTTCTGGAATCTGTTGCAGTCCATGTAATTCCGTTGCTCGTCCAGGTTTTTGTTGAATAAGATGATGCGCTTGCCGACGGAATCGTTTCAAAAGTTTCATTTACACAACCTGTAGTATTCGGGTTACTTGTTGCTGCATTTGTCGTCGCAGAAATTGTTGAACTGTTTGCAGAAGCATTTCCTGCTGCATCTTTTGCTTTTACATAAAAACTATACGCTGTAGATGGATTTAATCCTGTAACAGTTGTAGAAGTCGAATTAATATTTGTTTTCAAACTTCCATTCATATAAACATCGTAAGAAGTTACCGCTATATTATCTGTTGAAGCATTCCAAGAAAGAGAAATCGTGTTGGTTGTTTTTGCGGAAACCGTTAAATTAGTTACAGTTGTCGGCGCTTGTGTATCGGTTGTCGGAGCTTGTCCACCCCAAATTTGATTTACGTAACTTGGATTATCGATAAAAGGATTTCTGTTTCCCTGAAAAGTGTAAGAAGCATTATTTCTGTTAACTTCCGCCTGCGAAACAGGATCTTGATTATGCCAAGCTAAAAGTACATTCAATTCCCAGGTCTGAAGTCCCGGAAATGCTGAAGTTCCAATCATATTTCCTGTGGAAAATGTTGAAAGTTGAGTTTGGTATCTTGTCACAAAATAGAAAACCATTCTTGCAACATCGCCTTTAAATTCATCAATCGGCTCAAAAACCGTCCCTGAAAATCCTGATGAAGATGAGCTTCCTAGTTTAGAACCGTTTAAAGAAGTAAAGCTTGCACTTCCTACTTTTCCGAAAGGATAATTGGAACGCATTCCGTTCACTTTTCCGTCTGTAGCTCTGATGAAGTGAATGTCATTTCTCATTGGAGAAGCTTCATTAAATAAACTTTGCGGAACAATGTGTTCACGATTGTAGCAATTTCCTTCTGTAGAATACGTTCCGCATTGATTGCTTCCCGGAGTGAATTTATAAGGATCTGCGGAACTTGGTTTTTCAGAATAAATATCGAGAATAGAACCGTCGTTTTCGTAATTTTTATCGATATCTGTGGTTTTGTAGGCAGTCCAAAGACCGTTGTAACCCTTGTCCTGATGTCCGTTTGTAATAATATTGCTTAAGGCAGTTTTGAGCTGTGCGCCGGATAATCCGCTTGCGGAGTTGTAATATCCTGCAGGAGCTTGTGCAAAAGCTAACTGTGAGAATATCAAGCATAAAATTAGTTTTCTCATAATAATATAATATTTGGTAAGATTATAATAATTTGGTGAATGTAAAATTACATTATTATTAATTTAGATGAACTGTTTTGTTTGAATTAATCTTTAATTTCTATTTAAATTGCATCATCATTACTGTAAGTTTTAAAACAAAAAAGTCGACACAAATTTCTGTGTCGACTCTCAATATAATTTAAATAAAAATTTATTTTTTCATTCCCGGAGGATAGTTTGCCATAATTTCGGCTACAATCTGAGGGATTTGTTTTTGTTTAGCTTTTGGTCGGTCAACAGAAATTCCGCTGCCGATTCCCTGCCAAACTAATTTTTGACTTCTTGCATCAACCATATCTACAATAATTGCGCCTTCATTGTAATTACTAGACCAGGTTCTGTTCATACCGATTCCCCATCCGAAACCGCCTCCCCATCCCCACATTCCGCCGGGATTTGAAGTCGTAATGTCGGTGATTTTTTTGTGATTTGCTTTTACATTTACGATCAAATCAGGGTTTTCACCAGATTGAAGACCTTTCATTTGTAGTTGTTTCGACAATTCGTTCAAAACTCTGTCTTTATCGATGTCATTTAATTTTAAATCGTCGATTCTTATTTTATAAGTTTTGTAAGAAGTGAAAGATGCAGTTTCAGCGTAATCTGAACGTACTTTAAAAGGGCTGCAAGATGACAAACCTAAACTTGCCGCTAGCAAAATAAAAATATATTTCTTCATTTTATTTATCTTTTTTATTGGTTTTTATAAATGTGTCAGTCTTTTTATCATATCCGTAAGGGCAGTGTTTGCAACCGCTTTTACAGCAATGTCCCCGTTTAAGATGAAATTTTTCGGTAAAAACTTTGTAACCTTGCTCGTTGAAGTAAAAGTCTTCACCCTCTTTGATATCAAAAAGAGCCATAAGTTAAATCAAAACTTTTATATTTGTTATTATGATAATTGTGTGCCAAAAGCTCCTCAAAAATACAAAAATAAACGGCATTACACTCTTTCCTTTTATTTTCATCAAAAATCCTGAAGATAAGAAGAATAGAGTCTTAATAAATCATGAAAAAATTCACATCAGACAGCAATTGGAGCTTCTGGTGATTTTCTTTTACATTCTATATATTGCAGAATACTATTATCATTTTTTTAAGCTGAAAAACCCTTATCAAGCCTACAAATCAATATCTTTCGAACGGGAAGCTTATGCGATGGAACACGATTTAAGCTATCTCCGAAAAAGAAAATTTTGGGGCTTCATAAAATTTATGAAATGAAAATTAAAATATTATTAAAATAATTTGAAAACCTTAATTTTGCGAAACAGTTTCATTCTAAAATGTTGAATATTCCATCAGAAAAAATTCCGATTCAGGAGATTCCGGTTCAGAAAAATATAAAACTTTTTATTAAAAGAGAAGATGTAGTGCATCCTCAAATTTCTGGTAACAAATACTGGAAACTTTTTTATAATATCAATAATTATTTAGAAACTAAACCCCAAAACCCTTTTATCATTACGTTTGGCGGAGCTTTTTCTAATCATATTTCTGCCGTTTCTGCAACAGGAAATCTGTCGAATATCAAAACATTAGGAATCATTCGAGGCGAAGAACTTGAAAAAAAATGGCTTCATAATCCAACATTGGTTTTCGCTAAAAGAAACGGGATGAATTTAAAATTCGTCACTCGGGAAGAATATCGCCACAAAGAAAAACTGACCGAATTTTTGCGGAGCGAATTTCCCGATGCTTTAATAATTCCGGAAGGTGGAACTAACGAATATGCCGTTCAGGGCGTAAAAATGATGCTTAATAATGATACAAAAGATTTTGATTATCTTTGCACCGCAGTTGGAACCGGCGGAACTTTGGCGGGGATTTCAAAGTTTTGTGAAGAAAATCAGAAGGTTATCGGTTTTGCAGTAGTTGATGATTCTTCTTTGGAAAGCAAAATTTCAGAATTAACCTCAAAAAGAAATTTTCATCTCACCGATGCTGCTTTTGGCGGCTACGGTAAAATAAATGATGAAAATATCCGTTTTATCAATGATTTTAAAATGAAGTTTGACATTCCTTTAGAACCGATCTATACAGGAAAAATGATGCAGAAAGTTTTTGAAATGATCGATGCTGATTATTTTCTCGAAGGAAGCAAGATCCTCTGTTTTCATACAGGTGGTTTGCAGGGAATTGAAGGAGTCAATCTGCTTTTACAAAAACAGAACAGAAATTTAATACTATAAATTTAAAATTATAGAACATTCATTACGTAATTTAAAGTGTTTGTTTATTAAAAAAAATAAAAAATGAAAAGACTATTCTTACTAATTAGCCTTTTAGTTTTATCAAAATTCTCGGCTCAGACCTGGGCTACAGAAGATCAGTACATCCAGAGATTTGCGCAATACGCCGTTGAAGAAATGGAAAAATACAAAATTCCTGCTTCAATTACACTCGCACAAGGGCTTTTGGAAACAGGAGGCGGACAAAGCCGTTTGGCGCAGGAAGGGAAAAATCACTTCGGAATTAAATGCAAAGAAGACTGGACCGGGAGAACAATGAAGCACACCGATGATGCACCAAACGAATGTTTCCGCGTGTATGACGATCCTAAACAATCTTATGAAGATCACTCGATATTTTTGGCAACAAGAAAATATTACACCAAACTTTTTGATCTTGATATGAAAGATTACAAAGCTTGGGCGCATGGTTTGAAAAAAGCAGGCTACGCTACAAATCCTCGTTACGCATCAATTCTTATAGATAAAATTGAGAGATACAAATTGTACGAATTTGATGAGGTTAATTCTAAAGAAGTTTTATACGCTATTCTTAAAAAATATCCTGATTTGAAAGATGATCGTACTTTTATGGCAAAAATGAAACCTGCAAAACCTACAAAAAAGGCAACAGCTCCCGTAACCGTGAAAGTTCCTTACAAAGCGACTTCGTATGCACAGCAACAGGAAAGAGTAGAACGAATAAAATCTAAAGCGGAAATTCTGAATTCTATTTTAATTAAAAGTCATCCGAATGGTGGTTTAAAATATATTGTGATTCCTGAAGATACTGATGTACAGTATATTGCTAAAAAATTTAAGATCAGTGAAAGTAAACTGATAAAATGGAATGAGCTTGAAGGAACAGCATTAGCCAAAAATGAAGTAGTCTTTCTTGAATCTAAAAACTCTCAGGGAAATACTCCTACTTATAAAGCCGAATCTGGTGAAGATATGTACGATATAGCACAGAAATTTGGCATTAAGCTTAATAAATTATATGCCAAAAACAGAATGGATGAAGGTCAGAAGCCTTTAGCCGGACAGTTGATCTATTTAATCGATAAAAAACCTAGAAACTAAAAATTGGTTGTTGGGATTTGATTGATAGTTGTTGGTTTTAAAACTGATAAAATTCTATCAACGATTAACTGACAATCATCAACTAACAAAATGAAATACCAAAGAAGTTCGGCTTTATTTGAAGAAGCTTACCAATACATTCCCGGCGGAGTAAATTCTCCTGTTCGTGCCTTTAAATCAGTGGGCGGAGTTCCCGTTTTTATGAAATCGGCAAAAGGTGCTTATCTTACCGATGCAGATGATAATACGTATATCGATTACATCAATTCCTGGGGACCGGCAATTTTGGGACACACTCATCCTGAAGTTTTGGAAGAATTAAAAATTCAGGCAGAAAAGGGTTTTTCCTTCGGTGCACCGACAGAACTGGAAACTGAAATTGCAAAATTCATCACCGAAAATGTTCCGAATATCGATCAGATCAGAATGGTGTCTTCCGGAACGGAAGCGTGTATGAGTGCTATAAGATTGGCAAGAGGCTTTACCGGCAAAGATAAATTTATAAAATTTGAAGGTTGTTATCATGGTCATTCCGATTCGTTTTTGATCAAAGCGGGAAGCGGTGCTGCAACTTTTGGAAATCCTAATTCTCCGGGAGTTACGCAGGGAACAGCGAAAGATACTTTGTTGGCAAGATATAATGATTTTGAGCAGGTTGAAGATTTATTCAGACATAATCAGGGTGAAATTGCTGCAGTAATTATTGAGCCGGTTGCCGGAAATATGGGTTGTGTTTTACCTGAAAACGAATTTCTTCAGAAATTAAGAAAAATCTGTGATAAAAATGGCGCATTATTGATTTTTGATGAAGTAATGACTGGTTTCAGACTCGCTTTTGGCGGAGCGCAGGAATTATATAATGTAAAAGCCGATTTGGTAACTTATGGTAAAGTAATCGGAGGCGGACTTCCGGTTGGTGCTTTTGCAGGAAGAAACGAAATAATGGATCATCTTGCCCCAAAAGGCGAAGTTTATCAAGCTGGAACATTAAGTGGGAATCCTTTAGCAATGAGAGCAGGTTTGAAGACTTTGCAAATCATTAAAAACGATCCGGAATTTTTCAACAGATTATCAAAAACGACAGAAACACTGGATTTTGAAATCGGAAAAATTTTAAGCGAAAAAGGAATTGCCCACAGAATCAACAGAAAAGGCTCTATGATGTCGGTTTTCTTCCACATCAATGCGGTTTCTAATTTTGATGAAGCACAAAATGCCAATCATTCACTGTTCAATAATTTCTTTCATCAGATGCTAAATAACGGGATTTATCTTCCGCCAAGTGGCTACGAAACGTATTTCATCAGTGATGCCATTAAAGACAAAGAAATAGATATGACTTTGGAAGCCGTGAGGAAATTTCAGTATTCTTAACGTTTTAAATCATAAAAATATAAAGGATGAAGTGTAAACCTCATCCTTTTTGTTTGTAAATTTCTAAAGAACTTTATCATTAAATTTAATTATTGTAATCCTGACCAGCCAATTGCCCAGGTTGGAGTAAGCTTTCCATTTCCGGCTCCCGTTGCGTCAGATTTTTTAGTGTAAGTAGTATCGATTATTGCAACCGTTGTACCTGCTGAAGATTTTAATAAGACTTCTGTGGTTGTGTTATCAAACAAAACATGGGTAATTTTCTTTTTACCATTAAAACGAGCTACTGTAGAATCGCTTTCAATGCTAATTCCTGTTGACCAATCAGAAAGTACAATATTGTCTAAAACAGCGAACGTTCCTTGTTTTAATTTTATTCCATTTGAGTCACCTGAACTTGCACCAATGAAAGTAACGTTTTTAATCGTAGGATTTGATCTGGGTGAAGCATTATCGTTGCTGGAATTATTGATTCCGGTAATTCCGGTGTTTCCGGTACCGTCTGCTTTTCGTTTGGTATAAATATTTGTTGCACTTCCGATCCAGCCATCTTTATAACTAATGGAGTGGTTGCTGTTCCCAGTAGAAACAATATTTGAAATATTAACTGTTCCGCCATAAATTTCAATTCCGTCATCAGCATTGTTTAAGAGTGCCACACTTTCAACTCTTGTCTCATTTCCAACTCCGAAAAGAGATAACCCATTGAATTTTTTTCCGGTAGTAAATTCTGCTCCTGCGTATTCAATTCTTACAAAATTTAAAGCACCTGAATTATCTGTTCCTTCTGAACCTCCATAAGGTAAATTTCCTATTTCTGATGAATTGAAACTTCCTGTGTTGACAGGAGCTTTTCCGCAAATTACAATTCCGCCCCAATTTCCTGCTACAGCTGTTTCTGAGGTAAATAAAATAGGAGAGCCTGCCGTTCCGTTAACATAAATTTTTCCGCCCTGTTCTACTAAAACATAAGATGCCGCACCTGTAGTTGCCACAATTTTTGTTCCTGCAGGAATAACCAGAGTTCCGCCATTTTTTACTTTAACGATACCATTAAGTTTATATATTTTCATGGGATCAAGCGTTACAACTTGTTCGTTTGTAACATCACCTTTAAAATTATTAGGATCAACAGCAATTCCTGTAGGAGTAATGGTTGTAAACGTGTCTTCATCTTTACTACATGAATAAATAGTGAATGACACCCCCATAATAAAAGCTGCAATGATTATTTTAAAGTGATTTTTCTTCATAATTGTCGGGTTATTTCTCTTTCAACGGTATTTTTATTGATCTATTTGAATGAGAAGACCAAATTACCATTTTTTCTATATATTTCCCACTTCAAAACAAAATGAATTGATATTTAACTTTAAATGTCAATAAAAAGAACCAGGCCCGGAAAAAATTTCCGGGCCTGGTTTTGAATGTGATATGAAGAAACTAATTACTTAGATATTAGTTCATTGCATCAGTAGTATCGAATGAAGAAACTCCTGACCAACCTTTTGCCCATTCTGGTAAAGCAGTTCCGCTTCCAGCTCCTAAAGCAGCAGAATTTTCAGTAAATACAGTAGAAATATCTACAGCAGTTCCTGCAGTGTTTTTAGCCTTAGATTTAGTGGTAATATTTACAAATTTTAAATTTTTAATGTAAGAACCACTTTGGAACCAAGCTAAAGTTCTGTCTGTTTCAAAATCTAAACCTGTAGAGAAATTTGCTAAAACGATATTGTCGAATTTACCGTTAGAACCAGCTCTTACTTTAAGACCTTGAGATTCTGATCCAGCAGTGTTTCCTAAGAAAGTTGCGTTGGTAATATTAGGGTTTGATGCACCGTTTCCGTTAGTAGTATTAGCATTTGTGTCTTGAGTATCTGCTTCTACACCTCTGTTTCCTGGCTCGGCAGCAGTTTGATATTGTTTTTTTCTGGCTGCATAGATATAGTTTGCTGTACCTTGCCATCCTTCAGTCCAGTCGATACTATCATCACCAACGCCTAAAACAAGTAAGTGATCGGCATTTACATTTCCACCAAAGAATTCGATACCGTCATCTGCACCGTCAACAACAGCTACGTAAGAAATTGTAGTTTGGCTACCAACACCGAATAATGATAATCCGTTGAATTCTTTTTCCGGGTTATATTTGAAACCGCTATCCTTGATTACCAGATATTTTATAGAACCAGAACTGTCTGCCTGGTTTGTACCACCATAGATAAGTTCTCCTAATTCTGAAGTTGAAGTTCCTGAAGCACTTCTGTTTGAAGGAGCATTTCCTAAGATTACAAGACCTCCCCAATGTCCTTGCTTATGAGTAGAACCTTCGAATACAACCGGGCTTGATGACGTACCGTTAACAAAGATTTTCCCACCTCTTTCTACGATTATATAAGTTGCACCTTCTGAAGCTACAATTCTTGTACCTGCAGGAATGATAAGAGAGGCACCGTTTTCTACAGATAATTTACCTTTAAGGTTATATACTTTTGAAGCATCTAAAGTTACCGTAGTTCCTGCAGCAATTTTACCTTGAAAATTGTTAGGATCTAATGTAGAAACGTTTTCTGTTGTTTCATCATCAGAACTACTACATGAGATTGCAGTTGATGAAAACGCTGCTATTAGAGAAAAACATAAAACTGCTTTTAAGATTGTCTTTTTCATAACTAATTTTTTAATATTTATTTCTATTTTTTAAAATTTATAAGATAAGTTTAGTCCCACTTGACGACCTTTTGTGTAATCTTTGTGAGTAAAAATTCCGGCTTTGTTTTCCTGCTGTATTCTGAAATCCGGATTTAGTAGGTTTTTAGCTGAAACGCCAATTCCGATATTGTTTAAGGTGAAGTTTAAATTCAGATCAAGGATGTCTCTTGCCATTTCGTAGAAGTTACCACCATCGTTGGTTCCGATTGAGTAAAGGTTTTTACCCACACGAGAATAAGAAACTACAAAATCAAGACTGTTTACATTGTTATTCCATTTATAGTTGTATCCTACATTGGCATTTGCGATAAAATCTGCAACACCCTGAATATCATCTTTTGTTTGTCCGCTGAACTGTGCAAGTGTTCCCTCGTTTTCTTTTGCTAATTCTGTTTCACTCTTCAATTCCTGTTCAGAATGCATATAAGTTCCGTTCAAGAATGTATAAATTTTAGAATTGCTCCAAGAGTAGATATCTTTTCTGAATTCTACTTCAGCTCCGGCGATATAACCCCAGTTTGCAATATTGAAGTAAGTCATATCACTTGGTGCCGCTGTAGAATATGTAGTTCTTGCGATAGGATTTTGAATGTATTTTCCGAAAGCTGTAACTGAAATTAATTCACCCGATTTAGGGAAGATTTCGTATTTTAAATCTACATTGTAATTATCTGAAGGATATAATGAAGCGTTACCATAGTTATTACTTGTTACATCATAATATGCAATAGGAATAATTTCTTTTGGCTGAGGTAGTGTATATGTTTTTGAGAAAGATAATCTTAAATTCTGTTTGTCATTAAGAGTATATTTTGCATTGAAGGCAGGCAAGAACTTATTATAAGTTTTATTTTTCTTTTTTACTTCACCATTTGTTAAAACATCCGTCCAAGCTGTTTGCATATCGATGAAGTCATAACGTGCACCTAATTGTACCACAAACTTATCAGAGAATGTCACATCTACGTTAGCAAGTCCCGATTGAGTATTTTGCTTGATTGTATAATAGAATGGCGTGAAAAGTTTATCACTCGGTTGGAAAGTTTGGTAACTAAACAAACTGTTGTTTCCTGCATTGATGAAACCATCAATGTTATTAGGATCTACAGCGGTAATGAAATTAAAGTTCATACCAATCGTTGTATTATCAAATCTTCTGTCTTTGTAAGATCCGTCGTAACCCACGGTAACTTTTACGTTTTCAAAAGTTTTTGTAAGATTTGCGTGTCCTAAAAAAGTATTGTCTTTTAACTCATCAAAATATCTGTGGTTATTGATAGCACTTCCTGCAAGCAGATTCAGGTTTTCAGCATCTATGGTATTTTGAAGACGATCTGGTCTTTTGCTGTTTAGCATATTGTATCCTACAGCCCAATCTCCGGTCCAGGTTTCTCCAAGTTTGTGGGTTCCGAATAACTGGTTGATCCAAGTATCAGTGATTTTATTGTCTCCTCTATTAATAATCACATTTCTTGCAACATCATAAGAATATCCTCTATAAATCTTTGCTGTCTGAGAAGATGAATGAATATAATTTGAAGTGAAGTTAATTTTATGATTGCTGTTTATCTTATATGCTAAATTAATTAATCCTGTAGTGTTTGTTTTGTAAGCCGAACGCTCTACATCTTTATAATCTTTATTTGGAGTTCCGTCAGCGAAAAAGAATCCTTCGCTACCTTTACTGAATTCATAACTGTTCTCAAACCCTGCATAAGCAAATACTGAAATTTTACCGAAGCTAGCTCCACCCTCAATATTCAAATCAGAATTAAAAGGATTTTCAGCATTTTTGAAATTCCATTTAGATGTAAATGGGTATGTCTGGTAAGGATTTCCTTTTATAAAAGTCGTTTCTTTAAATCCAAAGAAACCAGGTGCGCCATCCTGAAGTTTAAAATCTTTTTTGTCGTAAGTCTGCAAGTTTATGCTACTTCCCAATCCGATTCTGAAGTAAGGTTTTCCAGAATGTTCTTTAGAAACAATATTTACGTTTGCTCCACCAAAATCACCAAGAAACTTAGGATTATATACTTTATCTAAAGAGATATATTCAACCATTGAAGTTTTAAAAATTTCAAGATTGATATTTTTGAATTCAGGATCATCAGAAGGAATTGTAAGTCCGTTAAGCGTAGTACTATTATATCTATCGCCTAATCCTCTTACAAAAATCTGCCCGCTACCTTCCTGTTTTTGTGTGCCGGTAGCTTTTGTTACTGCAGTGGCAGCATCGCCTACACCTTGTTTTGCTAACTGTACAGATCCAACTCTTTCAATAACTTCTACAGATTTTTTCTGCATGTTGATCAAATTGGCTTCGGTACCTTTTTTTGTAGAACCTTTAATGATAACACCTTCAATTTTCTTTTCGTTTTTTACAGTGTCATTTTTTTCTTGAGCGTACATCAAAGTTCCTGTTGTGGTAAGGAATAACGCAGCGATACTCAGTTTTCTAAAATTCATTTCTTTTTTACTAATTACTTTCGGTGCAAAGGAATAAAAGTTTAGTCGGGTAAATGGTTTAGGGAAATTTAAATTTTTCTTAACTAAATATTACGAAATGGAAATTATTGTTAACTTTATGTGAACGATAGCCTTTGTGTTAATCCGTCATTCAAAAATTGTTAACTTTGAACCGTAAAAATTGAAAATGAACCAAAAGAAAATTCTTCTAATAGACGATGAACTCGATATTCTAGAGATTCTGTCTTACAATCTGGAAAAAGAAGGTTATGACATTTATACTGCTACAAACGGTAACGAAGGTATAGATAAAGCCAAAGAAATTATTCCAGATTTGATCTTATTAGATGTTATGATGCCCGAAAAAGACGGTATCGAAACTTGTCAGGAACTCAGAAAAATAAAAGAACTTCAAAAATCTCTTATTGTTTTTCTTTCGGCAAGAAGCGAAGAGTTTTCTCAGTTGGCTGGCTTTCAGGCAGGAGCAAACGATTATATTGTAAAGCTTATCAAACCGAAAATTCTTATTTCTAAAGTTAATGCATTGCTTCAGCTGACTTCTCAGGTCTCTGATAATGCTAAGTTAATCGAAATTGGCGATTTGGTGATTGATAAAGACAATTTCCGCGTTTCAAAAAGCGGTCAGCAGTTTTTGTTGCCTAAAAAAGAGTTCGATTTATTGTATCTTTTGGCTTCAAACACCGAGAAAGTTTTCAAAAGAGAAGAAATTCTTGAAAAAGTCTGGGGAAATGACGTTATTGTTGGTGAAAGAACAATCGATGTACACATCCGCAGACTGAGAGAAAAACTTGGTATCAATACCATTCAGACTTTAAAAGGAATCGGATATAAACTGATCGTTTAATTTCAGAATTCCTACCTTTACATTCAACCCCAAAATGTTGTAAAATTGAAATTTTACAGACTTACCCTAGTTTCATCATGTCTCCTCACCTTAGTGATGTTTGTTTTAGTAATCATATTTGATTCGCTGAAAGATATTTATTACCATAGTTCGCAGTTTAAGATTGGTCTTTTTGTATGTATTGTTTTAATGTTTATCATTAATTATGTGGTTCTTGAACTGCTGTTTAATTATTATGCTAAAAAACAGGTCATTAAAATCTCAAAAATTCTTCCCGAAGAAATTGTTTACAGTGATCAGAATAATATTACACTGAAAGAATTGGGCGAAAGATTTTCTGATTTTAATCAACAGAAAGTCACCGAGATGGATATGATGAAAGAAATGGAAAGTTATCGTAAAGAATACATCGGAAATGTTTCGCACGAGCTGAAAACTCCTCTTTTTTCCATTCAGGGATATGTGGAAACTCTGGTCGATGGCGGAGTAGACAATATGACGATTCGTGATAAATATTTAGAAAGGATCGGAATTTCTGTTGAAAGATTGATTGCAATTGTAAATGATCTCGATATGATTAACCGTCTGGAAGCCGGAGAAATTAACCTCACCGTTTCAAAATTTGACGTTAATATCCTGATAAAAGAAATATTTGACCTTCTTGATCTGGAAGCCGAAAAAAACAATACCGTTCTGCAGCTTCAGACCTTACACAGCCAGATTTTTGTGGAGGCAGATAAACAAAAAGTTTCGCAGGTTTTTATTAATTTAATTTCAAACGCTATTCACTACGCCAATCGGCAGGAAGCCAAAGTCGTAGTGAAGACAAGTGTTCTCAGAAATAAAGTACTCATCGAAGTGATCGACAACGGAATGGGAATAAAAGCCGAACTTTTACCAAGAATTTTCGAAAGATTTTATCGCGTAGAAACAAGCCGAAGCCGAAGACAGGGCGGTTCTGGTTTGGGATTGGCAATCGTAAAACACATTCTGGAAGCTCATAATGAAAATATAACGGTAGAAAGCGTTTACCTGGAAGGTACAAAATTCAGTTTTATGCTCGAAAAAAGTAAATGATTTTGCGGAATGTAAGGAAAAAAAAGTTTCTAAAAAATCATTAAATATTTTTTTGTAAAATCTCATTTATTATATATTTGCAACAAGAATTTATCATAATAAATAAAGGTAAAAGTAATTGAAATACTGATATGGTTTATAAAATCCGTGTAATATTAGATACGAAAGAAGATATTTTCCGCGATGTAGAAATCAAAGGAAAACAAACACTCTGGAACTTACATTTGGGAATTAAAAGTGCATTCAATCTTAGTGGAGATGAGTTGTCTACCTTTAATCTTCTCGAGCAAGACGGTACTGTCGTGAAAAGCGTACCTCTTGAAGATATGAGTGATGATGGTGATGGCGAAATTATGTCAGATGTTTACATCGATGAAGCCTTCGAATCTGCAGGTGACAAAGCACAATTCCAGTACGGTTTTCTTGATCTTTGGGAGTTTTTCTGCGAATTGATAGAAGTTGTAGACGAAACGAAAGGCGTAAATTATCCGATCACGACTTACAGATTCGGAAATGCGCCTTTGAAAGCTCCTGTTAAAAGTGGCTCAGCTTCACCAAAAAACAAAAAATCTACAATGCCATTAATGGATGATGATTTTAGTTTTGATGATGATTTCGGTGGTGGAAGCGCCAATTTTGCAGATGAAGACGACGATTTTGATGACGAGGAAGAAGATGACTACAATGACGACGTTTTCGATGATGAAGACGACGACAACGAAAGATAAAATTAAAATATAGCCCTGAATAAACATTCAGGGTTTTTTGTTTTAATAAAATTTAAAACTCAATTCCTTATTTTTGTAGAAGATTTGAGCTTATTAGAGTTTAAATTGAAGTATTTCATCTCGCTGATTTTACAGATTAAGCTGATTTTTTATTTCATAATCTGCTAAATCTGTAAAATCAGCGAGAAGTTATATTTAATTTAATTATAAGACAGTTTTTAGATAAACCTTGATTTACGGAAAAGAAACTGTTTCAGCTATTTTAAAATGAAAAAGAATATGGATTTACCTCAAGACTGGAAACACACCACTAATATATACGAAGTCAACGTAAGACAATATACCAAAGAAGGCACTTTCAGAGCATTTGAAAAAGAAATGCCCCGTCTGAAAAATATGGGCGTAAAAACTTTGTGGTTTATGCCAATTACTCCTATTGCACAGCAAAATAAAAAAGGAAGTCTGGGAAGTCCTTATGCATCTTCAGATTTTACATCTGTCAACCCGGAATTCGGAACGATGGATGATTTTATACACTTGGTCAATAAAGCGCATCGGTTAGGTTTAAAAGTAATTATCGACTGGGTTGCGAATCATACAGGTTGGGATCATGTATGGACGAAAACCAATCCTGAATTTTATTTAAAAGAAAACGGCACTTTCAAAATGGCTTCCGGAATGGACGACATTATCGAATTGGACTATCAAAACAAAGAAATGCGTCAAAAAATGATTGATGCGATGAAATTTTGGATTGAAGAAACTAATATCGACGGTTTCAGGTGTGATCTGGCTTCTTGGGTGGAAGTTGATTTTTGGAAAGAAGCTCGACCGGAAGTCGAAAAAATAAAACCTCTTTTCTGGATCGGTGAGTTTGACGAATTGGAATGTCCGGAATACGGAAAAGTTTTCGATGCAAGTTATTCTTGGAAATGGATGCACAAATCTGCTGATTTTTATAAAAATAATGAACCGATAAGTGAATTGACAGATTTACTCAAACAATATTCTCAAATTGGAGATTCCTCAATGAGAGCATGGTTTACAACCAATCATGATGAAAATTCCTGGAACGGAACCGAATTTGAAAAATATGGCGATATTACAAAATCAATGGCGATATTTTCTGCAACCTGGAACGGAATTCCATTGTTATATTCAGGTCAGGAACTTCCCAATTTAAAAAGACTGGAGTTTTTCGAGAAAGATCCGATAGAATGGACGAATAATTATGAGATGGCTGATTTTTATAAAACTTTATTACATCTGAAATCTTCAAATCCTGCTTTAAGAGGCGGTGATTCGAATGTCGTTACTTTTCTTTTAAATACTTCTGCAAACGATAAAATTTTCGCTTACATCAGAAAATATAAGCAGAATGAAGTTTTAGCCGTATTAAATTTTTCAAAAGAAGAGGTTGAATTTACTATTGAAGATGAAAATGTATCCGGAGTTTTTATCAACGTTTTTGATAAAACAAAAAGAGATTTCAGCAACGATCAAAAATTCAGCTTCAGAGTTTCAGACTATGCAGTTTTTGAAAAATAATTTGAATAAAGATATGTGAGAAATTTTCTTCCGAGATAAAATCAAAATATATAGCTTTAAAACGATGAACAGAAGCGGACTTTAGTTCGCTTTTTAATTAATTCAGGAAGGCTTCAGCCAAAATGTAACATGAATAAATCTTCACTTATCGATAGTATTAAACTAAAACTCTCCGAAAAAATTAAAAATTTCGAAAAGCTCATTACCGAAACCAGAGCTTCAAGCAACGATACCAAAAGTTCGATGGGCGACAAATATGAAACGGGAAGAGAGATGCTTCAGCAGGAAATTAATAATCTTCAGGTTCAACTGAATGAAGTTTTAAAACAACGAGATTTTCTGAAAACGATTCTTTCAAAATCTTCTGAAAAAGCTGAGAAAGGAGCGATTGTAAAGACAGAAAGAGGGTTGTTTTTCATCTCTGTTTCTTTAGGAGAAATTACTTTCGAAAACAAAAAAATCATCTGTATTTCTCCGGAATCCCCATTGGCAAAAGCGATGAATGGAAAATATAAAAATGAAGTTTTTTCGTTGAATAATATCAATCAAAAAATTGAAATTATATGGTAATATTTACCGTATTTTTGTAAAATATTATAACATCTCATTTTTCCAGTAATGCAAAACTACCTCGATTTACTCCAGCATATTTTAGATAACGGAACCGATAAAACCGACAGAACAGGAACGGGAACACGCAGTGTTTTTGGTTACCAGCTGCGTTATGATTTATCGAAAGGCTTTCCTTTGGTAACGACTAAAAAAGTTCATTTGAAATCTATTATTTATGAATTGCTTTGGTTCATCAAAGGAGATACAAATACGAAATATCTTACAGATAATGGCGTTTCCATCTGGAACGAATGGGCAGATGAAAACGGAGATTTAGGTCCGGTTTACGGTGCACAATGGAGAAGTTGGAGCGGAGCAGACGGAAAAGTGGTTGATCAGTTTTCCGAAGTGATTGATCAAATCAAAAAAAATCCCGATTCCCGCAGATTGATAGTTTCCGCTTGGAACGCTGCCGAAATTCCGAATATGGCTTTGGCACCTTGTCACGCTTTGTTTCAGTTTTATGTCGCAGATGGAAAATTATCGCTTCAGTTGTACCAAAGAAGTGCAGATGTTTTCTTGGGCGTTCCATTCAATATTGCGAGTTATGCGCTTTTATTGATGATGGTTGCGCAGGTTACGGGTCTTGAAGTTGGAGATTATGTTCACACTTTTGGCGATGTTCATATTTATAATAATCATTTTGAGCAGGTCAACAAACAACTTTCAAGAGAAACGAGACCTTTACCAACAATGAAACTGAATCCTGAAATCAAAAATATTTTTGATTTTGATTTTGAAGATTTTACTTTAGAAAATTACGATCCGCATCCGGGAATTAAAGCGCCTGTTGCAATTTAAGTTTTTGTAATAAATTGATTAACTTTGATTAAAATTTGATGAGATGGAACTGACTGTAAAACTAGAAGACAATGCAGATGTTTCTTTATTGAAGAAAATTCTTGAGGAAATTAAGGGTATTAAAAGCGTAGAGATTTCTGAAAATGAAATAGATGATGAGAAATATAGAAGTCTTTTGAACCAAGTTTTAGAAAAAAGTATTGAGCAAGCGGACAATGGCAAAACAACAAAACTTACTCCCGAGCTATTGAATGATATTTTCAAATAATGGAAGTCAGGCTAACAGATATTGCCTTGATTTCATTACAAGAGATTTACGATTTCTTAAAACATAGATGGTCGCAAAAAGAGATTAAGGTAATGAGAAATGACATTGAAAAAGTTATTAAATATCCTTATTATCAAGATTCAAAGATTCAAACCGCTTTAATTGGGAAAAAGCAGGTAACAATATTTTTCAGACAAATTAATTCTCAAAAGATAGAAATTCTTTTATTTCATGCCAACAAAAAGAATCCAGAACTATTAAAAAGAATTCTAGATCTATAAAATCATATTGGTGAAGTTCGCAAACTTCACTTTTTTTGTAACTTTAAGGCCTAAATTCCTACTTATTCATTATGAAATCACTTAAAATTAATATTGAAGAAAATACCGATGTAGAAAAATTAAAAGAACTTTTACTTCAGGTAAAAGGAATTAATGATATTGAAATCATCGACGATGAAAATCCCGAAAGTGAACTGAAAAAAGCTTTCTCAAAAACAAAAGAACAGCTGAAAAAGGGCGATTATGAAACATTGGTCAACGATATTTTCAACATTCTAATCAAAAAATAATCTAAAAAAAATAAAAAAATAAGCTTCAGAATATTGAGATTCTGGTAGCCAAGTTTAAATACAATACTAATGAAAAAGGCCATATTATCGGTTGCAATACTTGGAGTTTTATTCTCCGCAAATGTATCTGCACAAACAGAAACTTCAGGAAGAGAAAAAGTCTACAGAGCAACTCATACTAAAGTTACTGAGCTTAAACACACCAAACTGAAAGTGAATTTTGATTATCAAAAAGAACAGATGAATGGTGAAGAATGGTTGACAGCTTCTCCGTATTTTTACTCTACCAACGAACTGATTCTCGATGCGAAAGGAATGCTGATTCATGAAGTGGCTTTAGACAATAATGGTAAAAAATCGCCTTTAAAATATGATTATAAAGATGATGTTTTAAAGATATATTTAGATAAAACTTACACGAAAAATCAGGATTATACAGCTTATATCAAATATACAGCACGTCCTAATGAAGTAAAACAAGAGGGAAGCAAAGCAATCAGTGATGCAAAAGGTCTTTATTTCATCAATGCTCAGGGTAAAGACACTGATAAACCTACACAAATCTGGACTCAGGGAGAAACTGAATCTTCTTCAGCCTGGTTTCCGACAATTGATAAACCGAATCAAAAGACAACACAGGAAATTTTCATGACCGTTCCGGATAAATATGTCACTCTTTCCAACGGAATTTTAAAAGAATCAAAAAAAGAATCCAACGGAGAAAGAACCGATCATTGGGTGATGGATAAAAGGCATTCAACGTACCTTTTCTTCATGGGAGTTGGTGAATATGCTGTGGTAAAAGACAAATGGAAAAACATTCCCGTAGATTATTATATAGAAAAGGAATACGAGCCGTATGCAAAACAGATTTACGGAAACACTCCCGAAATGATTGACTTTTTCTCTAAAAAGTTAGGTTACGATTATCCTTGGGCGAAATATTCCCAGATTTCTGGCAGAGATTATGTGAGCGGTGCGATGGAAAATACCACTGCAACGCTTCATGGAAGTGATATTCTTCAAAAACCGGGACAATTAATCGACGAAAATAAATGGGAAGACACGATTGCTCACGAATTGTTCCACCATTGGTTCGGAGATTTGGTGACGGCGGAAAGCTGGAGTAATTTAACGGTTAACGAATCTTTTGCAAATTACTCAGAATATCTTTGGAATGAATTTAAATATGGAAAAGATCAGGCAGATTATCATCAGATGGAAGATGTGAATCATTATATTCACAATCCGTCAGATTTTAAGAAAAACTTGGTAAGATTTGATTATGGTTCTCGTGAAGATGTTTTTGATCTGGTAACCTATCAGAAAGGAGGAGGAATTCTCCACATGTTAAGAAATTATTTGGGTGACGATGCATTCTTTGCAGGAATGAACGATTATCTTAAAACCAATGAATATAAAAATGCGGAAGCGCATCAGTTGAGGTTATCATTTGAAAAAGTTTCCGGTAAAGATTTAAACTGGTTTTTCAATCAATGGTATTTCGGCAGCGGAAATCCGAAATTGAATTATACAACTTCTTATGAACCCGTAAAAAAACAGGTTACGGTTACTTTGAATCAGTCTCAGGATTTACCATTCGAATTTCCTTTGGCAATTGATGTTTATGACAACGGAAAACCTAAAAGATATAATGTTTGGGCAAATGCCACGGCAAAAAATATATTCACTTTTGATTCATCTAAAAATCCTGATTTAATCAATATTAATTCGGATGGAATTTTGCTTGCGGATGTTACAGATTCTAAAACTCCTGAGCAGAATTTATTACAGTTTGCAGGTTCAAAAGAATTTAAAAGTAAATATATTGCTTTGAATGGTATTAAAGATCAGGTAGGAAAAAATCCTGCGGCTACAAAATTATTGGCTGCAGCTTTGAAAGATCCTTTCTTCAGAATAAGAATTAAGGCTTTGGAATTAATAGATCTAAGTATTCCGGAACAAATGAAAAATTTGGGTGCGGATGTAGAAAAATTAGCTTCAAATGATCCTAAAACACTAGTTCAGGGTGCTGCCATTGCGGCTTTAGCTAAAACTAAAGATAAAAAATACGTTTCTGTTTTTGAAAAAGGAATGAATGCAGTTTCCAACTCGGTAAAAATAAATTCACTGGCTGCAATTGTTGCTGTAGATCCTTCAAAAGTTAATATTGTAGCAGATAAAATTGATTTAGAAGGTGCTTCAGAAGAAATGTTGAATCAATTATTGCCGATTGTCGTTAAGAATAAAGTGACTTCCCAGATGGCAAATATTACTCCGGTTGCTGCTTTTTACCCTTTCATCAAATTCCAGAATCCTGAATTGGGGAAAGTAGCAGAAGAAGGATATAACTGGATCATGTCTTCAGATAATTTGAAAGCTACTGAAAATATTACAAAGATTTTAGATCAGGCTAAAGGACAAATGGGAGATAATCCTCAAGTAAAAATGATGATTAGCCAGATGTTAAAAGATGGTCTGAATAAGAAAATGGAACTTCTTAAACAAAATCCACAGAAAGCTTCAAGCATTAATCCCCAGATTGATGCTATTAATAAAGCAATTGAAAGCTTTAAATAAATAATATTATGAATGGCGGCTATTATTAAAATGACTGCTTATTTTAGCATTAAGATTAAAAATAGATATTCACAAATAATATCAGATTAAAGTAAAAAGCATCTCAAACGAGATGCTTTTTTAGAAATTTATTTGTTAAAAATTTGAATGATTTACAGTCTTTCTGCAACATCTTTCATAAATTAGTTTAAAATTTGACGATTATGGGTTTTGGAATTGAGGCAGCGAGTTATTATGTGCCATCTTTGTATTTGGAAATTAAAGATTTAGCAGAAAAAAGAGGAATTGAATCTGCAAAGCTGGAAAAAGGGTTGGGTTTACATAAAATGGGCTTGCCCGATGTACATGAAGACGCTGCAACATTTGCAGCAGAAGCATTATTAAAATTAATAAAAGATTATCATCTCAACCCGAAAGAAATTTCCCGTATTTATTTAGGTACAGAGAGCGCAATTGATGCAGCAAAACCAACGGCTACTTATACAATGGGCATGGTAGAAAAGGTTTTGGAAGCTGAGTTTGGCGAAAGATGTTTTAGAAACTGTGATGTTGTAGACATTACTTTTGCCTGTATCGGTGCTGTTGATGCACTTCACAATTGTCTTGATTTTGTGAGGGTAAATTCTGATAAAAAAGCAGTGGTAATTGCAAGTGACTATGCAAAATACGAATTGGCTTCCTCTGGTGAATATACGCAGGGTGGAGGCGCAGTCGCTTTATTGGTTTCTGCTAAACCTGATTTAATTGAAATTGAAAATAACTGGGGAATTTCTACAGAAGGTGTTTTTGATTTTTTCAAACCCAGAAGACATTTTAAAAAAGAAAATTTAGCAAACGCCCCCGAATCTTTTCCCGATAAAATAGAAATCTTTACAGATGAACCGGTTTTTGACGGACAATATTCCAACCAGTGTTATCAGGACAGAATAAGAGAAGCTTACCAACACTATGAGGAAGTTTCTGGTAAAACAAAGCCTTCAGATAACTGGAAATATATTATTTTCCATCTTCCGTATGCTTTTCACGGGAAAAGAGTTTTTACTGAAATTTACAGTTTAGAAAAAGGACTTTCCTATTCAAATGCAGAAGAGCAGAAAGGGGTCGCTAAATCTGAAAATTACATTCAGTTCATCAATAATAAAATTGAAAAAACGCAGCGTGCATCTTCTGAAATAGGTAATATGTACACTGCTTCAATTTTTATGGCTTTGCTTTCGGGACTGCAGACTTCTTTTAATGAAAATGAAGAATTATTCGGAGAGGAAATTGGTTTTGTTGCATACGGAAGCGGTTCAAAATCAAAAGTTTTTGCCGGAAAAATTTCTGAGAACTGGAAAAATGTGGTTTCAAAATGGAATTTATTTGATCATCTTCGCAAGCGTTTAGCAATCGATTTTGATACATACGAAAAACTCCACAGAAAGCAACTGCAGCATTCTGTCAATCCCGATTACAAAGGATTTGGTCTGGAATCTGTGGAACTGGAAAATCCTGTGTTGATTGGAGCAAGATATTACGTGTTTAAAGAATAAAATTAATAAAGAAAGCATCTCACGTAAGATGCTTTCTTTATTTTAAACATGAAATGAAGTGACATTTAAGCTTAAATTAAAATTTCATCAATCAGACCTTTACAAACCGGTTCACAAACATAGCTGCCACAATATCACCAACCGCATTTAAAACAGTTGCCAAAGGATCAACTAAAGTTCCTATGATAATAACTGCAGGAACAGCTTCCTGAGGTAAACTGTAAACCGAAATCATGAGCATTTCACCAATATATCCGCCATTAGGAATTCCGCCCGCTACAATGCTTACGAAAACAGTAATTCCTATAGCCAAAAGAAGATTTGATGGCTCAAAAAAATCTCTTCCGATAATCTGAAAAGCTACGTAAATCTTAATAATTGATGACATCGACGAGCCGTTTTTATGAAGTGTTGTTCCGATAGGGATCACCAGATTAGCAACCTGATTTGAGATTCCAATCTTCGATGCAGCTGCTAAATTGGAAGGCATCGTGGCAAAGCTGCTGCAGGTGCTTAATGCTGTCAAAGTGGGATAAACTGCATTTTTCCAAAAACTTTTGATTCCGTTTTGTCCGTTTGCCATGAAAGCATAAAGCGTGAAAAATGCAAAGAAGTAAATAATTCCTGCAACATAATATAAGCCGAGAGGTTTGGCATAAAACCCAAAAAGCTGAGGTCCTAAAGTTGCTACCTGATAAGCAAAATAAGCTCCCAAACCAATGGGTGCAATTTTCATAATCATTAAAAGAAGCTCTTTCATCACTTCGTATCCGGAAGCAATAAAAACCCGAAAGGGTGTTCCGTTTTCACCGGCTTTTCGGGTTGCAAATCCTGTAAGGAAAGCAAATATGAGTAAAGCCAGCATATTTCTTCTCGAAAATAACTCGGTAAATTCTCCTACCGTGAAAAAGCTTACAATTCTGTCACCCCAGTTTTCTTCTTGGGTAGCTTCAGCGATCTGTTCTGAGCTTCCCGAAATCGATGCGACAGGAAAAAAATAAACCGCAAAAATTGTGAAAACCGCAGCGATTAATATAAATAAAAGAAAAGTGAAAGACATAATAAGAAGAATTTTACCAAACTTAGAATCCTGTTCAAGAGAAGCGATCGAATTTGCGACTGCAAAGAATACCAAAGGAACTACACTTACAAAAAGAAGGTTAAGGAAAATATCACCTAAAGGTTTGATATAGGAAACAACTTCAGGTAAAAAGATTCCTACAAAACTTCCGACCGTGATTCCTAAAAGAAGCAGAAGGATTCCCGAATAATTTTTTAAAACTTCTTTCATGGCTGATTTTTATCAAAGATAGATTTTAATTTTTAATATATAAAGATGCTGTTTCGGTCTCAAATTTGTTGATTTTATTAAAATATCTTTTCTATGGCTTATATAGATTACTATACAATTTTAGGCGTAGACAAAAACGCAACCCAGGAAGATATCAAAAAAGCATATCGGAAGTTAGCAAGAAAACTGCATCCCGACCTCAATCCCGATGATAGGGATGCTGAAAGAAAATTCAAAGAATTGAATGAAGCCAATGAAGTTCTCAGTAATACGGAAAACCGTTCAAAATACGATAAATATGGTGAGAACTGGAAACATGGTGAAGAATACGAAAAAGCTCAGCGACAACAGAAACAATATCAAAACCAAAATCAGAGCAACAATTTCGGAGGTGGGTTTTCAGGTGCTGATTTTGGAGAAGGAGAAGATTTTTCAGATTTTTTCCAAAGTATGTTTGGTGGAAGTGAGGGTGGTTTCGGAAGAAGTTCAAGAGGCAGTGCTTCGGGAAAATTTAAAGGACAGGATGTTCATGCGGAATTAAATTTAAGCTTAAAAGATGCGGCAAAAACGCATCCTCAGACATTTGAAATTAATGGTAAAAAAGTAAGAATCACAATTCCGGCAGGAGTTTATGACGGTCAGCAGATTAAGTTGAAAGGTCACGGAAATCCAGGTTTCAATGGAGGTCCAAGCGGAGATTTATACATCACTTTTAATATTGCAGCTGACCAGGATTTTGAAAGAGTCGGAGATGACTTAAAAACTAAGGTTCTGATTGATTTGTATACCGCAGTTTTGGGAGGAGATATAAAGGTGAATACTTTGGATGGAAGTGTAAATCTTAAGGTAAAGCCGGAAACCCAAAACGGAACAACTGTAAGATTGAAAGGAAAAGGTTTTCCGGTTTATAAAAAAGACGGGGCATTTGGTGATTTATTCGTGACTTACGAAGTGAAATTACCAACAAATTTGACTGAAAAGCAAAAAGAACTTTTTGAACAGCTTAAAAATTCTTAGCCATGAATGAAAGAATATCGCGAGAAGAACTCGTAAGAATATATAATATTGAAATCAATTTTTTTGACGAACTGGTGAATTCAGGATTGTTGAAGATTCAGACTGATAATGAAATCCGTTATCTGATGTATGAAGATTTACCCAATTTTGAAAGATTTGCCAATTGGCATTACGATTTGGAAATCAACCTTCCCGGATTGGAAGTCATTCATGAAATGCTACAGAAAATGAATGATTTGCGGCAAAGAAACCGTGAACTGATGAACAGACTTTCTTCTATTGGAAGCTCTTATGAAGATGGATAATATTGTGGTTGAGGCTAAAGTTGATAAAGTCCTGAATAGACGATTTATTAAAGGGCAAGATAAAATCCTGTCAAAAGTATTTAATAAAGAAATCATAAAAAACTATCTTTACGGACAGAATTTGTTATTATGAATCAGAATCAGGATAAGATCATCAATTTGAATATCAACAGAAAAGATTTCGAAGAAGTTTATTTTACAGGAAATCAGGGAAGTTTGTTTTTCTCATCCACCACGAAAGGAAAAACCATTACTACGATGGTTGTAGGAGTGATTTTAGTTATCCTGTTTATTTTTAAAGATGATTTAAGCAAAGAAAAATTTGGAATTCTGTATTTCGTAAGCTTTCTGTTTCTGCTTTGTGCAGTTTATCTTTCTTTAGCAATCAATAAAGTTTCGAGATGGAGGAAAGAAGTTGTGGTTTATCTGAAAACCTTAGAAAATCCGGAAATCTATCAGATTCAGTTTAACAGTAAAGTCTTTAAGGTCAATTTGAATAACAAAAAGGAAACAAGTTTGTGGACGGAATTCAAATCTGCTGAAATCGACGAAAAGTTTATTTCTCTTGAAGGGAAATTCAATTATATGTTTCCGAAAAAATCGATGAATATGGCAGATTATAACACTCTCACAGAAGCTGTCAAAAAAAATATCAACTAAAAATAAAACTCAGAGTATTTGCTCTGAGTTTTATTTTTGTACTGAAAAGCTGATTAATCCAGCCAACCCATTTCTTTCATCCATTCATCGTTGTAGATCTTTCCAACATATCTTGACCCATGATCGTGCAGAAGTACTACAATCACATCGTCTTTTGTAAATTGATCTTTCATCTGAACCAAAGCCGCCATCGCACTTCCCGCAGAATATCCACAGAAAATACCCTCTTCTTTTGCGAGTTTTCTTGCATAGATTGCTCCGTCTTTATCGGTTACTTTTTCGAAATGATCGATGACAGACATATCGTAGTTTTCAGGAAGAATATCTTCACCAATTCCTTCTGTAATGTAGGTATAAGCATTTCCCAAATTGATTTCTCCTGTTTCATGAATCTCTTTTAAAATTGATCCGTAAGTATCAACTCCGATTATTTTGATATCTTTATTTTTCTCTTTGAAGAACATTCCACAACCTGTAATGGTACCTCCTGTTCCTGCTCCAACTAAAAAGTGAGTGAGTTTTCCGTCAGTTTGCTCCCAGATTTCAGGCGCAGTAGACTCGTAATGAGCCGTTCTGTTTGATAAATTGTCATATTGGTTTACGTACCATCCATTTTCCGTTTCTGTTGCCAGTCTTTTTGAAACTGAATAGTAAGAACGCGGATCTGTAGGTTTTACATCGGTCGGACAAACAATAACTTCTGCTCCAACAGCACGAAGAATGTCGCATTTTTCTTTAGATTGCTTAGCATTGGTAACAAAAATACATTTGTATCCTTTGATGATGGCTGCCAAAGCCAGTCCCATTCCTGTATTTCCCGAAGTTCCTTCGATGATGGTCCCACCGGGTTTTAATCTTCCGTCTTTTTCGGCGTCTTCGATCATTTTCAGCGCCATTCTGTCTTTTACCGAATTTCCGGGGTTGAAAGTTTCTACTTTTGCCAAAACCAAAGCCGGGAAATCTTCACCTAAGACATTGTTAATCTTTACAAGTGGTGTATTTCCTATGGTTTCGAGTATATTTTCTGCGTATTTCATATATGGTCTTTATTGTTGTTCTGCGCCCCAAATATACATTTTTCAGAATAATTCAGAATCTATGTGAATGATTAGATGTAATTTACTTTACGTGCGAATTTTGCAATATGCCAAAAATGTCAGTAAACAATCGGCAAATGTTTATTCAGTTTATTAGAAATATGATTTTTTAGGAGCTTAATCCCGCTTTCCGCTATATCTTTTTCGCCAACGCATTTTTCCAAAGCCATTTCAGAAAAAGGATGTCGCTGCAATCGGGGCTATGATTTATTGAGTTATAAATCAAAAGTTTAAAACAAGAGGAAAATCCACAAGTGAAGCCGATGACCATTCACCATTCACCATTCACTAATTATATTTAATCGCCTTCACCGGAGAAATTTTACTGATCAGATAACTCGGAATTACCAAAGCCATTCCCGAAATAATCAAAATTCCCACAGAAATTGAAACAATCAGCAGCGGATTAAGATCAACCGGAACAACGCTCACGTAATAATTGTCAGGATTTAGTTTAATAATTCCTGTACATTTTTGAATAAATAAAAGTCCAAGACCAATCAGATTTCCATATAAAAGACCGGGAACCATAATGATTAAAGTATAATTGATAAATGTCGCACGAATCTGTCCGTTGGTTGCGCCTAAAGTTTTAAGCAAACCTATTGAGTTGGTTCTTTCGATAATTAAAATCAGCAAAACCATGATGATATTAATGATAACTACCAAAAGCATAATGGATATGATGATTCCGATATTGGTGTCGAAAAGACCGATCCAGTCGTTGATTTGCGGATATTTATCGGTTGCTTTTTCAGCGTAATTTTTATATCCGATGAACTTTTCAACTTGTGGGAAATCTTCGTCAATATGATTGATATTTTTAAAGAAAATATCCAACCCACCGATTTGATCAGGACTCATATCCATAATTTTTCTTACATGATTGATGTCGCCGATCACAAACTGATCGTCAATCATCTTAATATCGGTTTTATAAATTCCGACAACTTCAAAATTCCTGTAAATAGGTTTTTGGTCTGCTTTTGAAAAAACGGTAACGATGCTGTCATTCACTTTCAAATGAAGATCACCGGCAATTTTTTCAGAAATCGCAACGCCATTGTTGTAACCTTCTCCATTAAAAAAAGGAGTTTTTCCGGCAATCAGAAATTTTTTGAATCTTAAACTGTCAAAATCTTTGTCAACACCTTTGAAAATGATTCCTGCAAAACTATGTTTGTTACGCATAATTCCCGTTACCATCGCATATTGCTGAACCGATGCAACATCCGGAAGGGCTTTTATATTTTTGATATCCAAACCGTCTTTATCAAGAACAGAAGTGTTGTAAGAAGAGTTGGATTTGGTAGATTTTACCGTAATGTGTCCGCTGAAATCTCCCAATCTTTCTTTAATAGCTTTTTTCGAACCCAATCCTGTGGAAACAGTAATCAGCGAAACGATGATTCCTAAAGCTACAGAAAGCCTGCCGATGAAGATGATCACCCGAGAAAGGTTATTTTTGTTATCTTTGGAAAACGCTATTTTTCGGGAGAAATATAATGGAAATTTCAAGCTTATGAATTTAAATTTCAAAATTAAAACATTCGTTCTTATTTGCCTAATTTTTTTAGGAGTATTCAGTCAATATTATTCTCAGACATCAGATAAAGATGGTTTTAAGACTGGTGCAGACCGACCGGAATTATACCTTCCGCTTCTAAAAAATAAAACTATTGGAATTGTAACCAACCAAACCGGTTTGTTGAAAGATAAAACGCATCTTGTTGATTTTTTAGTGAAAAACAATATAAAGATTAAAACAATTTTTGCTCCGGAACATGGTTTCAGAGGTGATGCAGATGCAGGAGAAAAAGTGAAGAATGGAGTAGATGTAAAAACAGGAATTCCTATCGTTTCACTTTACGGAAATAATAAAAAACCGAAGCCTGAACAATTGAAAGGGCTTGATATTGTTGTTTTTGATATTCAGGATGTTGGCGTGAGATTTTACACTTATATCTCAACATTAACCTATTTGATGGAAGCCGGAGCTGAAAATAATGTTGAAATTATGGTTTTAGACCGGCCAAATCCACACGACGGATATATTGACGGACCAGTGTTAAAGAAAAAATGGGAAAGCTTTGTCGGAATGCATGAAGTTCCTGTAATTTATGGTTTAACGATCGGCGAATATGGTAAAATGGTAAACGGAGAAAAATGGTTAAAAAACGGAGTCCAGCCTAAATATACTTTAGTTGAAATGCAGAATTATCACAAGAAAAAAAGGTATTCTATTTTAGATAAGCCTTCTCCGAACTTGCCGAATGATCAATCGATCAACTTATATCCAAGCTTATGTTTTTTTGAAGGAACTCAGGTTTCTGTAGGAAGAGGAACAGATTTGCCTTTTCAGATTTATGGCTCGCCCTGGACGAAAGATTTGCCTTATCAGTTTACACCAAAACCAAATTTCGGAGCAAAAGACCCGTTTTTGAATGGTAAATTATGTTATGGTGAAAATCTTTCCAATTATTCTAAAGATTTACGAGAACTAAATTTAGAGTGGCTGATTAAAGCCTATAAAAATTATAAAAATCCTGAACAGGATTTCTTCCTTAAAAATCTTTTCTTCGATAAATTGGCAGGAAGCGATGAATTGAGAAAACAAATCGTAGCCGGAAAATCAAAAAAAGAAATTACGTCTTCCTGGAAACCAGATTTAGATAAATTTGAGAAAATAAGAAAGAAATATATTACGTATCCAGATTAATAAGGTGAATTGTGAATGGTTAATTCATTGCGTTCGTGAATTTAAAATACTTCTATGAATTGACTGGCAAAGCTAAATTGACTATTCACAAGCACTATTATTTCAATCAAAATTCTGCGGCGGATTTTTATCATTTTTCCCTTTATTCAATATAAAAAGCCCGATTGATAGTCCGATAACTCCTGCAAAAGCAGTCATTAATGCACGCTCCAGTTTATCTGCTTCATGATTTCCCAAATAATTCATCAGAAAAAGTATTCCGAACGTAATAACCGATATAATGATGTGGTTTCTTCCTAGTAATTTCATATTATTTTATTCTGTAAGAGATCATTACTCCGCCTCTGTAAGGGATTATTTCTCCGCTTCTGTTGTATCCATCAGGTTTTTCATCATATCTTTTTCCTGATACTCCGTCGTAACCTTTGTAAAAATCCTGAGAAGTTCCTATCGTTCCGTAGAGATCCATTCTCCAGTTGTCTGATAACCTGAACTGATAGCCTGCTGTAATTCCGGCTAAAAAAGAATATCCTTTTTGATAAAGATTTGAGCTGGTATAAATTACATTTTCTTCATTTTTACTTTGATAAGGATTATCGTTCCAATAATTCCATTTCTGTAAAACAAAAGAAGAAACTCCTATATTAGCTCCTAAAAACCATCCGTTAAAAGCTTCTTTAAAGTAATATCGGCCTTCCAGTGATAACGAATAATACTGCAATTCATGGCCGGAAAAAGACTTCCATGGTGATATTAAAATATCTCCCTGCGCTGTTATATTTTTCGTTATCTGATGCTCTAAACCTAGATTAACAACACCTATTGGTATCAGCAAAGCATTTCCTTTTATATAAACTTTTTTTTCAGATTCAGGCTTAGTTTCTTCAGTCTGAACTTCCTGAGCATTAAAATTTGCTGTTGAAAATAAACTTAATAACGCAATAAAAATTTTATATTTCAAGATGTAAGTTTTTATTTAATTTGACTTAATAATTTTTCTGCTAAACTTGCATCTTTACCCGATTGAGTGGCAATGTTTTTTGATTGCTCAGCAAAATTTTTCGCTAAATCTCTACTTCCAAGATTAAAATAAATTTTGGCTAGAATGTAAGTGTTTTCTGAAGTTTCACTGCGCATTACAGATTTTTCTGCCCATTCTGCAGCTTTTTTAAGTGAAGATTGGGTTTTGATGTTATCTGAAAAAATCCATGCTGCTTTCAGAAGTTCATTGGGTTCGAAAGAATCTGGGTTTTTATAGTAATCCAGAGCTGCTTTTTCATATTCAGGAAAATTGGCATTTTGCTCGTAATATGCCAATTTGGTTTGATTAAGTTTTGTAATAGCAGCTTCTTTTCCTACTAAAGGTTCTGCTATTTTCAAAAAGTAAGCGTCATTGATTTTCTTATTCTTTTCGTCAATTGATTCCTGTACAACTTTTCCTAAAACCATTTGATTATTAAACTCATTGTAAGTTTCTTCAGGTAAAAATTTAATGATTTCGGTTTTTTGAGCTACAAATGTTTTGTAATTAGGATCTTCAGATGACTTCAAAAAATATAATAAAAGTCCAACTTCGTCTTTCGTTATTTCTTCGCCTTTCTTTTTATTTTCAAAATATCTTTCAGAAGCTTTCTTAGCAAATTCATAATCTGAGCTAGAATTAAGTTTCATGATATTAATTAAAAATTCAGGATCTTTTTCACCTTTTGCAAATCTTTCTTTGGAAGAACCTTCCTTAGAATTTACAGCATTTACATCCTGTACCATAGAAAGAAAAAGACCAGGCTCCATGTAACCGTAATTTTGAGAAATCAATTCGCCGTCACCATTTAGAAAAAGAAAAGTAGGGTAGGATCGGACCGAAAATTTTTGAGCAATCTCTCTTCCTTCGCCTTTCTCCATGTCGATTCTTGAGCTTACAAAGTTTTTATTGAAATAATCTCCGACCGATTTTTGAGTGAAAACGTTCTTGTCCATCATTTTACACGGGCCACACCAAACTGCATAAGCGTCTATAAATACAAGTTTTTTTTCTTTTTTTGCTCTCGCAAGAAGATCTTTAAAACTGCTTTGGTCAAACTTAATTCCTTCTTCCTGAGCAAAAATAAATAGGTTGATAAAAATAAATAATCCGGAGATAATCTTTTTCATTCGAAATAAATTTTGAATAGCGAAGATACTTATTTTTTGATTGTATATGAATAATGAAACAATTTTAAAAGAAATAAAACAAAAAACCACTCCTGAAAAAGAGTGGTTTAAGTGGTTTCTCCAGGAATCGAACCAGGGACACATGGATTTTCAATCCATTGCTCTACCAACTGAGCTAAGAAACCATTTGGTTTATTTTAAATCTTTCAACTTTTGAAAAGAAAACCGCCTAATGAAAGGCGGTTTTGTGGTTTCTCCAGGAATCGAACCAGGGACACATGGATTTTCAATCCATTGCTCTACCAACTGAGCTAAGAAACCGTTCTTTTTACTTCGTTGTTTTAAAGTGATGCAAAAGTAGGAAGTTTTGATATATGAAGCAAGTATTCATCAAAGTTTTTTCAATTTAAGTAAAAACCTACTGATTTTCAGTCTGATTATTTTCCTGCTCTTTTCTTATTTGTTCGCTCATTTCCTCTAAAACAGGCTTAATTGTACTTTCTGGAAGGTCACTTATTCTGATATACATCAAGCCATCAATCGCATCATTAAAGTTGGGATCTACATTGAATGCAATTACTTTTGCGTTTTGTTTGATGTATTTTTTGATTAAAACAGGCATTCTTAACTCCGGTTCCAAATCATCAATGATTTTATCTAATTTATTTAAATCCGATTCCATTTCATTCAGAAAAAGGTTTTTATCACGTTCTCTCAGCTTAACTTTATAATCATTTCTTGGTGTAATGTATTGAGCAACAGCAGAGTCGTAGTAATTTGAACGCATAAACTCGATCATTAATGACTTTGAAAATTCAGAGAACTTATTGGAAATACTCACTCCGCCCATCAGAAATTTATGGTCAGGATTTCTCAGGCAAACATGTACAATTCCACGCCATAAAAGGAAAAGAGGAAGTGGTTTCTGCTGATATTCTTCACAAATATAAGCTCTTCCCATTTCGATAACCTTCTTGAAAAACGGATGAATATCCTGTTCAAATTCAAATAAAGAACTTGTGTAAAAGCCTTTTATTCCGAACTTCTTCATCACATCTTTCCCTAATGCCATTCGGTAAGCTCCGGCTAATTTTTCGGCAGCATTATCCCAAAGAAATAAGTGATGATAATGCTTATCATATTCATCAAGATCAAACGGAAGATTGCTTCCTTCTCCCACTGCTCGGAAAGTCAGTTCTCGCTGCCTTCCGATTTCCCTCATAATGGAAGGAATTTCTTCGTACGGGGTGAAGTAAATCTCGTAATTTCCGTTGCTGAAGAGCATTCTGTCGGTTCCTTTTATTTTACTGATGTCTTTTAAAAGATCTTCTTTCGGAGTTTCATCAATAATATTCTGAACGATATTTTCCTCCTTTAATAATGGAAATTTTACCGAAAGATTTTTCAGATTAATCGCCTGAGCAAGAGATTTTCTTTTTTCATAGTAAGATTTCATCATATAAACCTTACGTTTCAGAAATTCTCCCAGTTCTTCAATGTTTTCCATGTCATCCATCACTTTTACGGTGATAGGTTTTCCTATTCTTATCCGGATAGGTTTTTCCCTGTCATTCATCATTTCTGCAGGAAGCATCAATGTCTGCAGATTAGGATGGATTTTTGCAACCTGATAAAATAAAGTACTGTTTTTAGCATGAAAATACATCGGAACTACCGGAACTTTAGCCATTTTAATAAGCTTTAAAGCCGGTTTTTCCCATTCTTTATCTAAAATTTCACTGTATGGATTATTTTTATTGGAAACTTCACCTGCAGGAAAAATTCCTACGCAACCGCCATTTTCCAAATGTTTAAGTGTTTCGCGCATTCCGGTTGAGCTGTTTCTTACTTCTTTTCGTCCTTCAAAAGGATTTACCGGAATGACATAAGGTTCCATCGGTTTAATTTTCTCTAAGAGAAAATTTCCCATGACCTTAAAATCAGGGCGGACTTCTGACAAAATTTTACACATCAAAATACCGTCAATTGCACCTAGCGGATGATTTGAGACTAAAATAAATGGTCCTGTTTTTGGAATTTTTGCTAAATCCTCCTCAAAAGCGATGTAACTTAAATTTCGCTCTCTTACAAATGAATCGAAAAAGTCTTTACCTTCCTTGTCTTTTAATTTATCATAAAGCCTGTTGACCTGATTGATTTTTGCAACGCTCATTACAGCAGAAGCCACAGGATTTTTCAGGAAACCTATTTTGTTTAAGCCGGAAGCTTTGATTAAATCGTTTTTCGAAATTAAGCTCATGTGTTTTTAGTCGAAATTAGTTTTATTGTGTTACCATTTGCAGTGTATTTTTTGCAATCTGCTCCAATAATACACTTTTTCCCTGGTAAAATTTGTCGATGTTTTCTATTTTTGCATTCCTTACCGTAAATAAAGATACATTTTTTATTACATCGGTCTTAAAAACTTTTTGAAGCTCATCGTTCAACTCATCTACTTTATTAAATTTATCTTCGAGACATAATTCTAAAGAAATTGCAGAATTTTGCATTAAAGAAACTTTAATTTTATATTTAGCTAAATTGTTGAAAATTAAACTCATATGATCTTCCGCAATAAATGAGAAGTCTCTTGTTGAAATCTTCAATAAAGTTTGGTGTTCTTTTAATATATAAGATTCCTCACTTTGGTTTTTATCAGAAGAACCTACTTTTGTTCCGTCTTTTGTAGGATCTACGAAAGACTTCACATAAAAAGGAATATTTTTTTGCTGAAGAGGCTGCAAGGTTTTCGGGTGAATTACACTTGCTCCGTAATAAGCCATTTCAATGGCTTCTTCGTAAGAAATGTTTGACAAAAGACTTACATCATCAAATTTTCTGGGATCTCCGGTCATAACTCCGGGAACGTCTTTCCAGATTGTCATCGCTTCAGCATTTAGACAATAGGCAAAAATTGCCGCCGAATAATCCGAACCTTCTCTTCCTAAAGTTACCGTAAAATTATTATCATCCGAACCAATGAAACCTTGGGTTACGTAGCAAATTGCAGGATTCAGATTTGAAATAAACTCTTCCGTTTTTTGCCAATTTACAACTCCATCTCTGTAAGAATCGTCAGTTTTAATGTAATCTCTTGCGTCTAACCATTGATTGGCAAACTGAATATCATTCAAATACTCACTTACAATTTTAGTGGAGATCATTTCACCACAACTTACCACCTGATCGTAAACAAAATTATAGTTAGGAGACTTATTTCTTCTTAAAAAAGAATCAATATCATCAAAAAATACATTGATTTCTGCAAAAACAGCATGGTTTTCAGCGAAAAGTCCCTGGGCAATTTCGATGTGTTTCTGTTTTATGTCTTCAATTTCGGTTTGATAGTTGTCTTTCTTAAAATACATTTCTACCACTTTTTCCAGCGCATTTGTGGTTTTACCCATCGCTGAAATTACAAGCAGACATTTCTCAAAGCCTTGACTTTGAAGAACCATAGAAACATTTTTTACACTTTCGGCGTCTTTTACAGAAGCCCCACCAAACTTGAAAATTTTCATTAAAGTATTAAAAATAAAATTGTTAGATTATCGAAATTTTTAAGATGTCAAAATTATAAATTTACACCGAGATATGAAATAGGCAATGACTGCGATATAATTAAGATTTTATTAAAATCAAAATTTACATCTAAATAATGTTTTTACTGTAATGATTTGGGAGCTATTTACTCGTTAAATTTATACTTATCATCAGTTTTGTAGTTTATATAGTATTGATTATTAATAGTTAAAGTCTATTTTGATATTTATTTCCAGGTTAGGATAAATTTTACGAAATTTGGGAAAAGTGTAAAAAGAAAATTATGTCAGATCAGTCATTACAAACTTTAGGAGAATTTCTTATTGATAAGCAGGAAGATTTCCAGTATTCTACAGGTGAATTTTCTCGTCTTCTGAGTGCAATAAGATTAGCTTCAAAAGTAGTAAACAGAGAAGTAAATAAAGCAGGAATTGTAGATATTACAGGTGCTGCAGGAAATCAGAATATTCAGGGAGAAGAACAGCAAAAGCTGGATGTCATTGCGAATGATATATTTATTACCGCATTATCTCAGAGAGAAGTTGTCTGCGGTATTGCTTCTGAAGAGAACGACGATTTTATCGACATTAAATGTGGTGAAAACGGTCATCTGAGCAAATATGTAGTTTTAATCGATCCTCTTGATGGTTCTTCAAACATTGATGTAAACGTTTCTGTGGGAACTATTTTCTCAATTTACAGAAGAGTTACAGAACCTGGAACTCCGGTTCAGCTTGAAGATTTCTTACAAAAAGGAATTAACCAGATTGCTGCAGGTTATGTTATTTACGGGTCTTCTACAATGATTGTTTACACTACCGGAAACGGGGTAAACGGATTTACACTTGATCCGTCTCTAGGAACATATTATCTTTCGCATCCGAATATGACTTTCCCAAGAACGGGAAAAATTTATTCAATCAACGAAGGGAATTACATTAAATTTCCGCAAGGGGTAAAAAATTACCTTAAATATTGTCAGATGGAAGAAGGCGATCGTCCTTATACATCAAGATATATTGGTTCTTTGGTTGCCGATTTTCACAGAAATATGTTGAAAGGAGGTATTTATATTTACCCATCATACGGTCAGTCTCCAAACGGAAAATTGAGATTATTGTACGAATGTAATCCAATGGCATTTTTGGCTGAGCAAGCTGGTGGAAAAGCCACAGACGGATTCAGAAGAATTATGGAAGTTGAGCCGACTGAGCTTCACCAAAGAATTCCTTTTTTCGCAGGAAGCATCGATATGGTTGAAAAAGCTGAAGAATTTATGCGAATTGACAGCGTAAAATAATGACAGCAAAATATTACAAATATTTATTAAAATTCAAACGCCCGAGTGGAACATCTCGCGGCGTTTTGCTTGAAAAAGAGACTTTTATTCTCGAAGTTTTTAATGATAATAAAAATGGGGTAGGGGAGTGTGCTATTTTCAGAGGGTTGAGTTTTGATGACAGACTCGATTATGAAGAAAAACTGAAATGGCTTTGTGAAAATATCAGCCAAAATTCTGACTATTTAAAAGAAGAATTAAAAGAGTTTCCATCAATCTGGTTTGGCTATGAACAGGCGGTTTTAAATCTTAAAAATGGCGGAAATATTTTTTTTCCAAGTGAATTTACTGATGAAAAAGTTCCAATCATCATTAATGGATTGATCTGGATGGGAAATATTGATTTCATGGAAGAACAGATTCAGGAAAAACTGAATCAGGGTTTTCATTGTATCAAATTAAAAATAGGAGTCGATTGGCAATCGGAACATCAAATTCTTCAAAAATTAAGACAAAAATTTTCAAAAAATCAACTTGAACTTCGGGTGGATGCAAATGGAGGTTTTACTAAAGATGAAGCTAAAATTGTTTTGCAGCAACTGGCAGATTTAGATATTCATTCAATCGAGCAGCCTATCAGAGCTGGAAACTGGAACGATATGGCAGAACTGTGTGCTGAAACTCCAACTCCGATTGCTTTGGATGAAGAATTGATCGGAATTATTAATTTAGAAGAAAAGAAAAATCTTTTAGAAACGATTAAGCCACAATATATTATTTTGAAGCCGGCTTTGGTTGGAGGTTTTTCAGGATCTGATGAATGGATATCTCTAGCTGAACGTAATAATATTGAATGGTGGATTACATCTGCTTTAGAAAGCAATATTGGTTTGAATGCAATTGCACAATATACCTTCACAAAAAAAAATAAAATGCCCCAAGGTTTGGGAACCGGAAGCTTATTTACCAATAATTTTAAGAGCTGTTTGGAAATTGATGGCGAAAAACTTTTTTATAAAACTTTAAGTGATTAAATTACACCGTCAATAAAGATGGCTTTCTTAATATATTCAAGAATATATGAAAGCTGTTTTTTTATCTGTTTCATGGCAATTTGATGTTTAATTTTTCTGATGTAAATATCGTTAATTAATTTCAATTCTGTGTGAATTTTGTATTAAATTATTATTTTCATACCATCTTAAATTTTCCTAAATTTGCAAATTGTCGGTGAACACGATATTTAAAGCGAATTTTAATGGAAGAAGAAAAAAAATCACTCAATTTTATCGAGCAAATTATAGAAGATGATTTGGCAAACGGGATGACTCGAGATCAGATCCGTTTTCGTTTTCCGCCTGAACCAAACGGTTATCTGCATGTAGGTCATACTAAAGCGATCTGCATCAACTTTGGTTTGGGTGAAAAATACAATGCTCCCGTAAACCTTCGTTTCGACGATACAAATCCTGAAAAAGAAGAGCAGGAATTTGTAGATTCTATCATGAAAGACGTTGAATGGCTAGGTTTCAAATGGGATAAAGTTTTGTACGCATCCGATTACTTCCAGCAGCTTTACGATTGGGCAGTTCAGTTGATTAAAGAGGGAAAAGCTTACGTTGATGAGCAACCGTCTGAAGTGATTACCGAACAAAGGAAAAATCCGGCAGAACCGGGCGTTGAATCTCCATTTAGAAATCGTCCTGTTGAAGAGTCTTTAGATTTATTCGAAAAGATGAAAGACGGGAAATTTGAAAGTGGTTCAATGTCTCTTCGTGCAAAAATCGACATGGTTTCACCCAATATGAATATGCGTGATCCTGTGATGTACAGAATTTTGAATAAACCTCACCACAGAACCGGTACCGACTGGAAAATTTATCCGATGTACGACTGGGCACATGGCGAATCTGATTATATCGAACAAATTTCTCACTCGCTGTGCTCTTTGGAGTTTGAAAACCACAGACCGTTGTACAACTGGTATTTAGACCAGGTGTACGAAGAAGGTACCGTGAAAAACAAACAGAGAGAATTTGCGAGAATGAACGTTTCTTACATGATTACTTCCAAAAGAAAACTACAAAGGCTTATCGCTGAAAATGTAGTAAACGGTTGGGATGATCCGAGAATGCCAACGATTTCGGGAATGAGAAGAAAAGGTTTCACTGCCAATGCGATCAGAAATTTCATTGATAAAGTTGGAGTTGCAAAAAGAGAAAATTTAATTGAAATTCAGTTATTGGATTTCTGCGTCCGTGAAGATTTAAACAAAGTTGCAAAACGTGTGATGGCAGTTGTAGATCCTATTAAATTAGTCATTGAAAACTATCCGGATGGTCAGGAAGAATGGTTAACCACGGAAAATAATAACGAACAGGAAGATGCGGGAACAAGAGAAATTCCGTTTTCAAGAGAATTATATATTGAGCGTGAAGATTTTAAGGAAGAAGCAGGAAACAAGTTCTTCAGACTAAGATTAGGAGGCGAAGTCCGTTTAAAATCTGCTTACATCATCAAAGGTGAAAGAGTAGAGAAGGACGAAAATGGAGAAATTACCACAATTTACGCTTCTTACGACGAAAAATCAAAATCAGGAAGTGGAACTGAGGAGAGTTTAAGAAAAGTAAAAGGAACGATTCACTGGGTTTCTGCAAAACATGCAATTCCGTTGGAAATAAGAAATTACGAGAAATTATTTACCGTGGAACAGCCTGATGCTGAGAAAGATGTAGATTTCTTAAATTTCATTAATCCTGAATCAGTCAATATAATTAAAGGATTTGGTGAGCCAAGCTTAAAAGATGTGGCAGTTGGAGAACCTCTTCAATTCCAGAGAATTGGCTATTTTACTAAAGATCAGGATTCTACAGATACAAATTTTGTATTCAACAGAACTGTAACGTTAAAAGACTCTTATAAGCCGGAGTAAAGATTTATTTATATCAATAAATGAAACAGGGCTTAATTTTTTAAGTCCTGTTTTTTTTGTTTTAAACACCAAAGGCACAAAATTTATCACAAATGTAACAAATCAAAATTGTGCTATTCGTGAAAAAAATTAGTGCTATTCGTGTTTAAAAAACATTAATTAAAAATTAAAATATTGTGAAAATAATAAACATATATACAAATTCATTCAAAGGGCTTTCCCAGGAAAGCTGGATGCTTGCGTTGGTCATGCTTATCAACCGTGCAGGGTCAATGGTACTTCCGTTTTTGGGAGTTTATATGACTGCACATTTAAAATTCAGCATCGAACATACAGGTATTGTGCTTAGCTTTTTTGGAATAGGTTCGGTAATAGGTTCATGGCTAGGCGGATTTATTACCGATAGAATAGGCGAATATAAAGTGCAATATCTCAGCTTATTATTAAGTGTTCCGTTGTTTTGTTTAATTCCCATTTTCAAAACAGAAGTTGGCGTTGCTGCTATTATTTTAATGCAAAGCATTGTAAGTGACGCATTTCGACCTGCAAATTCGGTGGCGATTACAAAATATGCGAAGCCTGAAAATATTACAAGAGCCTTTTCTTTAAACCGAATGGCTGTTAATTTGGGATTCTCTGTTGGGCCTGCTTTAGGTGGGATTTTGTCTGCCATTTCGTACGATTTTTTGTTTTACTCCAATGCTTTAGCAGCATTATCAGCCGGAATTTTATATATTATTTTCTTCAGAAAACGTAACAAATTAGCCAAATTAAAAGCAAGAAAAGTGAGTGAAATTATTAAAATAAAAAAAGAAAATTCACCATATCGTGATGGTAAATTTTTAATATACTGTTTTTTATGTATGCTGTTTGCGATCTGTTTTTTCCAGTTATTTAGTACTTTGACTATTTTTTATAAAGACACTGCACACTTAAGCCAGCAAAATATCGGTTACCTTTTAGGTTACAGCGGATTTATTGTTGTTTTTACTTGAAATGGGATTGGTGCAGATTGCCGAAAAGTATTTGAATTTAGCCAAAACCATGTTTTTTGGAACTTTTATTTGCGGACTTTCTTATGCCATGCTGGGTTTTAATTACAGCATTTTAACGTTAGTGGTTTCGATGACTTTGTTATCAGTCGGAGAAATCTGGGCATTGCCGTTTATGTCGACTATTACTGCTTTACGATCTGGCAAAAACAACAAAGGCGCATATATGGGTTTAAACGGAATTTCGTTTTCCATCGCATTTATTGTAACTCCTTATCTGGGAACTTTAATTGCAGATAAATTAGGCTTTACCATTTTATGGATTGGAATCGGAGTTGCCGCAACTGCAATTGCTGTCGCATTTTACTTTGTTGTTCCATGGATGATTAAAGACAGTAATGAGATTTAGATTAAAAATTATAAGTAGTAATCAACCTTGTCAGGATTCGAAACTGGCAAGGTTTTTTATACCACAAAATCATATTTCATGCATAAAGAGTACAATTTTTGCATAGCCTGTTACAATGAAAAAAATCTACTCAATTCTTTCTGTTTTTTCAATTTCAATTTTATTTTCTCAAAAAAGAGATTCTGCAACTTTAATTTCAGAAGTCAGAATTGATGCTTATAAAAAACCAACCGCTTTTATCAATTCTACAAAATCAGTTGCTGTCGTTTCTGAAAATTTACTCAATCAAAATACTCCTGAAAGGATGCTCGAATCCATCAATCAGATTGCAGGAGCCAGGATGGAAGAACGTTCGCCGGGAAGTTATAGAATTTCCCTTCGCGGAAGCACTTTAAGATCACCTTTCGGAGTTCGCAATGTGAAAGTTTACCTCGATGATTTTATTTTGTCTGATGCGTCGGGAAACACTTATTTTAATGTAGTTTCACCTGAATTAATAGACAGAATGGAAATTTATAAAGGTCCGGAAAGTGGAGATTACGGAGCGGTGACAGGCGGAACGGTACTTTTAAAAACAAAAAGTTCAGACAATCTCTCTGTAAATTTATCAACAGGAAGCTATGGAGCTTTCAACCAGAGCCTTGATTATTCAAAGCAAATCGGAAGGCATTTTTTTGAGGTTTTTCAGAATTATTATCAGACGGATTCGTACCGGGAACAGTCAAAAGTTCAGCGTAAACAAATTTTTCTCAAAGACAATTTCCAATATTCCAAAAAAGGTTTGTTGAAGGCTATGCTGATGTATTCTGATCTGGATTATCAAACTCCGGGCGGTCTTACTTTAGAACAGATGAATTTCAACAGAAAGCAGGCCAGACCAAAAACGGCTACACTTCCGGGAGCTTTGGAGCAAGATGCAGGAATAAGAAATAAAATGATTTTGGCAGGAGTTTCCAACGAATACCAGTTTAATCAAAATTTCTCTCATTTTATTTTGCTTCAAGGCTCTTATGTAGATTTTGAAAACCCTTTTATTACCAATTTTGAGAATCGTTTTGAGAAAAATTTTGCTTTGAGAACCCATTTTAATTATGAGAAAAAATGGGACAAAATTTCTTTGGCTTATCGATTGGGTTTCGAAGGCGGAATTAATGATATTTTGATTAAAAATTACGATAACAATAAGGGAATTGAAGGGAATCCTCAGAATTTTGATCAACTTAAAAATACTTCAGGATTTTATTTTCTTTCTCAAAAATTGAACTTTAATGAAAGACTGTTTACCGATATTTCCATCAGTTTAAATTCAAATTCTTACGAATGGGAAAGGTTTTTTCCACAAACAGAAACCGGAAATATTCAATTTAAAGATCAATGGCTTCCCAATTTTGGAGTTACCTATCTGTTAGGAAATGGCTTTTCGACAAGAGCTAAAATTGGAAAAGGCAATTCTGCACCTACGAGCGAAGAAATCCGTTCTTCAACACAGCAATTTAATCAAAATCTAAGCCCGGAATACGGTTGGAATAAAGAAATAGGTATCAGAAAGCAGTTTGGTAACTCTATTTTCGTTGAAGCTGGTTATTTTGATTTTAGAATGAAAGATGCGATTGTGAGAAGGCAAAATGAAGCCGGACAGGAATTTTTCGTCAATTCCGGCGAAACGGTTCAGAAAGGTTTGGAAGTACTTCTGGAATCTAAAAATTTCAGTCTGAAAAATAAAGTATTCAGCAATTTCAAATTCAGATTTACAGGAAGTTTTTATGATTTTACATTTAAAAATTATCAGCAAAACCAAAACAATTTTTCAGGAAATGATTTAACAGGAGTTCCGCAGACTACAATAAACAGTTTGTTGAACTTTACTTTCTTTAAGAAATTAAATATAGATTATTCTCATTTTTACACTTCAAAAACCCCTTTGAATGATGCCAATTCAGTCTGGTCGGAATCGAATTTAATCGGAAATATTCAGTTTAGATTTCCAGTAGATTTTGAAAAAACAAGCGTGAATTTATATGTTCAGATTCAGAATTTGTATAATGAAGAATATGCTTTAGGTTTCGATATCAACGCATTCGGAAACCGTTATTACAACCCTGCAGCAAGACGAAATTTTGTGTTGGGAATGAAAATTGATTTTTAATTACTGCTATTTTTTATCAATAAATTCAAATGCTTTTTTCAGGTAAGCTTCATTAGATTTTGCTTCATCTGTCGATTTTTCGATGGGGATATTAGGTGTAATTCCTTCTCCTATTTTCGTGTATTCTTTACCGGTTCTGTCAACGATATTTCCGATGGTAAGTACAAGAAAAGATCCGTCGGATAATTTGTACTCCTGATTTCCGGATGTTAAACCCTGGGTATTTGTTCCGATAATTTTAGCGTTTTTCTGACCTACAAATGCTGCAGTGATAAATTCAGCTGAACTTCCGGTAACTTTATTTACCAATATCGCGACTGGTTTTTTTACAGGTTTTGGTTCTTTTTGTGTCAGCTGAAATAACTGTGTTGCTGTAGAACCTTCATAAAATTTACCTTTTTTATAATTATAGTATTCAATTTGACCTTCCGCATCTTTTGTACCTACTACATTTTTATTGTCTAAAAACGGTGCAATAGCAGCATACATTGGGTAAAGCATTCCTCCGAAGTTTCCTCTCAAATCAATAATCCAACCTTTTGGATTGTGCTTTTGAAGATTATTTACCTTAGCGTAAAAAGTATTGATGTATAAATTCCAATCACCTTTGTTGAATGATCCTATATCTGGTAAACTGATGTAAGCATATTTATTTTCAATAAGTTCACTTTTGATTACGGGAAATTTCTGTCCGGTAGCTTTATAGCCTAAAGTATATGCTTTTACTACATTTTCGGGATAAAAATTAGAATGAGAATCATTTAAAGAGCTTAAAGCATTTTTTATTGCAGGATAAGTTTCTTTAATCGTTTTGGCGCTCGAAGATTCTGCCAGAGTTGTACTATATATATTTTCCCAATTTAGCTTTCCTTTATTGACAGATTTATTTTTCATAATCTTTAACGCCTGAGTAACATAAACTTTAATGCTGTCTGACTGTGCGAAAGTGTTAACTGAAAAAAAAATAGTAAATAGAGCGATTGTAATTAGCTTTTTCATAGTAGAGATTTAACTTTTAAAATTAAAACTATTTTATGATTAAATTTTTCCTAAATGCTAATTTTTGGAAAGAATATCCTCCACAATTATTTTTGCATGAATTCTGGAGTTTTCTATAAACCAGAGATGCGTATCTTTTCCGCCGCAAACTACGCCTGCCAAATATAAATTCGGGACATTGGTTTCCATTGTTTCTTTATTATAAAATGGTTGTAAACAATCTCCCTGTAAGTCAATTCCGGAATTTTTCAGGAAATCAAAATCGGGAAGATATCCCGTCATCGCTAAAACAAAATCATTTTCAATCTCATTAATTTTACCATTTTCATCTTTAAAAATCACCGAATTTTCTTTAATTTCAATCAGTTCAGAATTAAAATGAGCGGTAATATTTCCTTCGGCAATTCTGTTCTCAATATCAGGTTTCACCCAGTATTTTACATTAGGAGCAATCTCTGAATTCCGAATGATCATTGTTACTTCTGCGCCTTTTCGATATGTTTCTAAAGCTGCATCCACAGAAGAATTGCTAGACCCTATCACAACGATTTTCTGTTTGGCGTAAGGATAAGGTTCTGTATAATAATGTCCTACTTTTTCAAGATTTTCACCTGAAACTTTCATCAGATTCGGAATGTCATAAAATCCTGTTGAGATGATTACATTTTTTGCAAAATATTTTGATTTTGAAGTTTCAATTTGGAAAATATCTTCATCCTTGGAAACTTCTAAAACTTTTTCATAAAGATTAATATTGATGTTTTTCTGTCTCGCAATTCCCTGGTAATATTCCAAAGCATCTTGTCTGCCTGGTTTTGGTGCTGTTGTAATAAATGGTATTTCATCAATTTCAAGCTTATCGGCAGTAGAAAAGAACTTCATATATAAAGGATAATTGTACAGAGAATTAACAATCGTTCCTTTTTCAATAATTAAATAATTGAGATTGTTTTTCTTAGCTTCGAGCGCACAGTTCAAACCAATCGGCCCCGCTCCGATAATGAGAATATCTAAAATTTCCATATATCAAAAATACTAAAAAGCCTTTAGGAATAAGCTCTGAGAAATACATAAAAAAGCAATGGTTTTGATTATTGATCTCTATTAACTTAAATCATAAGACCATATTTCAATTGCAGTAATATTTTTAAAATAATTTTCTTTTTAATTTCTAATCAAAATAAACTTGTTAATGTTCAGAATATCAAATAATTAAAGGGTTGTAGTGAAACTTCATAAATTGATTTTATAGAGTTTGTAGGCTGAATGTTTTTAATTGCTTAAAGTTGAAAAAAAATTAAACTGGCATTCCTTTTGAACTTTTCCGTAAAATTTTATAATGAAAAAAGTTTTTGCAATGGCTTTTATTTTGGCAATCCTGTCATGCGACAAAAAGCAGGATAAAAGCCCGACCGTCTCTACAGATAACCTTAAAAGATCAAATGAAAGAAGCGAAACCAAAAAAGATTCTTTTTCAACAGAAGTTGCATTGAAGAAGACTAATGACGAGTTGCTGCAGGCTTTGAAAGTAAATTACTACGACGTTTTTGCTAATTATATTCATCCTCAAAAAGGAGTTCGGTTTTCGATGTACGCATTTGTTAATAAAAATGAAGATAAACATTTTACCAAAGCCGATTTCCAGAAATATTTCCCTACAAAAACTGTTTTCACTTGGGGATCTCGAGATGGTTCTGGCGAAATTTACAAAGCAACTGTCGATCAATATATGAAAAACTGGCTGTTCAAAAAAGATTTTACCAAATCAGAATATTCATTCAATAAATTTCTTGGTGGAGGAAATTCTCTTAATAATCTGAAAGAAATATATCCTGATACCAATTTTACAGAAAATTACATTTCCGGCTCAGAAAAAAATGGTGGAACGGATTGGAATGCACTTCGTTTTGTCTTTGAAGAATTTGAAGGGAAATATTACGTCGTTGCAGTAATTAATGATGAATGGACGATTTAGTTATAAAATTTCAGAAAGTTGTTTCGTTAAATTCCTTCTTGAAAATTGTTCAATATTTTTTGTGTTTTCTAGAAGATTTGCATTTTTCCAAAGTTCAAATTTCTCCAAAATAAAATCTTCAATTTCTTTGGAATCATTATACCCAAAGTGCTTTCCTGCTTTTGTTTCATCCAAAATTTTCGAAACATCAGCTTCATTAGGTCCGAAAGAAATAATCTGTTTTCCTGTCGCCAAATACTCAAATATTTTTCCGGGAATAATTCCTTTTGAAGAATCGTTGGGGAAATTGGTAATCAATAAAAGCGAAGAATTTGCCATTTCGTCAACTGCTTTGTCGTGTGAAACGTAGCCAAGATTCAAAATATGATTTTTTAAACTTGAATTTTCAATTGTATCCAGAATTTTATCATCAATTCTTCCAACAAATTTTAATTTAAAATTTTCATAAAAATCTGAATTAGTTTTAACCAGATTATGCAAAACTTTCCAAAGGTTTTCAGGATTTCTTAGTTGTTCTAAAACACCAATATAGCTTAGAGTAAAGTAGGTTTGAGAATTTTGATGTTTTAACGTTTTAGAGTGGGAATCTGATTCATCAAAACCATTGGTTATACAAAAGGCATTGGCTCCGTTTTTACGGAAATTTTCTGCATCGGTGTAACTTGTTGCCAACGTTATATCAGCATTTTTAAAAACTTCGCTTTCCAGAAAACGGTGTTTTTTATCTGATCGGTTGGTTAGCTTCAAATGTTTGTAATAGGAAATTTCCGTCCATGGATCTCGGAAATCGGCAATCCATTTCACATTGGGCATTGTTTTTTTTAAATTTAAACCAATCAGATGCATGGAATGGGGCGGTCCCGATGTAACAATCGTTTCAATCTTATTTTCCTTTAGATATTTTTCAAGAAATTCTGTGGAAGGTTTTACCCAAAAAACTCTCGCATCGGGAATGAAAAAATTTCCTCTTACCCAAATTGAAAGTTTAGATTTCCAGCTTTGATTTTTCCCCACATCAAATTGTCCCGCTTTAAACTTTTTATTGCTTTTATTAAGTTTTTCAGCCAGTTGATAAGGCTCCCAGATTTTGGTTCTTACAATTTCTAAATCTTCAGGAACGTCTTTCATCAGACTTTCATCCAGCAAAGGATAACTCGGATTTTCCGGAGTGTAAATGATGGGTTTCCAGCCAAATTCTGGAAGGTATTTTGCAAACTTTAACCATCGCTGAACTCCCGGTCCTCCTGCAGGTGGCCAGTAATACGTGATGATTAGGATTTTTCTTGATTCCATGAAATTAAAATTCAGAATAATAAAATAAAAAAACTTAACTTCTTAACTCAGACCTCAATGTTTTAATTACCATTAAGATTTAATTTAAGAAGTTAAGAATATTAAGTTTTAGCTTCGCTTCTTAGATTTTTTCTTCAATTAAAACAGTCTCTTTTCTTTTTTTAGTAAGCCAGAAAATTCCAAAACCACTCAATGCAATAAATAATCCGAAACAAAACATAGAAATCCATTTTCCTGTTTCGATTACTTGTGGCTCAAAAATCATTTTGATATTGTGATTTCCGGCAGGAACGTGAACTGCACGAAGTAAATAATCTGCTTTAATGTACGGAACTTCTTTTTCATCAATCATCACCTTCCAGCCATGAGGATAATACACTTCAGAGAAAACTGCCAATTGCGGCGTTTTCGACTGAGATTTGAATTCCAATTCATTAGCTTCATATTTTGTCAGGCTGATCGTTGCTGTGGAATCTGCCTGAACTTGTTTATTGTTGAAATAAGATTTGTCAGAAACGTTGATTACCGCTGTTTTTTTGCTGTCAATTTCTCCGATAGACTTGATTTCTTCATTCGGAGTGTTTACAAATTTCAAATCGCTAACAAACCACGCATTTCCGTTAGCTTTTGGATTTGGAACAACTTGCGGTTCTTGCGGATTACCAAAAATCATGTATTTTGTGTTCAGCAAATTCAAAATTTTCGGTGTTTTTACACTGTCGGGTTGTACGATATATTCGTTCAGTAAATCGTCATATCTTCTCAGTTTTACGGCATGATAACCTCCGATTGATGATTTAAAATACGACGTGTTGGTTTCGCTGGTAGTCCCTAAAACCTGATTGTAAATTCTGTAATGTTTTTTATCTCTTTCAGCAATTGTTTCCAAAGTTTTGTTGACCGGAATACTTGCTAAAATGGATTGTAAATTGGCATTATCACCTACTTTTTCAGCTAAATAATCTGATCCTTCAGTTTGGAATGGGTTTTCAGCAAAGATCTTATCAACATAATTGTCATCGTTTAAATAACGTTTATTAACGGTCCAAAGATCAAATAAACTTACAGCTCCAATGATAAGTAAAGCGATGTTTTGATTTAATTTTTGTTTTAAAGCGAAGAACAAGACAGCTACAGTGATTCCTACATACAATAATGCTTTGATGGCATCTGTTCTGAACATACTGAAACGCTCATCGACCAAATAATCCAACAGGAAAGGCGGTAAATACAATTGCTCATTGTCTGTAGAAAAACCTAAAATTGATTTTCCGAAAACAATCAAAATTAATGTTAAGCCTAAAGTTCCGCCTCCTACATAAGTAAGGATTTTCTTTTTGTAATCTTCATCAAGATGTTCACTTTTAAAGAATCTGTATAATCCGATTATTGCAATTAACGGAAATAACAATTCTACAACCACCAGAATAGAAGATGGCGCTCTGAATTTGCTATAAAACGGAACAAAGTCAATAAATAAATCGGACAAGAACATAAAGTTACTTCCCCACGCCAATAAAATCGTCAGAATTGTCGCTCCTAAAATCCAGTAACGGTATTTTTTTGGAGCAAAAAAGAATCCTAAAAGTGCCAGGAAACACACAATTGCCCCTTGATAAGCAGGTCCTGAAGTTCCGGGTTGGTCTCCCCAATAAGTTAAGCTTCCAAATCCTTTTGAAATTCTGTTATATTCAGCCTGAGAAGTTACGTTATCCTGAACGAGTTGCTGCACTTTTTCCATCATTGCAGCACCTTCCGGTTCCTGACTTCCGCCTCCCATTAATCTTGGAATGAATAGGTTTAAAGTTTCCAGCCTTCCGTAGCTCCACATCAGGATACTTTCTTTATCCATCCCGGAATTGCCGGCTTTGTGACTGTCATTGGTTAAGATTTGCTTTCCTCTTACCGTTTCTTTAATGTACTCAGAATTTGCCATGATTCGCTGAGAATTCATCCCAACTCCGATAATTAAAGCGCTTGCAATAATTCCTGATGAAATCAAAAAATGTTTCATCGGAATGATCTTTTTCACAGCTCTTATTAATTCAGATATAAATAAAAATCCGAGTCCTAAGAACAGATAATACGTCATTTGTGGGTGGTTTGCTGCAATTTGCAACCCGAAGAAAAGTGTGGTTACAATAAAACCGATAACGTATTTTTTTCGGATATAAACCAGTAAAATTCCGGCTAAAAGTGGTGCGAAATATTCTATCGTGTTCACTTTTCCGTTGTGTCCTGCCGCAATAATGATATAGAAATAAGTGGAAAGTCCGAAAAATGTGGCTCCTAAAAGGGCATATTTCCAGTTTCGAACGGCAACCATTCCCAAAAGAAAAAATCCGGAAAATAATAAAAACAGATAATTAACCGGTCTTGGCAAAATATTCAGATAGCTGTCTAGTTTTTTGATAATATCCCCTTCGAAACGGCTTCCCATTTGGTAAGTTGGCATTCCGCCAAACATAGAGTCACTCCAATAAGTTTCTTTATTAAAATTTTCTCTGTAATCAATAAGCTCTTTTGCACCGCCCCGATATTGAACGATGTCGTGCTGAAAAAGCTGTTTTCCTGTAAAGACAGGAGTAGAATATAAAAATGCTAAAACTAAAAATGCAATCAGAGAAACTGCAATATATATTAAGTTTTTGTTTTTTGCCATCTTGGTTATTAAGTAGATTATTTAATTTGAGTAGGTAAAGCTTCGAAGTTTTTTAACAGTTGATTTTTAATCATTAAGAATTTATCATTCTTCGTAAATAAGATTTTTAAGTTTTGCCAAAGGCAAATTAAACTTAAGAATTTGCATGATTGATGGGTCTTAATTCATCTTTAAAACTGAAAAATCTTAATGTTTAAATTAAAATTACCTTTTTTCTTTTACCTCTTCATAGTCCACAGTTTCTGCGTCCCATTTTACTTTTTTCTCAATATTCACTTTTGAATCTTTCGTTTCCTGCTGCTGATTATTGTTGGGTTTAAATCCCATAAATTTATAAAACTTGTTAAAGAAAATTCTCTTCAGAATATTCCAGACAAAAAATATAACAATGGTGGCGAGAACGATCTCAAAAATTCCTTTGATAAAAGACATATTACTTTTGATTTAATAATTCAAAGTTAAACATTTCAGAAATTTAGCTCTGAAACTTTCTAACTCCACAATTTATTTTGCAGAAGGATTTACCATCACAGAAGAATTGGAAACACTTTTCATTGACTGTGACTGTTTCCCGTCTGAAATTGTTTCTACCTGAGTGGTTTTCACACTAATGTTCTGATTATTGATCCAACCTGTATTTTGGTCAAATTTGATGGTTCCGTTCTGAGCCAATTCGCTGCTGATGCTGTGCGTCATTTCTCCCTGAGATTTTTTCTCTTCTTTTTTGGGAATTCCTCCGGCAATTGAAATTTCTACAATTCCGTTTCCTGCACTTTTCAAAGTATAGTTTGAAGTGACTTTAATTTTTCCGGCTTCGTCAGCATTTTCAGAAGTTGTCCATTTTTCACCGATTTTTGCTCCTTTTTTAGGAAGTACAGAAAGGTTTTTTTCAAACTGATCTTTCAGAACTTTTTCGTTGAAACTTTGTTTAAGGCTTGCTACCACACTTGCTCTTTGGTTTGCATCTTTTACAATGTCTTTTAAAGCGTTTGAAATTTTTGTATAAATAGCGTCAAATCCGGTGATCGAAACTACATTACCTTTCATATCCATCTGCATGTTTAGCTTATTTCCGGTAAGTGCTTTGTTGACGTTCCAGATCATTTTAAGCTCATCTTCTTTAGGAATCGGGAGTTTTGTATCTACAATTACCGTTTTTCCCTGCGAAGACTGAGAATTTCTTTTTCCGATCAAATTAATGGTCATATCGTAAATATTCCCTTTGATATCATTCACTGTGAAACTCATTTCATCAGTAGATTCGCTGGTTCCGTTCATGGTTTTCCCTTGAGGATCGGTCATTGTTTTTGTATCTCTCTGATAAGTAGTCAAAGGATAGGTTTTCCCTTTTTCAAGCTTAAAAGTCTGTTTAAAAATGCCCAAAGAATCTTTGATTGCCGCATCTGCTTTTACTTCTTTTACAGAATCTGCAGGAACTTCTACGGTGATTGTTTTTCCTGTTTTAGGATCGATTTTTGTAACAGTCGTTGTTTCTTTTTTACATGAAACCAAGGCTATCGAGATAAGCGCTAAAGCTGCTATATTTTTCATTAATTTGTCTTAAATATTAAAATTAAATTTTTGTGATTTTCTGTCTCATGGCTTCGTATAATATTGCTCCGCAAGCAACAGAAACGTTTAGAGACTGAGTTTTTCCTTCAATCGGAAGTTTTATTTTTTCGTCTGAATGATGCAGAACTTCTTTAGAAATTCCTGTTTCTTCATTTCCCATAACGATGGCACAAGGTTCGGTAAAACTCACATCGTATATCAATTTTTGAGCCTTTTCGGTTGCTGAAAACACAGAAATGCCGCTTTGCTGTAAAAAATCAACAACATGAGCCAGATTAGGTTCTTTACAGATCTTAATATTATACATTGCTCCGGCTGAAGTTTTGATGGCATCAGAATTTACAGGTGCACCTCCTTTTTCAGGAATTACGATTGCGTCAATTCCTACGCATTCTGCCGTTCTGCAGATTGCCCCAAAATTTCTCACATCCGTTAATCTATCCAAAATCAAAATAAATGGAGTTTTTCCCTGTTCGAATAATTCCGGAACAATATTTTCGATTCTGTGAAATGGGACATTAGAAATAAAAGCAACGACACCTTGATGGTTTTTTCTGGTAAAACGGTTAAGTTTTTCTACCGGAACAAAGTTGGGACGGATTTTATTTTTCGCTAAAATAGCTTTCAGTTCAGCATAGATTTCTCCCTGCAATGCATTTTGCACAAAAATTTTGTCAATAGTTTTTCCAGCTTCAATAGCTTCCAATACGGGACGAAGCCCAAAAATAAAATCGTCTTTCATTGATTTGTCATAAATTATATAGTGAATGGTCAATCGTCAATTTTTCTTCGAAAATCAATTTTAATTATGTTTAAAAATTCACAATTAACTTTTGACTTGCAAAGCAAAATTCACAAAAAACTATCTTCCTTTTTCTCCTAAAATTGCTCGTTTCTGCGCCATCGCATAGCCATAATGCAGACTTTCGTGCATGTTGTTAAAAATAATGGCATCCTGAATACTTTTCAGATCCATCCCGAAACTTGTCGTGTAAGGCGTGTAATCTGAAAAGAAATCACTGTCAAAATCCTTCATTAAAGTTTTTGAAGTTTCAGTCAATAAGAACTCTAAATCTTCAACCTCAGATTTTTGTACATTAAGATTGGGTAAAGTTCCTTTTTTGTAAGTTTCAATCCAATATTTATCAATTCGGAACGTATTTCCGCTCAGGTAATAATGCAGTAATTGCTGTGTAGCAACAGTGTGTGCAATATTCCAGTAAATATTATTATTAAAACCATCCGGAATCAGCAAAAGGTCTTCATGAGAAGTATTTTGCAGAATACCTAAAAGGTTTTTTCTTACCTGTCGGTGAGCTTGAAAATGATAATTCATTTTGCAATATTTTAATCTTCAAAAATAGTTTAATAAACTGAAAATGACAATTAATGACTGCTTCAATGATCGAAAATTTATAGATTTTTATGAAATTAAATAATTCATCAGCAAAGTTTTAAGAAAACAACGATTGATAACTCCATATCCATACTGGAATATTTAACAAACTTTAACTCAAATATGGCATTAATTGTGTTGATTAGTGCAAGTATTTATCAGAAATTTACCCATTATTTTAATTCAAGCTAATGTCAGATTCATATCAAGCAGAAGACATCCGTCAACTTACCGAAAAGGTAAAAGAACAGAACTTTTTTTTCAACCTTTTGAGACAGGAAATCAATAAAGCAATTGTTGGTCAACATTACATGATTGATCGTCTTTTGATTGGTCTTTTGGGGAGTGGTCACGTTCTTTTGGAGGGTGTTCCAGGTTTGGCAAAAACTTTAGCGATAAAGACTTTGGCAGAAGCTGTTCACGGAGATTTTTCGAGAATACAGTTTACTCCGGATTTGCTTCCTGCGGATGTGGTGGGAACAATGATTTACAACATTAAAGAAAACGATTTTTCGATAAAAAGAGGACCCGTTTTTGCGAATTTCGTCTTGGCAGATGAGATTAACAGAGCTCCGGCAAAAGTACAGTCTGCTCTTTTGGAAGTGATGCAGGAAAAACAAGTGACCATCGGTGATGAAACGATGTCTTTACCAAAACCGTTTTTGGTTTTAGCCACTCAAAATCCGATCGACCAAGAAGGGACTTATCTTTTACCAGAAGCGCAAAGCGACCGTTTTATGCTGAAATGTAAGATCGATTATCCTGAATTTGAAGATGAAAGAAAGGTCATGAGAATGGTTTCAACTTCACATCAGCCTGAAATTAAGCAGGTAATTTCTTTACAGAATATTGTTGAAGCGAAATCAATTGTTAATCAAATCTATTTAGATGAAAAAATAGAGAAATATATTCTGGATATGGTTTTTGCAACCCGATATCCTGAAAAATACGGACTTTCTGAACTGAAAAATTACATCAGTTTTGGTGCTTCACCGAGAGCATCCATTAACTTGGCGATTGCATCGAGAGCTCATGCATTTTTGAAAGGAAGAGCTTTTGTGATTCCTGAAGATGTAAAAGCTTTAGCGCAGGATGTTTTGAGACACAGAGTAGGACTGACCTTTGAAGCGGAAGCTGAAGAAATTTCATCTGAAGAAATTGTAAACAGAATTTTAGCAAAAATACAGGCACCCTAATTAATGTAACAATCTACCAATGAAGTAGTTTACCGATTTTTAAATTGCCGCATTGATCACTGTTGTATTCCTACATTGTTAAATTGGTCTATTTGAAACCATGCAGATAAAAGATATTGTAAAAAAAGTCAAGCAAATAGAAATTCGTACCAGAAGGAAATCGGAGGCTACTTTGATGGGGCAGTATCACAGTGCTTTTAAAGGACAGGGAATGACGTTCGCAGAAGTTCGTCCTTATCAGTTTGGTGACGAAATCCGTAGAATTGACTGGAATAAAACTGCGCGTTTCCGAGAACCGTTTGTAAAAGTAATGGAAGAGGAGCGTGAATTGACGATGATGATTTTGGTTGATATTTCTGCTTCGATGGATTATGGAACAAAAACTCAGCTGAAAAAAGAATATGTTGCTGAAATTGCAGCAAGCTTAGGATTTTCGGCAGCCGGAAATAATGATAAGGTAGGTTTGATTTTGTTTGCGGATAAGGTTTATAAAGTGATTCCGCCGGAAAAAGGCAGAAAGCATATTTTATCAATGGTGAGCCAGATTTTAACAGCAGATTACGTTCCGGCAGTTTCTAAAATTGATAAAGCTTTAGAATACATGATGGGAATTTTCAAAAGAAAATCTCTTGTTTTTTTACTTTCGGATTTTGAAGATGATTATGACTCTAAAATTTTAAAAGTAACATCAAAAAAACATCAGTTGCTCGGAATGAGAATTTATGATGAAAAAGACAATGAAATTCCTGACGTAGGTTACGCACTTTTAAATGATGCTGAAACCGGAAAACAAGTTTGGGTAAACACATCCAGCGCAAGATGGAGATATACTTTTGCTGAGGCTCAAAAACAAAAGCAGAAACATTTGGAAGAAGATTTTGCCAATTCGTCAGCAGAGTTTATGAATATTAATACTGGTGAAGATTACTCAAAATTATTATACAATTATTTTCAGAGAAAATAAAATATTCAATAGTAGCGGACTTTAGTCCGCTTTAAATGATAAAACAAAAATAGGCTTTAGCCAAAACTTATTATTGAAATTGAAAAAAATATTCTTTTTACTTTCTTTTTTTATCTGTGTAAATGCTTTTTCACAGCTGCTTTCATCAAATCTTGAGAAAAAAACTCTTGCTTTGGGAGAAGTCGATCATCTGGTTATTAAAATTGATAACCTAAAGAGTAATGCTGTAATTACAGCTCCCAAAAATGAGTTGTTGCCTTTTCATTTTGAAGAAATTAAAGACAGCATCGGGATTACAGCCAATACTTATGAGAGAAGAATAGAATTTGCGGTTTATGAGGAAGGAACTTTTAAAATTCCCGAACTTGAATTTAAAGTGGGTCAAAAAATTTTAAAAACAATTCCTTACGAGATTGAGGTGATCAACACAGCAAAGAAAGAAGATCAGATTAACGATATTATGAATAATAAAGAAGTTGATCTGGAAGTAACTGATTACTGGCAACTTTACAAATGGTATCTTTTGGCAGTGATTACTTTTGTTTGTCTGGTTATTGCGGTTGTGATGATTGTGAAATACGGACGAAAAAGCAAAGATTCTCCGGTTGTTGCAACCAATCAGACTTTGAAAGAGCTTGATAATTTAAAAAAGAAAAAATATATCGAAGAAGGAAATTACCGTTTGTTTTATGTTGAATTAATAGATATTTCCAGAAAATTTATTACTAAACAGTATAGAATTCCTGCGGATGTTTTGCTGACAGATGATTTGATTGTTTTAATGAAAGAAAATAACACAATTTCTCAGGACAACGAAAAAATTGTGGAAGATGTATTTTTAAGAGGTGATTTGGTGAAATTTGCCAAAACTTTCCCGGATAAAGATGTAATGGAAAAAGATTTTGCAGAAATAAGAGGTTTTGTGCAGCGTTCTTCCAAGGATATAGAATTTGAAAACCTGAGAAAAGATGTTTGATTTTGAATTTTTCAGTCCGTGGTTTTTTCTGTTGTTCCTGGTTTTTATTCCGCTTTTAATCAGAGATTTTAAGAGAAGCAAAAAAAAGGGTATAAAAGTTCCTACGACGAATAATATGAATGGCAATAATGGTATTTTGCCTGTACTTTTTTTACTGAAAATTTCAAAATATATTATTCTTTCTGCGTTGATTATTGCAATAGCAAGACCGAGAACTTTTTCGGTTTCTCAGGACAGAGATGAGACTAAAGGAATTGATATTATGCTTGCTGTAGATGTTTCTCTCAGTATGTTTGCGAAAGATTTTACTCCGGATCGGTATGCAGTTCTTCAAAAAATTGCCTTAGATTTTATTAATAAACGCCCGAATGACAGATTTGGATTGGTAAATTATAAACTGGAAGCTTTTCTAAAAGTTCCTTTAACGTTTGATCATGATGCTGTAAAATATGAGATCGAAAATCTGAATCAACGTGAAATGATTGACGGAACTTCTGTTGGTGATGGTTTGGCGGTTGCTGTGAATCATTTAATGAAAAGCAAGGCAAAGAGCAAAATTGTGATTTTAATGACAGATGGGGTAAATACTCCTATAAACGGTCTTTTCCCTCCACAATTGGCCGCAGTTCTGGCGAAAGATAACAATATCAAAGTCTATTGCATTGGCATTGGAACAAACGGATATGCTCTGATGCCGGTAAGTACCGATCGATTTGGGTTGATTTATGCTGAGCAGCCGGTTTCAATTGATACCAATATGCTTGAAGAAATTGCTGCAACAACAGGAGGCAAATATTACAGAGCAGATTCGGAGGATAAACTGCAGGAAATTTATTCCGAAATCAATAAACTGGAAAAAACAGATATTAATATTTCAAAGCTCTATAACTATCGGGAATATTTTAAAATTTTTCTTTGGATTGCATTAGGAATGCTGGTTTTTGATGCCATATTGCGTTGGGTACTTTATAAATTTTTAAGCTGATGAATTGGTATTTAGGAAATAATTGGTATTTATTGTTATTGCTGCTTCTGCCGCTGTTATCGTTTTTTCTTATTCGTTTTTTACGCTGGAGAAAAAAGAAACGAGAACTTTTTGCAGACTCAAAGTTTCATGAGGTTTTATTTGAAAAAAATTCTGGATTTTTGAGAATATTTCCTGTGCTTTATTTTACAGCAACTCTTTTTCTGATATTTTCAATTATTGATCTTCTGAATGGTTCTGAAAAAATAGAGACCGATCAGAAAATGAATAATGTAATATTTATGATGGATGTTTCCAATTCTATGAATGCGGAAGATATCAGTCCGGATCGCTTGACTCAGGCTAAAAATCTGATAATTAATACCATTCACGAACTTAAAAATGATAAAATAGGGATTGTTATTTTTGCAGGTGAAGCGGTTTCCATCATGCCATTAACAACAGACTACGGTTCGGTAGAGACTTATATTTCAGATTTGCAGACGAAAGATATTACAATTCAGGGAACAGATTTTCTTCAGGCAATGGAAGTTGCAGTCACAAAATTTAAAAATGTAAATAAAGGTTCCAGAAAAGTAGTTTTAATCAGCGATGGCGAAGATAACGAAGGGAATGATAATCCTGCAATAAGACTGGCAAATCGGGAAGGTATAGCGATCACTTCGGTGGGGGTTGGTTCTGATGAAGGTGCACCCATTCCTATTTATGATTTGGGACAATTGGTTGGCTATCATTTTGATCAGAACGGCGAAACAGTTGTTTCCAAAAGGCAGACCGAAGCTTTGAAAAAAATGGCAGAATCTACCGGCGGAAATTATATTGACGGAAATAATATGAACGATGCCCCAAAAAGAATTGCAGAAGATATTAATAAGAAAGTTTCAGATACCCATACGATAGTAAATTCTCAGAATGCCAATCATTATTATCAGTACTTTTTAGGAGTTTCTTTATTTTTCTTTTTAATGATTTTTCTTTTTAATCCCAAAAGAGATTTTAATGTCTGAAAAAATTAATTTCCTATTTCCTACCTCACAGACTTTAACCCAACTTTAACAAATAAGACGCTGTTTATTAACATATAAAGGGATAATTTTGCAAGAGATGAATACTAAAATTGTATTTTTAGCGTTGATATTTATTTTTTCGTTCTCAGGTACATTATTTGGGCAGGAAAGCTACAAGACTTTGGTCTACGAAGGCAACAAAAAATTTAACGCTAATGATTACGATGGTGCTTCTTCAAAATTTATGGAGGCTATAAAATCTAATTCTAATGATTTTACGGCGCACTATAATTTAGGAAATGCTTTGTATAAAAGAAAAATGTATCAGGATGCGAAAGAAGAATATGCAAAAGCAGAAAAACTTTCTCAGACTTTACCCGATAAAGCTGCGGCGCTTCATAATTTGGGAAATACAATGATGCAGATGAATCAGCATGAGAAAGCGGCAGATTATTATAAACAGTCTCTCAAACAAGATCCTTACAATGAGGCAACAAGGAAAAACTACGAAATTGCCAAGCTGAAACAACTGGAAAAAGAGAGAAATAAAAGTCAGCAAAATGACAAATCCGGTAAAAACGGAGGCGGCGAAAACCAAAACAAAGGCGAGAAAGGCGATTCTAAAAACGAAAAAAAGAATCAGGGAAACGGTCCTCAACAAGATAAAGGACAAGACGATAAGTCTAAAGGAAAAGGCGGAGGCGGAAAACTTCCGAAAGAATTAGAAAAAGCTATTTTAGATAGTATTGAAGGCAGAGAAAAGAAAACTGCCAAAAGAATTATAAATAAAGGATCTTATTCAAAGCCGCAAAGCAACGAGAAAGATTGGTGATGACACAAAAAATTATTTACGTTTTGCTTACTCTTGTATCTGTAATTTCTTACGGACAGGTACAATTTACTATGAAATCGGATAAAACTGATTATAGTGGTAAAGAAATCGTAAACCTTACCATTGTTTTAGAATTAAACGGTGATTTGATTCAGCAAAGTAAACTCCAACTTCCAGATTTATCAAAGTTCAATATGATTGGTAACGGATCTTTCAGCCAGGCTGTAAGAGATCCCGAAACGAACACTGCAGTAGACCAATACGTTACGAGAATTGCACTTGAACCTAAACAAAAAGGGAAAATAAAAGTTGGTTCCGTATTGGTTACAATCAATAACAAAATCTATAAGACTGAACCTTTTGATATTTTCATAAAAGATATTGAGAAAAAACCAATAGCAAATGCTTCCAATGATATTTATCTGAACATGGAAATTGAAGATCGTGAAATCTATCAGGATCAGCCAACAATAGCAGTTTTACGGGTTTATTCTAAAAGCATTGACAATCTTAGAAAGGTAAAAAACATCAGACTTCCTGCGCAGGATAATATCAATGTACATCCTGTTAACTTTAAAAGATCAGAAATAGATCCTTCAGGATATGCCAATATGGCATCACAGGTTTTGGCGGTGTTTATGGTTTTTCCCAATGAAACAGGTTATGTAGAAGTTCCGGCTGTTTCAGCTTCTGTGAATACATTTTCTGTTAAAAGTAAAATTGCGTCTAATAAGGTAAAACTTAATGTAAAAAAACTTCCGGAAGGTTCTCCCGAATCTTTCAAAAACGCGGTTGGTAATTTCAAAGTGGATGTTTTCCATTCTTCAAAAGATAAAGTTGAGGCAAAAAAGCCTGTTAATGTTACGGTAAAAGTTTCCGGTGAAGGAAACCTTGCAGATATGAGTCTGCCAAAAATTGAAGAATCACCAGATTATGATGTTTTTGCACCAAGAATAATTTCTCACGTAAGTACAGGGATTTCAGGAATGAAAGGTGAGATTTTAGCTAGATATATTTTGATTCCTAAAAAAGCTGGAGATTTAATTGTAAAAACTGAACCTTTTGCTTTTTTCAATCCTGCCGAAAAAGAATATGTAAATCTTGGACAGGAAAAACTTGATCTAACTGCGTTTTCACATGATGAAGTGTTAGAAGCGAGATCTACTGTTGAAAAAGTAAACGATTATACAAACACTTTGCTGGAAACCGTTGACAGTCCCGTTTTGAAGACTACATCTTTTAAAGTAAAAGAAAAAAATAAATTCAACTGGAATGTACTTTTTATTAATGTCGCAATATTATTGGGATTATTTGTTGCCTATATCGTGTTTAAATATTGGCAAAAAAACAGGAATATTGCTAAAGAAAAACCAACTCCAAAATCTTTGGGTTCTGTAGCAGAAACCGAAAGAGAAATAAGAGAAAGTTTAAAAACAGATATTACTGATTATTTTGCCTATCTAGAAAATCTTAAAACTTCAGGAGATTATCCTAAGTTTTTTGAAACGTTTGAGGAAATGGATTTAGAAGTCAGAAAGCAGTATTTTCAAAGCTCCAAAGACGATTTTAAACAATTTCTGGAAAGACATAACGGAAGTTCTGTTGCAGAAAATTATCAGGAACTCCTACAGAAAGTTGAAATAGAGAAATATTCTCCGCTTACGTTAGAAGATTCTTTAAATGACTTATTGACGGATATCGTTAAATTATATTCTGTAATTAGTAAATAATCATTTTTTATTCATAATTTTGCGAAATTAATAATCGTAAGATATGGAGGTTTTCAATAGTTTCTCTTTAAAGGAAGTAATTACCAGTTTTATGGTACTTTTTGCAGTAATCGATATTATTGGTTCGGTTCCGATTGTGGTAAGTCTACAGCAGAAATTCGGACAAATTGAAGCGGGGAGAGCATCAATTACAGCCGGATTGATTATGATTGTATTTCTTTTTGTTGGAAATAAAATTTTGAAATTTATTGGTGTTGATGTTAATTCATTTGCCATTGCAGGGGCTTTTGTTATTTTTATTATTGCCCTTGAAATGATTTTAGGAATTGAAATCAACAAAACCACAGAAGCAAAATCTGCATCTATTGTTCCTATTGCATTTCCTTTGGTTGCAGGAGCGGGAACTTTAACGACAACACTGTCTTTAAGAGCAGAGTTTCATGATATTAACATAATTTGTGGCATCATTCTCAACACAATTTTCGTATATTTGGTGCTGAAATCTGCGAAGTGGATTGAGAAGAAAATGGGAGAAGCATCTTTGGCGATTCTTCAGAAAGTTTTCGGAATTATTCTACTGGCAATTTCAATTAAATTATTTACCGCAAATTTTGCGCAGTTGGTGCAGAATTATATAAATTTTTAGATCATGCAGAAGTTTTATAAAGTATTTTTAATCGTATTTGTCGTAATTATAGCAATCAATACGTATGCAATAGACTGGAATTCAGATATTACATCTGAAGATAATGTTAAATTTTTAATCTCAATCGCTTGCGGACTTTTAGGAGTAGGTTTACTTTTCATCCTAAATACTTGGAGTAAAATCGGAGCAAAGAAGTAATTCTTTTAGACATAAAATAAAAACCTCTTTCGTACTGAAAGAGGTTTTTATTTGAATAAGATTAAGGGAATCTCATTCCTTTATTGATTGCAAAATGATTATTGGTAAAGGTTTAAAACTAATGTTTTATATTTTTAGAAAATTATTCTAAAACCAGATTTTTCAATACCGCTTCAGATTTAAGTTCTGTTTCATTCCATTCTTTTTCCGGATTGCTTTGAGCGGTAATTCCACCGCCTACAAAGAGATGAACTGAGTTTTTATATAATCTTGCGCAACGAAGATTCACAAAATACTGAATGTAATCATCGGTTTCAATTTTGATGTAACCGGCATATAATTCTCTGGGGAATTTTTCAGTTTTCTCAATAATTTCCTTACAAAAATCTTTAGGAATTCCACAAACTGCGGGAGTTGGATGAAGTTCCTGAATGATAAGATCTAAATCTTCAGGATTAATTTTAATTTTAAAATCTGTTTTTAAATGTTTAATATTTCCCGAAATATGATCGTACGTATCCGATTCCTGAATTGAATTTGAACCGTTATATTTTTCTAAAATATTTCTGATATAGCTTGAAACCGGCTTCTGTTCTTCAATTTCTTTCTCCGTCCATTCTTCGGAAACGGGAATTGTTCCTGCAATACTCATTGTTTCAAACTCATGCGTTGACTTATTGAATTTTCCTAAAACTTCTGAAAATGCGCCCATCCACGAAGTTTTGCCATCAAAAAACAGATATTTGAATGCGTTTGGATAGTTTTTGCAAAGATTGAGAAAGCTACCTTTTAAGTCAATTTCATTAAAGTCTCTGATGATTTTTCTTCTTGAAAGAACTAATTTTGGAAGATTATATTCTTTAATAATTTCAATTACATCGTTTAGTTTCTGAAGATATTCTTCTTTGTTTTCAGCAATAAACTGAGTTTTATCTTCAGGTAAAATTTCCGAACTGATTTCTAAATTTTCAAATTCCGATTGGTCTTTCTCTATGATTTTTCCTGAAATTGAAATATCTTCAGAATTATTGAATGAATAAAAATTAATAGAATTTATATCTGAATTTTCTTCAGTTGTGTAGAGCTTTTCGTCAACTGGAAATTTGAAATAAATCATAATTTTTGAGCTTTAAGAAAGCCATTATTTAGAAATAAAATAAGAGATTCCTAAACTGATTTTCCTTTCAACAAAGGTATTATTAGTCTTAAAAATATCAAAATCAAATGAAGAGTTTTTTAATGAAAGATTCCTGATTTTGTAATGTTGATATTCTGCTTCAACTAAAAAACGCTTGAAAACCCGATATTGCAGACCAAAAGAAAATCCGAAATTGATTTGATTGCTTTTAAAATCATCGAGTTTATTTAAAACATTGTTTTCAGGAACTAAAAACTGCATTTTATAGACGTTTTTATTAGCTAAAAAACCGACAAAAGGACGGAAATTTCTCCATTCATAAACTGCTTTCAACTGTAAAACATATTCAAAATGTTTATTGTTAAATCTTTGAAAAAGCAAAGGTTGATCGTCTTCCGAAAAGTAAAATCCGTCGAGATAAGTTTCTTCTTTATTGGCATCTAAATCAAATGTAGAATTCCATCGGGATATGCTTGCAGAAAGCATCAAATGAAAATTGGGATTGATGATACTTTTCGAAATCCAGATTCCCAAATTTTGTCCGAATTGTAGATTTTTGTCTGATAAATTTTCTGCCCAACTTGCCTTTTTAAAGCCAATTCCAGCCTGAATTCCGAACTGAAATTTATTGTTTGAATTTTTTTTTACTAGTTCTTCAAGTTCTTCTTTGTTGGTGTTTTGCTGAATATTTTTTATCTCTTTTTCCTGAATTTCAAGAGAGGAAAACATCAGATTTCCAGGTTTCAATCTGACTGCTTTTTCAAGATAAATCGTATCGTAAACAATTACTTTTTCATAAATGTAAACGGTGTCTCTTTTTTTACGCTGAGCAAAAACGGAAATGATAAAAACGAGCAAAAAGAGGAAAATGACTTTTCTTAAAAGCATGGTTGATTGAGTTTTATCTTTCTATAAAAATAGTGTCTCTCTGAATGATTTTCTTTACAATAATTACTTTGTGAGAAGCTGTTTCAGAAGAATCTTTATTGAATTTAATTCTTGAAGATACTGAGTTTTTTGCTGCAATGGAAGTTTTTTCTGTGTTTAAATTTTCGTTGATTTCAATGTTTGGGTTTTGACTAATTCCTTCATTTTTTAAACCCTTCTCTAAAGCTTTATTATTGTCTTGATTTCCTGCAACTAAAACACTGTTTTTATTTGATCCGGAAGAAACAATACTCAAATTTTCTTTTGTAAAAGCGTGATTTTTAGGACTGAAAAATAAAATGGACCCGACAATAATAATGAAGAAGGTCGTTCCAATAATCGCTTTTTCTTTCCAATGATTTTTACTTGAAGAAAATATAATTGCATTACTATTTATGTCTGAAGGAATTTCAAAATTCTGTGCTGTAGGAATTTTAAAATCTGAAAACTTAGACTGAAGAGTTTGCGCCCATAATAAGTTACCAAAACCTAAGAAAATTAAAATCTGTGCAGTTTTGTTTTTCGAAGATTCTTTATTCACAAAATGAGCAAGCAAATAATTCTGAACCGATTTTCTGGCCCTCATTAAATGTGATTTTGAAGTATTAACAGGAATCTCCAAAATACCCGAAATTTCCGCATGAGAATAGTTTTCGATATAATATAAATTGAAAACAGACTTGTGATGAGAAGGCAAACTGTCGATAGATTTCAACAGTTCTTCCCGTGTAAAATTGTATGCTAAAATGTGTTTTTTTTCGTCTATTGCAGATGTGGTCATTTCGGTCAATGTATCTGGGATTTCTGATGGTTCGGTTGTAATAAAAGTGTCTTTGTTTGTTTTTCGGATAAATTGCAGTGCATTATTAATTGCAATTTTTTTGAGCCATCCAAAAATTGCCTGTTCATCTTTTAACTGATGATTCTTCTGAATTGCCGTCATAAAACTGTCCTGCACAATATCTTCCGCAGTCTGAAGATCTGCGATATATCTGCGACAAATCCCCAAAAGTTTTGGGGAATAGTCGAGGTAGATTTTTTGCCAGTTGAGTTTTTGCATTTAATTTTGAACTACATAAATTGAGTTAAAACTTCCATTGTTTCCACTTATATATTGAGTTTGAACATTATTGATAAATACTTTATATTGTTTTAAAGGTAGCGAAGTTAGTGTACTAAAAGACCTAATCATATACAGATTGTTATTTAATACTTTCATATCTTCAATTCTCTTATATTGTGAATCCACAAAATTTATTGTAATATTATTTTTAAAATACAAATTGTCAATCTCAGCGCTAAATGTATATAAGTCATTTGTATAAGTGTCGAAAATTAATTTAGCAACGCTTAAATTTGGATACAGTGTTGTTGTATTTACAAAACTTAAACTATTATTGTCTGTGTTATAACAATTTAAATTTTTATTATTGTTACTGATAAAAAGATGATGAATTCCGTTATTGTTTTGAGCAAAGTTCTGACCCCACTCACCGCTCAAACTGTTAAATGTATTGTTTTTATAATAACCCGTCGGGCTTCCACAATAAACGGTATTGTTATAAAAATCTATAGACACACGATAAGGAAAAGTAACATTATTTTGTAAAACAGTTTTCACTCCGTTTTTCCAATAACATAAACTATAAATATTAGGTGTTCCAGAACTAATGTTATCAACATATCCTGCAAAAAGTTCTATATTGTTTCTGACTATAAAATCGCTAAAGTAAGCTTTTGAAGTTGAGGGTATTCCCAAGTAGTTTTTTAGATCGTATTTCACATTATTTTTCCAAAAATAATATTCTGTATTGTTTGCAGAAATATATTTGATACCGAAAACATAGATATTATTATTTTCAATAATTATTTTTGAAGCTTGAATATTATCCCCGTTTGATAAATAATTTAAAACATTGTTTTTCCAATAACAGGCTTTGTCGTTTTCGGATCCAGCAACATAAACATCATATGAAGCATTTTTTTGTTCAAGTCCTTCATCTGCATCATTCTCCCTGCAAGAAAACACGAATGTTAATAACAGGATAAACGGTAAAATTAAATTTCGCATGGTTATTCTTTTCTTTAAAGATGAAAAAATATAAAAAAGTTGCAGTAGATTTTAATTGAATATTACAGGTTTTGCAATTTTAGGGATTTTTACGATATGATAAGGCTGTGTAACAACTGATGTAGCATTTCCCTGTAATAATTTTTCTACATCAACTTCAATATTCTGGGAATTTTCATCAACTGTGATAATGTCAACAGAATGCCCACCATTTGGATAAACTTCATCAACGACAAGAATCACCATAAACTGATTAAAATCGATATTGGTTTCTGTAAAACCTGATGAAGGGTGGTTGTTCGGACTGTCGATTTGATTGAGAAAATTATTCCATTGTGTTGTGTTTGTAATCACTGAATTTTGCGGAGTAGCATAAGATGATCCCATAAAATTTCCTTTCCCGATCAACTGAAAGTTAATCTGGTTTTTGCTTTCAATCTGTTCTTCATTATTATCATTACGACATGAAGTTACAATAAGTAAAATGGAGCATAATAAAAGAAGTAAATGTTTTTTCATGATGTATAAATTCAAGGGTTTCTTTATATAGGATGAAAAAATCTAAAAAGGTTGCAGTAGATTTTAATTAAATATTAATGATTTTGGGGTTTTAGGAATTTTCACAATGTGATAAGGTTGAGTGATAAGCGATATTGCATTTCCCTGCAATAATTTTTTTACATGAATATTGATGTACTGAGGATATTCTTCCATTGACGTAATATCGATCGAATGTCCGCCATTATTGTAAATTTCATCCACTACAATAATAACCATGTAATCGTTGAAATCAACGTAGGTTGTTATAAAAGTTGGAGAAGTTTGATGAGTTGTACTGTCTATTTGGTTCAGGAAATTATTCCATTGTATAGAGTTGGTAATAATGGTATTTTGCTGGGGAACATAATTTCCTATCAAATTTCCCTTTCCAATCAACTGAAAGTTAATCTGATTTTTGCCATCAATGTTTTCCTCTTCTTCATTACGACAAGAAATTGAAATAAATAAGATGGAACATAGTAAAAGAAGTAATATTTTTTTCATATCAATATTTTATTAAGAAATGTTATCGCTTGACTTTTTAATAGAAGTTATTCAAAAGTTCTCTTGGCGATTTCATAATGTATAAATTTAAAGTTTTCTTATATAAGATGAAAAAAATAAAAAGATTACGACAAAACATAAAAAAAGACTCAAAATTTTGAGTCTTAGTATTTTATTTGTTTGAATTTCTTATCGGTTGATAATGTTATTCGTCATTGTAGTATGATTAATCAGCTGACCTCTTTCATCACGAATTTCAATTTCAGAAACGTGCATTGTTTTTCCTTTTCTGATAAATCTTGCGACTGCGGTTACCGTTCCGTCTTTTTTACTTCTCAAATGATTAGAGTTGATATTGGTTCCTACCCCAAAAAATTTACTGCCGTCAATAAAAATATTAGAAAGGCTGGAACCCATTGTTTCTGCCAAAACACAGCTTGCTCCGCCGTGCATAATACCAAAAGGCTGGTGAATGTTTGGTGTAACCGGCATTGTTGCAGTCAGAGTTTCGTTTTCCAGATCAATATCGATGAAATTGATTCCAATCGTTTTCGCAAAAGTTTCTTCACCCCAATTGTTGATGAATTCTAATATTTCTTCTTTGGTTTTATCTTTAGTGTACATTTTTTTATGGGTAATAAATAATTGGTAATGAGTAATTTTGCTTATTGCTTATTGCTTATTGCTTATTGCTTATTGCTTCCTCTGATTCTCCCGTCAAATTGGGATTCCAGTTGGCAGGAATTTTTGGAACAATATCGTTTTTAATATAATAATCCTGAATTTCCTGCATGACTTCTGCAAAAGTTGCAGTTTCCAATCTTTCGTAAGGAATTTGATAGCCTAAATAAACAATATTTCTCTTAAAATCTCCGGCTGCCAAGACGATAGGAACTTTTGCTGCCAATGCCATGTGATAGAAACCTTTTCTCCACTTCGGAACCCAGCTTCTTGTTCCTTCAGGAGTAATTACCAAGCTGAAATCTTCTTTTTTGAATTCATTAGCTACGAAATTGATCAAGTCATTTTTTTGGCTTCTATCGATACCAATTCCGCCCAAACTTCTTACAGCAGCTCCGTACCAAGCTTTTGTATGAGCGTCTTTAATGATGATTTTCAGTTTCTTTCCTAATTTCCAATAGGCTAAATTTCCCAAAATGTATTCCATATTGTGAGTATGTGGTGCTACAACGAGAATACATCTGTCGAGATTGTTAACATCACCCTGAAGCACAACTTTCCAACCCAAAATTTTCAGTAACAGACTGCCTATCAGTTTTTTCATATTTTATATTTAAAACAAAAAAGTATAACCAAACTTTGGTTATACTCTACAAATATATTGAAATATTGTCGCTCTTAAAATAAACTGCTGATTAAATCTGCGATCTTTACTGCAATTTCTAAAACTACTTGTACCATGGTTTAATTTTTTGTGTTTGTTTTTTATGGAATTTGAATATACGAATATACAAAGATTTTGTTATATAAAACACTTTCTGTTGAAATTTTTTATAAATTTTTGAGAGAAGAAGAGTGTGAATTTCAAACGGTTGTCATTCACTCACACCTTCCGCACTCTCTAAAGTTTAATTATTTGGTTTTAATAGAAAATTCTTTTTTTCCGTCTTTTATTTTAATGTCAACGTCTTTCATTTTATCAATATTCATCTTCATTGTATCCATTATTTTTTTTGCTTCATTTTTTTGATATTTCTTTCCGTTGATAATCACGCTGTCTTTATCATTGTCACTGTATTCTATCGTAGAACCGTTGATTGAGATCTTATTTTTCTCAATACTGATATTTCCGTTTTCATCATCGTTGTCATTATCTTCATCGTTATCGTTGATTCCGTTTCCATCTGCATCACCATCGATACTGATGTCGTCTTTTAATGGAATTACAACGGATGTTTTAGGAATTACCAATTCATAGTCTATATGATAATCTCTGTTTCTGTGATCGTAAGGATATTTGATGTAGTTTGGAAGTAAGATTTTGTTACCAACAATCTCTACAGGAACACTTACATTGAGCGGAATATTATACCCTTTTGCATCTTTTTTAATAATTAAATACGGAGTTGTAATATTTTCTTTTCTTGTCACTTCTACATAGATATGATCTCTGTCGTATACCGATTTTTTATCAGAATAAATATCATCATCATATCCTGTAAAATTCTGAGGAATGGCAATTTGTTTTACATCTACATACAGACTGTCTGAAGTAGTGTTGATGGCAATTTCTTCTACATCTTCTTTATGACCTTTGAAAGCCATTTCTCTTTTTGCCATGCTTACTCCGAAGAATGTTCCCAATCCGATTACTGTTAAGAATAATGCTCCTAAAACCCAACCGATATTTCTCAATTTAGTTTTTGGTGAGAAAATTTTAATACTCAACAAGCTAAAAAGAATAGCCGGAATTAGAGATCCTACAATAATAATTGCTGCCAAAACATTGTACAAACCGTCATCATCAAAGTAAAACTTCATTTCGTTTGCTCCCGGGAAATTTGAATCGATTCCGAAAAGCCCGAATACTACAAATACTCCTATAATGCTTCCAACCGCCATGAATGCGAAGAATCCTCCGATAATATATTTTAAAACATTCCATACTCCGCTTCCTGCGTTGTCAATATAAGGTTTGTTTTCAATGAAAATTTCTCCTGCTCTGGTTGTTGTTTCATTCGCAAATTGTACTATTTTGCCAGATTCTTCCTTTAAATTATCAAAATTGAGTGGTTTACCTTTCATTTTCAAAAAATCTGAAGCTGTAGTAGCGATCGGTAAAATTGCCCAAAGAATGATGTAAAGAAGAGGTACGAATAACATTACGGGAGCTCCGAAACATAAGATAATGAATGCTCCGACCCAGATTAGTCTCATTCCTGTAATATCAATTCCGAAATAAGCTGCTAAACCTGCACAAACTCCGGCGATTTTTTGTCTTTCAGAATCACGGAACAGTTGTTTCTTGTCGCTGTAACTTGTTCCTGAAAAATTAGTTTTTGTATTTTTTTCAGAATAATATGCCTCTTCCTGCTCCTCGATTTTTTCCGGAGACCCGATTTGTGCTATTACTCTTTCTACATCGTTATCATTTATTACTTCACGTTTCCCTAAAGTATCTCTGAAGATTTCAACAATTCTGATCTCGATATCATGAATTACCTCATCGGCTTCAGAAGCATCCATAGAGTTTCTCAGAGCATTAAGATAATCGCTGAGCTTTATATATGCGTGCTCTTCTATTGTAAAAGAAAAACCTGCGAGTCCTATTGAGAGTGTCTTGTTCATAGCTTTTGTTTTTAGTGTTTTTGAATAATTTGGGTTACAGAATCTGTTAATTCTTTCCAGGTGTTTTGTAATTCAGATAAAAACGTTTTGCCTTTTTCTGTAATCTGATAATATTTTCTGGGCGGTCCTCCCGTAGATTCTTCCCATCTGTAGGAGAGAAATTCTCCGTTTTTCAGTCTGGTTAAAAGAGGGTAGAGGGTTCCTTCCACTACATCCAGTTTTCCTTTTTTCAGTTCATCAATCAGGTCAGAAACATACATTTCTCTGTGGTTGATGAGGCTTAAAATACAGAATTCCAGAATCCCTTTTCGCATTTGCGCTTTGGTATTTTCGGTATTCATCTTTAATAGGTTTTGTTAATTAGTTATATAAATTTTCAGCTTTCGGTTCCTAGCTAGTTGAACCTATTCCGATTTTACATTACAAAGATATGTAATTAAAATGGTAATATGCAATACAAAGTAGTGAAATTATTTTAAAATTATATTTAATTAATTGAAAATCAGATGGATAATTTTTAACCTGAATTTTACCTGTTGATTAAATATTAGAAATAAAGTGAAATTTTACATAAATTTCTATATTTGTTACTAACTAAAAACCTAAATTAACTCAAAATGAATTATGGAAAACCACTATTAATCTTAGTATGTTTTGGAATGTTCTGTAACGCTCAAAATTATTTTGAACTGCCGAATGTTTCGAAAACTTACAATGTGATTGCCAATATCGAAAGTTGTGGAGAGAATATATGCAGTGGAAAAACGATGATAGACCTTTACGATAAAGCTACAATGAAGAAATATCAGACTTTATCATCAGCTGATTTTTATTTAGATTTTGATGAAATCAGAAAACCTATTCTCGATTCGTTAAAGAATTCAATCATTTTTGATGATTTTAATTTTGACGGAATTGAGGATGTTGCCGTAAGAAACGGACGAAGCAATAAAAACCCTTTGTATGAAGTTTATACCTATGATTCTGCAAAACAATTTGTTCTGAATGATGATTTTAATGCTTTGATTCGTTCAAATTCAGGAATGTTTAAAACCGATTCCGGGCATCAGAGAATTATTACGAATCAAAAAAATGGCTGCTGTTTGAATCTTAGTTCAGAATATCAGTTTTTTCCATATAAAGGCTTAGTAAAAGTTTTAGAGTTTGAAGAAGACACAAGAGATCCAAAAAAGGTTGTTACCGTAAAAAGAGAATTTATAGATTACAAATGGTTTTCAAAAACCACAACGTATCCCAGAGAACTATATTTTAAAGAAAAATAATGAAAATACAGAAAGAAATAAATTTTATCGTTGCAGTGGATGCACTGAAAAATGTTCAGAGAAGAAATTACAATGCAGATGATTCCAGAAGAGAAAATACAGCCGAACATTCCTGGCAGATTATCATTTTAGCTCAGATTTTATTTCCTTATGCTAAAAACAGAGCCGATATTGATTTGCTGAGAGTCATCAGAATGCTCTCTATTCACGATTTGGTGGAAATTGAAGCAGGAGATACTTTTCTTTTTGACGAAGCTGCAATGGTTGGGAAATTTGATAGAGAAAAACTTTCCGCTCAAAATATTTTTGGGATTTTAGACGAACCGCTGCGCTCAGAATTTTTTAATCTTTGGCTGGAATTTGAACAAGAAGAGACTCCAGATGCTATTTTTGCCTGCGCAATTGATAGAATCATGCCTTTTATTTTAAATTCTCATACCTCCGGAAAAAGCTGGACAGAAGCTAAAGTGACCGAACTGCAAATCAGAAATATGCTGGAAAATGCAATCAGCCGCGCTTCTGATGAATTGGGAGAGGCTTTTCATCATTTTTTAAATCTCAATTTGGAATCGAAAAAGGTTTTAAGATAAATGAAAATCTAAAGCAAATTTTTGTGATTGAACACATCTTTTTTATAAGAGTTTATTCCGACACTTAAAAATAATTCCTATTTTTGTGTTATATTTCAAAAACGGTCAGCCTATTTGGGAATATGACAAAAAAATAGAAATGAAAGTAAAAAAAATATTATTTAGCATATTAATCGCTATTGTTGTAATCATATCGATATTCCTTTATATGAATAAGGATAAATTTGTCTATGTAGGTTCGGTGGATATTATTGAAGTCGATTGCAGCAAAAAACGTCAAATCCTGAGCGAAGTTTTAGAAAGTGACCAACGGATTAGAAAAGCAAATGAACCCATCAAATACGCTAAAGAAGATCACAGGAATCAGGAATTAGTAATCAGCATTATTGAAAAGTGCGGTATGCCTACATTAAAAGAGGTGGATCAAAAACAAATGGATGCAATCTGGTTGGGATTGCAACATAGTAGTAAAGAAATCAGAATAAAGTATTTTCCTTATGTAGAAAAAGCGGTAAAAAATGGAGACTTATCTAAACAACAATACGCATTGATGAAAGACAGGATGTTAATGGACGAAGGAGAACCCCAAATATATGGTTCACAAATAGAAAATGGTAAATTGTATAAATTAGAAAATCCTGAAACTGTAAACGAAAGAAGAAAAGAAATGGGATTGGAACCAATAGAGGATTATTTAAAGTATTTCAATATTAAGTTCAATCCGAATTAACAACACAACATATAATCACATAGACGACTCCTGTCATAATTAAATGGAGTGTGTCTACCGTAATTTAGATTTTATTTAAGGAAAAAGGTTTCAACGAACAGTTAAGTTTTCCGAAACCTTTTAAATAAAGACTGAAAGTGACGAATGGCAGTCAAAAACTACCGCTCATCTATTATAAAATTTGAATTGGTTTCTTAAATTCGTCGATTGCCACAAAAGTAAAATCTCCCACAATCGCCTTTTCTCTTTCGTAAGAGTACATTTGTTCAGTGTAGATTTCTACGTTTACTTTCATACTTGTATTTCCTACTTGAGAAACTCTCCCGATTAATTCTACAATCGTTCCTGCAGGGATTGATCTTTTAAAATCAATTTTATCGCTACTAACGGTTACCACACGTTTTCTCGCAAATCTTGTTGCAGCAATAAAGGCAACTTCATCCATCAATTGCATCGCAGTTCCTCCAAAAAGGGTGTCGTAATGATTGGTTGTATTGGGGAAAACGGCTTTGAAAATTCGGGTTTCCGAGGCTTGAATTCTTTCTTCTGTAGTCATATTTCATTATTAAATTAAAGCGAAAATGAAATACTATAACAATCCACAGAATAATTCGGGAACATAAAATTCCCAAAGAATTATAAGATCAATAAACTTCAAATCGCGAAAGTTTTTGTCTAAAGAAACAGGCAGGTCTCCTGACTTGTAACATCTTTATCCCTTCCCATTTTGTTTAAAACGAAACAGTGGTTTATTATAAAGACTTTGGTTACTTACAGTTGCGCGACAGTACGTGATTTTCACACGATTCCCTTTTAATCTGCGTTAAGCAAAACCCAATTTCCTGAAAAGTAAAAAGCAAAAAGATTTCCTCTGAAAGCTCAATTCTTTTCGGTTGCAAAAGTACTAATAATAAAGGATATTTTCTAAGAATTATTCAGGATTACTGAAAATGATCTGGCTGATTGCTTTGCCTTCTTTAATCGTCCAGAAAGTGGTGTATCTGTTTTCACCGGATCCATTAATCATATAAAGAAAAACATGATCATCGTCCATTGAAGTTACGCCCATGTTTTCAAAATCTTTGGTAGGCTGAAATAAATTTTTTATCCCTTCTCTCACGAAAACTGAACCTCTGCCCGGTTGTTGTACTCGAATAGATTTTATTTCAGTTAAATCTTCAGGAAGCTCTTTGCTGATTCCCCAAGGTTTTTGCTTGTCAATTTTAACGATGTTCCCTTCTGCATCTTTTTCCTGCTTTTTGAATTTTGCGTTGGAAGGATAAATATCAATCACCACTTTTGTTCTCTGGTTTGCCGGAGTTTTAGGATTGTTATTGTCAGTAAAAGTAACAGATCTACCGTTTTTAGATAAAACAGGAGTGAATTTCGGAAGCTGATCGATAAATGCAATCCGGCCTTTGTTTACCATCCCTTCTTTATTAAGACTGTCGTATCTTACAAATGGTTTTGGTAACTCTTCTTTTTCGGGATATTTAATCCAGATCCAGTCGGTTTCTCCCGGAGCGGGTTTTACATAAACAAAAACATCACCTTTTTTCATTCTGATTTTATCAACGATTTTACGGTAGTCTTCTTTGTGTACACGCACCATCGCATAACCATCTTCAGCTTTTACAACACCAAAAGGAACTTTATTCTGTGCATTAATCAACGCAAAAGAAAAAATACTGAATATCGATAAAAAGATTGCTTTGTTTATGAAAGTCATTATAAAGAATATTTGTAGCTCAAAGATATAAATTAAATATTTTTCGGAAGATAATTAAACTGCTTCAATTCTTTTAAATCTTTAACCGGCCTTAAATAACCTTCAGAAAGCAGAAAAAAATCATCAGAAACATCCAAAACATCATGATATTGATGATCTGAAATGATAAAACCTTTATTTTCAGTTTGTTGTTTAATAATTTTTTTTAATTCGGTAATCATTTTTGGTGACAAACTGTGAAATGGCTCATCCAATAAAACAAACTCTGCTCCTGAAAATATAATCAAAAGGGTTTCTATAATTCTTAATTCTCCTCCTGAAAGTGTTTTTGGAGTTTCATTTAAAAAAGGTCGAACAAATTCTACATCAAAAATTTCTGTATTGTTTTTTTCAGTACAAAACAAACCGACAAGACTTTTGATTTTTATATTCTTAGGTAAAAAAGAATGTTGAGGCAAATAAGCAATCTTATTTTTTCTGTCCGACTGATTTCTCAGAATTTCATTATTAAACTTAATAAATTGCGTTTCACCTTTAATAGTTCCAAAAATAATCTGAAATAAAGTTGATTTTCCTGAACCGTTTCGTCCTAAAATTCCGGCAATTTTTCCAGTTTCTAAACTTAAAAAGATGTCTTTCAAAATATCTTTTTCACCAAAAGATTTCGTAATGCTGTCAATGTGAAGTTTACTCATAAAAATGCACTCACAAATTTTAAAATAATTCCCAGTAAAATTGTAATACTCCAAAGTTGTATTCTTGAAAAACCAAAATTTGCATAAAAAAGATATTCGTTTTTTAATCTCATTTCATAAATAAAATAATGCAGCAAGGGAAATATCAAAAGAAAGCACAAACTGAAATTCTGCATTGTCAATCCGAGAGGAAATGAAAGCAGTAAAGAAAACAAAATTCCCGGAATGAGAAGTTTTTTATAAAAAATCCATAAAATTTTTAAACTGATAAGCATTTTCAAAAATAACAATAAAAACAAAAGAGAGTATCCATCAAGGCACTCTCTTTTATTTAATTTTAATCGTTTTTAAGTTTCGATTTTACATTATTTTTCTGAATCATATTTCTAAGTTCTCGAATCTGCACCGTTGTAAAATACTTTTTCGGAACCATGTTCATTGTTAGTTTACTCTGATAAATCAAAAACCAGTCTTTGTTTTCTTTAACTCTGTAAACCGTTTTCCAGATAAAATCACTTTCGAAGGTTTTTCCTTTGGTAGAGATTTTTTCATCAGTAAAAGTGTAAGAAATTTCTTCCTGAATGTTTTTGTTTGAATAAAAAGCATTTTTTAAACTAAAATAAGAACGTACAATGAGAAATATAAGAATGACGATAAACCACATGGAAGCAGATTTTAAAACTTCTTTCGTGTCATTTTCCGCATTGTAAAAATTCAAAATGAAAATTCCAATCAATAATGTTGAAAACAGAATAATTCTTGTTAATGAATTTTTAATGTGAAAATTCAAAAAATCTTTAAATGTAATGTGAGTTTTTACAGTCATCTATACTAAATTCTCTCCAGTTCGTCCGCATCAATCAAGGTTTTAAAGGTTCCGTAATTTACAGTCACTTTATTTCTGGAAATCTTCTCAATCGTTCCCACACTCGTACTTCCTGCAATTCTTACACGTTGCCCGACTTTCATCCAAAGTTCTCTGTCAGATTTACGTTTTTCCTCGATTTTTTCGTTCGTCTCGGTAATTTTTTCAATGACATCTTCTTTTTTCAGCTGTTGTGTTATTTTTCTTTTCACAACCTGAAGACGTTTCGTTTCATCTTTATCTGCTCCTATTTTTCTGAACTTTTCCTGCTCCAGAATCTTCACAAAATCCTTCACCACATCTTTTCGTGATTTTCCTTTTACATAACTGTCGATAAAAGCTTCTATCTTTCCTCCAAACTGAAGTTTTCGATGTTCATCTTCATATAATTTCTGGAAGTTAAAGAGCTTTTGCTGAAGCTGTTCATTTAGTTTTTGCAGATTATCGCGTTTGTCTTCTACAGATTCTTTTCTTTCGGCAAGATCGGTTTTCAGTTTCTCAACCTCGTATTTTTCCTGTTGAAGCTTTACGATGGTTTTATCTAAATTCACAATATCATGTTCCACTTTTTTCTTGGCAGAATGAATGATAAATCTCGGTATTTTATTTTTTTCAGCCACTTCAAATGTAAATGAACTTCCGGCTTGCCCGATTTCCAGCTTATACATTGGTTCCAATGTTTCTTCATTGAAAAGCATGGCTGCATTTTGCGCATTCGGAAGTTCTTCCACCACCAGTTTAATATTGGTATAATGCGTTGTAATAATGGCAAAACTTTTTTTGTCGTAGAAAAACTCAAGGAAACTTTCGGCTAAAGCGCCACCTAATTCAGGATCAGAGCCCGTTCCAAATTCGTCAATCAGTAAAAGCGTATTGGCATCGGCTTCACGAATGATTCCGCCCATTTTCTTTAATCTTGATGAATACGTCGAAAGATGATTTTCAATCGATTGATTATCACCAATATCGGTCATGATTTTATCAAAGAAAAACATCTCAGATTTTGGATGGGTAGGAACTAAAATTCCACTCTGAATCATCAGTTGAAGCAATCCGACAGTTTTTAACGTAATCGATTTTCCGCCCGCATTCGGTCCGGAAATACAGATAATTCTGTTGTGATCTGTTAAGCTTAAAGTTTGGGAGAAAATAGTTTTATTTTCAGCTTTATTTCTTAAAAATAATAAAGGATGAAAAGCTTCTCTTAATTTCAGTGTTCTGTGACGGTTGATTTTGGGTAAAACTCCGTTGATTAATTCTCCGAATTTTGCTTTGGCTCTTGTTAAATCAAGATCAAAAATATACATTTGATATCTCCAAAGCTGAGGTTGAAATTCTGCCAATTCTGCAGTCAGTTTTCTCAGGATTTTGTCGATTTCTTTTTTTTCTTCTTCCTGATCTTCTTTCAGTTTGAAATAATGTTTTACAACAGAATCTGGCTGAATATAAGTAATAGAACCTGTTTTTGATAGTCCTAAAACTCTTCCCGGAACTCTTTTTTTGTACGCTGATTTTACCGCTAAAACTCTTTGATCTTCAATAATGCTTTCCCGGATGTCATCCAGAAAATCGCTTTGTCCGTAATTGAATAAAACTCTGTTGAAATTCTCCTGAATAGCTTTTTTAGCCAGTTGAATTTCGGCTCTCAACGTTTTTAAAATCGGGGAAGCTTCACTTTTTACTTCGCCAAAACGGTTGAAAACTTTATCAACTTTATCAATGATTTCTTTTTTAAATTCAAGCACAGAAACATCCTTTATCAATGTTGGGAAGGTTTCTGGCATGGTTGGGAAAAACTTCTGCAGTTTCCCGATTTGTTCCGTAAGCGTTTTTATTTTTATGAAAGCCACATTTTCCAATCGATAATTTTCGATCAGCATCAATTTTAGTTCACTTTCAATATCTTCATATTCATCAAACGGAATAGCATTTGAACTTTCAAAACTTGATAAATATTCGGAAGTTTTTTTAAGGGAAAGTTCTGCCTCGTCAATTTCCATCGGACGAAGTTGAAGAATTTTATCTCTCGTTTTCGGAGAGTACGCAAAAGGAGAAATTTCCGCGAGCAATTGCGGAAACTCTAATTCGTCTAAATCTTCTTTATTTATATACACAGTGCAAAGATAATTAATTTGAAAATGAAACAATTTGAGAATGTATTTTTAATTTTGAACCATTAAGATTTTATTAAGGAGTTAAGAATATTAAGCACTGCTACGATTTTATCTATCTGCTTTCAAAAAAAATCTATTTGATTTTCCTTAATAAAAACTTAACCTCTTAAATGGTCTTAATGGTTCAATTTAAATATAAAATAACTTCAATAAGGTTTTTATTATATTTGAGATATGAAACTGGAAACCGAAAGATTAATTTTAAAACCCATTGACGAAAGCCACGTTGATGATATTTTAAAAATTCGAAGCAATGAAGTTGTCAATCAGTTTGTCAAAAGAATTCCTCCAAAAACAAATTATGATGCGCTGGATTTTATTTTAACCATCAAAAAAAGGATTGAAAACAAAGAAACGGTTTACTTCGGGATTGCATTTAAAAATCAACCCAATCTTATCGGAACAATTTGTCTCTGGAATTTTTCGGAAGACAGAAAAGAAGCAGAAGTAGGTTATGAATTATTGCCAGAATATCACTGAAGAGGATTAATGTCTGAAGCTTTACAGACGGTTTTAAATTTTGGGTTTAATGATTTACATTTGCAGGAAATTGTTGCGATGACCAATAAGTTTAATGAAAACTCGAAAGGTCTTCTTTTAAAACATAATTTTATTTTGGAAGATAGAAAAGATGAGGGGTTTCCGGATAATTTGGTTTACAGCTTAAAGAACTATTCTTAAGAAGAATTTTTAATATTTCGTATATTTGACTATTAAGAAAAGCCATTTAATGAAAACATGTTTTGTAATTCAACCATTTGATAGAGATAAATTTGATAAAAGATATACTGATGTTTTTGAGCCAGCAATTAAAAACTCTGGTTTTATTCCGTATAGAGTTGATAAAGATGATGCTGTGACAATTCCAATAGAAGATATTGAGCAAAAAATAAAAGAAAGTGATTTATGTTTTGCGGAAATAACTACAGATAATCCAAATGTTTGGTATGAATTAGGATATGCTTTTGCTTGTGGGAAAAATATAGTTATGGTTTGTTCGGAAGAAAGATTAGGAAAATTCCCATTTGATATTCAACATAAATTTATAATTACTTATAAAACAGCATCAATAAGTGATTTTAATGATTTGTCTCAAAGAATTACTAATAAAATTAAAGCACTTGAGAATAAAATTAAAACTATTGAAGTTTTGAGTAATATTCCTGTCCAAGAAATTAAAGGATTGAAAAACCATGAATTTGCGATATTGGTTTTATTGATGGAGAATACATTTTCTAAACAAGAATCTTTTCCAGTTCATATGCTAAAAACAGAGATGAATAAATCTGGTTTTAATGATATGGCTACAAGTGTTGGTATTAGATCTTTAGAAAAACTACAATTTGTAAGCGTTTCGATGGAGGTTGATCAATGGAGTGAATATCCTGTATGTCGATTAAATGAAAATGGGGAAAATTGGATTTTAGATAATCAAGATAAGTTAGATTTTAAAATGACAGAATCTTTCGTAATACAGCATAGCCAAGAGGAGGAAGAAGAAGAGGAAGAAGATTTACCTTTTTAAAATAAATTATGAACTGGACAGAAATACTAGCCCCAATAAAAAACACTCCATACTTTACCAATCTTTGGGAAAAGGTAAAACAGGAATATGCAACAACGAAAGTTTTTCCACCGAAAAAACAGATTTTCAGAGCGTTAGAATTAACGCCATTTGATGATGTTGAAGTGGTAATTATTGGTCAGGATCCTTATCATAATGATTTTCAGGCAAATGGTTTGTGTTTTTCAGTTTCCGAACAGGTTACAGCGCCACCTTCGCTTAAAAATATTTTCACTGAATTAAAAGATGATGTCGGTGTAGACCGAACTTCAAAAGAACTGGATGATTGGGCAAAACAAGGCGTCTTGTTATTGAATGCGACTTTAACGGTTCGTGCGCATTCACCAAATTCTCATAAAGATTTAGGTTGGGAAAAGTTTACCGATTTTATTATTAAAGAAATTTCAGATAAAAAAGAAAATGTGGTTTTCGTTTTGTGGGGAGCTTTTGCACAGAAAAAAGCCGAATTAATCAATCCGGCTAAACATTTTATCATTAAATCTGCGCATCCATCCCCTTTTTCTGTCTATCGTGGTTTTTATGGAAGCAAACCTTTCTCAAAAATTAATGAATATCTTGCTTCAAAAGGAAAGAAGCTTATTTCGTGGTAGAATTCTGATCAGTATCTTTAGTAATCGAAATTCCGATTTTATATTTTCCGGAAAGTGATTTTGCACTATTTTCTGCAGTTGGATGAGGAGTAACTTTTACTAAAGAAATTTTATATCCGTTAAAAAATTGTGTCGTATGATAATCTTTTCCGCTAACTTCTGAAGTTGAAAATTGCAAAGTCATTGGTCGACTTGCAGTGCTCATCAATTCTATATTGGCAACGGCAACTCCTGCCCAAATACATTGAGTTCCTTGCGGACAACGGCTGTCTTCTGCCATACTTTTAAAGGTAATATTCATCTGAAATTCTTTCAGAAATTTATTTTCTCCTTCAATGAAATAAATAATATCTCCTTCGCTTTTCATAGGAATTTCACTTTTTACATTAGCAGAATTTTGTGACATTTCCTGATTTTTCAATTCTTTCTGAGCCTTACAGTTGATCAGGCTGATTAATCCTAAGCTCAATATTATATGTTTATACATTTCCATAATTAAATTACATTAAAAATATCTAAAACGACGACCATAAGCATAGCAATTGAGACTACTAAGCTAAATCCGGTTCCGTAAATAAATCCGATCAATGCTCCTTTTGTTGATTTTAAAGCTTTATTCATGTCCTTACTATCGTGCAAAAGTTCTCCGATAAAAACTCCGGCAAACATTCCTACAAGAAATCCTAAAGGAATTGGTAAAAATAATCCTACAATTGTTCCGATGACCGAGCCTACACTTCCCCAATTTGTTCCGCCGTATTTTTTATTGGTTTTTGCGGGAATTACATAGCTTAACACCACAGAAGCAAGCGTTAAAATGACAAACGCCCAAATATAAAGTACTGAAAGATCGGCATCTGTTCCGTATTTATAAATTAAAAGTCCGGCAAGACTTAAGACCAATCCCGGTAAAACTGGCAAAAAAGTTCCTAAGATTCCCAGAATAAGTAAGATGATACTTAAAAGTGAAATTAATGAATGATCCATATTTATTTAAATAAAAAAGTGACTTAAAAAGCCACTTTTTGTTTATCAATTTTTAAGCCGATTTTTAAAGATTTAAAATTACATATTGTAAAATTACTCCTGCATTTCCGATGTTTCCTGTAGCGTGATTGTGGAAACTTGTGTAATAGATATATCCACTGTTTGTAGATCCCGAACAAGGTCCTACTGTTGCGCCTAAAGCCACTAAATAAGGAACTGCAGCGGTAGGAACAGAAAGACTTATCTGAATATTTCCTGGAAGTGTAATACAAACTGTTGTAAATGTTGTATTCGGAGCATTCCCAATCGGTGTTGCGGGAATTCCTGTTGCTGTAAAATGATTGGTTCTGATCATCAATGCATTGTTTGATGAAGTTTCTTTCACTAAAACGTCCCAATACGTCGGATCATAATTGGTGATTTTTTGCCATGAACCTAAATCAAAATCAATATTAAGCGTATTAAATCCTAAAGCAGTAGATAATCCTGCACTGCTTACAGTTGCCGGAATAATTCCTGAGCTTCCGGTGTTTGTGGAGCATAATTTTGTATCAGGAACAAATCCCCCCGGAAGTGAACAGCTGGTTGTGTTGTCCGTTCCGCCCACTAAATAGGCTACATCCCAATCTGAAGCGTAAATACTTCCTCCATTAGCGACGAAAACTGCCAAATTAGCATCAATTGCTGGATAAAGTGATTGGTTTGAGTTGTAGTTTCTTGATCCGCAATTAAGGAAAATAATGTCATACTGAACAATTGCCGTGATGTTAGCAAGATCAGCATTGGTGATTTCTGTGGCATTATATCCTAAATTCTGAATAATATCTTCAATTTTATCATAGTTTCCCTTTACGTAAGCAATTTTCGCAACCTGATTCAGTTTTGTTTGACTTGCATTTAAGTTTAAAGTTTCGTTGTCTTTTACAGTTGCTGAAATTTCAGTACGGAAATTGCTGCCATTTCCGGTTTGAATGTGAATAGTTTGGTTTCCAACCGGAGCTTCTAATGTGAAATTTCCGTCAGCATCAGAAGTCGTGTAATAGATTTTGTATTTTTCATCAAATGTGAATACAGATGCTCCTCCGATAGATTTAGTGCCATTTTGCGACATTACTCTTCCGGAAACTTTACCGGTTTTTATCGTGTTATCAACAGTGATTTCTGCCGGCGTTTCAGAATCAGATCTACAAGATCCGATTGATAAAAGCAGAATGAAAATAAAGAATAAGTTGAAATTTTTCATAGAATTTAGTTTTGGGTTTAGAATACTAAATTAATGAATTTATTATTGATTTAATTTTATTTTTAAATTAATTTTAATTATTCGTTAATAAATGTTGTTTAATACTGTAATTAATTGTTATTTTATTAGGGTTGTAGTGAATTTTAATTTTATTAAATTTGTTGTAATGAAAGACGAAATAACGAACACTAAAAGTTTTTTTCAGGAAACCAGTGAACAGCTTTATATTTACGTGAGCAAAATCTCTCCTGCGGGGCTTGATTGGGTTTTTCACATTATCGTAAAAATGGCGTTGTTGTTTGGAATCTTCTTATTGCTGGATTTTCTTTTCAAGATAATCATCAATTATACTTTCAGGTTTTTTCGCAACGAAAAGAAGTTCCCGATTATAAAATCTATCTATAATTCTAGAATCACCAATTCTCTTGCTCATTTTGTGGCATTGGCAACGATAGGATCTTTGCACGAATCTATTTTTGTCGGAGCTTTAAAAAATACCACTATTTTTATCCACAGATCCGTCAATTTAGGGTTGGTTTTAATACTCGCAGGTATGTTATACCGTTCTTTGACGGGTTTCAGGAGCTATTTTACCATTAAACAGGATTATTACAAAGTGATGGCAATCAATGCCATTTCTGAAACGGTAAAAATTTTAGGAATTTTCATTTTTACCATCGTTAGTATCTGTGTAATTTTCGGGATAAAAGGAACAACAATTGTCGGAAGTTTAGGAGCAATAACGGCGGTTTTGGTTTTGGTTTTCAGAGATACAATCTTGGGTTTTGTTACCGGAATTCACGTTGCAACATCCAAAAGCTTAAAAGTGGGCGACTGGATCGGAATTCCAAAATATAATATTGAAGGAAATATTTTAGACATCAGTTTGCTGACTACAAAAATTTCAAATTTTGACAAAACAATTTCCTCGATTCCAACGTATGATTTACTGACAACGGAGATTAAAAATCTTCAGGTAATGTCGGAATCGAATACCCGAAGAATAAAAAAATCGATTGTTTTTAATATTACCTCCTTTAAATTTCTGAATGATGATGAAATTGAAAAATTAAAAGAAATCAATCTCATTTCAGACTATTTAGATCAAAAAATATCAGAAATTAATCAGGAAAAATCATCGATCGAGCATCGTGATAAAATCATCAACGGTAGACAATTAACCAATATCGGAGTTTTCAGACATTACGCTCAGAAATATCTTGAAAATGATCCTGAAATTGATAAAGAAAGTCCGATCATGGTTCGTCAGTTGGAAATTACAACTCAAGGACTTCCAATGGAAATTTATTGTTTTGCAAATGATTCAAAATGGGTGCGTTTTGAGCAAATTCAGGCTGATATTTTTGATCATTTATTGGTCGCCTCGAAGGAATTTGATCTTCAGATTATGCAGATTGGATTGCCGAAATAATATTTTAATAATTAAGATAATTTATAAAGATTTATTCACTCAATGTTGTAAGTCTTAAGTCTGAAATCTATTATCTAACATCTACAATAATGACAAAACTAAGCGTAAACATTAATAAAATTGCAACGATAAGAAACGCTAGAGGAGGAGAAACCCCAAGTGTGACGGAAGCTGCAATCAAAATTCAGGAATTTGGTGCTCACGGAATTACCATTCATCCAAGACCAGACGAAAGACACATCACAAGAAAAGATGTATACGATTTAAAACCGATTGTTCATACCGAATTCAATATTGAAGGAAATCCTCACCGAGATTTTATCGATATGGTTTTAGAGGTAAAACCTGAACAGGTAACTTTGGTTCCAGACGCAGATGACGCCATCACTTCCAATGCAGGTTGGGACTGTGAAAAAAATATGGATTTTCTGAAATCTGTCATCGCAGAATTTAAAAATGCAGGAGTCAGAACTTCAGTTTTCTTAGATCCAAACCCTGAAATGGTAAAATTTGCTGCAGAAACGGGAGCCGACAGAATTGAATTATACACAGAAGCTTACGCATCAAATTATTCAAAAAATAAAGAAGAAGCTATTAAGCCATACGTTGAAACAGCTGTGGAAGCTGAGAAATTCGGATTAGGAATTAATGCAGGGCATGATTTAAGTTTAGAAAATTTAAAATATTTTGCAGATAATATTCCAAATCTTTTGGAAGTTTCCATCGGTCATGCCTTGGTTTCTGAAGCTTTGTACATGGGTATGGAAAATACAGTTCAATCGTATTTGAAAAGACTGGCAAAATGGTAAATTAGCCGGAAGCCGGAAGTTAGAAGTTAGAGGTTCTTTTTAGTGGAATTGCTCACTTCCATTCTCCATCACCCAGCTTTCAACCTCAAAAATTTTATACATGGAAATCTTACATTCAAAAATATTTGGCGAAAATCAATCGTCTACACCGCTTTTAGTATTTCACGGTTTGTTTGGAATGCTCGATAATTGGGGAAGTTTCGGAAAAGAATTGGGCGAATTTCTGCCTGTTCACTTAATTGATTTAAGAAATCACGGAAGAAGTTTTCATTCTGAAAATATGTCTCACGATGATTTGGCGGATGATATTGCCAATTATATGAATCATTACGGAATCGAAAAAGCCCACGTTTTAGGACATTCTCTAGGTGGAAAAGCGGTAATGCAGTTTGCTGTCAATTATCCTGACAAAGTTGAAAATTTAGTTGTGGTTGATATAGGTCCGAAAGCTTATCCGCCACATCATCAGGGAATTATTAAAGCATTGGAAACCGTTAATCTTGATGAGGTAAAATCCAGAGGAGAAGTAGAAAAAGTTTTAACGCAATATATTCCTGAAAAATCTACCATTCAGTTTTTAGCTAAAAATTTATATTGGGAAGAAAATGGAGACTCTAAAAAACTCAACTGGAGATTTAATCTGAAAACACTGTCAGAAAAATACAATCAGTTTGTCTCAAACGCAATTAAATTCGGAATTTTTGAAGGTGAAACTTTATTCATTGCCGGTGAAAAATCAAATTATATTTTGCCACAGGATGAGTTTGCTATCAAACAACAATTTCCAAAAGCCAAATTTGTGAAAATTAAAAACGCAGCACATTGGGTTCAGGCAGATAATCCGGTTGATTTTGCACTTGTAGTGAAAGAATTTTTGGGTCTGTAGTTTAAGGCTTAGTTGTTCTTTAGTGTTTTCAAATTTAGGCTTAAATATCACTGCAAATTATCTTTTATGACTTTTATGGTAAAGTAATTCAAGCTTTTTCAGTTATATTTACGCAAATTTGCAAAACCAGTAATATATATTAATTTATGGTCTTCGTAACAGGTGCAACAGGAATTTTAGGCAGAGTAATCGTTCTTGAACTTTTGAAAAAAGGTAAAAAAGTACGTGCTGCAAAAAGACCTTCAAGCAACATCAATGAAGTAAAACATTCCTATCAGTATCTCACAGAAAATCCCAATGATTTTTTTGATAAAATTGAATGGATGGATGTGGATTTTGACGATATTCATGCAGTTGAATCGGCATTACAAGGTGTCACCGAAGTTTATCATTGTGCTGCAAAAGTCAGTTTTCATCCGAAAGATGAGAAAGAAATGAATCACACCAACATTAAAGCGACGGAAAATCTTCTGTTTGCCTGCGAAAATTCCACGGTCGAAAAATTTCTTCACGTCAGTTCGATTGCCGTTTTAGATTTATTGAATGAAAAAGGTGAGCTTGATGAAAGTTCAGATTTTAATTCTAAAGATGAGCATTCTGCATATTCGATCTCAAAACATCTTTCTGAAATGGAAGTCTGGAGAGCTTCCGCAGAAGGTTTGAATACCATCATTATCAATCCGGGAATGATTATCGGAACCGGAAACTGGGGTAAAAGCAGTGGTGATATTTTTCCGACTTTTGAAAACAACAGTTTTACATTTTCCGGCGGAACAAGTTACGTTGATGTGAGAGATGTTGCCGGAATTTCGATCGAATTAATGGAAAAAAATGCTTTTGGCGAAAGGTTTATTGTCGTTTCCGAAAGCAAAAAATATGCAGATCTTGGAAATCAGATCAGAACTAAATTAGGGTTAAAAGACGCTAAAATTCTTTCAAAATCTACATTACAATTGGGAAGAATTGCCAATATATTATTAGGCTGGCTAATTCCGCAGCTCAGAATGGCAACAAAATCAAATATTGAATCTGTTTCTTCTCTAAATGTGATTTCAAATCAAAAAATTAAAGAGAAATTAGATTATCAATTTATTCCCGTTTCAGAAAGCATCGACTTTCATCTCAACAATTATATTAACGACAAAAAGCTGAATAAAAAGTAATGAATCTTGCAGAGGCAATCATCAAAAAAAATGTAGAAAAGCATCCTTTAAAATCAGCAATTGGCTTTAAGAAAAAAGATGGCGTGTGGAAAGAGCTGAGCTGGCAAAAATTCAGTGAAGTTATTCTTAAAACCGCCAGTGCACTGAAAGATTCTGGAATTGAAGTGAATGATAAAGTTGCTGTTTATGCCGACAATTCTGCGGAATGGATGATTTTCGATTTGGCTGTTTTGTCAATTGGAGCGATTACCGTTCCGATTTATTCAACCAATAATAGCGAACAGGCGGAATTTATTTTAAAAGATTCCGGTGCAAAATCGGTTTTGGTCGGAAGTCAGGCTCAATATGATTCTTGTCTGGAAATCTTAAAAAAAGAAAATACAGATTTAAAATTTATCATCATTTCTAAAAAAGCAGTCTGGATTAAAAAAGAATTCAACAGTTTTTATCTGGAAGATTTTATTGTGAAATCGTCTCCGAAATTTGAGTTTTCAGAGAAAAATGAAGATGATACCGCAACAATTATTTACACATCGGGAACTACCGGAAATCCCAAAGGTGTCGTTCTTCCACACGGAAATTTCGTAAAACTCTGCGATGCCCATTTTGAATTTTTTAAGTTTAAAAATTTTGAAGATGAGGTTTCACTGGCATTTTTACCCTTAACCCACGTTTTCGAAAGAAGTTGGAGTTTATTGTGTTTATACGGTGGAGCAAGAGTTTATTTCCTTGAAGATCCGAAAGATATTGTCAAAGCTTTAACTGAAGTAAAACCATCAATGATGTGCGTCGTTCCCAGGTTTTTGCAGAAAGTATATGCCGGAGTTTTAGAAAAAACCGAAGTAAGCTCATCATTTAAAAAGAAAATCTTTAACTGGGCTCTGGAAGTAGGAAATGAAACCGCAGAGTTTAAAAGAATAGATAAAGCAATTCCTTTTGGTTTAAAAGCGAAAGAAACGGTTGCGGATCTGTTGGTTTTCAGTAAAATTAAAGAAAAATTAGGCGGAAGATTGTGGTTTATTCCTTGTGGTGGTGCATCATTATCATCAGAAGTTACAAGGTTTTTCGAGTCAATAGATATTCACATTACAGTTGGTTACGGATTAACAGAAACCACTGCAACCCTGACTGCTTTTCCACCCCAAAATTTTGAACATGGAAGCTGTGGGAAACCTTTACCGGGAGTAGAAATTCGAATTGGTGAAAATGATGAAATTCAGGCAAAAGGAAACGGTATTATGAAAGGATATTACAATCGACCTGAAGATACCGAAAAAGTTTTTACAGAAGATGGTTGGTTTAAAACGGGCGATGCCGGAAAATTCGACGAAAAAGGAAATCTTTTTATTACCGACAGAATCAAAGATTTGATGAAAACATCTAACGGCAAATATATTGCTCCGCAGACAATTGAAAATCTTCTGACCAACAATAATTTCATCCAACAAATTGTGTTGATTGCAGAAGGAAAGCAGTTTGTTTCCGCTTTAATTGTTCCGAATTTTGAGTTTCTGGCCGATTATTTAAAAAAGAAAAATATTCCGTTTACCAATTGGGAAGAAATCGTTCAAAAGAAAGAAATTATCGATTTCTACAAAGAAAAAATTAACGAAATTCAAAAGCATCTTTCAGATTATGAAAGAGTGAAAAAGTTTACTTTAATGCCATCGGAATTCGAAATCAGCAACGGAGAAATCACGCCAACTTTGAAAATTAAAAGAAATATCGTGCTGAAAAAATATGCAGACGTTATTGAAAAGATGTACTAATTAGAACTTATTATCTCAGTAAATCACGACTAGTTTGTCATTCCGTAGGAATCTCAACAGTTTTAAGATAAATAATTTAGATTCCTACGGAATGACAAACATTGTATATCTTAAACTATTAAAATGATTAGGATTGAAAAATAGGTTTATATTTGAAACTAACTATGACAACAAACGAATTTTTAGGAAAAGAAAATTTTACGATACAGGATAAAACAGTTTCAGAAAGCTGTCCGTCCAATATCGCTTTGATTAAATATTGGGGAAAATATAAAGACCAGATTCCGGCAAACCCGAGTATCAGTTTTACTTTGAATCATTGTAAAACCAATACGGAAATGGAATTTTTAGCAAACGAACCATTTTCCGTTCAGACTTTTCTGGCTGGAAATGAAGAAGCAAAATTTGCTGAAAAAATTGAGAAATATTTCAAAAATATCCAACAGTATTTACCTTGGATTTTAAAAGGTAAATACATTATCAGAACCGAAAATACATTTCCTCACAGCTCAGGAATTGCCAGTTCTGCTTCTGGATTTGGTGCAATTGCAAAATGTCTGATGAATTTGGATGATGAATTTTCCGGAAAAATTTCAGAAGAAGAATCTTTGAAAAAGGCTTCTTTTTTAGCGAGATTAGGAAGCGGAAGCGCATGCCGAAGTCTGTATAACGGATTGGTTGTTTGGGGGAAATCTGATCAGGTTGATGGAAGTTCAGATTTATTTGCCGTTAAATATTCTGATGACGACATTCATCCTGTATTTAAAGATTTTAATGATTGGGTTTTGCTCATTCACGAAGGCGTAAAAATTGTTTCTTCAACGGTTGGTCATGGTTTGATGAATACCAATCCGTATGCGGAAAGAAGATTTCAGGAAGCAAGAGAAAATTTTGTTCCGATGAAAGAAATTCTGAAATCCGGAAATATACAAGAATTTATCAAATTGATAGAACACGAAGCTTTGACGTTGCATGCCATGATGATGATGAGCGATCCTGCTTTTATTTTAATGAAAACCGGAACTCTGGAAGTCATCAATAAAATTTGGGAGTTTAGAAGAGATACCAATTTACCTTTATTCTTTACTTTGGATGCAGGAGCAAACGTTCACTTGCTTTTCCCGAATGACGGTTCTGAAGAGCAGATAAAACCGTTTATTGAAGCTGAACTCTTGCAGCATACTCAAAAAAATGGAGTGGTGAAGGATGTGATGAAATTTTAAAATGAAATTGATTATAAATAAGGTAAAAGCTGAGTCTATTGATTATATTCTAGTTGTAATCGCAAATTTAGCTTTTGCTTTAATTTTTATTTTCGGATATTATCGTTTTGCTTGGTTTGGCGTTTTGCCAGGCTATGCACCACATAATTTCGGGTTCAATGTTTTGGTTATTTTACCACTATTAGTAATTACTTCTGTATTTTCAGTTATTGTACTGTCTAGAGTTTTATCGAATCGTAATAAAAGGAAAAATAATTTAGACAAGTATTTAACGATCCTATTGACCCTACCAATTTTATTTTTTATATTAAGGTTTGTTATTTTAATGATTTGGAATTTAATATTAAAAGGGAATTATTAGTTATTAATATTAACCCTCCGTTACTATCGCATCACGTTCTCCATCTTCTTCCTTGCCTTCTTTGATGATTTCATCAGCTTCGGCAATTTCTTCAGAATCTGCCTGTTCTACAAGCTCCTCCTGATCATCGTTGTGATGATCAATAAAAAATTCACAGTAAACAGGAAGATGATCTGAGCCAAAATTTTCTAAAGTTTTTAAATCTTCTATGAAAATATCTTCGCTGTGGAACATAAGGTCAATAGGAAATCTCAGCAAACGTGATTTTGCATGAAAAGTAGACACAAAAGCACGGCCAACTCTAGGATCTATTAAATGACTTGTTTTTCTGAAAAGAATGGAAGATTTTGACCATGCTACATTGTTGAAATCTCCAACGACGATGATTGGTTTTCTAATATCCTGTACGCATTTGGCAACACTCAGCAAATCGCCGTCTCTTTCTTTTGATGTTTCTTCTTCAGTAGGACTTGGTGGTGGCGGATGAACTCCGAAAAACACAAATTCAAAACCATCTTCGGTCTTCAGGTGTGCTTCTATGCTCGGAATATCATCGGCAACAAAATAATGAGTTTGAGATTTTTCGATCTTCATTTTAGAATAAAAATGCATTCCGTAGGTGTTTTCAAGTGTTACTTTGTGTTGATACGGATAATCTTTTTCTAAAACCTGCAAGGCTTTTTCCCAATCGCCATTGCTTTCCATTGTCAGAAAAATTTCAGGTTTATTTCTTTGTATCAAATTGATGAATCTGTCAAAATCTTTGTTAAACTGATAAACATTGGCAGAAATAAAATGATATTTTTTTGAAGAGTTTTTGGTCTGCGGATGTTTTTTAACTTTGTAAAGCGGAGTATATTTAATTAAAATTATGCCGTGATAAATTATCATGGCAAGCAATAAACCTTGTATATACCAAGAAAACGCTGTCTTATCAATGATAAATCCAAGAACGAATGTGAAAATTGTAAAATAAGTGATTTGAATTTTGCCAAAATCGGGAAAGCGAAAAATCCAATGTGAACTTGGAATTTTAGGTAAAACTGTTAAAATCAATAATAACGCACTTAAAGCAAGGTAAATTTCCCACATATTTTTAAAATAAACGAATAAAAATAAGTTATTTTCACTTAATTTCGTGCCAGTTTTATTTAAACTTTATTAATATTGACCAGTTCAATAATATATTTTTTTATTTTTAATGTTTAAAACTGAATCATGAAAAGATTTTTATATGTTTTGCTGTTAGTAAGTTCACTTTATTTTGGGCAAAATACTGAGCAAGATTTGGTAAAAGAAACTATTGATAAGCTTTTTACAGGAATGAAAAATACTGATTCTGAAATGATGGAGTCCGTTTTTACTGAAAATGCTATTCTGCAGACTATTTCAAAAGACGGAATCATAAAAACGGATGAGCTGAAAGGTTTTGTTTCTTCTGTTTCGGGCTATTCTAAAAATGATGTAGATGAAAGAATAAGTTATTCATCCATTCAGATTGATGGAAATCTTGCCAGTGTTTTCACGCCTTATGACTTTTATTTTAAAGGTAAATTTTCACATTGCGGGGCGAATAGTTTCCAATTGGTGAAGCAAAATAATCTTTGGAAAATTCAATATTTAATCGATACAAGAAGAAAGGAAAACTGTAAAAAATAAAGTTATGAAAATCCATCATATCGCTATTATCTGTTCGGATTATGAAGTTTCAAAAAAATTTTATACAGAAGTTTTGGGTCTAAATATCATCCGTGAAGTCTATCGTGAAGAACGGCAGTCTTATAAACTTGATTTAGCAATCGGAGAGCATTACGTTATCGAATTATTTTCATTTCCAAATCCTCCACAACGCGCTTCAAGACCTGAATCTTGCGGTTTAAGACATTTGGCTTTCTCTGTTGAAAATGTTAATGAGAAAAGAGATGAATTAATTGAAAAAGGTTTAAAATGCGAAGAAATCCGTATTGATGAATTTACCGGAAAAGAATTTTTCTTTATACAGGATCCGGATCAGTTACCTTTGGAATTTTATGAGATGTAAATTTGAATATAAAGCACAAAGAGATATGATTTACATAATGTATTTAGTTTCACAAAGCCGCTTCGCTTATATAAGAAATAAAGAATTTAATGTCAAATCTCAAACATTCAATTTCAAATTCTAATGCGCATAACCCGTAAAGAAACTTACCGCCATAATTGCCAGAACGATCGAAGAGATAATCACATAAACGTAATCTTTCTCTTTTAAATAACCGATTAAAGCAAAGATAATCCTCATTAAAGGTGTGAAAATCAACATCAGAATTCCGAGTTGAATGATGGCCATTCCCTCGCCTTTGCAGAGTGTTTCCCAAAAATGTCCCCAAACTTTTTCAGAAGATGTTCCCATATCAAGAAGTTTGTATTTTCTCGGCATTTTAAAACCCTCGGTGAAAAGTTTGATAAAACCAATCAGAGAAGTTATGACCGATAAAATAACGCCCATACGAAGGAGATTTCCGACAGAACGGTTAAGATCAATATCTGTAAAATCTTTTCTCATGAGAAATTGCTTCTAATACCGTTATACATCATGTAAATTGAAAGTATCGTGATAACAATGGCAAAAAATGTCTTCAGTTTTTTTGTTTTTGATACCATTAATGTTTTAGAACCGATGAAACTTCCTACCACAACACCCACTAAAACGGGTGCCACAATAACTGGGATGATTTCACCTCTCTGAAAATAAATCAACGAACTTGCCACTGCAGTTACACCGATCATAAAATTACTGGTTGTGGTAGAAACTTTAAAAGGTAACCTCATCATATTGTCCATTGCCAAAACTTTCAAAGCTCCGGAACCGATCCCTAAAAGTCCGGACATTGCGCCTGCAAACATCATCATAAAAAATCCGGAAACTGTATTTCTTGCGGCGTAAGTTTTTACAACACCTTTGTCTGGAAAAGTACCGTACAATTTGAGCTTGTCTTCGAGACTTCCTTTAATTAAAGATTCCTGATGATCGGGTTTTCCTTTTAAATTTAAAATAACGGTGAGCAAAAGAATGCTTGCAAAGATAATTCCGATGGTATTGGGATTCAGCATTCCGGAAACCAAAGCTCCTGCAATGGCACCTGAAGTTGTTGCAATCTCCAGAAACATCCCGATTCTCATATTGGTAAAACCTTCTTTTACGAAAGCTACGGCTGCTCCGGATGAAGTTCCGATGACCGAAATCAGTGATGCACCGATTGCATAATGCATTGGAACGCCAAAACCAAGCGTCAATAAAGGGATAATGATAACTCCTCCTCCCAAACCGGTGAGTGAACCCAGAAGCCCGGCCGAGATAGCGCCAAGAAAAAGAATAATGATCTCCGACATGCTACAAATATAAAACTATTGCGGTTTTCAGGCAAACATTCACCCAAGATTATTTTTTGCCGTATTTTTGCAGAATGGAAAACTCTATGAAACTCTTTTACATCATTCTCGGCGCCACTCCGAAAGGCAGAAATATTGAGCAGCACGACGTATTTTTCGGAATTGCAGAAAATCTGAAAGATCTTGTTCCGATACTAAAAGATTTCTGGCCGGAAGCTAAAGGGAAAATTCATATTGATGCATATCAGGAAGTAAAATTTGCTGATGGATACGAAATTATAATCGAACCGAGAAAAACTTTTGAAAACAGCGAAAAGCTTTTTTTTGTAAATCTTGGCGGCTACAAAGAAGCACATTTCAAAGAATTTCATGAGCAACATTTAATGGTGGGTAAAACTTTGGGTGAAGTTGTAAAAAAAGCAAAAGCAACTGAGTTTTATCAGACAATGGGCTTCAAAGGAGCAGGAAGTCATATTGATGAAAAATATGGTGTCGATATTGACGATATTTTTAGTGTTACCGAGATTCTTCCGGATGAAATGAGAAGCAAATATTCATTGAGAATAGTGAAATCTGAACAGGAAAATCAGGAAAACTACACATTTTTAGGATATCTGATGCTTGATAAGATTAAATAGATTAAAAAAAATATAATAAGTAAAAATAAAATGAAAATAGGAATTTTAGGAGGCGGTCAGTTAGGTCGGATGCTGATTCAGGAAGCACTGAAGTACGATGATGAATTTTATACTTTAGATCCGGCTTCAGATGCGCCTTGTCATAATATTTCATATTTTACACAAGGAAGTTTTAATGATTATGAAACTGTTTTAGAATTTGGAAAAGATAAAGATGTTGTAACGATTGAGATAGAGCATGTAAATGCAGATGCTTTGGCTGAGCTTGAAAATCAGGGCGTGAAAGTAGTTCCGAATTCTAGGATTATTAAAACCATTCAGCAGAAAATTCTTCAGAAGAAATTTTATGAAGAAAACAATATTCCGAGTCCTGAATTTGAAATTATGGACGGAAGCTCTGATGAAATAAAAATGCCGCTTCCTTTTGTACAGAAAATGAATACAGGTGGTTACGACGGAAAGGGAGTTCAGGTAATTCGCACCAATGAAGACATGAAAAACCTTTGGATTGCAGATTCCGTGCTTGAAAAGTTGGTAGATATTGAAAAAGAACTTTCAATAATTGTTGCTAAAAATGAAAACGGAGAAACACAAACTTTTCCTGTCACAGAAATGGTTGCAGATCCGAAATTAAACCTGCTTGATTTCAATATTTGTCCGGTTCATCTGAGCGAAGATATTGAAAATCAAATTAATTCAATTACAGATAAATTTCTTGCTGCCGTTAATTCTCCGGGATTGTTTGCGATTGAATTATTTTTAGATAAAGAAGGAAAAGTCTGGGTGAACGAAACTGCACCAAGACTTCACAATTCGGGACACCAAAGTCAGGAAGGAAATGCTAATTCACAGTTTGAACAGATGTATCGTGTGGTAAAAAATCTACCTTTAGCAGATACCGATGCAATTATTTACAGCGGAATGCTGAATCTTGTAGGAGCAGAAGGATTTTCGGGAAAAGTAATTTACGAAGGAATGGAAGAAGTTTTAAAACTTCCTGAAACCTATATTCACCTGTATGGTAAAACTGAAACAAAACCCGGAAGAAAAATGGGTCACATCAATGTTTTGGCAGATTCAAGAGAAGAATTAATGGAAAAATTGATTGAAGTGAAAGCAATGGTGAGAGTGATTGCTTAATGCTTTTAAAATATATTGAGAAAGACTGCTTTTTTGGAGCAGTCTTTTTTATTTAGAAACAATTTTTGGTAAATCAATCGTCCATTTTTTATCAATTGAATTCCATAATAAATATGGACCGCCTAAACCGTCGTCAAATACCAATTCATAATTTCCGTTTTCGTTTTTTGAGTAAACTGGTTTTGAGTGATTATCTTTTTGTAAACCCAATTGTTCCAGGGTCTGCCAATCATTTTCTTCGGGAAGTTTGTAACTGTTTTTCCTGTAATTTTCGATGTTTACAATAATTTCATTCCCTGTTTTTATATCAGATTTTCGGGTGATTTCTATGGGAAGATTCCAATAAATCGTGAATGATACAATTATTAAAACGATTACTGATATGGTGATGATGAGTGCTTTTTTCATTATTTACAATATTATTCATGGCAATTTAATTATTTTCTATTCCTAAATTGATTTCTCTTCAATCTTTTTCCTTTTAAAAAGCTCTTTATTATAATTGATAATAAAGACGCCCACAATAATCAAGACCGCTGCAGCAATAAATTTAGCCGAAATTTTTTCACCTAAAATAAGCCAACTAAGGAAAATAGAAATAATTGTATTAATATATGATAAAATAGAAACCTGAACCGGTGAAACTCTCGTCAAAGCATAATGAAACGCAAAAAAAGCCGCTACAGAACCAAAAATAGCAAGATAAAGCATTGCGGAAATACTTTTTATGCTCCAGTTTTCAAAATTATAAGATTCGGAAAATAGTGCTGCAAAACAGAGCTGAACAATTCCTGCAAAAATAAACTGATAGAAAAGATTCAGAGAAATATTTTTGCTTTGAATATTCATTTTTTTTGTAAAAATAGTTCCTGAAGCCCAACCAACAATCGCTATACAAAGAAAAATAATTCCCATCCGATAATCAGGATTTGTCATATCTGCTAAGCCGTCCCAGAAAATAAAAATAATCCCGCTGAAACATAATAAAACTCCGAAAAATGCTCTTATACTGAATTTCTGCAATCCGATTGCGACGCTTCCCAGAAAAACAACGATAGGGGAACATGCACTGATTAATGAGGTTAAGCTGCTCGTTACTTCTTCCTCGGCAACCGTTGTCATTCCGTTGGCTACAATAAGCATTAATGAAGAAAATATAAGTTGATAACCAAGGTTTTTCCAGCCGATCCATTTGAATTCTTTTCTGTACAGAAGAATAATCAACATAATCATTGCAGCCAAAAACTGACGGATTCCTGCCACAAACCACGCCGGAATTGTTTCCACCGCCACACGAATGGCTAAAAATGTAGTTCCCCAAACAATGGCAACGGTAAAAATGGCTAGAGTAAGTTTGTAATTTTTCAAAGTGTAAAAAAAATAGAGGCGCAAAGGTAAGATTTTCTAGGCGTGAATAGTCAATTTTACTCCGCAAGTCAATTGTGAATTTTTCCTCTTGTATTTATTTTGAAAATTCACAGCAAAGCAAATTGACCATTCATCATTCACTATTAAATTCCTTATCTTTGAAGCCTAATAAATTGAATAAAATGGTAGGAATTATCATGGGAAGTCAGAGCGACTTACCGATTATGGAACTGGCGGCAAATTTTTTGAAATCTTTGGATATTCCTTATGAACTAACGGTGGTTTCAGCTCACAGAACACCTGAAAGGATGTTTGATTATGCAAAAACAGCTAAAGAAAGAGGCCTAAAAGTAATTGTCGCAGGAGCAGGTGGAGCTGCACATCTTCCGGGAATGGTGGCAAGCTGTACAACTTTACCGGTAATAGGAGTTCCTATTTTATCGAGTAATTCTATCGACGGATGGGATTCTGTTTTATCAATTTTACAAATGCCGGGCGGAATTCCGGTGGCAACTGTGGCTTTAAACGGAGCTTTGAATGCAGGAATTTTAGCCGCAAAAATTTTAGGAAGCGGTAATGAAGAAATTGCAGCGAAACTTCAGGTGTATCAGGATACTTTAAAAGATAAAGTTTTGGGAACTGTAGATGATATCAAAGCAAAACACCCAAACAGATACGATAATTAAAAGTTCGCTTCAATTATTATCTTTACACATAAATAAGAGGCTGTTTCAAAAGCGAGACAGCCTCTTTGTTATTTATTCCTGAGTCATATTGTCCCGGGTATTTTTCTGAACTGCGATTGCGCCAAACAAAGCCAGTAAAAATGCAAAGCCATAAAATCCTTTTTCACTTGGGAGAATAGTGGCGTTCCACAATCCTATTGCCAGTAAAACAATAGAAGATAATGTTGCAAACCAGCAGATTCCGTAGTAAATGTCTGTAACTTTAATATTTTCTAATCGGTCACGAACAGCTTTTTGTAAGGAAACTACAGCAAAAAGTCCGTAAAGCAAAATGGTGAAATAATACCCTTTTTCATTAAGCTGCATTTCTGCTCTTGCAAGTCCTACAATAAACCCTACCATTCCTGCACCCAAAGCAACCCATGAAGCTGCTACGAACGCATTTGATACTCCTTGTTTTTTCATTAATCGATGTTTTGTTTATTATTAATTCAAATATATACTTTTTAAATTAATGTTAATGGTTTTCATCAGCAATAAAGCTCCCGATATGATTATTCTCGATGAGCCGACAAATAATTTAGACCTTAAAAATGTGGAAATTCTGACGAATTCTATTAAGGTTTATCACGGAGCCTTGGTGGTGATTTCGCATGATGGGGTGTTTTTGGAGGAGATTGGGGTGAGGAATGAGATTTTTTTAAGTAATTAAAATTTTTTAATATATAAACCTTATAGGTTTTTAAAACCTATAAGGTTTGACTTAAGTTTTATTCATCCAATCTCGAAGAAATATCCATTTGCTGATGAAGAATTCTTATAATTTCAATTTCTTCATTTTTAAGATTAATTTTATAAAATATAAAATGTGATTTAACTCTCGAACGAAAATATCCTTTTCTTATCTCATTATAATCTTTTCCTGACTTTGGATTTTCAGATAAGTATTCAATTTCATTCATTAACAAATCAAAATAATAATCTGCCTGTTCTCTAGACCATACTTCAGAAGTATACAGCCAAATTTTTTCTAAATCATTTGATGCTTCTTTGCTGATTCTGTATTTCATGAGTCAGCAGAATGTTTTTGATGAAGATTTTTTAAAAATTCTTTACGATCAAAATTCTCAACAAATCCAGATTTTTCTCCTTTTTTTAATTCGTTGATTAATTCTGACTTTTTGGATTCTTCATATTCAAACATTCGTAAAGCAGCTCTCACAACTTCACTTGCAGAAGAGAATTTACCAGATTTAATCTGTTGACTGATAAAGTTATCGAAATAATCGCCTAGTAATATGGAGGTGTTTTTTGCCATTATTTTTATTTTAAATCAAAGATACCAATTCTTGGTATTTATTCAAAATGAATTATTTGACACTTGATGAATTGATGAATAATTTAGACCTTCAAAATGTGAAAATTCTAACGAATTCTATTAAGGATTATCATGAAACTTTGGTGGTGATTTCACATGATGAGGTTTTATTTGGATAAGAATAATAAAAATATTCATACTTTTGTCATTCCGCAGGAATCTAAGCTGTTAAAAGTTTTCTGCGGAATGATTATTTATTTTTCAATAACCATTTTAGATATTTATAAGCACAATAATATTCAATATCGTTATGTAAGTTTACTTCCATATATTGTAATTCAGCTAAAACGTCACTATTGTCACATTTAGATTTTAAAAGAGAACTAAAAAATTCAAAATCATGAAAATCTCTTTTCGTAGAAAGTTTGCCTAGCTCGTAGTGATAGCTAACCTCTTTTTTATTTTGATTTAAACTTTTTGCTATTGGAAACATTGGTAATTCTATTTCTGAAAAATTATTTTCTTTTTTACCTGTTAATAAATCAATATCATCTTTTGTACACAAAATATATTCTTTTAAACTTGAATAAAAATTTTCAATAAAATGCCTATATCTTTCATGTTCATTAGCTTTGGAATAAATTACTTTTAATGACTCAGCATCATAAATGAAATCTGATTCTAAAAATTTTTCAAAATAAGCTGAAATTATTTTAAGAAGAATTTCAAAGTCTTGTACTGAAATATTTTCTTCTAAAATTTCTATTTGTTTTTTGAACCTAGTTAATATACTTTCTAACTTTTTAATTATTAAATCAAAATATGTATTTAAAAAAAATATATGACGTTTTATAACATCGTCAATCTTTATATTAACTTTTTCAAAACTATAATTATTGTCTATATGATATCTTAAATATTCAATTTCATCATTTTTTGAATGATAACTAAATAAAGTTGATGAAATAAATTTGCCATTGATTTTCCTAATCGGATGACCTACAAGTTCATTTCTTATCTCTCGGTTTTTCGAATAATTAATGTCATTTTTTAAATCACTTTTATTTTTTTTACAATTAAAAATATAAAGTAATTCTTCTACAAAATCTTGTTGTACATATATTGCTTGTAAAAAACTTATGTAAAAGGAAAATTTTGTTGAGTTACCTGAATTTTTTGGAACATCAGAAATTAAAGAGAATGTGTCATGAAAATAGCCCAAAATATCGCCAAAATAATTTGTTTTGATTTCATCAGTAAACCTTATTTTATTGTTACAAAACTTATATTCTAAAATGAAATTATTCCAAATCTCAGCTATTTTGTCTAATTTTTCAATTGTGTTATTTTCCATTTAAGTTACATTAGGCTAAATATAAACGATTTTTATTAAAAGTAAAGTCCCAAAAATAAAATCCCCCTCAAATTTGCCCACCCAATTTTTTAAAAGTAATTTTGCATGAATCTAAAATAAAAGTAAAATATGTCAACTTACGTAGTTGTAGGTCTTCAGTATGGAGATGAAGGTAAAGGAAAAATCACGGATGTTTTATCGGCAAAATCAGATTATGTAGTACGTTTCCAGGGAGGGGACAACGCTGGTCACACGGTTTATGTAGGGGATGAGAAATTCGTTTTGCACCTTCTTCCATCGGGAGTTCTTCAGTGCAAAGGGAAGTGTATCATTGCCAACGGAGTAGTGGTAAATCCTAAATCTTTCATTAAGGAGGTGAATCAGATCGAAAGCAAAAACATGAGAACTGATCACATTTTCATCAGCAGAAGAGCACATGTCATCATGCCTTACCATATTCTTTTGGATACGTACCGTGAAGAAGAGCACGGAGGAACGCAGATCGGAACGACGAAAAAAGGAATCGGACCTTGCTACGAAGATAAAATTGCAAGAGTGGGTATCAGAATGATCGACCTTCTGAATCCTGAAATTTTAAGAGAAAAAATCGAGAAAAACTTAAAAATTAAGAATTCTCTTTTTGAAAAATATTACGGAAAACCGACATTAGACGTTGAAGAGATCTACAACGAATATTTAGAAATCGGAAAACAGCTTCAGGACAGAATTGTTGATACTGAATTAGAATTAAACGAAGCCATCAGAGACGGTAAAAACGTTTTATTCGAAGGAGCGCAGGCTTTAATGCTTGATATCGACTTCGGAACGTATCCATACGTAACTTCATCTTCTCCGTCAACTGGAGGAGTTTGTACAGGAGCGGGAGTTCCGCCAACGTCACTTCAAAACTTAATCGGTGTGGCAAAAGCATACTGTACAAGAGTAGGAAACGGACCTTTTCCATCAGAATTAGACAACGAATTAGGAGAAAGCATCAGACAGATCGGTGGTGAATTCGGAGCGACTACAGGCAGACCGAGAAGAACAGGTTGGCTAGACCTTGTTTCTTTGAAGCACGCTTGTATGATTAACGGAATCAATAATTTAGTAATTACAAAATTAGATGTTCTTACAGGAATTGAAAACCTTAAAATCGTTACCCATTACAAAACTGAAGACGGAAAAATCATCGATTATTTCACTTCTTCAACAGAAAAATTATACAACTACGAGCCAATCTATCAGGATTTACCAGGTTGGAAAGAAGATCTGACGAAAGTAAGAAGCTATGACGAACTTCCTGATACGGCTCAGAAATACATCGAATTTATCGAAAAGTATTTGGGAATCAACGTTTACTTAGTATCTGTTGGTCCTGAAAGAAGCCAAAATATCATCAGAAAAGAATTATTCTAAGGAATATTTTTAATAATTTAAAAGAGACCGTCAGTTTTGGCGGTCTCTTTTTTATGTCATTGTGACAAGCGAAGTAATCTAATAACCAACAACTATCTACCATCAACTATATTCTCAATCATGTAAACTTCCAGCATCCATCTTCCAACTTCTTTTCTTTTTAGAAGCTGTTTCCCGCTTTCCATTACAATCTTTTTTTTCAAAAAAGGATTTTCATTGCAATCGGGGCTAGGATTTCTGTCATCCATACAGGCTTTCTAGGTTTCATCAAGAATATAATTGTCAACTATTCAAAATTGAAAGTCAATAAAGATTATTAGCATAAAAATCATATTGAGAAACTGAAATCAAAAATTCGCAAAACATTCTTATGTTCATTAACCAGGGAATTATAAACATTTAAAACCCAATTTTATATTCGTTGAATAGTTAAATTTTCAATTTAACATAGTTTTTATATAAAATTTTATGTTTTGTTAAAAAATTGGCAAATTTTTTGATATTGTTTCAAAGATTATTTTAAACGTATTGAAAACTGATAATCTATAATATATTAACAATTTTAATTTTTGTAGTGATGAAACACCTAGAACAAAATCAGGAATTTCGACTGAACGAAATCCTTTTCGAAAACCGTAACAAAGCTTATGGTGCTTATGTATTAAGAACAGAATCAGACAGAATTTTAACCAAAGCATTTTTTATAGGGGTTGGTTTATTAGCTGCAGTTTCTATCATTCCAGTAGTAATTTCAGCGTTTAATTCTCCTGACGTTACTGATAGCGGGTTTATTCCCGAACCACCAGTAATGGTAAATGTAGATAAAAAAGATCCACCCGCAGAAGTCAAACCGCCACAAACTGTAGTTACTCCTCCACCTCCAAGTGTGAAACAATATGATTCTCAGGTCGTAACTCCTAAAAAAGATGCAGATGAAAGTAATATTGTAAAAGATATTCCTAAAGATGCAATTGCCGGAGTAAAAAATGATTTTACTTCACCAGTTGCGCCAAGTATTAATGTTCCAACAACAATTATTTCAGGACCTGGAACAGTAGCTCCTCCAAAAGTAAACCCTGTAGCTCCAGTTGATCCGAATGAGATTATTGGAGAAGAAGGTTTGAGTAAAAGTGCAGATTTTGAGGGAGGAATTAATTCTTTCAGAAATAAAGTAATGAATAAATTCGATGTTTCAGCTTTTGAAAATCAGGATGTTATAAGTACAAAAGTAACATTTGTCGTTGAAACAGACGGCAGTATTTCTAATATCAAAGCTAATGGTAAAGACGCTTCGTTTAATGCAGAAGCAATCAGAACCATTAAATCAGTAAAAGGAAAATGGGTTCCTGGAAAAAATAAAAAAAATGAATCGGTAAGAAGTTATTTCAGCTTTCCGATTTCAATGAAATTTGATAATTAATATCTTAAAAACAAATTTCAGTAGTTATCCACAAAGATTTATTTTTGTGGATAATTTTTTTTAGGTCTAAAATGCTTGTTAACAATATTTTAACTCAATATTCGTTTTAGTCATTCTCTAATAGCAGAGAAAAAAGTGTATTTTTGAGGCTTAAAGTTCGAGCAATGGCAAAAATTATAGGTATCGCTAATCAGAAAGGTGGAGTAGGAAAGACTACTACTGCCGTAAATTTAGCTGCAGCATTAGGGGTTTTAGAAAAGAAAATTCTGATTATTGATGCAGATCCACAGGCAAATGCAACTTCTGGTTTGGGTGTGGAAGAAGTGCAGTATTCTACCTATAATCTTTTGGAACATAGTGTTGAAACTAGAAACTGTATTCAAAAAACGACGACTCCTAATTTAGATATTGTACCTTCTCACATTGATTTGGTAGCAGCCGAGATTGAATTAGTAGACAAAGAAAGACGTGAATATATGCTGAAAGAAGCATTGAAGGAAGTAAGAGACGATTACGATTACATTATTATAGACTGCGCACCAAGTTTAGGTTTAATTACAATTAATGCTTTAACGGCAGCAGATTCTGTAATTATTCCGATTCAGTGTGAGTATTTTGCATTGGAAGGTCTTGGGAAGCTTTTAAACACGGTAAAAAATGTTCAGAAAATTCACAATAAAGATTTAGACATCGAAGGTTTATTGTTGACGATGTACGACAGCCGTTTGAGACTTTCAAATCAGGTAGTGGAAGAAGTAAATTCTCACTTCCCGGAAATGGTTTTTGAAACAATCATCAGCAGAAATGTTAGGTTAAGTGAAGCACCAAGTTTCGGTGAAAGTATCTTAAATTATGATGCTGAAAGTAAGGGAGCCATTCAATACATCCAGCTTGCAGAAGAGGTTTTATTGAAGAACGAAAATTTAGTTAAAAATTAAAATGATTTTTGTATTTAAATAATTATCAATGATCATTAATCAATAATCATTTACACAGAATGAAGGACAGAAAAAGAGCAATGGGACGTGGTTTGGGAGCAATTCTAAGTGCAGAATCCAAAGCTACCGTCAACACAGCAACTGATGAAGGAGCAGATAAATTTGTGGGAAATATTATGGAGGTTTCCATGGAAGATATTTACCCGAATCCTACACAGCCAAGAACTTATTTTGACGAAAAAGCATTAAACGAATTAGCGCAGTCTATTAAAAATTTAGGAGTTATACAGCCTATTACCTTAAGAAAAGACGGCGAGAAATTTGAAATTATTTCCGGGGAAAGACGTTTCAGAGCAAGTAAAATTGCCGGTTTGTCTTCAGTTCCGGCATACATTCGTTTGGTAAATGACCAGGAGCTTCTTGAAATGGCTCTTGTGGAAAATATTCAGCGTGAAGATCTTGATGCGATTGAAATTGCATTAACATACCACAGACTTTTGGAAGAAATCGGTCTTACTCAGGAAAATCTGAGCCAAAGAATTGGAAAAGACAGAAGTACCATTACCAATTCAATCAGATTATTAAGGTTGAGTCCGGATATTCAGAATGCCATCCGAAGCGGAGAAATTTCTGCAGGACACGGAAGAGCAATCATCAGTCTTGAAAATGAAGAGCATCAGCAAATATTATTTGATTTAATTATCAAAGAAAAACTGAATGTTCGTCAATCTGAACAGGCGGCAACAGCATTAAAAAATCCAAAATCTCCTGCTGCAAAAAGAGCAAAAGCTGAGCTTTCAAACAATTATAAAAGAGCGCAGAAAACAATTGCAGATATTCTTGATGTAAAAGTTGAAATTAAAACAACAGGAACCGGTAAAAAAGGCAAGATTGTTTTAGATTTTAAAAATGAAGATGAGCTGGAATATATTTTATCTCACATTAAATAAATGAAAAACTTACTTTTTACTTTTTTCATATTGTTATCAGGATTGGTATTTTCACAGACCAATCCGAGAGATACTGTAAGACTTGAGCACTACGCTACAGACAGTATTCCTGCTGCAAAACCGCAAGCTTCTGCAGAAGTGATAAAAGAAATTGAAAAAGCAAATGCTCCTGCCAAATTAAAAGTTAAAAAATTAAACCCTACGAAAGCAGGTTTATATTCTGCGGTCTTACCGGGTTTGGGGCAGTTTTACAATAAGAAATACTGGAAGATTCCCATTGTTTGGGGAGCTGTAGGAACGGGAGCAGGTATTGCAATCTGGAATCAGAATCAATATGAAAAATACCGTGAATATTACATTGCAAAATTAAATGGTGCACCAAACGATTTCTTAACGAGAAATCCTACTTTGGATGCTACAGCTTTGGGAAATGCACAAGACAGAGTGAAAAGACAGCGGGATTATGCCATTGCCATTACAGGATTAATTTACATTTTAGGAATTGTAGATGCGGTTGTAGATGCCCATTTATATGAAGGTCGTAAAGATCCGGATTTAACGTTTGCTCCGGCTGTAATTTATGATGACTATAATGTAAGTCCGCCAAAAACAGGTTTGGCTCTAAGTTTCAGATTTTAAAATTATAATTAAGAGAAATAATTATTTATATGAAAATAGCATTGGTAGGATACGGAAGAATGGGGAAGATTATCGATGAGATTGCTCTGAAAAGAGGTCATGAAGTGGTTGCCCGATTGAAAGAAACTCCGACTGCTGAAAATCTTAATCATCCTGATGTTGTGATCGAATTTTCTCTTCCTGAAGTGGCTTTTGATAATATTAAAGCCTGTCTTGAAAATAAAATTCCCGTAATCTGCGGAACAACAGGATGGCTTGAAAAAAAATCCGAAATCGAAAATATTGCAGTTCAGAATGAAACTGCATTTTTATATGGCTCAAACTTTAGTTTAGGCGTGAATTTATTTTTTGCTTTAAACGAAAAATTAGCCAATTTAATGAAAAATGTGAACGAATATTCTTGTCAGTTAGAAGAGATTCATCACATCCACAAGCTTGATGCACCAAGCGGAACAGCAATTTCTCTCGCAGAAGGAATTATCAGAAACAATGATCAGTTTGATGCCTGGAAATTAGAAGAAACTCAGGAAAAACAATTGGGTATTTTTGCTATTCGTGAAGATGAAGTTCCGGGAACGCACTCTGTTTATTACAGAAGTGAAGTCGATGAGATTGAAATAAAACATACGGCATATAACAGAAACGGCTTTGCTTTGGGAGCAGTGGTTGCTGCAGAATGGATAAAAGACAAAAAAGGAAACTTTACAATGAAAGATGTTTTAGGACTCTAAAATTGTAACAAAATACTTACATTGCAAACTAATAATAGAGAATTTGTGTAAGAATCTATTACTTATTACACATTGCTCATCAATCATAATTACAGATTAGGCACGAAAATTTATGAATTATTTTTTAACGTACACAGTTTATGTTCTCATTTTATCAGTATTAATGGGGATTTCCACTTGGAAGCTGTTCAAGAAATTGGGGTATAATCCATTATTCGCATTTATACCTTTCTACAATTATTTCATTATCCTTAAAGAAACAAAACACCCGAAATGGTGGGCACTTTTATCATATTTACCAATTGTGGGACCTATTATGATGAGTGTTTTTCATCTGTATTTGATGAAAAAATTTGGAAAAACTCTCTTTAAAGATCAGTTGTTGACTGTTATTTTGCCTTTTATCTACATGGCGACAATCAATTATTCTAAAGATACTGAGATTGAAGACGAAAATGATTTGTATCTTACTGATGAAGAAAAAAATGCAAAAAAGAAAGACACTTTTATTGGATCGATTACTTTTGCAGTAGTTTTCGCAACCATCATTCACGTTTTTGTAACGCAGCCTTTCGGTATTCCTACCGGATCAATGGAAAGAACTTTATTGGTAGGAGACTTTCTTTTTGTAAATAAATGGAGCTACGGTTACAGATTACCAATGCGTCCTGTTGCAATACCATTCTTACAGGGAACTATTATGGATACTGGAAAACCTGGAAATCCTAAAGATGATCCTAAATCTTATGTTGACGGAATAAAATTGCCTTACGAAAGAATTTTCCAGTTCAGTAAGCCACAGAAAAACGAAATTGTTGTTTTCAATTACCCTCAAGATTCTGTACACACCGCAATTGACAGAAAAGATCCTTATGTGAAAAGATTGGTTGCAGTTGCAGGTGATACTTTTGAAATGAGAAACGGAAGACTTTTTGTAAACGGAAAACCGGAAACTGTTTTAGGAGATCAGGAAATTCAGCACAGATATATTGTTAATACAGGAAGTCAGCTTGATATTCCAAGTTTATACAATACTTTTGGATTTTTACCGGTTCAGGAAATTCCAAACGGGAACGGGTTTGTTTATGCTTTCCAAGGTTTGACCGATAAAACGGCTGCAGAAATCAAAAAACTTCCTCAGGTTATTGATATGAAGGAAGATATCCAGCCTAAAGGAGAATCTGCGGTTTCTTACAGAGATGAAGCAAGAACAAAAATTGATACTACACAATCTATTTTCCCGATTAACAGCGGATGGAATCAGGATCAATATGGTCCGCTAAAAATTCCTAAAAAAGGAGACATTGTTGCTCTTAATGAGAAAACTTTACCGGAGTATCAGTGGATAATTTCTAAATATGAAAACAATAAATTAGAAAATAAAAACGGGAAAATTTTTGTTAACGGAAAAGAAGCGAATCAGTATACAATTCAGCAGGATTATTATATGATGGTGGGAGATAACAGAGATGCTTCTCTTGATGCAAGATTCTTTGGTTTTGTTCCGGAAGAAAATATCGTAGGAAGACCAATGTTTACCTGGATGAGTTTACAGGGAGCATTTAAAGATTCGAGCTCTTCTTATCAAGCTCCGTTTAAAATCCGTTGGGACAGAATGTTCAAAGCTACAAATACAGGAGAAGCTAACAAAACTTCTTATTGGTGGGTTGCAGCGATGATCCTTATTCTTTTCTTTGGCTGGGAATATTTTGTAAAATTATTCGGAAAGAAGAAAAAAGAAGACGAGATTTAATTAATCATAAAAATAATAAGAATGAAGTATTTGAAAAAGTACTTCATTTTTCTATAAAGGACTATGCGAAATATATTATTACCGGTATTTTATTTACCACCGATTTCATGGTTTTCAGAGTTTTTAAATCCTGAAAATGAAGTGACTTTTGAGCAGTTTGAAAGCTTTCCAAAGCAGACTTTTAGAAATCGTACCAATATCTATGGAGCGAATGGGAAACTTTCGTTAATTATTCCGATTGCTCATAATGGAAATCGTTTATTTAAAGATACCGAGATGTCTTATCGTGAAGAATGGCAAAAAATTCACTGGAAATCCATTAAAACAGTATATCAGGGTTCCCCATATTTTGAATATTATGAAGATAAATTAGAGAAAATTTTTGATGTAAAAGAAAAATTCCTGCTGGATTTCAATTTGAAAAGTATCGAAATTGTTCAGAATATTTTAAAAACAGAAAAGGCATACTCTTTGAATAAAGAGTATTTTAAAAATCCGGAAGAAGTAAATTTCAGAGAGAAATTTTCACCCAAAAAACCTTTAGAATATGAGTTTGAAGAATACTATCAAATCTTCTCAGATAAGTTTGGTTTTTTAGAAAATTTATCAATTATTGATCTTATTTGTAACAAAGGTCCGGAATCTCTTACTTATATTAAAAATATTAAATGTAAATATTAACTTATCCCGTGGAAATTATTTTCGCTCATAAGTTGATAAAAAAACATTTGCAAATAAATTGTACATATGAAAAAAGTATTGTTAGCAGCAGTTTTTTTAGCTGGTTTTACTTATTCTTCAGCTCAGGAAACGCCAAAAACTGAGTCAAAAGAAGATAAAGATTTGATGACTTGGTATCACAAAGATTTTGCGACCACAAAAGTATATGGTGTAAATACAGAAAATGCGTATAAATTTTTAGAATCAAAAGGTTTAAAACCTAAAACAGTTATTGTAGGGGTTTTAGACAGTGGTGTTCAGGTTGATCATCCAGGATTGGCTAAAAATATGTGGTCAAATCCTAATGAAGTTCCAAATAACGGCAAAGATGATGACGGAAACGGATATATCGATGATGTTCACGGATGGAATTTTATTGGTGGTAAAAATGGTGATATCGACATTGATAATATGGAAGTAACAAGAGTGGTTGCTAAATACAAGCCGGTTTTCGAAGGAGATAATTCTACTCAAAACAAATCGAATCAGGCAAAAATGCCGGAAGAATTTGCGATGTATATGAAGTCGAAAGAACTTTTCACAAAAAAAAGTGTTGATGCAAGGCAAAGTTTCCAGCGTTATTCTATGATTAACGAATCGATACCGGCAATGGTAGCAATTTTAGGAGGAAAACCTTTAACAGCTGAAACAATTAAAAACAAAAAACCTTCTACTCAACAAGAGGCTGCAGCGCTTGAAATTTTATCACTTATTGCAAATAATCCTGAGTTTGCAGGAAAACCTGCGGCTGAAGTAGAATCAAAACTTAAGGAAGAAATGAAAGAAGCCTTAGATCATTTTGGTCCTATGGCGAAGCAGTATGATATTAATTATGATCCGAGAGCAGAAATTGTAGGAGATCATTATGATGATTATTCAGAAAAAATCTACGGAAATAATCATTACGAAGGTCCTGATGCAACCCACGGAACTCACGTTGCAGGTATTATTGCGGGATCGCCTCAAGGTAGTGAAATACAGTATGGTGTTGCTTCGAAAGTAGCAAAAATAATGACAGTAAGAACAGTTCCCAATGGTGATGAAAGAGATAAAGATGTTGCCAATGCAATAAGATATGCTGTGGATAACGGTGCAAGAATTCTGAATATGAGTTTCGGAAAACCGGTTTCTCCCGGGAAAAACGTAGTTTGGGATGCATTTAAGTATGCTCAGGATAAAGGTGTTCTTTTGGTAAAAGCAGCCGGAAATGAAAATGAAGATGTTGCAGAACATTTAGCCTATCCAACCAATTTTAAAAATATTACAGACGAAGCACCGTTTGTAAATAATGTTATGGTTGTGGGCGCAAGTACCAATAAAAATGATGCATTAAGAGCCGATTTTTCTAATTATAACAAGAAAATGGTCAATGTATTTGCACCGGGAGAACAGATTTATTCTACTGTTACTAAAGGTAAGTATGAATATCTTCAGGGAACTTCTATGGCTTCCCCTGTTGCAGCGGGAGCAGCAGCAGTTTTGCTAGCTTATATGCCAAATCTGAAACCAGCTCAGATTATTGAATCTTTAGTAAAAACGAGCAATCTGAGTTCTGCTAATGAATTTGGAGAAAAATCTCAGGCAGGAGGTGTTATTGATGTTAAAAAAGCTGCTGAATATGCTTATACTAATTTTTATGATGGAAAATCAAACACAGTAAAAACAAAAGCAGTAAAAAAATCAAGACCCGCTAAGAAATCTGTAAAGAGATAATAATCAGCTATATTGATCAACATAAACTATAAAGCCTGAATTTTTCAGGCTTTATTTTTTTTAAAATAATTAAAATTTGGCACGGTTTTTTGTGGTATCTTCAATGTTAAAATAATAAAACCATAATATGAAAAAGCTACTACTTGCAGGCTTAGTGGGAATCTCACTATTTGCAGTGTCTTGTTCCACAGTTAATAAAGCAAAAGATGCACAAGCTGTAAGATCAGAATTTCTAAAAATGAAAGGAGATTGGCAGATTGTGAGCATCGATTATGATAAACAATACAAAATCAAACCTTTTGATGAAGGCGCAGATGCACAGTGTTTTGTAGGAAGCCACTGGAGATTTATTCCGAATAATTATTCAGGTTCTTATACTTTAAATGGCGGCGGTTCTTGTCCTAAACTGATTCAGGCAATAAAAGCTGATATTAAAGGTAATACTTTTACATTCAAAAAAATTGCAGACGGTACAAAAGCTAAACAAAATACAGCTGGATATACTTTAACGGTAATCAATAATACAACAGACCAATTCTCTTTAGAGCAAAATGTACCATTTGACGGAAGTAGTGTAAGAGTCGTTTACAACTTCGAGAGAACAGGAATGGATTACACTAGATAATTAATTATAAATATTTTCAAAATGAAATTTAATAAAACATATATAAGCGCATTCTTTCTATCATCAGCTTTATTGTTAACAAGTTGTGAAGCAGTGCAAAATTCAAATCACCAACAGAGAGGTACTGCAGTAGGAGTTGCTTCGGGAGCTGTAATCGGTGGTGTATTGGGAAACAATGTAGGGAAAGGTAAAAACGCTGCATTAGGTGCTGTTTTAGGTGGGATTATTGGTGGTGTTGCTGGTAATGTAATCGGTAATAAAATGGATAAGCAGGCAAAAGACATCAAAGAAACTTTACCCGGAGCAGAAGTTGAAAGAGTAGGTGACGGTATTAAAATTACGATGAATGAAAGTATTGTAACTTTCGCATTCGATTCGTCAGACCTTACTGCTTTAGCAAAAACAAATCTTGATAAACTAACTCAGGTTTTAATTAATAACCCAGATACAAATATCAACATTTACGGTCATACAGACAGCAAGGGCGCAGACGATTACAATCAAAAATTATCTGAAAGAAGAGCAAACTCTGTAAAATCTTATCTGGTATCTAAAGGAATTGCTTCGAGCAGATTATTCGCTTCAGGAGAAGGAGAATCTATGCCGGTTGCATCAAATGATACAGAAGCTGGTAGAGCTAAAAACAGAAGAGTAGAGTTTGCAATTACGGCAAATGAGAAAATGATTAACGATGCACAACAAGGTCAATAATTATTTAATTATATAAAATATTACTTTATAAAACCGCTTTTAGCGGTTTTTTTGTATTTTTATACCAGAGTTTTCTGTCTGAAAAACACTATTTTTGCAATCGAAACCGCATAAATGAAGAAATATTTAAAACTGCTTCGTGTAGAACAATGGGTTAAGAATCTTTTTGTTTTCGTTCCGCTCTTTTTCTCGGGTAATATTAAAAATTTAGATTTACTTACTAAAAGTATTTTCGCATTTATCATATTTTCTTTAGCCGCGGGCGTTGTTTATATTCTTAATGATTATAATGATATTGAAGCAGACAGGAAACACCCTGAAAAAAGAAGACGTCCTTTGGCAAGTGGCGCTATTTCAAAACCTACTGCAATTGGTGTTTTAATAGGATTAGTAATTGCAAATATTCTGTTAACGCTCTTTGCTCATTTTTATCTCGATTCCTCAATCTGGAAATTTGCATCAATCATTGTGTTTTATTTCCTTATGAATTTGGCTTATACTTTTAAATTAAAGCATGTCCCGATTATTGATATTTGTATCATTGCCATTGGTTTTGTGCTTCGAGTTCAAGCAGGAGGTTACATTACCGGGATATTCATTTCACAGTGGGCAATACTGTTAACGTTTGTTTTAGCATTGGTTTTAGCTATCGGAAAGCGAAGAGGAGAATTAATCAACGCGCAGATTTCAGGGAAAACAAGAAAATCTTTAGATGGATATAATGTACAGTTTGCAGACATTGCACTTTCAATTTCAGTAACTTTGGCAATTGTCTGTTATCTGATGTTTACCCTTTCTCCGGAAGTTCAGCAGAAATCACATTCAAGTATATTTTATACGGTAATTTTTGTTGTTTTCGCATTTTTAAGATATTTACAGCAGACTTTGGTTTATAACAGAACAGAATCTCCGACAAAGATTTTATACAGAGATCTATATATTCAGATTACGTTGATTTTGTGGGTTGTTTCGTTTTTAATCTTGATTTACTTTAAAGAAAGTATCCATCAATTTAACTTACTGTAAATTATGAAGCCAAATTTCACACAAAAAGTCAAAAACTGGGGTAATTTTCCTATTGTGGAAAAAGAAATGAAGTCGGAAGACAGCTACAGAAAAATTAAAGAATTTTTACAGAATCACAATGAAGTTATCGCAAGAGGAAACGGAAGATGTTATGGTGACGCCTCTTTAGGTGAAAGTATTTTCTCAACTAAAAAACTAAATAAATTCATCAGTTTCGATCGGTTAAACGGAATTATAGAATGTGAATCCGGTGTTCTTTTATCCGAAGTTTTAGAAATTTCTGTTCCGCAAGGTTATTTTTTATACGTGACTCCGGGAACTAAGTTTGTTACCGTGGGCGGAGCAATTGCATCTGATGTACATGGGAAAAATCATCACTCTGAAGGTTGTTTTTCAGAATATGTTATTGATTTTAAATTAATGACAGAAAATGGTGAAATTATTACCTGCTCAAAAGAAGAAAATTCTGAAAAATTCTACGCAACAATTGGCGGAATGGGTTTAACGGGAATTATTCTTTCAGCAAGATTTAAGCTGAAAAATATTGAAACTGCATATATTCGTCAGGAAAGCATAAAAGCTGAAAATTTAGACGAAATATTCAGGCTCTTTGAAGAAAGCGAAAGCTGGACTTACACTGTAGCATGGATCGACTGTTTTCAGAAAGGGAAAGATATAGGAAGAAGTATTCTGATGAGAGGTGAGCATGCTTTTTCACATGAGCTTCCTCAAAAATTCCTGAAAAATCCTCTACGATTAAAAAAGAAATTTTCTCCCACCGTTCCTTTTTATTTCCCGGGATTTGTTTTAAATGCATTAACGGTAAAGATTTTCAATTATTTTTATTATAAAAAGCAATCTCAAAAAGAGGTTAAAAATATCATCGATTACGAAACGTATTTTTATCCGCTTGATGCCATTAATGAATGGAACAGGATTTACGGAAAATCGGGTTTCATACAGTATCAAATGGTGATTCCGAAGGAAAATGGCAAAGCAGGAATGCAGAAAATTCTTGAAACGATTGCCAATAGCGGAAATGGTTCTTTCCTTGCCGTTTTAAAGCTTTTCGGGAAAGACAATTCTGAAGCTTACAATTCTTTTCCGATAGAAGGTTATACTTTGGCGCTTGATTTTAAAGTGAATTCAAAATTGAAAAAATTAGTTTCACAATTAGATCAAATCGTACAGGATTTTGGAGGAAGAATTTATCTTACGAAAGACAGCATGAGTAGATCTTCGTTGACAGATTACCTGAAAAATGTAGAAAGTTCAAAATTTGTGTCTTTACAGCACAAAAGAATCTTAAATAATAAGTAAAAATGATAGTTCTCGGAAGTACATCTGAAGTAGCGCAGGCTTTTGTTGAAAAAGCTTTACAGGAAGGCGAAAAATACGAAAGAATCTATCTCTTTACATCAAACAGAGAGGCAACGGAGCGTTTTGCAAAACACATTGACGTAAAATTTCTGCAGCTTTCTGAAACTATCGAGCTCGATCTAACCAAGGAAATCAATTATTTTAATTTCGATCACATCAGTTCGAATCTGCTGTTTTGTGCAACAGGCTATTTAGGAGATGGTACGGAAGAAGGTTTATATGACAATAAAAATACAGAACAAATTATTGATATAAATTATTCAAAATTAGTTCCTGTGATCAATTATTTTGCACAGAAATTTGAAAATAAAAGATCAGGAACAATCATCGGGTTATCATCTGTTGCAGGAGATCGTGGGAGACAGAGTAATTTTATCTACGGAAGTGCAAAAGCTGCTTTTACAGCTTATTTGAGCGGACTTAGAAATTATCTTTTTGAAAAAAAAGTTCATGTTTTGACTGTAAAACCAGGATTTATGGCAACAAAAATGACGGAAGGTTTACCATTAAATCCAAGATTAACGGCAACTCCAAAACAAGCTGCAGATTGTATTTATACAGCATTTAAAAAACAAAAGAATATTGCATACGTTTTACCGGTTTGGGGCGTTATTATGATGATCATCAGAAATATTCCTGAGTTTATCTTTAAAAAATTAAAGCTTTAATCAGATTTTAAAATAATTAAAAGATTAGAATGAAAAAATTGTATTGTTTTGATTTTGACGGCACACTCACTTACAAAGACACCATGTTTCTGTATCTGAAATTCTACAATCCCTCTAAATTTAGGGTGCAGTTTTTGAAACATATTCCACTCTTCATCCTTCTGAAATTAAAACTGGCAGAGACGGAGAAAGTGAAGAAAAGTTTTATCGGCTCGGTTTTAAAAGGCCAGTTACAATCTAAAATTGAAGAAAAATCGAAACAGTTTTTTGAGGAAAATTATCCTAAAATTGTAAGAGAAAATGCATTAGATTTTATTAAAAACATTGATAGAGAAAATACGCAGAGTCTTATGGTGACTGCTTCTCTTGATATTTGGGCTAAACCTTTTGCCGAAAAATTACAGATGAATCTTGTTTCTACCCGGGCTGAATTCAAAAACGGTGTTTTTACAGGTAACTTTATTGGTAAAAATTGCAACGGAAAAGAGAAATTAGAGCGCATTAAAAAAGAAATTTCAGACGATAAGTACGATAAAATCATAGCGTTCGGAGATACTTCGGGAGATAAACCGATGCTGAAATGGGCAAATGAAGGTCATTACCAATTTTTTCATTAATTTTGAAGGATTAATAAAAATAAAATGAATAAACTGCTGATTTTGTGTTTTGCAATGATCATGAGTTGTACAAGCACAGCTTTAAATAAATCTGATGATATGCAGAAAAAAGGAGAAATCTTAATGTCAGAATCGCAAGGTGGTACTGATGGTGCTGGCTTTAAAATTATAAAAAATGAGCAGGATTTTATAGAAGCTATAAAGTCTAAACAAGGGGAGTCTCTCGTAGAAACCGGAAGTGAGCCTGTTGCAAAATATCCTTCTTTTCCGGCTGGTAAAAAAGTGGTACTGTATAATCAGGGAAGATTTAATTCCGGTGATCACAGAATTAACGAAATTAAAAGTATTTCTGTAAAAGATAATGTACTGTATGTAGAAGTTCCGATGTATGAATCGGGCGGAATGGAAATTCAGGTACTTTCAAACCCCTGGTTTATTTTTTCGGTGCCTTCCAATTATCAGTTCACTTCAGTACAATTAAAATCTTCAAAATAAAAATGAATAAAATATATTTAGATAACGCTGCTACAACTCCGCTTTCAGAAGAAGTAATCGACGCAATGGTTGATACGATGAAAATGAATTTCGGTAATCCTTCCTCAACGCACAGTTTCGGGCAGGAAGCTAAAATTTTAATAGAAAATGTAAGAAGGCAGATTGCGGATTATCTACATATAACTCCGGCAGAAATTATTTTCACATCTTGCGGTACAGAATCCAACAATATGATCATAAAATCCAGCGTTGAGTATCTCGGCGTTGAGAGAATTATCAGTTCTCCAATGGAGCACAAATGTGTTTCTGAAAGTATTTTGGAAATGAAAAACAGAAAAGGAGTTGAAGTTGCTTATATCCGTCCCAATGAAAAAGGAGATATTGATTTAACTAAATTGGAAGAATTACTTAAAGCTTCCGATAAAAAAACCTTAGTGAGTTTAATGCACGCCAATAACGAGATTGGAAATATTGTTGACATTAAAAAAATTGCAAATATTTGTAAAGAAAACAATGCGCTTTTCCATTCTGATACTGTTCAGACCATGGCGCACATGAATCTTGACTTTTCAGATATTCCAGTGGATTTTGCATCCTGCAGTGCTCATAAATTTCATGGTCCTAAAGGAATTGGTTTCGCATTTATCAGAAAATCTAGTGGTTTGAAAGGGATTATTACTGGCGGTCCTCAGGAAAGAAGCTTGAGAGCAGGAACTGAAAATGTAGCAGGAATTGCCGGTTTGGGTAAGGCTTTAGAACTTTCATTAAATAATATGGAAGCTTATACCCTACATATGCAGGAAATCAAGCAATATACGATTGACAGAGTTGCAGCAGAGATTCCGGGAGTTAAATTCAACGGAAGGAGTTCTGAGGCGGATAACAGTTTATACACTGTGGTAAGCCTTTTGCTTCCTTATAAAAATCCTTTAATAGGTTTACAGCTTGATATGAAAGGTATTGCGGTTTCACAGGGAAGTGCATGTTCATCGGGAGCTTCAAAACCTTCTATGGTAATGATGATGGTTTTATCTGAAGATGAAATGGATAACGGTACCCCTTTAAGAGTCTCATTCAGTCATAAAACAACTAAAGATGAAATTGATGCTTTTGTGAGTGCATTAAAGGAAATATCTGCAGGCTTCGTTATAGAAAATACAAATGTCGAGCATAGATAAGCTTTTCATTTTAAAGTGGTAATTTTGAATCAGATAAATAAAATAAGAATATTAATAATTAAAAGATAAAAAAATGGCTTTAGAAATTACAGATAGCTCATTTCAGGAAACGGTTTTAAAATCAGACAAACCGGTATTGGTAGACTTTTGGGCAGTATGGTGCGGACCTTGCAGAACATTGGGACCAATTATCGAAGAAGTTGCAACAGATTTTGAAGGAAAAGCTGTTGTAGGAAAAGTAGATGTAGACAACAACCAAGATATTTCTATGCAATACGGAATCAGAAATATCCCTACAGTTCTTATTTTCAAGAACGGTGAAGTAGTAGATAAATTGGTTGGTGTAACGCCAAAAGAAGTAATCGCGGAGAAATTAAGCGCACACTTATAAAAAATAGCTTTGATAATGAATGCTTTCCATCTTGGGAAGCATTTTTTGTTTTTAAAGATTTGCAGAACTGGTAAAAAGTTGTATTTTTGCAACCACAATAAAAGAAGATGTTTCTGGACATTGTGAAAAAGATCCGGTAGTTCAGCTGGTTAGAATGCCGCCCTGTCACGGCGGAGGTCGCGGGTTCGAGTCCCGTCCGGATCGCAACTACAATATCAATGTAGTATAAAAAGCTTTAAAAAAACACATTTTTTAAAGCTTTTTTTGTTTTTATGTTTGTTCATGACAAAAAACTAAAATCAATTCTATAGTGGAGTTTTCCATTATTTACGAACTACAATTGATGAAAAATTCAGATTATCATTTTCATAACGAATGAAACCTACTTTTTTCGATTTTTTCATTTAGATATATTGGAATAATCTTTACAAATAAACTATTAACTTCGAGAAAAGAGTCTTATGAATTATTCTCATTAACATTGTTGTTGATGCCTTTTATCTTGTTTTTATACCTGTTTCCTCCTTAATATCTATAAAATTTGATTCTTTATTTTTATTTCTGAATAAAATCATAACTACTGTGTTTTATCTCAGGTTTTCTGTTTAGATTCCCCAAACAATTATTGATCATCAGAGATGATTTTTTGCGTGGTCTGATTTCAGTTTCATTGACATTTTCATTCGTTTTATGAAGCTGTTACATTTTAACGATCATCAACTGGCAGCTTCCATCGGTTTTTAGTGGTTGACCTGCCGTGCTGGAATTTGAACTCCAGCCAATGATACGTACTGTTTGACCTGCAGTTAGATAATACATGCCCGATGTATAACCTTTACCCTTTACTCCGGCAGGATAGTTTGTATTATTGGCACCTGTGTAGATAGTATGAAACGAATTAATGTCGGTAGGTCCGCCACCATTTATAGATACATATAAGTTCTGGTTGGTAGTATTGGTTGCTGTTGCCGCATCCTGCGAACGGGTAACTGCCTGCACAAAATAAAGGCCTGGTTGTACTACAGTAAAAACACCATTGCTGTCGTAAGTTCCTATGGCAGAAACGGTAGTGGTGGCATTATTATAGGTTACCAAATCACCAGTGAGCTGAGTTCCGCTTCCACTACCATTTGCATTTGGCAATATTTGAGCGTTGGTAGTTTTGGTGGCTTGAAGTACTAATGTGGCTCCGCTTCCACCACCTGCCGGTGTTACCCATTGCGTATTGTAATTCGTAGCATCCACTTTTGAAAGCACCTGTCCGGTTGTCCCACCTGTAGGAACTCCTTGGCCATTTGTACCATTGGTTCCATGAGTTCCGTTGCAAACATATTTAAGACCGGTAACCTCAGAAGCGTCTAAAATACCGTTATTGTTATCATCCAGCCCTGATTCTACCTTTATTCCGCCATTTGCGCAGTTGGTACCGGAAGCTTCAGTAGTGGTTTTTACCAACGCATTTTTACCGTTGATCCCAGTACCGTTGCTTCCAAGATTCGAAACAACCGTTCCGGAAACAGTTCCATCATCGTTAACACTAAACAGATTTGTTCCATTTGAATTTTCAAGTTTGAAAGTTTCTGTTGATGATGTATTTCCTTTACCTTTTACATGCAGGGTAGAAGTGGGATTGGTTGTATTAATCCCAACATTGCCAGTTTGAGCCATTGTGTATTGTGAGACAGGCACAATTATAAAAGCCATTAAATACTTTTTGAGAAATTCCGATTGTTTTTTCATAATACTCATATCAATAATCATTTTAAGTTTTTTTTATAGGGTAGTTTTTATTAAAGTTTTATTAACAGTTTAGGAAAGATTTGGGAATTATATGAAACTGTCTATCAAGCTACAGAGAAGTTAATGGGGTTATCAGTTTGGAAGACCTGATTAAATTATTGTTTCCATCACAGACTTGATGTCTTTAAATTTAAGTGGAATTCCATTCAGTAAACATATCTTGATTGCTTTCCAAAATTTCAATTTAAAAATCAGCATTAGTTTTGGTTATATTTCTTATGCAAAGCAACTTAATTAGTTTAAAAACAAAAGAGTTTATAAGTATGAAATAAGTACAGTTTTTAAAAATACAGGTACAAAAAAAGGACAGTTTTTAAAACTATCCCTTACGAAGTATGCAATACTGTAAGATCAATTAAATGATAAGTGTTTAATAATCAGATATTTTTTTTGTAAAACTCAAATAATGTCATTCAAATCTTTTCTTGTTTTAATATTTAGAGTTTCATAGATGTTTTTTATATGATATTTCACGGTACTTTCGGTAATGTTAAATTCTTTTCCAATCTCCTTGTTAGTTTTTCCGTTTTTTATCATACTTATGATCATAAGTTGTTTATTATTTAATTTTATTTCGGCACTTTGGTTCTTCTCTTGATGATGATTTAATAATATCTGTTTCATCGACTCAATTTCGCTAAGATAGGCGATATTGTTTTTTCTAACTCTTATTGCGTATTTAACTATAAAATAGATTATAACGCAAAGGATTAAAATAGCCAATAAATAAATTACAGTACTAATCATACTAAATTTTTTTACCTCCTGCTCTGTCTTATGTACTTTAAGGTTACGGTCAAGGTGCAATTTCTGAAGGTTTTCAGATGCCCTGTATATTTTACTCAGTGAGTCATATTTATTTGTGAATTTTAATGCGTTTACAGGATCTTTCTTTTCTTTATAGAAATTCATCATCACTTCAGCGAGATAAATTTCATATTTCATTATTTTACAATTTTTCGCCTTTCTTATTCCCAAATTGTAATATTGTGCAGCCTTGTCCAGATTATTCAGAGAAAAATAAAGTTGTATTTTTTTTCCATAAATAATAGGCAAATCGCACGAGCTGCTTTTTTGCATTAATAAAGCTGCTTTTTCATAGTAGATATCAGCATTCACAAAATCTTTATGGGTGTAATAAATATAACCCTCCTGCATTATTATCTTTGCTTTATCCTCTGTAGAAATATTTCTATAATCATCACTGGAGATCTTTTCCATAATTTTTGCCGCTTTGCTGTAATCCTGGGTATCAAAATAGGCAAAGGCAAACTGCACACTGATCTTATTATATAATTCTGTAAGATTATTTTCTCTGGCGATAGTGTTGGCTTGTGACAAATAATATTTAACAAATGTATAATCCTGCAGCCTTTTATGAGTGTAAGATAGCAAGATATTGATTTCGATCTTATCTCTGGGAATTATATTTTCTTGTTCAAGCAAATTAAGAAGAGTATCCTGTGATTTTTTATAATTCTGTTGATTATTATATTGATATATTGTATTAGACAATTTATCAATATTTATTTCTTGAGAATATACTAAATGACAAGAAAATATTAGAATGAGCAATGAATATCGATTCATTATAGATATTAGTTTTCTTTTACAAAAATAACAATAAGTGATGTATTGATTATCATAAATATTACTTTATTGTTTGCCTTCGTTTTGATTATTCTCATCCACCCATTTTCTTTTCTTTCAAGTGCTGGTTAAGTAATTTCATCTTCATTAAACTACTTAATTATATCATAATGTAATTTTATGCTTTAATTTAATGCCAATTTAAGTAATGATAATCGAAAACAAAACTAATAGAATTGATAATGTGTAATTTATAGTTAATTTGCATAAAATTCATTGCTAAAGTTTGTAGATAATGAAAAAAGCTATATATTTGCAACCACAATAATCAAGGGTAACACTTCTGAAAATTGTGAAAAGATCCGGTAGTTCAGCTGGTTAGAATGCCGCCCTGTCACGGCGGAGGTCGCGGGTTCGAGTCCCGTCCGGATCGCAAAGTTTTTACAATTTTAACTTTAAAAGAAAATTGATCCGGTAGTTCAGCTGGTTAGAATGCCGCCCTGTCACGGCGGAGGTCGCGGGTTCGAGTCCCGTCCGGATCGCAGCTATAAAAACAAAATAGCACAAAAAGCTTTAAAACATATGTTTTAAAGCTTTTTTCGTTTTTAGACTATTCAAAAAGAGTCAAAATTACACAATCTGAAAGTGACTTATTCAGTGACCTGAAACATCGGGAAAAATAGGTCACTGAGAAAATTGAATATTCAATTCGATGCTTTTTCAAAAACAGCTTAAAAAGTTGAATATTCTTTGAAATTTATCATTGGATTTTATAATCTAAAGTGACCTACTGAAGTGACCTTAACCAAATGGTCTAATGAGGTCACTAAATGATTGGAAAGCGCCTGTAGTAAGCCAGTTCAGAAAGTGAATATCTTGTGAATGTTTTTTACTGAAGTTAATTTTAAACTCATAAAATCCAAATAAATGAACAAGACATTCAACCTACTTTTCTATGTGAAAAAATCTAAGATCAATGCTATTGGAGATATCCCAATATACTTACGTATTACCATAGATGGGAAAATAACTGAGATTAGCACCAAACGTGCAGTGAACCCTAAAAAGTGGAGTTCAGCAATGCAGAAGGTAAGTGGTACTACAGAAGAGGTCAAGTCGCTTAATTTTTATCTTAAAACTTTTGAACAGAGAGTTTATAACATCTATCACGACTTAATTAAGAGCGGCGAAAAAGTTACCTGTGAAATTCTGAAAAATAAGATTTTAGGAAAAGATGAACTTAACAGAACACTTATTCCTATTTTCTTGGATCATAACAATAGAATGGAACAACTTGTTGGGAAAGAATTTGCAATAGGAACTTTAGGACGATATAAAACCTGCCTCAGCCACATAAGAGAATTTCTAAAATGGAAGTTTAATCTCTCGGATATTGATTTAAAAAAGATAGACTTCGCATTTTTAAACGATTTTGAATTCTATCTGAGAACCGAAAAATCTTGTAATAACAATTCTGCTGTAAAGTATCTTAAAAATTTTGGAAAGATTGTTCGTATATGTATCGCTAGTGGTTGGATTGAAAGAGATCCATTCCTCAACTATAGCTCGAGTTTTAACGAGGTGACCAGAGTTTTCTTGAATGAACAGGAATTAGAACTAATGTTTAACAAAGAATTTAAAAATGAGCGTTTATCACAGGTGAGATATATCTTTCTTTTTAGTTGCTATACAGGGCTAGCTTACATAGATACACAAAAGCTTACAAAGGATAACATTAATATTGGATTAGATGGTAATAAATGGATATACACTACACGTCAAAAAACCAAGACGAAATCAAATATACCATTACTCCCTAAAGCGGAAGAAATTATCGAGAAATACGCAAATCATCCAACTTGTTTAAACAGTGGAAAACTTCTTCCTATATTAAGTAATCAGAAGATGAATGCTTATTTAAAAGAAATCGCTGACCTTTGTGATATAAATAAAGAGCTTACTTATCATATTGCTCGTCATACTTTCGCTACCACAGTAACTTTGGCGAATGGAGTCCCAATTGAAAGTGTTAGTAAAATGCTGGGGCATAAAAATATTAAGACCACTCAACACTATGCAAAAATTCTTGATAAGAAAGTTAGCGAAGATATGTCGATGTTAAAGTTTATATTGCAAAGAAAAGAAAAGGAGAATTTCAGAGCATAATTAAAAATTATTGTAAATCTTTGTAAATGCATATTAGAAAACTCAAATTAGATCTTCTGATTAAAACTACGTTGTAAATTTTTACTTGTAGATATCTGTAAATGCTTTTAAGGTTAACTCGTGAATTAAGTATTTTAAATAATCAGATAAAATTTTAGAAAGAAATATATGCTGTTTATAAATGAGTAGATTGTTCTTTTACCAAAAAGCATAGTTTCAAAACAACTATATTGATGATTTGGTGCTGTTAAGTCAAATTGAAAATAGGTAATATCCTGTGCTTTTATTTTACAAAGTCCTTGTGCTTATGTCTAAAGTAATCTTGCTTATAAAACTAATAGCAATAAGCATCGAAATAGTAAGTATTTAATTAGATGTTTCGGTCTTGGATAGAATACCAAAAAAATGTCGAACCATTTTTTAGACGATTTAGAAAAAATGATAAAAATGAAAATCAATATCAAGCTTCCATTATTATATTTTCAAAAAAATCTAGATCACTTGCCAGTCATTTTTTTCAATTCATAAAAAATAATCTTAAACTATATTAAGGTTCTTTCTTAATCTTTATTATCCTTCTGTAATCAAAGCTTATAGTATTTTTGCAAATTATTCACTTTGTGATTGTAAATTCAAATACAGTAGTATTTTGTTATTTATTTTCTACGGTATTTGTCCAGAATAAATCGAAGCTAATGGTAATTGGGCTTTCACTTAGTTCTGAAAACGTTAATTAAAGGTTGTTTACAAAATTGCACAAAAAGTGAAGCTGCAAAATAATAATGAAGTTTGTTTTAATATGATTGACAAAAGATTGATTCCACTGGCTTTGGGTGGATTAAGTTTAGGAACAACAGAGTTTGCAATGATGAGCCTGATTCCGGATGTAGCGACATCACTTGGTACAACAATTTCGGAAGCCGGAAATTTTATTTCAGCGTATGCTTTGGGGGTGGTTATAGGAGCTCCTGTTCTGATTAGTTCTGCTTTAAGATTTCCTCCTAAAAAAGTACTTATGCTTTTTATGATGTTAATTATTGTCTTCAATTTATTATCAGCTATTTCTTATAACTACACATTAATGGTAATTATGCGGTTACTGGCGGGATTGCCACACGGTGCTTTTTTTGGTGTTGGTACTGTGGTGGCCGCCCAATTAGCTGTGCCAGGTAAGGAAGCAAAGAATATTGCCATAATGTTTACAGGATTAACGGTTGCCAATTTGGCAATGGTTCCGTTAGTGACTTACTTAGGACAATTATTTTCCTGGGAAATTGCGTTTGTTATCATTTCGTTGATAGGAGCGCTTTCTTTATTATTTATATACTTGTTGATTCCGGACATTAAGATGAAAAAGAATGTTAGTATGCGGGACGAATTTAAATTTTTAAAGAAACAACAGATATGGATCATACTGGCGATATGTGCATTGGGATTTGGAGGTTTGTTTGCCTGGCTAAGTTACATTGCTCCTTTAATGACTTTTGTATCAGGATTTTCTTCTGAGAGTTTAGCTTATATAATGATTTTGGTTGGTTGCGGAATGGTGATTGGCAATTTCATAGGCAGTTTATTGACAAATCGTTTTGGAGATCGTAAAACAATTGTAATTATTTTAGCCTCTATGGCTGTTATACTTCTTACCATTTACCTATTCTCTTCCATAAAAGCTGTGTCCTTGATATGTGCTTTTCTGTGTGGTGCTTTTTCAATGGCAGGTGCATCTCCTATTAGCTTATTGATTATTAATGCTGCTCCCGAATCCAAAATGATGGGGAGCGCATTCATCCAATCTGCGGTCAATATAGCCAACTCGGCAGGTGCTTATTTAGGCGGGGTTCCGCTTGCATTGGGATTTTCTTACCAGTATCCGGCTCTCGTTGGAGCAGTATTGGCTTTAATTGGTTTTTTGATCACTGTAAGTTTTTACAAAAAGATCAAAGCTTAGATCAGTTTGCTGTAATAGTCCCTTATTAATCGTTTAGCGAGATGAGAGTGGTGACATTTAATCCTGTTTCAAATCAAAAAACCTGGTTATTCCAAGACCAATCATTAGAGTGTCATAAGATTTTAACTTCATTTCGTAAGTAACTGAAAGCCCGATTTCCCATTTTTTGGAGAGTTCATAGAAATATTCAAGACCTACTACGATCATTGTAAGGTTTTTAGATTTACTAAATTCTTTGCCGGCGCCGCCCATTATCCCTAAAGATTTTAGCGGTTTATAGATAACTACTGCATTTATTGATAAAGGATACTCTCTCTCTAAATAGGATTTTTCTCTGGAGCCATTATTTTCCTCAATCACAAAATTTTCGAAGATCAGGTCTGAATGTAGTCCTAAAGACCATTTTTGTGTTATCCAGTAATTCAGATTTATGCCAAGAGTCGGCGCACTGAAATTTTTTTTGTTCTTTTTATTGTTTTTAATTATTGCGTGTCCCATAACTGTAGAAACTCCAATCTTCTTTTTGAAATCTTCATCATCATCATCATTCATAGAAATATCCTGACCATTGGCAAAGAAAATACCTACGAATGACATTATAGCAGTTATAGCTCTTCTGAACGTATTTTTTTTAAGAACATTTTATTTTGAATATTGTTAAGTTTGGGTTAATGTGGAAGAAAGGTATTTTTGAACTTTGTTCTTGCTCTTCCGGATTGCAGATCTACAAAGGCAAAATTACCCGTAATAGTCATTGTAAAAAATGGATATTCCTCAGAAAAGTATATCCATTTCACATTTGCAACCCACTTGAAGATCTTATTCAATTTTCAAGATCAGTGGTTTTCTTAAACTAGTTCAAGGGTATTTATTGTAATTGTTTATTGGTATCTGTCTGTCAATCATTAGATATTTGTACTGTGATAGTTTACAAATATTTTGATTATCACTCACTATAATTAAAATTTAGAAATTATGTCAAATGAAAAAGAAATGATCATTAGCCGAGTAAATGATTATGCTAAAACAATTAATCTCGCAAAGACAGAATTAATAGGTGATTTTTATGCGGATGATGCTTTATTCATACCGGATAATTATAAAAGTATCACAGCACTCGAACTTAAAAACAACCGCAGAAAACGTTTTTTAAGCAAAACTGATTTTACGATTAGTTACTCCGCTGAGGATGTAGTGCTAGCAGGAGATTTTGCCTTTGTAACGGCTTTTGCAGAGACATCGGTAAAAGATAGTGAAACCAAATTAAATGTGTTGAAAACAAGTCAGGATTTTTTTGTATTTAAAAAAATAAATAACGAATGGAAAATTTTCAGATATTTATTTAATAACGTAAAAACTATAGTTTAATAATAATGAAGGCTGTCGTACTTTACAGAGCAGGTGGTCCTGAAAATCTCAGACTGGAAGATCGCAAAATCCCGTCTGCTTCGCAGGGGAAGGTTTTAATAAAAATTAAATCCTTCGGGCTGAATCGTTCTGAAGTGATGACCCGAAAAGGTTATTCAGAAGGTGTTCATTTTCCCAGAGTTTTAGGAATCGAATGTGTTGGTGAGATTGTTGAAGACCCTTCAGATGAATTCCGGAAAGGTCAAAAGGTAGCGGCATTTATGGGTGGAATGGGCAGAGATTTTGACGGAAGCTATGCAGAGTATGCCGTTTTGCCAAAAACGGTTATCTCAAGTTTTGAAAGTTCTTTGCCTTGGGATGTTTTAGGCGCTTTACCTGAGATGTTCCAGACCGTATATGGTTCTTTATTCTCAGCACTCACTATCAAAAGAGGCGAGACACTGCTGATTCGTGGTGGAACTTCTTCTGTTGGAATGCTTGCGGCACAACTTGCAAAATCGAAAGGTTTGAAAGTCATCAGCACCACCCGAAATGACGATAAAGTAAGTTTATTGATGGAAAACGGAGCTGATGAAGTTTTGATTGACGATGGGAATCTTTCAAAACAAATATCAGAACAAGACCTGAAAGTTGACAAGATTTTAGAACTTGTAGGAACATCCACTTTAAAAGATTCTTTGTCATCAGTGGCTCGGGGAGGGATTGTCTGTATGACAGGAATGCTTTCTGAACAATGGTCCATCAAAGAATTTGAACCAATGGATTATATTCCTGCTGCAACGTTTCTCACGGTTTACGATAGTGGGCAAATGCGGGTGGATGGAAAATATTTTCAGGAATTTATCAATGAAATAGAGAATGGCAACATTCACCCCAAAATAAAAAAGGTCTTCAAACTAGAAGAAATTTCGGAAGCGCATTCTTTTATGGAATCCAATTCCGGTGGCGGCAAGATAGTTGTAGTTCTCTAAAACCCAAAAAACAAAATTTATGAATTTACAGGCAGAAACAGAATTCCATACGCAAAACTACTCAAAGAAAACCTTTCTGGCGGACGTTTTGGAAGGTTTAAAAAGCAGTCCCAAAAAATTACATTCAAAATATTTTTATGATGAGGCTGGCGACAAACTTTTCCAGCAGATTATGGATATGCCTGAGTATTATTTGACCAATTGCGAAGTCGATATTTTCAAAAATAAAACAGAGCAGTTGGCAAAAATTATACTGACAGATAATGAACCTTTTGATTTAATTGAACTGGGCGCCGGTGATGCTCTGAAATCAGGTTATCTTCTTGAGTATTTAACCAAAGAAAATATCGATTTTACTTATATGCCAATCGATATTTCGGGACATATTCTGGAAGTATTAGATGAAAAATTTAGGAGAGATTTGCCAAATCTGGAGATTAAAACTTTGGAAGGCGAATATTTTGATATGCTGGACAAGGCAATGTCTATTTCGCAAAAAAGAAAAGTTGTATTGTTTCTTGGTGGCAATATCGGCAATATGTATTTGGAGGAATCTCATCATTTCTGCCGGGAATTGAGGAGAAAACTGAATCGTGGCGACATTCTTCTTATTGGTTTTGATTTGAAAAAAAATCCGCATACCATTCTCAATGCCTATAACGACGCGGCAGGAATCACATCATCTTTCAACCTGAATCTTCTTATCAGAATGAATCGCGAACTGGAAGCGGATTTCGATGTTCTGAATTTTCAGCATTATCAGACCTATAACCCATTATCAGGAGAGTGTAGAAGTTTTCTCGTAAGTCTTACTGAACAAAATGTACACATCGGAAATCAGGCTTTTCATTTTGAAGAAAATGAATTGATTGATATGGAAATATCACAAAAATTTTCTCAGGACGATATCAGCAGACTCGCAAAAGATGCAAAATTTCATATTATCGATGAGGTTACCGATTCCAAAAACTGGTTTGTAGATTCTATTTGGCAGGTTTTTTAATTTTAAAATTAATTCCAATGAAAACAAATTCCGCTCTTACGATTCCAAATTCAATAACCAATTGGGCAGAGAAATATTCAGAAATTCGAAATCATTCTGTTAAAATCTGTGAACCTTTAGAAATTGAGGATTACGTGGTTCAACCTATCGTCGATGTAAGTCCGCCGAAATGGCATTTGGGTCACACGACCTGGTTCTTCGAGACTTTTATTTTAGAACCCAATTTTCCTGATTATCAGGTTTTCGATGCGCAGTATAATTTCGTTTTCAACAGTTATTATGAAACAATTGGTGCCAGAGTCATCCGTACAGACAGAGGAAACCTGAGTCGTCCGTCCGTTTCTGACATTTATAAATACAGAAAATATGTTGATGAGCAAATGGATGCTTTTCTTCAAAGGGAATATTTAACGGAAGAAATTAAACCTTTACTCGAACTTGGTCTCAATCACGAACAGCAACATCAGGAACTATTACTAACTGACATCAAATATATTTTAGGTCACAATCCACTTTTTCCTGCTTATAAAAATGAAGATGTTTCGAAAAAGGTACAATCTGAAAATATCGAAATGATTCATTTTAATGAAGGAATTTATGAAATTGGTTTTGAAGGGAAAGGTTTTTGTTTTGATAATGAGTTGGGAAGACATAAGGTGTATCTTAATGATTTTGAAATTGCTGACCGATTAGTTTCTAACCGAGAATATTTAGAATTTATGGAAGCTGGAGGCTATCAGGATTTCAGACATTGGCACGCTGAAGGCTGGGATTGGGTGAAACAGAATGAAGCAAAATCTCCTCTGTATTGGCATTTGATTGACGGGAAATGGATGAATTACACTTTAAATGGACTTGAGTACTTAGATTTAAATGATGCCGTTTGTCACATCAGTTTTTACGAAGCTTCAGCCTTCGCTTCCTGGAAAGAAATGCGTCTCCCCACAGAAGCTGAATGGGAAGTGGCTTCTAATTATTTTGATTGGGGAAACCGTTGGGAATGGACGAACTCTGCTTATTTGCCCTATCCTGGATTTAAGAAAGAAGCCGGCGCAGTAGGAGAGTACAACGGAAAATTTATGGTCAATCAAATGGTTTTGCGCGGGGCATCTGTTGCCACACCAATGGGACACAGCAGAAATACATACCGTAACTTTTTCCAAACTGGCTTGAAATGGCAGTTCACGGGAATCAGACTTGCTAAATAACCGCCTATGATAGCAGTAGAATCGGTTTCGAAAAGTTTCAACGGAAAACCAGCAGTAGACAATATTTCTTTTCAGGCCAATGATAAGGAAATATTGGTGCTTTTGGGAACCAGCGGTTGTGGTAAAACGACAACCTTAAAAATGATTAACCGGCTGATAGAAGCTGATTCGGGAAATATTTTGATTGACAGAAAAAATATCCGTAGTCAAAATGTGGAAGAGCTCAGAATGGGAATCGGTTTTGTAATGCAGCATTCTGGATTGTTTCCGCATTACACCATTAAGCAGAACATCGCTGTAGTACCGGAATTATTAAAATGGAACAAAAAGGAAATTCAAAACAGAACCGAAGAACTTCTGTACAAACTTCACCTTCCCCAAGATGTGCTCCAACGTTTTCCTTCTGAACTGAGTGGTGGCCAACAGCAGAGAGTAGGAATCGCCCGGGCTCTTATTGCCAATTCGCCAATTCTTTTGATGGATGAACCTTTCGGAGCTTTAGATAATATTACGAAAGCTGATATTCACTCAGAATTCAAATCTTTGGAAGAGCTTAAAAATAAAACTATTATTCTCGTGACCCACGATGTACAGGAAGCATTTGAATTGGGACATCGGATTTGTTTGATGGATAAAGGAAAAATTATCCAGACCGGAACTCCAAAAGAAATGTTGTATTGCCCGAAAAATGATTTTGTAAAAGATTTCTTTGCCGAAAACAGACTTTTATTGGAATATCAGGTCGCGAGGGTAATTGATTTGAATTCATTTATCAATATAGAAAATTTATCCACTGACTTTGATTTTAATGAATCGACAACTGTTTGGAATGCGTTACAGGCATTAAGTTCAGAACAGAAAAATACAGATGCTTATGAAACGTTGATCAGAGGATTTAACGAATACAGAAAATTACAAATCTTATGACGCAACAAAGTCTTTGGCAGTTCGTCATAGAACAGCACGAAAAATTACTGACTCAGGTGGTACAGCATTTGGGATTAACTTTTCTGTCATTACTTTTAGCGATTATTGTGGGTTTACCATTGGGAATTTTAATCGCGAGAAAAAGAAAATTATCGAGTCCGGTTTTAGGTTTTGCAGGAATTTTACAGACTATTCCAAGTATTGCATTATTAGGTTTTATGATTCCCGCATTTGGAATTGGCGCAACGCCGGCCATTGTCGCATTGTTGATTTATGCACTTTTACCGATTATCAGAAATACATTTACAGGAATTACCGGTGTGAACCCAAGCGTCATTGAAGCGGCAAAAGCAATGGGAATGAATCGAAAACAAATGCTTTTCAAAGTTGAACTTCCCTTGGCAATGCCTGTGATTATTGCGGGAATCAGAACGGCAGCGGTTATCAATGTTGGCGTGGCGACCCTGGCTTCTTTTGTTGCAGCAGGTGGTTTGGGCGAATTTATCTTTGGCGGAATTTCTTTGAACAATACCAATATGATTCTGGCAGGCGCTATTCCCGCAGCATTATTGGCAATTTTACTCGACCAGATGATTGCTGTTTTGCAGAAATCAGGTTATCAGTTTTTTAAGAAATTAAAATACATCATTCCTGCAATTTTATTGCTATTTGGAAGTGTTTATTTGATGAATTCCGTTTCAGATAATAAGTTGAAGGCAGGATTTACACCTGAATTTATGGGAAGGCAGGACGGCGATTTGGGACTGCGGTCCGTTTATGGTTTGAATGTCAATCCTAAAGTCGTGAGCGATGCCGTTATGTACAAGGCAGCTTATGAAGGTGAACTGGATCTGATCAGCGGATATTCCACAGACGGAAGAATCAAAGCCTATGATTTGTACGTTTTGAAGGATGATAAAAAGATTTTCCCACCTTATTTTGCGGCACCGATTATCAAGACGAAAACTTTAGAAAAATTTCCTGAACTTGAAGAAACTTTGAATCTACTTGCTGGGAAATTCAACGATTCGATAATGACAGATTTGAATTACCGTTCGGATTATCTTAATCAAACGCCTGAGAAAATTGCGAAGGATTTTTTAATTAAAACTAAATTATATGAAGTTCCACGAAAGGGAAGTGGTTCAACAATTCGCATTGGTTCAAAGATTTTTGGGGAACAGTATATTCTTACTGAAATCTACAAAATAATGATTGAAGGCTACACCAATTATAAAGTGGAAACCAAAACAGGATTGGGTGGAACGAAAATCTGTTTTGACGCACTAATGAACGATGCCATCGATTTTTACCCTGAATACACCGGAACAGGACTTTTAGTTTTATTAAAGCCATCAGAAAAGACCGTTCAAACGGTTTCTCAAAATGCTGATAAGACGTATAAATTCGTAGATACGGAATTCAGGAAACAATATGGAATCCAGTGGCTGAAACCGCTTGGGTTTAATAACTCTTATGCTTTGATGATGCGCAAAAAACAGGCAGACGAGCTGAAGATAAAAAGTATTTCCGACCTCAAAAAATATATGGATTCAAAATAGAAATGGGATGGAAAACGAATATAATTTTGACGAGATTATTAAAAGAAGAGGCACGAATTCTGTAAAATGGGATTTAGAAATAGATGCTGAGGTTTTGCCAATGTGGGTCGCAGATATGGATTTCAGAACTGCACCCGAAATTACAGAAGTAATCGTGGAAAAAGTGTCTCAAGGTGTTTTTGGTTATGGCTTGGTTCCGGACAATTTTCTTGAGGCAATCAGCGAATGGTGGAAAGAAATTCATCAGTACCATATCAAAAAAGAATGGATTCTGCCTGGTCCGGGAATGATTCCTACACTTTCCGCAATTTTAAGAACCTTTGTAAAGTCTGGGGAAAATATTATTATTCAGCCACCCGTTTATAATCATTTTTATAATTTCTTCGAAAACTGTGAATTTGGTGTGATGGAGAATAATCTCATTTACATCAACAGAGCCTACGAAATTGATTTTGATGATTTGGAGATAAAAGCATCCGATTCGACAGCGAAGGTTCTCTTACTGTGTAATCCTCATAATCCTGTTGGCAGAGTATGGAAAAGAAATGACCTTGAAAAAATAGCGGAAATTTGTGCCAAACATCACGTAATGGTTGTTTCAGACGAAATTCACGCAGACTTGGTTTATGAAGGTTATCACCATATTCCTTTCACATCCGTGGCAGCAAATTATAATTTGAACTCGGTAAGTTGCGGGTCGCCCTGCAAGACATTTAATCTTGCAGGTTTGCCGATTTCATATGTCATTTCTGAAAACATTGATGTCTTAAACAAAATTCATAAAACCTTTGAAATTCAGGAAACCAGTTATCCAAATACGATCGCTGCCACTGCATTGATTGCGGCCTATCAAAATGGAAAGGAATGGATGCGGGAATTGAAAATTTATCTTAACGGAAACTATCAATATCTTTTAGAATTTATAAAAAAAAATATACCTGAAATTAAAGTTCTCCCTTTGGAAGCTACTTATCTGGTATGGCTGGACTGTAATTCTTTGAATAAAACGTCGGACGAATTATCCAAAATTTTACTTGAAGAACAAAAGATTTGGGTGAATGCAGGAACAATGTACGGTGCAGCGGGCGAAGGTTTTCTGAGAATTAATATAGGTTGTCCGAGAGAAGTTCTTCTGGAAGGATTAAAACGATTAAAATTATACTTCCGGGATCAGAATTGAAGGTCATAAAATAGTCATATAGGTATTCTTGCTTATAAAATTTCACAAACAATCTTTTAGATATGTACTCCTTCCATTTACGCATTGAATAGTGGCCTAGATGTTCATAAATTTGTTATAGTAAAATAGTTCAATCGAAATTCAAAAGCGTATTGTACTATTATTTAAGTAAAGAAAATTATGGAATTAAATAACAATTCAACAGTAATAATAGGTGGTGGCTTCGCAGGTATTGAGATTGCCAAACGCCTGTTAAAAAATGACTACAGATCAAAGGTCATTCTGGTGGATAAGAATAATTACAATTTTTTTCCTCCATTATTGTATCAGGTTGCCACAGGCTTTTTGGATGTCTCAAATATCAGTTATCCATTCAGAAAATTCTTTAGGGGACACTCCAATTTCTCTTTCAGAATGGGTGAGCTTTTGGAGATTAAGCCGGAAGAAAATAAGATTATTCTGAACAATGGGGAACTTTCCTATTCCAAACTGATCATTGCCACAGGAACTGTCAGCAATTATTTCGGAAATGAGAATATCAGAAAGAATGCATTACCGATGAAGACCATTGTAGATGCCATTAGCCTGAAAAATACAATCCTTGACAGATTGGAAAAAGCAACGCAGACGCAAAATCTTCAGGAACGCAAAAAGCTTACAACGTTTGTAGTTGCTGGTGGTGGACCAACTGGTGTAGAAATTGCCGGAATGTTGAGTGAACTTAAACAAAATATTCTTTTAAAAGATTATCCGGAACTCAAAGATGTACCTTTTGATATTCACTTAATCGATGGACTTCCTACTGTCTTGGCACCTATGAGTAAGCCTTCTCAGGAATATGCGACAAAATCTCTGCAAAAGATGGGAATTCAGATAAAACTGGGGCAGTTGGTAAAAGATTATGTTGATGACGTGGTCTACATTGCAGACGGAACCGAGATTGAAACAAAAAATCTACTCTGGACAGCCGGCGTCACTGCGATTGTATTTAAAGGTATTCCGGAAAAAAGCTACGGAAGAGGAAAGCGTCTTAATGTGGATGCTTACAACAAAGTGTCAGGAACGGAGAATATCTATGCATTGGGAGACACCAGTATAATGACAGCCGATGCGGCTTTTCCAAATGGACATCCGCAATTGGCTCAGGTCGCCATCCAGCAGGCTCAAAAGCTTTCTGAGAATCTGATCTCGCAATCCAAGGGAACAGCATTATCTCCATTTAAATATAATGATAAAGGCTCAATGGCGATCATCAGCCGGAATAGAGCTGTTGCGGACCTTACATCGGGACCTTTCAAACATTTCAACGGTTTTTTTGCCTGGTTGATCTGGGTTTTCGTACACCTTTTTTCACTGATCAATCTTCGAAATAAAGTTACTACTTTTTTTAACTGGCTAAATGCCTATGCTACAAAAGATCAACCATTACGAATGATTGTAAAATCAGAACATCAAAAATGAATTTTAAACCTAGCTAAAATTCAATAAAAAAACAGGATAAATTATTAATCATTAAAATAAAGATATGTCAAATTTAAAAGATCAAGTGGTATTTGTAACAGGTGCCGGAGGAGGAATAGGGAAAATTATTGCTATAGAATTTGCTAAATTGGGTGCTTCTGTAGCCATTGCGGATCTCAATGAAGAACTTTTGAAAACCGCCGTAAAGGAAATTGAAGAATATGGTGGTAAAGCTATTGGTCTTGTAGCCAATGTTACGGATCTGGAATCTATGAGAAAAGCCCTTCAAAAGGTGGTATTTACTTTCGGTAGGCTTGATGTTGCAGTAAATAATGCGGGCGTTGTCGGAATTGGAAGTATCGAAGAAATAGAACCAGCTGACTGGGATAAAATAATGTCGGTCAATAGCAAAGGTGTTTTTGTAAGCACAAAAGCTGAGCTTGAAATTATGAAATCTCAAGGTTCGGGTGCGATAATCAATAGTGCATCCATAGCCGGTAAAATGGGAATGGCTCATTTGTCTCATTATGTTGCTTCAAAATTTGCAGTGATCGGTTTTACAAACAGTATTGCAAAGGAGGTAGCGACTACAGGAATTACAGTCAATGCCATTTGTCCAGGAATAGTAGGTACAGGAATGTGGCGTGGAGAAGGCGGTGTTGCAGACCGATGGAAACTGGAAGGTGAGACTGAAGAACAATCTTGGGAAAGAAACAAAACATCGCTGATTCCTCAAGGAATTGATCAAACCCCACAAGATATTGCCGATGCTGTGATATTTATTTCGCAGGCAAAACATATGACTGGTCAGGCCATTGCGATTGATGGCGGTATGACGATGTAATTAATTCATTCATTCTAATTTAAATTTTGCTGGCATTTGCCGGCAAAATTGTAAAACAAACAAAACGATGAGCAAAGTAATAGGGATTCTTGCAGGAAGTCTGCGAAAAGAATCATTTTCAAAGAAAATTGGCAAAGCGCTTTTAGATTTTACACCGGAAGGATTTGACTTTAAATTGATTGATCTAAATGATATTCCTTTATACAATCAGGATTTTGATGATCACAATGAAGTACCTGAAGCGATCACAAAGTTCAGAACAGAAATGTCGGCAGTCGATGGTGTTATCTTTATCACACCTGAGTATAATCGTTCCGTTCCGGGGGTAATGAAAAATGCGATTGATGTGGGTTCAAGACCTTATGGGAAAAGCGTCTGGGATAAAAAACCTGCCGCAATTTTCAGTAATTCGCCAGGGAATCTTTCTGCTTTCGGAGCCAATCATCATTTAAGACAAAGTCTCGTATTTCTGAATATGCCTACGATGCAGCAACCGGAGGTGTACATTGCACACGTCAATGACCTGTTTGACGAAGAAGGTCAGTTAAAAGAAAGCGGAACTAAAGATTTTATCAAAACAGCGGTCGATTCATACATTGCTTGGTTTGAGAAAAATGTAGGCCAATGATCATTTTTAAGAAAGCGCGTTAACATAGATCAATGCGAATTCTTAAACTTGTTTATGGGTGGATTATCTTAGATAGTGGGAAATTTGTACCATATTAATCAATTAACAAATTTAATAAAAATGATCGTTAGATTTTTAAGACAAAAAAAGCTATTGTCTCTTTTCATTTTGCTGATCTCTATTTCGGCATTTGGTCAGGATGGTAAGGCACTTAGATATTTTATGCAAGGTAATGCGGTAGCAAGCTCTATACCATATGGTAATAATACGTCTATAGGAAAATATGTTCAGTCAGACGATGCAAAGATCTATTATGAAGTGTATGGAAAAGGAAGCCCGATCGTCGTTTTGCACGGCGGGATCGTAGGGTCACCTTTGGAGATGGGACAGATCATTGATAGTCTGTCACAGGATCATCAGGTCATCTCTATTTCGACACGTGGACACGGCCGTTCTGAGATGGGCTCAAAAACGCCTACTTATGAGCAAAAAGCTAAAGATGTGAATGCAGTGATTACAAAGGTCACCACAGATAAAGTTGTTATTTTAGGCTTTAGTGACGGTGCCTACACGGGTTATTTCTTTGCTAAACAATACCCGCAAAGGATCGATAGATTAGTGGCAATCGGAGCAGGAGAGTGGAAGAAGGGATTTCGTGAATTCAAGATGAATTATAAAAGTTTTTCGGCAATGGATGAAGTCTTTTGGAAACAACAGTTGGCGATAAGACCGGAACCGAAAAGGATCGATGAATGGTTTAGTACGCTTAGTGCGTATTACAATGATTTGAATATCGATCAAAGCATTCTTGGCGCGATCAAATGTCCTGTGTTGGTAATGGCTGGTGAAAAAGACCAAAATGCGCCTTTAGATACTGTTATCGCCGCGTATAAGATGATTCCGACGGCGCAGCTGGCGATTATTCCGAACGCACCTCATCCGGCATTCTTGGTCAATTTTGCTTCGGTTTGGGCTGATATCAAACCTTTTTTAAATCAAAACAATTAATTATTAAATTTATAAATAAAATGGAAAACAACGTAGAAGAGATCTTGATACATCACTTAACAGCTTTTGGAAATAATAATCTGGATGCGATCTTGGAAGATTATACAGAAACATCTGTGATCTTTACTCCCAAAGGGATCGTGAAAGGTTTGGAAAATATCCGTCAGTTCTTTGCAGAATTTTTTGCAGTAATCCCAACAGGTTCTGCTTTCGGAATGGATCAAAAGCTGATCGAAGGAAATGTAGCCTATATTGTTTGGAATAGCGATTCCAATGTTGCTCAGATTCCTGTGGGAACAGATTCTTTCGTATTCGAAGGAAACAAGATCCAATATCATACTGTAGCAGATTACAGGATAGCAAAATAATAATTTAAGACCTGATGATTCGGGTCTTTTTTGACTCTAAATATTACATTATGAAAAACTTAATAAAGACTACGCTGTGTATTTTGACAACAATGGTTTTGTTCAATACCAAAACTTATGGTCAGGAATATGCAGATACGACCAAAACACTCGAAGATGGTAAAGCTCCAGGTTTGAAAGTGAAATTGCTTAGCACCGCAGGACAAACCAAAACCTATCTCCTGATCTTTACAAAAGGTGATGAGATCGTAGCGGGCTTAACGGAGTTTGCCAGAAAGAATAATATTAAAAGCGGTCATTATACAGGCTTAGGCGATGCCTTGTCTGCCAAAGCCGGTTGGTTTGATTACGACAAGAAAAAGTTCAAGGTCATTCCGATTGGAGTTTCGGAGGTATCATCTTTTATTGGTGATATTGCTTGGTACAAGGGTAAACCCATTGCTCATACACATTTCAGTGCTGCGATAGAAGACGGTTCGGTAAAGGGTGGACATCTGTTGGAGTTGCATTGCGGTCCGACGATGGAAATCATCCTTGTGGCTGAACCTGCTGAACTATATAAAAAACTGGATCCTGAGTTCAATGCGGCCATTATAGATCCAGAATTAAAATAAACAATATGGAATCGCAATACAAATCTATAGAAACAGTAATAGAAAGCGGAAAAGCACCCGGATTGAAAGTGAAACTTCTAAGTGAAGTTGGTGGTGTTAGAACCTATGTCCTTGTTTTCTCAAAAGGAGATGAAGTAGTTTCTGGACTTACTGATTTCGCTTCTGAATATGACATTAAAAGTGCCCACTATCAAGGGATAGGAAGTGCATTTGAAACAGAATTGGGTTGGTTTGATTTTGACCGTCAGCAATATCTGGTAAATACTGTAGATATTGCAGAAGTGACCTCGATCATCGGTAATATCACCTGGTATGAGGGCAATCGTGTGGCGCACACGCATACAACGGTTTCTCTTAAAGATGGAAGTGTGAAAGGTGGACATCTGTTAAAGATGATTGTTGGACCGACCATCGAAATTGTTTTGACTGCCGAGCCAACCGCACTTTACAAAAAATTAAACCCGGAATTCAATGCAGCAGCCATCGATCTGGAATTATGATAAAATATAACCAATAAAAAATAACATTATGGAAATTACAGCAGCTATTGTAAAATCAAAAGGTAGCGAATTCGAATTAGAAAAAGTAACATTGGACGAACCGGGTGCTGAGGAAGTGCTTGTAAAAATCGTTGCCACTGGAATCTGTCATACCGATATGGTGGCCCGCGACTTTATTATGGGCTCACCTAACTTTCCTGTGATCTTAGGTCACGAAGGAGCAGGTGTCATTGAAAAAGTGGGGAGTGATGTTCATCACCTGAAAGTTGGTGACCACGTGGTTTTGACCTACGGTTTCTGTGGAGAATGTGAGATCTGCAGAACTGGAAATCCTGCATACTGCTATGAGTTCTTCGACCGTAACTTCTCAGGCGCTGATATCGAAGGGCATCACCACCATCACGATCACGAAGGAAAAGACATCAATGATAATTTCTTTTCACAATCATCATTCGCAACTTATTCCATCGCACACAAAAATAATGTGATCCCTGTTCCTAAAGATGCACCTTTGGAGTTGTTAGGACCACTAGGCTGTGGAATCCAAACGGGTGCTGGTGCTGTGATCAATACGCTGAAGATCAAAGTAGGAAGTTCTATTGTGATCTCTGGCACAGGTGCAGTGGGTCTTTCTGCAGTGATGGCTGCAAAAGCATCTTCTGCAACGGTGATCATCGCAGTGGATATCAACGACGACAGATTAGCTTTTGCCAAAGAATTAGGTGCAACACACACGATCAACTCTCTGAACGAAAATGTGAGAGAAAAGATCCGTGAGATCCTTCCAAACGGTGTTCAGTTCGCTGTAGATACCACAGGAAGAAGTGAGGTGATTAATAATTCATTGAACAGTCTGGCTCCTGTTGGAGAAATGGCGATCATCGGTGTAGCAACAAAACCATTGGAACTGGAAACCAACATTTTCCTAACGAAAGGTTACAAGATCAAATTTGTTAATCAGGGAGACAGTGTGTCTGAAGAATTTATTCCGAAATTGATAAAAATGTACCTACACGGCCAGTTTCCGTTTGATAAATTGATCAAAACCTATGCTTTTGAAGATATCAACCAGGCTGTGGAAGATTCTGAAAAAGGAAGAACGATCAAAGCTGTTTTGAAGATCGGAGAATACAACAAGTAATCTTTAAAATATAAGTAATGCTTTACACTTGTATCATTTTATGCTTGTGTAAAGCTTTTCTGTTTTAAATCAAATCACTATGAAAAAAATAAAATATCTTGCGATGCTGGCAATGATCTACTCCGGGCTGTCGGCTCAGCAAAATGTGATCTTACCCGTCAATGGAAAAGTAAATAAAGACACCGGAACTGAAGAGAGAACTTTGACGATGGATCCCAAATCCGACAGCCGTACGGTCTATAACGTTACTGTACCAAGTCTGGCGATCTACAAACCGGAAGGTGTTGCATCCAATGGTACCGCAGTTTTGGTAGTTCCTGGCGGTGCATTCCATATTCTGGCTTATGACGATGAAGGTGTTAAAATTGCAAGGTCGCTCACTGCAAAAGGTTATACGGCAGCCGTTTTGAAATATAGGCTGGTGAAGCTAGATAACAAAGACCCTTTCGGAAAATTGATGCAGAATGCTAAGAACTTTGATGTTCTGGAATCCATAATGGCTCCTGTTGTTCCATTGGCAATTGCAGACGGTAAAGAGGCGATGAAATATCTGAAAAAGAATGCCGCAACCTTAGGCTTTGACAAAGAAAAAATAGGAGTGATCGGTTTTTCCGCAGGTGGGACGATTGCTGCTGCAATCGCTTTGGATAAAGAGGTCCGCCCATTGTTCAGTGCGCCGATCTATCCTTATTTGGGACCGGTGATGAAAACGCCTGTTCCATCCGACCCGCCGCCTGTTTTTACAGCGGTTGCGGAAGATGATGATTTCGGTTTTGATGTCAATTCTGCTAAATTTTATCAGAACTGGAAAGCTGGAAACGGCCTTGCAGAACTACACATCTACACCAAAGGGCGACACGGTTTCGCCAGCAAAACACAAGGACTTCCTGTAGACCATTGGGAAGAGCGATTGATGGAATGGCTATCATCGCAAAATATAAAATAGTATTGTAAGCATAATAAATGAAATTATGGAGTATAGATTTTTAGGAGCATCAGGAATTAAAGTTCCTGTGCTTAGTTTCGGAACGGCGACGTTTGGCGGTAAAAACGATTTTTTTAAAGCCTGGGGAAACACTCAGGTCGATGAAGCAAAAAGACTGATAGACATCTGTCTGGATGCGGGAGTCAATATGTTTGATACAGCAGATGTTTATTCTGATGGTGTTGCAGAAGAAGTCTTGGGAAAAGCCATTGCAGGAAAATCAAGAGATGGGCTGATCCTCTCAACGAAGGCCACGTTTACTTTTGGTGAGGGTCCTAACAACCAAGGTTCGTCCAGAGGTCATCTTTTGAAGCAGGTAGAGGGCAGCCTTAAAAGATTGGGCACAGATTACATTGATATTTTCCATATGCACGGTTTCGACGGAAATACTCCTGTAGAAGAGACATTGCGTACTTTGGATGACCTTGTTCAGAGTGGTAAGATAAGATATATTGCTGCATCCAATTTTTCTGGGTGGCATCTTATGAAATCTTTGGCTGTTTCAGAAAAATACGGATGGAACAAATATGTCGGTCATCAGGTTTATTACTCGCTCAACAATAGGGAGTATGAGTGGGAACTGATGCCTTTGGCACTCGATCAGAAGGTCGGTGCTATCATCTGGTCTCCATTGGCAGCAGGAAGATTGGGAGGAAAATACGGTAGAAACAAGCCGATTCCTCAGGACAGCCGTGTCGCCCAAGGCGGTAGCCCTGTACCCGATATGGCGGTGAACGAGGAACGTTTGTATAACATCATCGATGCGTTGGACGAGATCGCAGAGGAAACCGGAAAATCTGTAGCTCAGGTTGCCCTGAATTGGCTGCTTCAAAGACCAACAGTGTCCAGCATTATTATCGGAGCGAGAAACGAAGATCAGCTAAAGCAGAACCTTGGTGCAGTCGGTTGGAATCTGACAGTAGAACAAATCAAAAAGCTGGATGATGCAAGTAATGCTGCTCCTACCTATCCGTACTGGCATCAGTGGCAAGACAAAGGATTGAATCCGACACCGAAGTTTTATTAGTCTCAAACAACAAATAATTAATAGGCTTCAAAATCAATTGCCTATTCAGCCTTTTGATGCTGAATAGGCAATTGATTTTTTTATTCAACAATATCCGATAAAAAAAGATTTTAAATTTTCGGAAAATCAGAGAATGCCTTCACATCGACTTAATAGGTATTTTACGGCATCTTTTCAAACAATTGCTTGCGATAATTGTTTGGAGAAATACCGGAATACTGTTTGAAGAATCTGCTAAAGTGAAATTGATTTTCAAAATTGAGATGGACAGATATTTGTTTTACAGGCAAGGCTTTGTTATCTAAAAGGACCTTGGCTTCCAAAACTACCATTTCTGTGATAAACTGGCGTGCCGTTTTACCTGTCTTCCTTTTCAGAAGCTGTGAAAGATATTTTTCATTGATGGCAAGCTTTTCTGAATAGAATGTAACTTCGCGGTTTGTGCGGTAGAATTCAGACAGCAAATTGATAAATCGGTAAATGATGGTGTTTGAGTATTCCTGGTCGGTCTTCATTTCCTCATAATAAGGTTTTACCATCAACAAAATCGATTTGAAAATATTTTTGATCATTTCAGAATGAGTTTCGGGATCGTCTTTGCGATGGTGCAGCTCGGAGATGAGCTGGATCATCTTGATGACAAGGGACTGGTCATTCTCTTCCATATTGCGATAAGATGCCAGACCTTCCCTCAGGAAATTGGCAACATTGAAATATTTGCCCAGTATTCCGGAGGCTTTCAAAAACTGTGAGGTGAAAAGCAGGGATACAAATTGGGTGGTCTCGTTTTCCCAGCTGAATTGACGGATGGCCGACGGAGGTACGATGATGATACCATTTTTTTTTAAATCGAACCCTAGAAGATTGACCTTCAGATGCAACTCGCCTTTCAAAACAAAAATCATCGAGAAATGTTCGGAACGGAAAGGTTTGTCCCTAAACGCTTCGGAATCGTACTTGCAGGATTCATAAATAATTAGGTCGGAGGACGTTGCTTGTGCTCCAATATTCCTGCTTATCTCTGAAATTTCAAGATCTTGAATTTCCGGATCCTGTTTTGATTGGTTGGATGTCAATACTTAGTTTTTAACAAATATAAAAATCTTTATCTTACTTTTAGACATATCTTGTACTCTTTCGTCTATGGATTTAATTGATTGTGAAGGCGACCTTTGCTTATTGATCATAAAACAACAATGTTTAAAAATTCCATAGTGAAAAAGATACTTTTTGTAATCATATTGATATGCGTGATATTACCAGCTCACGCACAATCAGATTCTTTACAGTTATCATTAAAAAAGGTGTTTGATATTGCATTAGAAAAGAACCGTGATATCAAATTGAGTACAGAACAACTTTTAAAAGCTGATCTGAATGTTTCGGATAAAACGAACAGCAAACTGCCAAATGTAGGTTTTTCTGCATCAGCGGGCTACCTTACCAACGTAGGTGTATTGGGTCTGGGAAATATGGCGGATGATTTTTATGATATGCCGCACTTTGCCAATTCCTATGCATTGCAGGCCAGCCTTTTGATATATGCAGGAGACCGTATCAACACAGATATCAACCTCTCAAAATTGGAACGTGACCTTGCTGCGCTGAGTGTACAGAGAAACGAACAAAACATAAAACTTATACTGGCAGGCTATTACCTTGACCTTTACCAGCTCTATCAGCAGAAGACAGTTTTCGAAAAGAATATTGTCCTGAGCAAGGAACTTCTGAAAAAGATCAATGACAGATATACAGAAGGCATTGCACTGAAAAGTGATAAGATCAGAAACGAACTTTTGCTTTCTACATTTGAATTGTCACTTACCAAGCTGCTGGATCAGATCCGTATCACGAATAACAATCTTATAACAACTCTGGACCTGACGGAAAATACCATCATCGTTCCGGATCGAGTGGTTGAGATTCCATTGGAACTGCAGGATCTTCTGATGGATCAGAAGATAGAAGAGCTGAAAGCAGAAGCTTTAAAAGCAAATCCGGACAGCAGAGAGTCCGAAACAAAAGTTGACATAGCGGCTAAAAAATTGAAAATGGTACGCTCACTGAATTACCCGGAACTCTCCGTGTTTTTTTCCGGAACGATGAATCGCCCTTACACGTTTGATATTCCTGCCAAGGATATCTATGCCAATAACAATACATTGGGGGTAAGGGTAAATATTCCCATTGGCAACTTCTATCTGACAAAGAAGAAAATAGAGATGGCGGCAAAAGATATTGATATAGCAAAGCAGTCGCAGGAGATCGTTGAACGGAATCTTTCCCGGGACGTCAAAAATAATTTCATAAGATGCAGGCAGGCCTTTGACCAGATGCAGACATTATATAAACAACAGGAACTGGCGGATGAAAATTACAGAAGGATCTCCGATAATTATGTGGAGCAACTTGCGCTCAATACCGAGGTAATGGATGCCACAAACCAGAAACTTGAAGCTGATCTGAGAATGTCTCAGGCCAAAGTACAGATCCTGTACTCGTATTATCAACTCTTAAAAACCTTAGGTGAACTATAATTATGAACCACACACATCAAACAAACCAGCATAAAAAAAATAAGTCTAAGATTTTCATCAATTTGCTCATTACAGTGGTTGCAATATCGATTCTTGGCTATGTGGCAAACTATTTTTTCAATTTTAATAAAAATCTGTATACGGATGATGCTCAGGTACAGCAACTCCTTACTCCTGTCAATGCGAGGGTAAGTGGATATATTGATGAGGTCAGGTTTAAGGATTTCCAATGGGTAAAGAAAGGAGATACATTGATGATCATAGACAACAGTGATTATTTGATACAGAAAGATCTCGCAGAAGCAGCAGTTTTGGATGCTAAAGCCGGAAAGAAGGTCACCAGTTCCAATATAAACAGTGTGGAGAACAATGTCACAGTTTCCGACGCCCGAATCGCAGAAGTGAAGACCAGACTTTGGAATGCTGAGAAAAACTACAACAGATATGTGACCTTACTACAGAAAGAATCGGTAACGCAACAGCAGTTCGATCAGGTAAAAAGTGATTATGACGCTTTAAAGGCACAAGTTGAAACTTTAGAAAGAAGCAGAACGGGAAGCAATTTGGTCGTACAGGAAGCAAGCAGTAAGATAGAAGTGAATATGGCAGCCATCAAAAGAGCCGAAGCACAATTAAAACAAGCGGAATTGAATTTGAAATATACTGTCATTACTGCTCCTACAAACGGATATGTAGGACGCAAGACGATCACGGCAGGTCAGCTGGTTCAGACCGGACAGCAGGTTGTCAATATAATAGACAATGATAACAAGTGGATCACTGCCAATTTTAAGGAAAAACAGATCGCTTACGTTAAAGTGGGTGATAAGGTCGATATCCAGGTGGACGGAATTCCCAATAAGATATTCGGTGGTACGGTGCAGGCCTTTGCATCTGCCACCGGCTCGGTATATTCGATGGTTCCCGTTGATAATGCGACAGGTAACTTCGTCAAGATCCAACAGCGAATTCCTGTAAGGATAGAATTTGACAAAAATATAGAAGCTTCCTTGCGTTCAAAATTAAAAGCAGGGATGAATGTCGTTGTCAATATAAAAAAGCCTGAAAGCAGATGAGCAAAACGGCACATAAACACACGATAGCGGCTTTCAAGGATTTTATTCCGAGATGGCTTAGGATCACAATATTTACCACTTTCGCCTTTATATTTCAATTTTCAAATACAGCATATCTTTCTTTGACCGGTACGATCACCGGTGCAGATCAGATACTGAAAGAAGACCTTAACTTTTTATTTCAAATGACGGCGGTAGGGATCTGCTTCATTTATCCTTTACTATTTCGATTCAAACTGAGATTTACCTCCCGACAGATAATCATAGGAAGTTCCCTGACAATTATAGCAATGATGGGACTTACCTTACTGACAGACTGGATCCCTCTGTTGGCGGTGGCCTCCTTTTTATTGGGTAGTGCCAAAATGTTGGGTACTTTTGAGGCCTTGGTTTCAATACAGTTGATCATCACTCCCAATAAAGATTATGGGGTCTTCTTCAGCGTTGCATTGGGCATTGTGCTGCTAAGCGGACAGGTTTCTGGAATCTGGGCCACTTTTCTCAATTACGATTTCGATTGGAGGGTCATTTATAAGATAATGCTTGCTGCAAATGCATTGATGATCTTGCTCGCCCAGCTTCTCTTACAGCCTATCAGGGTCGCAAAAAAACTGCCTTTTTATGGCATCGACTGGATGGGCTACATCTTATGGAGTTGTTTCTTCACCTCCTTAACTTATTTTTTCTGTTACGGACAGGTATTGGACTGGTTTCACTCAGAGATGATACAACTGTCAGTCGTACTTTCTGTATTTTTTGGAATCCTTACGTTTTGGAGAATGTTCAGTGTTAAAAGACCCTATCTTAAGCCACGGATATTTACCATAGATACCGTCAATATCTCTATTGTGATAATGCTTTTGATGCAGCCATTCCTCAGCGCAAGCGGAAGTGTTATGGGACCCTTTACAGCAGGTGTTCTGCGTCTCGACGATCTGCATAATAGTACTCTGAACTGGTGGATTGCGTTAGGAATTGCTACAGGGTCGCTATTTTGCTATTATTGGTTTTTAAAGATAGAGGGTTCGTTTAAATTGTTCTTTGTCATCTCCTTTGCTTCAATTACCTTGTACTATGGTCTTCTATATTTTGATCTGAGTACATATGCGGATTCAGATGTGATCAATTTTCCTTATTTTCTTCGCGGTTTTGCCAATATCTTGCTCTTTGTTGGTGTAGGTAAGTATATTACGAGAAATGTAGGCCTTGACATCTTCACACAGGTGCTTTGTTATTTGGCGATGGCGAGAAACTCTTTGGGAAGTCTTATTCCGACTTCACTCATTGGCTATGCAGAATATTGGCGAACATCGGATTTCAATAACAAATTAAGTTCGAAAATAGATACTCTTAATGTTTCTGCATCGATGTTTTATCAATCTGCCTATAAACAAGCGATAACAACCGGAAACGATACAAACGATGCAGCCATTCAGGCCGGAAAACAGATATTCTTAAAAGTCAATCAGCAATCGGTCTTACTTGCCGGAAGAGAAATTTTCGGGCTAATGACGATATTGGGCATTTTTGTCATCGCCATTTTACTGACGGTCCACTTTGGAAGACCATTTATCAGTAAAATACCATCATGGTACAAATTACGCTCGGTATTATCTCTGAATAATATTAAACAGAGATCATTCAATGATATAGAAAAATAAATATAATAATGTCAGTAAACAAAAAGAAATCAAATACTAAGATCACGGTGGAGATCTTTAGAAAAATGAAGGAAAAAGGGCAGAAGATTAGTATGTTGACGGCGTATGATTATACAATGGCAAAGCTGGTAGATCAAGCAGGAATTGATGCCATTTTGGTCGGTGATTCTGCAGGTAATGTGATGGCAGGATACGAAACTACCTTGAGCGTTACTATAAACGAAATTATTTATCACGCAAAATGTGTTAAAAGAGCCATTCAAAATGCCCTTCTTGTTGTAGATATGCCTTTTGGGACCTGTTCAGGCGATTCCATCAGCTCTCTTCATAATGCCATTAGAATTATGAGGGAGACCGGTGCCGAAGCACTCAAAATAGAAGGCGGGGAAGAATTACTACCTGACATCAGGAAGATCATAGCAGCCGGAATTCCTGTAATGGGACATCTGGGTCTTATGCCACAGTCCGTACATCAATACGGAGGATTTGGTTTGCGTGCGAAATCTGAAGCTGAAGCCCAGAAGCTTATCCGTGATGCAGCATTGCTGGAAGAGGCTGGTTGCTTTGCCATCACATTGGAAAAAGTTCCTGCATCGCTCGCAGAAGAAATCGCATTGTCTTTGAAAATTCCTGTGATTGGTATTGGTGCTGGTGCCAATGTGGATGGTCAGGTTTTGGTAGTGCACGATATGTTGGGGTTGAATCAGGAATTCTTGCCCAAATTTGTCCGTAAATATGCAGATCTTGGAACAGCCGTTACCGATGCCGTTTCAGAATATATCCTTGATGTTAAAAACAGCGACTTTCCTTCTGCAGGTGAATCCTATGAAAATCAAATCAAAGAAATTATATAGTTATACAAGAATAGTTTCCCAATATCACAACGATTCTTCCGATAAGTGTAATTTTTCAGCTGTACTTTTTTAGGAAATTTGCATCATAATTAATTTAAATAATTTCAAAATGAAAAAATTAAGCATCATCGCTTTGGCAGGAATAGGATTGCTTCTTGCTTCTTGTAACAAAAATTCGACTCAGTCACCCGCTCAGGAACAAGAGGTTGCAGAAAAGCAGGGGGAAGTTTTTGCTGTAGATACTACCGCATCAGTTGTAAACTGGAAAGCATTTCACAAAGGTGGTTTCGCTCCGAGATGGGGAACTCTTTCCGTATCCTCAGGTGAATTATCTTTGGCTGAAGGGCAACTTAATGCCGGAGAATTTGTGATCGATATGAAATCTCTGAAGGTTGACCCCGCATCTGTAACGGAAAAGGATAAAAACTACGCTGAATTGGAAGGTCACTTGAAGAGTGCAGACTTCTTTGATGTAGAAAAAAATCCGACAGCAGATTTTAAAATAACAAAAGTTGCTGATCTTGCTGCTGCTACCGATGCTGTACAGGGTGCCAACAAAACCATCAGTGGAAATCTGACTCTACAGGGAAAAACATTAAACGTTACGTTTCCTGCGAATGTTCAGGTCGTAGACAAGTCTGTTTCCGTTAAAGCCAACTTCACAGTGAACCGTACAGATTGGGGAATCAAATTCGGAACAACTGAAGCAGATCCTGCAGAATGGATGATCAGTAAAGATATTGAGATCGTTGTGGATGTAAAGGCAACAAAACCATAAGGATTCTAATCTTACACTAGTTGAAGAATTTTTCTTAAACTATATTATAGGGATATCTTCCGTTTTTAGCGGAACTTTGCAAATCGTAATTCAAGCGGAAGATATACTCATTAATTTTTAAAAATAAAAATGGATTTACAGTTAAAAGGAAAGAAAGCTTTAGTTACGGGTTCTACCGGTGGCATAGGTTTCGCAATAGCACTAGGTCTGCTTCGTGAAGGCGCAGTCGTTTACATTAATGGAAGAACAGACGATAAGATCAATGAAGCCATAAAAAAACTGAAGATTGAAATTCCAGATGGCGTTGTGGAAGGAATTGCGGCAGATTTTTCAAAAGTTTCCGAAGTTAACGATCTGATCAGTGCGCTGCCTGATATTGATATATTGGTCAACAATGTAGGCGTGTATGGTGATCAGCCTTTTGAAACAACAGATGATGCAGAATGGTTTAATGATTTTGAGGTTAACGTGCTAAGCGGCGTACGATTGTCACGTCATTACGCTCCTGTAATGAAAAGCAAAAACTGGGGAAGAATCATTTTTATTTCTAGTGAGTCAGCCATTAATATTCCGGAGGATATGATTCTTTACGGCGTGACAAAGACAGCATATCTGGCTCTGAGCAGAGGATTGGCAAAACATATGAAGGGTACCAACGTCACAGTGAATGCTGTACTTCCTGGTCCTACATTAGCCGAAGGAACAGAAAAAATGTTTGATAAGATTGCGAAGGAAAAAGAAATTTCTGCTGAAGAGGCTCAAATAGAATTCATCAAGGAAAAAAGACCTTCGTCAATTATAAAGCGTTGGGCAACAACTGAAGAAGTTGCGAACCTTGTCGTCTATGTGGCAAGTCCACTATCTTCTGCCACTTCTGGTGCTGCTTTGCGCGTGGATGGTGGCGTTGTAGACAGTGCGTTTTAACATTGGATCATTTTAGTGATTAATATTTACACCTTTGAAAGGCATCTGATATCAGATGTCTTTCATTTTATCATTCCATCCTGAAATAATATTTTTATATTTATCATAAAAAATAATACCTTGGATAAAGATCAAAACACAGCAGATCCTTTAGATATATTGGTAGCGAGTTTCAATAATTCTTTTCCTTTAAGTAAGAAAGAAGAGGAAGAAGTTAGACAGCTTTTCAAGAAAAGAGCGATCAAAAAAAGAGGTTTTCTGCTTCAGCAAGATGAGGTTTGTAAACATATAACTTTCGTAGTGACCGGTTGTTTTAAAATGTATGCGGTTGATACCAACTTCAAAGAACACAACTTACAATTTGCGATTGAAAAAGAATGGATTGCAGATATTCAAAGTTTTTATGATGAAAAACCCAGCAGACTGAACATTGAGGCCTTAGAACCGTCAGTGGTTCTCCAGATTACTCACGAAGACCTACTTTATTTATATATCAATTATCATAAGTTCGACCGGAACTTCAGGATCATCAATGAAAGGAAATTTATCAATTTTCAGGACAGGATATTACAGAGTATCAGTTATACTGCGGAGGAAAGGTATCTCAATTTTCAACGGGATTTCCCTGAATTGATCAAAAGATTGCCCAACACGCAGATCGCTTCGTATTTAGGGATCACATCTGAATTTCTAAGTAAAGTGAGAAAAAATATTGTTAAGAAAAAGTAATCTTGATACCGATTTATACTTAAAATTTAGAATTTGGAACGTTTAGAAATAAAAAAAAATATACAAAAACCGGAAGATCAGAATCTGTCTTTCAGAACATTTGATCTTACACAATCAAATCTTGAAAATTATTTTGAACCTCACAAGAAAGATCATTTTTGTATTTTCTTGGTAGAGTCTGGTGAGATAGGATTACAGATCGAAGACCAGAATTTTAAGCTTAATTCGGGTAAAATCTCAATTATTTTTCCTGAACAGATTTCATTCATTCATCAAATTTCTTCAGATATTTCTGGTAGAATTATTTTATTTGAGGAAATTCTTTTTTGTTCTGATATTCTTAAAAATGAATTGCTTTCCTATAATGTTGATTTGGCGACTCACCTCAATTGTGTCTTCTTATCACCGTCAGAATTTGAACAGTCAAAGAAACTGGTCATAGATATTGAAAATGTATACCTTAATCCAAGCTTGGTAAGAAAAGAACAGGCGCGTTTTTATATCAAAATCTTCCTTCTCGGATTGATCGAGTTGGTTCACGGTCAGCATCCTGTTCTACAGCACGAAAGTGATAAAACTTTATATATTCGTTTCAAAAAAATGCTGAATGAGAACTATAAAAATCAGCGTAATGTACAGTACTACGCATCAAAATTAGCCATCACGACAAAAAAGCTAAACAATATTACCAAGAAGCACTGCGATGAAACAACTATTAATGCTATTCACAACCGTATTCTGCAGGAAATCAAAAGACTATTATTGTTTTCTGACCTTTCCCATAAGCAAATCTCATTAGAACTAGGCTTCAGTTCACCTTCGGCACTGAATAAATTTGTAAAGACCAAGTTAAAAGAAACACCGACCGAACTTCAGGAAGAACTGGCTCAAATTTATAACAGATAGACCCAATTATATAACACCTTGCTTTCTGGCTGACCTACCTTTGTATTATAATTTTAACATAAAATATAATACGAAATGAGTAAGTTATTTATAGCAGGAGAGGTATTTCACGGAGCGGGAAGTCTCGAAGAATTACAAAACATCAAGGGTAAGAAAGCCGTTTTAGTGACCGGAGGAAGCTCGATGAAAAAAAGCGGAACTCTGGATAAAGCAGTAGCTTACCTGAACGAAGCTGGAATAGAAACCAAAATTTACGAAGGCGTAGAAGAAGATCCTTCATCAGAAACCTGTTTCAAAGGAGCAGAGATGATGAGAGAATTTCAGCCGGACTGGATCGTGGGGATCGGTGGCTGTTCAGCAATCGATGCGGCAAAAATGATGTGGGTTTTCTACGAATATCCGGATGCTGATTTCGAGGCGATGATTAAACCTTTCAGCGTTCCAACTTTAAGACAGAAAGCAAAATTCATTGCGATCCCTTCAACCAGCGGAACCGGAACTGAAACTACTGGACTTGCCGTGATCACAGACCGTGAAAAAGGCGTTAAATATCCAGTTGTTTCTTACGAATTGACACCTGATGTTGCAATTATCGACGGCGAGATCTGCGCATCGATGCCGGCTCACGTAACTTCCAATACAGGATTAGACGCTTTAACGCACTGCGTGGAAGCTTATGTTTCAAATATCGACAATAATTTTGCCGATGCACTTTCCAAAGGTGGTCTGAAGATCGTCTTCGACAATTTAAAAGAAGCTGTAGAAAATCCGAACAATATTATCGCACGTCAGAATATGCACGATGCTTCCTTTATGGGAGGATTGGCCTTCAATAATGCGTGGTTGGGAATTGTACACTCTCTATCTCATCAGGTTGGAGCTTTGTTTGGTCTTCCACACGGAGCTTGTAACGCCATTTTCTTACCGAATGTCATCCGTTTCAATGCAAAAGAAAGCAGCCGTTTTCCAGAGTTGGCAAAGGTAATTGGTAAAGAAACTACGGAAGAATTGGCTCAGGCTATCGAAACGTTAAGATCGGAGGTCAATAATCAGGCTTCTATAAAAGAATTCGGTATCTCTCGTGAAGACTGGGACAAAAATCTCGACTTTATGGCAAACAATGCATTCCTGGACCCTTGTACAGGTTTCAACCCAAGAAAACCAACGGTTGAGGAGTTGAAGGATATTTACAATGCTTGTTATGAAGGTCTGGTTTATTCCGAAGAAAAATTTTTAGATACAGCTTTGTAATTATTGAAGGCCAGAAAAAATGCAAACCCTTAAACTAGTTTAAGGGTTTTTCTTAAGTTTGTTTATAGAGTTCTGCAAGAAATTAGCGATAGTTTTGTTTCATTATTTAATGATAAAAATTATGAAAAAAACAGCAATTACAGCACTTGCAGTGTTCGCACTTTCAATGGGATTCTCTTCCACAATGACTGCACAAAAACAAAGTACAAAAGCAGTTTCTGCAAAATCAAATTCAGAAAAAGCAGAAGTTGAAAAATTGGTAAAAGATTACTTTGCAGCCTTAAACAGTTCAGACGCTTCAAAAGTGGTGTCGTTATTTACACCGGAAGGTGTCCTCCTGGCTCCGGGCGCTCCTACCGCAACAGGTTCTGAACAGGTGAAAGGAACGTTCCAGTATGTTTTCGATAATTTCACATACAATCTGAATGTTACTATTGGCGAGGTTGTTGTTGATAAAGATTATGCATTTGTAGCTTCTACTTCTAAAGGTTCTTTTGTTATTAAATCCAGTAACCAAACGGTAGAGGATGATTTCAGAGAAACTTTTGTTTTGAAAAAAGTAAACGGGCAATGGAAGATTGCAAGATATATGTACAACAAATCAAAATAAATGAACAAGCTGGAAATTTTTTCCGGCTTTTTTTTAAACTATAAGTTATGACTAAAATTATTTTTGGAAATCATCAGCGGAATGATCTATGGGTGTTTTTATCTCTTTTGCTAACCTTAATTCTCAGTTCAAATATGTCCGCACAAAACATAAGTCTTGAAGCAAACCATCTGAAAGCTGTTCAGACATCAGTTTCAATAGAAAAAATTGATGGGAGGAAAGCGGTGAAGGTTATCAAGTCAAAATCAGTCGTGAAAGATGATGAAGCAACCTATGCAAAAATCAATGATGTGAAATTCAAAGATGGAATCATAGAAGTAGAAGTTCTTTCCCGATTGCTTCCCGATGCGCCGGAGCACGCCAGGGGATTTATCGGTTTGGCATTTAGAATCAATGATGATAATTCCAGATTTGAGAGCATCTACATCCGGCCGACCAATGGAATGGCAGATGACCAACTGAGAAGAAACCGAAGCATCCAGTATTTTTCATATCCCGATTTTAAATTTACGGATTCGAGAAAATCATCGCCTGGTGTGTATGAAACCTACGCAGATATGGCTTTGAACCGGTGGATAAAACTTAAAATTGAGGTAAAAGGGGCTAAAGCGAAATTATTTATAGACAATGCAAAACAACCGAATCTTATTGTTAATGACCTTAAAATGGGTGCGGACGCATCTGGTTTTGTAGGGCTTTTTGTAGATATAGGAACAGAAGGATTTTTTAGAAATTTAAAAATTTATCCTGCTCAATAAAATGTGTACCGCCATTTTGAAAAAAAAACAGGAGCAATATTTAAATTGCTCCTGTTTTTTAATTATAATTGAGATTATTTAGACTGAGAGTAAAGCCATTTTACCACATCGCCCAACATTTGCTGATTGATGGTATGGTCTTCCGGATATTGATGAAACTCCGGTTGTAAACCTTTACTGTGAAGATAGTCAACAGCGTCTGTCGCATATCCGAACTTCAAAACAGAATCGTGTGTTCCGTGGGAAATAAAGATGTTCAGCTTTTTCAATCGCTCATCTGATACAATCAATGGTTTTACTTCCGAAAGCAATCTTCCGCTCATCACGGCGATTCCCTTTATTTTTTCAGGTTCTGTCAAAGCCACACTGTAACTCATAATTCCGCCCTGACTGAAACCCATCAGATAAACCTGCTCTTCATCAAAGTCCTCCACATTTTTCAAATCCTCTATGAACTGTATAATTTCCTTTCTTGAATTTTCCGCCTGCTCTTCATTGATGATTGAACGATCCGGCATAATCTGCGCCTGAAACCAGGCATAGCTGTTCGGTCTCAAAGTCAAAGGTCCTCTTGCTGAAACCACCAAAAAATTGTCTGGTAAAGCATCTGCAAAAGAAAACATATTCTGTTCATTGCTTCCAACACCGTGCATCAGTATGACCAATGGGGTTCTTGCTGTTTTTATTTTGGGCTGTTTTACCAAGTAATGTAAGCTCGGTTTGTTTTCTGTTGTTATCATTTTAAAACTTAAAATCATTAAAGTCACGGACGTCAATAATAATGACATCCAAACATATTTAGTTTTTATCACGCTTTATCAATTTTTACGGACATCATATTCAGAGAGCCTGCAACCAGACCGTCATTGAAGATGGTTGCTTTTTCATCTTTTTCCTGCAATCCAAGCGTGTAGAGTAGTGGTAGATAATGTTCCGGCGTAGGAATCGACATTTGAATTTCTTTTCCCAACTGGTCATATCTTATCAATGATTTGTGGTCGCCGTCTGTGATGAGGTTTTTCAGTTTTTCATTCGCTGTTTTTGCCCAGTCAAAAGCATATCCTGGAACCATCATTTTGTCCCAAGCAGCCATTCGTAGATTGTGAACGGTATTTCCACTTCCGATAATTAAAACGCCTTTTCTTCTCAGTGCAGAAAGCTCTTTCCCTAAAGCATAATGATATTCAGGTCCTTTGGTATAGTCCATACTCATTTCGATGACAGGAATATCGGCGTTGGGATAAAGAAATTTTACAACCGTCCAACATCCGTGATCGAGTCCCCAGTCTTCATTCAGTCCAACTTCTGTGGAAGTGATAAGCTTCTGTGTTTCCAAAGCCAAATCCGGACTTCCAGGTGCTGGATATTGAACATCGAACAATGCCTGAGGAAACCCTCCAAAGTCGTGAATCGTTTGAGGCTGCTGCATTGCAGTCACAAAAGTGCCTCTTGTTTCCCAGTGTGCAGAGATGCAAAGGATTGCCCGTGGTTTCGGTAGTGTTTTTGCAACGGTCTGAAATCCCTGTGTAAAGACATTGTCATCAAGAGCATTCATTGGGTTTCCGTGTCCCAGAAACAGTACCGGCATTCGTTCGGTGGGAGCCATGTGGTCAGTTAGACCGTGCAATGTATTGAGTTTCATCGCAGCGGCTCCGAGTGGTAAAAGTGCCATAGCTTTTAAAAAATCTTTTCTATTCATAAAAACCTGTAACCAGATTTGTTATTTGTTCATAATTTGATCCATATAAGACTTGTTGTCCCAGAATAAGTATTCTTCACTCATTGTTCCGTCTGTATTCCATATTCCGATAGTTGCCATTGGAAGTTTGAATTTTTTGCCGGTTGGCTGGATGAATGTTCCGTCCCCGAGAGGCATTGGTTTTGTGAATGTTCCCTCCATATATCCCATCACGGCAGTCATATTTCCGCTTCCTAATTTCAACGGGTGCTCTTTGATTCTTGTGTCTGGCGCATACACGAACATTGCATCCAGCGTTTTGATGTGTTGCTCGATTCCTTTTTCAGTGTGCCCGTCCGGGAAATGTACCAAGATATCCTTTGCGTGGCTTTCGTGAAGTCTTGTCCAGTCTCTGTTGCTGAATACGGTGTAATCCAAAGTGTCGAAAGTTGCAAGGTTTTTTGCAATAATTTCGTTGGAAGCAGCTAATTCCTTAATTTGTTTTAAAGCTTTATCAGATTCAGCAGATCTTTTAGTTTGTGCGTTGGCTGAGAACATTGTTATGAATGCTGCAGCGATTAACCCTTTTGTTAAGAATGATGTTTTCATTTTTTGTTTGTTTAAAAATTATGGTACAAATTTCCGAAACAAACAGAATGAAGAGATAACACAAATCGGCAGAATAGTTGTGATTTTAGGAAATGATCTTCGCCATTTCCTTCCGGTACTCCGAAGGTGTGAAGCCCGATTTTTTTTTGAAAGCGTGCGTAAAATAGGTTTTTTCATTAAAACCAAGTTCGTAACCAATCTCTGCAATCGTTTTGTCTGTGGTAATTAACAAGTTTTTTGCTTCGGTCAGTTTTCTGGTTTCAATGATTTCAGAAACACTCTGATGCAGAATATCCTGGCAGATAAGATTCAAATTTCTGGTGCTCATAAAAAGTTTTTCTGCGTAGAAATTGACATCTTTGGCTTCCATAAAATGCTCATCCAGAAGCTTTAAAAAATTCTTGAACGTATTGCTCTGAATTTTTTTGGATTCATCATTATTAAGGTTAAGTTTTTTCCGTTCTGATTCTATTATCGCAAACAGACTGCTAAGCAATTGTCTGATGACAGACAAATCGGGATTTTGCTGATTGTATTCCTGAAAAATAATTTCACAGATGGTGTTCAGGCGGTCAAAACATTCATACGTTCTCAGACAGATGTTGGCTTTGTCGTGATAGGTGGAGTAGAGCTGAAAAACAGTATCTGCAATGAATTCGCTTTTAAAGCGAATAGCCCATATATCACATTTTCCGTCTTTTGCCAACGGTCTTACCCTATGAACTTTGCCCTGCGCTATGAAGCTGACAAATGGTGCTTCCATTACCTGAGATTTAAAATCGATAAAATGTTCCAGCTGACCGGATTTTCCAATGAGCAGTTCTTCAAAGTCGTGGTTGTGGGGTTCGTTGTCCAACTGGCTGATTCTTTGGGATTCAGCTACATCAATTTTGAACATTTTAAAAATGTCATTCATCTTACCAATTTAAACAATAAATTTAATGAAATTTGTGGTAAAACAATCATTATTTTGTACTGAAGCTTTAGATAAATGATTTAGCCAAACCGGTATTTTTAAATTATCTCTTGATAAATTTATGTCTATAAAATTTTAGAATTAATCCATATGAATATTGAACTCAAAAATAAAAATGCTCTTGTTGGTGCAGCAACCCAAGGAATAGGTTTGGGCATCGCAACAGAATTGGCAAAATGTGGAGCCAACGTCACTTTAATGGCTCGAAACGAAGAGAAGCTCAAGAATTGTCTTGCTCAACTTCCTTTAATCAATGAACCTCAAAAACACCGCTATCTGGTTACTGATTTTTCTGATTTTGATGGTTTTAAAATTATCATATCAGATTATTTTAAAGAAAACAAAATCGATATTTTGGTCAACAATACCAATGGACCAGATCCGGGAATGGCTATCGATAAAGGCGTGGATGATTTTCAGAAAGCTTTTGATCTGCTGTTTAAGACCGTATGTGAGACGACCTCTTTGGCGTTACCGCATATGATAAAACAGGAAAATGGACGTATCATCAACGTTTCCTCATTATCCGTTAAAGAACCTATCAACAATTTGGTACTTTCAAATTCTATCCGTTCTGCGGTTGCAGCTTGGTCAAAATCTTTGTCTAATGAAGTAGCACAGTACAATATAACAATTAATAATATTCTTACCGGATATTTTGACACGGAAAGAATTCAGAAACTCATTAAAGCGGAGTCACAAAACAGCAATCGGTCCATTGAAGAAATCAGAAAAGCCAGAGAAAACAAAATCCCGATGAAACGTTTGGGCAAGCCTGAAGAATATGGCCATCTGGTTTCATTTTTAGCATCAGATTATGCAGCTTATATAACAGGAATAAGTATTCCTTTGGATGGTGGTTTGGCTAACACTTATTAAATTAATGGATAGCTCATCTAAGGTTTAGAGCATTTGCTCTGAAAGCTTCGTAGGTGCGTAACCAAAATGCTTTTTAAAAGCGTAAGAAAAATGCGACAGGTTTTCGAATCCTGTTTCATAGTACACATCTACAGGCTTTCTTTTTTTCTCGCTCAACTCGTAATATGCCAGTTCCAAACGTTTCTGTGTAAGCCATTTTTGTGGCGTGGTTTTAAAAGCGATCTTAAAATCCTTTTTAAAGGTCGTCAGACTTCTGCCAGTGAGGTACGCAAATTTTTCAATCGCCATATTGAACATAAAATTCTTTTCCATAAAATCTGCAATACTAATTTTCCCGGGTTCTGAGAAATCCGACAGAATACCGTCTATATTTTGATCAATGCTCCTAAGAATGGTCAGTATTTCTTCTATTTTTAAGGCCGTGATTTTTTCCGGGAGTTCACTTTCCAATTCAAAATAGGGTATTATTGAGGAAAAGAAACTGTCCAGCAAAGGGTTTTTTTGAAACGTGAGGATCTTCTGCTGATGCTGCTCTGATGATCTGATGGGATTTTTAGTAAAAAAAGTCTTCAGCCTCTCGGTGGTCAGAGTCATCACCACAGATTTGTAGTTTCTGCCGTCCTTTGGATATTTGATCAGCGTACATAATTGGTTTCTCGGAAACAGCAGCATATCTCCGGCTCCAAAAGTGTGTGTTTGGTCTGCAAGAATGATCTTCATCTCACCTGAGATGATCTTTACAAAAGAGTGGTGCTCCAGAACAATTTCATCCTTGAAATATTTTTCCTCTATGCAGGCAAGAACGATCTCAGCATAGTTGTTTTGTTTTTTCTCTGACATAAAACTTAAATCTATCAAATTTACAAAAAACATATCAGAGCATTTTCTGCCCTGATATGATTTTATTTTAACTTTTGTTGTACGTTTCTAGAATCTGCTAAATTGTGAATCTGACGCCGGTTAAATTCTCGCTCAGTATCCACAGCTTCTTTGCCGATGCTTCATCCAGGGCATAATCTAAAACACCTGATAATTTTTTGATATCCGTCATTCTATCTGCAAAATTTTCTGGGCTCTCATCTATAGTGTGGTCAACATCAGCGATATTGTTATTTTCGCAGTACACACCGCCTATTTTATTTAAATCGGGGCTGGTGGCTGCCCAAACGGTTGTAGAAGCACCTTGAGCAATTGTTTTTAATCCTTTCAATGCATCTCTCACGACGTTACCATTCTCATCATAAACCCCTAATGCGGAAAGTTGTTCATCTGTAAGATGTCTTTTCAGATCTGTTTCTACAATGGCTCCGGGATGTAATGAACAAGCTCTTACACCGAAATTCTTACCTCTGTTATCCAGCTCTACCGAGAACAGGATATTGGCGGTCTTGGACTGACCATAGCCCATCAAGCTTTCGTAGTCACGGTTTTCAAAGTTTGGATCTTCAAAATTGAACTTTGAATAATGGTGTCCCCAGGAAGAAACATTGATCACTCTTGCGCCATCGGCTTTGACCAAGGCCTTCCATAGTCTGGAAGTCAATTGGAAGTGACCGAGATGATTGGTCGATAATTGGGATTCATAACCACGACCGTCCCTTTGCAGCGGTACCCACATAATTCCGGCATTGTTGATCAGAAGATGCAATGGTCTTCCGGATGCGATAAATTTTTCTGCGAATGAATCTATGGAAGCGGGATCCATCAAATCCATTGTTTCCAACTCCACTTTAGCGATCCCTGCCAGATTATTCTTGGCTTTTTCTATATCTCTTGCCGGGACGATCACTGTTGCTCCTACTGATACCAATGCTTTGACGGTTTCTAGTCCTATCCCCGCATAACCACCAGTGACGATAGCTGTTTTTCCTGCAAGATCGATTCCTTTGATCACTTCTGTTGAAGTTGAAGAACCATCAAATCCTGAGTTGATCGGTTGCTGTAATGCACCTTGATAATTGTTGTTTGACATATAAATCTTTTTTTGTTAGGACAAATTTAGAGTCATATGTAAAGATTAACTTTGTTTAGAAGTCGTGTTTTACTTTGTTTATAGGTCGTAGTAATTATTTATTTTAGGCTGGTGCTATGGTATTTAAGAATCTTAATGACTTAATGAAATATAATATCCAATGCGATAAACTGTCATTAAGTCATTTGAAAAGAGAATGGATTGCAATTATTTATTTAAAATTATAAAAAGTATTTTTTTAATCAAAAAAACTTCTGATAAAAATATTGATCAGAAGTTTTAGTTCAGGTTTAAGATTAGATTATCTCACCTCAAAAACATACGTTTTTCCTTTCTCTGTAGCAAAGTCAAAAAGTTGAGTTTCTTTAACTGCGAATCCCTTCATTGTAGCTTTATCTGATTTTAAAGGTGTTTTGATCGAATTGATTTGGTAGTACTCGTTTTGGTTTTCACCTTTTGCAGGACTGAAATCCGTTTTTGATTTTAAATTTATATCCTTTGCGAGTCTGATTCTTGCATTCCCACCCAATGTAGATTTGATAGTTACTTTTGTCATCTTCGAATTTTTCCAGTCCATATCAATCTCAAAACCACCTCTTGCTTTTAATCCTTTTACAGAGCCATTTGGCAATGCATCGGGAAGTGCAGGCAAAAGATAAAGATAGCCGTCATAACTTTGTAATAACATCTCGGCAATTCCGGAAGTACAGCCAAAATTTCCATCGATTTGAAACGGTGGATGTGCATCCAATAAATTTGGATAAGTTCCTCCCGATTGACCTTTGGTTTCCATCGGCGCAGGCGTCAACTGGTCTGAAATCAGTTTGAAAGCGCGGTTTCCATCTAGTAATCTTGCCCACCAATTGACTTTCCAGCCCATCGACCAACCGGTGGATTTATCACCTCGGTAAATCATAGAGTTCTTTGCTGCTTCAGCCAGCTCCGCATTTCTGAAAGGTGAGATCTGTCCTGACGGAAACAATCCGTAGAGATGAGAAATATGTCTGTGTTTATCATCGGTTCTGTCCATATCGGTGAGCCATTCCTGCAACTGGGCGTGCTTTCCGATCTGCATTGGAGGAAGTTTGTTTAACGCCGATTTTACCTGATCCGAAAGACCTTTGTCCTGATTTAAGGCTTTAGAAGCATTGATGAAATTATTAAACACATCAAACACCAACTGATTATCCATCGTAGTTCCAGCGGTAATACTTACATTTTTAAAGTATTTGTTTTCGGGGGACATTGACGGCGACACCACGAGGTATTTTTTCGACGGGTCTTGCTGTAGAACATCCAGATAAAACAGCGCACAGCCTTTCAAAGCTTCGTAGTTTTTCTTCAGAAATTCTTTGTCACCGGTATAGAGATAATGATTCAAGACGTGTTGGGTCAGCCACGCGCCGCCCATTGGCCACATTCCGTAGAAACCGCCGTCCACAACTCCCGTGATTCTCCAAAGGTCTGTGTTGTGGTGCATATTCCAGCCTCTTGCGTGGTACATTTCCCTGGCAGATTCCTGTCCGGTAACCGACAAATCCTGAATCATATCAAATAAAGGCTCGTGCATTTCGGAAAGGTTAGTATTTTCTGCAGGCCAGTAATTCATTTCCGTATTGATGTTCACGGTATATTTGCTGTCCCAGGCCGGATTCAGCTGATAATTCCAGATTCCCTGCAGGTTTGCGGGTTGCGTTCCCTGCTGTGAAGAAGAAATGAGGAGATATCGTCCAAACTGAAAGTACAAGGCCACCAGATCCGGGTCGCTGGAATTTCCAAACTCTTTGATTCTGATGTCGGTTGTTTTTTTAGCCTGTTCATTTGTTCCCAGATCAAGACTTACACGTTTGAAATATTTCTGATAGTGATCGATATGAGCCTTAAGTTCATCATCATATTTTTTATTTAAAGCTTTATTTAAATATTCTGAAACTCTGGCGTCAGGATTTCCACTTAGGTCATTATACCTTTTAAAATTAGTAGCAATGGAAACATAAATTACCACTTCATCCGCACCAGAAATAGTGAGTTGGTCATTTGTAGATGTTAATTTTCCACCTTTTAAAACTGGAAGGGCTACCGTTTTAAAATTAACTTTTCCTGTTTTGTTATCCACCGAGCCACTGGTTCCGTTGGTGACCAATTGGTTTTTGTCTGTAAAAATCGATTTTTTAAGATGTGGAGTAGACGCATTGATATTGAAATTCAGACTTCCTTTTTTGCTGGAAGTTAATCTGATCAAGATCACATTATCTGCAAATGAAGAAAAAATTTCACGTTTAAAGGTCACTCCATTGACGTCGTAGGAAACCGTACTGATGGCTTTTTCAATATCTAAGGTCCGATTGTAATTTTTAAAATTTTCGTGTCCTTTAAAATCCAAAAACAGATCTCCCATTGTCTGATAAGGCATCCCGTAATTCAAATCTTTCGCAGCGTTTCTTGGGTACGTGTTGTTGGTAAGGTTCTGCGCTTTTTCAAACTGCCCTTCGTTGATCAGTCTTCTTACTTTCTGAATGCTGTCAAAAGTATTTTTGGGAACATTATTTCCAGGTTCACCAGCCCAGATGGTTTCTTCATTCAACTGAAGATGTTCTTGGATGGCACCACCGAAAATCATTGCACCCAATCTTCCGTTTCCGATGGGTAACGCCTCGTTCCAGTTTTCTGCAGCTTTGTTATAAGTTAATTTTAAATTCTGCTGTGCTTGAACGGAGATTGTCAGCACTGTTCCGACGATAAAATATGCTATTTTACTTCTGATCATTTTTTATGAATTAAAGTTTCAGTCTGTTGCTAGTTTGAAATGACAGGATATGGTTTTAAAACTAATGATTTTAGATGATATCAGCTCATATCTTTAATTATATGATAAGTATATATTTTTTGTTAATTTTTATTTTGATTTTCAGGTAGTTGTCTTATTTTATTTGATTTTAATATTGATTATTTTTAATGATTTGACGTTTCTCTAAGTTCATTTAATTGACCAAAAACCGCAAGGATTACATTAAAAAGTAATCGATTACGCAGAATTTTTACATTTATTTAAATTGAATTCAACATTAAGTTATTTGATTTGAAGGGGATATTGAATGTATGCAAACTATTTTTTATACTTTTGTCAAGTGAAAGTTCTCAGGCTCATATTGACAATCTACTTCATCTCATTGCTCGTAATGCCGTGCAGTGATGTTGATGCGCAGTCTTCTTCACAACGCGCATATTCTCAAGTTTCAATGACTGAGCAGCATCCTCATTCGGATAAGAAAGATGACGTCTGTTCTCCATTTTGTTTTTGCAGTTGCTGTCAAATTACAGTTACTGCATTCAAGATTGAACCTTTATTAGAGATTCCTTCTCACGTTCAATTCTATTATTCAAATAAAATTCTTTTTCATAAGGATAATATTGCCTATCTGGTTTATGACCACATCTGGCAGCCTCCCAAAATTTAATTTTTTATCGATTTTTTGAAAGACTTTACAGTTGATGCATTGTCTCAAACATTACGTTTGCTGTATTCTGAATGATGATCTGGACTGGTTCTGCTCATTATTCGACAGCAATTTCAATAAAAAATTAAATCAAATTCTGTGTTAGATAAAATCATAAAATTTAGCATCAAGAACAAGATCGTCATTGGCATAATGACCTTGTTGTTGATTATTTGGGGCGTTTGGAGCGCCACCAAATTACCAATAGATGCTGTTCCTGATATTACGAATAATCAGGTACAGATTATTACCGTTTGTCCAACATTGGCCGGACAGGAAGTGGAGCAGTTGGTCACTTTTCCGATTGAACAGAGCATTGCCAATATTCCTGATATTGAGGAAACACGAAGTATCTCAAGATTCGGATTGTCTGTGATTACGGTTGTTTTTAAAGAAAATGTTGATGTCTATTTTGCCCGTCAGCTCATCAGTGAAAATTTAAAAGAAGCCGCTGAGGAGATTCCGAATGGCGTTGGAACACCAGAACTTTCGCCTGTAAGTACAGGTTTGGGCGAAGTGTACCAATATATTCTCCATCCGAAAAAAGGAAGCGAAAAGAAATATTCATCCAAAGAACTGCGCACAATGCAGGACTGGATCGTCAGAAGACAGCTGAACGGAACGCCCGGCGTTGCGGAAGTCAACAGTTTCGGAGGTGAACTGAAACAGTATGAAGTGGCTGTTGACCCCAATCGCTTGAGAGCAATGGGAGTCAGCATCACGGATCTTTTCACGGCTTTGGAAAAAAACAATCAGAATACTGGAGGTGCTTACATAGATAAAAAACCAAATGCTTATTTCATCCGTGGAATCGGCGTTGTGACTTCTTTGGAGGATGTTAAAAATATTGCTATCGTTAATAAAACAGGAAGTGTTCCGATTTTTATAAAAGATGTTGCTGATGTTAGATTGGGAAGTGCGCTCCGTTACGGTGCAATGACTTATAATGGTCAGGTTGATGCTGTTGGTGGCATTGTGATGATGTTGAAAGGTGCCAACAGTAATGAAGTGGTAAATTTAATTAAAGATAAAATCCCGACTATTCAAAAATCTTTGCCTAGTGATGTGGTGATCGAACCGTTTCTTGACCGAACCGATTTGGTTGGAAGAGCCATCAACACAGTTGAGAAAAATCTTATTGAAGGTGCTTTGATTGTGATTTTTGTTCTGGTCATATTCTTAGGTAATTTTAGAGCAGGATTGATTGTTGCTTCTGCGATTCCTTTGGCATTGCTTTTTGCTTTGGGAATGATGAATGTTTTTGGCGTAAGTGCTAACTTAATGAGTCTCGGAGCAATAGATTTCGGATTAATTGTCGATGGCGCGGTAATCATTGTAGAAGCCACACTTCATCATTTAGGATTAAGAAAATCTACTCAGAAACTAACGCAGTTGGAGATGGATGAAGAAGTTTTCCTTTCTGCTTCGAAAATCAGGAACAGCGCAGCGTTTGGCGAAATTATTATCTTAATCGTTTACATTCCAATCTTAACATTAGTCGGTGTCGAAGGAAAAATGTTCACGCCAATGGCAAAAACGGTTGGCTTCGCCATTTTAGGAGCGTTGATATTATCATTAACCTACATTCCAATGATGAGTGCCTTATTTTTATCTAAAACGGTTTCGACGAAAGAAACTTTCTCTGATAAAATGATGAATAAGCTGCAAAGTTTTTATCAGCCGTTATTAAGAAAAGCTTTAAAGTTAAAATACATCATCGTCTCTGCCACAGTTATTTTATTTGCGATTTGTATTGTTATCTTTTCGAGAATGGGTGGCGAGTTTATCCCGCAATTGCAGGAAGGCGATTTTGCTTTCCATTGTATTTTACCACAGGGAAGTTCGCTTTCTCAAAGTGTGGAAACATCAATGCAGGCTTCAAGAATTATCAAACAATTTGATGAAGTGAAAATGGTCGTCGGCAAAACAGGTTCAGCCGAAGTTCCTACCGACCCGATGCCGCCGGAAGCTACTGATTTAATTATTGTTCTTAAACCACAAAGTGATTGGAAAAATAAAAAATCTTATGATGAACTGGCAGATGAGATTTCAGAAAAACTGGAACTGATTCCCGGCGTTTTCTTTGAGAAAAACCAGCCAATACAAATGCGGTTTAATGAACTGATGACAGGAATCAGGCAGGATGTGGCCGTAAAGATTTTTGGTGAGAATGTGGATTCTCTTGCCATTTATGCTGAAAAAGTAAATAAAGTTATTCAGACTGTTGACGGTACAACAGCGCCGCAAATTGAACGTATCAGCGGACTTCCTCAAATTAATGTGGAATATGACCGGACAAGAATGGCAAATTACGGACTGAATATCGAAGACGTTAATAATACATTAAGCACCGCATTCGCCGGAAAATCTGCAGGTCAGGTTTTTGAAAATGAAAGACGTTTTGATTTGGTTGTACGCTTAGACAGCCTTCACAGAACCAATATTGATGACGTCAATAATCTGATGATTTCGACAAGCCCAGGAAATCAGATTCCGCTTTCTCAGGTGGCAAATATCAGCTATAAACTTGGCCCGTCACAAATCAGTCGTGAAGAAGGGAAACGCAGGATTGTCATCGGTTTTAATGTCAAAGACCGCGATGTGGAAAGTGTGGTTAATGATATTCAGGCAAAATTGGATAAGCAAATCAAGTTGCCTTCGGGATATTACTTCACCTATGGCGGACAATTTGAAAATCTTCAGGCTGCGAGCAAAAGGTTGATGGTTGCTGTTCCGGTTTCGTTGATTCTCATTTTTCTGCTGCTTTATTTTACATTTAAATCATTCAAACAGGCTGGATTGATTTTTACCGCCATTCCGATGAGTGCCATTGGTGGAATATTCGCATTGTTAATAAGAGATATGCCATTCAGCATCAGTGCCGGAATTGGTTTTATCGCTTTGTTCGGCGTTGCAGTTTTAAACGGAATCGTTCTCATCGGAACTTTCAACCAACTGGAAAAAGACGGCGAAACCGATATTCTGAAACGTGTTTTTGAAGGAACCAAAACAAGACTTCGACCTGTCTTAATGACCGCAGCCGTGGCTTCATTAGGATTTCTTCCGATGGCCATTTCAACCGGAGCCGGAGCAGAAGTGCAGAAACCCTTGGCAACCGTCGTGATTGGCGGTTTAATCACAGCAACGTTCCTCACATTATTCGTTTTACCAATGTTATATATTATTTTTAATACTAAATTCAGAAAGAATCATTTTAAAATGAAACCTTTGACAACGGTTGTCGTTTTAGGATTTTTATTTTTTGGAAATACATATACCGCTCAAACCACGAAAACGCTTACGGTAGAACAGGCAACAGAAATGGCGTTGAGCAATAATTATTCAATCCAGTCCAAAGATTTGGATATTAAAGTTTCAGAAGCTTTAAAACCAACGGCCAATGAACTTCCGAAAATGAATTTCAATGCGCAGTTGGGACAATATAACAGTCCAAAATTTGACCAGTCGTTTTCGATTTCTCAGAGTATTCCTTTTCCGACTTTGTTTAAAGCAAGAAAGGATTTGATTATTGAAGAAATTAAGGGAAAACAGATCAGCAGAGAAATTACGGCAAACGAACTCGCAAAACAGGTTAGAACATACTTTTATCAGATTGAATATCTGCATTACAATCAGACAAAACTGCTGAAACTCGATAGTTTGTATCAGGATTTTATCAGGATTGCAACGGTAAGATTCAATGCAGGGGACATCAAGAAAATTGAGATCAGTATGGCGGAAACTCAGAAAGGAGAAATCAATCTTTTATTGAATCAAAATAAAATTTATCTGAAAAATGCCTACAAAAATCTGAAAACTCTGCTCAATACAGATGATGAAATCGAGATTCCACTCAATAAAAATTATCAGCCACTGAAAGCGGAATATGTTCTTGACAGTTCCGCCATTGCCAATCATCCAACGGTTAAAGCTTTCTATCAGGAAATGGAAATTGCCGAGAAAAATAAGAATGTGGAGAAGTCACAAGGCTTACCGGAATTCAGTTTGGGTTACACAAACCAGTCGATTATTGGTTTTCATACCGTGAATGGTCAGGAAAAATATTATAATGCTGGAAACCGTTTTAATGTGGCCAACATCGGTATTTCAATTCCTTTGACTTTTGGAGCAACAAAAGCGAGAATTCAGTCTTTGGATTATCAGAAGCAAATGGCAGAATCCAATGCGAAATTGCAGCAGAAACAATTGACCGCTCAGTTGGAAAATGCATTAAGCCAATACCAGCAGGATGTTCTACAATATGAATATTACGTCGATCAGGCTTTGCCAAATGCAAATAAAATCGTGAAAGCAGGACAACTCGGATACAAAACCGGAGAAATTTCTTACGTCGAATATCTTTTTGCCTTACAGACAGCCACCAACATTCAGCTAAAATATCTGGAATCCATTCAACAGGTAAATCAATCTGTCATCACCATTAATTCTTTAATCAATCAATAAAATGAAACATTATATCGTCTACACTGCTTTTGCCTTTGTCTTTCTCATAAGCTGCGGAAAGAAAGATTCAAATATTGAATCAGAAATTAAAACCGATCAAACCGAAGAACACGGCGAGGAAGCTCCACAAACCATTGCAAGCCTAACGGAAGAACAGATGAAAGCGGTCGGAATTACTTTGGGGAAAATCGAAATGAAAGAACTTACCTCGACAATCAAAGCAAATGGTGCATTACGGGTTCCCAATAATAACAAAGCAACCATCACGTCTATGTACGGCGGAATTATTAAAACACTGAATGTTCAGATCGGGGATTTTGTAAGAAAAGGGCAGGTGATTGCCTCAATTTCAAACCCGGAGTACATCCAGTTGCAGGAGCAATATCTGACTGTAAAAAGCAGAATTGCATTTGCCGAGCAGGAATACAGAAGACAGAAAGAATTGTTTGATAATGACGCCGGAGCCAAGAAAAATCTTCAAAGTTCAGATGCTGAACTGAAAACCCTGCGAACACAACGTTCATCGTTACAAAGACAGCTTCAGATCATGGGAATTGATCCTGCAAATATTAGCAATGGAAATTTGAAATCAGGCTTGGTTATCACATCGCCAATCAGCGGAACGGTGAGTAATATTTCTTCGCAGATAGGGAGTTATGTTGATATTTCATCGCCTGTTGCAGAAGTGATTGACAATGGTTCTTTACATTTAGACCTACAGGTTTTTGAAAATGATCTGCCTAAAATGAAAGTCGGACAAATTGTTCATTTTAAACTGACCAATAATCCGGAAACTGAATACGATGCAAAAATTTACAGTATCGGTTCATCCTTCGAAAATGACAGCAAAACTATCTCAGTTCACTGTTCAGTCACAGGAAACAAATCTGGATTGATCGATGGAATGAACATTACCGGAATCGTAAGCCTTGATAAAAGCACTACGCCGGCAGTTCCTAATGAAGCGATTGTAGAAGCCGACAGCAAATATTATATTTTCATTAAAACAAACAAAAAGCCTGAAGGGCATCACGAAGAAGAGGGCAAACATCAAGAAGAAAAGAAAGCGCCCGAAAAAGGCTCAAAAACCATTAATTTTGAAAAGATAGAAGTGGTAAAAGGTTCTTCGGATATGGGCTATACGGCCATTACGACCGTTAATGAAATTTCAAGAGATGCTGAAGTGGTGGTGAAGGGGGCCTTTTTCGTGAATGCGAAACTGAGTAATTCCGGAGAGCACGAACATTAATCAAAAAAAAATTACAATGTCAAATAACATAAATCACGAAAATCATCCTGAGAAAAAAACAACTCCACAGGAAGATAAAATTTACGAAGATGCAGGTGTCAAAAAAATAATCGAGGATGACGGATGCTGTTCTCCCAAGAAAGGCAAACCTGAAAAACATAACGACGACGATGGTCACGATCACAACAATGATGATTCTGATAAAACAACATTCCAGATGTTTTTGCCGGCTATTGTTTCTTTTGTGGTACTTTTATCAGGAATTACAATGGATAATTTCATCCCGCAGGAATGGTTCAAAGACTGGGTCAGAATTGTCTGGTATGGGGTTGCTTATGTTCCCGTAGGTCTGCCGGTTTTGAAGGAAGCTTTTGAAAGCATTGCAAAAGGCGATATTTTCTCTGAGTTTTTTCTGATGAGCATTGCAACAGTTGGTGCCTTTGCAATTGGCGAATATCCGGAAGGTGTTGCCGTAATGTTGTTTTACAGCGTTGGAGAAGTTTTCCAGACGCTTGCAGTTTCAAGAGCAAAAAGTAATATCAAGGCTCTGTTGGATCAGCGTCCTGACGAAGTTACCATCTTTGAAAACGATCAGCCTAAAATCATCCCTGCAGATCAGGCAAAAATTGGTGATATCATCCAATTGAAATCTGGAGAAAAATTAGCTTTGGATGGGGAATTAATCAGTGAATCAGCATCATTTAATACTGCTGCTTTGACTGGCGAAAGCAAACCTGACACAAAAAGCAAAGGAGAATCTGTATTAGCTGGAATGATCAATCTTCAGACTATTGCTCAGGTCAAAGTAACAACAGCTTATGAAGACAGCAAACTCAGTAAAATTCTGGAATTGGTGCAGAACGCAACAGCTCAGAAAGCACCGACAGAGCTTTTTATTAGAAAATTTGCAAGAATTTACACGCCGATCGTTGTAGCGTTAGCGGTACTGATATGTTTTCTGCCGTACTTTTTCGCAGATGATTACACTTTCAGAGACTGGCTTTACAGAGCATTGATTTTTCTGGTAATTTCTTGTCCGTGTGCTTTGGTCATAAGTATTCCTTTGGGTTATTTCGGAGGAATCGGCGCAGCTTCCAAAAATGGTGTTTTGTTTAAAGGGAGTAACTTTTTAGACATTATTTCCAATATTCAGAATGTTGTGATGGATAAAACAGGAACGATGACTGAGGGCGTCTTTAAGGTTCAGGAAATCAACATCAAACCCGAATATGATAAGAATGAACTGTTGAAAATGGTAAATGCTTTGGAAAGCAAAAGTACACACCCAATCGCCACGGCAATTCACGACTATGTAGGAGAAATAGACCAGTCCTTAGATCTTCAGAATACGGAAGAAATTGCAGGACACGGACTGAAGGCAATTGTTAAAGGAAAAGAACTGCTTGTAGGGAATTTTAAATTGATGGATAAGTTCAATATAAAATATGATGTGAATCCATCAGAAATTATATATACTGTAATTGCAATTGCATATAATGGAAAATTTGCGGGTCATATTACTATTGCAGACAGTATAAAGGATGATGCAAAACAGACTGTGGAAAAATTACACAGTTTGAATGTAAAAGTGACAATGCTGAGTGGCGATAAAAGTACAGTGGTAAAATTTGTAGCCCAACAGTTAGGAATCGATAATGCTTTTGGCGACTTACTTCCGGAAGATAAGGTCAATAAGGTAAAAGAGATCAAATCCCGAAACGAAACCGTTGCATTTGTGGGCGATGGTGTGAACGATGCGCCGGTTGTTGCTTTAAGTGATGTCGGAATTGCAATGGGTGGACTTGGAAGCGACGCAACCATTGAGACCGCTGATGTGGTGATTCAGGATGACAGACCTTCCAAAATACCGATGGCAATCAATATCGGAAAACAAACCAGAAAAATTGTCTGGCAGAATATCATTCTTGCTTTTGCCGTAAAGGGCGTTGTTCTCGTTCTCGGAGCTGGAGGATTAGCAACAATGTGGGAAGCTGTTTTTGCGGATGTGGGAGTTGCTTTGCTGGCAATTTTGAATGCTGTGAGAATTCAGAAAATGAAATTCTAAAGATAGTTCTTTAGGTATCCTGAGCAAATAATTTCTGAACATTGTTTGTTCATCTTATTTGTGTGTTAATACTTAATATATTTATCTAATGCCTAAAATTGCTGCCAGTGATAGTATAAATACAATATCAAGTATTGATTAGCAAACTTCTAAGTTTGAAATTTCTTTTTTCCTTCAAGCAACAAATATCATTCTATTATTTCATCTTTCGATTGGTTCACTCGCATGGTTAACTGATAAGCTTTCCTAAATCTGGAGCCACTATAGACTGGTTTGTATAAAAAGCAGCGGGGTTCGTATAATAACTAAAATAACAGTAGTCCATTACTTTATTTTAGCCTCATATAATACATTTCTTTCTTTTTATGGAAGATAATAATTTAAAATTATATGAGTAAAAAAATTATTATACTGTTTCTATTCAGCTTTTGCATAAATATATATGCCCAAGAGAATTGGACATTGAAACAATGTATCGAGTACGGGCTAAAAAATAACCGTAACAAGACGATCTATGCCAATGAAAAACTGGCTGCCGATGCCAAAGCAAAAGAAGTGCTCGCAGATTACCTGCCCAAAGTTAGCCTGACCTCAACATTGGATAACAACCTTAAACTACAACAAAGTGTCATCCCCGCCGGAATTTTTGGTCCCGATGAGATCAAGGTATCACTCACCCAAAAGTATAACTCCAATTTCGTAGGACAAGTGGACCAGGTGATCTATGATAAGTCACTTCTAACAGGACTAAAAGCCAATAAGTATAATAAACAACGGGCTGATCTTAATGTTGAACAGAGCAATGAGGCGATCATTTACAATATAAGCATCGCCTATTTCCAGATTTTCGTATACAACCAGCAACTGGAACTACTGGAATACAACAAAGAGACTTATGAAAAGCAGATCGAAATATACCGCTTGCAGGTAAGCAAAGGAGTTACCCTTCAAAAAGATCTGGACAAGGTAAACGTGGACTATAACAATACCATTTCCCAGATACGGGTTGCGCAGAGTAACCTGAAGCTTGCCGAAAACGAACTCAAATACGAAATGGGCTATCCGATCAATGATCTTCTCATGGTCAATCTTGTAACAGAATTAGAAATGCCATTATCTCTTGAAGAAAACACCAGCAATTTTTCTCCTTCATCGAGGATTGACTATAAATTATCCGAACTCAATATCAAGACACTGGAGATAGAACAGTCCCGTATCAAGGCAGAAGGACTTCCAAAACTTTCAGGATATTTCCGTTATGGTGCCGTCGGATTTGGAGACAATCTCAATGGTGCCTATGACCAGTTACTCCCTTACTCAGCAGTGGGTTTAAAGTTAAGCATCCCTATTCTTGACTTTTATAAACGGAATGCACAGTACAAACAGGCAAAGATCAACCGTATCAATGCAGAAGAGAACCTCAAACTGGCAGAAGGCAAATATAGGGTAGATTACGAAAATGCCTATACCAAGCTTACACAAGCCCAGACCAACGTTGATAACGACAAGAGGAATGTAACGCTTGCGGAATCCGTACTCAAAGTTACCGATCTGCAATTCCAGAAGGGAACCACCAATCTTATAGATTGGCTGAATACGCAGAATTCCCTGAAAGAAGCCCAGAACAGTTACCTCAACTCCTTATACAGTTACTACCAAGCCCGAATTGATCTTGAAAAAGCATCGGGAACATTAAAAACTTTTTATAATTCACTTTAGACCATTATGAAGAAAAAAATTATAGTCACGCTGGTTTGTGTCGGTATTATTGCTTTTATTGTTTTTAAGCTGGCCACCAATAAGAAAAAGATCAACGAAAAGAACCAGCCTGCACAAGTGGCAGATGTGCGTATTCCAGTAACGGCTACACAGGTATCAGAAGAGATACAGGACATCGAACTGGTCAAGACCGGTATGTTGGCTCCTTTCAAGGAGGCAAAAGTTTTATCGGTAACAAGCGGAAATATTCAGCGGTTGCTGTTCAAACTCGGAGACCAGGTGCAACAGGGACAGACAGTTGCTGTCATTGACACCCGTTTGCTGGAAATCGACCTTCAGAAAGCGGAATCCAACGTTTCCAAGCTAAAGCGTGACCTTCAAACCTATACCGAATTGCTTGAAGGCAGTGCTGCCACACAGGAAAAAGTGAATGATATACGTCACAGTTATAGCGATGCCCAGAGCCTTTCTCAGCAACTGCGCAGACAGATCGCAGATGCTACGATCAAATCGCCGATCAGTGGGATCATAGGCAATAAAGCGGTCGAAGAAGGCATGTATATTACCGCCGGAGGAGAATTAGGATCTATTGTCAATCTTTCCCAATTAAAGGTAGAAGTATATTTTACGGAGGCAGAAGTGTACCAGATAAAAGTAGGTCAGAAAATCAAGCTTACCACAGATATCTATCCCGATAAGCCTTTCTATGGCACGATTAACTTTATCAGCCCACAGGCGAATCAGGCTTACAATTATCAGGTAGAAATAACCGCAAACAACGATAAGAACAACCCTTTACGTTCGGGGACCTTTGTTTATGCCGATTTTTCAAGGACGACACGGCAAAAGATATTGTTGATCCCCCGTGAAGCATTAAATTCAAGTACACAGGATGCCTCGGTATATGTTGCAAAAGATGGAAAAGCGGTACTTCGCTCCATTAAGGCCGGAGCTGAATTCGGAAGTAAGATACAGGTTACGGAAGGCCTGCAGGCAGGTGAAAAGGTTATCACGTCCGGACAGATCAACTTAAAGGACGGTACATTAATTAACATTTCAAAATAAAAAGCAGTATCATGTCAATAACCGGAATAGCCATAAAAAGACCCTTATTGCTTATCGTAATCTTTACGGTACTAGTCATGTTCGGGATACAATCTTACCTAAGCCTTAATTATAACCTGCTTCCAAAAATCGAAGTGCCAACGGTTTCAGTAAGTACGCTTTACCCAGGTGCATCGGCAGCGGAAGTACAGACGACTGTGACCAAGAAACTCGAAGATGCTTTTTCCTCTGTGGAAGGGCTCGACCAGATCAATTCCACTTCTCAGGAAAGCGTTTCCATTATTACTATATCATTCAAGAGCGGAACGGATATTGATAAGGCAGAACGTGATGTTCAACGTAAAGCTGATCAGGCATTGAACGACCTGCCGGACGATGCAGAACGACCACAGGTCAACAAGGTAAACCTTGAAGAAACTCCAGTGATCAAAGCCGGTATTACGGCAAACATGGCTCCCCGAAACCTGTACGACCTCATGGATAATCAGCTAAGACCGATATTACAGAATGTCGCGGGTGTAGGTCAGGTAAACATTATCGGTGGAGATGAGCGTGAGATACAGATCAACATCAATCAGGATAAATTATTATTATACGGTCTTTCCATAGCACAGATCACACAGGCAGTTAACAATGCCAATCTTTCTTTTCCTGCCGGTAGTATAGAAACCCAGAACCAGCAGCTTTCTATCCGATATGATGCCAATGTAAAATCATTGGACCAGTTGCGTGACCTTACTGTATTCCAACATCCGAAACAGGGGGTAATCTATTTGAAAGATATTGCAGAGGTAGTCGATGCCACGGCAAAAACAACAGCGATCAACCACATCAACGGTATTCCGTCTATCGGTGTGCAGATCATCAAACAAAGTGATGCCAACGCGGTCGATGTCAGCGAACAGATAAAAAAAGTATTTTCAAATATTGAAACCCAATACAAAGAGCAGAACCTTAAATTCAATATTTCCTCCGACCAGAGTGTCTATACGCTCAATTCTGCTGATGCGGTAATGTTCGATCTGATGCTGGCTGTTATCATCGTTGGAATCGTGATGCTGGCCTTTCTGCACAGCTTCAGAAGTTCCATGTTCGTACTGGTAGCCTTGCCCGCATCCATTATACCAACATTTATCGCCATGTACGGTCTTGGATTTTCGCTTAACCTGATGACACTGATGGCACTGTCGCTTGTAGTCGGCATATTGGTGGACGATTCCATCGTGGTACTGGAAAATATTTATAGGCATATGGAAATGGGATCTGACAAACGGAAGGCAGCTCTTGAGGGGCGTAACGAGATTGGCTTTACCGCCCTTTCCATTACACTGGTGGATGTTGTGGTATTCCTACCATTGGCATTGGCAGGAGGCATGATAGGTTCCATCCTTCGTGAGTTCTCACTCGTGGTCGTGATCTCGACCCTGATGAGCCTTTTTGTTTCCTTTACTGTTACTCCTTTACTGGCAAGCCGTTTTGGCAAACTGGAGCATCTGAGCGAAAATACCTTATGGGGAAGGATCAATCTTGGTTTTGAAAATTTCATCGACGCCATCAAAAAAGGCTACGGAAGACTCTTGGAAATGGTGCTCCGCAAGAAAAGATGGCTTTTGTCCGGCACTATATTGTTGATCATAGGCTCTATTACTTTGGTTCCAACGGGATTTATCGGGGCGGCATTTATCCCGAAAACGGATCAGAGCGACCTTATACTCAATATGGAACTGGAGCCTACAGCAACCATTTACAAAACCAATATGCTCGTACAGCAGGCGGAAAAAATACTCATGGAACAGCCTGAAGTAGAAAAAGTATTTTCCAGTATCGGTTTTGTAAGCGGAAGTGTATCTGGAACCAGCAGTAACGCCAATTTAGCAGAACTTACCCTGACATTGGCGGACAAGAAAAAACGAAGCATGTCTGCCGAAGAATTTGGAACTTATATCCAGAATAAACTTAGCGGAGCGATAACCGGAGCCAAGTTTACAGCTTCCTCAACATCCATTACGGGAAATGTAAGTAGTGCACCCATACAGATCGCTATTAAAGGCGTTGACCTGAAAGATGTCCGTCAGGTTGCGGAAGCTTACCAGAAAATCGTGGCAGCAGTACCCGGAACACAGTTTGTCAAACTTTCTGTGAAAGACAGGAAGCCAGAGGTGGACATCAAACTGAATAGAGAAAAGATGAGCCTATTAGGATTGAATGCCAGTATGGTGGGGGCTACACTGCAAAACTCATTTAGCGGAAGTGATCAAAGCCAGTTCAAACAAGATGGTAATGAATATGATATCAGGGTGAGCCTAAATAAATTTAACCGTTCTGACATCAGGAATGTAAGAAATCTACCTTTTGTAAATTCAGAAGGACATAGTATACTATTAAGCCAGTTTGCAGACGTAAGCGAGGCCCTTGGGGAAACTACCTTACAGCGAATTGACCGTCTGGGTTCCATCACCGTACAGGCGAATGTGACTGGACGTCCTACCGGTACTGTAAGCGATGAGATCAAGGAAAAAGCGGCATCAGTTAAGCTTCCCAATGGTATCAGTGTAGAGTATCTCGGCGATTCCAAAAATCAGGGAGATGCTTTTGGAAGTTTGGGATTGGCGTTGCTCACAGCCATTGTTTTGGTTTATTTGATCATGGTAGCACTGTATGAAAATGCAGTATATCCGTTTGTCGTATTGTTCTCCATACCGGTGGCACTGATCGGGGCATTCCTGATCCTGGCACTGACAATGGAAACCCTTAACATCTTTACCATTATCGGGATGATCATGCTTCTGGGTCTGGTTTCAAAAAATGCTATTCTTATCGTAGACTTCACCAATAATCTGAAAATGGAAGGATACCCTGTCAAAGCAGCTTTGATCGAAGCCGGTAAAGAAAGGCTCCGACCTATCTTAATGACCACATTGGCGATGATCTTTGGGATGCTTCCTATAGCCATTGCAAGTGGGGCTGCTTCAGAGATCAAAAACGGTATGGCATGGGTGATCATCGGTGGCTTAACGAGTTCTATGATCTTGACTTTGTTTGTCGTGCCCAGCATGTATCTAATTATTGATAATCTACTGCAGAGACTGTTAAAGAAAAATGATAAGATCCCTGAATAGATGGTGTGAAAAATCTCAATATTACAATACCTAAGTCGGCAACCAATTTTTGTCCTTATATCCGGCAATCTCAATAAAACTATTGATTGTCGGATACTTCAATGATCAGGATAATATTGAAAAAGAAAGGACAACAATTATAAAGATCATGAGTTTCAAAATAGCACAGGCAAAAGCTAACAGACTGCTAAGTTGAGAAGGATTCAACACGGTAAGGATTTAAACTGATTGTCCATATCAATAGAAGAAAGGTGCAAGTTTCTTTTGATAGAAATTTAATTGTTAATTATCATCTTAATACTCATTAAGGTACAGACATTGACAAGCGAATCGAATTTAAAATGCTAACAGTTGGGCATATATCTGTGAAATTTTGGAACAAAGTAAAATTTAAAATCAACTATTTTTTTTCAATTAAATATCAGCAGAAACACTGCTTATTGTCTGATCACTCAAGATTGAGTGAACCTCCCGAATAGATCTTGAAAAAATCCTTTTTATACACTTCACCCAACGGCACTTCATTTTCGCCGAGGTAGACATTGTGATGATCAAAGGAATCAATGAAATTGAGATTGATAACATACGACTTGCTGACCCTTAAAAAAGTACTATTCGGGATTTTCTGATGAATGGTCTTGAGGTTCATGGCTGTGATCAGTTTCTGGTTACCGGTATAGATCACCACATAGTCCTTTAAGCCCTCGATAAATTTGATGTCAGCAAAATTGATCTTGAAAAACTTCCGTTCAGATTTTATGATCATAAAATCTCCGGTATTTGACTCTATCGTATTCTTTTCAGTTTCAGCGGAAAGCAATTTTTTGTAAGTTAAAGCTTTGTTGATGGCTTTTTGAACCCGGGATTTGTCAATTGGTTTCAAAAGATAGTCAATAGCGTCAAGCTCATAGCTTTCCAAAGCATACTTAGGATAGGCTGTAGTAAAGATAACGAGTGTATCTTCGGGTAGCTGGGCTGCAAATTCCAATCCTGTTACCATCGGCATCTCGATATCCAGAAAGATAAGATCGACACTATTGATCTTTAAAAACTTTAGTGCTGCCGGAGCATTAGAAAATGAACCGATTATTTCAAGATCGGAAACGTCATTGATCAATGCCTGCATTTCCTGTCTTGCCAAAGGTTCGTCATCTACTATAATACATTTCATAATGGAATAATTAATTTGATTTCATATCGACTTTCTGAAGAATATATATCAAGTGTATGGTTATGACCATACAAAAGTTCAAGACGTCTTTTTATATTTCCCAGGCCCAATCCGCTACTTTTCTCACTGGCGGAGGGTATATAATTTGAATCTTTTGAATTGATACAGCAGAAGTGCAGGAAATTGTCTTTCACATCTATTTTTATATGCACAAAGGATTCCTCATCATTTATATTCACACTGTGCTTAACGGCATTTTCAACAAAAGTGGTAAAAAGATTAGGTGGAAGAAATATACTTTTAATTATACTGCAATCCGTATCACTGCTGATTTTTACCGACAGATTATCTCTCCTAATGGTCTCAAGGTCCAGGAAATTAGATAGAAAATTAATTTCGGACTTTAAAAGGGTACGTTCATCATTATTTTCGTAAAGTTGATACCTAAGAAATTCCGAAAGTTTCAGGATCACCATTCCTGCTTTATCAGGATCAGTCCTTATAAGAGATTTAATGCCGTTAAGTGTATTAAATAAAAAGTGTGGGTTCATCTGGTTCCTGAGTTCATTTAATTCCATCTTGAAATTGATCCTGTTCAGCTCATTGATTCGCTGATTATCCTTCATCCAACGTTGAAATAACTTGATCATGGTCGTGACAAGGATTATAGGGATCAGGATCACGATCGATTCATAAAATCCTCGGCCTGCACTATCCCGATGTGGATCAAAAGTACCTTGGTTGGGGAAAAATACATCCAGGACAGTTGAAATGGCATTTAATGAAAGTATGACCAATAAGATCAGTAGAGCAAAATAGATCACATAACGCCCCTTAAAGAAAAATATAGGAACCAGGAAATTGATATTGATGTAACACATCAGCACCAAGGGAATATAGATGAGCAATACCTTAAGGAACCGGAAGGAACCGCGATACTCCGTTACATCCTTAGAGTAGGACAATATGGCAAGAATACCCAATAACAGAACTGCATGGCGCAGTAATCTGAATTTATCCTCTGTTATAAACCGTATAGCTTTGGTGTTCTGTACCTCTAATGTCTTGTAACTCATATCCCTGATCGATTTCTTCAGCAAAGATAAAATATACATGGACTCAAAAACTAGAAATTATACAAACCATAAGTTCTTTTATACTAAACAGTTTATATATGGTATTTAGTATAAAATATAGGTCAGTTGGTATAAAAAAGAAAAATGAGCTCATTATTATTATTTCCTTTGTTCTGTTCGTAATAGAGAAGGCTATGAATTTATTGGATATGCTGCAAGAATATACAACACAGATAATGGATGATCCCTGCTTAACAGGAAAACAACAGGAGGAAAAGATCATTCAGATTTTTGACCTGTGCCATTTTGTTGAAATTTACAAGCGGTCACTAAGGATCATTGATTTTGATGATAAGGTCAATATCATCGAAGATGATGGAGGCCGCAAAGGGATCTATTTCTGCGATCTCCTTTATACCACTACCCATCATTTTGAGGGTTCTCTCTACAGCCAATCATTTTTACAAAGTTTGAAGAGACAGTCCGATTTAAGCGAATTATGGTTTGTTGTTGTTGAAGAAAATTTTATTTCGGAGAATATGAACGACAGTAAAGCATTTATTAAAAAAAATAAGGTGGAAGACCTATATGACAGGATCTTTTATTTTAATTATTCACGATCAATAATAAAAAAAATAAATTAAATTATATGGAAATCATTAAAAAAGGAATTTGGATCCTAGTACCATTGTTTTTCTCTGTTGAGGTTTTTGCTCAGCAACTGGACACCCTAAAATTAAAGAAAGATACCACGAATGTTCCCAGACGTACGGTGGCGTACGCAGCTGATAAGATTGCGATTGCCCGTCCTCTCAATATAGAATTTTCTCTCCCGGCACCTTACAATTTCACGGCAAAACAGGGAGACACTCCATTACGGGATGGAAAAGTGAATGACTTTACCCAGCTGAAGGTCAGTGCCAATGTTAATTTTCTTAAAAGGAAGACTTGGATGTTAGGAGCAACGGCGGGATATCGATTTATCAGTGCAGAATCAAATATGTTTGAACCTCTTACTAATAACCCCACCGTAATTAAAGAAGAGTTTCACTATCTGTTTTCATCCTTGAACTTTTCCTATTTTTCCACGCTTTTTAACAAACGGACCATTTACAGTTCCAGTGTCATCGTAGAGGGCAGCGACCAGCATTTTGAACGTGTCAAAGGTTTTCTATCCGGGGTCATGGTATTGAAAGGCACGGCAAAGACCAAGATGAGCGTAGGTCTGGCGGTCAATATAGATCCGACCGCACAGCTACCGGTCATTCCGATCTTTACTTATGAACACCGATTTGATAATGGCCTTATAGCAGATGTAACGCTTCCTAAGAGTGTATATTTGCGTAAATATCTGTTTAAGAACACAGGCAGGCTTTCATTGGGAGCCGAGATGGACCAGACCACATTTTATGTCTATAAAATTGATAGCAGTAATCCGGACCAACGATTCCAGTATAGACAACTTGATATCAATTCTGGTATTATTTACGAACATGCGATCGGTGACTTTATTATAACGGGAAAAACGGGTGTAAAGTTGACACCATCGGGAAGATTGTTCAGAAAAGAGGATAATTTTGACGACGCTGTCTTTGAAATAAAACCCGATCCAGTGTTCTATTTTAATATCGGTGTTTCATTCAATCCGTTTACGTTTCTTAAAAAAAATAAATAGCAAGATTATGGTGCCATTATTGAGCACAGATTATAACAATTGGGTTCTTAAAGATTTTATCAAAGAGTTATTCTGAGATTATTGACTTGCGGAACATAAGTTTCAGAATAACGTCTCTCGTTCACAATCGGTATCTATTTCAGTCTCTACATATAATCGAGTTTAAGTTTTATAATAACAATGGCTATTTATTAATAATAAAGAACCTAAAAAGAGATTAATGAAAGTTAATTTGCTATACAAATTAACTTTCATCATATCGACATTTAGCTTGCATATATTTCTTGGTTTCCGGTAAATATCAATTTTAAAACTTTGAATTGCTGAGACAAATTGATGTATGTAAAATCTTAATTTATTATGGCACAAGCCATATTTTACATCCTCAAATAGTATATAAGATGTCACAGGATGTTAAAAGCTACGAAATATTTTTTTATTTGATTTTTAATCTCGGCAATCCAATCTCATGTTGCTGAGGATAAGGCTCTCTGAAGGTTAAACTTACATCTTCCCGAAGATTTCTCTCTATTTTCTTAGACTTTTCCTCATCCATCGAATAACGAGGGTCGGCAATAAGCGGCATCTTTTCCATTTTAGTAATAGTAACAGTAGGAAAGTGGTAATCTACTTCAACAGTTCCTAATAAAAGATAAATTCCGCCTTCCTTAAAAGGGAACTTTGAAAGACTATCCGGAAAGTGAGCCGTATCAAAATAGTCGCCTTTAACATCAATCCAGGTTCCGAAATACATATCATCCCGATTACCATATTTATTTTTAATAGGGACGTGTTTTCGAGAAATCAGATAAGCTAACATTCTCACCTGCTTCTTATGGTATTTCAAAAGATCTTTAACCATTACATCGCCTCTGTATTTGATCTTCAGTAAATCAAAAATGGAATAAGAGACTGGAAAGCCTAATATCTCCAATTCGTCAAAAGCATCTTCAAAAGGATTTCTTTCTATAACGGGTAACTGATAATCTTTTTGAGGTTCTTCAAATAAAGAAATCATCTTAGTTTTATGTTGATTTGACAACAGGAATCTCGCTTCGATCAATAATTCGTGTTTCTGTTTGCCCGTAAACCTGAAAGCCCCGACAAAGATCAATATTTGTAATGTCTCAATACCGATGTTGACTCTTTTCACAAAATCCTCCAATGTTTTATAATCACCATGCTCTTTTCTTTCTTCAGGAATAGACATTTTAACAGATGCTTCCAGCCTTTCAATATGCATCAAACCCAAATAGACATCCGTTCCATATACTGTTGTATGGAATTCGCTTAGATTTACACAGGGATTATGAATTACAGCTCCTGACATCTTTGCTTCATGAACATACACCTCGGTACGATAAAACCCGCCGCCGTTATTAATGGAGGAAACCATAAATTCAATAGGGTAGTAGGCTTTCAGATAAAGACTCTGATAGCTTTCAACCGCATAGGAAGCTGAATGGGCTTTACAAAAAGAATAGCCGGCAAAGGATTCGATTTGCCGGTACACCTCTTGAGATAATTGTTCAGGATGTCCTTTTCTCTTGCAGGATTCAAAAAAATCATCTCTTAATTTTTGTAAGGCAGAAAGCGATCGTCCTTTCCCACTCATCGCCCTTCGCAGGACATCACCATTTTCGGCAGATACTCCACCGTAATGAAGGGCAATTTTGATCACATCTTCTTGGTAGACCATAATGCCATAAGTCTCGCCCAGTTCCTTTTCAAACACTTCATGAAAATATTCAAATTGACCGGGATGATTATGGCGAAAAATATACTCACGCATCATACCGCTTTGTGCTACACCAGGACGAATGATGGAGGAGGCAGCAACCAATACTTTGTAATTGTCGCATTTAAGCCGTCGCAATAATCCGCGCATAGCAGGTGATTCGATATAAAAGCAGCCGATTGTTTTTCCAATACTCAAAAGCTCATTACATTTTGCTTCATTCTTTGAAATAGTTGTATCTTCAATATCGACCGTAATCCCTCTTTTTTCTTCAATCAGGTTAACAGCATCTTTAATGGTTCCTAAACCTCTTTGGGATAAAATGTCAAATTTTTCCAGACCTATTTCTTCAGCGGTATGCATGTCGAACTGAACAATAGGAAATTCCTTTGGCGGAAATTCCAAAGCAGAGTAATTGGTAATCGGTTCCTCAGAGATCAAAATCCCACAGGAATGCATGCTCCTTTGATTAGGAAAACCGATCATCATCTGTTCATATTTATAAATCTCCTGAACAACAGCATTCTGATCATGTAATTCTTTAGGCATTTTAGAGAGTTGATCCAGTTCATCTTTAGGCAGCCCGAATACTTTTCCCAGCTCCCTGAACCTTGATTTTCTTTTAAATTCAACATTGGTTCCGCAAAATGCGACGTGATCTTTGCCGTATTTATCAAAAATGTATTCCAAAATAGCATCGCGGTTCTTCCAACTCCAGTCGATATCAAAGTCAGGAGGTGTTTTCCTGTTGAGGTTCAAAAAGCGCTCAAAGTACAGATTCAGTTCCAAAGGGCAGATGTGAGAAATACCTAAACAATAGGCAATAATACTGTTAGCCCCGCTTCCTCTTCCAACGTGCATAAATCCCATACGATTGCTATATTGAATAATATCCCAGGTAATTAAAAAATAGCCACAGAAATTCAATTGATCAATAACAGCCAATTCTTTTTCAACCCTTTCAACTGCCTGTTTGTTCTCATCCGAATATCTTCTAGCTAAGCCTTCATAAGCTAGTTTTGATAATAATTTAAAATCACTCTCTTTACTATCGGTATAGAATTTTTTATTCTTCGGGGTTTTAAAATCGAAATCAAAGCTGCATTCATCCACCATGAACTTAGTATTCTCAATAATTTCAGGAAAATGATTGTATTTATTCAACAAAAGTTTTTTGTTGATGAACGTTTCATCGCTCTTACAATAATCATTCTCCTTTAATTTTGTCAATAGAGTATTAGCATCAATTGCCCGTAATACCTTATGAAGTTTATACTGCTCATCATGTTCATCAGTTTTATAGGTTACCGGATGCAGAATAACCATTTTATGAATTAAAGCTTTCAGCTCAGGCTTGATTAAGAGGTTTAATTCATCCTGCCTGATGCCTATAAATTCGTGTTCCAATAATTTTTCAGGAATATTCTGCAAAGAATAGATGACGAAACAATTTTCCAAGCTAGGATTTGTCTTTGGAATTGAAATATCATCACAATTATAATTAGTCAAAAGTCTGTTGACCTCGCCAATCCCTTTCGGGTTTTTAGCTAAGCATATATAATACTGCTCATTTTCAACTCTGACATCAACACCGACAATCGGCTTAATACCTTTATCCTGACACAGTTTATAAAACTGGTAAATTCCGGTTACCGTATTGATATCCGTTAATGCCAAAACTTTCAGCTTATATTCCAAAGCCATTTCGACCAGATCTTCAACAGAAATAGTCCCATAACGAAGGCTATGATAGGTATGACAATTCAGAAACATAATTTATCTATTCTATTGAGTTAAAAAGCCCGAAGCCCTTCCTAGGCTTTTAGCACCAAAACGGTCTTTCATTTTGTCCATTGCCTGATATAATGAGATAAGCTCTTCGGTGTCTTCAAAAAGATCCATCTGATGGCTTCCGTGTACCAGCCCTGTAAACCTGACTCCGACAAGACGAATCCTCATCCTTCTCGTATATATTTTCTTAAAAAGCTCAAGGACATATTTTAGCAAGGTATGGTCTGCTGAGGTATACGGAACTTTGCATTGCTTGGTTTCCGTATCAAAGTTGGCGTAGCGTATCCGGACAGAAACCGTTGAGGTAAGCCATTTCTCGTGTCTCAGCTGGTAACAAAGCTGTTCCACCATTCCGGAAAGAATGCTTCTGATATTTTGAACATCGATGGTATCTTCAGCAAAAGTAGTTTCAGTAGATATAGACTTTCGTTCAGAATATTGAATCACAGGATTTAAATCGATACCATTGGCTTTCTTCCAAAGTTCAGTTCCATTCTTGCCAATTAATTCCTGAAGGACATCAATAGGCATCTTGGATAAAGTCTCAATTTTCCTTACGCCCAACCTTGAGAGCAGTTCAAAAGTCACATCGCCCACCATCGGAATCTTTCGGACGGATAACGGATTTAAAAAAGGCTGGATTGCTATAGGTTTCAATTCTAATTTTCCGCTAGGCTTGGCTTCCCCGGTTCCGATCTTTGAAACGGTTTTATTGGTTGACAATGCAAAACTGATGGGAAGGCCTGTATTTTTTATCACAGCTTTCGCAATTTCTGTTGTCCACTGATAGCATCCGAAAAATTGGTCCATTCCTGATAGATCCAGGTAAAATTCATCGACGCTGGCTTTTTCCATCACCGGAACTTTTTCCTGGATAACTTCGGTCACCTGGTGGGACATTTTGGAATAATATTCCATATCCCCCTTGATAACCTTGGCTTCAGGGCATAAACGCAAAGCCATTCTCAGAGGCATTGCAGAACGAACCCCAAATTTCCTGGCCTCATAGGAACAGGATGCCACCACGCCACGATCCCCGCCGCCTATGATGACAGGCTGATTCTCCAGTACAGAGTCTCTCAGCCGTTCACAGGAGACAAAGAAAGTATCCAGGTCCATATGTGCAATTGCTCGTTCCATTTGACAAAATTATTACGATTTGTAGCAAAAAATTGTATATTTGTTGCTATAATTTATAGCAATGTCAATTTTATCAGAAAACATGCGGTATTTAAGAGGTAAGCTCAATCTGTCACAACAGAAGGTTGCTGATGATCTCTTAATTACCAGAGGCAGATACGGTAAATATGAAGATGATGCCGCAGCACCGCCCCTTGATCTCCTGGTTAAAATCTCAAAATATTATAATGTCAGTATCGATTTACTTCTGACCATCAACGTCAGCAGATATTCGATTGACGAGATAATGGAACTTCCGGATAACAGGATTGTTCTGCCTATTAGGGTTGATCAGGACGGCAATGATCAGATTGAAATTATCCCTCAAAAGGCTTCGATGGGCTACCTGAACGGTTACGGTGATCCAGAATATATCGAAGGACTCGAGACGATATCGTTACCTTTCTTAAAAGGAGGAAAGTTTAGGGCTTTTCCTGCAGATGGAGATTCCATGCCACCCTATAAAAACGGAACATACATCGTTGGTAAATACGTTGAGAATCTTTCTGATCTGAAAACGGACAGGACTTATATTTTCATTACCACCAATGATGGAATCAGTTACAAAAGATTTCAGTTTCATGAAGCAGACAGTATATGGGTTAAGTCGGATAATCAATTTTATGAGCCCTATAAAATTCCATTACCTGAAATTAAGGAGATTTGGGAATTTGCCTGCGGTATAAATACCATCGAATATGGAGCTGATGAATTTGCAGAACGCAATATTCAAAATTTCATTTCAGAGATCAAGACTGATATCAAACATATCAAAGAAAAAATGGGAGATAAGAATTGATTCATTTGAATGAAACTTAAAAATAAGTTTCTTAAAATTACTTCATAAAAAAACTTCCCCGAAGGGAAGCAAAAACACAATGAAAAAACGGGATGTAAACGGTATAAATCAAATATAAATATTTAACAGAAATCTACAATGAGTCAATTGAGTTTATTTGATACAGAAGAATTTTATGAGTTTCCAAAAGACCTTCTGGAATATAAAGAGAACTTTATAAATAGAGAAGAAGCTGATGAACTTAAAGATATTCTTCTGAAAGCTACACCTTGGGAACAGCGGACTCAGAAAATGTATGACAAAACCGTTGTCACGCCTCGGCTTACTGCTTGGTATGGAGGGAACGATAGCTCTTACGATTTAGATGGAAATGTTTCTGGTACTAATCCATGGACTCCAGAACTTTACGCTTTAAAAGAAAGAATTGAAAAAGAATTCGGATACAAGTTCAATGGAGTACTCCTTAATCTTTACCGTAATAATAATGATTCCGTAGCATGGCACAGAGACAAAGAAAGCCGATATGGTAAGCGACCTGTAATAGCATCTATCAGCCTTGGTCAAATCAGAAACTTTGATTTTAGGAAAAAGACCATCATCAAAGCAAATATAGCCTTGCACTCCCTCATGGTTCATTGCTTATCATGAAAGGTGATTTGCAGGAAAACTGGGAACATCGTATTGCTAAATCCAATATCCCAATGAAAGAAAGGATAAATTTGACATTTAGACTTATATATGATAAAAATGTATAACCTGACTTTAATAATCTAATAATTTTTTCCTTTCATAACAATTCTTATAATATTCCTGCTCAAAAATTTGATAAAATCGTTGATGGTATTTTTTGTATCTTGATTTGATGTCGCTAAATAGTTTTTATTCCAATTAGATACAGCATTTCTCAATCTTATTAAAATCTCTATTTTTGAATCTTGCTGATTTATTCCTTCTGACAATGTAGAGAAATGCAATCCCCACAATATATAAACGTTTTTATCGAAATATTCGGTAATAGAGTTCTGTATAAAATAATGGTTTTCCAAAAATGTTTTTTTGAAAAGGTTACTATAGAATATTTTAGCAGATTCTCTTGCAGAATAATTACTGATGTTCCATAAAGTACCTATGTAAGCTCTTGCACCATTAGCGATAAAATTTGTTTTTATGTCTGAGTTTGACCAGCACGTATTGTTGTAAATTAGAGGCGAATGATTATCACAAAATGTGCTAAACATTGCTTGATAGTGAAAGTTTTTACAGATTATTGCACACGAATTAGGTATATTCTTAATAATAGTTTTGGAAATAAATTTTCGGTCCTCCGAGTTAGATATTGCTTCAAGCATATCGGAAAAAACGTAATGCGGATAGTTAAGATCTTTCAACTCTTTAGATCTCCAAATACGATTATTAAATTTACGTGGAAGATATTTAAGCATAACTTTAATGAGTTCTTTACCTTTTTCGGGCATTACACTTAAAACTTCGTCATATTCTACAATGTGTTTGTTGCCGTCACGGTCTGTAAAATACTTTTTAAGTCTAGCACCTTTAACTGGTCCTCCATGACTACAAAAGTGAAGTACTGAAAAAGGTAGAGTTTGCACAGCATAATCTATATTTGCAGAGGTTGCTTCTTCGTCCAACAAGTCAAAAACTAAATAATTGGCTTTTTCAAAATTTTGAATGACATATTGTGTTTCTTCATTTGAAAATAATTTTGGTGAAAATACTAATGAAGAATATAGTTTTTCATTTTCCTCAAAATAAATATTATTAAATATAAAAAAATCCGGATCAAGATATAGATGGACGTGCGATATTGGAACGATATTGTCGAAAATAAGAGAATAAGGTATTCCTACGGTAAAAAATGTGATAAATGGATAATCTAAATTTATGTCAGATATACCAGATATGATTATTTTTTTTAAATCTTCAATAGAGTTTTGATTATTTTCCAATTTCCATTTCTCAATGTATTGATTTACTTCATTTTGTTCTATTTTTGGTGCATCGATAATTTTCACATTTGCTCCTATAGAACTTGCATAATTTACAGCTAGAATTCCTGATACATCAAAATGATTCTCAACAACTATAAGACCATATTCGTTCTCTTCTGTACTAATGTTTTCAGAAGAGATAGCATAGTTATCAATTTCTAACCTCATGTTATTTTTATGCGCGTAATGAAGATTTGTGAGAATATTTTCTGTTGTGCACTTTAGCACTTCTTTTTCTGACGCAATACCTAAGAGATAATTTTCAACATCCTTTTCGTCTTCTATTTCAATGATATCAAAGTTTTCAGGAAAATGGAGGTAAGATTTCTGATCATCAGTTAAACCAATTAATATAATTGTTTCACAGTGTTTCATTTTGCTAATACAATTATTAACTCTAATATTAAAAATTCGTGACCTTGACCTGCTTATTTGATTTTCATCAATTACATTTGAATCAATATCGTCATCTTCAGTAGAAACTTTTAAAAATTGAAAGGATGGAATATATTTTCCAGAAAAGATATAACTGGAAACTAATGCTCCTAATAAGAAAGCATCATCATTAATAATACAACAAAACTTGTAATCAAGATCAGGAGCCATAGTTTTTAAATATAAAGTTAAAAGATATATAAAAAATAAATAAGAAATTATTTTCTCTGTTTTATTCATAATATAACCTCCGAAACACTACATTTTATATCTTTACAAAAAACATAAATATGAAAACATTAAAAATCTACAGCATCGTAGCAACATTAGTTATTTTAGGACTTTCAGTCTGGGTTTATTCAACTAAAAAAGAATTAAAAGAAACGGAAGAAGTTCTTGATCAATGTTCTGATAGGTACTATCAAGAAATTAATAAATAAAAAAAATCCTAACTAAATGTTAGGATTTTTTTGCTCTTCTATTATTAAACTGCTTTAATTCTTCTTCATTAAGAATTTTTTGCTCAATAATCTCATAATTTTTTATAACATTGCCCATAGAATCGAATTCTACTGTATCATTTTTGCGAGTATTTACTTTTAATTTTAAAAAAAGAAGATCATTCTGCAAAATATTGTTAGGTAATATTTCGCGAGACGAATTTAAGCCTAAAGCTTTTGCTAACAAATTTAGTTTTCTGATGTTATAGCGTGTATTAGAACTGTAATTCTCTACTTTACCTACATATCCATCTGCATAACCCATTCTTTGTGATAACTCAACTTGAGAAATATAGGGAATATTCTTGCCTCTATACTCCCGAACTTTATCTATTACATATAAATCAATTTCAGAAATTATAATCTCGACAATTTTCCCATCCTTCATTTTAGATTTTTTAAGCAATTACTTAAAAAATTGAATCTTGCACACATCCATATTTGGAAGTGTTGAATAATTTGTATATATTTGCTATAATTACATTTTAAATGTAATTTTGCGATACTTCAAAGAATAATAGAAGCTATTGCTTAGAATCTTGTACTAGAAAACTGGTAATTTTTAAACACACAAGATGATAAGTATTAAGCTCACGACCTAGGCGTGGGCTCTCTTATCTGTGTGTAAGGTATACCAGTACCCCTAGTTCGGATAATGTAGAGTACCCACGCCGTCTTTTTTCAATGCTGTTCGCTTTATCTCTACATTATAACAATCTAAGCCCGCTTACTAAATAGTATCAGATTATACGATACAATAGGAGGGTACAACCTATTGAGGCTTTAAAAAGCTCACTTGGGACACAGATTTCATTCATATTAAATTCTTTCCGGTGCCTTGCGGTCACTGCTTGCAGAGCCTCACCAGTCCTTTTTCATACCAAAGGGCATCAGGAAAGTTTTATCCATCGATGAATCTATCACATTAATTACAAAATAAAAAAACAAAAAAGCCCCTTCCCATAAAGTTTGACGACATAGGGAAAGAGCAGATTAGTAATTAATTTAACGATTAAAAACTTTTACAAATCTATGAAAAATTCCTATTATCATATAGGAGGCATTTTCTTCGGCCTTATGCTAACCACTGTCAGCATCAATTCAAAAGCCCAAACACGCAGCATTTCCGGTACCGTCACCTCATCTAATAAACCATTGTCGGGAGTTATTATCTCCCAAGAGGGGAGTGATCAGGTCACGATGACCGCTAATAACGGAACCTACACGATAAAGGTTTCAGCTGAAAATCCCATCCTATTATTCAGACACCCTGATTATGCAGAAGAAAGATTTACCATCACTAATCAGAGCGTCGTTAATATCAGTTTAGAACAAAAAGTAAAGGGAATCGAAGAAGTTATTCTCAACGCCGGCTACTACAAGGTTAAAGACAGAGAAAGCACCGGCAGTATTGCCAAAGTGTCAGCAAAAGATATAGAAAATCAACCGGTAGGAAATGTTTTATCGGCAGTGCAGGGAAGAATGCCGGGGGTTTCCATTACTCAGAATTCAGGTACTGCTGGAGGGGGGTATGACATTCAGATAAGGGGACGCAACAGTTTAAGGACACTACAGAATAGCGGAACAGATGGTAATCAACCATTATATGTTATTGACGGAGTTCCTATTGGTAGCGCAATAACTTCTAATTATTCAGCAACCGTTATTCCCTTTAAAAGTATTAATCCACTAAATAATATCAATCCCAATGATATCGAGAGTATTGAAGTGCTGAAAGACGCTGATGCAACCGCCATCTATGGCTCCAGGGGAGCGAACGGCGTTATTTTGGTGACAACAAAAAAGGGAAGGAAGGGAAGTTTATCGGTATTATTAAATGCTAATTACGGCATTAGCAGAGTTGCCAGCCAAATGGAAATGATGGACACGGAACAATACCTCACTATGAGGAGGCAGGCTTATAATAATGCAGGAGTGACGACATATCCTGTTACAGCTTATGATGTCAATGGAAAGTGGAATCAAAATAGGTATACGGATTGGCAAAAAGAGCTGATTGGAAATTGGGCAGATTTGCGAACGGTTCAAATTAGTGTAAGTGGAGGTGGGGAAAGAAGCAGCTTTTTGATAAGTGCACAAAACAGTGAACAGACCACCGTCTTTCCTGCTGATTTTGGTTACAAAACTAATTTATTGAACTCTAACTTTATGTATCAGTCTGAGGACAGAAAATTTAATTTGACTAGCTCTAACTCATTTGCTGCATTATCTAATAATGTCGTACAGTCCGATTTAACCAATCAGTCTCTAAATTTAAGTCCGGTCGCGCCTGCCTTATACGATGCATTTGGAAATTTAAACTGGGAAGACAATACTTTTACAAATCCTTTGGCGAGCCTATACGGAAGTTATAAGAATAAAACCTATCAGTTTAATCAAAATCTAAATTTAGGATATGAGTTTATTGAAGGGCTTTCTTTGAAACTAAATGCAGGAATAAATTATCAAACTCTCGAAGAATATCTTCTTAAGCCTCACACGATGTCAAATCCATCATTTGGTAGAACGTCAAATGATTCATCAACATCGAGAAGTAAGAATGATATTTTCACGTACATCGTCGAGCCTCAGGCTAATTATTTGAAATCTTGGGGGCAGCATGAGTTGAATGTTTTAATCGGGTCTTCATTTCAGCAGACTGTCAATAAAAGTACATCCATGGTCGGAGTAGGTTTTGCCAGTAATGCTCTAATGCAGAATCTTTCGGCTGCTACAATTAAAACTTTTCCGCAGGATAGCAGAAATGAATATCGGTATGCATCTTTGTTCGGAAGGGTCAATTATCAATATAAGAATAGGTATATTCTTAACCTGACTGCACGCCGTGATGGATCGAGCAGGTTCGGAGAGAATAACCGCTTTGCCAACTTTGGAGCTGTAGGTGCAGCGTGGCTTTTTAGCAGGGAATCTTTTCTTAAAGAAAATAAATGGCTGAGTTTTGGAAAATTGAGAGCAAGCATCGGAACAACAGGAAGCGACTTTATAGGAGATTATCAATATCTTGATTCGTACACTGTCAGTGGAAGTCCGTATAATGGTAATATTGGACTCTACCCTTCACGCTTATACAATCCTAATTTCAGTTGGGAGAAAACAACCAAATTTGAAGCAGGCCTTGAACTTGGATTCTTGAAAGATCGAATAAGTTTAACAACAGCTTACTATCGTAATAGATCAACTAACCAGCTTGTAGGCGTCCCTCTGCCGGGCACGACAGGTTTCACTTCGATACAGGCAAATCTGGACGCAACTGTACAGAATACCGGGTGGGAATTTCAATTAAATGCATCTCCGATAAAATCTTCTGATTGGAAATGGCAGACGTCATTTAATATTAGCATCCCTGATACAAAGCTAATGTCTTTTCCAGATTTGGAAGGTTCCACCTATGCCAATAGTTATGTGGTGGGAATGCCAACTAATATTGTTAAGCTATATAATTACGAAGGTATTAATCCGCAGACGGGGCAATATGTCTTCACAGATTACAATAGAGATGGCAAGATCACAAGTCCGGATGACGCACAAGCAATCAGGGAACTGGGAACGAAATATTTTGGAGGATGGCAGAATGATGTGAAGTTTAAAAATATAAGCTTTTCATTTCTGTTTCAGTTTGTAAAACAAAACAATTGGAACTATTATAGAAATATGGCGAATCCGGGAACGTTGATTAATATGCCTGTCGAGTTTATCAATGTATGGTCACCTGATAATTTAGAGGGCGTAATTATGCCGTATGATCCTGGAACAACTGCATTAAACAACACACTGACTAATAATCTGAGAAATAGTACTGCTACTGTAAGTGACGCCTCATTTATCAGGTTGAAGAATGTACAGGTTAATTATGCAATTCCTTTAAAGAGCAATGTTGTCAAAGAAGCTATATTTTATGTGCAGGGGCAGAATCTGTGGACGCTCACCAAATATTTCGGACTTGATCCAGAGTTTGTGCTTGCAGGCTATCTTCCGCCACTAAAAACTTATTCTTTTGGTGTTCAATTAAAATTTTAAATCCATGAAAAATTATAAATTAACTTATATGTATTTGTTATCCATCTGTATTTTTTTACTGATAGCATGTGAAAAAATGATTGAAGTGGATGAGCCTATCAATCAGATTACAAAAGAACAGGTTTTTGCTGATGTCAATACCGCGAATGCTGCGTTGGATAATCTCTATATGGAAATGCAAGCGAATTCTATGCTTTCAGGCGGAAACAAAGGATTAGGTGCCTTACTGGGAACCTATGCAGATGACCTAGATGCATATTTTCAGCCTTCGTCCATCGATAACTTAAATATATACTTCAATCAGGTAGTTGCATCCAATTCTGTAATATTATCTGTATGGAACAACGCCTATAAGGAAATCTATACTGCTAATGCTATCATAGAAGGTCTTGATGCATCCGATAACATCACCGAAAAGGATAGGAGAAGAATAAAAGGAGAAGCGCTGGCAATTAGAACTATAGTTTATTTTCAGCTGCAAAGAATTTATGGCTCGGTTCCGTACACAACTACTACGGATTATGAAATTAACAGGAAGTTACCAAAGGTGCCTTCGTCGGAATTACTTATAAAACTTCAGTCAGATATTGCTTTAGCTGTTGGGCTTTTGGAAGATGCTTATCGAAATTCTGAGCGTATATATTTCAATAAAAAAGCGGCACAGCTTGTTCAGGCCAATATCTTTTTGGAAGCTGAAAAGTGGGGGGATGCAGAGCTGGTATGCAAAGAAATTATTTCAAACCCGCTTTACGCAATCCAACAGGACGTTTCAAAAGTATTTAAAAAAAGTAGTTCAAATATCCTTTGGCAGCTCAAGCCATTGAACGCTAATCAGTCTGTGTTGGAAACGGGAATCTTTTATTTCTCTGCAGCGCCCCCGCCGGCGTATGCCTTGAGTCAAAATCTGGTCAGTTCGTTTGAAAATACTGATAAAAGAAAAGCAAATTGGATAACAGCAATTCATGGTTCAGGAAATACTTTTTTTAGAAATAGCAAATACAAGAATAATTTGACCAATCCCGATGAATATTCTGTAATTATCAGGGTTGAAGAAGTGTATTTTGTTCTGTCGGAAGCATTAGCGAAACAAAATAGAATGTTAGAAGCAGCGCCCTTTGTCAATGCAATTAGAAATAGGTCGGACGTATCCGGCATCGCAGGAACTTTAACGAAAGAAGCTTTTTTGGAAGAATTGTTGAAAGAAAAAAGACGAGAATTTTTTGCTGAACAGGGGCTTCGTTTCTTTGATTTGAAACGTAATAATCAATTACAGTCTCTTTCTACAGTAAAACCTAATTGGCAACAATATTTTAAAGTATGGCCTATTCCTCAAAATGAACTGATTCTAAATCCGAACCTAAATCCACAAAACGATGGCTATTAGAAGTGGAACCGGATACTTATGCTTCTTTGTAGTGTGTAGTGCTTTGTTATATTCACAGCATCAGGTATCGAAAATTCCTCCCGATTTTCAGAATAAACTTTACCAGATTACTTCTCAACAAATTGCTAATAACGGCCATTGGGCAGCTTTCAAGAAAATGTATGAGCATAGTAACGACACATTGGTTGTGGTTGATGCGAAAAAGCGTAATAAAGTGTTGTTCGAGCAATGGGGAGTCGGGAAGTTTTACTTCGCCTCAAATAGTTCGATTTTATATCAAAAAAATAATGATGTTGTCAGGTATGATATTGGAGCTAAGAAAGAAAAAAATTACAAAGAAATAAAGCAATGGTCTTTCCTAGAGAATCAGAAAAAATTTATTTTGTTTCAGAAATTGTCTCAACAAAACGATGTATTGGTTCTTGACGAGAATGGTATTGAAGAGGAAAGATTTCGAAATGTAACACTACTCAATATTGTTGATCAGTCCGCTGTAATTGTATCTAACAACAATAAAGAGTTTTTCGTATTGTATTATGGAAATTTGGGGAAAAAGTTATTGTTCAATCACGATAAAAAAATTACTGGAATTTTAACTATTTCTGAAAAAGGTATTCTGTTTACAGAAGAATCTTCAGGATCAAAACAAGTGTTAATTTGTTATTACGACTTGGAAAACAAACAAGTTAAGAGGCTGTCGGATTATTGGTCTGAAAAAATTAGTGAAGCCAAGGCGCTATCTATCGACGAGTCAAATCGTATTGTAATAAATGCGTGGGTTGAAAAAGACAGTTCAAAACAACTTGTAGATATATGGTATGGTAATGCTAATGACCTGAGAACTAAATTTTATGACAAGAAGAAGATGGATATTGTTTGGGATCTTTCTGCTAATTCTGTTAATGAACTTCGCAATGAGAAATGTACAAGCTATCTCAATCTGAGAAATAACAGTAGCCATATAATCTGTTTTGATGAATTTGTTAATGAAGACTTTACAGGACGCGAGAAGACTTATCCGGTTTTTAAATACGCTTTAGGAAAAGGAACATATACTAATATAGGAGAAATCGGCAGTTTCAAAACGATGGATAGGAGGGGAGAATATCTATTATCCCGAGTTTTAGGAAAGTGGATTCTTATTGATGTAGAGACTTCAGAGAGTAAAGAATTACCGGATTTTAAATCTTCAAAACCAATCTTTTCTAAAGATTCGGATGCAATTCTATTTGAAGAACTAGGAGGTATAGCGATTTATAATATAAAAGATAACAAGGTTGAAAGAATAAATTTCGGACCTAATTCTCAAGTTGAGGTTGTTAATTCAAATAAAGAGAACATCGGCGGAAATGTATTGTTCTATAGGAACTGGATTGATCTGCAAAAATCAATTATTGTGAACCTAATGTATCCTGATTATTCAACTGGAATTGCTATGATTAGTAAAGGAAAAGTGACTTATATTGAGAAAAAGACATCCCACCGTATAAGCACAATTAAATGGAGTACTGATTTTTCTAAAGTTTGTTATGTTGCAGAAGACTTTAATCTACCGCCACAATTAAAAAGTTTCGGTAAAAAAAGTAATGTTATTTACGACAGTAATAAGAGCGATAAAGATTCTCCAAATATTCGGTCTCAACTATACAGTTACAAGACAAATGAAGGAAAAAATCTTCAGGGAGTTTTATTATACCCACTAGCTTTTAATGCAAACAAAAAATATCCCATGATTGTAAATATATATGAGAATCAAAGCAAATTGCGTAACAAGTTTTTAACGGATGGATTTTCAGGAACTACAGATGCATTCAATGAGAGATACTACCTTAAAAGGGGATACTTTGTTTTTTTGCCTGACATTATATATAGTGAAAAAGGGACAGGTTATTCAGCTTATGAATCAGTAGAACTGGGAATGGATGCTTTAAAAAATAATATGGCTATAGATTTTGATAATGTTGCCCTCATTGGCTTCTCACATGGTGGTTATGAAACTAATTTTATTGCAACCCAATCAAATAGATTTAAAACATATCTTGCAGGTGGGGGAAACAGCGATTTAATCAGATCCTACTTTTCCTATAACTATAATTTTTACAGTCCTTTTTATTTTCAGTATGAAAATGGACAATATCGAATGCCTTCATCGTTCTTCGAAGATAAGCAGCTCTATATAAATAATAGTCCTGTCTATTTTGCAGAACAAGTTACAGCTCCAATGTTACTGTGGGCAGGAATGAAAGACCAGAATATTTTCTGGGAGCAGACCATGGAATTTTATTTAGCCTTGAAAAGAAATAATAAAAAGGTTACAGCTTTGTTTTATCCTAATGAAGCACATGGATTTCAGAAAACTGAATCTAAAGTCGATATTTTTACAAAAGTCAGCGATTGGCTTGATTATTACCTCAAAGGATTGGGAGTAGATTGGATCGATCGTATGAATAAGAAATAATAATTGTTAACAATTAAAGAAGGGATGCACGCCGTGCATCCCTTCTTTTTTTAATTAAAATATAGATTGTTGACGCAAGTGCTGCCAACTTTCTCATATACCGGTTCTGATCCCATTCCGAGATTAACCGTACAGATTACTGAACCTGTATCTTGACACTCAATTCCGGCGTCTTGACATTGTTCAGGCTGATCTTCTCTAATTACGTGACCTGGTCTTAAGGCTTGTTTGGCATCTTTTGACAGGTTTGTTGCAAAAGCGCTTCCAGCTCCGATTAGTAGGATTGCAATTGGAAGCAGTGATGTTTTAATCGTTTTCATTGCTTAAATATTTATGATGGTTGCCTACTCTTAATCAGGTTTTCGGCTTCCCCTGTTTAAACTGATCGGTCAACGTCTGCGCAATACGGTACTTCACAATTTTTTTTCCTATAAGAACATATAGATAATTTTTGTACACTAAGAGTTGATGCACTTTCTCTTTTTCAGGATTAGGTAAATAAATGCTGCCCCAATATTCGCTTTCATTCATATTATAAACATCAATAACATTGTTTTTTTTCCAAAGAGAAGCTGTTTCTAGTTTGCTCATTAAATTTGACTGGGTAAAAATAATCCCCTTATAAACTGTCATATTTTGATTAGCTGGTAGAGCAGGAACTGCTATTTTCTTTGTTCCGTTGCTTAAGGTTTTAACTTCCGGAACTTTTGATATACTATGGTCAATAGTTTTTTGTTCGCTGAGTAACTGTAAACTTTTGTCAAACTGTAGGATTTTACTCTGGTAATAGTAGAAATAATAGATCATCTCATTATTCCGATCATACAACAGCTGACCGTCGGTATCGAAAACTCCGTCTTTTTTCTTTTGGAGCGCATCTCGGCTTAAGATTAGATATTCAAAAGGTCGAAAAGATAATAAACCTAAGACATTCTGATTATTCTGTATCTTTCTGTTATTATCATTATTCTGAGTTCTGATAACCAGTTGATAATCATTAATAGGCTTTATTTGATCGAAGAATGCATATTGATAACTGAAAGTTTTTGCCTTGCCTTTTGGATCACTAACAAGTCCTTTAAAAATAATAGGAATTGTTCCGTCATATAAATAAAATGATTGATCAGCAACAGCGATTTTTGGAGCTCTAAATCTTAAATCTTTATCGGGATTTAAGTAAGTTGTTCTGGTTGCTTTTAAATCTTCATCAATCTTAGTGAGCAGAAATGGAGAAGTTGTATTTCCCAGATAAATAGTGTCCTTAAATACTCCGGCAATATAATAGGAGTTTACTTTTAAGTCATATGATTGGTCTTCTTTTATAGTGTGTTGAGGAAATCTTCGGATAAAGTTATTCTCTTTTTTGATAATGTGCTCCGATGTTAAAAAAAGTAATATCATAATTCCTGAAGATAAAACTGTAAGACCGACAATTTTAACAATTGTGTACTTTAAAACTATTTTTGATTGTTGCAGGAAGATTGCAGCCGCCGCTAGTAGAACGCACGCAATGTTAAATATTAAATGCTGGTTCCACGACATTTTCTCTAATATTCCTCCACAAGAACATGGTATATAATCACTATAATTTAATATTAAGTAAATATATGCCGTAAAAGAAACCATAATTCCATATGATAAATACAAACCTAGTATTCGCAGTGTTGGAAATAAAAGGATTGTTACAATAATAAATTCCGTAATTATTACAGTATAAGATATCAATTCTGCGTATGCACTTATGAGCGGCGATTGCGCCAATTGAACCTGGAAATTCTCAAATTCAAGTAATTTGCTAACACTCGCATAGATAAATAACAAAATAAAGAAGTACGAAACAGCTTGGACAAAAATGGTCTGAAAAGATTTCATGGCTTTTGTTTTATTAGTTATTAACAGACCTGTATCAATCTCCATTTGATATCTTTACCGCAATAGTCAGGCATTAGTTCCCCCTTTAAAAGGGATATTGTTGTTCTGAAATTCCCCATACTTTCCCAGATGCCGCTTTCCGGACATGGTAAGCCTGTGACAACTGATATGGATGTATGAGGAATCATAGTTTATAAAATTTTATTTTTTATTAATAGTCCGCCAATTATCACCGTCTCTGACAGGTGGATCTGGGTCAAGGATTTCTTCTGCTGATTTGGCGGAATCGGATTTCATATACGCATCGCTTCTTATTTCTAATTTTTCATTGTTTGTTGAGATGATATCTTCATCTCTCTCCGCACAGTTTTGAAGTGAAATTGTTCCAATCACTATGCTTAAAAAGGGGATAAACTTTTTCATTGTAATAATTTTTGTTGATTATCCCGACGTCGGATCTTTTAGAATTCTGAAGCCAAAGTTATTTGGCAAGTGGCAAGAAAAAAACTGGTCTACGGTACTATTTTAAAATAGTTACGTCACTATTCTCGAATAGTACCATGTAATTTTTAACGATAATGTATTATTAATCAGACTTATGTAAGATCAATGTTTAAATCGGTTGTAATCCGTTAAAAAAGGCAGTATTTATAGGCGAAATGCGTATTTTTGAGATGGTGAGGCGTTAATAATAGCATATGAAAAAGTTCAATTACTTTCTCGTCTTCTTTTTTGCATTTTCTAAACTCATATTTTCACAGCAAAAAAAAGACAAGACCTTCTGGGAGATTAGAGAAAATTATCAAAAAATGACCATTGATGACATTAGAGCAATGCCATTTGTTAAGATATATATTCAAAAAGCAAAGACAGAGAATAACTTGCCAAAACTCCTTCAGGGATACAGAGACGGAAGGCAGTTTGATTTTGCAAACAAAATGAAGTATGCTGACAGTGCATTAGCAGTAAGTAGGAAGGTTAATAGCCCAGATGACATAAGCAAGGACTATCTCAGCAAAGGAATAATATACTATTTCTATCAAAAGAAATATAAATTAGCTCTAAATGAATATCTAAAAGCTTATGAATATTCAAAGCATTCAAAAGATGCCTATCATCATTACAAAGTCGTATATCATCTCGGAATAGTAAAAGAACATCTAGGCTATTATGATGAAGCGCTGGAACATTTTAAAGATTGTGCAGAATTCTACAATAGTAAGATGAATAGTAATATGCATGAAAATGTGCTTTTTAATTACAAAAAAGGTTATTACAATTCACTGCATCATATGACAATTGTTAACCGCTATCTGAAAAATTTTGTAAAAAGCGATAGTCTAAGCGAATTAGGATATCAACTAACAAAATATGATCAAGATTTTCTTATTGAAAATAGTTACTTTTTGAAATGCAAAGGAATTTCAAAATTTCACAAAAAAAATTATATTCAGGCACAAAAGTATTTAGAGCAAGCATTGCCCATATTGTTGCAAAGAAATGATTTTGCATGGTCTTCTGTAATCTATTTTTACCTAGGTAAAATTTCTGAAGCGAGAAATCAGATGCCGGCTACAATAAAATATTATAGTGCAATTGATTCAATTTTTCAAAAACAACAGTTTATACTACCAGAGGTTTATAGAAGTTATAATTATCTAATTAATTATTATAAAGGTAAAGATGTTAATAAACAGCTTTATTACACAAATCAGCTTCTAAAAGCTGACAGCTTAATTACAAAAGATTATCCCTACTTATCAAATAAATTACATAAAGATTACGATCGCAGTTCTATGATCCAGGAGAAAGAAAATATTGAGAAAACAGCTAGACATAATATGTTGTTTGCAAATATTCTAATCTTAACGGGATCAGTTGCATTTACAATTCTTACATACAAATATGTTAAAGATCAGAAAATAAAAAAGAAATATGACTTATTGCAACAAAAAATAGCGGACACTAACAATTCGCAAGTGGATAAAAAAGCAGATGAACCCGCTGATAACTCATTAAGAAAGTCTACTCTTACGCCTGAATTATCAGATGAAATCAAAATTAAACTCGAGAAGTTCGAAAAGGATCTCCAATTTACCAAAAAGCATTTAACACAACAGAGCTTAGCCACCAAGTTCAATACCAACTCAAAATACTTGTCAACATATATCAATGAAAATAAAGGGGTTAACTTTAATAAATACATCGCCGAGTTACGTATCAACCATATAACTAATCTATTAAACACGAACAATAAGTACCTAAATTTTACTTTAGACGCTTTAGCTGAGGAGTGTGGAATTGTAGCCAGACAAAACTTTTCAAAGGTTTTCTTCGAGATCAACGGGATCCGTCCGTCCGATTATATAAAAAAGCGTAAACAAGAGCTTGGATTAGCCTGAATATGGCTCCAATAAACGTTTTTTTGTAAATTTCTTAAAAAAGGACATGGTAACAAAAACAATTTTTAAAGAAATTACACAATTACATGATGATTTAGAAATCGAAATCAGTAAAGTTTATAACGAAGATATTGATGTAGTCAAACTTGCTGAAAAATCTTTAATTATAATTGATGAGGCTGTACGAAAAGTAAAAGAAATGATTTCACCTCATCATTTTGAAACAATTGCACAAGAAATATATTTTTTCAAGAAATTAAAACCTCAGTTTATTTCAAAATTTATTTATTACACTACAATACTTGATGTTGAATCGCACAGACCTAATGGAAGTAATAAGATAATCCAAGAATATTATGAGACAGAACAGGAAAAGCTTAAAAATTTCTATACTGAACAATCAGAATTTTACAGCTATTATCGAAGGGATGCTACCTACCTTGACCATAAAATATTTGTAAGAAATTCTTATGATTTAAAAATGAAGCTATCTTTTGGGTTTTACAATTTTGATACAACTTTTACGACATCTCACGATCATATAATAGCAAGATTTATCGCTAATAAGTTATTCGATCAATATTTAAAAGAGTCAATTGATAATCTTAGTGAAAACAACAGTAAGGGTAAAATTTTATCACCTTTAATTTGGTCCGCATCAAAAGTGGCTTTAACTGAGCTGCTATATGCTTTGCATCTTAGTAATTGTTTTAACGCTGGTCACACGGAATTAACCGAAATTTTTAGATGGGCAGAAAAATCTTTTGATATTAGTTTAGGAAACTATCACAAGACTTTAAGCGAGATTGGAATAAGAAAAAACGAACGGTCTAAATTTTTAAATTTACTTCAACAAAATCTTAATCAGCATTTAGATGATTTGGATATTTAAGGTCTTTTCCATTTCGGTAGTACGATAAACTACCGAAAAATATCTAATTATAGCAAATCATAAAATTTTATAACTATTCAACCTTCTAAATGTTCTAATATCATCAAGTTCACTTTATAAAATCTCTCTGAATACATATTTTATTTAAAGTACTTAATAAAAAAAATCTTTCGGTAGTACCGATAAACTACCGAAAGATGTTTTGCGTGATTTCGAAAATTTGTCAAACAAAACAATTTTCGAATTATGGCAATATCTATCATTACTAAAGAAGACCTTCAACAATTTAAGATTGAGTTGTTGGAAGGGATCAAAATTTTACTGCAGAATAATGTAACTGAACAGAAATTATGGCTTCGAACATCCGAAGTTAAGAAGCTCCTTAATATTTCCTCAGGGACATTACAAAACCTACGGATTAACGGAACTCTCTCTTACAGCAAGATTGGAGGCACATTGTATTACAATTATAAAGATATCGAGAAGGTTTTGAAAGATTTCAAACATTAAATCATATTAAGGAATTATGGAAAAATCTGAAAAAATCATCAGTTACTTTTCAAGCTTTATAAAAGACAGTCAGATGCAACCAGTGCATATAAGTCTCTATGTTGCACTTTTCGAATTGTGGAGTATAAATAAATTTCAAAGTCCTTTTCGTATTTGTCGAAAAGAGGTAATGAGGCTTAGCAAGATTAAATCTTTTGCAACTTATCATAAGTGTATAAAAGAAATGCATAATGCAGGATTTATAATTTATTCTCCCACTTACAATTCATATAAGGGGAGTTCGATTGAGATTGTAGATTTTGAAACTTTAGATTTAAAAGGACGTGAACGCAAAAGGATGTCTAAAGATGAAGGGAACTCATTTTATATTCCACAGCACTATGAAGTTGAATTATATTTTGATGAAATGAATATGTTGTCTGAAGATGCTAAAAGGTTTTATTCTACTTATCAGTCCAAAGATTGGAAATTGTGTAATGAAGAGCCAATGAAATGTTGGCGCTCTGCAGCTAGAATTTGGATCTCTAAGATCAAAAATAATATTCAAACTAAAACCTATGAAGGAAATAAATCTTGAAACACCTTTATGGCAGCTTACTGTCGGAGAATTTTTAGAAATTTCAAAAAGTTTCATCTATGAAAAAAAGTATGAATATGGATTAAAGGGACTGGCGAAGATTCTTGGGTGTTCGGTTTCAAAAGCTTCTGAAATAAAATCCACTGGAATATTGGATGAGGCCATTGTTCAGAAGGGTAATATAATCATCATAGATAAGGAAAAAGCTTTGCAGCTTTTTGCTCAAAAATAAGATGTACTACCTTGAATTAATACAGCGATTTTGGGAGTTTAACAAGAGTGCAAAGATAAGCGCGTCGGAAATTTCGCTGTATTTGTATTTACTAAAAACTGGTTATGAACACGACCGATACGATTTTAAGATTTCAGACATTGAAATTGGAAGAGCTCTAGGACTGACTGCCAAAACAGTAAAATCTACTAAAGAAAAACTGCACACTAAAGGACTTATAGAATTTCAGTCAGCCAACGGAGTACCTTGTTATTATCGTTTGTTATTAAATTATCGCCTTGATTTCATATCAGATAAAATACAAGAACAAAATACAACGACTGTAGAACAGTTTTTAAAACCTACTGGTGAAGAAATTTCTTTTAAACCTGCGAACATTAATGAAGGCAATATCAATATACCTTCTTTATACGATGTGATAGAGTTTGTCAAAACACTGGAAAATTACGAAAGTAATCTTGATTCAAATATTACGGAAAAGTATAGCATCTGGGTTAAAAATGGGTGGAAGAATTCTTCAAACCGACCTATAGGCAATTGGAAAGCTACTTTAAAAAGTGCTTTGCCATATATGAAAAATTCTCAAGAAAAGAGCTCAACTTCTATAGAAAGCATCCCAAACATAAAACGTCCTGAGCTTTAAAAGTATAATTAATAAATGCAAAAAATGAAATATAACTTAATGAGAATATCCGATTTAAAACTCGGACAAAAAGTAAACATTAAAGGAGTCATTGCCGAATATAAAGGAATCCAAAAAGTAAGGATTTTAAATTTTGGAAAAGCTGAAAAGAGAGTTTTTCAAGTGGCGGGAATAAATTCTTTTATTTATTACACCATTGCTGACGGTTCAAAAATGCTCAAGAGTGAAAAAAATAAATTGCTTTAAGATCGACAAAAGTTCTTCAATAATATGGTTACTCCAGAAAAGAATTTGCGAGTTGTGCGCAAAAATTTTGAGATAAAGTCCAAAATCACTCACGATAGAATCCGGCTTGGAAATCATTTCGTAGATGATTTTATTTTTGATGATGCGGAGGCAGCTGATATTCCTGTTAATGCTCTGAGGGTTATTTTTAACCTCATTTCGATTATCAGTAGTGAGCAGTTCCGTCCTGAAGATCGACCAAAACAACTTTCTCTTTTTGATGAAGAGTTTGAAACAAGTAACAATGTTTTTGCTTCTGTCAAAATTCAGAATAGTAAAATTTCACCTAGTGGCTCGACAAAGCAAGTCATCGGTGCTTATGAGTTTCTGACAAAATTTAAAATGGGCTGGTATAAGTCGTTGAATTCACAGGGTAAAGAAATTAAAACTTTTGGAGGTTTAATTTCTACACCTAGTTATGACAAACGGGGTTATACGACTTTTTTGGTAAGTAGCTATTGGCTAAAAAAACTCTTGGTCATTCCAGAGTACAATTATGTTTTGTACAATTTAGTATATAATGTGAGAAACAACAAACATATAATTTTCGCAATTTGGCTTTCTAAAATACCGGAAAACGGAACCTCACTTAAACTTTCTACATTCAACAATAAGTTTGGGCTTAATTATAAAACAGCAAATGACTTTTGTTTCAAATTTCTAAAACCTGCGAGACAAAATTTAAATCAATACAATAACTTGTCTTTTAATTACAGATATAAAGCAGATTTAATTTCAATCATTCCTGCGAAAATCAAAGTAATTTCTGAAATTGAACCATCGGAATACCCTTCTAAAATATCTGAAATCAGTAAAAGATTAAGCTATTTCCGTAAAAGATTTGGATTAGATGAAGATAAAATGATGCAGTTTTTTCATCAGTATCGCAACATACCGCAGACACGAATACTGATTGAGAAATCTTTTAAGCGATTTATAAAAAATTGTAGACTTAGAAGATTAAAGTCTACATTATTTCAAGGTTCAGACTTCTTGAAAGAAATTCAGAAATTTATTATCGAATTATATCAGGAAAGTAGAACAGGAAAACTACTACCTAATAGTTATCCGATCATCATTTAAATTCGGAATTGCGCTCATTCGAAATTCGGAATTGAGGTGGCTGAAGTTAAAAATATCTTAAAGTAGAGGAGTTGAACTCGATATTTTCGGAATTGCACTCATTCCAATTTGGAAAAGGCCCGAATACTATCAATAATTGATCAAAAATGTTAATAACTGAAGACAGTTATAAATACTAACAAAAATTATTTCGGAATTACGCTCATTTATAAATTCCGATTATTTCGGAATTGAGCTCCTTCCAATTTCGGAATTACGCTGATTTAAGATTCGGAATTGCACTCATTTCAAATATTAAAGTATGCCTTTGTTAGTCGAACGTACGGCGAAAGGCTAAAAGTATATTATAAAAATAATTGAAAAGTCTTTTTTTATCTAAAAGGAAAAGTGCCACGAAAAATTTTGCTTTAAAAAAGAAAAAAATGAATTGTGAAGAAATTAAACAAAAAGTAGATATTCGAACTGTTTTAGAATCTTTCAACCTTTTACCTGTAAAGAATAACAAAAAAACGGCTTTCTATTTCGCTTTGGATAGAGAAGAAAAAATACCAAGTTTATCGGTGGATTATGTGAAAAATAAGGCTTTTGATTTTGGTACAGGAAGGAGTTACGATGTTATTTCGATTGTACAGCAAATCAATCAATGTTCTGTTTCGGAAGCTTTAAAATATTTAGAGAAGTTTGAGTTTTCCAGCCAAAATAAAATTCAGAATATTGAAAGTGAAACCGAAAAGGAATATGAAATCTTAAAAGTGAATGAAATAAAACATTTTGCATTAATTCAATATTTGGTATCTCGCAAAGTGGATAAGCAAATGCATCTCGTAAAAGAAATTCATTATAAACTAAACGGGAAAAGGTTTTTTGGAATTGGTTTTTATAATAATTCCGGTGGAGTAGAAATCAGAAATAAGTATTCTAAGATTTGTCTGGGTAAAAAGGATGTGACATTGATAAAAACGCAACCGAATGTTTACAACGAGATTATAATTTTTGAAGGTTTCTTCGATTACCTAACTTTTGAAGATATGAATACAGAACTAAATGTAGATTTTCTGATTCTAAATTCTACCGCAATGCTATTTAAAATTGAAAGTGAATTGAAAAAGTACAATAAAATTTCCTTGTTTTTAGATAATGATTCCAATGGAAAATTGGTTAAATCCAAAATTGAAAGTCAATATAAAAATACCGAAGATTGTTCACTGATTTACAGAGACCATAAAGATTTGAATGAATGGTACTGTAAACAAGCTTAACTCTTTATTTGAAAATGTCTTCTTTAAAGCTTTTTTACATATTATAATTAAAAATAGATGAATAAACAAATCCCAACTGCAAAGCTGGGATTTATTATTATCAATTATTATTTCTTAGATTCTTCAACAGAAATTTTTCTGAAATCTTTAAATAGTTTGCTTAGTTCTAAAGCTGATTTTCTTGCTCTTGTTCCTGCAGCTTTATTTCCTTTTTCTGACTGTTGAGCAGCTTCATTAGAAAACGCCTCAAATTCTGCGTTGATTTTTTCAATAAGTTCTTTCATAAGATAAGTTTATAAAATTAAGAGCGCAAATATAATTTTTATTCTGGTCTATCTAATAATCTTTAGCCACATTATTAGATATTCTCGATGATTAAATGTATTTCAGATTAATGTAGATATATTTTTAAAAAAAAAGAGTTGAAAGAAAAACTTTTTTTTATGAATTTTCTAGGATTATCCGTTGAAAAAAACGTCGCTGAATCATTCATAACTGTAGTCGTGGCTTTTTACTAATGCAAATGTAGGACAGCATCATCCACTCAAAAAAATCTTTTTGGGTTTCTATAAAAATTCTTTCCATTTCACTCCAATAATTTTTCCAGACACTCCTAAATCCTCCGGACAAAAAGATTTCAAGCCCGATTCACCAACGTAGCCTTTTACTGCAAGTGAATCGGGTTTTGTATGCCTGATGCTTTCCTATAATCATAGGCAAAGAAAAAGCCGGAACCTCAGTTATACAAATCAATTCAACTCAAGACGTTCTTTGACATCAACGAATAAAACAAATAAAAATACCAACAAGAAATACTGTTTTTCAAAACTTAATTAAAAAAAAGAGCCGAGTGTCCTCGATACCAAATCAAATCACTCACAATTTTAATCAACAAAAATATTAACAAATAAAGCGAAATTTTATGAACACAATTATCGGTAGAGTTACCAAAAACGCAGAAATCAACATTTTAAATAACGACAAACAAGTCGTTAATTTTTCAGTTGCTATCAATGACAGTTACAACAAACAAGGAGAAAGAGTAGAGATGACTACTTACTACAATTGCTCATATTGGATTAATGCTAAAATTGCCGAGTTTCTGACCAAAGGAACTTTGGTAGAGCTAGTGGGAAGAATAAGCAGTAATGCTTGGATAGGCAAAGACGGAGAAATCAAATCGGGATTGAATTTCCATACATCAAATATTAAACTGCACGGCGGTGGACAGAAAGCAGAATCACAAAAGGGTAAAAGCATTAATAAGTCGCAGAATAAGAATGTTTTTGCAGGAGATACGGACGACGATTTACCATTCTAATTATTGAGATATGGAAGTGCAGTTTAATTTTCAGATAAAACAGCGTAAGGATAAAAGAGAATGGGATGCAATAGAAGTTTACTATGAAACTGTTTGCGATAGAACCACAGCAATACGGTATGCAAGAAAAATTTCCAAAATATTTAATTCGGAAATAAGATTGACCGAGGGGACAAATCCTTTCAAAGCAAGTGGAACATACATTTATGAAATGATTAACTAATAATAAAAACAACTAAGAAACAAGTAACTACCTGTAATGGTGGTTGCTTTAACTATAACTCTAAAATAATAGGCAATGACAATATCAATAAAACCCACAGAATATTTACTTGTAAAAGCAATGACCGACAGCGAATGGGACAACTGCAATTTTGCAGTCATTCATATTACAGAAGATTGGAAAAGAATTCAAAAGAAGCGATTGGAAGTAGTTGAGAAAGTTGAAAATGATAACGATTTAAAATGGCTGAATTATGCAGACACCAATATAGAATTTTTCAAATTTACGGCAGAAAATTATCCCGAATTGGAAGAATGGCTTTTAGAAGAAAGCAGATTTTTTATTGAGTTGGAAAAAGACGATTTGAAAAAGCTTTTTCAACCCGACAATAACCTCCATTGCTATCAGATGCAGGTTTTTAAGAATGGGAATGCTATCTACAACGCTTTCGGAAAACACACGAGCGAAGAATTTTGGACAGAGGAATTTACATTGACTTCATTAATCCAATAATATGACACGTTCCAATCTTCATATCAAACTCAGCAACGGCAAATCATTGATTTGCGTTGCTGATTCCAGCTCAGCACCTGAGCAAGGTTACATCGTTGAACAATTACTATTACCTCTGCTTTTACTTAATGATAGCGAAAAGGAATTGACATTTTTGACAACACATTGTACAATGGACGAAAGACGGATAAATGCTACTTATCGATATTATATAGATTTAATAACAAAGGATATAAAATTTTTCGAAGAGGGTTTTAATTATACAAAAAACTCATTTCGAAAAGGTAAGGATGTAACTCAACGATACAGTGATTATATCAAAAGCTTAGATAAAATTTAAAAGTTTTAAAATTATGCAGACTAATTTTTTTAGACAAATAGCAAAAATGAATCTCCAGGGAGATTTACAATTCACCATTAGACCTACAGTAGAAAATAGTTTCGTTATTTCCATATTGCTCAATAATGAGCAATGTGGAGACGAGGCAAGAAAACATATTCCACCTCTGAATCTAAGAGGTACAGCAGAAGAATTGGATAACGGTTTTTTTGAAACTGTTTCAACACCATTGCAGACCGCTTCGGGATTAATGGTGGATATGGAAAGTTTTATGAAACAGCTTGAAGAAGCAAAGAAAAAATCTGCAATGGAAAAGGAAAAATCCGACAAGGAAAAAAAAGAGACGGAAACCAAGCAGAAAAAATACAGAGAAGCCTTTGAAAAAGCCGAATCACTCGAAAAAGAGGGTAAGTATAAAGATGCGTGGTCAGCTTTACCGAAAATTTCGGATTATCCCGATTTTGCAGAAGCTATCGGCAAAAAACAAGATGAATACGAAAGGCATTTTGCTCCAAGCCTCTTTACTGAGCAAATAACCGAGGATGTTAAATCTTAAAAATTGATTTTATGTTATTAGCAACACAATTAGAAAGGATTTTCATACTGAAAGAGAACGGACAGGAAATCCGTTTGACAGACCCCGAACCGAAATGGAGTGTTGAAGCTGTAATGAACTTTTATGCCAATACTTATCCAACATTGACAACAGCGAAAGTTTCTGCACCACAGATTATTGATGATACTGTTCAGTATCGATTTGAGAGTGTAATGGGAACTAAAGGATAAAAAACGTAGTAGATTGTATTCAATCGAAATTTTCAAATACCAACAATATTTAAATGAATGCAACAAAAAATAATATCGGGAAAGATAAAACTACCCGAAGAACAGCAACAACAAAAGTTACATCGACAACTTCAAGTCTTCGCAAATTGGATTCAAAAACCAAAGACTTTAAACGAAATTCAGAAAGACAAACTGAAATCTGTACCGATTCAACAGCTTCCAATGGTTTTCTAAAATGCAGGTTTCTTCCGAAGCAAGAAGAGGTTGAAATATTCCGAGATTGCAAAGATATTATTAAAACAGAAAGGGATTTTTATAAGTCCCTTTCTAAGTTTTCTAGTCAATATAATTTAAACCCAATGCAAACTCGAGATTTTGATTATCCTTATAATATTGCCTTGGCGATATGGGATATTGAAAGTAAAATAAAACGACAAAATGAAGATTGGAGTAATTTCAAATTAATAATAGAGAACGAGAAAATTCAGTTTGCAAAGGAAGAAACTTTTGATGTTGGGACAACGTTATTTTTTATTCCAGTTCTGCCACTTTTTCAAATGCTTTCTAACAAGAAATTAAAGCGGAACGCTGAATTATTACTATGTGTGTACTGTTATCTATATAAGGTTGCTGACGTACCATATTACCGCCAAGAGGATAGTTATTTATATTGGATATACGATATGCACGAAGAATGGCTGACGCAGGATGATGAAGATGAAGAGGATTTACGAGAATACAGACGTGAGTTTTTGATTTCAAAAAGTATAGGAAATAAGATAGAACAAAAAATATCAAATATTCAGAATTTGAAATTTTTTGATGAGCGTTTGGTTAGTTTTAAAATTCGAAATGAATTTGACCGAGACTGTCAAAAAATTGCTTCGGATGCTTTTGCACTCTATTTAGAGTATCCAACAAAAACAATTTTTACTCACAAACCAAGCTCCGAAGAAAATCCATACGAGGATGACTACAGCAATACAGCCATTGGGATGGAGAAATATATTTCTTTTGTTGCCGATACAAAAGGCAGTCTATATCGAAATATTGAAGAAAGTATTAATGCAGAGTTCAACGAGTACGGAAGTATTGAAGAACCGACAATTTATACTCCCATCAATGGAAGAAGTATTATAACAGCCGATTTTGATTTTGAAAATCGTTTTTTCAACCTCATCGAAAATTTACACGATTTATTAACCACTTAAACTTCAAAAAATGAATAATGTACTTGATATAAATAAATATTTTGGCGTTCTCTATCAGCCAAAATCAGCATTAGTTTTTTATGAATCGACTGATAAAAATGAGACTTCCTATGTTGAACATTTCGATATGGGCAAGGATGGAAGTCCAATCAATGCACATCCATTAACTGTAAATGAAGCAAAAGCTTTGGCAAAATCATTAAATATTGATGAAGAGAAAGACAAAGCATTTTTAAAACCTAAAGGTATTTTATCAGCTAATATTTTGCATATCAATCCAAGTGCAAATGGTTCAGTGATTTGGTACACTCTGTCACAACAGCGACAAATGTACTTTGTGAAATATTTGGAAATACCAAATGGTTTCGCAAATGTTCCTGCTATGCTTTGGTTTGCAGATAAAGAACAGCTTACCGTATTTGCTTTAAATAGCGACAAAAGACCAACAGAAAAAACACAATTGTATTATGCTCCTTTTTTCAATGTGTATGACGATGGTAATGTTTGTATGGGAACAGTAGATGTCAATATTCAAAACTCAAGCTCTGTAGAAGATTTTATAGAACAATGGGAGAATTATTTTTTTAATTCTTATTTCAGTCATTTGGTTGGAGGTCACAATCCTATAGAAGGAAACGTTGTGAGCCTTTGGAGAGAACTTTTGAAAACTAATGAATTATTTCCTACAAAAGTGCTGAAAAAAAGCAGTAAAACTCTTAAAAATCTTTTATAATGACGACGATAAAGAAAACTGTACATTTTACAGATAGTAGTGTACTGAATCCAACAAATCCAATTACGGTAAATCTTATAGGCGGAGGCGGAACGGGTTCAAAAGTTTTAACCGCTTTAATGGAAATGAATCACAGTATGATTGAGTTAGGACACGCAGGATTGCAGGTACGTCTGTGGGATGATGATATTATCACAAGTGCTAACTTAGGGAGGCAACGCTTTGCTGAATGTGAAATAGGTTTATATAAATCAGTTGCATTAATTAATCGAATCAACAGATGGGCAGGAACTAATTGGAAAGCCGAAACTAATAAATTTCAAAAAGACAGTTTCGGCAGAGTTCCTGAAAATGCAAAAGCAACCATTACTATTACCTGCGTAGATAATGTGCAAGCAAGATTTGGTGTTGCCGAAATTCTAAAAAACAATGATGATTACAGAAGCTTTTATAATGAGCCGAAATATTGGATGGACTTTGGTAATAGTAAAACCACAGGTCAAGTTTTATTTTCGACCGTCGGCAGTGTACCGCAACCCAAATCTGAAAAGTACGAGACGAGAAGTAATTTACCTTTTGTTACAGAAGAATTTGGGGAGCTTTTAAAACAATCCAAAACTGAAGATGATACGCCAAGTTGCAGTTTAGCAGAAGCTTTAGAAAAGCAAGGCTTATATATTAATGCTACATTGGCGCAAATGGGATGCTCACTTTTATTTGATTTATTCCGTGATGGACTTACGGAGAACAGGGGATTTTTTCTAAACTTGAAAAATTTCCATTCCCAACCAATTAAGGTGTAATAAATTTTGCCGTCTAATTAAAATATCGGGCGGCAAAAATGCAATTCCTCCCTGTAATCGGAAACGCATTTTTGCTAAGAATGATGCAACCACATTTCTAAAACATTGCAGTTCTCTGGCTATATGATGTTTTAGAAAAAAGGTTACCACCAATTATAATTATTTATTGATTTGTTAAAAAGTATTATTCTAAATTTGATATTACTAAGGTTTAAAAAATGACGAACAAAGCCCTCCAGTCCCTACTTGAAAGATTAAATCAAAATGACACATCATCTAGTCTTATTTATTTAAGACCCTTGAACGCAAACGTATATTTTGCTAAGATTTGGATTGATAAACCACAATTGACTGATAGTGTTACGAATTCAGATGGTCCGAGTAATTTTTATCTGGTTAAAAATAATGAAAACATCTTTGTAGCGATTGTTTTCGATATGCAAAAAGATTTACATTGGTTTGTGCTTCCAGATTACAGAGGAATGGGTTATTTGACAATGGCTTTGAGAGATCGTATTATTCCTCATTTATTTTTAAGTAGGGATAAACAACGAATAACAATAAAGGAAAATGAGATTGGTGCAGAAAATTTTAAGGCTTCTGAAAAAGTAGCAGTTAATTTAGGATTTACAGCATTTGAAGATGGCGAATACTTTTTATCAAGTCATCAAATTACGTTTAATGACTACAATGAAGGAGCAGAAACCCATTTATCTCAGGAGAGAATAAGTGAACTTAAGAAACAAATTAATTATTTGGCAAGATCTCTTTGGGCAATACAAACTGAAATAGAAATGAATTATGGAAATACAGATTATACGGATGAACTTAAAGAATTGGTTAATCAAATAAGAAATCAAACTTGGAAATTAGAAGACTTTTTTTGGAGTAAAAACTCGTAAGGGCTGAGTTTTATGGCTAGAGAAAATATAAAATTCAAAAATGCAATTCCTCCGTGTGGTCGGAAATGCATTTTTGTTTTAATTTGTATGCAACCTATTTTCAAAAATATTGCCTTTATGGGCTTACCATATTTTGAAAAAAAAGTTGTGTATTTATATTTTAATACCTTGAATTTTGATATTCAAAATATTATTAATTCCAGAAAACTTTTAAATCACGAAACTCTAAATTAGATTTTGCTTTTTCGAATGTGTTTCTTTCTGGCTGTGAGGTTGTTTTAAATTTGAAAAGCTTTATAAATAAAGGTTCGTCTTGTATATCTTTAAATGAGAAAGTCATTTTGAGAGGTACATTTAATACTAAGTCAGGATATGGTTTGCTTGATTTGTACAAATCAATTTTGTATTCGTTCCCTTCTATATCTACTATCGATACATCTTCAACTGTCATTTTTTTGTTTTCATCTTTTGCTTCAATGAGAAATGAAATGGCAATACTTTTTTCTTTTTTATTGCCAGCGACCTTTGTTATTATAAATGATGAATTTTCTTTTTCAATTTCTGTAATAGGTTTGTTTATATCTAGTACTTTTTTAAGAGACTCCTTATCGGATATTAAAGTTTTATTCGCAAATTGTAAGGTTTCGTTTTCTTTTTTTAAAGCTTCGCAGTTAGTTTGGCTGTATGCTGTAGAATAGATTGAAATAATGGAAAGGAGTAATATATTTTTCATTTTATTAATATTCGATTGGTTGATTAGAAGTCTCAATTTACAATGATTTTTTTGCATCTCAATTATAACTCGTACGTAGTGGATTTGTTTTAATACATAATTACTTTTCAAAGTCAAAATACTATTTTGTCTTGATGTATTCCTGGAAAAAAGTTCCAGTTTTTTTTGGGACTGATCAAGTTTAAGTCAAAAAAACTACTTATCCTTCTTCAGCTAACCTTTGTCTTGCTCCTTCAAGCCACTCCTCGTCAATGTTGATAATGCTGAAAGGTGCCTCTGGATTGTTACGTTGGTTAAAAACAAAAATTTTTGAGAAAAAATCACGTTTTATATCGAGGGCAACTGATTTATTTAGGTTAAAAGATTTCCAGTGACTAAAAATTCTTTTTGGTACATAAAAATCAAAATCTGTCGACTGCTCTCTATTTCTTGGATTATAAACAGAAAGTGTCCAAACATTGGGGTTCTCTCCATTCCAATGTATTTCAGCTTTTAATATCGAAAAAGTTCCGTAATTATTTTCACTATTCAGGATGTTGTTCTCAGTTCTCATTCTAGAAAACAAAAAAACCATATCACCTGTCTCTAACAAACCAACATAGGAGTAACGCAAAACGGTGTTTGCGAAGGTTACAATATCGCCAAGGATGTTGTCATCTCTAAGAAATTCATATGCTCTATGATATCTTTCACTATACAAGTTTCCCTCTCTATCCTTTAAAAAATCATAAACGTTTCTAATATCTTCTTGCGCAAAACTATCTATTAGTGCTTGATTAATACTATTAAAGTTTTGTATAGTATTCGGACCTAAAAACCAACTTAACGAAAGCAAGGGAATTTTGTTATTGGAAGCAAATTCAACCGCCGGTTTTGTAAATTCATTGACAGACGCAACTCCAACTTGATACAGAAAGCGAGTTCTTGTATCAACAGCATAGTTCGCTCGTCTATTATTCTGCCTTTCTAAAATACTTTCTCTGGTTACAATTTCAAAGTCATTTATATCATTTCTCAAACCAGCTGCATTTCTAACAATTGTCAAACTGGCGCTATTGCCATATGCTTTACATTCAAATAACAGTTGGGTGGGATAAGCAAAGGGCATTTGGATTGGTGGGTTCATAATGATATCCGCATCGTGCGCTGCTCCCTTACCATTGACGAAGAACAGTCCACTTCTCTCAAAAGAAAATGGATCAACAGCTCGCACATTTGTAAAACCACAATTTTTTAGCAGCTGTCGTACAATATATTCTAACAGTGCTCCCTTAACGTTTCCTGCTTTCATTGCTACCTTTTATAACATATTAAAACGAAATAATTCGATGGTATATCGAGAGAAAGTTCTTAACTGTATAAGAAATGATACATTCATAATCTAAAGAAGGTTATTCATTTAAAAAAATCTACCAAAATTGATTTTAATATTGGACTATTCAAGTTTCCAAGCACTTTCTGCAATATCGATAATGTCAGACTTCTCCAGTACACTTGGCATCACACTAAAATCTTTTACTAAAGTTCTCGATATTTTTACTCCGTAATTGTTGCTTAGGACAACGGAGTATTTAAAATCATCATTTAAATAATGTTCAACATATGACCCTAATTTTGGATTAATAATTTTAGCCCTGGTTATCAAATCAATAATTTGAGAGGTGTATTCAGTAGTTTTATGCATAAGTTTTTTTTTATATAATCCACGGTACTAAATGTTTTTCACCTTCGGCTAAGTTATAATTGAAATCCGAGATTAATTTATCATACAGCCCCTGATTCATACTATAACCTAAATCCTCATAATATTTTACATAACCATCAGCGTCAGCATCAGGAATTGGTTTTAGTTGAGTACTATTTTTTTTATTAATTTTTGAAATATTAGAATATAGGTGGGTTTCTCTATCAGATGTGACGTGCATAAAATAATCAAATTGCTTATTAGCATCGTCAACGATTATGAAGCTCATAAAAATTGTTTAATATGGTTATTACTCAAATATAAATAATTTTTGAAAAAAAATAAAACAAATCATTGATTTTTTAAAGAATCAATTGAGCCATAATATATTGGAAATTTTACGAGACAGTTTATAATTTTTAAGGATAATAAAAAGACAAAACTTTGGTCTATCCTACGTAAAATTTACCGAGGTATAAAAATAACCTACGTAAATATTACTAAGGTAATTGCTATACCTGCCTAAAAATTCATAAATTAAAACATAACCTCAGTAGAAAGTCCGTAGCTGGATATCTAAACTTACTTTGTTTTTTTTCTTTTAGAGGCAAAAATATGTAACTGATTAAATATCAGTCGTAAAATGTATTCTTTTAAATCTCTAAAAAAATTAAATTCTTTCATAGCAAGATGTGTCTTTGTATATACATCCTTTTCAAGTCTGATACACAAAGACGATCTTGCCTTTTCTGCAAAAAGGAGGAAAAACGGCGGAACTTGTTTTTCTATTTTGAATAAAATTAGGGTTAAGATTCCAAATTAATCCAAATTGTTCTTTTTTAATCTTTGAAGATTCCAGACTCATCCAGAGTATTCTTATTTAGCCCAGCTCCCATTAACACTATTGTTTTGGAGGTTATGATGTTCCAACTTTGCAGAAGAAATCTTAGTCAAAAAAATGAAGACATTAATTTATTCTTTTCTGTCATTAATTAGTTTTATAGTTCAAGGGCAGGTCGGCATTAACACACAAACTCCTCAGGCAACTTTAGAAGTTGTAGGAAAACCCAACGATACCAATCATTATGACGGGATTATTCCGCCTCGAATTACTGGAGATCAACTTTCTGCTAAAACTTATTCACCATCGAAAAAAGGAACAATTGTTTTTGTGACTGACCCGGCATCTAGTTTAAGTGGTCAGGTTCTTCGTATCACAAAGTCAGGATTATATTATTTTGATGGAATTATTTGGATGCCGTTTACTCAAGAGGATCCAATAAATACAGTGGCACTTAGAGGAAATTCTTCGACAGTAGAACTTATCATAAAAAATAATCTGGAACTTAATTTTGACCAAAAAGAAAATTATATTCTGGGAAAATCCCGCAGTGTAATTAGTGGAGAATACAACTCTATTATCGCTACAGATTCTAAAATAACTTCCGGAAAAGGAAATTCAGCCAGCTCTTATGCAATGTCTCAAGGAGAAATCAAAGGCAAATTAAATTATGGAGCAGGAGTCTCAGCATTGAATGGAATTTTGAATGGAACAATCACAGGAAACAGAAACGTTGGAATTGGTCCTGGTGCAATGTCATACATCACTTCAGGAAATGATAATATATCAATCGGCTATCTATCAGGTACTGGAAACAGAACCGGTTCTAACAACATTTTTATTGGTGTTGGAGCAGGCAGTCCGGCTGCAGGAGACCGAAGTGTCAGTAATAAATTAGCTATACATTCAACCCCCGTCACAACAAGTTCAACCAACTTTTGGGATAGTATCACGAATAATTATACGGATTACAAATTTGCATTGATTTCGGGGGATTTTTCTGAACGATGGCTAAATATTAATGGAAAGCTAAGTGTAACGCCATCTCAAATGCCAAACGCAGATAATGATCCAGCATATACCAAAAAAGTAATGGCAAAAGCAGACGGTACATTTGGTTTTGCTACGGAAGTAATACCACCGCCGCCATCTAATGGCACTTACATACTTAAAAGTGTTAATGGTGTAGCAAGCTGGACAACTCCCTAAGAATAAGAAAAGTCATTTGAATTTAAATAAAAAGACAGCTATGAAAAACATTTCTAAATTCTTACTTCTGCTAATCTGCATTTCATTGACATCCTGTAAATCCATCATATCAAATCCAGCAAAGCCTCTGCAGGATAATTTGATAGAAATTGGTAAACTTTATGAAATACAAGACTTCAGTGCAAAAGTTTATAATGTACGAATCGTCGGAATCGATAGAGATTGTATTTACGGAATCACCAATAAAAACACATCGGTCAAAATTACAAAATCAAATATTCGACAGATGAAGAAATGGCAAACATTCAACTCTGTTATTGTCGGTGCTCTAGTCGTAGCAGCAGTTATTTTCATTCCAATATGATACAATAAAAATCAATTATTTTCTTGATATGAGTTTAGAAGAAAACGAGAGTAAAACGATATTCTTCAGGATTACAACCCAAAGAAAGAAAGACTGGAAAACTATATGCAAGGCAAAAAATATTTCTTTAACAAGTCTGATTATTAATTCTGTAGAAAACAGGATGCTAGATGATGAGAGAAGAAAAGTTTTAGAGTTCATTGAAAAACAGGATAATGTTTTTACAAAAATCGAAACCAACATCAATCAGGTCGCTAAAATTGTCAATACTCAAAAGTTTATTAGTAATAAAGAGCTGGATAATTTTTCAGAAAAGCTCTCAGAGATTATAATTTTAAAACAGTCGCAGAATAGAATATTTGAAAACATCTATGCGCTGCTGGCAAAATGATTGTCAAAATTATGGCTTCGGCAGGTTCAGATTTTCCTGGAGTGAATTATAATGACAAGAAAGTCAGTGAAATAAAAGGGGAGTTGATGAAAATGAAAAACTTTCCATCCTTTATCAATAAGAATAGCGGTAAGAAGCAGGTCAAAGATTACTTGAAAGCTATTTCAAATGGAAATAAAAAAGTTTTGAAACCCCAGTTTCACTCAATCATCTCAACAAAATTTCAGGAACATTCAAAAGAAGAGTTGACTAAGATTGCTGAAGGTTTTATGGATGAAATGGGATATGGTAGACAACCATTTATAATAGTTTATCACAACGATACAGAAAACAGTCACGTCCACATTGTTACAACGCGTGTTGACAAAGAAACAGGAAAGAAGATCAACGACAGCTACGAGAAGCTGAAGGCTCAAAAATCATTAAGCGATACTTTAGAAAAGATTTATGGAATCAAGCCAGAGGAAAAACTGAATAGACTTTTGAATTACAATATAAGTTCTCTAAACCAATTAGAAACTTTACTTGATAGGAATGGATACAAACTGGGCAAAAACACAAATGATGAAAAATATTTGATACTATTAAAAAACGGAGTTATCCAGCGAACAATATCAGGAAACCAATTGGCCTTTGATAATAAAAATGATAAAAACAGAACAAAGCAACTTCGGGCAATTCTATGGAAATATAAAAACATTTATTCACATAAAGTTTTCAAGGTTGAGGATTTTAGGAAGCAGGAAGGAATGCTTCCAGAAGAAAAGATAAGAGAAAAAGATCAGCTAGTTCCCAAGATTGAATTTGAAAGTGAGCTTCAAAAAAAGTTGAGAGATGTTTTTGGGATTGACGTCGTTTTTCATCACAAAGACGAGTATCAACCTTTTGGTTACACTTTAATTGACCACAAAACAGGCTCAGTTTATAAAGGAAGTGAGATTATGAAAATGAGCGAATTGTTTGAGTTCACCTCCGAAAAAATAGATAAAAAACTGTTTGAAAGTCTGAAGGATTACAATGTAAGAGATAGTGAAAGTAAAATTCTACTACTGGATTTTCTCAAAGTTAGACAACCGGAAAATGAGATAAAGGAATTTATGCTTTTTGGGAATAAAAAACTTAAAAACAAGGAAATATACAATGCCATCAGAAACGATGTTCGAGACTATCTAAAAACACAAAATAATGGAGATGTCAGCATCATTAAATCAGAAGATGGAAAATATTATGCAATTCATTCGAGATTCCATTACATCGGAGAAGTGAAGGCTTTGATTGGAGAAAAGCAGTACCAAAAACTGCTTGATCCGAATATACAGATCACATCAAAAATTGAAAACAAAACAGGAAATGAATTGAATGCAGCGGTCACTGAATTGTTTTTTGAACTGATGAAAAGTTCAGGCTCAGCTAAAGATCCTGCTGAGCAAGAACGTAAAAAGAGAAGGAAACGCCGATAGTAGCAAGGCTATTTATTAGACCGATAAATATTAACCAATCATATGATAATCACTTTTGGAACACAGAAAGGAGGAACAGGTAAAACAACATTAGCTATTGCTTTTGCCAACTACGTTGCAATGTCTTTCGAAAGGAAGGTCAATGTATTCGATTTTGATTTTCAGAAGTCATTTTACCACAAATGGAAAGAAGATGAGTTGCTCGATATTCCAAAGCTATATGACGTGGAAATTATTGATGAGGAGAACAAACAGCCTTTTTCGGATTTTGAGCATTTGATTGAAATGAAAGAAAGCGAAGAAGTAAATGTGTTTGACCTTGCAGGAACATTGGATGCAAAATATAGCGATCTGCTGATTTACAGCGATTTTATAGTTATTCCTTTTGAATACTCTAATGTTTCTGCAAAATCGACCTTGGTTTTTATCAACTTTTTAGGTCTTTTGGAAAGTCAGGCGGAGCGGGTATTTATCCGGTCAAAGTATGATAAAGGCTATAAATATCAGAATCAGGAGGGTATGGATTCAGAGATCAGTAAATATGGTCTTGTATTAAAAAGTCCGGTCTTTAAAAGAAATTGCCTGCAGACTATAGATACAAGGAAACTGACCTATGAACAGAAATATGCTGTGAAAAATTCCTTCTTGGAACTGACAGAATACATTAATAAATGTCTTGAAATTACTTTATAACAAAATCATTAATACCATCTCAAATGACCAAAATAATTATCAGCATTATCTCTGTTTATCTGCTATACTACGCAGGGAATTTCATATATGATCTTTTTCTTAAAAAGGATATTTCCAAAAAAGAAGATGAAACCGAAGAATATTCTCTCTCTGAATTTGCTGAAAATAGTACAACTGAAGTAAAAGAAATAAGCATCGATGATGTCGAAAATATAAATACTCCTAATTCATTCAACAAAAAAGAACTTTCTCCTGTAAGAGATGAAGAACAAGATGAAGGAAGAGATCTGGACTACTGGCGAAACAAGTTTGAATCTGAAGAGGAAATTGACAGTTTTGATGAAATTTCAAAATCTAAAGAAGTAGAAGAAATTCCCACTGTTGAACAAGTTGAAAAAACTCAAAATCTCGACTCAAAAAACAACTCATACCATAAGCAATTCTATCAGTTCCTAAACCTTGCCGAAACCAGTGTACAGGTTCTTGCAGACCTTGACGGCTACAAGGTTTATCAGTCGCTGATCTAAGACATTAATTTACTCTTTTCAATTACACTTTGATCCGCCAATAAATGGCGGGTAGCACACCCCTTATGCCTTGTTCTGAGCAAAATAAACATAATTCTAACCATAAATATTTAATCATTATGACTTACAGAAGTAAACGTAATCAAGTTATTACAAAATTATTTACTGCCACATTGTTACTTCTCGCAGTAACTCCAATGTTTGCTCAGGGCGGTGCAACGGCAATTTCCAATGCAGCCAATGACATCAAGGATTATTGGGATCCAATCAAGCTAATTCTAAAGGCCGTCGGAGGATTGGTCGGTTTTATAGGCGGTCTAAGAGTCTATAACAAATGGACGAACGGTGATCAGGATGTCAACAAAGAAATCCTAGGCTATGGAGGAGCGATGATCTTCTTATTGGTAGTTCCGGAATTCGTAACAGCATTCTTTGCTTAATATGGGTTTCTATCTCTACAAGGGGCTTAAGAAACCCCTTGTATTCTTCGGACTCAAAGGCAAGTATATCATCTATTCTGTTGGAGTTATAGGTATTGGAGTGGTTGCTTCACTGATATTATCAAAATTCGGATTACTTGGTTCGCTACTCGGACTTGCATTAACAGCAGGAGGTGTATATCTCATTTTTAAAAGACAGGACAAGCACGGTCTTTATGCCAAGACTAAAAACTTCAATCAGATTTTAATTTTCCCTAAAAGAATTATCAACGCTAAACTTTTAAAGCAAAACAAACCAAATGAGTTTGAAATCAACAATTAAATAAATCAGAATGAAAATCAAGAAACACGCATTTGACATCCCATTTATCGGGTTTGACTACGGGAGAGATTTCGGATGGGATTTTGATGTTTTGTTTGGACAATATGGAAATCCCATTATTGGTATTCGTATTAAAAATGCTGTAGAACAATATTCTGCTGACCCCGATAATTACCTGAATTTCCATACGGTTTTAAATCAAGTTGTATCCATTATTGGAGAAGGTAGGGTTGTTCAAAAGCTCGATATTTTTTCAAAGAAGAGATATTCTGCAGAACATTCCAATCAATTCCTTCAGCAAAAATACTCCGAACACTTTGACGGTAGACTGTTCAAAACCATTGAAACTGTACTTTTCTTTACGGATATCATAGATGATAAGCTGAAAAAGAAAATGAAGCACTATCATTTCTCCGATAAAAGTTACAAAGAGCTTCGGGATAAGTGTCAGAAGGTACTAATGCTTTTGAAACAGAATGATTGTGAACCGCAGTTTTTATTTGAAAAGGATTTTGAATCTTATATATCAGGTGTATTATCGATGCACTTGTCAGAGGTTCCAAGTTTTGATAACATCAAAAGTACCAGTGAATACCTGCAGATAGGAAACCGATTTGTCAAAAATATTTCATTTGTTGATGTTGAGAGTATTGACCTGCCTTCTGAAATTGAACCATATTCTATTCTTGGAGGAAACGGCGCAGCATCTGAAACAGCCGTGGATAATTTTACATTCATCAATGAACTGGAAGATTATGAGACCATCATCTACAATCAGGTCATCACTATTCCTCTTCAGGCACAACAGCAAAGGGAACTTGATAAGAAAAAGAAAAAGCACGAGGGAGCGGCCAACAATTCTCCGTCCAATGCCATCATAGCTGAAGAAATTCAAACTCTTTTGCACAATATTGCAGTTGACGGGCAATTGGTTGTGAATGCTCATTTCTCCTTACTATTTTCTGCAGACACTCTCGAAAAAATGGAGGGGACACAGTCCCTGATTGAAAACAAACTTTTCACAAAGGGAATCATCATTTCTAAGAATGCCTACAATCAGCTGGAACTTTTTCGGTCAGCCATTCCAGGGAACGCCACTGAACTCAGAGAATATGATCTTTTTATGACAACAAGCGAAGCGGCCTTGTGTTTTTTTTTTAAAGAGAGTTATCCCGTGAATGAGGAATCCAACTTCTATTTAAGATTTACAGATCGGCAGGGTGTTCCGTTAAAGGTCGACCCTGCTGATTTACCGATGAAAATTGGACGGATCAATAACCGTAACAAGTTTGTTCTGGGTCCAAGCGGTTCAGGTAAGAGCTTTCTAATGAATAATATCATAGAGCAATATCTTACCTACAATTATGACGTGGTCATCGTTGATACCGGAGATTCTTATTCGGGAACCTGTAAATATAAGGGAGGGCGATACATTCAGTACACTGAGGAAAAGCCAATCACGATGAATCCTTTTTTAATGGATAAGAAAGAGTTCAATATTGAAAAAATTGAATTTTTGACCAATCTTATCTTCCTGATATGGCAAGGTCCCGATGCTTCAATGTCGTCAGCACAGAAATCCATTTTAGATAATGTCCTGATGTCATACTATCATCAGTATTTTAACTCAGGAACCCAATGGTATGAAGATAAAAGTTCCGAGGAATTGATTCTTTACCTCAATAAATACAATATTCATGAAGAAGATATTTATACCGAATACGAGAATAAATCTAAAGGACAAAGAACATTTTATGACATTTTGGAAATTGCTTTCGATGCAAGTTCCGAGGAAATTAAAGAAGCGGGGAGGAAACTGTTAAAATTCTATCATCCGGATAAGAATATCAATAACCCTGATTACGACAGCGAACAGTTTTATACTGTTTATGAGGCCTACGAAACGCTTAATGATGAAGAAAGAAGGCGGATTTACAATGAAACCCAATTAATTCTCATAAAATCCAATGAGCTTATTAAGGAACACAATACGGAAGAAAATTGGAGTGAATCGTTCAGGAAAGCCATCATCAAAAAGATTAAGGAACTCGAAGAAAAGCTCGAGGCAAAAGAGCTTTCATTTAATGGATTCTACGATTACTGTGATAAATTCCTTCCTCTGTATCTGAACAATAAAAAATACACTATTACAGAAAGAGAATTCAATCTGAGGACTTTTTTGTTCGTTCTGAAGGACTTCTACAAAAATGGACGTTACGGAACCACGCTCAACGAAAGTGCTGACAACACTTTGTTTGACGAGTCATTTATTGTATTTGAAATTGATAATGTAAAGGACAATCCGAAGCTTTTCCCTATTGTGACGCTAATCATTATGGATACGTTCATCCAAAAAATGCGATTGAGGAAAGACCGAAGAAAAGCGCTCATCATCGAAGAAGCGTGGAAGGCAATCGCCAGTAAGTTGATGGGAGGATACATTTTATATCTATATAAAACAGTAAGGAAATTCTGGGGAGAAGCAGTTGTCGTGACGCAGGAGCTGGATGATATTATTGGAAATGCTGTCGTAAAAGACAGCATCATTAATAATTCTGATACTTTCATTCTTTTGGATCAGACCAAGTTTAAAGATAATTTTGATCGTATTGCAGCTTTACTATCATTAAATAAAGTTGAGCAGAACAAGATTTTTACTATCAACAATCTTAACAACAAATTTGGTCGAAGCAGATTCAAAGAGTTTTATCTGAAACGAGGCTCTAAAGGCGAAGTATATGGGAATGAAGTTTCAATAGAACAATACCTCACCTATACGACAGAAAAACCAGAAAAGTCCGCAGTCGAGTATTATGTTAAAAAATACGGAAGCTACGATGAAGCGCTGATCAAAATTGTATCGGATTTAAAATCTTTTGGAGATAATCTTGAAAATCTTGTATCGCTAGTCAATCTGTATCAAAATCCATTGGATTCAACAGTTGATTCTTTTTACAAAATGATGAAAAGTGAAAACAAAGGAAAAAATGTTTTCAAAATCATCAGTCAGGAAATGGAAGACCGGCAAGTCAGTTTTTCAGAATTAATCGACAAAAAATACCACTATGAAAAAGTTTAGTTTATTTTTTTTAGGATGCGGGAGTTTTCTTTTTGCCCAGAACACTTACATCGATCCTACTGTTACGGCTGCAATGATATTGTATTCTGAAAATCTAAAAGCCAAACAGAATGATGTCATAGAGGAAACGTCAAAATTAAAAGATGCACAAACCTGGGTGGGAACACAAATGGTAGCAGCCAATGACATTCAGAATAAAATACTGAAAGGTTTAAAAGAAGTTTCCGGAACACTGCAGAACGGAATTCAGGTACAGCAGATTTACTCTGAATTGAACAAATGTTATACTTATTCTTCAGAAATAGTACAGTTGGCCTCACAGCATCCACAGTATGCTATATTCGGAACTAACGCTTCACAAAAAACTTATGAGCATAGTTTGAAGATCGTAACAGATGTCACAGACATTCTTGCCTCTGGAGAACTGAATCTGGCTATGGCAGGGGATAGATACAAGATTCTGCATAATATTTCCAGCAATGTAAAAACTTTAAAGCTTTGGCTTTTGGCAATCAAATTACGATTAGAAAAGGCAAACAGATTAGGATTTTGGAATTCCATCAATCCTTTTGCAGGATACATTAATACGGACAAAGGTATTGTGGAAAACATAATGAACAGATATAAGCGGAATTTTTAAAAATTAGAAGATGAAAAAGCTTTTTAAAATAGTGACTATTCCAACAATCTATATGGTAATCACTTCTTCCGGTGGAAGTTCAACACCTGCCTGGCAGCAGGAAAATGTTTCTTTTCCAATGATGGATCTGGAAATCAATGCTACAATGAAAGAGCACGATAGGCAAAAAGAAATGAGACAAAAGCAGACGCTGAATGCTACTGTGGAAACAGCCAATCAATCGCAATGGAAAGATTTCAAGGAGAAAATAACGAAAGTGCAGGACAGGCTTCGAATTGTATCATTTGCGATTCAGTCAATACCTACTGGAATTGCAATGAGTAGGGAAGTAACAAAAATAACAGATAATCAGACCGCAATTATCAATGAAATTAATACAGCACCTTATTCTATCATAGTTGTTTTACCAGCTCAGGTGCAATTTGTAGATGATTTGCAGATGGTCACAAGATTAATAACCGGAATTATCCTGTCATACGGAGCGATTAACCAAATGGAAAAGTCGGAACGTAAGGTTTTGTTGGATTATGCATTAAGCGAAGTTAAAACACTAAGCAGAAATTCCACTTTTATGCTTTTAAAAATCAGGGATATCAAAGCCAAAGTCTTACGAAATAAAAGAGCATTCCAATACTATGTCAACAGAGATAAGCAAGTGGTGGAAAGTATTATGACAAACATCAAAAATTTTTAAGATGAAGAAAATATTAACTTTTGGAATAGTAACATTTTTTGGTATTGTTACTAAAAGCCAGCAGATTGTCATCAATGATAAGCTCTTATCGCAAATTACGGTCAACCACGGTGTTCGTTTAGCAAGTGAGCAGGTTTTTTTAGATTCTTATAAAAAACAGAAAGAACTTTATGATGATATCAATAATAAAACGACTCAAATTATTGCCATTCAGGAATACATCTACCAGCAGCTTAAAAATGTCAATTCAGCGCTTACTCAAAGTAAGAAATTGATTTACCTGTACCAGTATCTGGGTAAGATTGTGACCAATTCCAATAAGATGCTTGACTTGTCTGCTCAACATCCGGAATATACAGTCTTGGTTTCCAAATATTATGCAGAAATAGGTAAACAAACTTTAAAACTTCAGCAGGAAGTTACTCAGGATATCCTCAATGAAAATAAAGATTTTCTGATGGATGCAATGGATAGGGAAATGCTTATTGAAAAAGTCTTTACCAAGGTAAGAAATATTAATGGGAACATTCTCTACATTATTTTGAGATTAGAAAATGCCAAGAAGATTCCTTACCTGTATCAGGTTCCTGTACTCCGAAACTATCTCAATATCGATAAAGCAATTGTCGGAGACATCATTCAAAAATACAAACACCTATTCAACTAAACCTATGGAAAATCTATTAAAAAAAGGAAAACTTTTGTTGTTGTTATTTACTGTCACAAACCTATTTGGACAAAGTGTAAAAAGACTGAACGATCCTGCTATTGTTGCGCAGCACAAGCGAATGACATTCGAAAGCTGGGGAGATTGGCGACCTTATCCAAAATATTTTCTGGGTATCCAAACCAATTTTGCGTACGCTACGGTATGGGGAATTTGGGCTCCTAAAATCAACAGGGATTACAAAGATGGAGATGATATCAGACCATTAAAACCAACCGGAGAACAGAATTTAAGATTGGCTCAGTTAAAGTTTCAGGAAGAAGAAGCCAAAAAAATCAAAGCAGCTTCTGATACAATCTATAAAAGAAGTGTTCAGGATCTCGCTCATTGGACTTCGGCAACTGTTGATGCCGATCCTCTTTGGTTGCTGTACTACAAACGGATGCTGAAACCAATCACAGAATTTCCCGATACACCACAAAATTTTACTGAATGGAGATTGAAAGACCAGCAAACTTACGAAGCACTTTCTACCACCGGTACATTAAAAAGACTGCAGGAAGAATTGGATCTTATCAAAGATAAATATTCGATGTCCCGATCGATGGATATACCAAGGGGAAAGCGCTTTATAATGTATCACGAAACACTGATCAAGTGGAGGAAGTTTGTTCAGGAATTAAAAAAGCACAATGATAAAACGACACTTCTTCTAGACTATAAAAACATTTTAAATAATCACCTACCTACAGCAATACCTTCACAATCGAACTCTGTTTCGGATAAACAAATTGTTCAGGATGTGATGCAGAAGTATAAACACAAATATTAGATATGAATAAATCAATCACATTTATTTTCTGCTGTATAGCATTGTTACTGCCGGTTTTTGGTTTTGCCCAAACCGACAGTGATTACAGTAATCTGCTTCAGTTCTTGAAAGGCGATGGAGCTTTTGAAAAATGGTTTATGGAAGTGTTCACAAAACTGGACAACAGTGTTCAGGACAGTGCAGAGGGTTCAGCATTGGTAGGTAGAGCTATTGGTGGCTTAGGTGCTTTGATGTACCTTGGATATATGGGTTGGCAGATGGCGGCTGGAGACCGCGAATGGGAAATTGTCCCGATGTTGAAACCTATTCTTATAGGATTCACGCTGATTTACTGGACAGGATTTGTCAATTTACTTAAGGCACCTTTTGAAGCCATTGCAGAACCCGGAATAGCCATTTTTAGTGACATCGAATCCGAGGTTAATGATTTAAGAATAGAAAGGTTTAAAAAACAGCAACAATTATTGGATGCAGTTATTAAGCTTAACGCGGAAGAAGATGCGAAACAAGATGTTATTGATAATACCTCGAAAGACGCGGATGATTCCTGGTTTGATATCAGTGATGGTATAGACAAATTATTACAACCAATCAAGGAATGGCAGATCAGAATGGAATTCCAAATGCAGAAACTGGTAGCAGAAATCATTGAATTTGTATGTCTTTCCATTCTTCGAGTTTGTGTTTATCTCATCTTTTTTATTCAAAAGATCTGGGCTTATATACTAATCATCCTTGGACCAATCGCTGTCGGAATGGCGCTGATTCCGGGATTTGAAAACTCTTTGTACAGCTGGGTTTCCAAATTCATCAATATCAATCTCTACACTTTTGTTGCATACACCATAATCAATATTGGACAGCAGTTGATCGCATCCGGTTATACAATGGAAATAGAGCGATATGATACGCTTCTAACTAACGGAACCATTACCAATTTGGATGCTTTGATGGTCTATGTGAGCAATTCAGGAATGATCTACAACCAACTTTTTACGTGTGTTGCTTACATCGTCACAGGCATTGGAGTTTTGATGACGCCGACTATTGCAGATACGATAGTAACAGCAGGTGGAGCAGGCGCAATGACGAAAATGAAAAGTGCAGCAGGTAAAATGGCGAGCAGTGCCAAAACAGCAGCATTGGCTGTGAAAACAGGAGGTACTTCGGCAGCTGCGGCAACTGCAAAATCGGCAGCCGCAGGTTCTGCATCTGGAAGAGTTAAAGATGCTATGAAAAATGGTAAATAATCTCATTAAACGTATTAAAAATGCTTATTAAAAACTTAGAACAAAGAATAAAGATCAATAAGATAGTTTCATTGGGAGCGATTGCATTTGCTGTTTTAATTGTTGTAGCAGGGTTTTTCTTCGCTTACAGGATGATTCAGGATTCGAGAAAATCGATCTATATTTTGGATAACGGCGTTCCGGTTCTTGCTAAACAAACCGATGTTCTTTTGAACAGACCTGTTGAGTATAAAGCCCAGATCGAATTATTCCATCGATTGTTTTTTACACTGGCTCCCGACGATTCCTACATCAAGGAGAATATTCAAAAATCTTTGTATCTCATTGATGACAGCGGCAAGAAAGAATATACCAATCTAAGAGAAAAAGGTTTCTACAATCAGATTGTTGCTTCCAGCTCAATGGTCAGTATTCACACGGATTCGATTTCTCTGAATATGGAAAACAAAAAGTTCCAGTTTTTTGGAAAGCAGATGATTACCAGAAAATCATCTGTCATTACACGGAAATTATTTACCGAAGGATTTTTTGAGGATATCATCCGGAGTCCTAATAATCCTCACGGTGTGTTGCTAAAAAACTGGCGAATTATCAATAACGAAGAACTTTCCACTCAAACTAAAAATTCTTACTAAAATGAAAACTTTTATTAAAAATAGAGGACAAAAATGGGTAGGCTGGTCAATAGAGAATCCGAAGAAATTTTTTATGTATTCAATGATTTTTTTATCAGTTTCTTTTATCATATCCATATTACAAGGCATCTTTTTTCCGTCTGATAGGACATTCAAAATAAAACCTCCCATTCTTTATTCAAAAAGTTCGGTAGCTCAAAATAATATGACAAAAAATAATAAAGAGATGGAAAAGATAGTCGGCGAGTTGCAATTGTTGAAAGCAAAACGAGATCGTGGGAAATTACTGAAGGAAGACAGTTTACGAATAGAATATCTGTTTAACCAATACCAAAAATTTAAAAATGGACATTAAAAAAATCAACTTTAAAGAGAAAAAATATGTTCTGCCACTTCTTGCATTACCATTTGTTTTTCTTTTTGCCTATGTAGGTGCACAATTTATGAAAGATGAAAGACCGAAGGAAAAACCAAAAGAACTTTCTCTTTCATTGGGTGAATCGCAGGATTCTATAATGACCAAAAATGATGCGTATGATGCTTTCTTTAAAAAGGATGACAACAGGACGATGCTTGGCGGATTGGATAAGGAACAGGATAGCCTGTTAAGTTATGAGGATCAGTTATCCTTGGCTCAGAAAAGAAGGATTGATTCTCTGAAGGCTGTCAACTCAAGACAAAATCATTATCAGACTAATGGTAATCTGTCATCTTATTACAATCCTAAGCAAGAGAAAGATGATCAGGATTATAAAAGGTCATCCGAGATTATAAAAATGCTGAATGACAAATCCTATGGAAAACCGGAAAATAATTATGCTGAAACACCAAAAGAAAAGGCACAAAATGTTCAACAAGATCCTCTAAAATATCTGAAGCAGCAGATGCTGGTGATGGATTCTTTGGAAAAGGCAAGAGATCCCGATTATCAAAATAAACTGTCAGCAGAAAATAAGCTTAAAGCCAACAAAGAGAAAATGGAAGAGTTTCTGAATTCAACATTTAACGTCAGCAAATCTGGGATTAACACTGATTTTAATGCAGTTTATCAAGAAAAAGAAAACAGTTTTATCAAGGCAGTTATCGATGAAGACAACAAGGGGTTTTTAGGAAGCCGGATTCGATTCAGATTACTTGAAGACATATTTGTTGGCAATAAAAAAATTAGCAAAGGTTCTATTCTATATGGTCAGATCTCGGGATTTACAATGCAAAGAGTTGACCTTAAAATTATTTCAGTATTTGCTAAAGGAGAGATTTTACCTATTAACCTTTCTATTTATGATGTTGATGGGATGAAAGGTTTATATGTTCCTCAAAGCGTATTCAGGGATATGATTCGTGAAATGGGTAGCAACTCTGTTCAGGGAACTCAGATGGATATGGGAGGGGAAGGTTTTTTTACAACCATCGGTTCCAAATTATTTACATCCACCTCCAAATCAATCGCCAATCTGATCAAAACCAACAAAGCCAAATTGAAGTACAATTCCTATGTATTTCTGATTGACGAAAAACAATTCAAAGAATCTCAAACCCAATCAAAACCTTAAACAAAATGAAATCATTTTTATATACACTGTTATTATTTGCAGTAACTGTGAAAGCACAAACTGCTGCCAAAGAACAGATAATTTCAGAGTTGCCGGAAATCGAAATTACAGAAGGAATCAATCTGCATATTATTTCTCCGGAGCCTATTCAATATGTCGATCTGTCTACTGAAAAATTGACTGGGGATTTACCTACAACCAACATTGCAAGGATTAAGATTACCGATGAAGAAAAGTCTGAAGTGAAGGAAGAAAAAGCGAAACCAATTTCATTTTTTAGAGGAGATAAAATTGGAATTATTACTGTAGTGGGCCAATCTTTTATTGCTCAATACAAAGCTGTTTACAGGAATTCAGAAAGTTTGAACACCGTTACCAATATTCATATCCAACCTGAAGCGATGCAACCTATTGAATTTGATAAAATGATCTTTTCCAATCTGGAGCTCAGAAAATTAGCGATGGACATTATTCAGAAAAAATCTGAAAACAATCCGATCAGACAGGAGAAAGATTTTAATCTGAGCTTCCAGCTTAATAATGTCTATGTCATTAGTGATTATATTTTTCTTGATATGACATTTAAAAATAAATCCAATCTGAGCTATGATATAGAAGCGTTTAAGTTTTCAATCGAAGACAAAAAGATCCATAAAGCCACCAATAATCAAAGCATTGAGATGACACCACTTTTTCAGCTGAATCCTCAAAAGCATTTCAAGAAGAATTTCAGAAATATCTATGTCTTCAAAAAATTTACTTATCCAAATTCCAAGGTGATGATGATACGATTGATTGAGGAACAACTCTCAGGAAGAACCATTGAAATGAAAGTGAATTATTCTGATATACTTAAAGCTGATACTTTCTAGCTGAAGCTCCGCTTCCTTTTTCTCATTCTCTAAATATTAAATTTTTATAAGAAAATGCAAGAGCAACAACATCAAATAAAGATTTACGGCTTTCTACAGAAAGTAGTGTATGCGGTGGTCGCATTGGATTGTGCTTCGTTGTTCTATCTGAATGCTGACGTTCCTGTAGTATCCAACTTATTGAAGAATTTTTCAAAAATGAGTTTCATTTATCCACCGATAAATGCGAAGATTGCAACGGTAATTCTTATAGGACTTGTTGCCGTCGGAACAAAGGCAAAGAAAAAGAAAGACTTAAATATTGCCACTGAAATCATTGTTCCAATGGTGTTTGGTTTAGCAATGATTTTTTTTTCATTGAATTGGCAAAATGAAGCTGGAAGTAGCAAATTACCAAAAGTTTTTCCAGGGCTTAATCTTTATCAGGCAATCTACGCAGTTCTTTCTTTTTTAGGAGCAGTTATTCTTCAGATGGGAGCAGACAGCATCTCAAAACTAATGCAGCAGAAAATGGGAAAAGACCGTTGGAATGTGGAAGAAGAATCTTTTGATCAAAATAAAGAGCTTGTAAATACAGAAACGTCAATAAATATTCCTTACACATTTCGATATAATAACAAAATACACAATGGCTATATCAACATAGACCCTTTTCGAGGTACTATTGTAATCGGAGTACCGGGAAGCGGAAAGTCATTCGGTGTTATAAATCCTTCAATACGCCAAATGATTGCTAAAGGTTTCTGTCTTTGCATTTACGATTTTAAATTTCCGGACTTAGCTCAAATCGCATACTATCATTATCTGCTTAAGAAAAGTAAAGAATCTGAATATGATTATGATTTTCACGTCATCAATCTGAACGAAGTTGAAAAGTCTAGAAGAGTAAATCCATTTCATAAAAAGTATATCCAAACTTTAGCGGAAGCGCAGGAAATGGCAGAATCAATGGTTTCATCATTACAAAAAGGTGGAGCAAGTTCCGGAGGTGGTTCAGAAGCTTTTTTCACACAATCGGCTATCAATTTTTTGTCTTCTTGTATCTACTTCTTTGCTACGTTCGAGAATGGAAAATATTCGGACTTACCTCATATTCTATCTTTTATGAACCGTAGCTACAAAGAGATTTTCGATACTCTTTTTACGAACGAAGAGATTTTTTCTTTGCTTTCTCCATTCAAAACGGCTTATGACAATAAAGCTTTTGACCAGTTGGAAGGACAGGTTGGAACTTTGAAAATTTTTCTTTCGCGTCTGGCAACTAAGGAGAGTTTTTGGGTGTTTTCAGGAGATGAAGTGGAATTAAAGATAACAGATAAGCAAAATCCATCAATTATGATTTTGGCTTCAGATCCTGCAACACAGGATATTAATTCAGCTTTGTACTCTTCAATACTTAACAGGACTTTACGGTTAATCAATTCTAAACATAATTTACCTGGGGGAATAATCGCTGATGAATTTCCGACGATCTACATTCACAAGATTGACAATATAGTGGCAACTGCTCGAAGTAATAAGGTTGCTGTTGTATTAGGGCTTCAGGAAATTCCCCAGCTTCGACAGTTTTACAAGAAGGAAGTTGCCGACACTATTTCTGCAATTGTCGGAAATATTCTTTCCGGTTCCGCAAGAGATAAGAATACATTGGAGTGGCTTGAAAAATTGTTCGGAAAAATTAAACAGAAATCCTATTCACAATCTACCTCTCAACAAGGAACAACTACCAGTATCAATGAAAAAATGGATTTTATGATTCCTGCTGGAAAAATTGCGGCCTTGAAAACAGGAGAGATGGTTGGAATGATAGCACAGGGCGAAGAAAATACTACTGAAGAATATAAGACTTCCGCCATACGAGGAAAAATCAATCTGGATATGAAAGCCATTAAGGAGGAAGAAAAAAATTATGTACTAATGCCCAATTACTATTCATTCGTGGATAAAAAAGATATCAATCGTAAAGAGGAAGTTCTGATGACCAATTTCAGAAAGATCAATAAAGAAGTGGAACTCATTGTAAAGGAAAATATCAAAGAATAAAATTATGAAATCAACAGAAAAATATTTGATAGCTGGGATGATATTGTTTTGTCAATTGTTGGTTTTTGGACAATTCAATACACTGACCAGAAAAGAAATGAAACCCAATGAATCTATTGCAGAAATAAAAACATTTCAGAAAGAAAAGCCAGCTATAGAAAAGGTGAAAGACAATAAAAATTTCTTTAATAAATTTTTTAATTCATCAACTAAATCGGATTTAAGAAAGCAAATTGATTCTTTGAAAACGATGATGCTAGAATACAGCTTGTCAAAAAAAGAGCGTGAAATATTAATTCCAAAAACTAATAATGACTCTCTATTACTGGCAGATAAAAAACAATTCTTCGAAAAGATTAAGAATATAGAAAAACCGATTAAAAAATTCAGTTTCATAAAAGAAGAGGATTTTGTATCAAAAATAAGTATGCCTTTGGACAAGAGCATCGTTGTTACTTCTCCTTTTGGATGGCGGACGCATCCTATTTTCAGAAATGGAAAAATGCACAATGGCGCGGACCTTAAAGCCAATTATGAAAATGTTTATACAGTTTTAGATGGAATTGTAATAGAATCCGGTAATTCAGGAGGTGGCGGAAAATATATAAAAGTCAGGCACTCTGATTCATTTGTAACCTCCTATTTACACCTTTCGGAAATATACTACAAATCCGGAGAATTTGTAAAAGCTGGATTTATTATCGCAAGAAGTGGCAATAGCGGAAATTCCACAGGTCCTCATCTACATTTTTCAGTTCAGGAAAACGGAAAATATATCAATCCAATAAGGTTTCTAAATGACCTTATCAATGCCAATAATCTAATTGCTGTCCATTATGAAACAGGAAAATATTAATACGCCCAACAATAAAATACTTACCATTATGCAAAATCACAATTTACCTACTGATGAACTAAAAAATTTTGGAATCATTAATGATGACTTCACTTTTTCAAAAAAGTTAAGTCCATATGACATTGAAAAGTTCCTACAAGGATATACCATTGTCGCTGACAATGATAAAAACAGAGCTACGTTTCAGCTCACGGAAGATAATACCAAATTGAAGGTCATTTTCCTCGAGCGGGACAAAAGCCTCAATAAAATTATTGAAAACAGTAAAGACAAAGTTCAATATACCAATATTAAAGAACTTTCGAGTGATTACCCAAATATTGAAAAGAAAGCTTTCATATTCGATAATGAAACAGGAAAAGTTGTGGAGTTTGATTTCATCAAAAATGCCAGAGAGCTTACTGCAATTATTGCTGATAAAAAAGATCCGGAAGAACTCAATAGATATAAAAACGAATTGTTAAAACTAAAAAGTTTTCTACAAGTTAAAGCAGATAAGTATCCTGAAATAGCCAAGGAAATTTCTAATGATATGAATGTCGTATCCAAAGAGATTGATTCTGTGAACAGTATCTCAGCTGATCAAAAACAAATTTCGAAAGCTGGTAATTCAGATATTCAACTGAATGTGAATGATCAGGATAGGTATGAAGATGCTAACAGACATCGCGAAGAGCAGCAAGAAGAACAATCTGAAGAACGTGAAAAGACAAAGGGATTTAGAAGGTAGTATTTAAAATTCAATTATAAATTATGGAGAATGAATTATCCTGGTTTGACAGAGTGATTACTCCCAAAACCAAAGCTTATAAAGATTTTGCAAAAGAAATAGAAGATACTTCTCCTGAAATATTTTACAGAGATGGAGAAAGGATGTTTTCTGAGCGTGAGAAAAAGTTTATGCAGATTCATAAATCCACAGCAAATAAAATAGTTCAAGGTTCTGCGTACACTGTAAATGCAATCTTTAATGTTGACACTGAAACTTCCATCAAAACTAATTATAAATGTTCAGCTGAAGTAGTACGCTTTATCAATAAGCAGAAAACCGAAGGTAGAATTTTGATAATACAAGATAACGCGGCATTTACGGACTTAACTATCGATAATGAAGCTACAAAACAAAAATATCTTTCGGATTCCTGGGCAAAAGAATTAGAGGTAAGAACTGACTTAAGTTTAGGAATGACGGCTTCTGAAATTGATGAACGGCAAGCCGATCATTACCGCAAATATGAGTATTATGAAAAAGAGATTAGTGTAAAAGTTGGGAAAATATCTTTCTACGATTACGATGGAGAGGTTGCAGAAGTAATGGAATATTCATCCGAGCAAAGTTATTTAAATGCTCTGAAGAAAGAATTAAATTCTAATATGGGAGGTTTCAAATATGAGACTTTAGTAAAGTCTCCAGTGCTCCTTAGAAAAGTAGACGATTTGATATATGATACTTATGGAGAAGAGAATCCAAATTCTCTCGATTCGTATAAAGAAAAATATAATGTCATCACCGATACTGATAGCCGTGCAAAATTAAAGGAATTAAAGCAATTTGATAAAAATCAACAAAATACAAATCAAATAATTATTAACAATCAAAATCCAAAAATTATGGAGACACAAAAAGAATTTGATCAGGTAAAATACCTGAAAGACCAAATGAAATATCTTGGTTTTGGAGAAGACGAAAAACTTCACAAAAATTTAGAAAAAGGGATGAAAGGTAAAGCACAGCAATTTGAAATCAAAACTTCTTCCGACAAAGCATTACCCGAAAACAAGGTCGATTTTACTTTGAAGTTTAGTAAAAGTGATCAGGGAGGTGTTTTTCTTAATTCCTATAATGCCAAATTAACCAATGATCAAAAAGAGGAAATATCACATAATTTTCCTGTAAGTCGGGAAAACTCTTTTACTGCAAAAGAAGCTGTCAACCTTTTGGAAGGACGAAGTGTGAAAATTGAGTTTGTCAATCCTAAGAGCAATCAAACAGAACCTGCGTTCGTTCAATTTAATTTTAATGAGCCAAAGACGGATAAAGACAATTATTATTTCCAAAATTTCTACAAAAATTACGGGGTTGATACAACCAAGATTGTTGAAAAATCTAATCTGGTATTTGATAATCCGGACTGGAAAGAAAACAGCATAAAGTCTTTGGAAAAAGGCAATGTTGTAAAAGTGAAATTTAAAGAAAACGATCAGGTCATAGAAGCAAAAGCTGTTCTGGATCCGCAGAATAGAAATCTTAAACTGTACGACAACGAGATGAACCGAATTAATACCAATAAACCTTTAGAAGGCTTGGAACAGGATAATAGTCACGATAAAGCCAATGTTCGGGAACAGAGCATTAAGCGTTAAACATCTTTCTTACCTATAATACTACAGGAAGCGGTAAGTCATCTAAAGATTTGCCGCTTTTATAAATCCAATTGATATGAAAATTCAATTATTACTTTCATTTTTTATAATTCTTTTCGCATTAAACTCGTGTCGGAAGAATATCAAATCAGAGCAAGGAGGCATTGATCTAATATCGAATGTTTATTTCGATGCTTCAAAAGGTTTGGATCAGATCCAGAGCTTTCATTTATCCAAGATTAATTATTCGCATAATCAGTTCATAGAATTAGTGCCTGATCATAACTATTCAGAAATCAATAAGCAGGTGTATTTTATCGAAGATTCAATATGTTACCCAATTGGGTCATTGGGAAGCAATATCATATTCAATGATATTTCCAAAAGGCAAAGTTCTCAATCGGTTTGGGAAAAGAAAGAAGGTGCTGTCTTTTCAAAAGATTGGATTCCCAATTACAGAAACCGAAAAAATCTGTCCGATACAATCTTATTTAGTAAAAAATATAAACGTTTTGAGATTAATTCTCCGTGGAATTATACCAGATTCTATATTTATCCAACAGATACCATTTTACCTTATTCATTTTACAGACACGCTGAAAAAGATTATGACGGCAGACTTGAGCGAATTGATTCTTATAATAAAAAGACAGACATTTTCGTAACACTTCAGTTATTACCAAGAAAAAACTGGGATGATGAAGCCAAAGAAATTTTTGAGTTTAATCATTTCGTTAACAACAGAAAAAATTAATGATGGATGAAATAGAGTCTTCAATGATTACAGATGGAATTTCTATTGTCAATGGAACTAAGAATGAGTTGGTTGTTTTTGAAAAAGAAATTGACCGACTTTCATTTTTGGAACTTTTAAAATTAAATAAACAAGTCAACAGCAGAAGTCTTATTACACTGAACTCTGCAAGCAGGACAATAGAATTTCTGAATCAATATAAAAATTTTCAAGGTAAAATATTTCTGTGTTTAGAAGGAGATAGGCTTGGAGATGCAGCAACCCTTAAAATTCAGATGGAATTTAAAGAAAAGAATATTAAGGATATCCGCAAGATGTATGAAATTTCAAATGAAGGACATAAAGACTTGAATGAATATCTCAAAAACAAATTGAATCATCAGAATAAAAATATTAATTTAGTTGAACCGAAAAACTCAGAAAATGCAAACCTTATTGTTAGATCAGATAGAATATCCAACGCTCAGCACTTGGGATCCGAAATTTCTGGACGAGATTCTGATAGAACTTTTCAAAACAGCCAATCCGAGCAAAACGGAGATTACCCAGGAGGACAAACTATTGGCAGCGAAAATGCTGGAAATGGATCTAAAGTCACAGAGTGGAGCAATTCAGGAAACAGAGGAGGAAGATCTGTTGACGGAACACAACCGCAGAATGCTGAACAAAATGAAGGCAAGCAAAACCACTTGGGCGGAATCGTACCCGGGAGAACAGTATCCACCGGAGTCGGAAGAGAATTAGACAATTCTAAAGATATTGAGAAATTAGATTTTCTCATTTCAAAGTATAAAGGTCATAAACTGACCAACGAGCAAGTTGCGGAAGTGGTTTCTGCAGCTTGTTTTGTTTCTAATGATAATAAGGTGATTATTCATCCAAATATTGATGTTTCCGATGAATTAAGAAACATCAGTAATCAGTACAAAAGTGGAGGTACTGCAAAAGAAGGTCGAGGAATTTTAGATGAATACTACACAGATTCTAAGATTGTTGATATCATCCGGAATCTAATCAAAGACTATTTTAAAAATCAAAAAGAGATTGCTGTTCTAGAACCCAGTGTTGGAACTGGAAATTTTCTGTATGCTGTAAAAGATCTTGGTTTAAAAATCAATATTTCTGCTTTTGAGATTAATGAAACAACGGCTAAAATTTCTAAAATACTTCATCCTGAAGCTGATGTGAATCTCCGTTCTTTTGAAACTGAATTTATTGATGAAAGAGGTTATAAGAAAGATGTTGGAGAATATGCTGAAAAATATAATTTGGTAATTGGAAACCCACCTTATGGAGAACATCGAGGTTTATACAAAGGGCTAGGAGAGGAACCCAAAATAAGCAAATACGAAGATTATTTTGTCAAGCGCTCTTTAGACTCTTTAAAGCCGAATGGAGTTTTAGCAATGGTGCTTCCCTCAGGTTGGCTGAACCGACACAAGAAACTTGAAAATGCAGAAATTTTCAATGCCTATCGTTTGCCTATCGGTTCTTTTGCAGGAACGCAGATTGGAACTGACATCATCATTTTGAAAAAAACTTCACAAAAAATTATAAAGGATATTTCTAATTATTTCGAAAGTAATCCTGAAAATATTCTGGGGGAAATTCGTGAGAAAAGCAATCGTTTTGGACGAATGGAAAACTATGTCCACGGTAATCTGGATCAAGCTTTAGACAGAATAGAACAACTCAGAACTAAAAAGCAAAACGAGCGCATTGGTAATTTGTTTGAAGATTTATTCTTCGAGAATACGCAAGTGGAAGTAAAAGAGGAAATTTCCATCAGAAAAGACATTTCAGTTCAAACTCCAGCTGAAAAGTACCTTTCCGAAGCTAAAGAAAAAATAGATGATGTTCTTTCAACATTTCAAGAAATCAAATTTAAGTCTCCTGCTGTTGTAAAAGAAATTGAGAAATACAACGAGTTAAAAGAGCAAATCGATAAAGATGTTAAATCATTTTCTGCAGAAACGCTAAAGGAGATTTGTGATAAATCTGACAAGCTCATCCAATCCCAGAAGAAACTTGATTCCGAGTACAGAATTCAAACAAAACCTGAGATAAAAAAAGGTGTTTTAAAATATCTTTTTTCAAAGTCAGACGAAGTTGTAAATACTTCATTACAAAACAGCTTAGATATTTCAGCAGAGCAGATTGCTGCTTTTCGTGATACAGATTACGATGGAGCTTTGAATAATAGAAGAGAGCACCACAAATTTGCCAATTTTATTGAGGGGAAATGGGTACACGATTTTTACTATGCAGAAGGAAATATCTATTCCAAACTGGAAAAGCTAGAAAAAGACTTTGCAGATAAATATGCCGTCGGTGGAACTGAAAACCAATATGAGAAGCAAAAGAAAATACTCTTAAGTGTTCTGCCAACTCCCAAGTCTTTGGATGAGATTTCGATCAGCCCTAATCACGAATTTGTACAGCAGTTTGCCTTGGGGCAAGTTGAGAAAGAAAAATACAATCATTCTACAAAACAGATTGAAACAGTAATTGTTGATTACAATCTGGCTGAAAAGTTCAAAGATTTTTTAGGCAGTTTATCCAGTGAAGCTTTTGCCGGTTCTTCAGCTTGGGAAGTTCGAAGTTATGTAGATAATGAAACGGTTACGGGTAGTGATAAGGAAAGAAATGCATTAGTACGTGAAAGAAGAAAGGCTGCTGCAAATGACCTTTTTGAAAAGTTTATTCGTGAAGAATTATCAGACGATTTAAGAGAGCGTTTTATAAAAGAATTCAACAGAAATTATAATAATATCCACGTTCCGGACTATTCCAAATTTCCTCTATTTTCCAAAATTCATCTCAATTTTAAAGGGAAAGAACTCAGACTGACAGAAGTACAGAAAGCAGGAATAGGAAGGCTTACGACAAAAGGAGTTGGTCTACTGGCGCACGAAGTGGGTTTTGGCAAAACACTTTCCGGGATATTTTCTATGCACGAGGCGATGGAGCGTGGAAATTCTAAAAGACCATTGATTGTAGTACCAAATGACAGTATTTTAAAACAGTGGGTTGAAACCATATTTGAAACAATTCCGAATGCGAAAGTAAATGTCTTGGGAAATCTAGGAAGGGATTATGATCTTTCTCGATTTGATAATAGAGATGGAGAAATCACAATTGTTACTTATGAAGGTTTTAATAATATCGGTTTCTCCGAATATATTACTCAAGATTTGGCTTCCAAGTTCTCTTACATCTCTGAAAGTGAATTGCGTAGTGTTAATTCCATCAGCGAAAGAGATTTTCAGAAAGAATTAGAGAAAGAAAAAGAGCTCCAGGGAAAAATGAAGCGTGGCAAAATCTATGATTGGGAGGATTTTGGTTTTGATCATTTGACTTTTGATGAAGTTCATAATGCTAATCACATCGTTGGAAAGGTAAGAATTGAGGACCGAAGATTTGCTTCTGATTTTAGAAGTCAAAATCAACAGACTTCCAGATTAGGAATTAATACCTGGATGGCATCTCAATATATTCAGGATAAATATGATGGCAGAAATGTTACTCTTCTTTCAGCAACACCTTTTACCAATAAACCTCTTGAGTATTATTCGATATTGTCCTTGATCGCAAATAAGCGTCTTGAGGAATCAGGATACTTCAATGTCAATACATTCTTTGAAACGTTTATGGAGGCTGATAATGATATGGAAATCGATGCTAAAGGAGACGTGAAGTTTAAAGCTAATGTCCGCAGGTTTAAAAATAATTCTTTGTTTCAACAGCTCCTATCTGAGTTTATTGATATTAAAGGAGAAGAAGATAATCCTGAATTAATCCGTCCAACCAAGATTAATAAAGAATATAAAATTGAGCAGAATGACTTAACTCAGGAACAATATGATTTACTCACAGAGAATTTCGACGATTCTCAAAAGGGAGCAATTCTTACTCATATTCTAAATGCAAGGCTTATCGCTATTTCTCCTTATCTGTCTCCATACTATGACGGAGAACTTCCCTCAGTAAAAGAATTTATTGAAAATTCCCCTAAGTTGATAGAGACAATGAATCTGATACAGCAGAATAAAAGAGATATGCCTGATTCGGGTCAGATCATTTTTTCAGAATTGGCAGTCTCAGAATTTCCGAAAATTAAAGATTATCTCATCACGGAAGTTGGTTATAAACCTGAAGAAATTGGTGTCATTACTGGAGCAACGAGTAAACCCAACAGAATGAAAATTCAGGATGGTTTTAATTCCGGAAAAGTCAAAATTATTCTCGGCAGCGAGGCGATTCAGGAGGGGATGAATCTTCAGCAAAATACCACTGATTTATATATGCTCTCACTTCCTTATAATTTTACCACTCTACGACAGGTCGAAGGTCGTGTCTGGAGACAAGGAAACAAGCACGAAAATGTAAGGGTCAATTTTATGCTTACCAATGATAGCATCGACGTGTTTATGCTTCAGAAGCTGCAATCAAAACAAGCAAGATATTTGGAAGCAATGAAAAAGGGAGCGAATGTTTTGGATATTTCTGATATCAGTACGCAGGAACTAAAAACATCTATTATAACGGATCCCGAAACCAGAGCAAATATTGAGATTGAACTACTAAAAAGAAAGATTGAAAGTGAAAAAAATAAGCATCTTGCTGATAATGCATTTGTTTTGCGGAAATATGAGACTTTTTTAAAGATGCAGGAGATGGTTACTAAAGCACATCATTCCTATAACAGAATCTTAGGATACTCTAAGGATAAAACTGAAAATGCTGGATATTGGAAAAATCAACTTCCTTCTTATCAAAAAACAATTGATTTGGCTAAAGCTGAAGTTCAGAGAACTATTCTAAGCTTAGAAGAGAAAGGTGTAAATGTTAGAGAAATAGAATTTCAGACAAAAATAACAGATGAGAAAATTGATGAATTAGACAAAAAATTAGAAGAACTTCCTGAGATTAAACAGGATTTGATTGTTCAATATAAAAAAGAAAAGGATGAAAGGTTAAAAAATAATCAATCGCTGGATACTATAAAGGATAGAGCCGTTGATAATAAAACTCTTTTTCCAGCCCAAGTTATATCAGAAACTATTGACGGACGAATGCAATCTTTGAAACAAGAAGCAAAAAATGAATATAATTTTTCGTCTAACTTAGGAATGAAAAGGTAAACATTCAAATTACCATTAACACAGTAATGTCATATTTCTAAGAGTTATAAAAGTAATTATCTTGAGAGGGCATAAGGTTTATAAGCTTTAACTTAATTCAAATAAGTTTTGTATATTTAAATACAAACTATTAAAATAACCATAAAAAAAGATTGAATGAGCGATTTTAAAGAAATTGTAGTAAATACATACCCGCATATTATTCATGGAACATTCAATAGAATTATCTATTATGAGACAGACTCAATCTTAAACAACTTGATTCGGCTACATGTTGCCAGTATGCCTAATGCTGATGAAAAAATGCTGATTTCAGATAAGTTTTTCATTTTCAAAGGTATTTGGCGAGGTATTTTAGAAACTCTTTACGAAAAATACCTACCCCATTTTAAATATGATTTCAAGTGGGATCTTGAGGTTACTCCCTACACATTGATGCTATGCGAACTTACAAAAGAGAATTTTGACAGTATTGAAGTAGAGCTATTAAAAAAAATTATTAATTATAGTGATGATCAAATTGAGTCTGATTTTAAGGATTTAGCTGATAAAATAGGTCTTCCCGCGATTAATCTTCCAAACGGTATTGGAGATAAAATACCAAGCGACTTGATGCCCAGAGGAAACAAGGATCATTTGGTTTTGCTTTTTCGACTAATGAACTTTCCACCCTTAGAAGAACTTGCTCTTTTTCAACATCGCTATAATCAAAATATAAAGAAACAAACGGAAAGGCTTTCTATAGCCTTTTCCGGAATAGAGCCTGAAAAAATCCCTATGTTTGGAACGCCTGAATATTTGCATTATTCTTACTTTCATTTAGATCATGCGACATTTAAAAAGTATGGGCTTACAACCTTTGAAAATCATCCCCTATTAGCTACTCACAAGAAAGAGTTTGATGAAATTCGTCTTACTGTTGATAGTAACGTAGATAAATTTAAAGATGAAATACTCTGTCCATGCTGTGGAGAGTATCAGGAAATAATACTGCCGCAGGAGCTTTTGGAATATAAATACTTGTTAGGGAATCAGGCTTTATGCAAGGAAATTGGATTGATATATCTGCAGGATTTTATTGAAAACTATAAACAAAATCTTAGTGAAAAATTCTATATGTTCTTACCTAATATCAATAAGGTGGATAATCCTGACTGTATAATATTGGTAGAGGGAGAAAGCGAAGAAGCTTCAATACCAATTTTAGCATTTAGAAAAAGATTTATTTTGTCACAAAAAAATATCCAAGTATACAACTCAAAGTCTAAGGAAAAGTTGGCGGCAGACTTTTTAAGCATGAAAGCAAATTATCCTAATCGTAAAATTATTTGTCTGATTGATTCGGATGCTAAGAAGGAAAGGAGTGATATAGAGCGAATTATTAGGAATCATCAAAATAAATATAGATTAGTATTTATCAATATAGGCACATACGAGGATTTATTTGATATTCAAATGTCAGTAGAAATTCTAAACGAAATGTATCCTGAAGGTGAAGATATTACAGTAGAAGATTTTGACGGGGCTAAGGATTTTCTTTCTAACGTGCAAAGATTTTTATTTGTGAAGAAGAAAGCAAAATTCGACAAGGTTTTGTTTGCAAAAACTATGTCATATAAAATGGATATTGATCGTCTTCCCAAGGAGATTGAGGAAATTCTAAAAGTAGCAGATGATTTTACTAGACCAACGAAATACGTAAAAACTAAATAGTTATTTAGATATATAATCTCGCAAATTACAATGGTTAGGATTATATTAATAAATCATTTTTAAACTCTTTTGAATAGTAAAAACAGACATCATCTTATGAGCAAAGTTGCAGATAAAAGGCTTTACGTAATTGGTAACGGATTTGATCTGTATCATAAACTACCAACTAAATATTCGGATTTTCATCAGTTTATTCTTCAATGTCAGGCTAAAGTTCAAGTTCTTTTTGATACTTACTTTCAATTAAAATTCAACGAGGAATATTTATGGACAGACTTTGAGAATGACTTAGGAACATTTAAATGGAGAACATTCTATGAGGATATTAATAATATTGATGTCTTAGATGATCATTTTAAACCAAGCTCTATTTATTCTCTTGAAGACAATATTACTCAAGAAACCGATGAAATAATTGACCTTATTCGTGAAGCATTTGAGAATTGGGTATCTTCTATAAGTCTGGATTTTGTCACACCCAGTCTGACTTTAGACACTAGCTCTAACTTCCTAAACTTTAACTATACTATGACTTTAGAGGAAGTTTATGATGTTGCTAACGAAAATATTTTGCATATACACGGTGATGTTGAAAACAGCCGAGGCTCTTTGATATTTGGTCATAATAAAAGGTTAAAAAACAGCCCTAAGTTTGACAAGCATGGAGAAAGTACGCGCACCTTATTTTCTGATTCTGAAGATATGACTAAATATCCTTTTTATGCTTTCAGAAAACCTGTAACTGATATAATCTCTGAAAATAATGACTTCTTTAATTATATTGTTAACGTTGAAGAAGTAATTGTTCTTGGTCACTCATTGAATTCCGTAGACATACCGTATTTTAGAAAAATTGAAAAAATAAGCAATGCTAAAATAAAATGGCGAATTAGTTATTTCAATGATCCATCAAAAGCTAAACTTTTAACTTCATTTCAGAAAATAGGGGTTGCTACAAACAGAATAGAGTTTTTTAAAATGAATGACCTGCAATCTGGCAAACTTTAAATTTTGATATTGCTCCTATAGCAGGGAAGTTCAGTAATTTTAAATTTTATACCTTCAACACTATGCTCGTAATTTATCTGATGCCACTTCTGGCGGAGAAGATGAAGTATCCATATTAGAACTTCCTTATAGCTACAATAATGAATTAAGCATATTTGTCAATGCGTTCTCTCGTTTTTCTGCCCAAAAAAGTGGAACGCTTGGCCAACCTGCAAAGAATGACTTCATAGATTTGCATCATTTGCTATACCTTCGAAATAACAAGCAATGCTAAATGGTAACCGATGACAAAATGATTTTGAAAATAACGCAACAATCTATTACGATTGCAGAATTTAAACTAATACATAATCTTTAGTAGATATTATATTTATAAAAAACTATGGCTATATATAAAATTGAAAACGAAAAATTCACCAAGCTATCTGATACTACATTTGAAAATGAGAATATATATGAAGTAAAAAACTTACAAAAATATTTGTCTAATTCTATTGATATTATTGATAAAGATTTATTGGTCATTGCAACAGAATTTAGTGATTGGGAAGAAAGCAGAAGGAGTATAGATATTTTATGTGTTGATACTGATGGTAATCTGGTTGTAGTTGAAATAAAGCGTACTCAAGACGGAGGACATATGGACTTGCAGTCTTTGAGATATGCATCAATGATTTCAAAAATGAAATTCGAAAAGGCGGTCTCTACGTATAAAAGTTACCTTCAAAAAATCAACCATAATTTGGATGCAGAACAAGCGATGCTTAAGTTTTTAGGATGGTCTGAAGTAATTGAAGATGATTTTGCACAAGATGTAAGAATAATATTGGTTTCAGCCAATTTTTCTATTGAGCTAACGACATCCATTTTATGGTTAAACGAGAGAGATTTAGATATTCGTTGCGTGAAAGTAAATTTACAAAAAGATGATGGTAAAATCTTTTTCGATATCCAGCAAGTGATACCGCTTCCTGAAGCGACAGATTATCAGGTTCGCTTAAAGGAAAAAGCGATTGAGGAAAGATTAGTACGACGAGAGAGTAGTAGGGAACAATCAATTATTTCTAAGCTTTTTGATTCTAATAAATTACATGTCGGACAAAAGGTCATTTTAAAACCTGCTTTAGAACAAGGGATTGATAAGATATTAATCACTGCGGAAATATCTAGGGTTGGAAGAAAATGTTTAAATGTAAATGGCTCCACTAAAATTTATTCGTTCAGCAGTTTAAGGTCTTATTTAACAAAAAAATACAATTTAAAAGATGTAAAACCTGACTGGGGATATACATTAAAAAATGATTGGATTGAAGAAAACGGCAAAACTTTGGCAGAATTGGAAAAAGAAAATTATTGATTTTTCGCTAGATAATTTTATTTTCAGAAATTGAGTTTTCATAATTACAGCGGTCAAAATGAATTTTCTTATTAACTACTGTAATTATGTATTAGACTTAGAAATTTTATTTGCGTAAATCTGAAGGTAATAATTTAAATCCTCGTAAAAATTTATTTTAACCTTTTAATATCAGCTAATTCACTTTCTATTCCACGTTCTTCATAGGGTGAAGACAAGCTAAGCATTACAATGTCTCGATCACTTCTCCAGCTAATTGTGTAGATAAAACTTATCAAAAGTAAAACTTTAAGTTCATCATCTTCATCTTCGTTATTATACTCATTTTTCAAATCAATGTTTTCCGGAGTATTGAGATCGAGTACAGATGCATATAATTTTATCTCGCTGTCTAAGGGTTGAAGTTTGAATTTCTCTATTTCCTGACTCGAGATATCCCTAAACTCCATTTTAGGCAAGTATTTCTTTTTTAGCAAGAAAAATGTATCCTTTAGATGATTGTTCGTATAAGGAATCTTCTGAATAATACTTTTATAAGGGGACTCGTTTATTACCTGCTCTACTTGAGAGTTTGAACACAAACTAATAATGATGTATTCCTCAGAGAGGGTTGGAATCAATTTTTGAAATGCTTTTAAAATATTCTTTTTATCAATTAGATATCTACGATTTCTAGCAATCAGAAATGAATTGGGAATATAAAATTTAATCTTACTATTAGAGATGCTCTCAGCATATACGGTATCATAATTAAAATTGGGAATATCATTTTCCGTAAATGATGATTTATACGATAAAGTCATATTACCGTTTATTGCGGTTGTAATGGACTTGTCAATCTTTCTGAAATTTGTAGGATTATTAATCGTTGAATATTTTTCAAAAGTTTCTTTTAAAATTCGTTTCGTCTCATTCTCAAATTGCTGAACTTTAGCTGTGGAAATTGGTGCCTGTAACTTGGTGAGGTCAATTTTATCCTTTATTTGCTGGCTTAAAGTATCATAAGTGGCTAAGACTTCTTGCTCATCAAATTTGTAATTTAAAGCATCGATAAGCTCTTTATTTGCAAGGACTTTTTCAATGCAGGTTTTAAAATATTGAAGCCTCCTGTGATACGAATACAAAATATTTAAATCGTTAGTCAGACTATGGAATATTTTAAAATTTTGATAACTGTATATTTTTTGTAAGGTAAACTGTCTGACAAAAAGTAAGGAAATATATAAGCATATATTGTGCGTCGTTTGACCGCTAACCCCTAAATTATCCAATTCGGGGAAATTGAACTTATATTCTATAGGATCTTCCAAACTTCTATATTGGTTGGCAAATTGATCAAACCAATAAAAAACCTCATCCATTGTTGTAGGTAACAGTTCATATCTAGGTGGCTGGGACTGTGAAAATGAAAGTATATATTTAATAATGTCATAGTTTGAGAGATAATAAAGCAATCCTCCTAAGGCGTAGTTAAGCTGTAAAAACTTTCTACGCTCTTCTTCAATCTCTTTTATTTTATCATTATTTGTTATAGTCATAGTCCCAGGTTCATATTCTGGGGCGATAAGATTTAGACTATAACCCGCATGCTGAGAGGCTGTTGACCAATAATTAGCTATTAGTTTTTTATGATTTGCTGACACTAATAGATTTCTCCATAGCCACCTGTATGTTTCTTGAGATATCTTGCCGAAGGTAAAGTTTTCTCCCAGTAAAAATATACCGGATGATGCGAGATTACCTATATTGGAAAATCTGCGATTATTATTTTCACTTGATGTGATAATGATTTCATTGGTGATATGATAAAGATCAAATGGATAAATCGGACCATCATTTGAAGAATCATTTGTCCGATAGTCCATAAATTGTTTATAGTAAAAATCAGATAGGGTTTTTCCAATATGAGGATCATCGTTCTTAAACGCATACAATGTGAGCTCATTTATGGTTTTTAAATAGTACGTTTTTGATAAATTTTTATCTTCTGTCTTATTTTCGTATTTCTTGATCAGATATATGACTAATTGGGAAGTTTTCGACTGAAACAAAACTATTCTATTTAGCCAAATTATAAAGGAAATGGTTAGCAGTACAGTTAAGCAAAAAATCAGGATATCTGCAGAATTTTCTACAATGTAAACATCCTTAAAATAACCTATAGGAGGAATATCTAATATTTTAAAAATAAAACTTAAAAGTGTTAGAATTAAGATCAGCTGAAAAAAAGATAACTTGAAAACTGAAAGGTTTTGAGGAAATTTCAAATCAAAAACATTAGATAGATACTCAGATTGGTATTTTTCTCCAATATTTGATATTTTATCAACTAAGATAGGATATGCAATTCCCAATATGGCGACGTCTATAGCGACACATATTTCAATAATATATTTCATGGTTGGTTATAAGTAGTTTATAACCAAATATCTAAATATTTTTTGAGAAATTTGTTATTTTGTAAAATAATTTTTTTATCTTTTTAAAAGATATATTCTAAAATAATGATAGCTGACTTTCAAATTTAGGATAGAATACGCCGATAATTACAAAAGGATTTTTTCCACGACGCATGTGCCATTCTTTTGTAGTGCCTAAAAACAGATGTATGTCATTTTTTGATAAAAACTCCCCTTCGTATTTTTCTCGTACTTTTTGTAGTGCGATACTTTCATTACCTTCTGCTCTTCGCAGACAGTTCCAGTATAAAGCTCCAATCTCCCAATCTTCAATCATAAGACGGCTTTGCACACCTTCATCGTCTAAAAAAGTATAGTAAAATCTATAAGGCAATTTTGGTATTTGAATTTCAGGACTTCTATCTTGATCAAAAAGATCGCCCATTTTCCTTAATTCTTTCCACTCATTTTTCCATTCTCGCTCATCCTGCTCAATATCAAAGGATAGTATTTGACTTGGTTTAAATGTAGCCAAAGAAACATTGTTTGGAGCTTTGGATGCATCTATGAGCTGCTTTTTGTTGGTGTAGATATTTTTGAGACAATATATTTTTCTCTCAGCCCAGTTTCTTTTCGTATCTATTTTACCAAGAATTTTTACATTGTCAAAAGTATGATTGATGGGGGAATGGCTTTCCGGTCTGAAATCGTCAGTCCTTTTAGATAAATCAATCTCCAACCAATGATATTTGAATGACTTCATTTTACCATCTTCTTTAAAACCCTGCAGAAATTTTAGTGGCACCGGATAAATTCTGATCCAATCACCATTTTCTAAAATACCTGCGGTACAAACTAATTCATCATAACTTCTGGAAGGAAGAGGGTAAGTAGTTACGGTTATCAGAACTTTGGTTAAAGCCATAAAAAATATTATATGTGTTCTAAATGATATTTAAAACCAGAATCTGAAACAATAGCCTGTGCCAAATGCGTACGATGACATTGACAGATATCTGCTTCGAAGCACGTTAAAGCAATTCTTTCATGCTTTATTAGTAAATTTAATATTTTATTTTGAATATCTTTCGTTTTAGACAAATTATTTTCTTTGTAATTGTCAAATAATTTATCATAATCAAGTTGGCAATTGAGCTCCTGTCTTTCGTCAGATTGAATACCCACTTCTGGAAAATGAACATACTCGATGCCTAAGGCATTACAGAATTTGGTCAATGAACCTTTGCTAAATCCGTACTTCATGCTTAAAGGATTTCTTCTTACATCTACTAAAACCTTAACATCATTACGTACTAAACGAATAAAGTATTCTTCTAGCGAAATTCCCTCATAGCCTATTGTGAAAAGAGTTGTTTGGTTTTTTGAAGGTATAGCGCTCAGAACTCTTTCGTATAGCTTATCGCTTAATATTTCCTTAGCTTTGACACTCTTAATTGCCCAAAAAGGATAATTTATGTAAGTATGAATCATCAACGAATTAGCGTTCATATTACCGTAAGTACTTTTTATATTCTCAATATTACGACGATCTAAAACTTTGAGTGTTTTTAAATAATCAGTATCATCTGTCTTTTGAAAGCTAGATTCTGTGTCGCTTAAAATACCATTTTTCACAAGCGTATTAAGATCAGCATTTGCAGAAAATGAGAAACATCCAAATTTGTATGGGACAAAATCATATTCAGGACTCTCCTTATGTTTGCAATACAGAAAAAGCAACTTTTGAAGACGGATTTTATCCAATTCATTTTCAAAAATTTGTAACAAAGCTAAAAGTATTTTCCTTCTGTAAAACATTTTGCAAAGGTACAAAATTGAAAAGATTATATTTAGAGCAATTATATTCGATCTTTGTATATTTTAAATTTACTAACACTTAGAATATGATGTGCTGGTAATTTTATTCGTTTGAGTCAAAAAATATTAAAATAACTTATTATCTTGAAATCATATTTTGAAAAGTTTATCATTTTCTGATAACTTAAGGATAATATACTGATCTATTGCTAATTCTGCCGGGATTTTATCTCTTACAATTGGTAGAATAAACTGACAGTTTATAGAATTAGCTAATTCAATTAATATGGTGGAAAGTTGATTGTCATGCATGTTTTCCAATTGATCATGCATTATAAAATTTACGAAATCCATATCAATTTCTTCTGCAAATTGAATGTAAGCAAAGTCAAACGCAGCTATTTGGCCTTTCTTCTTTCCAGTACTTGGATTTCCTTCGATATTAGTTACAATTAAGTCATAGCCTTTTTCATTCTTCTGCGTACTTAAAAGATATTCTTCACCATAAAGCTTATTAGAAATTTTTGTGAAATACTTATTAAATATTGTAATTCTATTTTGAATAAAATCATCCTTTGAGTTGATTTGGCTGTTGATAGAATCTAGCTTGTCGTTAATTCTCTTTAAATTATCATTAGATGTAACCCAATATTTTCTTCGTTGTTCAAGAGAACCTTTTAATTCAAAAAAAGAATTTAATTCTTTAAGTATAGAATCATAATTGTCACTGTATTCTGATGCACTGATAAATTCTGATAATTCCCTTTCTCTTTTTCTTAAAGAATCTATTTTTTTAGTTATTTCCTTTAATTTTTCTAAAATGTTGGGGAATTCCTTCTCTATGTATTTTACCTTCTCATCAATTAGTGCATTGTGAAATTCTACAGTCTCTTGAAAAGATACTTGTAATGAAGGGATCAGTTTCGACGCCTTTTGGTAAAGTAGCTCTATTTGCTTTACATCGATGTTTGTTTTTTCTTTTTCAAGATCTTCTTTACTTTCAACAATTAATTCTTTTCTCATATTGAGTCTGCTGAATTCAGTTGAAAGTTTCGATAAAGATAGTTTTACATCATTCAATTGATTAATCTGACCTTCGAATTTTTCATTAAAATTAAAGCTGGCCTTTAAATTTTCGTATTCTTTAATTTTTGAATTTACCAACTCGATTTGCTGATCGATTAATGATAATTCACCTTCCTTTTTTAATCGTTTTTGGTAATTATCCTCTCTTGTTTTTTCCTTAACCAAAAGTTCTTTCTCATTATGAGAATCTGTATTTAAACCTAACCAAAATAAAAAAAGAGCTTCGTATTCTTCAGTTTTTGTGTAAGCATTTAAAACTTTTACAATGTTCGCTAATTTATTTTTTTCATCTCGGATATTTTTTGAGATGATCTGCTTAAAAGTAGGTTTTTCAACTTCCGTTTTAAATATTAATTTCTTAAGTTCTAAATCAAACTCTTTGTTATCCTTAATATTTTCACCATTCAATTCTTGAAGTTTTTTTCCGTACTTCAAAAAATTTTTACGAATAATTACTGACTCTGATGGGAAATCAAGATCATTATCCAACCTTAATGTAATAACTACCTCAGTACTCATCAAAAAATCTTTAATGACACTGTTCTCCTGTTCTTTAAATTCGCTGTCTTGGTAGATGTTTTTACCATCAGAACCAAGACAAAAGTCTACAAGTCGTAGCACAGTTGTTTTACCAACGTTGTTTCCGGTGCTTTTTTTATCTTTTTCAATAGTTTCGTCGACGATTAAGTTCAATCCTTTTTTGAACTCGATTGTACGAATTTTACCGAATTTATTTTCTATTGTAAGTTCTTTTAAAAACATTTTTTAATTTTCCCGGTTTCACCTTTTGTTACTACACCTGACACAAACAACCAATCTAAAGTTAAAGAGTAAAGATTGATAGAAACATTTTCCTTCTTATTAAAAAGACGATATAATTCTAAATAATCAATTTCATTCTTTCTTTTCTGGGACAGAACTTCTATAAGTTTTCCTCCCAGATAATATAAATCTCTTTCCGGATTAATATTTTTATCTACGATCATTCTTAAGAAATTTTTGGAGGTTCTTCTAAAATATTACAACGCATAAAAGCATCAATAATGACAATCATTAAGCCGAAGTTGATTGTTTCCTGATCAAATTCTTCAAGCTTGTTTGGAGCATTATGAATCTTTTCCCAGACTTCCTCTATTACTTCATCAAAAATTATGTCTGCATTTTTCCTAACCGCATCTAAGTTAGGATAATCTTTTTTGATTTTGAGATAGGTGCTTTTGATATTATATAAAACTAATTCTTTTTTAACGGAACCTTGCTTTTCAATCTCCTCATATATTTTGTTCAGCTTACCTTGATAAGGGGCAAATTCCCTTATGGTGTCCTCATATCGAAGGACATTATTGTGCAATATTTTAGCTTCAGGGTCAGGCGCATTTTCTGCACCTGGTAATGAAAGGACTTCTTTTATGTTGTTTCCAACAGCATTGATGACCTTATTTAAAGCGAGTGGATGCTTTGTAAGCAAGTTTTTACTTGATATCAACTCTAGTATTTTTTTCTCATGCTCTGCTTTCCAACTTTTTAAAAGTTCCACAGAATAATCTTTCTCATTTTCTTTATTATCAATAATAGTGTGATGCTCATCACAAAGTAAAACTAGATTGTCAAAGCCGCGACGTTCATCATCCGTCATGTCAGAATTATACCTCGGGCCTTCTTTGCTAGCAGCTTCAATATGGCAGATTTTGCTGATAATACTTATTCCGTCACTTGCAATTAGCCTTTTTTGACAGGTTGGTTCAGCACATTCATTGCCCGAAAGAGTATCAAGCCTTCTAACTGTAGAAGGTTTATATTGTCTTGCTTTATCTTTCGGCTTATTAGGTTCCATTTTTTTCAAAATTGAGTTTGCAAATTTAATGTTTTTTCAAATGACTAATTATTAAATAGACTTATTAATTAATCATGCGATGATCTACGTTTATGATAGGGATCAATTTTTTATTTTGTTATTCTGTAAGTCCTCAATTTTCCACAGCTTGTAATTTAAAGAATACATAATTTTAAAAACAGCGGTCAGCTCATCTATTATCTTATCAAGAGCAAATGTTTCATCCCAACAAACTTTAAAAACTCCAAAGTCCCCAACTTTGTCATATTTCCGATAATTGTCCTTCTCTAAAATGGTATCCACAAAGAATTTTCTGAAAATATTAAAAATTATACTTTTTTTGATATTAAAGATTTCAGGAAATTCTTTTTTGAAATTGCTATCAAAACCTTCAGTTTGCTCCAGTTCAAAATTTCCATAATTATATAGTGATAAGAGATCGATCCAAAACTTATCATCCATATTTCTAATATTAAAATTGTTGCGAAGGTGCGTTGTTAAATAAATACCTTCATAGTCTAATCCGATATAAAAAGTGGATTTTGTCTTGATAGCATTAATGATTAATTCAGGACCATGATATCCTAAAGAGAATTTTTCATATTCAAACTCGTCCTTATATCTGCCATAACTTATTATAATATCTGTTATATCAGAAAAAACCTCAACCAATTTGTAAACATCTTCAATCGCTTCTTTCGTGTTTATATCTCTATTCTTATTTTCAATATGATTATTGATAGCATTTGTCCAGTCTACAAGACTTTTTTTATTTTTGGTAATAAGCTTTTTTAATTTTTCATCCACGGCATAGAAGTTTAAACGCTAAAATATAGAAATAAAGATAAATTATATTACGGAAAACCGTAATCTATTGGGAAAGTTCGCAGATTACGTTTTATTGTATTAAATAGGTAAATATGGTCTTTAGATCCACACCCGCTACAGTTGAAATGGAGCTTAATACATTGATTCCGGAAAATATGGTTTTAATAACATTAATGGGTAGACGTTCTGATCTTTCCAATGTAGCTTGATTAGAAAGTGTGCTAATATTGTCTAGCAGCAATTCTCTTTGGTCTTCGGGAGTTTCATTATTGATTACTTCTGCAAGCCTTTCAAATGCGCCAGCAATATTCTCTTCGCCTTTCTCTTTTAAAAGGGATATGTTATTTACTATATCACCATTAACACCTCCAATATTGACGATATTTCCTGTTCCATGGATTGTAAGATTTTGAATGTAATTTTTAAAAGCAGATGCATTTTCTTTTTCGGCTTTTTTTAACTCCTGATCTAGAAAAAAATGAGTTGCTTCGTAGTTTTTCTCAATAACGCAGTCGCCATCTACTGCAGTACAAATCTCTTTGTGATTTACTAATCCTTCGTCAAGTTTAACTCTAAAATAATCTATAATGTCCTTTTTTTGACTTTCATCAACAATAGTTTCGAAAAATTCTTCAACTTGAACTCTTATTTTATCTCTTTGGTAAGGATTTCTTAAATGGTCAATTGTTCTTTTTAAAAGTTCAAATTTTCTGTTTACATAATCATTCATAATATTGTTATAAGTTTTTGGTGAGGAGTGTAAAAATACAAAATTGTCGATTTTAGATGATCAGAAAATTACGATATAATTTTCTTCTTTAGTTTCTATAACTTTTATAGCATTGTTAAATTTTTTATTATCAGAGAATTAATATTAAATAATGATTTTTTTTATTAAATTAGGTCAAGCTAATAACCTGTAAACATGAAAATTATAAAAAATACTGTAGGTGTCATTTTATTGCTCCTAATCACAACATCTTGTAGTAAAGAAAATAATTCAAAAGTTCTTTTTGAAAAAGATTTTTCCACAAATCATCGTTATGGGAGGGTTTCAGGAGACACTTTGGTGAAAAAATTTGATCTTAAGTTTGAAGATACTAAAGAACCTTTAAAGATAATTTGGATTACTTCAAAAGATTCTGAAGGGTGTTTCCGTATCAGTTATGCAAGACTTGAACGAGTAGATGTAGATTCCAAAATGCAAGTTGATAGTATTACAACAAAATCTTTAGATTGCGCAATGAAATTCGATTCCCCTGATTCAACACTATTTGATCAAATATTGTTTTCTGGTGACTTTTCAACAATGCACAATATCCGAACAAATATTAGGAAAGGTCATTTTCTTACTATTATGGGGAATGGTGAATTAACAGTGGCTAAGTAAGAGATTACGAAAATACATCTGAGTTGTTTTTATACTTAAGTGTATGCAAAGTCTAATTTCACTTTTAAAGAGAAGATTAGAATATAAAGTAATTGATATTTTTTTTTTTGACGCATTTCATTCAAATATATAATGTTCATTTTTTTTTGATCAATATTTAAGCATTAAAAAATAAGAGAAATTAATTTTTGTCTTTGAAATTCTGCGTTTTAGTGAAATTTAGTAATCAAAAAATTGTCTTTTTTTTGGAAAAACTAAAAAAACACCTATATTTGCACAAGTAAAAACAAACACTCTTAATCTTGTTTAGAATAGTGACCTATTCAGTGACCTTCACAACAAGATAATAGTATAAAGCTTATGGATAGGGAATTTTTACTAAGAGTACAAGTCCCGTCCGGATCGCAACTACAATATCAAAGTAGTACAAAAAGCTTTATAACATACGTTTTAAAGCTTTTTTAGTTTTTATATCATTTCAAAATAGGCTAAAAAAGGATCAGTAACAAAATCGGATCAATCTCAAAACTTGGGGACTAAGCAAAAAGTTTTGACAATCTGAATAAGAAAAATGATTTATCCCTTACGCCTCGCAGCTGTAATCTGAAGTTTTAAAAGAATTTTGCGGGATCAGTAACAAAATCTGGGGACTAAGCAAAAAGTTTTGACAATCTGAATAAGAAAAATGATTTGTCCCTTACTCCTCGAAGTTGCATTCTGAAGTTTTTGATTTTAGCGTTAAAGCTTTCTGCAGAGGCATTGGTACTTCTTTGTTCAAAATAGTTAAGGATATCATTATAATGATTCATAATAGTATTTTTGAGTATAGAAAATGATTTAAAACCGGATTCTTCTACGTCTTTAAACCAACGAGCCAATTTGAGCATGGCTACAGACTTTGTCATGTTTTGGTTGTAAATTTTCCTGAGATTATCGGATCAGTAACAAAATCTGGGGACTAAGCAAAAAGTTTATATAATCTGAATAGGAAAAACGATTTATCCCTTACGCCTCGCAGCTGTAATCTGAAGTTTTTAATTTTTGCATTGAAAGATTCTGCTGAAGCATTTGTACTGCGTGCATTAAAGTAATTTAGAATACCATTATAGTTTAGCATTATTGTTTTCATTAAGGTGTTGAAAGATTTAAATCCGGATTCCTCAGCGTTCTTGAACCAGTGCGCCAGCTTGAGCATCGCCACCGATTTCGTGATATTTTGATTGTAAATTTTGCGAAGTCCATCAGACAGACTGTATGCTTTTTCCAAATCGGGATACTGATAAAATAAAATTTCCGCTCTGTGAGTTTGTTCCAGAGTCCATTTCTCTTTGCTTTTGTATAAGAGGTATCTGCTTCTTGCCAAAAGCTGTTTTCTGGTATCGCCATTGCTGAAAATTTCAATTTCTGTTTTTACTTCTTTTTCTTTAGATCTTTCCAAAAGCTCATTTTCCAGCTCAATAGCTTCCCAGCGGTGTTTTATTCTTATCTCCTGCAGCGCTTCGGTGGCAAGCTTCTGAACGTGGAAACGGTCTATAACCTGCGTTGCAGCCGGAAAACATCTTTTAGCAATCAGCTTCATTGAACCTGCCATATCAAGAGTGATTTCTTTAACTTTCATTCGTGTTTTTCTACTTAATTTTAAAAGATGTTCAATGACGGTTTCACTTTTTGTTCCCCTGATAACAGCAACAAGACATCCTTTTCTGCCTTTTGCCTTTTTTGAGGTTAAAACGGTGTAGAGTTCACCCTCGGAAAGTGCTACTTCGTCAATGGAGAGCTGTGATGAGATATTTTCAGGATAAAGAATCTGTTCTTCAGCATGCGGTTTTTGTTCCCAATCGTTAAAATTGCTGAGGCTTTGTTTATACTGCCTTTGGAATTTCTTACCATCCACGCCATACATCTCGCCAATTGTTTTGCAGGGAAGTGCTTTAGTATCGGCTGATTTTTTTTAAGAACTCGGCAAAATCCTGTGTCATGCGCGTTCCATTGGCAATAAGATTCCAGTCTCTCTGAATAATCTTTCCGGTTTTTGTTTCCGTCCATCTTCTGCGTTTAATATGGAGTTTTACGGTTTTTCCGCGGAGAGGAAAATCATCTGCCGTAATTTCAGGAACAAATCCTTTTGACTGCAAAATGAGTGTGGAAAACTCTTTGGGAGCTGTATTTTTCTCTTCAAAATAAATATGGAGAATTTTATTTTCCTCTTCAAATTTCACAATCTCAAAATGTTCAATCAAGAGTTCCGGTAAAAATAATTTAAAAAGTTCGGCATTGTTTAACATCCTGCAAAGTTATTATTTTATTTTGCTCCCCAAGTTTTGAGATTGATCCAGATTATCCGATAAGTTGTAAGCTTTTTCCAAGTCCGGATATTGAGAAAATAAAATTTTGGCTCTGGCAGATTGGTTTTCAGTCCATTTTTCTCTGCTTTTGTAGAGCAAATATCGGCTTCTGGCTAAAAGTTGTTTTTGGGTATCGCCATTTTCAAAGATTTCGATTTTCGCTCTTGCTTTGGTTTCTTTTGCGGTTTTTAATGCTTCATTTTCCTTGTCTATGGCTGCCCAACGATGTTTGATTCTTAATTCCTGAACAGCTTCGATGGCTAGTTTTTGTACATGGAAACGGTCGACAACCTGCACGGCATTGGGAAAACACCGCTTGGCAATAAGCTTCATAGAGCCCGCCATATCCAAGGTAACCTCCTTTACCTTTTGCCTTAATTTTCTGCTTATTTTTAAGAGTTTATCAATAACATCTTCGCTTCTTGTTCCTTTAATGACGGCAACAATACTGCCTTTCCTGCCCTTGGCATGCTTGGATGTAAGCACGGTGTAAAGTTCGCCCTGAGACAAGGCTACTTCGTCTAAAGAGAGTTGTGAGAGGCAGTTTGCGGGGTATAAAATGTAATCTTCGGCATGGGATTTCTGGTTCCAGTCTTTAAATTCACTGAGGGATTTTTTGTACTGTCTGCGAAATTTCTTTCCGTTGACACCATACATCTCGCCAATGATTTCCAAAGGAAGCGCTTTAGTATCGGCTGATTTTTTTTAAGAACTCTGCAAAATCCTGTGTCATGCGAGTGCCTTTAGCGATGAGATTCCAATCTCGTTGAACAATATTTCCAGACTTCATATCCGTCCATCTTCTACGCTTAATGTTGAGTTTTACGGCTTTGCCACGAAGCGGAAAATCATCAACGGCAATTTCTTCGTGAAATCCTTTCGATTGAAGATTTAATGAGGAAAACTCTTTAGGAACACTGTTTTTTTCTTCAAAGTAAAGATGAAGAAGTCCTTCTTTTTCTTCAGATTTTACGAAATCGAAATACGCCACTAAATATTCGGGAAGTAACAGTTTTAATAATTCTTGATCTTGAGACATGAAGAAAAGTTAAAAACTTTCAACAATTCTCCCCAGGTTTTGTGATTGATCCATTTTGCGGTTATTTGACGAAATATAACGATGTGTATTTTTTTGGAGTACTAAAAAGCAATCTTAAGTATTCAACAATGTATTCTCAAACATTGAAAATTTTCAATATTTCCTCTAAGCTTAACGATTATTAATAAATAATTATTCTACAGGAAATATTGGCAGGTAACCACAGGATAGCAGAAATTTACGATAAGTATACTTTTATGAAATAGAAATATGAGAAATATCATGTCTTTTCAGATTTAATTTTTCTTGTGCTCTAATTTTAAGAAAAAGCATATAAGTAAATGTCAAATAATTAATAATCACCTATCAGAGAATGAAGAAATCTATAATGACTCTGGGTATTTTGCTAAGTACCACAAGTTTTATCTTTGCACAGGAAAAGCAAAGTACGGGTACAGTAAAAGATACGGTACAATCTAAGAATAAAACGAAAGATATTGAGGAAGTAGTCATTATTGCTTATGGAACTCAAAAAAAAGGTGAAGTTACCGGGTCTGTAGGTAGAGTGAGTGCAGAAAGCTTCAAAGATCGTCCGATTGCGAGAGTAGATCAGGCTTTAACGGGACAGATTGCTGGGGTGAAAACACGTTCTACAACGGGAAAACCGGGAGAAGCTTTAGAAATCAGGGTTCGTGGTACAGCTTCTATTTCTGCAAATAATTCGCCTCTTTATGTTATCGACGGGATCGTAGCCGATGATATGGCCAATATTTCGCCAGATGATGTGCAATCGATTGAAGTGCTTAAGGATGCAGCTTCTACAGCAATGTACGGATCAAGAGGTTCTAATGGTATTGTGATTGTTACCACAAAAAAAGGTGTATCTGGAAAGCCGTCATTTACATTTTCTCAATATTATGGCGTACAAACTATCGAGAAAAAGCTGGATATTATGAACAGCGCAGAGTGGATTGATTATGCTACCGAAGCGATCAATAAAAGATGGGTGGCTTTGGCTCCTGGGAATTCCGCTTCTGACAGTTATGCGGTGAGAGCAAATTATTATAATTTACCCAATACAACCGATTATAATCTGGCAAACATCAATACAATGATCGATCCAAGATGGGGAACCAATCAGGTGGCATATATTGATTGGCAGGACGCTTTTTATCGTCCGGCTGCAATTCAAAACTATCAGTTATCGGTACGTGGTGGAAGTAGCAATGTAAAATATGCAATTTCAGCAGCTTATTTTGATCAGGAAGGTATGGCGTTGAATACCGGTTTCAACAGATTTAATTTAAGTGCAGTTGTTGATGTTAATATTTCCAGTAAATGGAAAGCAGGAATTGCATTAAGACCTAGTTACGCACAAAGTTACGGAGCAACAGTTGACGGAAAAGACAATGAAGCACATAAAATGCTTTCTATGGTTCCTGTAGCAGAATTAGGAGCAGGACTTTACACCAATTTCTGGAACAACATTCGATACAGATGGGCGGGTTCTACAGTAAGTCCTATCGGAACTTTAGAGAATACAACCAATAACACCAACGAATTTAGAATGTTATCCAGCCTGTATATGTCTTACGACATTTTACCAGACTTAAACTTTAAAATCTCGGGGGCAGCAACCAATAATTTTAATATTAATAACGGATATACACCGACCTTCAACTTAGTTACCAATATTCCGGGGCAGGTAAGTATTGCAAGCCGTAGAACGGTAAACTACAACAGATATTTAGGAGAAGCTTTATTAAATTATAAAAAGACCTTCGGATCTCACACGATTACAGCTCTTGCAGGATACAGTGCGGAAAATTACAGAACAACAAGCCAATATAACCGTAACAAAGGTTTTGCAAATGATGATTTGAAAACATTCAACTTTACACAGTCTGCTTCTGTATTAAATTCAGAATATACTGCTTCAGAATGGATGCTGACCTCATTATTTGGGCGTTTAAATTATGATTATCAAAAGAAATATATGCTATTTGCAAGTATTCGTAGAGATGGTTCTTCCAGATTTGGATGGGACAATCTATACGGAAATTTCGCAGCATTTGGCGGAGCATGGAAAGTAGATAAAGAAGATTTCTTAAAGGATCAAAACTGGTTAAGTAACCTGAAATTAAGATACAGTTGGGGAGAAAACGGGAATAATGCCATTGGTGATTACAGAGCTTTCGGAACATTGGCGGGAGGCAACTATTCTTTTGGAAATAATTTATCAAATGGCTTAGTACCCAATACGATTGAAAATAAAAATCTAACCTGGGAGAAAACACAGTCTTCAGATTTTGGTTTTGAATTGGGATTATTCAACAGAATTGATTTCTCAGCAGATTATTATATTAAAAAAACCAACGATCTTCTTCTTCAGGAACCCATTGCTTCAGCATCAGGTTATACTACAGCATGGCGAAACGTAGGTTCTGTAGAAAATAGAGGTTTAGAATTGGAATTAAGCACCAAAAACTTAACAGGTCAATTCAAATGGAATACCTCAGCAAACATTGCATTCAATAATAATAAAGTATTACAATTAGGAAACAACAATAAGCCTATTTATACAGGTTTTAGCAGTTTAACGAATATTATTCAGGTAGGTGAAGAACTGAATTCTTTTTATCTGTACGAAGCGATAGGAATTCTTTCAACGGCAGATATTAATAATGCAGGTGTTGCAAAAACAACAGGTGCTATTGCAGGAGACGTGAAATACAAAGATTTTAACGGGGATGGTAAAATTGATGAAAATGACCGTCATATTATCGGAAGTCCGACTCCTGATTATTACTGGGGATTCACGAATACATTTTCGTATAAAGGTTTCGATCTTTCCGTGTTTTTCCAAGGTCAGAAAGGAGGGTACAGTTACGCATTGTTAGGTCGTGCAATCGACAGGCCGGGAATGGGAACCACAACCAACGTAATGGGGAACTGGGCAAATCGTTGGCGTTCTGATGCAGATCCGGGAGACGGAAAAACTCCCAGATTGGATGGAACAACTGGAGGTCTTTTAGATACAAGATGGTTATACGATGCCTCTTATATTCAGCTTAAAAATGTGACTTTGGGATATAATTTTCCACAGGAACTGGTAAGTAAACTAAAAATTTCTAATCTCAGACTTTATGTGAGTTTAGAAAATGTCTGGAGAAAAGATAATTATTACGGTGGTTACAACCCGGAATCTGTACAGTCAGACGGTACCGATTACGGAGCATATCCCAATGCAAAAGTGTATATGATGGGCTTAAACTTTAATTTCTAAAATTTCACAATGAAGACAACGACAATAAAGAGATCAGGATTACAATTTAATATGAAAAATTTAGGAAAAGCATTGATTTTTGGAGCTTTAACGTTAAGTACATTAAGCTGCAGAGAAGATTTGATGCTTGAACCTGAAAATAATATCACGCAAACGTCTTTTTACACCACAGAATTACAGATTCAGCAGGCGTTGACGGGAGTATACTCGGCGATGATTAATGCTTCTTCAAGAGGTGGTTATGATGTGAATTTTTACTTATTGGCATCAGAAGTTCGTTCTAATAATTACACCGCGCTTTCACAAAATGGGAACAGGGATTATTATGCTATTAACCGTTTTCAGGATAACTCTACCACCGAAGAAATGGAAATTTTATGGGAAGACGCCTATCAAATGATTACATATGCTAATAATATTTTAGCAAGAATTGATAATGTCCCTTTTGCAAGTGAAGCAACCAAAGAACAATACCGTTCAGAAACCCGTTTCTTGAGAGCTTATGCTTATTTTGAATTAATGCGTTCTTTCGGGAAAGTTCCTTTGATCGAAAAACCGGTGAGTCCTACCGAAGCGGCTGCAATACAAAGAACAGATTTAGCAACACTTTACAACTTCGTTACTTCAGAACTTGAGGCTTCCGTAGGAGGATTAAAAAATACACATGATGCAGCCAACAAAGGAAGAATTACCAAGTCTGCAGCTCATGCAATGTTAGGAAGAATTTATCTTACAGGATCGGGTTATCCTTTAAATAACAGCTCTTATATAGCAAAAGCGAAAGATCATTTATTTACCGTAATTCAGGGTGAAGGTCAGTATGTTACCTGGTCACCGAATTATGCAGATTTGTTTAAAAGTGCCAATGACAACAAATATCATATCTTCGAAATCCAGCACATAAGTGGAGGTTTGTCACAAGGTTCTTATTTACCAAGTTATGTTTCACCGAATTTCGGAACTGCAGATCCTTTGTACAATGCGCAAAGCAGTTTATACAGCTCAGGTGAATTGGGTGTTTCTCAATCGTTAGTTAATGCTTATGAACCGGGAGATTTAAGAAAAGCCGTAACGGTTAAAACTCAATTTATCGCTCAGAATGGTTTGGTAGATAATGCCAATTATTTCATCAAATTCCGTGAACCGGGGAAAGTGATTACCAACCGTTACGATTGGCCGATTAACTTCCCGATTATCCGTTATGAAGATGTTCTCTTAATGTATGCTGAAGTTCTAAATACTCAGGGAAGCACAAGTACTGCCGTTCCATATTTGAATAGAATTCGTCAGAGAGCTGGTCTTTCAGCGGTTTCTGCATCAATTTCTGCAGCAGATTTTACAACAGCGCTTCGTAAAGAAAGAAGGGTAGAATTTGCAGGAGAAGGTATTTACTGGCATGACTTGGTACGTTGGAACACAGGAGTTGCTGTAATCAACCAGGCTGCTGCGGATTTAAACTACAACTTTACCATCACAACGAACGATTATTTATATCAGGTTCCTTTATCTCAGATTCAGATTGCTGGTTACGATCAAAATCCTTAAAATTTAACTTATATTTTCATACTTCAAGAAATCTTCCAGAAACGGAAGGTTTTTTGTTTTTATGTCTATAATGAAATTCTTGAATCTTCCATAGTTAAAGAAACTTTGCGAACATTTATTTATTTAATTTAAAGAAGCTAATAATCAGAAGCTCTGCAGAGTTTGTGCTAAAGTTTATTCTTTAAAATGTGAACAGATAATTTAAATGAATATCCGTAATATAGTAATAACTTGGTTTTAACATTTTATTTTTCTTATAGCAGTCCGGATTCCTATGAAATGACAAAAGGACTGCTGATTTTAGCTTTATAATTAAAAACGAACATTCGAATAAATTAAATTTATTTTTTTAAACAAAAGATATTTTATGTAAATTTAATCAAGACTTATAGAATTAAAAATCTTTTATATTGAAAATTAGGTCTGATATTTGTAAGTCTATATCAAACTCAAATGAGCTATTTATTTATGAAAAACCGAGCTTTGAAAAAATCAATTCTTTACACTTTATTTTTTGCTTTAATTCTGACTTCATGTAAAAAAGATGAGGTCTCATCAAACGATCAGTCTCAAAAAAGTCAAACAGCCTCTGAAATTGCAAAAAATGCAGCAGATCCTGACTCAATAAAAGTAAAACCGGTGAAAGAATCTGCACCTCCGATAATACAGGAAAATGGTTTCTACAATGCCTTTGCAATTCCGAAAGATAAAAAAATGAGAGATTCGCTGTATGCGATTTTCAGCAAAAAATATAATGAAAGAGAACGTTATGCAATTTTGGCATTAAACAGGTTAGATTCCAAAAGCAAATGGAATTCTGATACTTTGGTTGTCCCTGCAAAAATTGACACAACTTTGATGTCTTATTCACCATTTCCATTACAGCTTGATGTGTTGAGCAATGTGAAGAAATTTGTTGTATTTTCATATCCGATTCAGGCTTACGGAGTATATTCAAATGGTGCTTTGGTAAAATGGGGACCAACAAGTATGGGTAAAAAGACAGCACAGACCGATCGAGGGTTAATGTTTGCCAACTGGAAGAAAAAATTGGCAATTTCCACCGTAAAAAGCGAATGGAAACTTCCTTACAACTTCAATATTCACAATACTCACGGCATTGGATGGCATCAATATGACCTTCCGGGTTATCCTGCATCGCATTCTTGTTTAAGATTGTTGATGAAAGATGCAATTTGGTTATATAATTACGCTGATACATGGGTTTTAAATCCGGGTGGGGCAACAACCAAAGCGAAAGGAACTCCGGTAATGGTTTTCGGAGATTACGGCTGGGGAAAAAGAAAACCCTGGAGAAATCTTTTGAACGATCCCAATGCAAATAATATTTCTGTAGAAGAAATGACAAAATTGATTCAGCCAAATGTTGAAAAAATGCTCTTTGAGCAAACTAACCGTGAAAAAGTGACCGATTCTATTAAATCAGCAAAAGCTTCACAGGCAGCAGTAATTCAGGAACCTGAAGTTTCTGAGAATTAAAGAGTTTTTTCGAATTTTAAAGTAGATTCCTCCGCAAATTTGCGGAGTTTTTTCATTTCATCCTTCGCTTTGCTTTGTCCGAATCTTGCCGCTGCATACGTTGCTGCGATACAAATCAGCATCAAAAAGGAAGCGTTTAAGGCCCACGGAAATTCATGGCTGTTGATTTGATTTTCCACATAATACATCGTGAAAAAAGTCATCCAGCAAATGGTGAAAAGGAAATAAAGAAACATGAAAAACGTCCAGACTGCCGAACTTGGTCCAAAAACGCCTCTTACAACTGTAATTTCTTCGTCCAGTTCAGTTCTGAGTGCCAAACAGGGTTTCCAATAATTGTCTTCTGTCGTAGATACTGAAATTGTTGCGACTTCAGTGTTTACGTTTCCGCTGAATTCGTCTTTATGTTCGACTAAATATTTTTTTAGATTTTCGGCATAAGATTCTTTCGTAAGATGGGTGTACATTTTAAATCTCGGGCGGTTTCTTATCTTATCTAAAGTAGTTTCTGTGGTTTCCATATTATTCTTGATAGGGAATTGGATCTTCTAAGATAAAGGAAAATTTTAGTTCTATCCCTTTTCTTTTTACAATCATATTAATTGTTTTACCTTCATCAGATTTCATCATCTCCATGATTTGGTTTAAAGTCATATCAAAAGTTTTCTTTCCGTTAATAATGACTAATTCATCATCTTTTTTCAAACCGGCTTTGTCTGCAGGAGAATCTTTTCTTACTCCTGCAATTGAAAACAAGGGTTTTAAAACAAACTTATACTGAAGACTGCTGTTGTAAGTTTGATTACTTACTGAAGTAGATTTTTCATTTGCAGTTCTGAAAGTAAGATAATCTTTTTCCCATTGCAATCCATCCTGTTTAAAATCGAGTCCGCTCATATTAAAATGGAAAGGATCTTCGTAATTCTTGTTTTTTCTAAGATATAATTTTTCATTAGGATAGTCAAAAGCGACAGTAAATCTTCTCATAATTTCCGAACCAAGCGAACCTTTTCTGTCTTTGACTAAACTTAAATGCTGAATTGAATATTCATCCGGCATTGCAGTTAAAGGTTTATTAAATTTAAACTTTCCAAAATAAAAATTGTGAATTCTGCTGCGTTTTCCAAAGATATCGCCATTAAAACCTCTCCCTAAAAAATCTTCAATATTGGGCCGATTGTAAACAAAATCTTTAATCAAAACCGGGAAAAGCCAGATTGCATCACTGTTTCCAAGATCAATTAAAAGTTTTGACTCATTTTTTACATTCGTCATTTCAACCTCAGTATTGATGTAAGGTTTGTTCTTTTCAACAGAAATGGAAAGCTGATCAAATTTTTTAATCCTTTTTCTGAATAATTCCAAGTCATTAAAAACAGTGATTTTCTTTGAACTGTAATCAATAATAATCGGATAATCTTTAAAAAAATGATAGCCGATAATACCGTTTACAGGAATTCCGACGTGTGGAGAAATATTGAAACTTTCATCAAGAATTATAAAAAGTGATAATGAATTATTTACAAAATGATTGCCGATTTTCCCAATATTTTTATCAGATTTAAAACCTTCAATACTTGCATTGCCTCCCAATCCCGAAAATTTCATTTTTTCCATTGAAGTAAGAGCCATTTCTTTGTTTTCAAGACTGAAAATTGTGTTTTCGGCAACTCCTGTATCCAGAAGAAAGGTAAGTTCAACACCATTCACATTCATCGGAATAAAGATCAGATTGTTGATAAACTTGAATGGAATAACCACTTTTTTGGCATCTTTAATTTCAAAATTATTCTGAGCATTCATTAAAATGCTGAAAAATAAAATTGATATAAAAATCTGTAGTTTCATCAACTGAAATTAGTGAATTATATCATACGCAACAAAAAAACATTCTTGTGGAAGAATGTTTTTGTTTTGAAAAAATTGAACAGGTAGAAATTTGTTATTTAGAAAAGAATTCCATCAGATCAATATAGTTTTTTTGGTTAACGCCATGACCGCTCATATATTCTCTGAACGTGAAATAACAGCTTAAATCATACAGCAAATCGGCTGCTTTTTTACCCCATTCAAAAGGAATGATGGCATCATCTGTTCCGTGTGAAACAAAAAACCTGAGATTTTCCAGTTTCTTTTTCTCTTTTACAATATCTGTCAGAAGTTTTTCTTCAGGATAACAGCTCAGACAGGCAACCAGATTAAATAATTGTGGATACTTTAAAGCCAGAGCATAACACAAGATTCCTCCCTGACTGAAGCCACAAAGGTGTGTTTTTCCGGCAGTAAGACCATATTTATTAACAATTGCCATAATATTTTCGGTTACAGCAGTTAGTGATTCTTTAGCCTGATCAATATCAATAAATTGCTCTGGATTATTAAAATCGATATCATACCAGGAATATCCTTCAAACTGCGTATTTTTCGGTGCTCTGAAGCTTACAATAATCCAGTCTTCAGGAAGATTTTCCCGAAAACTGAAAAGATCCTGCTCGTTGCTGCCATAACCATGAAGCATAAAAAGGATGGATGTTTCGGGTGTAATATTTTCGGGTTCTCTTACGATGTAATCTAAATTCATAAGACAAAGATAAATAATAATGAGTGATTTTAAATTGATAATTTTCTGCCGAAATGATTTAAACTGAGAAGAATAATTTATTGAATAAGAGTACAGATAAGTACTGTGACACTTTTATTGATTTGATATTATTTAGAAATTTTTGTTGGAAAATTTTCATAAAAGTTATTTTTATATTGATAAAAAACCTATATTTGAAACATTAAAAAATCTATTTGGAGAAATGAAGCAATTTTACAAATCAAAAAATTTACTCAGACTTTCGTTTTTAGCAGCGATATTACTTTCAGTAGCTTCTGTATTTAATTCTTGTAAAGAAGATGACGAGGTCGAGTTTAAAGATCATTTAGTACAGTTTGAGGCTAAAATCGTTAATGGCGGTACAGCACCTACTCCTCCTGTTAGTACATTTAAAACAATCATTAGTCAGGTGGGAATAAAGCAGGAAACTTTGTTTGATTCTCCTGGTTTAACATGGTCAAGCGGTGAATTTTTTGTAAATTCAAGTCAGTCGCAATTGAATTTGTCTGCAAATGCAAATCTTTTAAATTCCGATTCAAAATTAACCGTAACAATTTATATTGATGGTGAAGTTGCAAAAACTAAAACTGTTACAGGTAACGGTACAAAAGAAGCTGCAATAGCACATAGTTTCTTAGAATTATAGTTAATCTGATCATTAGAAAATCAATTATATAGACCTCTGATTATTTCAGAGGTCTTTTTTTTAAACGCTTTCCTTGTGCATAATTCCCCATCTTTCCAATTCTTCGATGACGGGTTTTAGTTTATAACCAATTTTTGTTAGTTCATATTCTACTCGTGGCGGAACTTCTGCATACACCGTTCTTGTAATAATCTTGTCTTCTTCCAGTCTTCTCAGCTGAAGAGTGAGCATTCTTTCAGTGATGTTTCCTAAACTTTTTCTTAATTCTCCAAATCTGAGTTTTCCGTTGATCAAATAACTGCAAATGGCAAGAGACCATTGCCCGCCAATCATTTTGGAGGCATATAGTTCAGGACATTCGTCTGTGAGCGCTTTTTTATTGGCAAAATTGGTCGACGTTTCTTTTATTTTAGTCATTACTTACATTTTTTATAGTACCATACAATGGGTTGCTAATATCAGAAATGTAAGTTACATCTATTATTTTTGTAAAAGAAATTTTAAAATATGAAAACATTAATAATTGTAACTCATCCTAAAATGGAAGAATCTTTGATCAACAAAAGATGGGTAGAAGAATTAAATAAATTCCCTGAAAAATATACGGTGCACGAGCTTTATAAAATTTATCCTGATGAAATTATTGATATTAAAAAAGAGCAGGAATTAGTTGAATCTTATGAGAAAATAATATTTCAGTTTCCTTTCTATTGGTTTAGCAGTCCGTCTTTATTGAAAAAATGGATGGATGAAGTTCTTCTGCACGGTTGGGCTTATGGAAGTAAAAGCGGATATAAAGTTGGCGGAAAAAAGATTGCTTTGGCAATATCTGCAGGGGTAGATAATGAAGATTTCGGTTCTCAAGGAAAATATCGTCATACAGTAATAGAATTTACAAAACCTTTTGAATTGAGCTTTGACTATGTAAAAGCTGATTATCAGAAACCTTTTGTCTATTATGGTTTGGAGCATAATGTTTCAGAGGAATGGATAGAAAAAAGTGTTCCTCTGTATTTAGATTTTATCGATAATTTATAAAACATTCCTTAAAAAACAGACTGTCGATAATGATTCGGCGACAGTTTGTTTTATTATCTTTGCGCCACTTTAAAGCAATAAAAATATCAACCTCCAATTGAAGAATCTGAAACATTATCTCGCAGCTATAACTGCATTTTCGCTGTGGGGAACTTTTAGTTTAGTTCTGAAACCTTTACACTCTTATGCGTCTTTAGATATTCTTTTTTACAGAGTTTTCAGTTGCGCAATTATAATGACTGTAGTTACATTGTTTTTCAGAAGATTAAAGCTGAAAAATAACTTACAATATTTCAAAAACCTTCCTCAAAATGACAAAAGAAAGATTGTTGTTCTAAACATTTTAAGCAGTATCTTACTCACAGCAAACTGGTTTTCATTTATCTATGTGATGAATCATATCAGTGTAAGAGCTACTTCTGTAGCCTATCTCGTTTGTCCGATTATTACAACAATTCTGGCTTTTTTCATTCTTCGTGAAAAACTTACCAAATTACAATGGCTTTCTGTTTTTCTGAGTGGAGTAGGATGTATTTTGCTATCGTATTCCAATCTGTTAGATATGGTTTACAGCAGTCTCATTGGTTCTACTTACGCTTGTTATCTGATTATTCAAAGTGTGAATTCAAAGTTTGATAAATTTTTGGTTTTGAATTTTCATATGATTCTCGCAGCATTGATTTTATTACCATTTTTTCCAGATTATTCAGGAAAAATTCCTACAGATTTTACTTTTTATTTCTATATCGAAATCATTGCTGTAATGTATACCATCGTTCCTTTGCTTTTAAATCTTTTCGCAATGTCGGGAATTGCGTCCTCAAAAGTAGGAATGATACTCAACATCAATCCCATTATTGCCTTTATTTTGGCAGGAACAGTTTTTCACGAAGCACTCAGCGGTTTGCAAATCGTATCATATTCTATAATATTTATTGCCGTAATTATTTTTAATGCCAAGGAAATTTTTGGTCTAAAAAGGATAGAAGCTGCTTAGTATTTTAATTACATCCAGATAATTCCAAATTAATTATATTCTTTTCTTAAACAAGCGTTTTAGTTTACATTAAATTCTCATTACAGTAAAAAACTTCTGCTGACAAACAGTTGTCACCAGTTTGTATTATCTTTATCAAATAAATGAAGATATGGATCAAAATAGTTTTGATGACATCGTAAAACGTTCGCTTAACATCAGAGAAAAATATCACGAACTGGAAATTCAGCATCATGGAAGTAAATGGACGTTGGAAGAAGATACCTTGGCTTTTTTATCTGATACAGGATTAATAGGAAGAGATATTATGTCACATCAAAAAAGATGGATCAAAAAAGATTCTGAAGCTGAACTTGAACATAAATTAGGTGAAAATATCTGGTGGCTTATTGTTATAGCAAACCGTACAGGAATTGATATTAAAGTGGCACTTGAAAAATTTTTAACCAAAACTGAAAATCTACTATGAGTTATTGTTCTGCCATCGAAGGAATGCAGCCTGAAAGCCGAAAAGAACTGCACAAAAACTACCACGACAACCATTATGGCTTTCCCATTCATGATGACAACGAATTGTTTGGAAGATTAATTATGGAAATCAATCAGGCAGGCTTGAGCTGGGAAACTATTCTTAAAAAAGAAGAAGGTTTCAGAAATGCGTATGACAATTTTAATATTAAAAAAGTAGCTGCTTATTCTGAAGAAGACAGAGAAAGATTACTGGCTGATCCCGGAATTATCCGAAATAAATTAAAGGTAAACGCAGCCATAGAAAACGCAAAAACCATTATTGAACTACAAAAAGAATTTGGTTCTTTTGAAAAATGGCTTGAACATCATCATCCAAAAACCTTAGAGGAATGGATGAAACTCTTCAAAAAAACTTTCAAATTTACAGGCGGAGAAATTGTTAATGAATTTTTAATGAGTATTGGATTTCTGAAAGGTGCACATGCCGAAAATTGTTCTGTAAATCAAGAGATTTCAAAGCACAATCCGATGTGGAAGAATTAAGGTTGTAGAATTGGAATTCAACTTCTTTGTAAAATAAATATCCTCTGAAAATTCAAAGGATATTTATTTTATCGAAGACTTCTTACCGTTACATCTGGTTTTTGACCTTGCGGAACAATAAAAATTGCATTGTCATTGATTGTATCTCCGGAATCGAAATAATAACTTCCGATTACCGGTAAAATATTGGTCATAAACTTCCCGGATTTATCATAAGCTGAATATGTGGCATTAATCATCTGAGTTCTCATTTTCAGCTGAATTTTCTTCGAAGTAAGTTTTGCTCCGGTTGCATTGATGCAGTCGAGTTCTACAATTCCGATATTGGTGACAATTTGCGGTGATGAGGTTAAACGGATATTATAAGATTTGTCGGAAGTATTTTGTACTGCTGCAGAAACTTTGTAGCGATCATAAGGTTTTCCGCCAACTTCAATGCTTTCTTTGTTGGTTATATTAAAAGTAACTTTCATTCCGTTGACATCGATATTTTCTCCATCAGAAATTTTCTGAGCATTAATGAAATTTCCAAAGCTTACAAATGATAAAATAAAAAGTAAAAGAAAAGAGTTTTTCATGGTTTTGATTTTTGGTGATTGGCAGAGTAAAGGTAATGAAAGAGTTTTGAATTTATGTCATTCTAATTTATTACTGAAAGTCAGTAATAAATATAGCACAGTTTTTAGATATTTTTTTGTCTTTCCGTAAGAATCTAAGCACATTATGAATGTTAGATTGTTGATGAAATACAAATTGAATGTTGATTTTAACGCTATAATTAAAAAAAATGGCTCATTAATTTATTTGAGTTTTCAATCTCTCAATCAGCATGGTAACAATTCTTTTATTGAAAATTTTAGTTTCAGCATTATAAATTTCCATTTCCTCCAAATTAAACATCCCAATCGTCATTCCGATAAAAGTGTTTTTTAAGACTGAATCTTTCTGAAGACTTTGTTCAATAAAAATATTTTTTTTCTCTTCTGTTAACGAATTGAAATCTGCATTTTGACGGATGGTAAAATTGGTAAATAGTGAAAGATAAAGTTCATTTTGCAATTTTAAAATCGGACGTAAAGTTTGATTTTGAAACTTTTCTTCCGGAGTGGATGTTTCTGAAATGGGAATATTGAGAGATTCTCTTAAATTTATTTTGGTTGTCATAACTCTATAATGATTGGAATTTGAAAGATAGCTTATTTCAAATTTATTGATAACAAAATTATTTATAATGTAGGTAAAATTTATTCTCAAAAACCTCTTTCGGATCATATTTTCTTTTCATTTCGAAAAAAGTATCAGATTGAGGATATACTTTTCTCATTTTCATCTTGTCAATATGAAGACGGTAGGGAAGATAAAAAGTTCCTTCATTTTTAATAGTCATGTCAACTAATTTGTTGGTGAGAATTTTCATTTCCTTTTCCTGTTTTTCCGTTTTCTTTTGGTTGAATAACAAAACAAAACCGAAGACATGCTCTCTCGCATAATTCATATAACTGTCATGATCTTTATCAACGGCACGAAGCGTAATATTGAGAAGATCGATTTCAGAATCTTTGAGAATGGGCTTAATATCTTTGATGAACTGATAAAAATTTCGTTCCGGAATAAAATATTCGTGCAAGAGATCTGTTGAATTAGGATCTTTGTTTTCTATCAATGAAACATGACCGTTCAGTAATTCATTTCGGGTAAAAACAGAATTGTCTAATACAGCATTCATTCCCGTTTCCAGATCCCAGCGAAGTCTTTTTCCATATTCACTGTTGACGGTGCTTCTGAAAACAATACGTCTTATTTCTTTATTATTTTGATTTTGCGCCGAAAGTGAAAGCGGTTTTTCGTCTGATTTTTCAAAATAAATAATCGTTGCTTCATCCAAAAATTTCTTATCTGAAACTCTCAGTCTTCCGAAAACCAGATTCACATTTTGATTATCTGTGATGTATTTTTTATAGTAAGAAAGATATTCATCAGAATTCATAGCCACCGATTTATATTTTAAAGCCACATTATCGACAACTTTCAGTTTTACATCCAAAATAATCCCGAAAAGTCCGTATCCGCCGATGACAAGTTTAAAGAGTTCAGGATTTTCTTCTCTGCTGCAATTTATAATCTCACCATTATGATTCATCAGAGTGAAAGAAATCACGCTGGAAGAAACCGGCGGAAGATTTTTTTGCCATCCATGTCCGTTCACACTTATCGAACCGCCAATGGAAAACGAACTGAAAGCCTGCATCACCGCAACAGATTTACCATATTTATCAAGATATTTGATAGCATCTTCCCACAATGCACCCGAACCAATCGTGAGAATATTATTTTTCTCATCCAGATCCATTTGTTTGTAAGGAAGCATGTTGAGAAGAATTCCTTTGGGATAGATAGAATGTCCACCCATACTGTGTTGAGCTCCTGCAATAGAAATTTTTAGATTTTTTTCTTTGGTGTATTGTATAACCTGCTTCAGCTGATTTTCAATCTCCTTTTTATTATTAGGAACGATGATTAAAGTATCAATTTCCGTAAGATTCAATTGACTTGCATCATTGGTAAAACCTTTTGGAGTTTCAGTTTTACTATCAGTTTCATTCCATTTTGTTTTAAAAACATGAATAACAGGCACCGCCAGAAATATGAGAACTGCCACAATTCCAATAATAAAAATATGTTTTTTTTTCATTTCTTGTTGAATAATAAGGAACGAAAATAGGGAAAATAAATCTTTATTATTAAAAAAGTAACTTTATGTTTTTAGAGATATAATCGACACTTAGTTTGTCATTCTGAAAGAATCTAAAATTTTAGTTCATCATATTTTTCTTTAATTGCTTTCGAAATCTTTATAGGAAGTGTTGTAAATAAATCCAGAAGAAGATGCATTTTCTCGGTAAAAAATGACATAAAGCATTATCGTTTCTTAAATTTTTAATTTTTGACGCCGTTCCTAATTCACAATCCTATTGCAATCAAATAGAGTTGTTGTTATAAATAAAAATACATACTAAACTCACCCCACTGTCGGCGTATCCTCCTCCTTCAGAATCTTTTTCTCTTTCATCGCCACCATCATTCTTTCGTATTTATATTTCGTCCAGTCGAATTGATTGAGGAAATCGAGGGCGGCAATAAATCCGGCATTGAAGAGTTGTTCTTTTTCTTCTCTTTTCATAAAGAAATTCAGCCAGTTGCTCGTTCCGCAGTTGACGGTTTTTATGCTGTAGAGATTGTAGAATGAGTTTTTGGTGAGGAAAGATTTATCGTTGAAACCTCGTAAAGTATCTATAATATTCCCGGCGTAGGAGAGGGGAGTTTTCATAATCTGTTCGCTGGTTTTCCCTTTTTCTTTCTGTATGTCAGAATCGTTGGTGAGCTGTACACCAAATAGCGGAAGTCGCGGATAGAAAATATCGTTCATGTGAAAAACATCAATCGGAAAATTGGAAATACTTCCGCCGTCAATAAAAATTCCTACAGGATAAATGTTTTCTTTAGTAGTATTCATCCAGAATTTCCAGGCATATTTCACCGAGTCATCATCTTTGTTGATGAGCTTTTGCATCGGTTCAAAAAAGAAAGGAACAGACATCGAGGCACGCACAAATTCTGCCGGACTGATGTGTTTCAGTTCTTCCTCAGACCAATATAAATTGGCCATTGTAGGCAACTGTACTTTTATCTTGGCGTTGATGTCGGTGGTAACGACAATATATTCGGATTTTAACTGATAAAACGGATTGTTTTTATAATAATCATTGTTTTCAATGCTGTCAAAATAAATTCTGTATTGCGTTTCATCGATGTGTTCCAGATTATTCATTTTAATTTCTTCAATTCCGTTAAGGGCGTTGGTGTAAAATTCCATTCCGTTGCCATAGCGGTAATTAAGATTTAAATCATATCCTTTCTGAATAAATTTCTGGTTGAGATCAGCTACAGTTTTTATTCCGAAGTCATCAAGCACTTTTTTCATGGTATTTTCAAAAATATTTCCGGGATTAAGGCCGCTGTTGCTTTTGGTGAAATTACGGTAAAGCTTTTTAAGAATTAAGAGCAGAATAATTAACGGTACAAGCGGAATGAGAAAGTAAAGCTTGGCTTTCCAGATAGTTTCCGAAGATAAAATAAACGGTAAACTGACCAATGCAACGGTAAGAACTACAGCAATAATTAAATTGATTTTGAAGAAATTTTTATTATTCAGCATCGCATGAAAAGTGCTTTTTACGTAGCTTTTTCCATCCATAAAATCGGCGAAATTCCAATTGAATAATATTTCTTTAATAATTTCGCTCTTGGCTTCTTCTTTTGTTTTACAGGCTGCAATCAGCATGGTATTGATGGCTCCTGCACTGGTTCCTGCCACTTTCAGAAAACGAATTCCGAAAATTTCCAGGCCATAAAGATAACCGACTAAAGCACTTCCCCAAACTCCGCCCCCTTCCTGTACAAATTCTACATACTGATTTCCTTCAGCATCCAGAAGGTCAGAAAATTCTCTTTTCGAAATATTTTCGTGCAGTGCTTTCAGCTTTTCTTTGGATTCCTGAGAAAGGATATCTTCATCAAGAATTTTTTGGAGAGTTTCGGGTTTCATGATTTTGGTGTGGTTTTTTTGATATTGAATTTCTATTAATTATTAAAAAAAATCTATACTCATTTTGTCATTCCGGATGAATCTAAATACTTAAAATTTTTGCTGCTGAGATTTCTCCGGAATGACAAAAATACTTATACTTAAAATGAATTACCATTGCTTCCTTCTCGCATATATAAAAGTAATAATCACAATTAATCCCATTAAACCCAAAGTATAAAAATATCCGTGTTTGGTATGCAGTTCGGGCATATTATCGAAGTTCATTCCATATAAACCGGCGATAAATGTAATTGGTAAAAAGTAAACCGAATAAATCGCCAGAACTTTCATTACCTGATTGGCTTTTTGGTCAGACAATGCCAAAAACATTGATATAAGGTTGGTAATCTGAATATTCAGATGATCAAAATCGGCAACTACATCTTTGTGTTTATCTTTTAAATCAAAAAATTCGGTCTCTGCAAGGTTAAGCAGTTTAAATTTATCAATAGCATCCGTAGAAATCGTAAGAACCCTTGAATTCAAACCTGATTTTCTTTTTAATTTATACAATCTTCGAATCTGATTGGTATGATTGGTGTTTTTGAGGAAAATTTCGTTTTCAATGTTGTCCATCGTTTCAAATAAACTCAGCGATTCATCATCAAAAGTTTTCATAATGACCAATGCTATTTTCAAAGCTATCTTTTCGGGAGAGCAGACTTTCTGGTGTAAAGAAAGTTCCTTTTTAGTTTCCGAGATACTTTTAGCCTTCATTCGGTGTACTGTGATAATGATATTATCCAAAAGAAAAAGTCCGATTTTTGTACTGATATCACTTATCGAGTTGAGATTTTTTCTCTCCAGCTCTGTACTCTCACGAAGCAGGAAAAATTTCACGTTTCCATCTTCTTCATATTTTGGCAGATGATTGGGATCCAAAGTGTCATCCAGAAGTAAATTATTGATTTCGTAACGTTCGTGAAGATATCTCATATCCTCTTCAGTAGGAGCTTCCACGTCTATCCATTCGCATCCCGAATCTCTGTAAATTGTATCAATAGGCATAAAGTAAATTTACAGTAAAAATTGAAATTGTATGTATTAAATAAATTTTATCTTTACCAAAATTAGAAAATCAATATGATTAAAAGTATAATAAAAGGTATTGGATTTCATGTTCCGGATCATGTGGTTACCAATGATGATTTGTCTAAACTGATGACCACCAATGATGAGTGGATCACAGAAAGAACCGGAATTAAAGAAAGAAGACACCGAATTAACAGAAATGATGCGCAGGAAACTACTGCTTATTTAGGTTTTAAAGCTTCTGAAAAGGCGATTGAAAAGGCTGGACTTACTGTAAAAGATATCGATTATATTATATTTGCTACACTTTCTCCGGATTATTATTTTCCAGGATGTGGCGTTTTGTTGCAGGATATGTTGGGTTGTGATACCATCGGAGCTTTGGATGTGAGAAACCAATGTTCGGGTTTTGTGTATGCGATGAGTGTTGCGAATGCTTTTATTAAATCCGGAACGTATAAAAATATTTTGGTTGTAGGAGCAGAAGTTCATTCTTTCGGACTTGATTTTTCGGATGAAGGAAGAGGAGTTTCTGTCATTTTCGGAGATGGGGCAGGAGCGATTGTACTTTCTGCAACCGAAGATGAAAGTGCAGGAGATATTTTAGCCATGAATATGCATTCTGAAGGAAAATATGCCGATGAATTATGTACACAGTTTCCAGGTTCAAAATACGGTTGGAGCGACAGAATGAGAAAAGAACCTGAAAATGTAACGAATAAAGAGGTTTACCCGATTATGAACGGGAATTTTGTTTTTAAACACGCCGTGACAAGATTTCCTGAAACAATGCAGGAAGCTTTAGATAAAGCGGGAAAAACAATTGAAGATTTGGATATGTTTATTCCGCATCAAGCGAATTTGAGAATTGCCCAGTTTGTACAGCAGAAATTTGCTTTACCTGATGAAAAAATTCACAATAATATACAGAAATACGGAAATACAACGGCTGCTTCTATTCCGATTGCTTTGCACGAAGCAATTGAATTAGGGAAAATTAAAAGAGGAGATCTTGTTCTTCTTTCGGCTTTCGGAAGTGGTTTTACATGGGGAAGTATTTTGTTTGAGTATTAAAATTAAAAAAAATTGCCATGAATAAACGAATAAAATATTTAATATATAATCAATTCGTGCATTCGGGGCAAAAAAGCCAAAATTATAGTATGAATTTCAAGTTTCGTTATTTTGGGTAAATTTTTAAAGAAAACTGTAGCGATAAATTTCATTGAGTTACCTAAAATTCTTGATACGCTTAGATATTTGAGACGGAATTTAAAACATTCAATGTCACTAAGAAAAAAAAGTCCGCTGAAAATTTATTTCAGCGGACTTTTTTTATTTTAAATTAAAGATTAAAGCGTCTTCAATAATTTTTCTGTGTCTGCAGTATCTTCACCCGCAGTTTTTCCAAGGTCAAGTGATTTCTGAGCCCAGATTTTAGCATTTTTCTTATCACCGATTTTATTATAAAGATTGGCAAGCGTATCTGTATTTGCATAATTTTCATTCTTTTTTACAGATTCCTGTGCCCATTTTACAGCAGTTTCTAATGATGATTTTGTGTTTACATTTTCGAAGAAATTCCAAGCTAAAGAATTCAGCTGATCTGAACTTAAAGCTGAAATATCTTTATTAAGTTCAAGAGTTAATTTTTCATATGTTGCAATATCTTTATCTTTCAGAGCTCTGCTTGCTTTTACTTTCTTAAAAAGGTTTTCAGATTCATCTTTCGCCAAAAACTTTTGAGTTTCTGCAAGGAAATATGCTTCATCCAGTTTTTTAGTTGTAGCATTATAGGCTTTTGCCATTACTGTATTTACCTTTACATTCTTATCCATAGCCACATATTGTTGTTCGGGAACAAATTTTGTTATATCGGCTTTTCTTTCTGTAAAAACTTTATACGGAGCGCCTTCTGTACTTTTCATAGCCTGAAAAAGAAGGCCTAAATTTTCCTGATTAAATTCAGGTTTTGCTGCAAAATAACGCTCAATAACTTTATTTGAAAAATCTGTATCGTTGTACATGGTAAGTCCCGCAAGATTTAATAAAAACGCTGGATCTTTTTCTCCTTTTTCAAATTTTTGCTTCAAAGCAGTCAGTCTTTTGCTAGGATCTCCTGCATCCATCGCAAACTGAATAAAATCTTTTTCTTCAACATATCCGATTGTTCTGTGAACTTCTTCACCATCTCCGTTGATGAAAAGATAGGTCGGGAATACTTTTACATTATATTTTTTAGCCAGATCAATTCCTTCCCCTTTTTCCATATCGATTTTTGCATTTACAAAATGCTCGTTATAGTAATCACCAACAGGCTTTAAAGGGAAAATATTTTTCACCATCAATTTACATGGTCCGCACCAAACTGCGTACGCATCAATAAAAACAAGTTTGTTTTCTTTTTTTGCTTTTGCTAAAATAGTTTTGAAGTTGCTGCTTTCTTCAAATTTGATTCCCTGTGCAAATGCAAGTGCTGCAAAGAAAAGGAATGATAATATTGCTGTTTTTTTCATTTGATAAATACGTATTGTTTTTTTATTTGTTTCATTGAATTGCATCATCTTCATCACAGCATATATTTATCAAGATCTACAGTGATCGATGAATGTTTTCGTTGGATGCAAATGTAATAATTATGTTAAAGAATTTTTCTTTTTTTAGTGAAAATAACTGGGAAGTTTTGAAAAATTTTCAAAAATAAATCCGCAGATGATTTCTACGGATTATTTTATTATCTGGAGCCCCCAACTTTCGTATTGGGTTTGTTTTCTTTACTGCTGTAATCTGTTGGCGATGCAGCGGTATCTTTTAATGCTTTTGGAGTATCTTTTTCAGGTGTGGTAGGTTCGGAATTTGCTACAGCAGAATTTCCAAGATGATTTCTTAAAGAATCTCTGTTGTGCTCAGCTTTAAATTCTTCTCTATTTTCTTTTTTATCTGCACAGCTTCCTAAAGTCATTAAAATTAACACTGCTCCTATTCCTAATTTTTTCATAGTTAAAATATATTTATTGGTTATTCAAATATAAAAAATCTGCCGAAATTTTCAGCAGATTTAATTTTGGATTAAAATTTTTTCTGTTATTTTACCGGAACATTAGCTGTATCAACAGGCATTTTCATCGTGTCCGGATTTTGCATTGGTGTTGAATCCTTCATTGAAATAGTATCACCTGTAACTATCGTAGAGTCTTTATCTGATGACATTTGCGGCTCTTTTGATCCACAACTTATCGTAATTAAGCCTATCAAAAAGGCTGACAACATTAATTTTTTCATAATATTTTATTTTATGGTGTTTAAAATAGTTCCCAATTATCATTCCAAAAAGTGTAAACATTATATTAAAATTCAGTAAAGTTTGTTAAAAAAATATTCATATTGCTAAAAGTCATAGAATTACGACATTAAATCGTAGAATTACTACAAATTTTGAAATAATGCTTGAAAAAACTAAAAAATAATTGTCTTGGTTTTATCTTTGAGGTATAACAAATCACAAAATACGAACGAATAAAATTTACACATCATGGCAGCAAATTCAAGAGGAATCTTAAAATTTAACGGCAGCGAAGGACAAAAACTGTTAAAGCTGAACTACAGCGTATCGAGATCTACCGATGTTTCTGGTAGAGTAGCATCAGATCCATCCAATGCCATCATCAAATTGACGATTGAAGCAACAGAAAAATCTGAAATTTTAGAAAGTTTGCTTAATGGTAAATACAAGCCAACTTCCGGCGAAATTACTTTCAACAAATCTCACGAAGAAGGAACTTTAATTACATTAAACTGGGAAAACGGTTATGTCATTCAGCACGAAGTAGACTTTGATGCGGTTGACGAAAACTCAATGCTGATCAGCTTTGTCATCAGTGCAGAAAAAATAAATTACGGAAATGCAGCATACGAAGGACTTTGGCCGGTATAATTCATCATACTGATTTTCAGCATATGGTACGCAAAAGACTGTCTGTTTAGATGGTCTTTTTTTGACAATTCAAGAATTTATATAGTTTTCAGGATAATTTAATAAAAAATTTAAGTTTGTTATTTTCCACATAGGATTTTTGTGTTTGTAAATCCTTTTTTCTTGAATAATTTTTTATATATTTATATACCACAATTACAAAAATATGAATACCTCAACTAAAAATGGAGGTTCCGCTTTCCGCCCATCACAAAATGCGGCAGGAATCTCAGAAAATCATCATACGGGAATCAACCGTTTGGTTAAATTATCTTTAGTCATCGAAGGTAAAGTAATCAAATATTACAAGCATTTTAAGCTGACTCAAAGTTCCCGAAAACACCACGAATTTACCCTTACTTTGGCTCACGATGCTTTAGGCGACCGCCAAACTCATACTCTGGAGGAAGCCAATACGTTTTTAGGCAAGAGATTAACGGCCGTTATTTCTTATAAAGATATTGAGAAAAGTCCGGAACGAACTTTTGTGGGAGTCATCACAGGAGTTGGTTTCAGCCAGGAAAGAATGAGCTTGGGAAATATTGTGCTTTCGGGTTACAGTCCGACTATTTTGCTGGATGGCGCTCCGCATATTCAAAGTTTTGGTGGAAATCAGGCGGTGAATATGGGAATTATTGCGGAAGAAGTGATTAAGCAGGGTTTAGATAAAAGCCGTTTTGATATCAGAATCGATACGAATGATTATTCTCAAATTATTTACAGCAGTCAGTATGATGAAACGCATTATAATTATCTGGCAAGAATGGCAGAAGCGTATGGTGAACAGTTTTATTACGACGGCGAAGTCTTGCATTTCGGGAAACTTCCGCCACAAAATACTCCGATTAAATTAATTTACGGAAGTAGCGCCAATGATATTAAAGTTGAATTAAAAGCAGTTCATACCAAGCCGCAGTATTATGGCTATAACAGCAATAAAAATGAAGTTTTAAAATCAGGTTCAACACCGATTCAGCATGTTGGAGATTTGGCAAAAACCGCTTACGAGCACAACGATAAAATTTACAAAACACCTTCATTAAGAGTTGCTCCGATCAAAGCGACCACTCATTTAGATGTTGAATATTCTCAGAAAAGTACGGCAGGAAGTGAGGCGGTGAATGTTTTTAATATTTCAGGAAATACGACTGTTCCTTTTTTACATCCGGGATGTTGTGTAGATATTGAAATGCGAAAAGTGGATACGAACGAAAGTTCATATTTCACTAAAATCATGGTAACAGAAACGACGCATGAAATTGACACCATCGGTCATTACACCGGAAGTTTCAGTGGAATAGCCTCCGATACAGGCTTTTTACCCAAGCCGGAATTCACAGTTCCGATTGCACAGCCGCAGATTGCCACGGTGATTTCCAATGCAGATCCTGAAGGGCAGGGAAGAATCCAGGTACGATTTGATTGGCAAACCAATGACACAACGCATTTTATAAGAATGATGAGTCCTGATGCAGGAGGAACAGACCAGATTACCCAAAACCGGGGTTATGTGGCGATTCCCGAAATTGGAGATCAGGTGATGGTAAATTTTGTACACAATCACCCCGACCGACCTTTTGTAATGGGAGGAATGTTTCATGGAGGGGTTGGATTGGGGGGATTTGCAGATAATCGTGTAAAATCGATTATGACCCGAAGTGGACATAAAGTGGTTTTCACAGAAGACGAAAGTATTATTATTACCGATAAATCAGGGAATGAAATTCATCTGGATACAACGGGAAGTAATATTAATATCACTGCTCCAGAAACGATGACACTGAATTGTAAGAACATGAATATTAATGTGACGGAAAGTATGAACACAAACGTGGGAATGAACCAAAACAATACTGTGGGAATGAATATTTCTGAAAGTGCAGGTATGAATAGAACCTCTACTGTCGGTTTATTAAATATGCTTTCTGTTGGAACTGATTTTATTACTAATGTTACAGGAAAAATGACTGAGTTTATTACTGGAAATAAAGAATCGCATACAGAAAAAGATCGATTGAGAGTTGCTAATGGTAAAATTACCAATCAAAGTCAGGGAGTTTTTGAACAACATTCTAAAAAAGAGATTAAGAATAATTCTGCAGAAATTTCAAAAAACCATTAGTTATGGGCAAAGAATCTTTTATAGGAGGAGATTATATTGAAACTACGGGAGGTGCTTCCAAAACTTATGCAGGAAAAAATATTGAAAACTCTTCCTTAGGAAATCAATTTACACAGAACGGACTTGATTCGGGAGTCACTTATGGTATCAATGAAGAAGCTCCAAAAATTTCAGGAATAAAAGAAGATGTTTTTTTATTTCTATTATTTTTCATAGATGAGGATCATAAAGGGAAATTAATGATTTCTGAAGCTTGCCAGACAAGATTAAAAAATATAAAAAAACTATCCTGGTATGAAGATAAAAAGTATAAAGTTTTCAGTATTCCCATCCAAAGTGTTGATGAAATATTAGAGCAAATTCCATTAATTATAAGAAAACACTCTGAAAATGATAAAAAAAGAGTAGTTATAGCAGAAATCGGAGTTTTTTCTCATGCAGGAGGAGATGGACCGATTTCTTATAATAAAAAGGTAACGATCTGTCCAGAACCAAACTACAAACAACAAATGTTGATGTGTGGATGGGAACAAATAGATGTTTTATGGTCGCCAAATGGAAAATTTGTATTTTATGGTTGTAATACTGGAAATAATGGTGGAGTATTTAATAATTTTGTTGAAAACATATCTAAATTATCAAACTTTAAAGATATAGAAATATGGGGACAATCAACGTCATCTTTCCCATCATTCTACCCAGATTATAGAGTTACAACTATTGCTAGAAGTACAGGAAGCAATGGTTTGGGATGGGATGTTGGCGAAACATATCAAGTTGCCGGAAATGCAGGAGAGGGATCGAAGGCAATAACATATACTGGGAAGGACAAGACAGAAGAAGAATTAAAAAAATTTCCTAAAGCAAATAATCTTAATGTTTATAAAAATGGGGCACTCATTAAATCGTCACATCAAGGGGTATTTAATGATCATCGTTAAACTATCTTTATTACTAATTTTAAGTTGTAAAAAAATGGATAAACAATATTTTCAAGTATTTGGAAAAGAAGAGTTATTAAAAAACACTAAAATAAATCTTTTAAAAATTGATGACCAGGGACATAAAAGTACATCTACAATACTTTGTAATGGCAAACTCAACAAAATAGATGCTGAAAATGAAGCTGCTTTTATTTATGAGTTTTATATTTCATATAATGATTCTCATGTACAAATCTTAAAAATGGAAAATATATTCAGAAATGCTTCTGATGAAGTCAATCAGTTGTATTTGGAGAAAAAAGACAATAATATTTTCGTGAAATTTATTGGAAGAGAAGCTGATTTAAAAGTAAATGAAGGGTTTCAAAAAAAATTAGTCTTAAAAGATGAATATTATAAATTGAATCATATTCAGAAAGATGAAGAACTAAAAAAGAATAATCAATTATTTTTTGAATGTAAATAATAAACTTTTAGATTGTGTTGAAAAAGGAAAATGGTATAAATACAAAGCCAAATTCAACAGAGATCCTAAAAAAATGAATTAAAAATTTATGTAATACCATACCAAAATTTTACGAAGATTTCATTTTTACCAAAGAATAAGACCTTTATCAAATATGAAGGTGTGTGAAAAAAAGAAAAATAAATGTACACACACCGCTTCCGGAGGCTACTTTAAACTTGAAAAACAAAAAAGTTCTATAAATGATTTAATAGTTTTTTAAGGTAACAAACCTTTAGATACGATCAAAACCTTTTGGAATCAGCATCGTGGAAAAAATGAATAATTCTTTTGTTGAAGAAAAAAGATAGATTGTTTATAGATGTAAAATAGGAATTTAATATGATCTGTTCAGAATGAGGTAGAAAAATGAAAAAAAGAATTCTTACTGATTTTACTTTGTTATAGTCTTGCTATCCAACACTTCTCATCCAGCATTCCGATTATGTATGCAAAGTAAAATTGCCACTTAAAAAGTGAAAATTGTGTAATCTATGAGTGAATATAAAAATACACTATCAGCTTCGTGTATAAGTTGTTCATATATTAGAAATTTCTTGTTTTTCTCCCTTTTTTCGACTTTAAAATATGTTTAAAGGTAATGAGAATGAAAGAGGATCAAGATTAGTTATTGGGCATCCTGTTATTAAATAGATGCAACATAGACTCTTAATTTATCTCAATATTCTTAAAAATATCTTAAATTTACTCATAGTAATGTGAAAATATTTAAAAATTATACCTGTAAACCCTTTTCAATAGAGGGTTTTGTTATTTAATATTCAAAAGTCGTAGTATTACTACATCAAATCGTAGTATTACTACAAAAAATGAGATTTATGTTTTTTATCCCTTTTTACAAATTGAATGGCTCTATCTTTGAATCAACCAAATCACAAAATATTAATTGCTTAAAAATTTAACATTATGGCAGCAAACTCAAGAGGAATCTTAAAATTCAACGGAAGCGAAGGGCAAAAATTACTAAAGCTTAACTACAGCGTATCAAGATCTACAGATGTTTCAGGACGTGTAGCTTCAGATCCTTCCAACGCAATCATCAAATTAACCATTGAAGCAACAGAGAAATCTGAAATTTTAGAAAGTTTGCTTAATGGTAAATACAAACCGACTTCGGGTGAAGTTACTTTCAACAAATCTCACGAAGAAGGAACTTTAATTACATTAAACTGGGAAAATGGTTATGTCATTCAGCACGAAGTAGACTTTGATGCAGTTGACGAAAACTCAATGCTGATAAGCTTTGTCATCAGTGCAGAAAAAATCAATTATGGTAATTCGGCTTACGAAGGTATTTGGCCGGGAGTATAATTATCATTATTAAGATGAAATTAAGACAGAACACTGCACTTTATAAAAGTACGTTGTTCTGTTTTTTCATTTTTTTAATGTGTTGGAATATAGAATTTTATGAATTTAACTGCATGTGTTTTTTTTATTTTTTTTCTTGAAAAATATCTTTTTGGTTCAATATCTGCTTTCAAACTCAAATACTCATTTCACAATCTATTAAAATCTATGCGTTATGTTTCAGGATAATAAATCAACAGGATTACAGAGCCAAAATGCTTTTCAGAAAACAACAAATGTATCTGAACTGAAAAATGGCACTCTTCACGAGATAACCGATAAGGCAGGTGGGAAATTTAAAAATACAACTTTACAAATTCAAGATATAAATGTCTCTCAGAAAGGTTTTAAAGAAAATACTCAAAGCTCTACAGGTATGTTTATGAATCAGGTAACAAAATCAAATGATCTCTCATTAATTCAAGATAAAGTTTGGCCAGATCAGCCCACATCAAAAATTCATAATGCAAAAGCAATTTCCGAAAGTCAGATTTTAGGAATTAACAGAGTAGTGAAACTAGAATTGATTATAGATGGAAAAGTAATCAGACATTTTAAACATTTTAAACTCAATCAAAGTGCTGTAAAGCATCATGAATTCAGCATTACTCTTGCTCATGATACTCTTGGTTCGCCCGAAAATCATAATCTTGAAGAAGCTCAGAACTTTTTAGGTAAAAGATTAACAACTGTTTTCAAATATAAAGACATTATCGAAAGCCCTGAACGAAATTTTGTCGGTGTCATCACCGAAGTGGGGTTCAGCCAGGAAAAAGGAAGCCTGGGAAATATTGTCCTAAATGGATTCAGTCCTACCGTTTTATTGGATGCGGCTCCGCATATTCAAAGCTTTGGAGGTCATCAGCCGATAAGCTTAAACAGTATTGCAGACCATGTTATAAAAGAAGGTCTGAGTGGAAACAAGTTCGACTATAGAGTAGATGCACAATACGGAAATGTTTCTTACAGTTCACAGTATGAAGAAACGCACTATAATTATCTTGCCAGAATAGCAGAAGCTTATGGAGAGCAGTTTTTCTATGATGGGGAAGTACTGCATTTCGGAAAACTTCCTCCTTCAGAGCAGCCTGTGAAACTCACTTACGGAAGCAATGTCAGTGATATAAAAGTACGGATGAAAGCACAACACGTGAATCCTTCTTTCTATGGATATAACAGCAGTAAGAACGAAAAATTAACGACCGGCGGTTCAAAAATTACCCATGCTTCTGATATAGCAAAAAGGGCATATGAAATTTCAGAGAAAACATTTACAACTCCGTCCTTAAGAGTTGCCCCAATTAAAGCAGCTTCTTTTATGGATATTGATGCTTCGCAAAAGGGAACAGCAGGAAGTAAGGCTTCCCAGGTTTTTATAACTTCGGGAGAAACTACGGTACCATTTTTATATCCGGGATGTGCCGCGGATGTCGAAATGAGAAAAGCAGATTCTAATCAAACAGCTTATTTTACCAAATTGATGATGATTGTAGTGACTCATGAAGTCGATGCGCGAGGTTATTACACAGGAAATTTTGAAGCAATCGCTGCAGACAGTGGTTATATTCCGCGTCCTGAGTTTGAAGCGCCAAAAGCCGAAGCGCAGTTTGCAAAAGTGACAGAGAATGCAGATCCTTTGAATCAGGGAAGAGTAAAAATTCAATTTGACTGGCAAAGCGGACAAGATACTTCAGAATTCATCAGGGTAATGACGCCTGATGCCGGTAGCAGTGATAAAGTAAATAAAAACCGTGGTTTTATGGCGATTCCTGAAATTGGTGATCAGGTGATTGTTAATTTCGTACATCAACATCCGGATAGACCTTTTGTAATGGGCGGAATGTTTCACGGAGGAGTTGGTGCAGGTGGTGGTGTCGGGAATAATATAAAAAGTTTAAGCAGCAGAAGCGGAAATAAGTTAGAGTTAGATGATGGAGCCGGATCGGTTTATTTAACTGATCAAGGCGGCGCTAACATGAAATTTGATGGTGCGGGAAATGTAGTTCATCATGCAAATAATGACAGCACAAAAACGATTGGAAATGACAAAACTGACAAAGTAGGAAATAATAAGAAACTTGAAGTGGGATGTGATCATATCTCAGATGTGGGAAATACTCATAAAGTAGCGGTTGGTGGAGAAAACAGTGTTCTTATGATGGATAAGGATGGAAATATTGATCTTACTGGTGTGAAACAAATTAAATTAAAAGTCGGAAACAGTATGATCGTGATAACCGAAAAGCAGATTAGCATTACAAGCGAGGAGGTAAATATCTGTGGAGATGGAGCAACTGCGCAATTCAAGAAGAAAACAAAAATTACGGGTACAACAGTTGATATTAATTAATGGAACAAAATATTTTTAAACACAAAATAAAAAAAGAAGATACATTGCAATCTTTAGCTTTACAATACGAAACCAGTATTGAAGAGCTTAAAAATTATCACAATTCCTTTGGAGGGGTTACTAACCTAATTGTGTCAGATGTTATTCCTATACACCTAGATTATATTATGATTGATAAAAAATCTGTCATTAATAAAGAGATTAAACATGCTGAAGGGGGTGAAATTGATTTAAATAACATGGCAAGGTATCGTTGTGAACAAAATAATTTAGTTTTGGTAGACGGAAATCCAAATTTTTCGGGCCAGACTAAGACTCAATATTTAGTTTCAAACAAAAAGGATATTGGTTTTTCATTATTGAACGTAATATTGGAGGATTATGTAAACGCGGTACAACCAGCCGGTATGGAGCGCGCATTCGAATTAATAAAACATATTGAGCAGATTAGAAATAATATTACATTTTCACACTCAGAAGGTAAAATTGATAAAGTGATCAATTTGAATGAATTACATGAGAAATGGAAACTTTTTTTAGATAAAACATGCAAAACAATTCCTTTTTACAATGAATTGAGCCAAAAATCGCCCGAAACTATAAATGATTTTGTAGAAAATGGTAAAAAAGAATTTTCAAATGAAAAAGTTTTTTCTGAAGTTATCAGTAAAAATTTATTTTATCATACTCTTATTAATGCCTACAAAAGTAGTGGTAATAATGAATATTCTTTTGCGCAACAGTCACAGCTGTTCCCAAATATCATACTGAACATAAATGTTGTGAAATCGCTAGTTTCAGAAGATGAAGACACTATAACTTATAGGTTGGTAGGAACTCTGGATAAAAGTAAATTGAATATTGATGAAATTAAGAAATTATATGAGGAACTCTATCAGCCAATCATAAAATTTTCTTTTACTGAGTTTGATTATATCTACCGTATTACATACCAAATAGAAAAAAATACAGGACAGATTGTGAAATCTACCACTTCAATAAAAGAGTTCGTAAAGAACAATTATGATGTGATCACCAAATTTGAATTAAGGAGAATAGAATTATAATATGAATACAAAAACAATTACTGAAGGAAAAGCATATTATCACAATGTTGTTTTCAAAACAGCTTATATGTATCTTCCTGTATTTTCAATAGTGGTATTACTGGTTTCTTTTTTCGAAAAACTAAGGTTCATTTTATACTTTACTGTTGTGGGAGTCACTTATGGATATATTCTTCAACAATTAAAGAAAAAACATGTCATAGTTGACTTTAGAGCAGATGATATTATAATAGATAGAACGTCTTTTAATTATAGGGACATAGATAGTTATCATCTTTCTTTACCATTAAATGACTTATTAATGTTAAGATTACGAACAAAAGAACAAAAAGATATAGCAATTTATGTTGACAAAAATTTAAAGGAATCTATTTCTTTTTATTTTAATAATCATTCAATTAGAAATGTTAAAATAACCTATGATCATTATTTACAGTATGGACATGCTATATTTTTAGTTCTTTATTTAATTATCTGTTTGTTGATTTATAGTTTATACAATTACGTTTATTATAATGTTTTACATTAAAGCATTAAAGTAAATATTTTAGTTGTTGGAAAATAAATGGACAAAAACAGATTTTGTTGATATACAATCAAAATTCTTTACGTGGCAGATTATTTTAAAATTAAAAAAATTTAATAAATCAAATTGTGAGATATAAAATTACAACTAAAAAATTGAAAATGTAAATGGAGAATTCTTTTAACACCCAAGGATATGATTTTAAACAAATAATAAGAATAAGCACTACTACTGCATACATATCTTTCGGATTTATGTTTTTTAATGCATTGATATCAAGATATTTGCATGAACTATTTTTGGCAATTATAATAGTGGGTATTCCTTATTATTTTTTTGTTACAAAAATTAAAGACACTCTTCAGGCTATTGATTTTAAAAATAATGAAATTATAATTAATAAAACTTCTTTGCTTACTCATCATATTAAGTCTTATCATATAACGAACTCTTTACGGCTATATTTTATGCTAAAGATTAATGCTAAAGACAGAAATGATTATACTTATTATTTACCGGTGTCAGAAAAGCAAAAAATAGAATCATTTTTTGAAAATAATCATATGACCAAGAATCATTTTTTTTCTGATTTATTACCCAAACATTATTTGTTGATTTACATTATTATTTACTTTATTGTTTTGGGTGTCGTCTATTATTTTGGACAGCAAATTTATTATTTTTCTAAAAGTTAGTTATGAGTAAAGCCTATATACCTCAAAATACTTGGGTCGTTTGCACAATGCAGCAGAATCCAAGCCCAGGAAAACTTATTGCAACAAATTTTCCTGGTGAAAGAGAGCAATTTTCTGTTTTATTTAAAGGAGATAAAGAACGTATTTTCCTTACTGTAGGAGATAGAAATACGGCTGAGAAGTTTGTTTGTAAAAAACCTATGAATTTAGTCTTAGGACTAGTTGGTCTCGGTATAGGATTATTCTTGGCTGTAACCCCAATTGGATGGGTAGTGGTAGGAATTTGCGCAGTTGTATTGGTGGCTTCAGTTGTAATTGTTGCTGTTACTCATGATTGTTCAGAGCCTTTGAAACTGGGAAAATGGGTAGATGAAAAAGATGATGTTTTTTTTGATAAACAATTAGCAATAATAGAAACATCTTTATTAACATGTGATAAAGGGGGTGTTTTAAAACCTATAATTGATAAGGCAACTGCGAAAGAGGCGGCAAAAGCAATAGCACTTGAAAACTTCAAAGAAGCAGCTGTAACTACTGTTGCTGCCATCACTACAGGGTTTCTTATGGGAAAAGCTGGAGACTTTGTTAAAGCAATTAGTGGACTTTTCTCAAAGTCTGGTGCTTTGTTAACAATCGGGGGAGTAGCTACTACCTATGCATTGACTACAGCACAAAGTAATATTATGCGAGGAAATGAGGAATATGCAAATAACGACGTTTACCAAAGTATGAATCGAGCCGAAGAAAAAGATTGGAGTGATCCTATGACCACTGCAAAAGAAACTAAAGACGCTTATGGTGGTGCAGCAGCTTCCTTAGCACCACCTAATCTTGCTGATTTTGTTGATTTATATAAAACTGGGGGAGTGGTCATTCAAGATCAAGCGCTTAGAAACCGAGTTGATCAATTATCTAATATGAATCGTCAGCAGCTTCTTAGAAACCCTTCAGCACGAAGTGTCTGGAACGATATCAGAACAAATCCGAGACATCAGAATGTGTATGATGCCGTGAGAAGAAACAGCATTCATAATCAAAATAGATTTACTCCCGGAATGAGAAATGGCGCAATCAGTACTTTAGATGATAATTTAAAAAATAACAAATGGTCTTTAAGCAATGCAAATTCACTGGCACAGAAAGGTGCTTCATCCTTATTGTTTTTTGTCCCTTTAATTGGTGGATATTTTTCTGAAAGCGCAAGAAGAAGATTGGCAGAAATTGCGGTAAAAGATAATTCTGAAAATATCGATGTCAGAACCTCCATGTAAGTTATTCCCAAATTTATTATTGACTAAAAGATAATGGATATGCAAATAAAAATTCCAATATAAGTTAATATGTATGTCCGTAATTTGTAATAATTTAATTTTCAGCTCCGTTTTTGTCTTTCTGAAAGAATCTCAACACGTTGAAATAAAATGATTTAGACTCCTTCGTGTAAGTCTCCCCGAACTTTGGACAGAATTATACCCTCATTTTGTTTTGTAAAACTATAAAATATTTCATTCTGTTGTTGATGTTGGCAAAATTTGTTGAAAAGGAGAAAACTCAGTGTTGGGATTAGCGTCTGGTGAGTTTTCCTTTTTATTCATTTATTTCATATTTTTTTATGGTATTCATGATTCGCTTCGCTTAGTTCAACAAATACTGCATTGGAGATAGGTTTCCCAAGCTTTCATGAGGTCTGTTATAGTTGTAATGCTCCATCCAATCAGAAGTTATTTCCCGTACTTCTATCAAAGTATTGAAGATTCTTGCATCCAGCACCTCTGTCCTATAACTTCTGTTGAACCTTTCAATAAAAGCATTCTGAACAGGTTTCCCTGGTTGAATGTACCGGATTTCAATTCTGTGTTTATGACACCAATTCGTGAAAACAGAGCTCGTAAACTCGGGACCATTATCCGTTCGTATTGCTTTTGGTTTTCCTCTTTCCTTTACAATCCATTCCAATAGATCGGTCATATGCATCGCTCCGATGGAAAGCCCGGCTTCAATCCAAATCGATTCTCTATTATAATCATCAATAATGTTCAACGTTCGAAATCGTCTTGAATTAAATAAAGAATCACTCATAAAGTCCATACTCCAAACTTCATTGTATTTTTCAGGAACTTCCAAGTTTTGTCTTTCTCTTGAAGCAAGTCTTCTCCTTCTTTTTCTCAAAATATTCAGTCCCAGTTTCTTGTAAACTCTATATACTTTCTTATGATTCCAAACAAAACCTTCATTACGAAGACTGTGAAACATTTTCTTGAATCCATAGCTGGGATGTTTTTCAGAAAGTTGGTTCAAACAATCAATGACGTCCGTATCATCTTTTCTTTTGGGATGATAGTAATAGCTGCTTCGCTCCAAATTCAAAGATTTACACGCCTGCCGAATGTTCATCGGATATTCTGAAACCAGATAAGCAACCACTTCCCGTTTTGTGGCAGGCTTTACCACTTTTTTGAGAGTACGTCTTTCAGTGCTTCATGTTCCAAACTAAGGTTGGCAAACATCTTTTTCAACCGATTGTTTTCCGATTCTAATTCTTTGATCTTTTGTAATTCCTGGGTAGAACTGATCCCACTGAATTTCTTTTTCCAATCGTGCAAAGTCTGATAGTGAAAACCGTATTTCCGAGACAATTCTTTTGCTGTTTGTCCCGACTCATACTCCTTTAAAATAGCCAAAATTTGGCTGTCTGTGAATTTGCTTGTTCTCATATCCTAAAATTAATTGTTTTTTGTTTATAATTTGGTTATAAAATGTCCAGTTTTTTGGAGACTTACAAGATGGGGTAATGAAACATTCGGAGATGTAAGTGACAATAACACTTACGATCAGATGAATAATCATACGGAAGACTTTGTTAATCAAGAAACTGGAAAAATTGAGCAGAGGGATATTGATCAGAATAGTTTATTGGGATTACCATCAAAACCGGATGATTTTGTACAGGATTCAGAAGATATTATTGAAATAAAGAAAGAAAACGGTGCGTGGTATAAAATTACTTCCTACAAAAGAGGAACCGTTGCTGGTAAAATTACAAATATTGCAGAATCAAGAACAGTACATGCCAATAATATAACACTTCAGCGTCAATTGGAAAGTCTAGATGGTCTTAATCGTCAGCAATTGCGTACAAATCCTTTGGCGAGACAGTTGCTAAATGATTTAAACAGTGAAAGATATCCTGAATGGCAAAATGCCACAAGACATTATAACAGCGGAAGAATGAATCCCAGCATGATAGATGATGGACAAACAGTTGCTGCAACCAATTCTAAGAACAATTTGAAAAGCCTGGCGTCAAACTCGGTTCAGGGGGCACTTTTTATACTTCCTTTCATAGGAACTATTTTTTCTGAAGAAGCAAGAGTAGATTTAGCACAAGGAATGGCCGCAGATTTGGCAGCTGAGCCGGGTGGCAGTAAAATTATTGCCAATATTCCCGTTGATTAATCTAAAATCTTGTCAAATAGTAATAAAAAATTCATCAAATCAATATAAAAACTAATCACTAATCTTAGATCATCAGTAAATGTGAGATTTGAAATTTTTTTAAGCTGAAATTATTTAGATTCTAAATTTACAGTATAGCTTTTAGGGCTGTATTTTGTAAGTGAACCAGTCGCAGCGTCAATACCAATTCCGATTGCGCCTCCCAAAAGAATATTCAGTAATGTTACAGGATTGAACTTTTTGGTAAGTTTTACTTCTTTCGTTTCAAAACCTTCTTTTTCAAACATTACTATTTGTTTACCCAAACCTCTCGGAATATCTGCAGTACAGGGTGTTGTGCATTTTTCTTTTCCTTTGTGAATTACTTTTGCACCTTCAGGAGCTGAACTAAATGCAATAGAGTCTTTAGTTCCTGTAAAAATACTCGCACAAGATGTTGTAGAAAGTATAATGCTCAATCCTAAGACAAGCGACAAATTTCTTTTCATTGTTGATTTGATTATATATTTAGTTTTTTTATTTCAATGCTGCGAAAATATATTTTTTAAACTAAATAAAAACAATGATTTGAAAATTATTTTCTTATAGAAGATATTAAATATTTTAATTACAGTAGTTTTTGGTCGTTCCAATCAATTGTAATCTTGCCTAAAAAATCACATAATGAATCTCATTGTTTTGATGACAAATCTAAAAACAGAATTTCATCAACTTCCTTTTCATCTTTATCAACATAATAAGTTTCTTTTATTTTGTTATACCAAACTGATTTTTCAAATTTTGAAGGATAGATTGATGTTTCAATAGCGTTCGAATAATAAATTTTTTTATCGATTAATATTTTAAACCTGATTTTAGTTTTAAAATTACCTTCATATTTTTTGAAATCACGCCAACAATTTCTCCAGACTTTACATTAATGTCTTTAAGATAAGACATTCCGCAATCAGAATTAACCCAAAATTCAATGGGTTTCCATTTATTATCTAAAGTTAAAGCTTCCTGAATAAGTTTTAATTGATGATCTTGTGGAATAATTTTTATTTCAGATTGTCTGTTATTTTTTATGTAGATTGAAAATAAAGAATCATTTTTAATTTCTGTAACTACCAAAATGGAGTCTTTTCTATTTTTGGTAAAAAGATTTTCTATTCTTGAATCTGATTTAAAATCATCATCAATTTGGTTTTCATTTAAGAAAAGTTCTGTCTTTAGGTTTTGAGCTGGAAAATTGGTATTCGTTACGATGAATAGTAATAATAAAATAGGTAAGCAATTTTTAGCTTTCATCAATATGGTTTTTTATGTACAATTTTTCTATTTTCAAGATCAGGATTTATACCCACATAACAGGTTTAAATATAAAAAAAAGTCTCCTTGATAAATAAATCTTGGAGACTTTAAAGTATTTTATCCAAATGCCCTCTTCAGCAAACTCTCCACTTTCGGTTCGCTTCCTCGGAAGGTTTTGTACAATTCCATCGGATCTTTCGTTCCTCCTGAAGAAAGTAAAACTTTAAACTTTGCAGCGGTTTCAGGATTAAAAATTCCCGTTTCTTTGAAATACTGGAAAGCATCGGCGTCCAAAACTTCCGCCCATTTGTAAGAATAATATCCCGCAGAATATCCACCCTGAAAAATATGTGAAAAACTCGGACTCATTGCTGTTTCCGGATTTGCAGGATATAGCTGGGTAGCTTTTGTGTAATGGTCCTCAAATTCTTTCACGCTCATATTCTCCAACTCTGCAACTTTTGAATGGTAATTCATATCCAACAACCCAAAACCAATCTGTCTCAACGTCTGATAACCTTCCATAAAGTTTTTAGACTGAGCAATTTTTTCGATCTTTTCGTCAGGTAAAACTTCTCCTGTTTTATAATGTTTGGCAAAAGTTTTCAAAAATTCCGGTTCGTAACAGAAATTTTCCAAAAACTGAGATGGTAACTCTACAAAATCCCACTTCACAGAAGTTCCGGATAGATTTGGATATTGCGTATTCGCCAACATTCCGTGAAGGGCATGACCAAACTCGTGAAACAAAGTCGTCACTTCCTGAAACGTCAGTAAACTCGGTGCATCTTTCGTCGGTTTACTGAAATTACAGACAATAGAAATATGGGGACGTGAATTTTCCCCATCTTTCTGATACTGACTTTTGTAACTCGTCATCCATGCTCCGGCTCTCTTGCCTTTTCTCGGGAAATAATCAACATATAATAAAGACTTGAAAGTTTTTTCAGGATTATCACTTCCATCTTCCATCTTCTCGCTTCCTGCCTCAAAAACTTCATATACCTTCACATCTTCATGATATTTCGGGATGTCGCTTCTTTCCGCAAAAGTCAATCCGAAAAGTTTTTTTGATAATCCGAAAACTGCTTCCTGAACCTGTTCTAAAGGAAAATAAGGTTTTAATTCCTCATCATTCAAATCATATTTTGCCTTACGGAGTTTTTCAGCATAAAATGCATGGTCATAACCTTGCATTTCTTCAATTCCGTCGGCTTTTGCTAAAGATTTCAGTTCTTCAATCTCTTTTTCAGCGTATGGTTTTGCTTTGGTTAAAAGCTCGTTTAAAAAGTTGATTACTTTGGCTGGAGATTTGGCCATTCTTTCTTCCAGAACGTAATCTGCATAATTTTTAAAACCTAATAATTCTGCTTTTTCCTGTTTTAAATTGAGAAGTTCTTTAATTAAATTCTGATTGTCGAATTCACCACCGTCAAAAGATTTTTTACCGTTTGCCAAAGCAATTTCTTTTCTCAGTTCACGGTTTTCAGCATACGTCATGAACGGGATATAGCTTGGATATTGCAAAGTTACAACCCAGCCTTCCAGATTTCTTTCCTTCGCTTCTTCTGCATATTGTTCCAGAATGGCATCCGGAATTCCTGCTAAATCTTCTTTATTGGTAATGTGTTTAAAATAATTATTGGTTGAAGCCAACACATTTTGTCCGAATTGAAGAGATTTTAAAGATAAATCCATGCTTATTTTCTTCAGTTTTTCTTTGTCTTCTTCATTTAAAAGGGCACCGCTTCTCACAAAACCTTTATACGTTTCATTCAAAAGCATTTGTTGCTCTTCGTTTAGATCATAGTTTTCTTTGTCGTCGTAAACTTTTTTAATTTTATTAAACAAAGCTTCGTTTTGAGAGATTTTTGAAGAATATTCGGTTAAAATCGGAGAAACTTCCTGAGCGATTTGCTGTAATTCATCACTGGTTTCCGCAGAATTTAAATTGAAAAATATATTGGATGCTCTGTCGAGCTGCTCGCCTGAAAAAGCGAGTGCCTCAATTACATTTTCAAAAGTAGGTTCGTCAGAATTGTTGATAATAGCGTCAATTTCTGCTTCCGAATTGGTAATCAATTCTTTGAAAGCCGGAAGAAAATCTTCATTTTCTATCTCATTAAAAGGTGCAGAATGATATAGAGTGTTGAATTTTTCTGTTAAAATATTCATTGATTTATTTTTAAGGTAAATTTAATTAATTGAATCGTATTTCAAACTCAAATAAGATGCCTTCGCGTCAGTTTATGACAAAAATGCCTCATTTTGAAATTATCTTGTCATAGGAAAAGAGAAGATGTGGAAAAAATATATAATTTTGAGATTATAATTAATATGTAAAACTATGAAGACATTTTTTAAAATTATCGGAGGATTGTTACTTTTACTGGTGGTGTATTCAGTAATCGCAATGTTGGCTTTTGGTGAAAATTATCATTATGAGAAATCAGTAGTTATCAATGCTCCGAGAGAAAAAGTTTGGCAGCAAATCAGTACAATGAAAGCTTTTAACGAGTGGAATCCGTGGATGAAATTAGATAAAAATATGAAGCTTGTTTATAGCGGAAATTCTGGCGAAGTGGGAGATAAATACTGTTGGGACAGTAAAAATGATGATGCTGGAGCAGGATGTCAGGAAATCAAAGAAATTGTGCCTAATGAAAAACAAAAGACGGAAATGATTTTCAAAAGACCTTTTGAAGGACAGGCAGTTTCGGATATGATTTTAACGTCTGAAGGAAATTCTACAAAAGTAACCTGGAGTATGGATACCAAACAGGAAACCTGGATGAAAATGATGCGACCGGTGATGGATTACCAAATGGGAAAATCTTACGATGAAGGATTTGCCAATCTGAAAGCTTTGGTTGAAAAATAAGATAATCGGGATGTATATAAAGACTGTTTTCAATTTCTGGAAGCAGTTTTTTTATTTAATATTTGAATCTTTAATGCAAAATTCGAAATCTGTTTTTAAATTAAAATAGTATCTTTATGTAAAAGATTAAAGATGTATGCAGAAGGCGACTTACAATAAAAATGATTTGCGGGTTTTTGTACGGGATATGATTTCTGGAAAGGTAAAAACTTTGGAGTTTTATTTGAATTTCACTTTGGAAGCCAGTCGTGAAGTCAAGAAAACCTCGAAATATGACTCGATTCGTGAAGAAATGCAGGATGAAATTTATCATCTGGATAAACAGATGGCGAATCTGAAAAATATGCAGCAGCAAATGAAAAAAGTCCTTAATTCTGAATCTGAAAAAGCCAAATTAGGTTCGTTAGTCATTACCAACAAAGCCCGTTTTTATATTTCCGTTTCTTTGGGCGAATTTTTCTTTGAAGGCGACCGTTTCTACGCTATTTCCCCCGAAAGTCCGATGGCGAAAAAAATTATTGGGATGAAAGCCGGGGAAGAATTTACGCTGAATAAGATTTATCAGAAGATTGAAGAGATTATTTAAAGAAACAGTTTAAAAGAGCCAAGGAAAAAGTAAAAAGTACCAAGGGAATGCCACGAATGCACGAATTTTTAAGATTGTGGGTTTTTAATATTCGTGCATTCGTGGTATTTAAATAATTTCATCAAAATTATTACTAATCTTTTTTGGAAACAATGTAACTTTTATTTTTGATACGCATCTCGCATCTCGCATCTCGCATCTCGCAACTCTAAAAACTTCCATCACCCCGCTTCCATCTTCCATCTTTTCCGTATTTTTGTTGCCATGAACAAAGCAGAAGTTTTAAAAGAAATCATAGAGCAACGCAGAAGCATATTTCCGAAAGATTATAATGAAACAGAAATTTCTCAGGAGATTTTGGATGAAATTTTGAATTCGGCGACATTTGCTCCCAATCATAAACGGACTAAACCCTGGCGTTTTAAAATTTTTAAAGGCAATGAAAAAGCTAAATTAGCTTTGGAAATGCAGGAAATTTATAAATCAACGCAGGCTCCACAGGTTTTTTTAGAGAAAAAATATAATGACATTGGTTTTAAAATCAATAAAGCAGATGTGGTGGTTTCTATCGTTGTCAATTTCAGTGGAATGGTTCCGGAATGGGAAGAGATTGCCGCAGTTTCTATGGCAGTTCAGAATATGTATCTTTCGTGTACTGCAAATGGAGTAGGCTGTTACTGGAGCTCTCCGAAACTGGTTGACCATCTGAAAAATTCTTTGACAATTGAGGAAAACCAAAAATGTTTAGGGCTTTTTTATATGGGAAATGTTGATTAATTTAATGTAACAGTTTTTCAATTTACCAATGAGATTGTTTAAAATTAATGAAAGTTTGAAATTACTTTTGAAAGGAAACTCCGTAGGAGTTTTATCTGTGTAGAAATAATATTCAAAATCAAACTGCGTTCCGTAGGAACGCTATTTGGAATGTCGGATAAGGAGGTTTTTTATAGCAATCCTACGGATTGCAATGAATTAAATTCCGATTTCTCTACACAGATTCTGCTTCTAAAGAAGCATTTAATGACTTTTTGAGATTTTAAACAACTTTAATGCATAGAATCACTAATTGTTTGACTATAAACAAAAATTGTAACGAAGCGGTAAAATAGCCCTGATTGCAGCGGCATCCTTTTTTTGGAGTATGGCTTGAAAAAAGTGTTGGCAAAAAGATACAGCGGAAAGCAGGTTCCCGGCTCTTGAAAAATAATGAATGCAAACAAATATCAAACTTCCGGCTTTATCTTCCAATAAAAATTTTCAGAATTGAAAAAAAATTCTATCTTTGCACACTTAAATATTTAATCGGGACGAGTTCCCATAAAATTCAAACATTATGTCAGTAAAAATCAGATTACAAAGACACGGATCTAAAGGGAGACCTTTTTTCCACATCGTGGTTGCAGATGCAAGAGCTAGAAGAGATGGTAGATTCATCGAAAAGCTAGGTACTTACAACCCAATTACAAACCCTGCTACAATTGATTTGAACGTTGACGCTGCTGTAAAGTGGTTAAACAACGGTGCTCAACCAACTGATACGGCTAGAGCTATTCTTTCTTATAAAGGTGCTCTTTACAAAAAACACTTACAAGGTGGTGTTGCTAAAGGTGCTTTTGACGAAGCTGAAGCTGAAAAGAGATTTGCTGCGTGGTTAGAGTCTAAAGATTCTAAAGTAAAAGGTAAAGTAGAAGGTTTGGCTACTGCTAAATCTGATGCTAAGAAAGCTGCTTTTGATGCTGAAACTAAAGTAAACGAAGCTAGAGTTGCTGCTGCAGCTCAGGTAATTGCTGATGCTAAAGCTGCTGAAGAAGCTGCAAACGCACCTGCAGAAGAAGTTACTGAAGCTACAGAAGAGCCAACTGCTGAAGCAGAAGGTACTGAAGAAACTCAGGCTTAATCTTACAACAAGATACAAAATAAAGGCACGATTTTTTCGTGTCTTTTTTAATTTAAACCTTCAAGGTTTTCAAAACCTTGAAGGTTTCTTATATATTTGCATTATGAAAAAAGAAGATTGCTATTTTTTAGGGAAAATTACCCGCAGACACGGTCTTGCCGGAAATGTGATTCTTAAATTAGATACAGACCAGCCCGAACTTTATAAAAACCTGGATTCTATTTTTGTAGAAATCAACGGTTTGTTGGTTCCTTTTTTCATTGAAAAATCTTCTTGGAGCAAACTGGATGCTCTCAACCTTGCCTTCAAAAACTCTTCTGAGGCTTTAGTAGATCAGTCTTTAGGTAAAAATGTGTATTTACCGCTGGCTTCTTTACCAAAACTGACAGGAAAGCAATTTTATTACCACGAAATTATCGGATATGAAATTTTTGATGAGCAGGATAATAACTGTGGCGTTATCAGATCTGTAAATGATCAGACGGCTCAGAATTATTTTGTAACTAACCTTGATGGAAAAGAAGTGGTGATTCCACTAATTAAAGACTGGATTCTTGAGGTTGACCGCGATGAGAAATTTATCAAAATGCAGCTTCCGGAAGGTTTGATTGATGTGTTTTTGGTGCCTTCGAAGAAGGATGAGTGATCATAGTTTTTCTTCCCATTTGTAAAAACCGAAAACAATGATTCTTTTTTCGGAAGGAAGTATTTCGTAAACAATAAGATATCCTTTCACAACTAAATCAAGGATATTTTCGTCGTCAAAGAATATCGATCTTCTGTTAATTTTTGGATTTTTATGAAGTCCTTTAATTTTTGTGAAGATAGATTTGTTGAATTTTCTCGCTGCAGAAGGTTTATCTAAAGAAATATATTGTATTTGCCTCTTTAGCTTATTGCTGAAAAGCTCAGTTATCTCAATTTTCATTCTCGGAAATTGAATTTTCTACATTATTTTCTGCCTCTTCGATAGTAAATAATTTTGTTTTTCCGGACTTATAATCAGCGTAATCTTCGTTGACCTGTATTTTCAATTTGTTTAATTGATCAGCATTTTTTATTTCTGATATTCCATCTATATAACCTAAAACACGCTCTAAAATATTTTTAGGAGCATCTTTTAATTTTTTTGTAATTTCCTGATATATAGATTCCTCTAATGTTGTCATTTTTTTGAAATTTTATCAAATTTAAAAATTATATTTGAAATCGATTTATTTTAATTTCTTAATTGAATTTTCAATTCTAAAATAAATTTAATGTATGTCCGTAATTAGTAGTAATTTAATATTTAGCTCCATTTTTGTCATTCTGAAAGAATCTCAACGCACTGAAGTAAAATGATTTAGATTCCTATGGAATGACAAATGATTGCTGATTTTAGAATTATGATTAAAACTTTATATTCATATTTTATTACTAATTAACCGCAGGAAGCAAATACTCCTCAATCATTTTATCAGCTTGTGAATGAGAATATGGTTTGTTGTATGCTCTTGCTGTAATGACTATTACTAAAGGTATTTCGGTGAAAATGACAATTTTGTTTCCGCCATTTCCGTTACATTGATAAGATTCAAAGCTTTTATCGACGACTTTGTATACTTTTCTCCAGAATAAATATCCGTAACCTTCGAAATCTTTTTCATCACTAAAATAATTAGTAAAAGTTTTTTTCACCCAGTTGTTATCAAGGATATCTTTACCATTCCAGACTCCTTTATTTTTATATAGCTGTCCGAATTTTGCAAAATCCAAAGCAGTCATTCTCAAACCTCCTGCTAAAGATGGTTTTTTCTGAGGCGTAAATTGCCATTTGTAATTTGTAATTCCTAGAGGTTGAAACAATTTTTTATCAGCATAATTTTCCAATCCTTTAGGAACATATTTATCAAGAATATCCCCAGTTAAAACGACTCCTGCTGTAAAATAATTCCAGTTTTTACCAATTTTATTTTCGTTCATCGGCAAATCCAGAACGAATTTTATCCAATTTTCTGTAGGATACATATTTTCTTCATTTCCCGGAGATTCCTGATCCTGATCATTTCCTTCAAAAGCAGAACTCATCGTCAATAAATTTTTGATGGTCACGCTGTCTTTTTTAGAAGAATAATTGCTGAAAGATTTTAAATTGTAAAAGTTTTTAAGATCCTGATTTTCATTCTTAATATATCCGTCTTTTATGGCAATTCCCATCAATGCTGATGAAAATGACTTTCCGACAGAGCGTGTATCATTCAAACTGTCTCTGTTATATCCGTTGAAATATTCTTCGACCAAAAGTTTTCCATTTTTTATGACTACAATTCCTGAAATTTCACGAAACCTGTTTTCTGCAACTTTTTTATTTAAAGCACGAATTTTTTCCTCATTAAATTTTTCGGTTGAGACTTTCCAACCGCTGTTTGGTTGAATTTTTTGAATCGCAATTTGCTCTTCAGAAATATTTTTTTGTGGAATAATATGTTGAATTTCTCCTTTTGCAATAATATTTCCTGTCTTTAGCGTTGAAGTTTTCAGATAAGGTTTAATTTGAATCTTCAATGTGTGATTTCCACTTTCCAAAGCATCAATTCCTCCGTTTGAATAGTAAAAGCGCATCCATACATATTTTCCCCAGGAATCTTCGTTGGTTTTACTTAGAAAAGGAATTCTGAAATTCGTTTTTATTTTTTTGCTTTCGGCTGTTCCCGCTCCTGAATTTATGTTTTCTGTGTAAATCAGTTTTCCGTCAACCAAAAAATTGAACTGATAATTTCCTTTTTTCAATAGTTCTTCAGTGGTTAAAGCTGGATCAATTTGATGTAAGTAATTAACTAAAGAGTTGTCCAGGAAAATTCTAAGATCAAAATCCATATTTTCCTGAAATGTGATAGCTTTTAATAAATCAGATTCCTTCAGATTTTCCAATGGAATGACTTTATCTAAAAATACAATTTCCTTTAAATGATTTTTTTGAATAGAATTTTCAATCTTCTCAGGCTCAACAATATTTTTATTTTGACTCAAAGAAAATCCGAAAACTAAGATCAGAACAAGTAAAAAGGTAGATTTCATTATAAATTTTATGAAACAAAAGTAAGGGATAGGTTTCGAATTAAATAGAACGGAATTAACATCCTGCTATTTTAAAATCTGTTTATATTTTAGTGGGGTTATTCCTACATTTTTTTTGAAACAGCGTATGAAATGACTTTGATCTGAAAATCCGCATTCTAAAGCGACTTCCGACAAAGATTCATAATGGTTGAGCATTGTCAATGATTTTTCAACTTTTAATTTTCTGATATATTCTCCCAAATTACAATGGAAATATTTTTGAAAATCTCTGCTTAGATGAATCGGATGGATATTTAAATTTTGTGAAAGTTCGTTCAGACTCAGTTTTTCTGTGAAACTTTCATGAAGAATTTCGTCAATCTGTTTTACCCAAACTGGTTTCTTCTCAATATTTTTTTCCTGATGAGACATTTGCTCAAATAGATTCAGCAAAAGCTGATGAACAGAAAGCTCAAAAGAACTATCATTCAGTTTTGTTTCTTTGAAAATTTGATAAATCAATAGTTTTAAGGCCGGATTTTTAATATTGAAACTTCCTTCCACTTTATTTTTTGAAATTTGAAATTTTTCAAGCCAATTTTCCGTGATTTCAAGGTGAAAACCTCTCGTAAAAACGTCCGGTTTTATATTGTAATGTGCATCTTCCCAATGATGATACAGTAAAGTTCCTGCTTTGCAATCGTAAATTTCGGTTTTATTTCCTTCTTTCATATTTCCTTGTAAAAGAAATGTGAAATACGGATTTTCGTGAAAATGCCAATCAACAAAAGAATGCGTATATTCTGTATCAGTAATTGTTAAACCATCAAAATTTAGGGTTTCATTGGTTTTTCCGAAAAACTCACCGTTACGAAGGGTATTCATTTGATAATTTCTTTTTTAAATTTTCAATCTGCTCATACATTTTATTGAAAAATATTTTCCGTTCCCTGTTACCGGAAGTATTGAGTGATTTTGAATTTTTAATTTCATGTTCGAAATAAATCAAAGTGTCATTACAGGTGTTTTCATCATTTGTCATCATATATCCGAACATATTAAATGGAATAAAAAATGACGATTGATATTCATTTTTAAACAGAATATTATTGCTTAATATCACCAAATCATTCACATAAAAATTAAAATCAGGATTGTGAAGTATTTTATGTTCAATATTTTGTAAAACGCTTTTTACTTCCTCTAAAATCAAAACAATGTCTTTGTATTTCAAAAGTCCCATTTCTGAATAAAAAGAAATCTGCATCAGAATACTCATAATTGTCGTATCATTCCAGATTTCTGTTACATTTTGGCTTTCGTACAAATCTTTCAGCATTTCGTTTTTTGGCGAATGATAAGGCAAATCAAAATCTTCAAATGGGCCTAAAAATTTATCTTCATTCAGCAAATTCATCCAGACATAAAATTTGAAGCGTGATAGAATAGTATTCGAAATCGTATAAAAAAACGGAATATCTTTCGCAGAATAATATACTTTTGACTGATTGATACTCTGAAAAACATTCAAGATCTTCAGAGAGCTTTCAAAAAAATACAATAAATCTTCCTGAGTTTTTACAGGTTGAGTTCTTTTAACGACCAGTTGGTTTTCCGTTCCCAAAAACTGGTCAATCGAAATCTGATAATATTTTGCCAGTTCCAAAGCTTCTTCAAAACTGAATTTTGCTTTCAGAGAAGTTCTTCTGTGCGCTGCATCATAACTGATATTGAGAATATTGGCAATCTCATCATTCAAAGATTTATCCCCGATTTTCTTTCTGATTTGTTTGAGTAAGATTTCCTGATGCATTATTTTTGCGATTTTCACAAATGTAGTTATTTATTTTAATTTTTTTTCGCATTCGGGTGAGATTGTTCTGTTGGTAGTTTTGAATTATAATTTAAAATCAAATAATATGAAAACGAAATCATTTTTAATAATTGCTGTTTTATTAAACAGTTTTATGTTTGGGCAGGATAGTTTGAATGTTAAGTCTGATAAGCCGAAAGTTTTCGGATTTTCACCTTCCAAAAAGACCAAGAATGTCAATGGAATTCTTCTGAAATACTATGATGAAATTGATGCCGAAATTTCTCCGAAAAAAGTTAATGGTTTGGGTTTAGGGATGAATGGACTTGGCATATTCTTCCCGTTTCTCATGCTTGTAAACGTTGGAAGTATTAACAATTGGGGTTTCTCTGACATTGGAATGGATAAGCTTCCTGAAAAAATGAATAATATTAATGGAGTTCAGATTTCAATTATTAATATGGAACCAACAGTTACGAATGGTTTGGAATTTAATGTTTCGAGTAATATTGGTGCTCCTTCAGTAATCAATGGTGTCTCTGTTTCACCTCTATATAATATCCATCATACTTCAAATGGTTTGGTAATTTCACCTTTAGCGAACATCAGTCAAAAATGTAGGGGATTGCAAATTGCGCTGTATAATACGTGCAATGATTCCAAAGGTTTTCAAATAGGATTCTGGAATGTCAATCAAAAAAGAAAATTACCATTCGTGAATTGGAATTTTAAATCTAAAACTAAAAAATCATGAATACAATACCTTATATATTAATAGGAATAAGATTTTTTCTTGCACCAATAATCATTTTACTGTCTTATTTAAATGGTGCAGAATCTAGATTTATCATTCTTACTTTAATGTACATCGGTTTATTTACAGATATATTCGACGGAATTATCGCAAGAAAAGTCGGAGTTTCCTCTGAAAAATTAAGAAGACTCGACAGTCAGGTTGATTTGGTATTTTGGTTGTCATTGGGCTTTTCAGCATATTTTCTAAATCCAAATTTGATAAACGAGGAATGGATGAGTATTTTATTAATTTTTATTATGGAAGCGCTCTGCTACATCGTAAGTTGGATAAAATTTAGGAAAGAAACCTGTACTCATGCCTGGCTTTCAAAATTGTGGGGATTGAGTTTGCTTTTGGCTTTTACATTTTTAATAGGTTTTCAAAAAACGGGTTGGGCTTTTGATTTAACAATAACTTTAGGTTTTATTTCTCATTTAGATGTTATTCTGATTATTTTAATTCTTCCAAAGTGGCAGTACGATGTTCCGAGTTTCTACCACGCCTGGAAAATCAGAAGTGGAAAAGAGAGAAAAAAGTCGGTGTTTTTTAACTGATCTTAGCTTAAAAACTTATTTTCAGATTAAATTATCGGATAATTCTTTAAAAGGAAGGCGTAAAGTTTCATTTGCGCTGTTTTTTTGTAACTTTGCAAACATTAATTTTTAGACAAAATTTATCAATCAAGAAATGAAAAAGCAAACGATTAAAGAAGTCTTGCAAGACTACAAAAAAGTATTACATCATGATATTACCGTTTACGGTTGGGTGAGAGCCTTCCGTTCAAACCGCTTTATTGCATTAAATGATGGTTCTACGATTAATAATTTGCAGATTGTTGTTGATTTCGAAAATTTTGACGAAGAAATTATCTCTAAAATCAGCACAGCTTCTTCTTTAAAAGTAGTAGGAGAGGTAGTAGAAAGCCAGGGAGCCGGACAAACGGTGGAAATTATCGCTAAAAAAATCATTATTTTAGGGGATAACTTTACTGAAGAAAGAGACAAAACAATTTTGCAGCCTAAAAAACACTCTTTGGAGGTTTTAAGAGATCAGGCGCATTTAAGGTTCAGAACCAATTTGTTTGGGGCAGTATTCAGAGTTCGTCATGCAGTGAGTTTTGCAATTCATTCTTTCTTCAATAAAAACCAGTTCTTTTATATCAACACACCAATTGTAACCGGAGCTGATGCAGAAGGTGCAGGTGAAATGTTTGGGGTAACCAACTTTGACTTAAATAATATTCCAAGAGATGAGCAGGGAGATATCGATTTTGCTCAGGATTTCTTTGGGAAAAAGACAAACTTAACCGTTTCCGGACAGCTTGAAGGTGAAACTGCAGCAATGGGATTGGGAAGAATTTATACTTTCGGACCGACTTTCCGTGCTGAAAATTCAAATACAACTCGTCACTTAGCTGAATTCTGGATGATTGAGCCGGAAGTTGCTTTCAATAACCTGGAAGACAATATCGATTTGGCAGAGGATTTCCTGAAATATGTGATTCAATATGTTTTAGACAACTGTAAAGATGATTTGGATTTCTTAGACAAACGTTTTGCAGAAGAGCAAAAATCTAAACCGGAAAAAGACAGAGCGAAAGAAGGTTTGATCGAAAAGCTTGAAAACGTAATAGCTAAGCGTTTCAAAAGAGTTTCTTACACCGAAGCCATTGAGATTTTATTAAACTCAAAAGAGAATAAAAAAGGAAAATTTGCCTTTCCAATTGAAGAGTGGGGTGCAGATCTTCAGTCTGAGCACGAAAGATTCTTGGTTGAAAAGCATTTTGAATGTCCTGTAGTTTTATTTGATTATCCAAAAGAGATCAAAGCATTCTACATGAAGCTGAACGATGATAATAAAACGGTTGCCGCAATGGATGTACTTTTCCCAGGAATCGGTGAAATTATAGGTGGTTCTGAAAGAGAAGCAAGATTGGATGTTCTGAAAACTAAAATGTCAGAAATGCACGTTGACGAGCATGAATTGTGGTGGTATCTTGATACGAGAAGATTCGGATCAGTTCCGCATGCAGGTTTCGGGCTTGGTTTAGAAAGACTGGTGCTCTTCGTAACCGGAATGACAAATATTCGTGACGTGATTCCTTTCCCGAGAACTCCGAAAAATGCCGAATTTTAATTATCAACTATATACAATATAATAATGTCTCTGAATTTTCAGGGACATTTTTAATTACAATCCATTTTTGTAGACCAAATTTTTCCAATACTCATTTTTTAAGGAGCTATTTCCCGCTCTCCGCACTCGCTATTTTCTTTGAAAAAGAAAATGAGCTCAAACAAAGCTACGATCGGGGCTAAGATTTTAGTCATAAATAGAAATTTTGGTGCAGTTAATAAAATTTCACATAAATACAAGGAGGAGCAATAACTTGTAGAATGAACAAAGAGATTAAATAAAGACCTCTGTAGGAGTGAAATCTTTAGTTAATATATAAGGTATCAAAATAATTTGCTGGCTTAATTTTTGTAATCTCTTTACATTGAGTTTATCTATACACAATAACTTGTAATAAACTATTGGATGTGTAAAATTCTATATTCTGTGTCATAATCTTTCAATTAAAACCATTATAATCACATCATTCTCTTTTAGCATGGCAATATGAACACTGTGGATAACTTGAGTACTTCGTTCAATGTCTGTTAAACCAGTGTTTTACTTTAATACTTTTCCACAAGCAAAATAATTGATTATTAATTATTTGTTTCGTGTATTTATCTGCTATATCTTTGCCGCACTGAAAAACGAGAGAGCTTCAGTAGCGCAGAGGAGCTTTTAGATAAGCGGGGAACATTAAGAAATACTTTTATTAGGGGATGTGTGATCGAAAGGTGATGCATTATTTAATAGGATAT